>NZ_JACBZM010000001.1:1490833-2981666 GCF_013408525.1 Nocardioides aromaticivorans
AGGAGTACATCGTGCGCCTCCCCGAGCTCTCCGGCTTCGCGCTGGGCCGCCGGGTCGACGTGTTCGTCGACGCCGCGCTCACCCCGACGATCGTCCAGTCCGCGCGGGACCTGCTGACCGAGCTGCGGATGACGGTGCGGGTGGGGATCCACCTGTGCTCCTGCCGGTCGGGCGTCGTACGCATCCTCGACGCCGACCCCGACTTCCCGCCGCCGCTGACCGAGCCGGAGCTCAACGCCCGCCTTCCCCGGACCGCCCTCGGCGAGCTGATGGCCGGCGGGCGCGAGCAGACCACCGCGCACCGGGTCGCCGACGTGGCGCCCGGCACCGAGTCGGTCGTGGTCGGGATCTACAACCGCGACGGCGTGCTGCACGCCGCGCTGTGGATGCTGGGCTCCCCGAGCGGCATCGCCGTCGTCCAGGAGCGGCTCACGACGATCGCGCGGCGCGCCGGCGACCTCGACCCGCTGTTGCACTGACCTCACCCCGACCGTCCGCCCGGGTGGTCCCGGGCCGGCGCGGCAGGAGGCAGCGGGGGCTGCGGTGGCGGATCGCGCCCCACCACAGGCCGCTGCCGTAGGCGAGGTCGTCGAGGCGTCGGGCGGCGAGGGCGGTGAGGGGGTCGACGCCGGTGCGCTCGCGGAGGAAGACGACCATGTCGACGGCGACCGCGGAGAACAGGGCTCGACGGACCTGGCGGCTGAAGGGCGCGGCGAGGGCGGCGAGGGGCCACCAGTGGCGCAGCAGCAGCCCGGCCTCCTGGCGGACCGCCCAGCCAGTGCCCTTGGCGGCGAGCCGGGCTGCGACGGCGTGGCGGCCGTCCTCGACCGGGAGGTGGGGCGCGAGGTTGCGGGCCGTGGCCGCTCCCGCGACGGCTGCGACGGGGAGTGACCACCAGCGGCGCTGCAGGAGCGCCCAGCCGCTGAGCGCCATGGTCGGGGAGAGGACGGCGGGGGCGACCTTGTCGCCGTGGCGGGCGGCGAGGTCGGCGCCGCCGGTGCCGTAGAAGAACTTGCGGCCCAGCCAGGTCCGGACCGTGCCGCGGACGTCGTGGTCGGCGCGGACGTCGGGGTCGTAGCGGACCACGTGGCCGGCGTCGACGAGGCGCCAGACGAGGTCGACGTCCTCGGCGACCCGCCAGCCGTCCTCGAACCCACCGATCCCCCCGCCGGGCTCCCCCGTCAGGAGGTCGGTGCGGCCGACGAGGCAGGCCGAGGGGAGCCAGCCGACGGCGGCGCCGGGGCGGACCACGCCGCCGGTGGCGCCGAGGTCGAGCGAGGACGCCGCGGCGTCGTACCTCTCGAACCAGCGGGGCCTCTCGCTCCTCACCTTGCCGATCACCTGGGGTCCGACGAGGGCGACGTGGGGGTCGGTGCAGTGACGCGCGAGGTCGAGCAGGCGGGCGGCGTCGATGGTGACGTCGGAGTCGACGAACGCGACGAGCGGCGTCCTGACGAGGCGAAGGCCGGCGTTGCGGGCGCCGGCGGGGCCGACGTTGGTCGTGAGCCGGTGGACGCGGACGCCGTGGCGGTGGGCGACCTCGGCGACCAGGTGCGGGCGTTCGGAGGCGTCGTCGACCACGATGACGGGCAGTGGGACGAGGGCGGCGAGGCAGCGGGCGAGCTGTTCGGTGCGGTCGTGGACGGGTACGACGACGGTGAGGTCGGTCAGCGGGACCTCGACCTCGTCGAGGACGGGGTTGGCGAGGTTGCCGTCGAGGAGGCGGCGCGCGAGGCGGGCGGTGGCCGCGTCCTCGACGGTCAGCCCGCCGCCGTCGAGCAGGCTGCGGGCGCGGTCGCCGAGGCGGACCGCGCGGACGGGCGAGCCGCCGACGAGCAGCCGTCCGCCATCGGCGTACACGACGTCGTCGCGCAGCCGGACCCGGAAGCCCTCCGCCAACACGGTCATGGCGCGAACCCGCCGTCGGCGTGGACGACCGAGCCGTTGAGGACCGCGGCGTCGCGGCTGCAACAGAAGGCGACGGTGGCGGCGACCTCGTCGGGCTCGAGGATGCGGCGCAGGAGCTGGTTGTCGGCGAAGGCCTCGACGTCGTCGAGGTCGTAGAGCGCGGCGGTGGCCTCGAGCATCGGGGTGCGGGTCGAGCCGGGTGAGACGGCGCAGGCGGTGGCGCCGGTGCCGACGAGGTCGGCGGCCAGGCCCTTCACCAGTCCGACGACGGCGTGCTTGGCGGCGTTGTAGGCAGCCAGGTGGTGCAGCCCGTGGTGGCCCGCGGCGGACGCGATCGCGACGAACCGGCACCCGGCCGGGTCGGGGCCGGCGAGCATCGCGGGGACGGTGACGGCGGCGGTGTTCCACACGCCCTTCACGTCGACGTCCCAGAGCAGGTCGAGATCCGCCTCCGGCGTCTCCCACAGCGGTACGCCGCCCGCGACCACGGCCGCGGCTGCGACCGCCGCGTCCAGCCGACCCCAGCGGTCCAGCGCCGCGTCGACCGCCGCCGCCAGCGCGGAGCGGTCGCGGACGTCGGCGACGACGGGAACCACCTGGTCGTGGGCCGCCGCCACCGCGAGCTCGTCGACGGCGACGACGCGGTCGCCCTGGGCGACGAGCCGTCGTACGGTCGCGGCACCGATGCCACGGGCGGCACCCGTGACGAGCACGACCCTGCCGCTCGGCGCGCTCACGGCATCCTCGCGACGAACGCGACGACGTCCTCGACCATCGACGCGAGCACCGCCGCGCCCTCGGCGGCCGACGCGCCGGCGGGGTCGCCGAGCACGCCGTTGGCCGAGACGGCCTTCACGCCGCCGGCCATCATCTGCGGGAGCAGCTCCTCGAGGGTGCCGGTGTTGCCGGCCTCCGCGCGGTCGAGGCGCACCTTCCCCGGCGCCAGGTGCAGCATCAGGGAGGTCTCGGTACGGCCTGCGTGCAGGTCCACCTCCTCGGTCGCGCAGGGCACCCAGGCGACCTCGCGACCCTCCTGCACGAGCTGCGCGACCGCGCCGCGGAGTGCGGTCAGGTTGCCGCCGTGGGCGTTGACGAACACGATCCGCGCGGCCCAGGTCGACATCGAACGGGTGAGCTCGACGACGACGTCGTGCAGCACACCGGTGCCGATCGAGCTCGTACCGGCGAAGTCCTGGTGCTCGCCGCTGGAGCCGTAGGCGATCGCCGGCGCCACCACCACGTCACGGCCCCGCTCCCCCAGCGCGCCCGCAGCACCGGTCGCGACACCGACCGCGATGACGGTGTCGGTGTCGAGGGGCAGGTGCGGGCCGTGCTGCTCGGTCGAGCCGACGGGCACGAGCACCGTCGGCCCGGCCGGCAGGCCGGGCGAGGTGGCCGAGGCGAGGTCCATCGGGCTCAGCCCCGCACGGCCGCCGGCAGCGAGGCGGGAACCCCGAGCGCCCGGTCGAAGCCCTCGGGGACCAGCAGGTGCTCCGGCCGCAGCTCGGCGGTCGAGGACAACGCCAGTCCGCGCAGGGCGGAGTCGATGCCACCGGACAGGACGTCGAGGACGTTCTCCACGCCCGCTTGGCCGTTGGCCGCGAGCCCCCACAGGTACGCGCGGCCGATCAGCACCGCCTTCGCACCCATGGCGAGCGCCTTGACCACGTCGGAGCCGCGGCGTACGCCGCCGTCCATGACGACATCGATCTGCTCACCGACGGCCTCGGCGATCGGGCGGACCATCCGGATCGCGGCCGGGGTGCCGTCGAGGTTGTTGCCGCCGTGGTTGGACACCGAGATCCCGTCGACACCGGCATCCACGGCGCGGAGCGCGTCGTCGATGCGGCACACGCCCTTGAGCACGAACGGCGTCCCGGAGATCTGCGCCCAGGTCTCACGCATCCACGCCACGTCGTCCCACGACGGGGGCGGGGTGGTCATCCACTCGTAGTAGGCACCGAAGAAGGTCGGTCCCGTCGTCTGTCCGGGAGGGGCGAGATTCGGGGCCGTCAGGTCGGGCAGCTTGCCGGTTGCCCTGAACTCCTTGCCGAACTGCCACATCCACCGCGGCTTGGTCGCGACCTTCGGAGCCAGGCGCACCATCGCCTTGAGGTCGACCTTCTCGGGGATCTCCGGGCTGCCCCAGTCGCGTCCCATCGAGAACGACCAGTCCAGGGTGGCGATCAGGCCCTTCACCCCGGCTGCGTGGGCACGCTGCATCCGCTGGACCATCGTGTCCCGGTCGCCGGTCCAGTACATCTGGAAGAACGTGGACGCGCCGGTCGCCGTGACGTCCTCGACCGACTTGGACGCGAAGTTCGACAGGCCCATGATCGTGCCCCGTGCCGCGGCCGCGCGGGCGACGGCGACCTCACCGTCCGGGTGGACCGCCTGTACGCCGGTCGGGGAGACGATCACCGGCAGGCCGATCTGCTGT
This sequence comes from Nocardioides aromaticivorans, assembly GCF_013408525.1. NCBI lineage: Bacteria > Bacillati > Actinomycetota > Actinomycetes > Propionibacteriales > Nocardioidaceae > Nocardioides > Nocardioides aromaticivorans. The sequence continues at coordinate 1,495,182 of NZ_JACBZM010000001.1, forward strand.
CCGAACACCGTCGTGGCCTGGGACCGCTCCGGCAGCTGCCCGACCACGTGAGGGGCCAGCCCGAGCTCGGCGAACGCCGCCTCGTTGTCCGCGATCGACTGCCCCCGCTCGGAACCGGCCACCAGGGCGCCGTACACGGGCTGGGGCAGGCGCTTGCGGGCCCGCTCCTGCGCGACCGCGACCGACTCGAACCAGGGGTTCTGCTTCCAGGGGTTCTCGAACTTCTTGCTCATCAGCAGCAGCCTCCGTTGGTTCCGGTGGTCGAGGAGGTTGCGCAGCAACCGTCACGAGACCCCGGCTGGTCGAATGGGTCGAAGCCGGCGAGCGGGCTCTCGGCGCAGGCGGAGACCGGCGGCGCGGTGAGGAGCTTGAGCATCACCGGCTGGTTGCGGGTGGGGTTCGCCTTGGAGTGGTCCTGGCTCGGCGCGGGGATCGTCCGCTCGCCGGCCAGTGCGTGCTCGCCGTAGCCCTGCACGCACTCGGGGTCCGGGCCGTCCAGCGGCAGTCCGGTGAAGAACTTCGCCGCCATGCAGCCCCCGCGACAGGAGTCGAAGAACTGACACGACGAGCAGGCGCCACCGGTCTGCGGCGAGCGGAGCTCGTTGAACAGTGCCGAGTCCTGCCACACCCGCTGGAAGCCACCGTCGGCGAGCAGGTTGCCCGCCAGGAAGTTGTCGTGGATCGCGAATGGGCACGCGTACACGTCGCCGATCGGGTCGATCAGGCACACCACCCGCCCGGCACCGCACAGGTTGAGCCCGGGGAGGGACTCGCCGAACGCGGCGAGGTGGAAGAACGAGTCGCCGGTGAGGACCTCTTCCCCGTCTGCGGTGTGGGCCATCAGCCAGTCGTAGAGCTCGCGCTGCTGCTCCGGCAGCGGATGCAGCTCGTCCCACACGTCCGCACCGCGGCCGCTGGGACGCAGGCGGGTCAGCCGCAGGGTCGCGCCGAACCGGTCAGCGAGCGCCTTGAACTCGTCCAGCTGGCCGATGTTCTCCCGGGTGCAGACCACCGAGATCTTCGCGTCCTCGAACCCGGCGTCCTTCAGGTTCTGCAGCGCCCGAAGGGCGGTGTCGTAGGAGCCCGGGCCACGCACGTAGTCGTTGACCTCGGCGGTCGCGCCGTCGAGGGAGATCTGCACGTCGACGTACCCGTTGCACGCGGGCGAGGCCAGGAACGCCGCCCGCTCGGGGGTGATCCGCACCCCGTTGGTGGAGAACTTCACGCCCACGTTGTGGTTGACCGCGTACTCGAGCAGCTCCCAGAAGTCGGGGCGGATCGTCGGCTCGCCACCGCCGATGTTCACGTAGAACACCTGCATCCGCTGCAGCTCGTCGATCACCGCCTTGCACTGCTCGGTCGACAGCTCCCGCGGGTCACGCCGTCCTGACGAGGACAGGCAGTGCGCGCACTCGAGGTTGCACGCGTAGGTCAGCTCCCAGGTCAGGCAGATCGGAGCATCCAGGCCGTACTCGAACTGCTGGACGAGGCTCGCGTTCTGCGGACGTTCGGGTGCGATGGTCATGCGCTCTTCTCCTCAGCCATCGCGCCGGCCGGGCGCGGGCGGATCATGTCGGTGGCTGCCAGGCCGCGCAGCGCGGCGGCGTAAGCGGGGTGCTGGGAGGCCGGGACACCGACGGACTCGAGCGCGGTCCGCACGTCCGGCGCCTCCCCCAAGGCCCGTACGACGGCGACCAGCTCGGGCCGCTTCAGGAAGGTCAGCTTCCGGTTGCCGAAGTGGTAGGCCAGCGCCCCGAAGGGCTCGGGCCGCAGTGCCACCGACGGCGAGAGCATCCACGGCTCTCCCAGCAAGGCGTCCATGTCAGTAGACGCCGCACATGCCGTCGATCGAGACCTCCTCGATGAGGTCCTCGGCGGCCAGGTCAACGGACTGGTCCTGCTCGATCTCAGGGTTCATCGTTCCTCCTCTACTCGTGCCGATGTGGTGCCCGCCACACTATTTGCACCCATGGCAACAAGTCCCCCTCCTTTCGGAGGGGATCTGACCTCGACCTCCGAGCGATAGGTTGGCGCACCGTGACCGACGGCGAGCAGAGGAGCGTGCGCAGCAGTGCGCGGGGGCGCCCCGAGGCCACGTCGCACGCCGCGATCGAGCAGGCCGCCTTCACCCTCTTCGCCGAGCGCGGCTTCGCCCGGACGACCCTCGACGCCATCGCCGAGGCCGTCGGCGTCAGCCGTCGCACCCTCTTCCGCTACTACCAGTCGAAGAACGACATCCCGTGGGGCCAGTTCGACCGCACCCTCGACCACTTCCGCGAGCTGCTCGCCGACCAGCCCGACGACCTCCCGGTCCACGCGGCGATCCATCGCGCAGTGGTCGAGTTCAACCGCTTCCCCACCGACGCCCACCCACCGCACCGCGAGCGGATGCGGCTGATCCTGACCACGCCCGAGCTGCAGGCCCACTCCGTGCTCCGCTACGCCGAGTGGCGCCAGGTCATCGCCGAGGACGTCGCCCGCCGGACCGGCTCGCTGGCCACGGACCTGGTCCCGCAGGTCGCCGGGCACGTCTCGCTCGCGATCTCGCTGTCGGCGTACGAGCACTGGCTGGCGCGGCCGTCGGCCGGCGACGGCGACCTGCTGACCATCATCGACGACGCCATGGACGGGCTGCGCGCCTACATCGCACCCTAGGCGCGCGTCACTCCGGGAAGTCGCCCGAGGAGCGGCGTACTCGCCGCAGCAGCTGGTAGGTGTCGGCCTGCTGCCGGTCGGTGAGACCCGTGATCGCGAAGTCGATCGCGCTCACGGCCTCGGTGGCCTTCTTCACCGTGCTCCGCCCCGACGGCGTCAGCCGCGCGAGGGTACGACGGCGGTCGGCCTCGTCCGGCACCCGCTCGACGAAGCCCTGGGCCTCGAGCCGGTCGATCGCGCTCGTGACCGAGGTCGGGTGCACCATCAGCCGCTCGCCGATCTTGCTCAGCGGCAGCGAGCCGCTCCTGCTGAAGTGCAGCAGGACCAGCACCTCGTAGCGGGAGAAGGTCAGCCCGAACGGCTTGAGGGCCGCGTCGAGCGCTCCGATCATCAGCTGCTGCACCCGCATCACCGAGGTGGCCAGGCGCATGGCCGTCGCGTCGCCGAAGTGCTCCTCCCACAGGTCGCCCGCGCGATCGATCGGGTCGAAGGGCAGGCGCGGCTCGGACATGGCTCGACCGTAGTGCATCCGTCCCCCGGAAGTGGGCACCCACTTCCCAGATTTACTAGGACGTCCTACTATCGGAGGTCCGAGCACTTCCCCGATCTCCCGCGGAGGGATCCCCGCATGTCCGACACCGCCCTGCACGTCCCGCAGCACCCGGTCCGCCTGGTGACCGCGTCGAGCCTCTTCGACGGCCACGACGCGTCGATCAACATCATGCGGCGGATCTTCCAGAGCCAGGGATGCGAGGTCGTCCACCTGGGCCACAACCGGTCGGTGGCCGAGGTGGTCGAGGCCGCGATCGAGGAGGACGTGCAGGGCATCGCCGTGTCGTCGTACCAGGGCGGGCACGTGGAGTACTTCGAGTACCTCGTCGAGCTGCTCCGCCAGCGCGGGGCCGACCACATCCGCGTCGTCGGCGGTGGCGGCGGCGTGATCGTCCACGACGAGATCGAGCGGCTGCGCGCCTCCGGCGTCACCATCTTCTCCCCGGAGGACGGTCAGCGCCTGGGCCTGCCCGGCATGGTCAACACGGTCGTCGAGGCCTGCGACACCGACCTCTGGGAGACCGGCGCGGTCACCGCGGAGCAGGTCCTGTCCGGCGACCGCACCGCCCTCGCCCGCGCGATCACCGGCGCCGAGCTCGGCCGCCTCGACGAGGCCTTCCTCGCCCGCCTGCGCGAGGCGAGCAGCGGTCGTACCGTGCCGGTCCTCGGCATCACCGGCACCGGCGGCTCTGGCAAGTCGAGCCTCACCGACGAGCTCGTACGACGCCTCCGCATCGACCAGCAGGACAAGGTCCGCGTCGCGGTGATCGCCGTCGACCCGACCCGCCGCAAGGGCGGCGGCGCGCTGCTCGGCGACCGGATCCGGATGAACAGCCTCGACCTCGGCGGCCACGGCCTGGACCGCGACCGCGTCTACTTCCGCAGCCTCGCGACCCGCGGCGCGCACGAGGTGCCCGAGCACCTCACCGACGTGCTCGACGTCGTGAAGGCCGCCGGCTTCGACCTCGTCGTCGTCGAGACGCCCGGCATCGGCCAGGGCGACGCCGCGATCGTGCCCTTCGTCGACACCTCGCTCTACGTGATGACGCCGGAGTTCGGCGCAGCCTCGCAGCTGGAGAAGATCGACATGCTCGACTTCGCCGACGCCGTCGCGATCAACAAGTTCGAGCGCCGTGGCGCGGCCGATGCGCTGCGCGACGTGGGCCGCCAGATGGTCCGCAACCGCGAGGCCTTCGGCAAGCAGCCGTCCGACATGCCCGTCTTCGGCACGTCCGCCGCGACCTTCGACGACGACGGCGTCACCGCGCTCTACCAGCACCTGCGCGGCCTCCTCGCCGGCCAGGGGCTCCCCACCGCCGAGGGCCTGCTGCCCGTGGTCGAGGGCAAGCAGTCGACCCGCATCCAGCAGGTGCTGCCCGCCGAGCGGGTCCGCTACCTCGCCGAGATCGCCCACACCGTGCGCGGCTACCACGCCGACACCGAGCTGCTCGTCGAGAAGGCCCGTCGTGCCCAGCGCTTCGCCGCCGTGGCCGACGAGCTCGCCGAGATCGAGGGCCTCGCGGCCGCCGCCGCCCGCGCCAACGACGACCTGCCGCTCGACCTGCGCGACCAGCTCGAGGCGTGGCCGGCCGTCGTGGCGTCGTACGACGACGACACGGCCAGCAACGGGCGCGTCTCGCTCTCCGGCAACCACATCCCCCGCGTCGCCGTGCCGCGCTTCGAGGACCACGGCGAGCTGGTCCGCTTCTGGCGCCGCGAGAACCTGCCCGGGAAGTTCCCCTTCACCGCCGGCGTCTTCCCGTTCAAGCGCGCCGACGAGGACCCCGCCCGCATGTTCGCGGGCGAGGGCGACCCGTTCCGCACCAACCGCCGCTTCAAGCTGCTCTCCGAGGGCCAGCCGGCGACCCGCCTCTCGACCGCCTTCGACTCCGTAACGCTCTACGGCCGCGACCCCGACGAGCGCCCCGACATCTACGGCAAGGTCGGCACGTCCGGCGTCTCCGTGGCGACGCTCGAGGACATGAAGGCGCTGTACGACGGCTTCGACCTGCTCTCGCCGACGACGTCGGTCTCCATGACGATCAACGGCCCGGCCCCGACCGTGCTGGCGTTCTTCCTCAACACCGTCATGGACCAGGCCCGCGAGCGCGGCATCGACCCCTTTGATGCGATCAAGTCGGTGCGCGGCACGGTCCAGGCCGACATCCTCAAGGAGGACCAGGGCCAGAACACCTGCCTGTTCTCGACCGAGTTCTCGCTGCGCTGCATGGCCGACATCCAGGAGTGGTTCATCCAGCAGCAGGTCCGCAACTTCTACTCCGTGTCGATCTCCGGCTACCACATCGCCGAGGCCGGGGCGAACCCCATCAGCCAGCTCGCCTTCACCCTCGCCAACGGGTTCACCTACGTCGAGTCGTACCTCGCGCGCGGCATGGACATCGACGACTTCGCGCCCAACCTGTCGTTCTTCTTCTCCAACGGCATGGACCCGGAGTACTCCGTCATCGGCCGCGTCGCCCGCCGCATCTGGGCCGTGGCGATGAAGGAGAAGTACGGCGCCAACGAGCGCTCGCAGAAGCTGAAGTACCACGTCCAGACCTCGGGCCGCTCCCTGCACGCGCAGGAGATGGACTTCAACGACATCCGCACCACGCTGCAGGCGCTCATCGCGATCTACGACAACGCGAACTCCCTGCACACCAACGCCTACGACGAGGCCGTCACCACCCCGTCGACCGAGTCGGTGCGCCGGGCGCTGGCGATCCAGCTGATCATCAACCGCGAGTGGGGCCTGGCCGCCAACGAGAACCCGCTCCAGGGCTCCTACGTGATCGACCAGCTCACCGACCTCGTCGAGGAGGCGGTGCTCCTGGAGTTCGACCGGATCTCCGAGCGCGGCGGCGTACTCGGGGCGATGGAGACGGGCTACCAGCGCGGCCGGATCCAGGACGAGTCGATGCTCTACGAGCACAAGAAGCACGACGGCTCGCTGCCGATCATCGGCGTCAACACCTTCCGCGCGCCGGAGGCCGGCGACGGCACGCCCGACCACATCGAGCTCGCCCGCGCGACCACGGAGGAGAAGGACTCGCAGCTCGCGCGGGTCCGCGACTTCCAGGCCCGCCACGCCGACGACGCCGCCGCGGCGCTGGCCCGGCTGCGCGAGGCCGCGACCAGTGGCGAGAACATCTTCGCGGTCCTCATGGACGCGGCGCGGGTGTGCTCGCTGGGCCAGGTCACCGAGGCCTTCTTCGAGGTCGGCGGTCAGTACCGACGCAATGTGTGAAGTTTTTTCGAGGTCGATGTCGAAAGCCTGATCGCCCGTTCGACGTAGGTTCGGAATCACCCACCTACGAAGAAGAAGGACTGATCGACATGCCTCGATTCATGGGACTCGTGCGGATGGAAGAGGGACAGGGCAACCCGCCCCAGGCGCTGTTCGACGCGATGGACGTCTACATCGGCGAGCAGGCCCAGAAGGGCCACTTCCTCGACGGTGGCGGCCTGTTCGGCCTCGAGGACACGGTGAACTTCGTCGTCCGCACGGGTGAGGTCACCCGCGTCGACGGCCCGTACGCCGAGGCCCGCGAGGCCGTCGGCGGCTGGGCGCTGCTGCAGTACGACACCCTCGAGGAGGCGATCGCCAACCAGGAGGAGTTCGCCGCCCTGCACGCCAAGCACTGGCCCGAGTGCACGATGGTCGCCACCCTGCGCCAGATCGCCGACGAGCCGCCGGCGGCCGCCGACGCCTGACCCTCGTGGTGCGCGAAGTGTGAGGTTTTCTCCGCCGAAGTGTGAACCTTTCTCCACCGAGGTGTGCCTGGTGCACCCTCGGCAGGAGAAACCGTCACGTCTCGGTGGAGAAAGCCTCACACTTCGCGGGAGAAGCCCACGCACCTCGGCGGAGAAACCCACGCACCTCGCGGCCCCCTAGGCTGGCCGCATGGCCGACGCCACCACCGCCGACGCGATCACCGCCACCTGGCGGGAGGAGTCGGCCCGGCTGGTGGGCGTGCTGGCCCGGATGACCCGCGACGTCGGGCTCGCCGAGGACCTCGCACAGGACGCCCTCGTCGCGGCGCTCGAGAACTGGCCGGCCCACGGGGTGCCCGCCAACCCCGCCGCGTGGCTGATGACCACCGCCAAGCGTCGCGCCATCGACCACATCCGGCGCGCCGAGACCCTGCGCCGCAAGACCGACGAGCTCGGCCACGCCCTCGGCACGGAGGAGGTGAGCAGCATGCCGGACCTGGACGCGCAGGTGGACCAGATCGAGGACGACGTGCTGCGGCTCGTCTTCCTCTGCTGCCACCCCGCCCTGACCCCCGAGTCGCGCGCCGCGCTCACCCTCCGCCTCGTGGGTGGCCTCACGACCGACGAGATCGCCCGCGGCTTCCTCGTCCCGAGCGCGACGATGGGCCAGCGGATCTCGCGGGCGAAGAAGACGCTGACCGAGGCCGGCGCGCAGCTCGAGCTGCCGACCGGCGCCGAGCGCACCGCGCGCCTCGACGACGTCATGGCGGTCATCTACCTCGTCTTCACGGAGGGGTACGTCGCCACCGCGGGCGACGACTGGACCCGCCCCGACCTGGCCCAGGAGGGCATCCGGCTGGCCCGGCTGCTCGCCGCGGTCGCACCCGACGAGCCGGAGGTCCACGGCCTGCAGGCGCTGCTGGAGCTGCAGGGCTCCCGGCTGCCGGCCCGCACCGACGCCGACGGCAACCCGGTCCTGCTCGACGACCAGGACCGCAGCCGCTGGGACCAGCTGCTCATCCGCCGCGGCATCGCCGCGCTGGCCCGCGCCGAGGTGATCGCCGCGCGCGGCGTCCCCGTGGGCCGCTACTACCTGCAGGCCGCGATCGCCGCCGTGCACGCGCGCTCGGCGACCGCGGCCGACACCGACTGGACCCGCATCGCCCGTCTGTACGACGTCCTGGCGACCGCCGCGCCCGGCCCGGTCGTCGAGGTCAACCGTGCCGTCGCCCACGGTCGCGCAGCGGGTCCCGAGGCCGGGTTGGCGGTCCTCGACGCGATCGCTCCGGGCGAGCTCAGGGACTCCCCGCTCGAGCCGAGCGTGCGTGGCGACCTGCTCGAGCGGGCCGGGCGGCGCGCGGAGGCGGCGGACGCCTTCGACGAGGCGGCCCGTCGTACCCGGAATGCGGGCGAGCGGGCGCTCCTCGAGCGCAGGGCAGCCGCGAACAGGGCAGCCGCCAACTGAGGCTAACGCGACCGCAGGCTGTCGGAGGGCGCGACCCCGTACCTCTCCCGGTACGACGCCGCGAACCGCCCCAGGTGCGCGAAGCCCCACCGGGTGGCGACCTCGGCGACCGTGTCCCCGCGCCCGGCCAGCAGGTCGCCGTGGACGCGCGCGAGGCGGATCGTGAGCAGCTCCTGGGTGGGCGTGGAGCCGAGGTAGCGCTGGAAGCCCTGCTGCAGGCGGCGGATCCCGACACCTGCCTCGCGGGCCAGGTCGGCGGCGGTCCAGTCACGCGCCGGGTCGGCCTCCATCGCCTCGACGACGCGGGACACGATGCGCGGCCGGATCGTGCCGCAGCCCGGCTCGTCGGGGAAGGACGCGGCGACGAGCGCGGCGGTGAGCGTGGCGGCGAGCCGGCGGGCGACCCGCTGGTCGCGAGCGAGTGAGGGGTTGCGCAGCGCCTCGGTGCCGATCGAGCCGAGCAGGCCGATCCAGGCCCGGCCTCCGTCGGTGCGCAGGTCGAGCTGGGCCGGCAGCCGGTCGGTGTGCAGGCCGACCAGGGCGGCGACCTCCTCGACGAGGTAGTCGCGGTCCACGCGCATCCCGACGATCGAGCAGTCCGCCGACCACCGGGTCATCCGGGTCTCCTCGTTGGGCGGGCAGACGGTCGCCTGGCCGTCGAGCGAGAGCACGTGGTGGGCACCGATCTGCGCCTCCAGCACGCCGCTGCGCGGGACGTTGACCGCCCAGGCCCCGGGATGGTCGGACTCGACGGAGACCTCGGAGCCCCAGCCGATGCGGGCCAGCCGGACCGGGCCGAGGTCGACGGCACGCAGGTCCGCGGGCCCGCTGGCGCGCCCCTTCACGAGCAGCCGGTGCGGGAAGTAGGCGCGGGCGACCGCGTCGGAGAAGTCGCCCAGCTCGTGGGAGGACGCGGTGACGGTCCCGGTCGCGCTCATCGTCCACCCCCTTCGGCCTGGATCACGTGACGCCCCTCACAGTAGGCGAACTCCTTCATCCGGAAAACGCACCCGATCCACCCGAGTGCGCAATCCGGACAGCGCCTTCGCGGAGCGGATCGTCTCGCCGCCCGAGCAGGCCTAGCGTCACCGCCCATCCCGCCCATCGAGGCCCACGACGAAGGAGGCACCCGTGGACCCGCTCACCCTGCGCTCGACCTTCGGCCGCTTCGCGACCGGCGTCACCGTCATCACCTGCCGTACGCCGGACGGCGCGCACCACGGCGCGACGGTCACCGCGTTCACGCCGATCTCCCTCGACCCGCCGCTGGTGCAGGTCGCGCTGACCCGGAAGTCGAAGGCCGCCGCCTACCTCGACGGCGCGTCCTTCGCGGTCAACGTGCTGGCCGCCGACCAGGTCGACGTCGCGATGCACTTCGCCGGCCGGCCCGGCAGCGACCCGCTCCCGTGGCGCGAGGGCAGCCTGGCCCCCACCCTCGGCGGCACGGCCGCGACCCTGGTCTGCCGCGCCCACCGCACCGACGACGGCGGCGACCACCTGCTGTTCCTCGGCGAGGTGGCGGAGGTCGTCACCACCGACCGGCGACCGCTGCTCTTCCACGACAGCGCCTTCCACCAGATCGGCGACCGCTCGTCCGACGTCGTCTGGCTCGGCTGCCAGGACGACCCCCACACCGGCTGGTTCGACGCCACGACCAGCTTCGCCGCCCCGCTCCGCAGCGGGCCGTCGTACTTCATCCCGCGAGACACCCACTACTGAGGAGACAACGATGACCGACACCCTCGTCCCCGAGACCGCCCTGACGGACGGGCCGCCGACCACCAACCCGGCCGCGGACGCGCCGGCCAACCAGCAGACCAACTTCGCCTCGCGGCCGATGACCGGCGACGAGTACATCGAGAGCCTCCGCGACGGCCGGGAGATCTACCTCCACGGCGAGCGGGTCGAGGACGTCACCACGCACCCGGCCTTCCGCAACCCGATCCGCATGACCGCCCGCCTGTACGACGCCCTCCACACCGGTCCGCACGTGGACGAGCTGACCGTCCCCACCGACACGGGCAACGGCGGCGTCACGATGCCCTTCTTCAAGACGCCGACGTCGTCGGCCGACCTGCTCAAGGAGCGCGACGCGATCGCGCGGTGGGCGAAGATGACGTGGGGGTGGATGGGCCGCAGCCCCGACTACAAGGCCAGCTTCCTCGGCACCCTGCACGCCAACAAGGAGCTCTACGCGCCCTTCCAGGCCAACGCCGAGCGGTGGTACCGCGAGTCGCAGGAGAAGGTCCTCTACTGGAACCACGCGATCATCAACCCGCCGGTCGACCGCAACCTGCCGCCCGACGAGGTGGGCGACGTCTACATGAAGGTCGAGAAGGAGACCGACGCCGGCCTCGTCGTGTCCGGCGCGAAGGTCGTCGCGACCGGCTCGGCGATCACCAACTACAACTTCATCGCCCACTACGGCCTGCCGATCCGCAAGAAGCAGTTCGCGCTGATCTGCACCGTCCCGATGGACGCGCCCGGCATCAAGCTGATCTGCCGGTCGTCGTACACGGAGCAGGCGGCGCTCAACGGCGAGCCCTTCGACTACCCGCTGTCGAGCCGGATGGACGAGAACGACACCATCTTCATCTTCGACAAGGTGCTGGTGCCCTGGGAGAACGTCTTCATGTACGGCGACGTGGACCGCATCAACGCGTTCTTCCCGCAGTCCGGCTTCCTCCCGCGCTTCACCTTCCAGGGCTGCACCCGCCTCGCGGTGAAGCTCGACTTCATCGCCGGCCTGCTGCTCAAGGCGCTCGAGGCCACCGGCTCCGGCGACTTCCGCGGCGTGCAGACCCGCGTCGGCGAGGTCATCGGCTGGCGCAACCTGTTCTGGTCGCTCACCGAGTCGATGGCCCGCGACCCCGAGCCGTGGGTGGGCGATGCGGTCATCCCCAAGCTGGAGTACGGCCTGACCTACCGGATGTTCATGATCCACGGCTACCCGCGGGTGAAGGAGATCATCGAGCAGGACGTGGCCTCCGGCCTGATCTACCTGCCGTCCGGCGCCGCCGACTTCAAGTCCGCCGAGGTGCGGCCCTACCTCGACAAGTACGTCCGCGGCTCCAACGGCGTCACCGCCGTCGACCGGGTCAAGGTCATGAAGGCGCTGTGGGACTCGATCGGCTCCGAGTTCGGCGGCCGCCACGAGCTCTACGAGCGCAACTACTCCGGCAACCACGAGAACGTGAAGGCCGAGCTCCTCTTCGCCGCCCAGAACCGCGGCGACGTCGCGCAGATGAAGGGCTTCGCGGACGAGTTCCTCGCCGAGTACGACCTCGACGGCTGGACGGTCCCCGACCTGTTCTGAGCCACCCGGTGGTCGAGGAGGCCGTCGGCCAACCCTCCGTAGGAAGGTCCGCCGTGGGGGCGTCACGAGACCCCCGCAGCCGCCCACCCGCTGGCCCGTCGCGATCCACCCCGCGACGGGTCAGCGGCGCTCGTCGTACCCGCCCTCGGGCGGCACCATCTCCAGCCGTACGCCGAGCAGGCGCACCGGGCGGTCGCGCTCGACCCGGTCGAGGAGCGCCACGGCGGCGTCGGCGAGCACGTCCGGGTCGGTCGTCGGCGCGGGGAGCTTGTGGCTGCGGCTGACGGTGAAGAACGGCCGGTAGCGCAGCTTGAGACCGACCCGGAAGGCCGGCCGGCCCTCGCGCTCGATGTCGGCCAGCACCCGCAGCGTGATCCGCCGGACCGCGGCCTCGACCTCGGCCCAGTCCTCGAGGTCGGCCTGGAAGGTCTCCTCGCGACCGTGCGCCCGCGGCACCCACGGGGTCGCGTCGACCGGGCTGGTGTCCACGCCGCGCCCGAGGCGGTGGAACCACGGACCCATGGTCGGGCCGAGCTCGGCGGCGAGCTCCGCGGCGTCGGAGCGGGCGAGCTGGTCGACGGTCTCGATCCCGAGCGCCGCGAGCCGGGCCGCCGTCTTCGAGCCCACGCCCCACAGCGCCCGGGTGGGCCGGTGGCCCATCTGCTCGAACCAGGTGTCGTCGGTGATCACGTGGACGCCCGGGTCCGGCTTGCCGAAGTCCGTGGCGATCTTGGCCTGCAGCTTGTTGTTGCCGATTCCGACGGAGCAGTGCAGGCGGGTGGCGGCCAGCACCTCGGCGCGGATCTCCTGCGCGAAGGCCACGACGTCGGCCTCGCCCGCCTCCCGCTCCCCTTCGGCCGCCACGAAAGCCTCGTCCCAGCCGAGCACCTGCACGACGACGGCCTGCCCGCCCCAGCGCAGCGAGCGGAGGGTCGCCATGACGTCGGCCGACGCGGCGTCGTACGCGGGGGCGTCGACGGGCAGGAACACGGCATCGGGGCACTTGCGGGCGGCCACCCGCAGCGGCATGCCGGACCCGACGCCGAAGGCCCGGGCCTCGTACGACGCCGTCGCCACCACGCCGCGCTCGGTCGGGTCGCCCCGGCCGCCGACCACCACGGGCAGGCCGGCGAGCTCCGGTCGCCGCAGCACCTCGACGGCAGCGATGAACTGGTCCAGGTCGACGTGCAGCACCCAGCGTCCCGAGCGCGCGCGGTCGTCCACCGCGGAGCCGCTCACCGACGGGCTGCGGACGGCGGCAGCCCGTACCTGCGGCGGTAGGCGGCCGCGAAGCGGCTCGCGCTGGAGAAGCCCCACCGGGCCGCCACGTCGCTGACCGTCGTCCGCGGCCCGGAGGTGAGGTCCGCGTGCGCCCGGGCGAGGCGCACGTCGAGGAGGTACTGGGTCGGCGTACGGCCCGTCCACTGCTGGAAGGCCTCCTGGAGCCGCCGCACGCTGGTGCCCGCGACGGCGGCCATGTCGCCCGCGGTCCACGGCCGGGCCGGGTCGTCGTGCAGCTGCTCCACCACCCGCCGCACGTGCCACGGCCGGGCCGGCACGGACCGCGCGTCGGCCGGGCGGCACAGGTCGACGAGGCCGGCGGCCACCGCGCCGGCGAGCTGCTGCCGGACCACGTCGCTGTCGGCGAAGAGGTCCGGGTCGTGCAGGTTGGTCGCGAGGCTGGCGACGAGGTGGCGCCAGGCCCGGCCGCGGCCCGACTCGAGCTGCACCTGGTCGGGCAGCAGGTCACGCACGCCCACCCGGTCGCTGCCGAGCAGCCGCTCCGCCTCGACGTCGAGCCAGGCGGCGTCGAACTTCACCCCGAGCACGGTGCAGGTCGCATCCCAGTGGCTGATCAGCGACGCCGTGTCGGACCGGAAGACCGTGCCCTGACCGGCGACCGAGGCGACGGTGCCGTGCCGTCCGCGACTCTCGATGTGCCCGGTGATCGGCATGTTGACCTCGTAGGCGCCCGGGTAGTCGCAGTCGATGGCGACGTCGGCGCCCCACCCCACGTGGCCGATCAGCACCGGGCCGAGGTCGAGGGTGCGCAGCGTCAGCCGCGGCTCGTGGACCCCGCCGACGAGCCGGAGCTCGTGGGGGAAGTAGGCCTCCGCCACGACTCGCGAGGCATTGCCCCAGTCGCGCGGCGCCCGCCCCCGGATCCGCTCGGACACGCCTCGCAATCTACCTGAGACGCAGGTCACAAATCGCCCGCGCGATCCGTGCCGCCGCCGCGCGAACGGTGTCGTCGCGGGGTCCGGACCGACCTACCTTCGCTGGCACTTCCCATCGCCACAGCACCACCGGAGGAGCTCCCATGACCGCCGTACAGCAGCCCACGACCCCGCCGGACCTCTCCTGGCTGGAGTCGGTCTCGATGTCCCAGCTCGAGCGCAACCCGTATCCCACCTACGAGCGCCTGCGCCGCGAGGCACCGTTGGCGTTCGTGCCGGTGCTCGGCTCGTACGTCGCCTCGACCGCCGAGGTCTGCCGCGAGGTCGCCACCAGCCCCGACTTCGAGGCCGTGATCACGCCCGCCGGGGGACGGACCTTCGGCCACCCCGCGATCATCGGCGTCAACGGCGACATCCACGCCGACCTGCGCGGCATGGTCGAGCCGCAGCTCCAGCCCGTCGAGGTGGACCGGTGGGTGGACGACCTGGTCCGTCCGATCGCCCGGCGCTACCTGGAGGCCTTCGAGGACTCGGGCCGCGCCGAGCTGGTCGGCGACTACTGCGAGCCCGTGAGCGTCCGGTCGCTCGGCGACCTCCTCGGCCTGCAGTCGGTGTCCTCGGACCAGCTGCGCGACTGGTTCCACAAGCTCAACCGCTCGTTCACCAACGCCGGCGTCGACGAGGACGGCGAGTTCCTCAACCCCGAGGGGTTCCGGGAGGGCGACGAGGCGAAGGCGGAGATCCGAGCCACCGTCGACCCGCTCATCGACCAGTGGATCGCCGAGCCGGCCGACACCGCCATCTCGCACTGGCTGCACGACGGGATGCCTCCCGGCCAGACCCGCGAGCGGGAGTACATCTACCCGACCATCTACGTCTACCTCCTCGGCGCGATGCAGGAGCCGGGCCACGGCCTCGCCTCGACCCTCGTCGGGCTGTTCAGCCGTCCCGAGCAGATGGAGGAGGTCGTCGACGACCCGGCCCTCATCCCCCGCGCGATCTCGGAGGGCATGCGCTGGACCTCGCCGATCTGGTCCGCCACGGCGCGCATCTCGACCCGCGACGTCACGGTCGCCGGCGTCGACCTCCCGGCCGGGACGCCGGTGATCCTGTCGTACGGCGCCGCGAACCACGACACCGGCCGGTACGACGCCCCCACGGAGTTCGACCTGCACCGACCGCCCCTGCCCCACCTCGCCTTCGGTGCCGGCAACCACGCCTGCGCCGGCATCTACTACGCCAACCAGGTCATGCGGATCGCGATGGAGGAGCTGTTCGAAGCGATCCCCAACCTGGAGCGCGACACCTCCGAGAACGTGGAGTTCTGGGGCTGGGGCTTCCGCGGCCCGACCACGCTGCACTGCACGTGGGAGGTGTGAGGTGACGGTCACCATCGGCGAGCGCCGGGTCGAGGCCGCCGCGGGCCAGACCGTGCTCGAGACGTTGCTGCGGGCCGGGGTGTGGATGCCGAACTCCTGCAACCAGGGGACCTGCGGCACTTGCAAGCTGCAGGTCGTCGCCGGCGTGGTCGACCACGGCGACTCCCCGCTCGACACGCTCACCCCGGACGAGCGCGCGGCCGGCCTCGCGCTGGCCTGCCAGGCCCGGCCGTGCGGTGACACGGAGGTCGCGCTGCGCGGCGACGTCGCGGGCCGGACCACCCATCCCCTGCGCGACCTCGTCGCCACCGTGGTCGCCGTCGAGGACGTCGCCCGCGACACCCGGCGGATCCTGCTCGGGCTCGACGAGCCGCTGGCGTTCAGCGCCGGCCAGTACGTCGAGCTGGTCGTCCCCGGGAGCGGCGAGCGGCGCGCGTACTCCCTCGCCAACACCGCCGACGAGGACAAGGTCCTCGAGCTCCACGTGCGCCGAGTCCGAGGTGGGGTGGCCAGCGACCGCTGGCTGTTCGGCAGCGTCGCCGTCGGCGAGCGGGTCCGGGCGACCGGCCCGCTGGGCGACTTCCACGTGCCCGCGGCGGAGGAGGACGACGGCGAGCCGATGGTCCTGATCGGGGGCGGCACCGGCCTCGCCCCGCTGGTGGGCATCGTCCGCACCGCCCTCGAGCGCCACCCCGGTCGTGAGGTCCTCCTCTTCCACGGTGTCCGCGGGCGGGCCGACCTCTACGACGTGGGCCGGCTCGAGGAGCTCGCGGGCGCCCACCGGGGGTTCCGCTTCGTCCCCGTCCTCTCCGAGGAGCAGGGGACGCCCCATCGCACCGGCTTCCCGACCGACGCCTTCCTCGACGACGTCCCCAGCGCCCGCGGCTGGTCCGGCTGGCTCTGCGGACCGCCGCCGATGGTCGAGGCGGGCGTGCGGGCGTTCAAGCGGCGCCGGATGGCGCCGCGGCTGATCCACCGCGAGAAGTTCACCCCCGCCGACGACCAGGAGTCCTGACATGCCCACCCTGACCGTCCTCTACGGCACCCCGACCGACCCGGACGCCTTCCGCCGCCACTACGAGGCCGTGCACGTCCCGCTGGCGACGGCGCTGCCGGGGGCGACCGCGGTGCGGTACGCGCTCGACGTCGTCACCCTCGCCGGCGATGCGCCGGTGTTCGCGAGCTTCCGTGCGGAGTTCCCGACGCGGGCGTCGCTCGACGCCGCGCTCGCGTCGCCGGAGGGCCAGGCCGCTCAGGCGGACGTGCCGGCGTTCGCCAGCGGCGGCGTGACCATCCTCGTCGAGGGCGACTGAGCGGGCGCCGGCGAGAGCACCCAGTTGGCGACGCCGGCGAGCAGCACGAGCGTCGCCGCCACCACGGGTACGACGAGCGCGGCGCCCGTCCCGAACCGGTCGGCCAGGGTGCCGGTGAGCACCGATGCGCTCGCCTGGCCGACGATGACCGCCGAGCCGAGCATCGTCATCACGGTGGCCGAGCGGCCGACGGGGCTGCGCAGGGCGCCGAGGCTGTACTGCGTGACCATCGTCGGGCCGACGCCGACGCCGACCACCAGCAGGAGCAGCGACATCTGGGCGACCGAGCCGACGAACGGCAGCACCGCGGTGCCGGCGACGAGCACGCCGGCGAACACCAGCCAGCGGGCGCGGAGCGTGAAGGATGCGGGGAAGAGCGCCACGCCGAGGGCGAAGGCCGCGGAGCCGATGCCCATGACGCCGTACACGAGCCCGGCGCCCTCGGCGTTGCCGTGGTCGCCCATGAACGCGGTGAGCGAGGTGAGCATCGAGCCGAAGAAGAGGCCGACGCCGAGGATGCCCGCGATGACCACGACGAGTGCCGGACGGGCCAGCTCGGCGGCCGGTGCGGTCTCGACGGCCGTGCCCCGGGCCGAGCGCACCGCGGTCGCGCTGGGGTGCACGGCGAACGCCGACACGAAGACGAGGGTGACGACCGCGGCCGCGGCGACCGGCGCCCACGGGTCGAGGGCGGTGCCGAGCACGCCGACGAGGAACGGCCCGACGATGAAGACCATCTCGTCGGCTGCCGACTCGTAGGCCATCGTCGCGTCGAAGGTGCGCTCACGGCGGGCCGGCGAGATCCGCGCGGCGATGATCTCGACGAGTCGGCTGCGCGACATCGGCGCGATCTGCGGCGCCGTGGCACCGACCAGGAAGGCGACGGCGAGCACCGCGGCGCCGGGCAGCGGGCTGTAGACCACCCACGCCATGAGGCCGAGCGCGGTCGTCGACGCGAGCCCCGCGACGAGGAGGACCGGTCGCTGGCCGAACCGGTCGGCGGCCGCGCCGAGCAGCGGGCCGAAGCAGGCGGCGCCGAGGCCGACCATGGCCGAGCTCAGGCCCCCGAAGGCGAGCGAGTCACGGCCGGAGACGACGAGCGTGAGCACGCCGACGACCATCATCGCGTAGGGCAGGCGGGCGACGAGCGCGATCGGGAAGTACGACGGCCCGGTCGCGCGGATCAGTGTTGCGGGGTGGTGCTGGCTCATGTCCTCGAGGTCCTGCGGTCGGGTGCCGCCTTGGACCGCCGGAGCGAGCCGGCGCGAGGTAGATACACGAGTGGATCCGTTGCGTCCATGGTACGCCGCCAGGTGACGCCGGCGGCAATCCCCGGACCGGTTTGAGTAGGGTCCGGGGCATGAGCACGCAGCCGACGTACGACCAGCTCGCCCCCCTGCCCGCGTTCGCGGAGCAGCCGGTCCCGATGGGGTTCGAGGACATGAACGGCTTCCTCAACGTCCGGCACTACCTCGGCATCGGCAGCGAGGGCCTCGACGAGTCGCTGCACTCCGTCGGCATCCCGTTCAACTGGCCCCTCGTGAGCGGCTTCGCCTGCCTGTCGGCCGAGCACCACCTGACCTACCTGCACGAGCTGAAGAGCGGCGACCAGATGTCGGTCCGGGTCCGCCTCGTCGGCCGCTCCGACCGCGCCGCGCACGCGGTGGTCTACATCCTCGACGACACCAACCAGCGGGTGGCCTGCGTCTTCGAGGAGATCCTGCTCTGCGTGCGGCTCGAGGACCGCAAGACCGCCCCGTGGCCGGCCGAGGTCGCCGAGGGCCTCGACAAGCGGGTCGCCGAGCACGCCGCCATCGGGTGGGAGCCCGCGCTGTCGGGGAGCCTGGCGCTGCGCTGAGCCGGGTGCGGGAATCCCCCGCTGAGCGGGGATTCCTGCGCTTGATGACGGTTGCAACGGCCGACAACCGTCAGCTTCCCCGCTCCGGCGGGGATTCCTGCAGCGCTACAGCTGCTGCTCCTCCACCAGCACCCGGATGCCGGGCAGCAACGCCAGCGCGTTGACCACCACGGAGAAGACGAGCAGCGCCACCGCCCAGTCCTCGTGGCCGGCGTCCCACAGCGCGAGGGACGCCAGCCCGAAGACGACGACCTTCACGATCGGGCGCACCCAGGTGCCGCCGAACCGCGCCTTCGGCGAGGCGAAGAGGAACCACGCCGCCATCGCCACGAGCGGCAGCAGCCACACCAGCAGCCAGCGGGGGTCGTGGTCCCAGCCCCACACGCCGAACGCCGCCACCGCCAGCAGCTCGTCGACGAACACCAGCGCCAGCACCGACCACCCGAAGATCGCACCCACACCGGGATCATCCCGTATCCATCGATGAGCCCATAGGGGCCGCGCAGCAGCGGGTCATCGATGGATACGGCATCGTGGGGTCGTGACCGTCGACGACCTCGGGCATGACGTCCCGCTCCCCGGCCCGCCCGCGCGGGTCGTCTCCCTGGTCCCCTCCATCACCGAGGCGCTGGCCACGGACGTCCCGGAACGGCTGGTCGGCGCGACCGACTGGTGCACCCACCCTGCCGGCCTCGACGTCACCCGCGTCCGCGGCACCAAGAACCCCGACCTGGCGGCAATCCGCGCCCTCTCCCCCGACCTCGTGGTCGCCAACAAGGAGGAGAACCGCGAGCTCGACGTGCGCCGCCTGCGCGACGCGGGCGTCCCCGTGTGGGTGACCGACATCGAGACGGTGCCGCAGGCGCTCACCTCCCTGACCCGCCTGTACGACGAGGGGCTGGCCCTCGACGCCCCCGACTGGCTGCGGGCGGCGCGGGCCCGCTGGTCGGCCCCCGTCCCGCAGGTGCGGGGGCGGGTCGTCGTACCGGTGTGGCGCGACCCGTGGCTGGTGGTCGGTCCGCGCACGTACACCGGCGACCTGCTGCGCCGGCTCGGCTGGGAGAACGCCTTCGACGCGGGCGAGGACCGCTACCCCAAGGCGGACCTGGCGGACCTCGACCGCGACGACATCGACCTCGTCCTGCTGCCGGACGAGCCCTACGTCTTCACCGCCGACGACGGGCCGGAGGCGTTCACGAGGGTGCCGACGAGGCTGGTGTCGGGGCGGCTGCTGACCTGGTACGGCCCGGCCATGGTGGAGGCGTACGACGCCCTGTCCGGGTGAGGGCCGCGGTCACTGCGTGATGTCGCGGCTCGTCCCGTCGGCCAGGTGGACGGTGAACGACCACGAGTCGTCCGGGTTCGCCGAGCTCGGCGGCACGCCGGGCCACCACGCCGCGAACCGGTTGCCAACGACCGAGGCCTCGATGTCGAGCCCCGACGAGGTGTGCACGGTGACCGCGGTGACGTCCTTGCCGACGAAGCCCGCGGTCCAGGTGAACCAGCCCTCGTCGGTGCTGCCGCTCATGGCGCCGGTCTCCTCGATGTCGCCGGCGGCGACGACCGGGGCCGCCGGCGGGTCCGCGTCGTAGCTGCCGAAGTAGTCGTCGTCGACGCTGCGCACCCCTCGCTCGACCATCTCCTCGGGCATCAGGCAGGTCGCCTCGCCAGCGGGACCGCTGAGCAGCACGTAGGTCCACTCGCCCCGCCGCTCCGCCACCACGACCCGCTCGCGTGCGTCGGGGAAGGCGTGGGAGGTGCGGCAGACGTCGCCCGCCCGGGCGGCGGCCGTCCCGGTCAGGGTCTCGGGCTCCGGCGTCCACGACCCGTAGGCACCACCTCCCCCGACCAGCAAGGCCGGTACGGCGACGCCGGTCGCGCTGGCCAGGCCGAGCCCCACGAGCAGCCGCCGCCGACGCCGGGGGCGGACCGGCTCGACCGGGACCCCGCCCTCGGCTGGAGTCGCCACGATCCGCGCGAACATCGCGTCGGCGCGCTCGCGCTGGGCGTCGGTGAGCTCGGCCGGGGGTGCGGGGTCGAGCTGGCGCACCGCAGCGGTCATCAGGGTCTCGGCAGTGGGCGTGTTCATCGGGGGCTCCTCTCGGAAGCAGGACGGCCGGGCAGGCGGTCGCCGGCAGGGGTGGCATCGAGGTGGCGGCGCAGCGTGCGCCGCGCGCGGGACAGCCGCAGGCGGAAGGCGGTCGGCGTGATGCCGAGCACCGCCGCGGCCTCGGATGCGGTGAGCCCGTCGAGGACGGAGAGCGCGATCGCCTCCTGGTCGGAGGCGCTCAGCCGCGGCCAGGCGGCGGCGACGTCGACCCGGCAGGCCACGAGGTCCGGGTGCTCGCCGGCGTCCGCGGGACCGCGGGGTGCGTCGGCGAGACGGACAGCCACCGCCCCGTGCCGGTCCTCGCGGCGGCGGGCGTTCTGCAGGGTCTTCCGGGCGACCCCGAAGAGCCAGGCGCGCGCGTCCGAGAGGTCGGTGGGTACGTCGTCCAGGCGGCGCCAGGCGACGAGCATGACCTCGCCCACGACGTCCTCGGCGTGGCTCGGGTGCACCCGCCTGCCGACGAAGCGGAGCAGGTCGGCGTACGCCGCGTCGTAGACCGCGCGGAAGCGCTGTTCGCGCTCCTGCGGCGACGAAGTGGTGGTGTCCATGCCCTGTACCTGTCGAGAACGGCGCACGTGTGTCATCCGATCTTCGCCGCCCGGCGAGCACCGTGCGAGGACTCACCAACAACGCTGTCGTGCGTGTCACAGGCTGTGACACCAATTCGTAACCGTTGGGCCGGGTTACCGAAACCTCACCAACGCACAGTGGTTGTCATGAAGAAGACGACCTCTCCTGAGACCCAGACCGGCCGTCACCTCGAGTCCGTCGGCACCAACACCGCCGAGACCGTCGAGGACGCCGCCGCCCGTGCCGTTGCCCGCCGCGCCAAGCTGCGCGACCGCCACGCCCAGAACCTCACCCGCCTGATGGACCAGCGCAGCGACCTGCGCGGGGTGAACTCGCTGGCCGACTTCGTCGACGACTCCATCCGCTGGACCGCCTGACTCCCTCCGCTCACCCTCCGCGCTCCCTCCGCACGGCGCCCCCCAGCCCCTCGCGGCTGCCCGACGACCGGACACGCTCCGGTTGGCGAGCAGCCGCGAGGCCCATGTGCGGGTGACTACCCTCGGCCCATGACGTGGTCCGAGGAACCGGCGCACACCACGCTGCTCGCCGAGGAGCACGACCGCCTCCTCGACTTCGGCGCCTCGGCGCTGGTCCACCCCGCCGGTGGCGCAGCCTGGCTGGACGACCGCGGCGGCGCCGACCTCGGCCGCGGCGTGCTGACGTGGATCACCTGCCGGATGGTCCACGTCCACAGCCTCGCCGCCCTGACCGGCCGGACCGGCTCCGCCGAGCTCGCGCGGCAGCTCCTCGACGGGCTGGCCGGACCGCTCCGCGACACCGGCCACGGCGGCTGGTTCCACCGCCTCGACGCCGACGGCCGGCCCGACCTCGCGGCCGGCAAGTCCTGCTACGACCACGCCTTCGTCCTGCTCGCCACCTCCAGCGCGGCGGTCGCGGGGATCGACGGCGCCGAGGCGCTGCTCGCCACCGCCGGCGACGTCTTCCTCGAGCGGTTCTGGGACGACGACGCGGGCCGCTGCCGTGACCACTTCTCCGCGGACTGGACCGGCCTGGACCCCTACCGGGGCCTCAACGGCAGCATGCACGCCGTCGAGGCGATGCTCGCCGTCGCCGACGCCACCGGTGACGACGCCTGGCGGCGGCGCGCCGCCCGGGTCGCCGGCCTCGTGGTCGACCTCGCGGCGTCGTACGACGGACGGCTGCCCGAGCACTTCGACAGCGACTGGACGCCCCTGCTCGACCACAACGAGGATCGGCCGGCCGACCCCTTCAAGCCGTACGGCGCCACCGTCGGCCACGGCCTCGAGTGGTCCCGGCTGCTGCTGACCCTCGAGGCCGCGCTCCCGGGGAGCGACGACCGGCTGCTGCCGACCGCCCGGCTGCTGTTCGACCGTGCGGTCGGGGACGGCTGGGACGTCGACGGTGCGCCCGGCTTCGTCTACACCACGGACTGGTCGGGCCGCCCGGTCGTGCGCGACCGCATGCACTGGGTCGTCGCGGAGGCGCTCGCCGCCGCGGCCGCGCTGTCCCGTCATACCGGCGAGGAGCAGTACGACCACTGGTTCGCGCGGTGGTGGCAGTACGCCGAGGACCACCTCGTCGACCGCGACGCCGGCTCGTGGCACCACCAGCTCGACCAGCGGAACCACCCGGCGGCCGGGGTGTGGCCGGGCAAGCCCGACCTCTACCACGCGGTCCAGGCGACGCTGCTCCCCCGGCTGCCGCTGGCCCCGACCATCACCCGAGCGATCGCGGACGGAGCACTCGCATGAGCCGGCAGCCGGAGGTCCTCGTCGCGGGCGAGGCCCTGATCGACATCGTCCAGCAACCGGGCGCGGAGCCCGTCGAGCTGCCCGGGGGCAGCTGCGCCAATGTCGCGCTCGCCCTCGGCCGGCTCGGGTGGGAGCCACGGCTGGCGACCGCGCTCGGCGACGACGAGCGCGGCGACCGGCTCCGCGACTGGCTCGCCGTCAGCGACGTGACGGTCGACGCCGTCGTCCCTCCCAGCGGGCGGACCAGCACGGCCGCGGCCGTGCTCGACGCCACCGGCGCCGCCCGCTACGAGTTCGACCTCTCGTGGGAGCTGCCGCAGATCGACGACCAGCCGTACGACGCCGTCCACGTCGGCTCGATCGCCTCCGTCCTCCCCCCGGGCGCCGACGCCGTCCGCGACCTCGTCCGCCGCACGCGTCGCCACGCGCTCGTCTCCTTCGACCCCAACGCCCGTCCGGCGATCACCACCGACGCGGGCGCCGCCCGAGCGCGGGTCGAGGAGCTGGTCTCCCTGGCCGACGTCGTGAAGGTCAGCGACGAGGACCTCGGGTGGTACTTCCCGGGGGTCGACCCGGCCGACGCCGCGGCCGTATGGGGCGGGCTCGGGCCGGCGGTGGTCGTCGTGACGCGGGGCGGCTCGGGAGCCACCGTCGTCCGCGCCGGCGGGCAGCGGTTCGACGTACCGGGCGTGGCGGCGGTGGTCGCGGACACCATCGCGGCCGGCGACACCTTCACCGCGGGGCTCCTCGACGCCCTGCTCTCGGCCGGAATCCACGGCGCCGACGCCTACGCACGGATCACGGCGCTCGACGACGACCAGCTGGTCCGGGTCGTCCACCACGCCCACGCCGCCGCGGCGATCACGGTGTCGCGTCCGGGCGCCGACCCGCCGACACGGGACGAGCTGGGCACGCCCTGATCCTCCGTCCGGCGCCGTGCGCGCGGCCGGGAGGTGCCCGCCGCCCCCGTAGAATCCGGATCCGTGATCTTCAAGCGCGTGGGGGTCGGGCGTCCCTACCCCGACCACGGCCTCACCTCGAAGGGGTGGGCAGCCGTGCCCCCGCGCCAGGTCCGCCTCGACGAGCTGGTGACGACCAAGGACACGCTGCAGCTGTCGTCGCTGCTCGACGAGGACTCCACCTTCTACGGTGACCTCTTCGCCCACGTGGTGTTGTGGAGGGAGGAGTTCTACCTGGAGGACGGGCTGCACCGCGCGCTGCGGGCGGCCCTGCAGCAGCGCAACGTCCTCCACGCGCGCGTGATCCGGATGGAGGGGTGATGGACGGGCTCGACCTCAAGGAGGGCAACCGGTCGGCGATCACGCTCGCCGTGCTGGCCGTGGTGTTCCTCGCCGGGCTGGCCTGGGCGTGGAACCGCGTCACCGAGCCGTTCCCGGAGAAGGTCGAGGCGGCGCCCTGCACCGACACCCTGATCGCGGCCGGCGAGGACGTCGCCCCGCCGCAGGTCATGGTCACCGTCCTCAACGCCGGCGGCGGCAACGGCCTCGCCGGGCAGACGATGGGCAAGCTGGTCGCCTTCGGGTTCAGCGAGGGCGACACCGGCAACGCCCCGGCCAACACCGGCCCGGTCTCCGCGCAGGTGTGGGCGAGCGACCCCGGCGACCCGGCGGCGATCCTGCTGGCGTCGTACCTCGGCGACGACGTGGAGATCGTCGACCAGCCCTCCGGCTACCCCGGTGTGACGATCGTCGTCGGCAAGCGCTTCGACAAGGTCCGCAAGGGCCGGCCGACGGTCACCGCCCAGAAGGACAGCTACGTCTGCACGCCGCCGCTGAGCAGCAACCCCGACGACCTGTCCTGAGCGTCATTCGCGGCGTCGCTCGTCGTCGCCCAGCCACTGCGCGAGCCGGCCGCCCGCGCTGACCTGGCGCAGCCGCTGCTCGGTCGCCTCCCGCAGCTTGCGCGGCGTGACGACGAGCAGGTCGTCGCCGTGGCGGAGGACGGTACGACGCTCCGGCACCATCGCCTGCCCGTCGCGCACGATCATCGACACATTGGCCCCGACGGGCAGCCGCAGCTCGCCGACCTCGACGCCGTGCAGCTTCGACGCGGGGCTGATCGTCACCTGGAGCAGGTCGGCGGCGACCTTCTCCAGGGGCGCGGCCTCGAGGTCGAAGCCGCGTGGCTCGGAGCGCCGGGTCACGCGCAGCACCCGCGCCACCCACGGCAGCGTCGGCGCGGTGATCAGGGTGTCGAGCACCACCAGCACGAAGACGATGTCGAAGAGCCGGGTGGCGCCGTCGACGCCCTCGGCCAGCGGGATCGTGGTGAGCACGATGGGGACCGCGCCGCGCAGGCCGGCCCACGACAGGAAGCCGAGCTCGTTCCACGGCATCGGCCGCACCACCGCGCTGACCACGACCGACAGCGGACGCGCGATCGCGGTGAGGATCGTGCCGGCCAGGACGGCGGTGCCGATCACCGCCCAGTCGATGCGGCCCGGCGACAGCAGCAGGCCGAGCATCACGAACAGGCCGATCTGCGCCAGCCAGGCGAGGCCCTCGACGAACGACCGGGTGGTCGCCCGGTGCGGGAGGTCGGCGTTGCCGAGGACCAGCGCGGCGACGTACACGGCGGCGAACCCGCTCGCATGGACGGCCGCCGCGGCGCCGTACCCGATGAGGGTGAGGCAGAGGACGGCGATCGGGTAGAGGCCGGACGACGGCAGCGCGACCCGGCGCATGACCCACGCGCCGCCGAAGCCGGCGGCGAGGCCGAACGCGACGCCCGCGACGAGCTCGTAGACGACGATGCCGGTGGTGCCGAGCAGGCCGTGGTCGCCGACGGCGCCCGACGCGACGAGGGTGACCAGGACGACGGTCGGCGCGTCGTTGAGGCCGGACTCGGCCTCCAGGGCGCCGGTGACCCGCTTCGGCAGCGGGACGACGCGCAGCACGGAGAAGACGGCGGCGGCGTCGGTGGGCGAGCAGACCGCGCCGAGGAGGATCGCCAGCTCCCACGACAGCCCGAGGACGAAGTGGGCGCCGAGGGCCATCACGCCGACCGAGACGAGCACGCCGATCGTCGCGAGGGAGAGGCCCATCCGCATGGCCGGGCGCGCGTCCCGCCAGTTCGTGGTGATGCCGCCCTCGGCGAGGATGACGGCGAGCGCTCCGAAGCCGAGCGCGTGCGCGAGCTGCGCGTCCTCGAAGGTGATGCCGACGCCGGACTCACCGAGCGCGACGCCCATCAGGAGGTAGACGAGAAGACTCGGGAGGCCCACCCCGGAGGACATCCGGACCGCCAGGACGGCGAGGAACGTGACTGCGGCGCCGATCAGCAGGAAGGTGTCGAGCTGGTGGACGTCGAACGTCATGCGATTGTCACTCGGCTTTCGTCGGGTGGCGGGGGCCTAGTCTATCGGTAGAACGTGTTCTAAATTGATCCTGTGACGAGTGCCGACAGCAACCTCCCCGCCGGTCTGGCGATTCCCGCCGTGCTGCCCGCGAGCGACCTCCCGCCCGACGCCGAGAGCTTCGACGTGGTCGTCGTCGGCTTCGGGATCGCCGGCGGCTGCGCCGCCCTCGAGGCCGCCCGCGCCGGCGCCCGGGTGCTGCTCCTCGAGAAGGCCGCCGTGCACGGCGGCACCTCGTCGATGTCGGGCGGGCACTTCTACCTCGGCGCCGGTACGGCGGTGCAAGAGGCCACCGGCCACGAGGACTCGGTCGAGGCGATGGTCGGCTACCTGATGGCGTCGACGAAGGACCCCGACGAGGTCAAGATCCGCGCCTACTGCGAGGGATCGGTCGCCCACTTCGACTGGCTCGAGTCCCTGGGCTTCCAGTTCGAGCGCTCGTACTTCCCCGGCAAGGCCGTCATCCAGCCCGGCACCGAGGGTCTGATGTTCACCGGCAACGAGAAGGTCTGGCCCTACCGCGACCAGGTCGCGCCCGCGCCGCGCGGGCACAAGGTCCCCGTCCCCGGGGACACCGAGGGCACCAGGATCGTGATGGACCTGCTCCGCTCGCGCGTCGAGGAGGCCGGCGTCGAGGTCCGCTACGAGACCGGCGCGACCAACCTCGTCGTCGACGGCGACCCCGCGACCGGTGCGGTCGTCGGCCTCGCCTGGAAGTCCTTCGAGCGGACCGGCCTGGTCCGCGCCGGCTCCGTGGTGATCGCCGCCGGCGGCTTCGTCATGAACGCCGACATGGTCGCCCGCTACACGCCCGCGCTCGGGGTCAACCTGTTCACCCTCGGCTCCACGTACGACGACGGGCTGGGCATCCGCCTCGGCGAGTCCGTCGGGGCAGCCCTGGAGAACATGGAGGAGCCGTTCATCACGGCCCCCTTCTACCCGCCGTCCTCGCGCTGCAAGGGGATCATCGTCAACAAGGACGGCCAGCGCTTCGTCGCCGAGGACAGCTACCACGCGCGGACGTCGTACCACGTGCTGCAGCAGCCGGACGCCGTCGCCTATCTCATCGTCGACAGCGAGCACCTCGGCGAGGACCACATGCCGCTGGTGCCGCTCAAGGACGGCTTCGAGACCCTCGAGGAGATGGAGGACGGCCTCGACATGGCCCCGGGCACGCTGGTCAAGACCGTCGAGCGCTACAACGAGCACGCCGCCGCCGGCGAGGACCCCGACTTCCACAAGCACCCCGACTGGATCGCCCCGCAGACGGCCGGCCCGTGGGCGGTCCTCGACCTCTCGCTCGGCAAGGCGCTCTACGCCGGCTTCACCATCGGCGGCATGGCCACGACGGTCGACGGCGAGGTCCGTCGTACCGATGGCACGGTCGTGCCCGGCCTGTACGCCGCCGGCGCCTGCGCGTCCAATATCGCCCAGGACGGCAACGGGTACTGCTCCGGCACGCAGCTCGGGGAGGGGTCGTTCTTCGGGCGGCGGGCGGGTCGCCACGCCGCGGGAGTTTCACCGGCCGGCCGGTGATTCTCCCGCCCTTGGACGAGAGAACTCACGGTTGGACGATGAAACTTCGTCGTCCAACCGTGAGTTTCACCGGCCGGCCGGTGATTCTCCCGTCCTTGGACGAGAAAACTCACCACCGCCGCCTACCCTCGACCCCGTGACCGACCGCCTCACCGCCGCCACCCGGGCGAACGTCCCGCCCTTCCACGTCATGGACCTCCTGGCCGCGGCGGCCGAGCGGCAGCGCACGCACGGCGACCTGCTCAACCTCGTGGCGGGCCAGCCCAGCACCGGCGCACCCGCGCCCGTCACCGCCGAGGCGGTCCGCCTGCTCAACACCGGCGACCCGCTCGGCTACACCACCGCCACCGGCATCCTCGAGCTGCGCGAGGCGATCGCCGGCCACCACCGCAGCCGCTACGGCATCGAGGTGGCGGCCGAGGACGTCGTGGTCACCACCGGCTCCAGCGGCGGCTTCCTGCTCGCCTTCCTCGCGGCCTTCGACACCGGCGCCCGCGTCGCGATCGCACGCCCCGGCTACCCCTGCTACCGCAACGTGCTCGCCGCCCTCGGCTGCGAGGTGGTCGAGATCGCGACCGGCCCGGAGACCCGCTTCCAGCCCACGGTGGAGCAGCTCGACGAGGCCCATGCGCGGCAGCCGCTCGACGGCCTCGTGGTCGCGAGCCCCGCCAACCCGACGGGCACCATGCTGCAGCCGGAGGAGCTCGCCGCGATCGCCCGCTGGTGCGAGGACCACCAGGTCCAGCTGGTCTCCGACGAGATCTACCACGGCATCCAGTACGCCGGAGCCAGCGCCGGCTGCGCCTGGGAGACCTCCCGCGAGGCGGTCGTCTTCGGCTCGTTCTCGAAGTACTTCTCGATGACCGGCTGGCGCCTGGGCTGGATGCTCGCTCCGGAGCGGCTGCGTCGCCCCGTCGACGTGCTGACCGGCAACTTCAGCATCTGCCCGCCCGTCCTCGCCCAGCATGCGGCGCTCGCGGCGTTCGACCCGACGTCGTACGCCGAGCTCGACGGCCACGTGCAGCGCTACGCCCACAACCGCGCCGTCCTGCTGGAGGGACTCCCCCGGCTCGGCATCACCGAGCTGGCCCCGGCCGACGGCGCGTTCTACGCGTACGCCGACGTGCGGCACCTGACGCAGGACTCGATGGCCTACGCCCGCGACCTGCTGGCCCGCACCGGTGTCGCCGTGGCGACGGGCATCGACTTCGACACCGTCGACGGCGGCCACTTCCTGCGCTTCAGCTTCGCCGGCGCGACCGACGACATCGTCGCCGCGCTCGACCGGCTCGACGGCGCGCTCTGACGCCCGGCTACTCCAGGCCTGCCGGGCAGGTGCTCGGCGGCGAGGACGTGTAGACGCAGGCGGCGAAGCTCGGCAGCGGCGGGAGCACCTCAGGCGGCAGCACCAGCAGCCGCGGGTCGTCCAGCGCCGCCAGCATGGACTCGACGGAGATGTCCGTCAGGCCGATGAGCTCCTCGTCGCCCGGCTCGCCCTCCAGCTCCCCGACGGACTCGCTGACGGTGACCTCGGGACGCCCCGACGCGGCGTCCCCGGGGATCCACACGTAGTGCCCGCCCCCGCCGTCGTAGGTGTAGACCGACTCGTAGGCCGTGGCTCCCGCGGGGGTGGTGTGCACCTCGCAGAAGGACCCCTCCACGGTCGGATCGCACCCGACCTCGCCGCGAGCGGCGGCGTAGTCGGTGGCGATGTGCTCGACGTAGAGGGAGTAGGTGTGCATCCCCGTGTGGCTGACCACCTGCCACTCGGTCGCGCCGGCGCGGGCGGCGCCGGTGAGCTCCCGGCGCTGGTCGCCGTCGAGGTTGTCGGGTGCCGTGCTCCAGCTGAGCGCGCTCACCGTCCCGGTCTCGGCGGACGAGGGGAACACCTCCTCCGAGACGGCGACCAGGTCGCTCTCGACGGTGACCGGGTCGAGGGTCGTCGGCGTGGGCTCGTCCGACGGCTCGTCCGACTGCTCGTCGGACGGATCGTCACTGCTCGACGACGTCGTGTCGCCGGAGTCGTCGTCGCGCAGCAGGAGGAAGGCCGCGACCCCACCGCCCGCGGCGAGCAGCAGCACGAGGACCACCAGCCCGACGACGAGGCCGACCCGGCTTCCCCCGCGCCGCGGCGGAGGCGGCCCCCAGGGCTGCTGGCCGTAGGGCGGCGGCGCGAGCGGCGGGGGTACGACGGGCGGTGGCGGGACGGCACCGGCCGGCGGGGCGGCAGGCGGTCCGACCTGGGTCGGCGCCGAGGACGGGTCGAAGCCCGGACCGGCCGGACGGCCCTGTCCTGGGTACGGCGGGGGTTGGCCTGCGTCCGACATCGCTCACTCCGGCTGAGAAGGTTCCCGGCGATCATGGCACTCTGGCTCCTGGTCCGCTGCGCAAACGAGAGGTTTGCGCCACAGTTTTCGGGGGAAGGGCGCGACTCATGTACGGCGACACCGAGCTGATCAGGCGTCGCGTCTCCGCGCTGCGCGACCAGGGCGCGGACGTGCGGGCGCTCGCGGACGAGCTGGTGGCCCGCGTCGACGGGCTCGGCTGGAGCGGACGCGCCGCCGAGGCGATGCGCGAGCGCGTCACCGAGCGTGCCCGCCACCTGCGCATCGCCGCGGACCGTCACGTCTCGGCCGCCGACGCGCTGGCCGACCACGCCGAGGCGGTCGACACCACCGCGGAGGAGATCGCGGCCATCGAGGCCCGCGTCTCGGCGAAGGTCGCCGACGCGCAGGCGCGCATCGACGCGATCGCCGCCCGCAACGAACGCTCCGACGGCCCGCAGATCACCCCGGACCCCCACGACGAGGCGCTCGCCGCCTTCGTGGCCCCACCGCCCGGCCACCGCGACTGGCTCTCCGTCGACCTCCCCGGACTGGAGCACTGACGCCCGTGCCGACCATCGACCTGACGACCGTCGCGACGCTGGACGACAACCGGCCTGCGCAGCCGCTCGACGCAGCGCCCCGCCGCATCGGCGTGACCCTCAGGGAGCTCCAGCACGCGGCCGCCCTGGCCGGTGACGCGCCGCTGCCCTTCGACGTCGCGGAGCCGGTGGCCGCCGACGCGATGCAGTCCCGCCTGGGCAGCAGCCCCACGACGACCGACGACCAGTCCTACCGCGCCGTCGTCGCCGCCCTCCACGACCCCGGCGACGCCCTCACCCGCCGCGGTCTGCTCACCGACGGCGTCCTCGACCCGGGGCTCGCCGGTGCGATCGGCCTCCTCGCCGCGCCGCGGACGGCGGTCGACATCGACCTGCGGATGGCGGGGGTGCAGGCGAAGGTCTGGCACCGCCAGGACCGCTCCGCGGTGGCGTCGCTCGCCACGGTCGACGGCATCGTCTTCGAGCTCGGCTGGTTCGGCATCGACGCGTGGGCCGGCGAGCTCGCCCGGGCCGCCGCCGTGAGCGAGGACGTCGAACTCGGCGCGTCCACCGTCCCGTCGTACGTCGACCTGCCGTTCGAGCTCGCCGACGCCGCCGCCGAGGCCACCCGGGTGGGCCGGGGCGACCTCCTGCCGGTCCTGGCAGCGCGCCACTCCGGGGCCGTGCTCGGTCCCGACGGGGTGCTGCCCGACGACGCCGTCGCCCGGCTGCTGACGTCCCTCGCCGGCGAGGCCCAGGGGCGCCTGCGGGCGCTCGTCGCCGACGTGTCGGGCGATGCCGTCGACACCGTCGGGGTCGTGTCCTGGACGCTCCTCGCCGACGGCTGGCGGGCGCTGCGTCCGCACCAGCTCGACGGCGTGCCCCGGCTCGAGGTGCGCTCGGTGGAGCCGGCCGACCTCGCCAAGGTCGTGGCCCCGGTCCTGGAGGGAGCCCGATGAACCGGCCCGAGACCACCTCCGTCGACCAGACCCCCGTCGAGGAGCAGCCGCTGACGCCGGTCCAGGCGGCCGACCTGGCCGACAAGTACGACCAGATGCTGCGCCTCGCCGACGTCTTCGACGACGCCGGCGCCCAGATGCGGGAGTGGGCCAAGCTAGGCCGCGACGTGCTCTCCGAGCCCGAGGTCACCGCCTCCGCCGAGCTGTCGAAGACGACCTGGGCGACCGCCGAGGAGGAGCTCCGCGCCGCGACCACCGGCAAGGACGGCCTGCTCAGCCGCTCCATCGAGCTCGACGCCGACGCCCTCGTGCTGCGTGCGACCGTGCTGACCTACCGCTGGATCGACGAGCTGCAGGCAGCGGCGTACCAGACCCTCGGCTCGATCGCGGGCAAGGCGATCGGCTACCTCGCCCCGCAGGTCAGCCTGGGCGGAGCGATCGTGGCCGCCGGCCTCATCGAGACCGACTCGCTCGACCGCGACGGCGTCGCGACCTATCTCAACGAGCTCGCCGAGGCGAACCCCGAGCTGATGGAGCACGTCACCACCGGTGGCGGCCTACTCGACAGCCTCCAGATGCGAGGGCTGCTGACCGCCGGCGTCCTGTCCGGCGAGGGCGGCCGGGCCGCTCGGGCCGGCGGGCTGCGCGCCTCGGGCATCGCTCCGATCGGCGACGACTGGGGCTCCGCCCTGCGCGATGTCGCCGTCGACCTGCCGGACGCCGCCGAAGCCCCTGCGCCGGCCACGGCCGGGCTCAGCGACGAGGACGCCGCCCCGACCGGCCTGGGCGACCTGATGGCCCTGCTGGCCGACGGCGACGACAGCCTCCCGGTCCGGATCCTGCGGGTCGGCCCGGACCGCCTCCTCGCGTTCCTCTCCGGCGCTGCCGCCCCGGCCCGTAGCGCCGGCCGGCTGCGCCTGGTGTCGGGCGACGCCTCCGGTCACGCCGAGGCCGTCGTCCGCGCCCTGGCGGCTGCGTCGGCCGACAGCGACGGCCAGACGCGGGTGATGCTCGTGGGGCGTGGCAGCGGCGGCGCGGCGGCGATCGAGATCGCGACCCGCACCGACCTGCCGGGCTTCGTCGTCGACCAGGTCGTCACCGCCAGCGCGCCGGCCGCCCAGCTGCCCGCGCTCCCGGCCGACGTCCAGGTGCTCTCGCTCGAGGACCGCAGCGACCCCGTCGCGCTCCTCGGCTCGCTGATCAACGCCGCCACGGCCAACCGCGTCACCGTCGTGTACGACGCCGGGTCGGACCCCGACGTCCCGCCCCTCGTCGCGGGCGGGCGGGCAGCGGACCGCGCCGACCACCCGGACCTGGTGGCGTCGCTGGCCCGCTGGCGCGAGCTGGGCTATCTGCGACCCCCGGCCTGAGACGGCAGCCGCAGGACACCGCCGAGGACGCACGCGGCGATCGGCACCAGCGGGAGGTACCAGAGGATCTCCCCGTCGCGGGCGATCCCCATCGAGGCCAGCGTCCCGAGGCCGGCGCAGGTGCCGACGACGGCGAGCACGGGCCGGAGCGCTGAGGGAGCGGGCCGCGGGTCGGGGGCCGGGGTCTCGAAGCGCCCGACGAGCGCGACCGCACCGGCGGTGAGGACGGCGAGGGTCGCGAAGTAGAGCGGCCGGGTCGCCCACCAGCCGGCGGTGTCGGGCAGGCGGTGCAGGCCGAACCCGTCGAGCAGCATCGAGCCGCCGACCAGCACGCCGAGCATCGTGAGGTGCCACAGGTAGATGCTCATGATCCGGGCGTTGACCAGCACCGTCAGCACCCACACACGGCGGCGGGCCACGAGGCGGCGCAGGATCGGCTCCAGGGTCAGCACGACCCCGGCCTGCAGCAGTCCGAGGAAGCCCTGGGTGACGCGGGTCGGGTAGGCGTTGTCGATCTCACCGGTCGACAGGCCGACCATGGAGACGGCGTACGGACCCTGGACGGTGAGCACGTAGAGCACGCCGAAGCCGACGGCGACGAGGGCGATCCGGCGGGCGGGCGAGGCCAGCTGTCCGTCGAGCCAGGCGTAGCCGAGCATGTGGACGGTGCTCCACACCACGACGTA
This sequence comes from Nocardioides aromaticivorans, assembly GCF_013408525.1. NCBI lineage: Bacteria > Bacillati > Actinomycetota > Actinomycetes > Propionibacteriales > Nocardioidaceae > Nocardioides > Nocardioides aromaticivorans. The sequence continues at coordinate 1,528,817 of NZ_JACBZM010000001.1, forward strand.
GTTGAGGAAGCCGACGGCGACGAGGTCCTGGCTGACGCTGACGAGGTCGATGAGGCCGCCGAGGGCGAGGCCGCCGCCGATCGACCACCAGCCGAGGCGCTCCCAGGCGAGGAGCGTGAGCGGTGCGACGGCGACGACCACCACGTAGGCGGCCATGAACCACGTGGGCACGAGCGAGGCGCGGCTGGCGATCCGGAGCAGGTCGGCGTCGACGCCGGCGGCGTGCGCGGACGGGGCGACGACCGCCCAGAAGAGCATCAGCGGGAGCACCGGAAGCACGAGCCGGCGCAGCCGTGAGCGCAGCCAGGCGCCGTACCCCTCGTCGCGACGCCGGGCCGAGCGCCACGACAGCGCGTTGGAGTAGCCGCCGACGAGGAAGAAGACCGGCATCACCTGCAGCACCCAGGTCAGCGGGTGGGTCCAGCCGGCGAGGTCGAGCAGGTCGCCGCGGTGCAGGCCGCCGTCGCGGTCGACGTACACGGCGGCCATCAGCCAGTGGCCGAGGACGACGACGAGGATCGCGGTGGCTCGGAGCAGGTCGACGACCCGGTTGCGCTCGACGGGGGTCTGGTCGGCGAGGGAGGCGACGGTCGGGAGCAGGCGGGACGGGCTCGTGGCGGTGGGCATGGGAGCGATCCTCGTCACTCCGCCCGCTGCCCACCCGGGTGGAAGTACTCAAAAAGGAAACCAGTTCCTTGACAAACCCGGGGTCAATGTATGCAACATGTTGTTGCGCTAACAGAGTGCATGCTCCCGCTTTCGACGATGAAACGGATCGAGGAACGATGACCGCCACCGCTGACCGCACCGCCGAGATCGCCCCTGACACCCTCCCGGTGACCGAGGGCCTCAGCTACCAGGAGACGCTCAAGGTGCTCTCCGAGGCCTCGGTGCACCAGCACTTCGACGCATTCCTCGACATCGCGTGGGACAGCCCGGAGTTCGAGGTCGTCCCGAACGACCCGCGCTGGGTGCTCCCGGAGATCGACTCGCTCGGCGGCACGGACTGGTACAAGTCGCTCCCGCTCGAGCGCCAGATCGAGATCGGCCAGTACCGCCTCGCGAACATCATGAAGGTCGGCCTGCAGTTCGAGCAGGTGCTGATCGGCGGCATCATGAGCCACCTCATCGCGATGCCCAACAACCGTGCGGAGTTCCGCTACTCCACGCACGAGGTGACCGAGGAGTGCCACCACACCCAGATGTTCCAGGAGGGTGTGAACCGGATCGGCGTCGACGTCCAGGGCGGGCCGAAGTGGTTCGTGAAGATCGCGCCCTTCCTGTGCCTGGCCGGCGGCCCGCTCCCCAACATCTTCTTCTTCGGCATCCTCGCGGGCGAGGAGCCGATCGACTACCTGCAGAAGTCCGTGCTCCGCTCGGGTCACGAGATGCACCCGATCATCGAGCGGGTCATGCAGATCCACGTCGCCGAGGAGGCGCGCCACATCGGCTTCGCCCACTCCTACCTCGTCGAGCGCTCGAAGGACTACGGGAAGCTGCAGCGCTTCGGCCTGTCGCTGGCCTACCCGATCATCATGCGCACGCTCTGCGACGTGATCATGAAGCCGAGCCGCCAGATGCAGAAGGACCTGGGCATCCCGAGGTCGGTCATGCGCGAGGTCTACTGGAAGTCCGACAAGTCCTCCAAGCTGCTGCGCGACACCTTCGGCGACGTGCGCATGCTCGCCGACGAGCTGGGCCTGATGAACAAGGTCTCCCGCCAGGTCTGGAAGGCGCTGGGCATCGACGGCCCGTCGTCGCGCTTCCGCAGCGAGCCGAAGTCCGCCGCGGTCTGACGACCGCGCCGACTCCGATCACCAGCTGCCATGGCCTATGTCGTCACGCAGTCGTGCTGCGCCGACGCCTCGTGCGTCGTCGCCTGCCCGGTCAACTGCATCCACCCCGCCCCCGGTGAGCCGGGCTTCGGCACCACCGAGATGGTGTACGTCGACGCGACCGCCTGCGTCGGCTGCGGCGCCTGCGCGACCGCCTGCCCCGTGGGCGCGATGGTCCCCGACGCCGCGTTGACCACGAAGCAGCTGCCGTTCATCGACCTCAACGCCGCCTACTACGACGCCTTCCCGCACGCCGACCGGACGCCGGTCGCGCTCGTGCCGCAGCAGCGCCGGCTCACCCGGACGGGCCCCTTCCGGGTGGCCGTCATCGGCGCCGGCCCGGCCGGCCTCTACACCGCCGACGAGCTGCTCAAGCACCCCGAGGTCGAGGGCGTCGACGTCTACGACCGGCTCCGGACGCCGTACGGGCTGGTCCGGCACGGCGTCGCGCCGGACCACGCGTCGACCAAGCTGGTCACCCGGCTGTTCGAGGCGATCGAGCGGCAGCCGCGGTTCCGCTACTTCCTCGGCGCCCCGGTCGGCGACGAGCTGACGCTCGCCGACCTGCGAGGCACCTACCACGCCGTCGTGTACGCCGTCGGCGCCTCCGCCGACCGGGCGCTGGGCATCCCCGGCGAGGACCTCGCGGGCTCGGTCCCGGCGACGGCGCTCGTCGGCTGGTACAACGGCCACCCCGACCAGCAGGACCTCGACGTGCCCCTGGCGGCCGCGTCCAACTCCTCGGGCCGGGCGGTCGTCGTCGGCAACGGCAACGTGGCCCTCGACGTCGCGCGGATCCTGACCCGGCCGGTCGAGGTGCTCGAGCGGACCGACCTCGCCCCGGCCGCGCTCGAACGGCTCCGCGACAGCGGCGTCCGCGAGGTCGTCGTGCTCGGGCGCCGCGGACCCGCCCAGGCCGCGTTCACGGTCCCCGAGCTCATCGGCCTGGCCGCCCTCGACGACGTCGACGTCGTCGTCGACTGCGACCCGGCGCTGCTCGACGGCGAGGACCAGCGCAGCCAGCTGCTGCGCGACCTCGCCGCCCGGACGGTCGACCCCGCGTCGACGAGGCGCCGCATCGTGCTGTCGTTCGCGGTCTCCCCCGTCGAGCTGCTCGGCGAGGACGGCCGCGTCACCGGCGTCCGCGTCGCACGCAACCGTCTGGTCGTGGGCGACGACGGCGCCGTCAGGGCCGAGGCGACGGACGACACCTTCGACCTCGACGCCGGCCTCGTCGTCCGCTCCGTCGGCCACCGCGGCCTGCCCGTCGCCGACCTGCCGTTCGACGAGCGCACCGCGACGGTCCCGAACCACCAGGGCCGCGTCGAGCCGGGCGTGTACGTCGTCGGCTGGATCAAGCGCGGCCCGGTCGGCTTCATCGGCACCAACAAGACCGATGCCCAGGAGACCGTCGAGACCATCCTCGACGACCTCGACGCCGGGCTGCCCGAGCCGGCCGGCACGCTGGCCTCGGCCGCGGCGCTGGTCCGCGATCGACTGCCCGAGTCGACCGACCTCGGCGGCTGGCAGCGGATCGACGCCGCCGAGCGCGAGCAGGGCGCCGCCCTGGGTCGCCCCCGCGCCAAGATCACCGACCCCGACGCGCAGCGCGCGATCGCTGCCGTGCCGCCCGTCGTACGCCGGCGTGGGATCCTTCGGCGTACGGTGTCGCTCACACCGTGAGCATCCGAGGGGGTGTCGCCATGGGGACGGCGAAGCGCGACAACACCGACGGCCGCAAGCGGCGCTGGCAGGAGCACAACGCAGCGCGCCGCCAGGCCGTCATCGACGCTGCCATCGTCGTCCTCAACCGCGACCTGGCGCCGGGCGACGAGATCAGCGTCCAGCAGATCGCCGACGAGGCGTCCGTGCACCGCACCGTGCTCTACCGCTACTTCGAGGACCGGGTCGACCTCGACCTCGCCATCCAGCGCGAGATCTGCCTGCGCGCGGGCGAGGTGCTGCTGTCGACGATCACCCTCGAGGGGACCATCCAGGAGATCGTCCACCGCGTCATCGGCGCGTACGTGGACTGGGGCACCGAGAACATCGCGCTGATGCGCTTCGCCGAGCGCCAGGTCAACGGCACGACCGAGCGCCCGCTCGACGACGCCATCGGCCAGTTCGCCGAGCAGATCGAGATCCTGATCGGCGGCATCCTCGCGCTCCTCGACGCCGACGTCAGCGAGGACGACCGCGACGCCCTGACCCCGTGGGTCTTCCTGCTGGTCGGGGGCGTGATGGCCGCCGTGCGCAACTGGAGCTCGCGCGAGGAGCTCCGCCCCGCCGCCCCCGCCTTCACCGACCTGCTGGCCGAGGTGACCTGGCTGCAGATCGAGGGACTCGTGTCCAGCCGCAACATCGAGGTGCCCGACGTCCCCGTCGAGCAGCTCCTCAACCTGAAGGAAGCACCATGACCGAACCGTCTGCCTCCGCCGAGCACGTCGACGTCCTCATCGTCGGCGCCGGCCTCTCGGGCATCGATGCGGCCTACCACGTGACCCACGGGCTGCCCGGCAAGTCGTACGCCGTCCTGGAGATGCGCGACTCGCTCGGCGGCACCTGGGACCTGTTCCGCTACCCCGGCATCCGCTCGGACTCCGACATGCACACCCTCGGCTTCGGCTGGAAGCCGTGGAAGGGCACGAAGGCGATCGTCGACGGACCGGACATCCTCGCCTACCTGAAGGAAGCCGCCGCCGAGAACGGCATCGACCAGCACATCCGCTACCACCACAAGCTGGTGCACGCGGAGTTCTCCACCGAGGACGCCCGCTGGACCGTCACGGTCGAGCGGACCGACACCGGCGAGACCACCCAGCTGACCTCGAGCTTCCTGTGGTCGACCTCCGGCTACTACCGCTACGACGAGGGCTTCACGCCCGAGTTCGCGGGCGTCGACGACTACGAGGGCCAGCTGATCCACCCCCAGCACTGGCCCGAGGACCTCGACTACCAGGACAAGCGGGTCGTCGTGATCGGCTCCGGCGCCACCGCCGTCACGCTGATCCCGGCGCTGGCCAACTTCGGCGCCGGCCACGTCACGATGCTGCAGCGGACGCCGACGTACATCATCAGCCAGCCGACGTACGACAAGGTGTCGGCCGAGATGTACAAGCGCCTGCCCGACAAGCTCGCGCAGAAGCTGGTGCGCACCCGCTACCTGACCAGCCGGATCGCGTTCTACGAGTTCTGCCAGGCCCGGCCGAAGGAGTCGCGCGCCCTGCTGCGCAAGCTGCTCGAGCGCCAGCTGCCCGACGACGTCAGCTTCGACGAGCACTTCAAGCCGCCGTACGACCCGTGGGACCAGCGCCTGTGCGCCGTGCCCGGTGGCGACCTGTTCAAGGCCCTGCGCCAGCACAGCGTCGACATCGTGACCGACCACATCGACCGGTTCACGCCCAAGGGCATCCTGCTGAAGTCCGGCCAGGAGCTCGAGGCCGACATCATCATCACCGCCACCGGACTCAACCTGCAGATCTTCGGCGGCGCCACCCTCGGCGTCGACGGCCAGGTGGTCAAGCCCGCCGACACCATGGCCTACAAGGGCCTGATGCTCAGCGACATCCCGAACTTCGCGTTCATCATCGGCTACACCAACGCGTCCTGGACGCTGAAGGCCGACCTGGTGTGCGAGTACGTCGTCAAGCTGATCCAGCGCATGGACGAGACCGGCACCCGGACCGTCGTACCCCGGCGCGACCCCTCGGTGACCGAGGAGCCGTTCCTCGACTTCGAGGCCGGCTACGTGATGCGGTCGATCGACTCGCTGCCGAAGCAGGGCTCGGAGTTCCCGTGGCGGCTGAAGATGAACTACTTCAAGGACATCCTGGTGTTCCGGAAGCCGGTGGAGGACAAGGCGCTGGAGTTCACTGCCTGAGGGTGGGAGTTTCACCGGCCGGCCGGTGATTCTCCCGTACTTGGACGACGGAACTCACGCTTGGACGACGAAGTTTCATCGTCCAAGCGTGAGTTTCACCGGTCGGCCGGTGAAACTCATTTCCCGCCCTACCACGCCAGGTCGTGCACGAACTCCTGCAGCTGCGCGAGGTTCCGGCACTCGATCATCGGCACGATCTCGCTGTAGGTCGGTGCGGCCGAGTCACCGGTCCCCCAGTTGCGCTCGTGCTCGGGGTTGAGCCAGAACGACCGCTTCACCGCGCCGGTCAGTCGGCGCAGCGCGTCCTCGTGGAGGTCGCTGTAGTTGGAGCGGGCATCGCCGAGGATCAGCAGGGTCGTCTTCGGGGTGAGCGCGTCGGCGTGGTTCTCCTCGAACTTCGTGAACGCGCGGCCGTAGTTGGTGCGCCCCCACAGCGCCGCGTGCGACGCCGACGCCGAAAGGTCGGCCAGCACGTCGACGGGGTCGGCGCCGAGGCGGAAGTGGCCGGTGACCTCGTGCACGTGGTCGATGAAGGTGAAGGCCCGCATGCTCTGGAAGACCTCGCGCAGCGCGAAGACGAAGAGCAGCGTGAACTGCGCGAAGTTCGCCACCGAGCCGCTCACGTCGCAGAGCACGACCAGGTCGGTGCGGTGGGGTCGCTTGGGGCGGTGGTGGGTGGTGATGGGCACGCCGCCGGTGGCGATCGACGCCCGGACGGTACGACGGAAGTCGAGCGGCGCCGTGCGGGCGTGCCGCGAGTGCTGCTCCTTCGCGAGGCGGGTCGCGAGGCGGCGCGCGAGGGGGAAGATCTCCTTGCGCATCTCCTCCAGGTCGGTGCGGCGGGCCGCCATGAACGCGAGCTTGTCGATGCTGGGCCGGATGGCCACGTCGGCGACGTGGTCGGGGCCCTTCTCCTCCGCGATCCGGCGCCGGGCGTCGTCCTCGACCATCGCGGTGAACTGCCCGATGCGGCGGTTGGCGCGGCGTCGCGCCTCCTCCTCGCCGACGGCGTCGGTCATCAGGCCCTGCACCAGCCGGTCGACCAGCTCCTGCGGCGCGACCCGCTGGAGGGCGGTGTAGGCCGACCACGACGAGAGTCCCGGCCCGCGACCGGGCATCGCGCCGAAGGTGCCGACCATCTCGGCCGCCATCTGCCGCAGCTGGCTCTCGTCGATCATCCCGGCCTCGAGCATCTCGGCGAGCCGGTCGCGGAAGTCGCCGAGCGCCGCGGCGTTGTCCTTGACCGGGCCGCCCTGCGCGCCGCCCTCCGCCGCCTCCTCGCCGGCCGCAGCCGCGGCCGCGCCGTTGCCCACCATGGCCGGGAAGTAGACGTCGAAGAGCGCGTCGAAGGTCGTACGCTGCGCCTGCTTCTTCACCATCGTCGCGGCGAACGCGTCCCGCACGGTGGCCCGGTCGCTCCACTTCAGCGCGGACAGGGCGGCGACCGCGTCGAGGTCCTCCGCGAGGGACACGGACAGGCCGGCGCCGCGCAGCGCCTCGACGAAGGCGAGGTGGCGGTCGAGGAGCCCGGAGCGGTCGGCGTTCATGGTGCGGTCATGTCTCCCGTCCTTCGGTGGATGCCCTGCTCGTCCAGCGCGTGCGATGGCAAGGCGCCGGCGTGCAGGCATGCTGGGCGCACGTCGAGCGCCGGCAACGCCGCCAGCGTGCGTGCTGGGCGGACAGGGCGCCGCCAGAGGATGGGAGACATGGCCGAAATCAAGCCCGGTTGAGCTTGAGCTCCTTCGCGGCGCGCTCGTGGTCGGACTGGTGCTTGAGCACCGCACCGAGGGTCTGCGCGATCGCGGCCTCGTCGAGGTCGCGGATCTCCAGGGCGATCAGGGTCCGCGCCCAGTCGACCGACTCGGCGATCGACGGCGCCTTCTTCAGCTCCAGCTCCCGCATCCGGGCGACCGTCTCGACGACCTGCTGGGCGATCCGGTCGTCGAGGCCGGGCACCTGCTGCTGCAGGATGTGCCGCTCGCGCTCGGCGTCGGGGTAGTCGATGTGCAGGTAGAGGCAGCGGCGCTTCACGGCCTCCGAGAGCTCGCGGCTCGCGTTGGACGTCAGGACGACGTACGGCCGCCGCGTCGCCGCCACGGTCCCGAGCTCGGGGATGGTCACCTGGAAGTCGCTGAGGACCTCGAGCAGGAGGCCCTCGACCTCGATGTCGGTCTTGTCGACCTCGTCGATCAGCAGCACGGTCTGCTCCTCGCGCCGGATCGCCGTCAGCAGCGGCCGGGTGAGCAGGAACTCCTCGGTGAAGATGTCGTCGTGCGTGGAGCTCCAGTCCTGCCCGCTGCTGCTGGCGGCGTTGGCGGCCTGGATGCGCAGCAGCTGCTTCTTGTAGTTCCACTCGTAGAGCGCGCGCGCCTCGTCGAGCCCCTCGTAGCACTGCAGGCGGACCAGCTCGGCCCCGGTCGCACGCGAGACGGCCTTCGCCAGCTCGGTCTTGCCGACACCCGCCGGGCCCTCCAGCAGCAGCGGCTTCTCGAGCGCGCCGGCGAGGAAGGTGGTGGTCGCGGTCGCCGCGTCGGCGAGGTAGCCCGCGCCCTCGAGCCGGGTGGCCACGTCGGCCGGTGAGTCGAACCAGGTCATGGGGCCATCCTGCCTGCTGGAGCGACGCCGCGGTCAGCCGGCCGTCGGGACAGGCCCGGACGAGGCCGGCGTCGCGTGCATCCCGGCGCGCAGCAGCCGGGATGGTTCGGTCCTGTCCCAGATCACATCCGAGGGTCGTGACCCCGACCCGTCCGGGTCGTTGAGTTCGACAACGGGGACAACCACGACGACGACAGCAGACCAGGGGGAAGCGATGTCCGATGCTGCTGCCCCGACTGCCTGGCTGCGCGTCGCCGTCCACTCGGTGCGTACGGCGACCACGGTGGCCGGACTCACGCTCCTCGTCGGCTTCGGCGCCCTCGGCGTGGTGACCGAGCCGGCACCGACCACGCCCGCCGAGCGGATCGGCATGTCGTCGGGTCCGCTCGACGACATGATGCAGGCCAACCGCTGCTCGTTCACCGGCTTCGACCGCGACGTGATCCCGAGCAAGGCGATCGTCCGTACGCCCGAGGGCGACACCGAGCTGGTCTCCTTCGACCGCGGCTGGGACGTCTTCAGCGGCAAGATCGCCGGCGAGCTGGTGGCGGTGTGCCTCGGCCCGGAGGCCCCGGCCGCCCGCTGACACCCCGGTACCCCGCGGCATCCCGGGTACTGCTCCGCCTGCCGGACGGCGGAGGGAGACGGTGTGACGGCTGACCTGGCCTATCTCGTCGCGGGCGGAAGCCTCCTGCTGGCGATCGTCCTGCCCGTGCTGCTCGACCGGTGGGCCATCTCGGCCCCGATGGTGCTCGTCGCGGTGGGCGTCGTCATCGGCCTCTCGCCCCTGCCCGACGGCCTTCCCGTCGAGCCGACGGAGAACCGGGCGCTCATCGAGCACGTCACCGAGCTCGTCGTCATCGTCGCCCTGATGGGGGTCGGCCTGGCCCTCGACCGGCCACTGGCGATGAGGAGCGCCCGGTCCTGGCGGTCGTGGGGCTCGACGTGGCGCATGCTCGGCATCGCGATGCCCCTGTCGATCCTGATGGTCACCGCCATCGGGATGCTGGCCGGCCTGGGACTGGCCGCCGCCCTGCTGCTGGCGGCCGCCCTCGCGCCCACCGATCCCGTCCTCGCCTCGGACGTCCAGGTGGCCGGGCCCAGCACCGGCAGCCACGAGGTCGACGAGCCCGACGAGCTGCGCTTCACCCTGACCAGCGAGGCGGGCCTCAACGACGGCCTCGCCTTCCCCTTCGTGTACGCCGCCGTCCTGATCAGCACCGGCGTCATCTCGACCTCGGACGGCGTGGACTGGTCCGGCTGGCTCGGCTGGCTCGGCTGGTACGCCGTCGGCAAGGTCGTCCTCGGCGTCGGCATCGGCATCGGGGTCGGCCGCCTCCTCGCGCGGGTCGCGTTCCGCTCGGCGAGCCGGTCGCTCCGGGTGGCGGAGCGGGGCGAGTCGCTGACCGCGATCGCCGCGCTGGTCACGGCGTACGGGCTGACGGAGGTCTGCGGCGGCTACGGGTTCCTCAGCGTCTTCGCGTGCGCGATGACCTTCCGCTCCGCCGAGCGCGCCCACGACTACCACGCGGCCATGCACGAGGTCACCGAGCGGCTGGAGCGGCTGCTCACGCTCGGCCTCCTGCTCGCCCTGGGCATCGCGCTGAGCCGCGGCCTGATGGACGACCTCGACTGGCGCAGCGTGGTGATCGGCCTCGGCCTGCTGGTGGTGGTCCGGCCGCTGTCCGGCTGGATCGCCCTGCTGGGCTCGCGCAGCGGGATGAGCGCGGCCCAGCGCGCCGCGGTCGCGTTCTTCGGGATCCGGGGCATCGGCTCGGTCTACTACCTCGCCTACGCGACCGGTGAGGCGCCGGGACTCGCCACGGACTGGATGTGGTCCACGGTCGCCTTCACGATCACGACGTCCGTGGTGCTGCACGGCGTCCTGGCGACCCCCGTGATGCGGCGGATCGGCGAGGGGCCCGACGATCCGGCTCAGGAGGCGAGCGCGCCGCCGAGGAAGGCCAGCACCCGCGGTGCCATCCGCCGCCAGTAGCCGCTGTCGTGGTCGCCCAGCTGGAACCCGCCCGCGGGCGGGTCGGCGAACCCCTCGACGTAGTCGCGGCTCGTGGCGTAGAACGGATCGCCCTTGCCGCAGTCGACCCGCACCGCGATCCCGTCCAGCTCCCGCTGGCGGCCCATCACGGTGACCCGCTCGAAGTCGGCGGCGTCGTCGTACGCACCGGGTGCCGTGTCGTCGTAGTCGTGCCACAGCGCGGGCGACAGCGCAGCGACGGCCGCGACCCGGTCGGGACCGAGGACCGACCCGAGGTGGAGGGCGCCGAAGCCGCCCATCGACCACCCGACGAAGCCGATCCGGCCGGTGTCGAGGCCGGCCTCGGCGAGGCGCGGCAGCAGCTCGTCGAGGACCATCGCCTGCGCCCGGTCACCGTCCGCGCGGTCGTGCCAGTAGGTCTCGTCGCCGTCGATGCTCGCGATGGCGAAGGGCGGTACGCCGCGGGCGACCGCGTCCGCGAGGAAGCGGTCGAGCGCGAGCCGGTCGCGGCGGAAGGCGCTGGTGTGGCTCTGCCCCCTTCCGTGCAGGGCGACGACGACCGGCAGCGCCGTCGTGGCGGTAGGACCCGGCGGACGCGCGAGCGCCCAGCCGACGTCCCTGCCGCGCGCCCGGGAGCGGAAGGACGCGAAGTCGAGCCGGCCGGGCGCCACGTCGGGCGCCACGCCGTCGGCGCCGTCGTGGCCCAGGTGGTGGTAGAGCGAGGCCTTGCCGGGGAGCACCTCCAGCTCCACGCCGGCCAGGGCGGCACCGCCGGCGGCGAGGGCCGTCGTACCTCCCCACAGCAGCCGGCGGCGGGTGATGCGTGTCGGGCGCCTGGTCATCCGCACCTCCTTCGGACGTACGACGCCCGTCCCCGGCTGCCGGTTGACAGCGATCGCCGCGCGGAGTGCAGCGAAATGCAGATCGGACCGGGCCCCTTGCGGGACCCGGTCCGGTCTGGCTGGCGGTGGCGGAGGGATTTGAACCCTCGGTGGACTTGCGCCCACAAACGCTTTCGAGGCGTTCTCCTTAGGCCGCTCGGACACGCCACCGCCGGGAAGGTTACCGGAGGGTGACGGGAGGCCGGAAATCCACCCGCCCGTCAGCTCCGGGGGCGCTCACCTCAGTGGTTGACGCGCCCGTGGGTCGGCCGGCTCGCGAAGTCGAGCCCGCTCGCGCTGCCGGTGGGCGTGTAGACGGCGCTGATCTCGCCGCCGTACAGGAAGGAGCCGCTGCCGTCCTCGGACACCACGAGCTGCACGGTGTGGCTGCCCTTGGCCGCCGGCACGACCAGCGTGGTCGAGCCCGACTGGCCGGGGCCGCCGTCGGCCTGGAAGTCCAGCGCCTTGTAGGCATCGACCACCTTGCCGTCGATCCGCAGGGCGTAGTTCAGGTAGCCGACACCGGTGAGGGTGGCGTCGTCCTCGGCGTAGAGGCTGGCCGTGACCGTGAGGTAGCCGGCCCTGGCCAGGGAGAGCGACTTCGACACGACGGGCGTCCAGGCAGCGGTGGTGAAGTCGTTCGTCGTGGTGTTCTTCATCGCGCCCCACGCCCGGGGCTCGTCGGCGATGTCGACGTGGGTCAGGCTGGCGTCCTTGATGTCGGCTCCGGTGACGGTGCCGTTCTTGATCTGCGCGCCGGTGATGAGCGCGCCCGCGACCGCGCCGCCCGTCGTACCCAGCAGCAGGGCGACGACGAGCAGGGCGAGGGCGAGGGGTGAGAGGCGGCCGGCTGACCGACCGATCCCGGAATTGCGCATGACGGATCTCCTTGGGGGGATGGGAGCGTCCCGCAGGGAGCCTGCGGAGCAATCCGACGCTGGCACCGGGGTCTCAGCCGTGCAGGCAAACGGGACATTCTTTACCGACGCCGCCGATCGGGTACGACGAAGCGGGGGCGCCGTCTCCGGCACCCCCGCCCGTCTCGGCGTGGATCAGTGTGATCAGCGTGGATCAGCGGTTGGCGATCCGCGGGTGACCGGTGCGCGGCGTGAACGCCGAGCCGCTCTTCGAGCCGGTCGGCGACCAGACCACGTTGACCGAGCGCTCGCGGATGAACGTGCCGCTGGCGTCGTCACGCGCCACGAGCGAGACCGTGTGGGTACCGGCGGTCACGGGGAGCACGATGCTGGTCGAGCCGTGCTCGGAGAAGTTGGTGCTGCTGGTGTCGAGCACCGTGTGGCTGGTGACCGTGTTGCCGTCGACCCGGATCGCGAAGGGCAGGTAGCCGTCCGAGCCGAGCGAGGCGTCTGCCTCGACGTACAGGTTGGCGGTGACGAACACGTAGCCCGCGCGCGGGACGGTGAAGCTCTTGCTCACGATCGGCGTGAACGAGTTCGCGGTGAAGTCGTCGATCCAGCCGCTCGAGCCGTAGCCCAGGCTGGCGCCGTAGACACGGGGCTCGTCGTTGATGTCGGTCGCCGTCAGGCTCCCGTTCTTGATGTCGACACCGGTCACGGTGCCGTCCTTGATCTGGGCGCCGGTGATCAGCGCACCGGCGACGGCGCCGCCGGTGGTGCCGAGCAGCAGCGCGACGACCAGGAAGGCGAGGGCGAGGGGCGACAGGCGGGCGGCGGACCGACCGGACTGGGTGATGCTCATGGTGAATCTCCTTTGGGGGAACGGAAACCTTCAGCCCCTCGGAGGCGCCGGCAGCCCGCCCTGATACATCCACCCCGGAAAAACCTCGTCCGGACGTTGCAACGTCGATGCAACGTTGCGTCGGCATCGTCGATCGGAACGAGAGACGCTGGTCACACGGGGGACGAAGGTTGTCTACTGGACTCATGACGCAGGAGCCCGCACCGCAGGGCATGCGGGCGGAGGTCGCTGCCTCCTGGGAGCGCTCGGCCGCGGCCGGCGTCGACGTCGGCCAGGCCGAGGCCCCGGTGACCCTCGACGTCCCGGACCTGCGCGGTCAGCGCGAGGCCCACCCGCTCGCGCGCGTCTTCCCGCTCCTCGACGACGTCCTCGGCCGCGAGGTCCGCGACTGCGGCGCCGTGATGGCCCTCGCCGACGCCGAGGGCACCCTCCTGTGGGTCTGCGGTACGACGGACCGGCTCCGCCACGCCGAGCGGATCGGCTTCGTCGAGGGCAGCAACTGGGACGAGCGGCTGGCGGGCACCAACGCGCCGGGGCTCGCCCTCGCCACCGGCCGCGACGCGTTCATCACCCGCGACGAGCACTTCCGCTCCTCGGTGCGGTCGTGGAGCTGCGCCGCGACCCCGATCCACGACCCGGGCACCAGCCAGGTGCTCGGCGTCCTCGACGTGACCGGAGGCGACGAGATCGTCGTCCCCCAGACGATGGCGATGGTGCGCGCGGCCGCCCGCCTCGCGGAGGCCGAGCTCGCCCGGCACCTGCCGCCCCCGCCGGTCGCGGACCGCCCCACGGGACTGCGGCTCCTGCTCGAGCTGCTCGGCCACAACGAGGCGCTGGTGACGGTCGACGACGGCCGGGGCAAGCTGACCCGGCTGCGCCTGTCGCGCCGCCACAGCGAGATCGTGGCCCTCCTCGCCTCCTCCCCCGGCGGCCTCACCGGCGACGAGCTCGCCGTGATGCTCTACGAGGAGGACGGCGGCACCTCCACGCTGCGCGCCGAGCTCAACCGGCTGCGCGGGCTGCTCGGCGAGGAGCTCCTCGCCTCGCGCCCCTACCGGCTCACCGCCCCGGTCACCGGCGACTGGCTCGCCGTCGAGGCCCAGCTGGCGGCGGGCGACCTGCGCTCCGCGATGAAGGGGTACGGCGGCCCGGTGCTCCCGCGCTCGACCGCGCCCGGCGTCGTCCGGCTCCGCGAGGCGCTGGCCGCGTCCCTGCGCCAGGCCCTGCTGCGCTCCCGCGCGCCCGAGCTGATGTCGGCGTGGACCCGGTCGGGCTGGGGGCGCGACGACTACGACATGTGGCTGGCCCAGGCGGCCGTCGTACCGGCCAGCTCGCCGATGCGCGCGCTTGTCGACGGCCAGATCGCCCGTCTGGACAGGGAATTGGCGTAGCCGCTCCTGCGGCAACGGATCTGCAACGTTGCGGCTCCTACCGTCGTGATCGCCGTCACACCGACGATCCCGACACCGCTCTGGAGCAACCATGACCGTCTACGCAGCACCCGGACAGCCCGACTCCCTCGTCTCCGTCGCGAGCCGCTACGGCCACTACATCGGTGGCCAGTGGGTCGACCCGATCAAGGGCGCCTACTTCGAGAACATCTCGCCGGTCAACGGCAAGCCGTTCACGGAGATCGCCCGCGGCACGGAGGAGGACATCGAGGCCGCCCTCGACGCCGCCCACGCTGCCGCTCCGTCGTGGGGGAAGACCTCCACGACGGAGCGGGCCAACATCCTGCTGAAGATCGCCGACGTGATGGAGGCCAACCTCGCCTCCATCGCGGTCGCCGAGACCTGGGAGAACGGCAAGCCGGTCCGCGAGACCCTCGCCGCCGACATCCCGCTCGCGATCGACCACTTCCGCTACTTCGCCGGCGCGCTGCGCGCCCAGGAGGGCTCGATCGGCGAGATCGACGAGAACCTGATCGCCTACCACTTCCACGAGCCGCTGGGCGTCGTCGGCCAGATCATCCCGTGGAACTTCCCCATCCTGATGGCCGTGTGGAAGCTCGCCCCCGCGCTGGCGGCCGGCAATGCCGTCGTACTCAAGCCTGCGGAGCAGACCCCGTGGTCGATCCTCAAGCTGATCGAGCTGATCGGCGACCTGCTGCCGGCCGGCGTCGTCAACGTCGTCAACGGCTTCGGCGTCGAGGCCGGCAAGCCGCTGGCCTCCTCGTCGCGCGTGGCGAAGGTCGCCTTCACGGGTGAGACCACGACCGGCCGGCTGATCATGCAGTACGCCAGCCAGAACATCATCCCGGTGACCCTGGAGCTCGGCGGCAAGAGCCCGAACATCTTCTTCGAGTCCGTGGCCAACGAGCGCGACGCCTTCTACGACAAGTCGCTCGAGGGCTTCGCGATGTTCGCCCTCAACCAGGGCGAGGTCTGCACCTGCCCCTCGCGCGCCCTCGTGCAGCGCAGCATCTACTCCGACTTCGTGCACGACGCCGTCGCGCGGGTCGAGAAGATCAAGCAGGGCAACCCGCTCGACGACACCACGATGATCGGCGCCCAGGCCTCGAACGACCAGCTCGAGAAGATCCTGTCCTACATCGAGATCGGCAAGGAGGAGGGCGCGAAGCTCCTCACCGGTGGCGAGCGCAACGTGCTCGAGGGCGACCTCGCCGAGGGCTACTACGTCACGCCGACCATCTTCGAGGGCGACAACTCGATGCGGATCTTCCAGGAGGAGATCTTCGGCCCGGTCGTCTCGCTGACCGGCTTCGACGACGAGGCGGACGCCCTCAAGATCGCCAACGACACCCTCTACGGCCTCGGCGCCGGTGTCTGGTCGCGCGACGGGGCCCAGGCCTTCCGCGCGGGCAAGGAGATCAAGGCCGGCCGCGTGTGGACGAACAACTACCACGCCTACCCCGCCCACGCCGCGTTCGGCGGCTACAAGCAGTCGGGCATCGGCCGCGAGAACCACAAGATGATGCTCGACCACTACCAGCAGACGAAGAACCTGCTGGTGTCGTACAGCCCCGACGCCCTCGGCTTCTTCTGAGCCGACGGCAGCCACCTGGTGCGGGGGACGTATGACGTCCCCCGCACCGGGGACCACTGCACCACCGACACCACCATCCAGGAGGATCCGTGCCCAGCAGGGTCGATGTCACCGAACCGGCGGCGGAGCTGATCCGCAGCCTCACCGAGGCGCACGGGCCGGTGATGTTCCACCAGTCCGGCGGGTGCTGCGACGGGTCGGCGCCCATGTGCTACCCGGACGGCGACTTCCTGCTCGGTGGCGCCGACATCCACCTCGGCGACCTCGACGTCGGCCTGGACCGGGCGGTCCCGGTGTGGATGTCGAAGGCGCAGTTCGAGTACTGGTCGCACACGCACCTGACGATCGACGTCGTCAAGGGACGCGGCGCCGGCTTCTCGCTCGAGGCGCCGCACGGCGTGCGCTTCCTCATCCGCTCGCGGCTGCTGACCGACGCGGAGCACACCGAGCTCACCGAGGCGACGGCGTGATCGCCCGGGAGGTCGCGCTGCTCGCGCGGGACCTGCTGCTGTGGGCGGTGCGGTCGCGGGCTGGCGGCGTACGGATGTAACACGCTGTCCGCCGATCTTCCCGGCACTTCTCAGGGCCGACACGCCGGAAATGCCGCCGATCTGCCCTGAAGCTCGCCGAGCAGTTCGGCGAACAGCGTGTTACTGCAGCCGCGCGGCGAGGATCAGCGCTGGCCGATCCGGTGGATCCAGAGCGCGTTGGTCGAGCCGGGCACTCCCGGCGGGCTGCCCGCGACGATCACGACGAGGTCGCCCTCGAGCACCCGGCCGGTGCGCAGCAGCTCGTGGTCGACCTGGGTGACCATGTCGTCGGTGTCGAGGGGCGGCGCGGTCAGGTAGGTCTCGACGCCCCAGCTGAGCGCGAGCTGGGCGCGCACCTTCGGGTCCGGCGTGAAGGCCAGGACGGGGATCCGGCTGCGCAGGCGGGCCACGCGACGGGCCGAGTCGCCGGACTGGGTGAACGCGACGACGTACGTCGCCCCGGTCCGCTCGGCGACCTCCTCGGCGGCCTTGGTGATCACCCCGCCGCGCGTGTGTGGGTCGAACTCGATCCGGTCGAAGCGTCCGAACTGCTGGTCGTCGAGGGCGCTGCGCTCGGTGGAGGCGATGATCCGGGCCATCGTCTCGACGGTGGTGATCGGGTGGGCGCCGACGCTGGTCTCGCCCGACAGCATCACCGCGTCGGCGCCGTCGAGGACCGCGTTGGCGACGTCGCTGGTCTCCGCGCGGGTCGGCGCCGGGTTGGTGATCATCGACTCGAGCATCTGGGTCGCGACGATCACCGGGCGCGCGTTGCGGCGGGCCGCGACGATGACCTGCTTCTGCAGGAAGGGCACCTCCTCGAGCGGGCACTCGACGCCGAGGTCGCCGCGGGCGACCATCACGCCGTCGAAGGCGCGCACGATCTCGTCGAGGTTCTCGATGGCCTGCGGCTTCTCGATCTTCGCGATCACCGGGACACGGATGCCCTCCTCGGCCATGATCGCCCGCACGTCCGCAGCGTCGGAGGCGTTGCGCACGAAGCTCAGCGCGACCACGTCGACGCCCAGGCGCAGCGCGAAGCGCAGGTCTGCGGTGTCCTTCGCCGAGAGCGCCGGCACGGAGACCGCGACGCCCGGGAGGTTGATGCCCTTGTGGTCGCTGACCGGTCCGCCGACGAGCACCTCGGTCACGACGTCGGTCTCGCTGACCTCCACCACCCGCAGCCGGATCTTGCCGTCGTCGATCAGGATCGGGTCGCCCGGGCGCACGTCGCCCGGCAGGCCGTCGTACGACGTCGCGCAGATCTCGCCGTTGCCGTCGACGTCGCGGGTGGTGATCGTCCAGCGCTGGCCCCGGCGCAGCACGGTGGCGCTGGCGAAGCGGCGCAGCCGGATCTTCGGCCCCTGCAGGTCGGCGAGCACCGCGACCGCGTGGCCGCTGGCCTCCGACGCCTCCCGCACCCGGCGGTAGACCTCGGAGTGGTCGGCGTGGGTGCCGTGGCTCATGTTGAGCCGGGCGACGTCCATGCCGGCATCGACGAGCGCGCGGATGCGGCGCTCGGAGGCCGTCGCCGGACCGAGCGTGCAGACGATCTTGGCGCGGCGACCGCGCGGGAGGGCCGGCACGCGCTCGGCGGCCCCGTCGGCGTCGGCGTCGATCACGGGGTCGGGGCGGTCGAGTAGGCCGGTCACGGCAGGTCTCCTTGAGGGGAAGGAAGTGGATGCACCGGGGGCCGCCGGCTGGCGGGCTGAGCGACCCCCGGTGAGTCTATTGGATCGATCCAATCAACCGATCAGAGACCCTCGGCGAGGCGGTGGTACGCCGCACTCCACCGGAGCTCGCGCTGGAAGGCGCGGGGCGTGGTGTCGGCGTCGATCACCGCGACCTCGACCCCGCTCATCTCGGCGAAGTCGGCGAGCACCTCCACGCCGATCGCCTTCGACAGCACCGTGTGGTGCGGTGCGCCGGCCATCAGCCAGGCCTCGGCCGAGGTGGCGAGCGAGGGCCGGGGCTCCCAGACCGCGCAGGCCACCGGCAGCTGCGGCAGCGCCTCGTCGGGCTCGACCACGTCGACCTCGTTGACCGTCAGGCGGAAGCGGTCGCCGAGGTCGGAGAGGCCGGCGACGACGGCGGCGCCGGGGTCGGCGGTGAAGCGCAGCCGCACCGGGTCCTCCCGACCGCCGATCGAGAGCGGGTGGATCTCCAGCGACGCGCGGTCGTCGGTGAGGGTCGGGCAGACCTCGAGCATGTGCGCGCCGAGGATCTTCTCCTCGCCCGGGACCAGGTGGTACGTGTAGTCCTCCATGAAGGAGGTGCCGCCCGGCAGGCCCTCGGCCATCACCTTCGTGGCGCGCAGCAGGACCGAGGTCTTCCAGTCGCCCTCGCCGCCGAAGCCGTAGCCGTCGGCCATCAGCCGCTGCACGGCCAGGCCGGGCAGCTGCCGCAGCCCGCCGAGGTCCTCGAAGTTCGTGGTGAACGCGCCGAAGCCGCCCTCCTCGAGGAAGGTGCGCAGACCGGCCTCGATCCGGGCGCCGTACCGCAGCGACTCGTGGCGCTCGCCGCCGGGGAGCAGCTCGGGGGCGATGGCGTAGAGGTCGGCGTACTCGGCGACGAGCTTGTCGATGTCGGCGTCGGCGACCTGGTCGACGACGGCGACGAGGTCGTTGACGCCGTAGGTGTTGACCGAGACGCCGAAGCGCAGCTGGGCCTCCACCTTGTCGCCCTCGGTGACGGCGACGTCGCGCATGTTGTCGCCGAAGCGGGCGAGCTTGAGCTGGCGGAGCTCGGCGCGACCGCGGGCCGCGCGGGCCCACTCCTCGATCCGGCGGCGGACGACGGGGTTCTCGACGTGGCCGGCGACGGTCTTGCGCGGAACGCCCAGGCGGGACTGGATGTAGCCGAACTCCCGGTCGCCGTGGGCGGCCTGGTTGAGGTTCATGAAGTCCATGTCGATCGTCGACCAGGGCAGCGCCATGCCGGCCTGCGTGTGCAGGTGCAGCAGCGGCTTCTGGAGGGCGTCGAGGCCGGCGATCCACATCTTCGCCGGCGAGAAGGTGTGCATCCAGGTGATCAGGCCGACGCAGGCCGGGTCGAGGTTGGCCTCGAGGACCTGGCGGTGGATCGCGGCCGCGTCGAGCAGGACCGGCTTCCACACGACCCGTACCGGGAGGTCCGACAGCTCGGCGAGCCGGTCGGCGATGGCGCGCGACTGCTCGGCGACCTGGTCCAGGGTCTCCGGTCCGTAGAGCGACTGGCTGCCGGTGAGGAACCAGATCTCCTGCTCGGCGTTGGCGTTGGCGGTCACGTGGTGCTCCTTGTTCTCAGGCGCCCCCGAGGGCGTCGTGGTGGTGTTGGCCGGTCAGCGGGTCAGCGCTGGCCGTAGACGTTCTGGTAGCGGTCGTAGAGGGCGTCGACGCTGGGCTGCGCGATCGGGATCGGCTGGCCGAGCTGTCGGGAGAGGTGCACGGAACGGGCGACGTCCTCGCACATGACGGCCGCCTTCACGGCGGACCTCGCGTTCGGGCCGACGGTGAAGACGCCGTGGTTCTGCATGAGGACGGCGGGTGAGCGGCTCTCGCGCAGGGTCTCGACGATCCCCCGGCCGATCGAGTCGTCGCCGATGATCGCGAACGGCCCGACCGGGATCTCCCCACCGAACTCGTCCGCGCACATCGTGGTGACGCACGGGATCGCCTCGCCGCGCGCGGCCCACGCCACGGCGTACGGCGAGTGGGTGTGGACGACACCGCCCACGTGGGGCAGGTGGCGGTAGACGTAGGCCTGCGCCTCGGTGTCGGAGGACGGCGCGTGCTCGCCCTCGACGACCTTGCCGTCGAGGTCGCAGACGACCATGTTGTCCGGCGTGAGGTCGTCGTACGAGACGCCGCTGGGCTTGATCACGAGCAGGTCGTGGCCGGGCACCCGGGCCGACACATTGCCGGCGGTCCACACGACGAGGCCGTACTTGGGCAGCTCGGCGTGCAGCGCCGCGACCTCGCGGCGGACCTGGCGGATCGTCTGGTCGACGTCGGTCACG
The DNA here is from genome assembly GCF_013408525.1 of Nocardioides aromaticivorans. Lineage (NCBI taxonomy): Bacteria > Bacillati > Actinomycetota > Actinomycetes > Propionibacteriales > Nocardioidaceae > Nocardioides > Nocardioides aromaticivorans. Next base: position 1,549,256 of record NZ_JACBZM010000001.1, read on the forward strand.
ACGCTCATCAGGACTGCTCCTTGCCCGCGACGGCCTCGCGCCGGATCGCCTTGAGCCGGCGCATGGCGGTCACGCCGCGGCCGAAGTGGTCGTGCAGCTCGCGGTACTCCGCGAACAGCCGGTCGTAGGCCTGCGCCCGGGTCTCGTCCGGCACGTAGACCGCCTTGCGGACCTTGCCCATCGCCTTCGCGGCCGTGGGTACGTCGGGGTAGGCGCCCGCCGCGACGGCGGCGTGGATCGCCGAGCCCAGCGCAGGTCCCTGGTCGGAGTCGATGACCGACAGCGGCAGCCGCGTGACGTCGGAGTAGATCTGCATCAGCAGCGCGTTCTTCTGCAGGCCGCCCGCGACGACGAACTCCTCGACCGGTACGCCGCTGTCGCGGAAGGTCTCCACGATCACCCGGGTCCCGAAGGCGGTCGCCTCGAGCAGCGCGCGGTAGACGTCCTCCGGCCTCGTCGCGAGGGTCAGCCCGACGACGAGGCCGGAGAGCTCGTGGTCGACCAGCACCGAGCGGTTGCCGCTGTGCCAGTCGAGGGCGACCAGGCCGTGCTCCCCGATCGCCTGCTGCGCGGCCAGGCAGGTGAGGTGCTCGTGCACCGACTCCCCCGCCGCCGCGGCCGTCTCGGCGTACGACGCCGGGACCGCGTTGTCGACGAACCAGCCGAAGATGTCGCCGACCCCGCTCTGACCGGCCTCGTAGCCCCAGCGGCCGGCGATGATGCCGCCGTCGACGACACCGCACATGCCGGGGACCTCGCGGAGCACGTCGGCGCTCATCACGTGGCAGGTCGACGTCCCCATGATCGCGACCATCTGGCCGGGGTCGACGGCCTGCGCGGCCGGTGCCGTGACGTGCGCGTCGACGTTGCCGACCGCGACGGCGATGCCCTCGGGCAGGCCGGTCCAGGCCGCCGCCTCGGCGGTCAGGCGACCGGCGGCGGCGCCGAGCTCGCCGACCGGGTGAGCCAGCTTGTCGGCGACGAAGCCGCCGAAGCCGGGCGCGAGCGCCTCGAGGAAGTCGGTCGACGGGTAGGCGCCGTCCTGGAGGATGCCCTTGTAGCCGGCGGAGCAGGCGTTGCGGACGTACTCCCCGCAGAGCTGCCACACGATCCAGTCGGCGGCCTCGACCCAGTGCTCCATGCGGTCGTAGAGATCGCGGTCCTCCTCGAACAGCTGGAGGCCCTTGGCGAACTCCCACTCCGAGGAGATCAGCCCGCCGTAGCGCGGGAGCCAGGCCTCGCCGCGCTCCTCGGCCAGCCGGTTGATCCGGTCGGCGTGCGGCTGGGCGGCGTGGTGCTTCCAGAGCTTGACGAAGGCGTGCGGGCGGTCGGCGAGCTCGGGGAGCTCGCACAGCGGGGTGCCGTCCGCGAGGGTCGGCACCATCGTGCACGCGGTGAAGTCGGTGGCGATGCCGATGACGTGGGCCGGGTCGATGCCGGCGGCCGAGACCGCCGCAGGTACGGCGATCCGGAGCACCTGGCGGTAGTCCTCGGGCACCTGCAGCGCCCACTCCGGCGGCAGTGCCTCGCCCGTCCCGGGCAGGGCGGTGTCGACGACCGCGTGCTCGTAGGCGTGCACGGCCGAGCCGAGCTCGGCCCCGTCGGACACCCGGACGACGACGGCACGGCCCGAGAGGGTGCCGTAGTCGACGCCGATCGTGTACTGCTCCTGGCCCGCGCTCATCGGGGGGTCTCTCCTCGTTCTCGTGGTTCGTGGGTGCTGGCCCGGACGACCAGCTCGGGCTCGATCAACCGCTCGGGTGAGCCCTCGCCGTCGATGGCCGACCGCAGGATCTGGATCGCACGGCGTCCGACCGCGTCGAAGTCCTGGCGGACCGTGGTCAGGGGCGGGATGAGGTACGCCGCCTCGGGGATGTCGTCGAAGCCGACGACGCTGATGTCGTCCGGGACCGAACGGCCGGCCTCGCTCAGCGAGCGGAGCAGGCCGAGCGCCATCTGGTCGTTGGCGCAGAACACGGCGGTCACGTCGTCCCGCGCGGCGATCTGTCGCCCGGCCTCGAAGCCGCTGCGGGCCGACCAGTCGCCCTCGACGTGCAGCAGCGGGGGCAGCCCGGCGTCGTACATGGCGTGGCGGTAGCCGGCGAGGCGGGCCCGTGCCTCCGTCCACGCCGACGGGCCCGAGACGTGCAGGATCCGCTCGTGGCCGAGGTCGACGAGGTGGCGGGTGCCGGCGGCGGCACCGGCCACCTGGTCGACACCGACGGTCCACTCGGCCTTGGCGTCGTCACCCTCCACGACGACGACGGGGACGCCGCGGCCCGCGTGGGCGCGGGCCGCGTCGACCGCGTCGTCGTTGGCGGCGATGAGGACGATGCCCTCGACGTGCTGGTCGCGCAGGTGGTCCATCGCGTCGACGAACTCGTCACGGGTCTGCATCTGCACGTTGACGGAGCTGACGAAGTAGCCCGCGTCGCGGCCGGCGGCCTGGATCGCGCGGTGCACCGTGCTCGGGCCCCAGAACCCGCTGCGGGAGCCGATCACGCCGATCGTCCCGGAGCGACGGGTGACCAGGCTGCGCGCGGCGGTGTTGGGCCGGTAGCCGAGCTGGTCGATCGCGCGGAGCACCCGCTCGCGGGTCTCCGGGCGGAGGTTCGTCTGGCCGTTGACCACGCGCGAGACGGTCTGGTGGGAGACCCCGGCGAGACGGGCGACGTCCGCCATCACCGGGATCCTTCGGGGCGCCTCGCTCATGTCGCCTGCCGCCGCGTCATGAGGCGCTGGATGACGACGAACACCAGGAGCAGCACGCCGATGGCGATGCGGGTCCACCAGGAGGTGAGGGTGCCGTCGAAGGTGATGAAGGTCTGGATCACGCCGAGGACGAGGACGCCGACCAGCGCACCGAACACGTAGCCGCGCCCGCCGGTGAGCAGGATGCCGCCGATGACCGCCGCCGCGATGGCGTCGAGCTCCATGCCGACCGCGTGCAGGCTGTTGCCCGACGGGGTGTTCAGGGCGAAGAGCAGGCCGCCGAGGCCCGCGCAGAACCCGCTGACGGCGTACACGCCGACCTTGACCGCACCGACCCGCAGGCCCATCAGCATCGCCGACGACTCGTTGCCGCCGATGGCGTAGACGGTGCGCCCGAAGCGGGTGAAGGCGAGGACGTACGCCGCCACCACGACCGCGACCAGGGCCACGACGACCGACCAGCGGATCCAGTACGTCGACCACAGGGTGAGCGGCTCGTAGGCCCACTTCATGAAGGTCTCGTCGGTGATCGGGATCGACTCGATGCTGATCAGGTAGGCCACCCCGCGGGCGAGGAAGAGGCCGGCGAGGGTGGCGATGAACGGCTGGATGTCGAAGTAGTGGATGAGCAGGCCCAGCACCGTGCCGAGCAGGGTCGAGACGACCAGCACCGCCAGGATCGCGGCCGGCAGGGACCAGCCGGACTGCAGGGTCTTGGCCAGGATCATCGTCGACATCGCGACCACCGAGCCGACCGAGAGGTCGATGCCGCCGGTCAGGATCACGAAGGTCATGCCGACCGCGAGCACGATCAGGTGCGCGTTGTTGATCATCAGGCTGAGGAAGACCTGCGGGTCACCGAAGTTCTCGTAGCGCACGCTGCCGGCGCCGAACATGCCTGCGAACAGGGCGATCGTGACGATCAGCGGGAGGAACCGCGGCGGCGGCGAGTAGGTGCGGATCCGGTCCCACAGCGAGGTGGTGCCGACGGTGGCGACTGCGGCGCTCATACCGGGTTTCCCTTCGAGACGGCGGGGCGTCGTACCCGCAGCGCGGCACGCGCCCGCGGCGACTGGAGGAGGCACACCGCGACGACCACGACCGCCTTGAACAGGTAGTTGGCCTCGGACGGGATGCCGACGTTGGGGATGGTGCGGGCCAGCGTGGTGATGAACAGCGCCCCGACGAGGGTGCCCGCCAGCGAGAAGCGCCCGCCGGTGAGGGCGGTGCCGCCGATGACGACCGCGAGGATCGCGTCGAGCTCGATCCACAGGCCGAGGCTGTTGGCGTTCACCGAGTTGGTGTTGGCGGCGATGATCAGGCCGGCCAGTCCGGCGCAGAAGCCACCGAAGACGTAGACCGTCCAGATGATCGTGCGGGCCCGCACGCCGGCCAGGCGGCTGGCCTCGGGGTTGATGCCGACCGCCTCGATGAGCATGCCCAGCGCCGTACGACGGGTGAAGATCGCCGCCGCCACGACCATCCCGACCGCGATCAGCGAGGCGATGGGAAGGCCGAGGACGTAGCCGGTGGCGAGGTCGCTGAAGGTGTCGTTGTTGACGGTGGTGATCTGTCCGTCGGTGACGAGCATCGCCAGGCCGCGGCCCGCCACCATCAGCACGAGGGTGGCGATGATCGGCTGGATGCCCAGCACGGAGACGAGGAAGCCGTTCCAGACGCCGAGCACCACGCAGACCGCGAGGGCCCAGGTGCAGGCCATGATCGCCGTGGTCACGGCTGCCTCGTCGCCGGCGCCGACGATCCGCGTGCAGGCCACCGCGCCGGCGATGGCCGCGATCGCACCGACGGAGAGGTCGATCCCTCGGGTGGCGATGACCAGGGTCATGCCGAGCGCGACCAGCAGGACCGGCGCACTGTTGCGGGCGATGTCGATGACGTTGCCGTAGAGGTGGCCGTCCTGGATGCGCACGTTGAGGAAGGACGGCGTCGCGACGACGTTGACGACCAGGAGCAGCAGCAGGGCGAGGATCGGCCACACCAGCGTGCTGCCGAGGAAGCGGGTCACCAGCGTCGGGCGCGCAGCGGCGTGGCCGTTCTCGCCGGTCGGCGCCGGGCTCGGGGCCGGGGTCAGGGTGTCAGTCACGGGAGGTCTCCTCCTCGGTCCGGGAGCCGGCGTCACCCTGGCCGGCGATGATCTCGAGGACGTCGCTCACCGTGACGTCGTCGTTGCGGCGCTCGTCGATCTTGCGGCGGTCGCGCATCACGACCAGGCGGTCGCTGAGGCGCAGCACCTCCTCCAGCTCGGCGGAGATGAAGACGACGGACATGCCCTTCTCGGCCAGCTCGGCGACCTTGGCCTGGATCTGCGCCTTGGCCCCGATGTCGATGCCGCGGGTCGGCTCGTCGAGGATGAGCAGCTCGGGCTCGGTGATCAGCCAGCGGGCGAGCAGCACCTTCTGCTGGTTGCCGCCCGACAGGTTGCGCATCAGCGCGTTCGGGTCGGCCGGCCGGATGTCGAGGGCCTTGATGTACTCGTCGACGAGGCGGGTGCGCGTCGACTGCGGGATCGGGCGGAGCCAGCCCCGGGAGGCCTGCAGCGCCAGCAGCATGTTGTCGGCGACGGTGAGGTCGGCGATCACGCCCTCGGCCTTGCGGTCCTCGCTCGAGAACGCGACCTTGCGGTCGATCGCGTGGCGCGGGCTGCGCAGCTTCCGGCGCTCCGACCTGATCTCGAGGGTGCCGTGGTCGGCGGTGTCGGCGCCGAAGAGGAGGCGGGCCAGCTCGGTGCGGCCGGAGCCGAGGAGGCCGGCGACACCGACCACCTCGCCGTCGTACAGGCAGAGGTCGGTGGCCTCGAGCGAGCCCTTGCGGCTCAGGCCGACCGCCTTGAGGACGGGCTCACTGGCGGTGACGTCCTTGGCGGCAGCGCGGTCGAGGCGCTCCAGGGCCTCGAGCTCGCGGCCGATCATCAGCTTGACCAGCTCGAGCTGGCTGGTGTCGGCGACCATCCGCTCCTCGACGAGGCGGCCGTTGCGCAGGATCGTCATGCGGTCGGCGATCGCGTAGATCTGGTCGAGGAAGTGGGAGACGAAGACGATGGCGACGCCGTCCTCGCGCAGGCGGCGCATGACCTCGAACAGCTTCTCGACCTCGTCGGCGTCGAGGCTGGAGGTCGGCTCGTCCAGGATCACGACCCGCGCCTCGACGTCGACCGCGCGGGCGATCGCGACGAGCTGCTGGATGGCGATCGGGTGGTCGCCCAGCATCGAGCGCGGGTCGATGTCGAGGCCGAGTCGCTCGAGGGTGGCGGCGGCGCGGCGGTTCATCGCGCGCACGTTGATGCCGCCGAGGAAGCGGGGCTCACGGCCGAGCAGCATGTTCTCGGCGACGGTGAGGTTGGGGACCAGGTTGACCTCCTGGTACACCGTGCTGATGCCCGCGGCCTGGGCCGCGGCCGGCGTGGAGAACTGGTGCTCCTCGCCGCCGACGACGATGGTGCCGGAGTCGATCGTGTAGACGCCGGTGAGCGCCTTGATGAGGGTGCTCTTGCCCGCGCCGTTCTCGCCCATGAGGGCGTGCACCTCGCCGGGCAGGAGCCGCAGCGAGACGCCGTCGAGGGCACGCACGCTGCCGAAGGTGATCGAGATGTCGCGCATCTCGATCACCGGCTCGGGGGTCTGCGCCGCCGGCACGCCGCCGGCGTGCTGCGTCGTCGTGGTCACCGATCGCTCCTCGTGCGTCGTCGTCATCGTTCTCTCCGGTCGCTCTCTCGGGGCTCTGCTTCGTGGGCTGCCCCGGTGCCGGCGGGCCCGCCACGGTGGTGGCGGACCCGCCGGAAGGGGTGGCACGCGCCCCCGGAAGGGGAGGAGGGCGCGCGCCCGGGCCTGCTCAGTACTTGCGGTCCGCGAGCACCTCGGTGGCCTGCTCCTGGGTGAACGTGGTCTCCTCGGTGACCACGCGCTCCGGGACCTCCTCGCCGGCGACGACCTTCTCCGCGAGGTCCATCAGCTGGTCGCCGAGGAGCGGGTTGCACTCGACGATGAAGTTGATCTTGCCCTCGGACAGGGCGGTCATTCCGTCCTTGACGGCGTCGACCGTGATGATCTTGATGTCCTTGCCGGGCTCGAGGCCGGCGGCCTCGATCGCCTCGATGGCACCCAGGCCCATGTCGTCGTTGTGGGCGAAGACGACGTCGATGCCCTTCTCGGAGTTGAGGAAGGACTCCATGACCTGCTTGCCGCCGTCGCGGGTGAAGTCACCGGTCTGCGACTTGCTGATCGAGATCTTCGAGTCGGAGGCGATCGCGTCGGCGAAGCCCTCGGCGCGGTCGATGGCCGGCGCGGCGCCGGTGGTGCCCTCGAGCTGGACGACGTTGACGTCGCCGTCACCGTCGACGTCGGCGTCGGCCGCGTTCTCGACGAGCCACTCGCCGGCCTTCTTGCCCTCCTCGACGAAGTCGGAGCCGAGGAAGGTCTTGTAGAGCGAGGTGTCCTTGCTGTCGACCGCGCGGTCGGTCAGGATGACCGGGATGTTCGCGGCCTTCGCCTCCTGGAGGACGGCGTCCCAACCGGTCTCGACGACCGGGCTGAACGCGATCACGTCGACCTTCTGCTGGATGTAGGACCGGATCGCCTGGATCTGGTTCTCCTGCTTCTGCTGGGCGTCCGAGAACTTGAGCTCGATGCCCGCGCTCTTGGCCGAGGCCTTGATCGAGTCGGTGTTCGCGGTCCGCCAACCGCTCTCCGCACCGACCTGGGCGAAGCCCATCACGATCTTGCCGTCGTCCTTGCCGGAGCCGGAGTCGTCGCTGCCGCAGGCGGCGAGCGCCGCTGCGCACATGAGGACCGCGCTGGCGGCGGTCACGGTCTTCTTCACCACTGGAATTCCTCCACAGTCTGTCGGGCTTGTCCGCCCTGTGACCGGTGTCACTGGGGAAGAGTGTGAGCGCTAACATTCTGTGACGTCAAGGGGTTCGGGACCACGAATCCGAAGAAATGTGAACGCTCACCCGTGAACCTGCGGAATCCCGGTGGGATCCGGTGGGCGTCCCGGCGAAAGGCCACCACCGTGACCACGCTGCTGCGCTCCGAGCGCGCCCGCCGCGGCCTCCGGGCCACCGACCTCGCCCAGGAGATCGGCGTCCACCCGATGTCGATCCTGCGCTGGGAACGACGCGAGCGGCTCCCCGGGCCGGTCCACATCCACGCCCTCGCGCGCGCGCTCGAGCTCGAGCCGGCGCACGTCGCGGGCTTCTTCGACGACGCCCGCCCGACAGCGCCCGGGGCGGCCGGACACCGCGGCCAGGCACTGCGGGGACTGCGCTGGCGCGCCTCGGTGTCGGCCGCCCGGCTCGCGGCCGAGGTGGGCGTGCCGGCGTCGACCGTCTACAACTGGGAAGCGGGGCGCGCGCGGATCCCCGCCGAGCGGATCACCGCCCTCGCCGAGGCGCTCGGCCTGTCCGCCGAGGCGCTCGTGGCCCGGCTGGCAGCGCCGACGACGGTCCTCGGCCGGCCGCGCCCGCCGATGGGCCCCCTGCGTCGCCTGCGCCACCGGGCCCGGCTCAGCCAGGCCCGGGCCGCCGCCGCAGCCGGGGTGGACCGCCACGCCCTCGGCCAGTGGGAGCGCGGCGCCGGTACGCCGCCCCTCTCCGCGATCCGTCGCCTCGCCTCGGCCTACGGCGCTCCCGTCGCGCAGGTCGCCCGGGCCGCGGGGATCGAGCCGCCGCACCTGCTCGACCGCGCCCGCTGGCGACCCGGCGACCTGCCCGGGGTGATCAGGACCCTGCGCGAGTGGGCCGGCCTCACCCAGGGCGAGCTGGCCCGCCGGTGCGGCTGCAGCACGGCCGCCGTGCGGACGTGGGAGTCCGCTCGCGTCGTACCCAGTGGGCGGATGGTGGCGCGGCTGGAGCTCGCCTTCGGCCTGCCGGCGGGGGCCCTGCAAGCAGCCTTGTGAGCATGCAGGACCGACACTTCGGCTGTGCATGACTGACACCTCGGCCGTGCAGGACTGACACTTCACGGGGAATCAGGCGAGGGACGAGAAGAGCCAAGCCATGCGGTTGCGGTAGGTCTGGCCGGGGCGGAGGACGGCGGAGGGCCAGTCCGGATCGGTCGTGCCGTCGGCGGGCTCGCGGTTCGGGGTGTCGGGGGCGAGCTGGGGCTCGAGGCAGAGGCCGTCGCCTTGGCGGAGCATGCGGCCGGCGCGGTCGAGGGAGGTGCCGGCGAGGAAGTTGCCGGTGTAGACCTGCAGCCCCGGCTGGTCCGACCAGAGCTCCAGCCGGGTGCGGGTGACGGGCCCGTCCAGGACCGCGACCGGGCGCCAGCCCGAGCCGTCGAGGACGAGGTTGTGGTCGATCCCGCGGGCGTCACGGACCTCGGGGTGGTCGGCCCGGACCGGGTCGCCGAGCCGGGTCGGCCGGCGCAGGTCGAAGGGGGTGCCGTCGACCGCCGCGTGGCCCCCGGTGGGGATCGAGTCGGCACCGACCGGCGTGTAGCGGGAGGCGTCGACCTGCAGCAGGTGGTCGTCGATGGTCCCGCTGCCGTGCAGGTTGAAGTAGGCGTGGCTGGTCAGGTTGACGATCGTCGGAGCGGTGGTGGTGGCGGTGATGTCGAGCCGGACCACGTCCCCCTCCACCCGGTACGCCGCCCGCACGGTCAGCTCGCCCGGGTAGCCCGCGTCACCGTCGGGGCTCACCAGCTCGAGGGTGACCTCGTCGGCGGACTTCTCGACGACGTCCCAGGTGCGGGTGTGGAACCCCTCCGGACCACCATGGAGGTGGTGACCGCGGTCATTGGCCGGGACCTCGTGCTCGATGCCGTCGAGGGTGAAGCGGCCGTGCGCGATGCGGTTGGCGTAGCGGCCGACGATGCTGCCGACGTAGTCGGTCGAGGCCCGCACCGCTTCGCCGTCGGCCAGGCCGAGCACGACGTCACGGCGTACACCGTCGCCGCCCGTGACGAGCAGGCGCTGGACGGTGGCACCGACCGGCAGCACGTGCAGCTCGGGACCGGGGGCGTGGCCGATGACGACCACGTCGGGGGCGCTGTGGTTCACGATGTGAACGCTAACATCATCGGACTCACCGCGGCCGGGGCATGCCCGTCGACGAGCGGATCAGCAGCTCCGGCTGGGCGAGCTCGACCGCGGGCCGCTCCTCCCCACCGAGGGCCCGGACCGTCAGGTCGACCGCCCGCCGCCCCAGCTCCGGGAAGTCCTGCGCGACCGTCGTCAGGGACGGGAAGTAGAAGCCGGCCTCAGGGACGTTGTCGAAGCCCACGACGCTGACGTCGCCGGGCACGTGACGGCCGGCCTCGTGGAGGGCCTTGAGCACCCCGAGCGCCATCGCGTCGTTGGCGACGAAGACCGCCGTGACCGAGGGGTCCTGGGCGATGCGGCGGCCCGCGTCGTACCCGCTGCTCGCCGACCAGTCCCCCGGGACCTCGGGCCCCGGGAGCAGGCCACGCGCCTCGTGGGCACGGCGCCAGCCCTCACGGCGCTGGGCGGCCTCGGTCCAGTCGGCCGGGCCGCTGACGTGGGCGACCGAGCGGTGACCGGCGTCGAGCATGTGGTTGGTGGCCAGCCGGCCGCCGGCGACCTGGTCGATGCCGGCGGCCATCGACTCCCCCGGCTCGACGCCCTGCGCGAGCACCACCGGGATCGGCAGCGACAGGGAGCGCACCAGGTTGTGGGCGTCGCGGTGGGCCACCGCGACGACGATCGCCTCCACGGCCTGGTCGAGCAGCCGGTCGACCGCATCGCGCAGTGCCTCCTCGGACAGCTCCAGCACGCCGACCACGGAGACGTCGTAGCCGGCCTCGCGGCCGGCCTCCTGCACGGCGCCGGCGATCATGCTCGGGCCGTAGAGGGCGAGGTGGGCGGAGACCATGCCGATCCGGCCGGACCGGTTGGTGGCGAGCAGGCGGGCGGCGGCGTTGCGGCGGTAGCCGAGCTCGACGATCGCGGCGTGGACGCGCTCACGGGTGTCCTCACGCACGAGCGGCGAGTCGTTGAGCACCCGCGACACGGTCTGGTGCGAGACGCCGGCCAGCGCCGCGACGTCCGCCATGCTCGGCGAGCGACGCCGGCCGCTCGCGCTCTCTCCCGCCATGGCGGCCACCCTAGTGCTGCAGGCGGCCGCCGCGGCGGATTGTTGGAGAGCGCTCACATGTCCGGCCGGGGTCTCGTGACGGTTGCTGCGCAACCTCCGCGACCACCGGCGGTCGCGGCTCAGCGGACGGTGATGCTCCTGACCGCGCTCGAGCCGGTGGCGACGGCGGACTGCGCGACCACCGCCTGCACGGACCAGCGCCCGGCCGCCAGCCGCGGCAGGCGCCAGGAGGCCCGGCCCGACGCGGGCACGGTCACCGTGGTCCGCCGCACCACCGTGCCGCTACGGCGCAGCACGAGGGTCAGCTTCCCGACCGCCACCCCGGACGGGCTGGTCGCGACCGACACCCTCGCCACCGAGCCGCGGCCGGACCGGTCCGGCGCCGTGACGGAGAGGGCGGTCGTGGAGCGGGCGCGGGTGAGGGTCAGCTGCACCTGGTCCTCGCCGGCGCGGTGGGTGGCGTCGCCGTCGTACCGGATGACGATGGTGCGCCGGCCGAGGCCGGACAGCCGGCCCGTGTCGACCACGATGCTCGCCCTGCCGTCCGCCAGGTTGGCGGAGGCGAGGACCTGCCCGTCGGCGATCGCACGGACGCTGCCGGTCGCGACCCCGTCGGGGGTGGTGACCCGCACCGCGACCGGCACGTCGGTGCCGAAGCGGACCGTGTCGGCCGACGCGACCGCGACGACGGCCGTCGGCGACAGCTCGTCCCCGGCGGCCGGGACCACGAGCGTGTTGGTGGCCTCGGCCGTGCCGGCCCGGTCGATCGCGCGGTACTCGACGTCGACGGCGTCGTCGCCGACCCCGAACGCCCCCGTGTACGACGTCCAGGCGCCGCCGTCGAGGCGGTACTCGATCGCGTCCACTCCGGACGTGGCGTCGGCGGCCCGCACGGTGACGGTGCGCCCGGTCCGCGACGCCCGGCTGACCGGCGCCTCGGTGTCGACCTTCACCTCGCCGGTGACGACCGCCGAGGTGTTCCCGGTGACGTCGTGGGCCCGGCCGCGCACCTCGTGGACGCCGTCGCCGACGACCTCGAGCGAGGCGGAGTCGCCGGACACCGGCACCCACGCGCCGCCGTCGAGGGAGTGCTCGACGGACGCGACGCCGGTGTCGTCGGTCGCGGAGACCGACGCCGTGGCGGGCGAGCTGACCCACCAGCCGTTGGCACCGTCGGCGTCCGAGCCCACGGTGACCACGGGGTCCGCCGCGTCGGTGACGGTCACCGTCGCGACCGGGTGGTCGGCCGATCCGCGGGAGACGGTGCCGGTGACGGTGAACGTCCCCGCCTCGTCGTACGACGACGGGTCGATCGGGTCCCACTCGACGCCCACCTGTCCGGCGGAGCCGTCCCCGAAGGTCGCCGCGACCTTGGCCGGCAGGACCGGCGCGGTGCCGGCGCGGGTCGAGACCGCCACGTCGGACACCGACTCCACCAGCAGGTCCGGCTGGTAGCCGGCGCGCAGCGTGTCGAGCTCGGCCTGGGTCACCGGGATGACCGTGCCGTGGCGCGGGCTGCTCGGCAGGTCGGCCGTCGGGACGGACGTCCAGCTGCCCGAGCCGATGTCGTCGGTGGTGAAGGCGAGATAGCCCTGGCCACCGTGGTAGCTCGGCTGGTCGATGAAGAGGTACCAGCGGTCGGGGTCCTCGTTGTCGCGGAAGACGGTCGGGCCCTCACCGCCGGTGAACGTGCCGCCCCACGGGTTGGCCTGGCCGTAGCCGATCTTCTCCTTCACCAGCTGCCAGCCGGGCGTGGAGGTGGTGGTCGGCAGCGAGCCGGTGACCGTCGCCCGGAGGTCCGGCGACCGCTCCTGGCGCGGGATCATGTAGGCCTCGTCCTTCACCAGGCGGTAGAAGGTGTCGCCGTCCTGCACGACGGTCGCGTCGATCATGCCCTTGCCGGTGCCGCGCTTGACGTTGATCCACGGCTTCGGGTCGGAGAAGGTCACGAAGTCGCGCGTGGTCGCGTACATCATCTGCTGGTACTGGGTGTTGATGTCGCGGCCGGCCGTGTCGGTCGTCGGGTAGAGCGCGGAGGCCCAGTAGACGACGTACTCACCGGCCTCCTCGTCGTAGAAGGCCTCGGGCGCCCAGGTGTTGCCGGCGTAGTCCGAGGAGACCTTCACGTGACGCTGGTTGCCCCAGTGCACGAGGTCGGTGGACTCCCAGATCTCCATGTACTTGCTGCCGGTCTCCTGCGCCTGGCCGAAGTCGACGGCCGGGTAGGCCTTGAGGTCGGTCGCGAGCAGGTAGAAGCGGTCGCCCTCGTGGGAGCGGATGACGAACGGGTCGCGCAGGCCCTTCTCACCGAAGGCCGACTCCAGCACCGGCTGGCCGTCGTTCAGCTCGTCGTAGTCGAGCGGGTCGTTGCCGCGGCTGGCGCCGAGGTAGATCTTCTCGCCGTCGTCGGTGCTCTCCCCGGCGAAGTAGGCGAACGCGTAGCCCTCGTAGTCCGGCGTCTGCGGGGCCGGCTGGACGCGGACGACGATGTCGCGGGTCGCGGTGCCGGTGCCCTTGGTCGCGGTGACCGTCAGCGTGACGTCGACCGCCGGATCGCCGTACGACGGCCGGGTGACCTCGCCCGTCGCGGTGACCAGGTCCGGCGAGCCCGACGACCAGGCCAGCGTCGCGCCGTGCAGGCCGGTGGTGGGCAGCGTCAGGTTGCCGCGCACGTCGTCGGGGTGCACGAGCTCGACGGCGGCGACGGCGTCCTGTGCCTTGCCGGTGTCGTCGAGCTCCTCGGGCAGCACCGTCACGTCGAAGGTGCGGGTCCGGGTCTCCGTGCCGCGGGTGAGCGTGGCGGTCAGGGTGGCCGTCGCCGACGGCGAGCCGTGGGCCGGCCGGGTGACGACGCCGGTGCTGCTGACCCGCGCGGGGTCGCTGCTGGCCCATGCGATCGAGGTGGTCGTCGAGGCACCGGTCGCCGGCAGGCTGAGGTTGCTGACGACGGCGCTGGTGTCGCCCAGGGTGAGCGCCGCGGCGTCGGCGTCGACCACCGGCGTCACCACGTCGTCGGCGAGCTCGGCCGACTCCGCCGCGGTGAGCGCCCGGTCGTAGATCCGGAAGTCGCGCAGCCTGCCCTTGAACGACCCGTCCCCCGAGTACGCCGACCGGCCGAGCTGGTTGAGCGTGGTGGTGCCGTCCGGCGTACCCATCAGTGACGGCTTGGTCGTGATCGAGTCGCTGGACGCGACGAGGGCACCGTCCTCGTAGAGCCGCGCCGATCCGGGAGCGCCGACCGCACCGCCGGTGACCGTGTAGGTCACGTGCTTCCAGACCCCGGCCTGCAGCTTGGTGGGCCGGGAGGTGCTCTGCTCGGTGGAGTAGCCGCCCTCCGCGATGGTCGCGCGGAATCGTCCGCTCGAGTCGTTGGTCGTGAACAGGTAGCCGGTGCCGTTGGGGAAGGTCGCCGCGTTGCCGAGGTTGTACATGAACCAGTTGCCGGACAGCGAGGGGTCGACCAGCACGTCGAAGTCGACGGTCACGTTGTCGACGCCGGCCAGCAGGTTGTCGGGCAGCTTGATGTAGTTGCCCGAGCTGTTGGCGCCACCGTTGAACGTGAAGCCGTCGCCGGCGTTCCAGCTCGCGGTGCCGTTGACGGTGCCGTTGCGGCCGTTGCCGGACGAGTCCGCCGCGACCGTGCCGCTGGTCTCGTCGAGCTTCCACCAGCCGATGAGGCCGGTGACGTCGGTCTCGTCGGCCTGGGCGACCGGGGCCGGCCCGGTGGCCGCCGCCGCGAGGCCGACGGCGGTGCCCAGGGCGGCGACGACGAGCCGCCGGAGGGGATGTGCTGTCACGGAGTCTCTCCTGGTCATCGGGTGCGTCCTCACGGGATCCGCACCGAGGTGCGCGTCGTGGACGGCTCGACGGTCGTCGAGCCGGCGTAGCGGGCGACCACGACGTGGCTGCCCCGGGGCAGGCGCGGCAGGCGGACCTGGCCGCGGCCGCTGGTCAGGCGCACCGTCCGGGTGAGGACGGTGCGGCCGTCCCGCAGCACGGAGACCGTCGCCGAGCCCGACACCGCGACCGCGGCGGTGACCCGCACCGTCACGAGCGGCTGACGGGTCGAGACCTTCGACAGGGCGAGGGTGGTCCGCGAGGACGCCTTCACCACCTTCACCACGACCGTGTCCGACGAGGCGCCGTGGGTCGCGTCGCCCGCGTAGTCGACGGTCAGGGTGTGGCTGCCGGTGCCGAGCTTGGCCGAGCCGACCTTGAGCGTCGCCCTGCCGGAGGCCAGGTCGGCCGACGCCAGCACCGTGCTGCCCTTGCGCAGGACCACCGCGCCGGTGGGGGTCGCCCCCGCACCGCTGACGGTGACCTTCACCGACACCGGGCTGCCGAGGCGGACCGTCGATGCGGTCGCGACCGCGGCCGTGGTGGAGGCGGGCACCGCGCCGACCCCGGGGACCTCCAGCCGGCCGGCGTCCTCGGCGTTGCCGAACACGTCGGTGGAGCGGTAGTCCACGACGTGCACGTCGTCGTCGAGGCCGACCGGGGCGTCGTACGACGTCCAGGGTCCGGCGTCGATGCGGTACTCGGTGCCGCCCTCGCCGATCCCGGCTCCGGTGTCCGCCGCGGTCAGCGTGACCGTGCGGGCCTCGCCGTCCAGCGCCGCCTTGGTGACCGGGGCGGCAGCGTCGACGCCGACCGTGAGCGGTCGCACCTCGCCCACGTTGCCGGCCTTGTCGACCGCACGGACCGCGACCTCGTGGACGCCGTCACCGGCGACCTCGACGTCGGCCTCGGCCCCGGCGACCTCGTGCCACGCACCCCCGTCGAGCGACCACTCGACATGGTCGACCGCGCGGTTGTCGCTGGCCGCGACGTGCACCGTGGCGGGGTCGCGGTACCAGCCGCGGACGCCGTCACCGGACACCGACAGGTCGTCGACCACCGGCGCCTCCGCGTCGGTCGTGTGCATCCGGAGGAAGGTGACCGACGAGGCCGGGAACTCGTACTCGAAGTCGTTCGAGAGCCCCGAGACCTGGCGCTCCTTCGGCCAGATGCGCTGCGGGTCGGCCTTGGTGTTGGTCGCGCTGCGCGACGGCGCGGTCAGCGAGGTCACGGTGCCGGTCGGCTCGATGCCGGCGTCGGTGACGTGGACCTGCGTGGTGACCGGGCTGGTCGCGGTGTTGACGACCTTGGCGACCAGGTCGCCCGTGGCGTCGTCCTTCGTCACGACCTGGAACAGCTGCTCGCTCGCGTCGACCTGGTCGTAGGTCAGCTTGAGGACGCCGTCCTGGTAGAGGCGGATCGTCGTACCGTCGACCTCGATCTTGAGGTGGTAGGTCGTGCCCGTCGCGATGCTGTCGCCCTCGAGCGCGACGACCTCGCTGGCGCTGCCGCCGTCGGCCCGCTGGAGCACCGACCGGGTGTTGCCCCAGCCGCCGATGTTCCACCAGTAGAAGTTGTTGGCGCCGGTGGCGCCGAAGCCGACGAGGAAGCCCTCGGCGCCGGACAGCTTCGTGGCGTCGAGCTCGAGCGTGTAGTTGCTCCAGTCCTTGTCGTAGGCGCCGGTGATGATCGAGCGGGCGTCGTTGACGCTGGTCGACGACTGCACGTAGCGACCGCCCGTCACCGACCAGGAGCCGGTCTGCGCGGCCCACTTCGACGCGTCGGCGAAGTCGTCGCTGAAGACGGTCTCGCCGGTGTCGTCGTTCCTCACCGTCACGTTGTCGTACGCCGCGCTGGTGCTCCAGGTGGAGAGGAAGACGCCGCCCTTCACGTCCTGCGGGTCGTTGACGGTCCCGTCGAATGTGCTGGGCACCACCCGGTCGCCGACGTTGTTGCCGAACATCTTCTGGACCTGCCAGTCGGCGGACTCCCACGACTCGTCGTTGTCGAACCAGATCGCGTCCGGGGACCACTGCACGTGGTTCTCGTTCGCCAGCAGCGGTGCGTACGACGCCAGTCGCACCACGTCGCCGTTGCGCTGCAGGCCGGTCATGTAGGCCGCCTCGACGAGCGCGTTGCCGAAGGTGTTGCCGCGGCTGGCGTACTCACCGAGGAAGACGCCCGGGCCCTCGCGGTCGTAGTCGTCGTAGCGGTGGTTGTTGTCGAGGAACCAGTCCGGGTCGTTGTAGTAGTGCTCGTCGACGAGGTCGACCTCCTGCGCCCGGTTGAAGCTCCAGAGGGTGTCGAAGCGGGTGCCCGCGTCGTCGGGGCCGGAGTTCGAGATGATCATGATGTCCGGGTACGCCGCCTCGACGGCCGCCTTGAACTGCGGGAAGTTCGCCTCGAACGTGGTGGTGTTCTCCTCGTTGCCGAGGCCGATCATCTCCAGGCCGAACGGCTCGGGGTGGCCGAGCTCCGCGCGGACCGCGCCCCACTCGGTGTCGACGTCACCGTTGGCGAACTCGATCAGGTCGACCGTGTCCTGGACCCAGCGGTCGATCGACGCCTGGTCCTTCATCTCGGGGATGGTGCTGCCGCAGCCGTTGGCCCCGACCGAGAGCACCGGCAGCGGCTCGGCGCCGAGGTCCTCGGCGAGCTCGAAGTACTCCAGGTAGCCGATGCCGTAGGTCTGGTTGTAGCCCCAGAAGTTCTTGTTGGTCGGCCGCTCCTCGACCGCGCCGATCGTCTCCTTCCACTGGTAGGTGCGCTGCCGGTCGGTGTAGCCGCTCTCCGCGTAGGACTTGAAGGTCCCGACATTGGTGACGCAGCCACCCGGGAACCGGACGAAGCCGGGGTCCATCGCGGCGACCCGCTCGGCGAGGTCCTTGCGCAGCACCGAGCGGCCGTTGACCGGTCCGACCCAGGTGTCGCGCGGCAGCACGGACACCATGTCGACGGCCAGCGTCGACGGAGCGCCCGCCAGGACGGCGATCCGGGCGTTGTCGCTGGTCGCGGTCGCGGTGATCGCGGCGTCGACCTTCTGCCAGGTGCCGTTCCCGGCGACCTGCACCGTGCCGGTGCCGAGGACGCTCGCTCCGTCGGCGCTCTCGAAGCGCAGCGTGAGCGACTGGGCGGTCGTCGTACGGACCCAGACGGAGGCGTCGTAGACGTCGCCGCTCTTCACGGCGACACCGTCGAAGCCGCCGTTGACCACGCCGTCCCCCGCCGCCGCGGCGACCAGCCTCAGGTAGTTGCGGTTCATGTCGTTGAGGCGGCCGCCGTCGTCGACGACGGCCGCGCTGGATGCGCCGCCGCTGCGATTGGCCAGGCTCCACGCGGTCATGGCGTTGAAGGAGCCGTTGTCGGTGCTGTTGAACTCGAAGGACCGGTTGCGCACGAGCTCGGCGTAGATGCCACCGTCGGCCGCGTAGTTGATGTCCTCGAAGAAGATGCCGAACATGTCGGGGTTGAGCTCGGCGCCCTCGCCGTCGGCGTCGATGTCCAGCGTCGCGGTGCTGTCCTCGACCTCGGTGAGGACGAAGCGCACCGCGTCGGCGTCGCTGCCCGCGACGAGGTGGCCCTCGCCGTCGACGACCACGTGGTCCGCGCCGGCCGCGCCGCCGTCGATGCGGAGCACGACCGTGCCGCCGCCGGCGTCGGTGATCCGCAGCGGCGTCGGCTCGGCCGCGCCGTCGCCCACGGTCAGTGCGCCACCGCTGACGACCACCGCGCCGGCGCCGGTGGTGAGCCCGACCGCTCCGTCACCGAGGGCGGCGGCCTGGAGGCGCATGCTCGACGTCGGCTGGTCGGCGGTCAGGGCGAGTGCGTCGCCGTCGCGCACGAGGTACGGCGCGTCGGCGTCGTCGGCCTGGAGCGTGAAGCTGCCGCTCGGCACCGTGTCCGCGCCCTGCGCGTGGGTGATCTCGAAGGACTCGAAGGCCGCCTCGGTGGGGGTGCCGTCCTGCGCGGCGAGGGCGTAGAGGCCGACCTGCGTGGTCGCGAAGGGCACGGTGGTCGTGGCCGCGGTGACCCAGCTGCCGGTGCCCTCGTCGAGGTAGCTGGTGGTGATGGTGTCGCCGGTCCGCTGCAGGCGCAGGGTCTCGGCCGTCGACGCCGGGCGGTCGGCGAACGCGACCGCACTGAACGTCGCTGCCGCCTCACGGTCGGTCTCGATCGCGATGCCCGACGGGGACAGGGACCCGACGAAGGTCAGGCCGGCGCGGACGTAGTTGTCCATGTCCTGCCACGCGATCAGGCCGGCGCCCTGGTAGACCTTCGCGACCGGCACGCTGAGCTCGGCGGTGGCGGTGAAGTCACCCGCCGGTACGTCGAGCATCACCACGTTCTTCGCGGTGTTGTTGGTCTGCCAGGTGTCGCCGGGCTGGCCGCTGAGGTGCAGGGCGCCGCCGCTGACCTCGAGCGCCGAGGGCTCCGGGTTGACGACGTCCCAGCGCCCACCGAGGGCGCTGCCGTCGAAGGCGTCGGACCAGGTCACCGCGTCGGCGGCGGTGGCCGGCGCGGCGGTGACGCCGAGGCCGGCGGCGCTGGCGAGCGCTCCGGCCAGCAGCGCGAGCGATGCGACAGCGGCGGTCCTGCGACGGCGGCCGAGGCGGGGCAGGGGCGATGTGACGAGCGACACAGGAAGATTGTTAGCGCTAACATCACGTCGGCGTCAAGGTCTGGGTGCCGACTTCCTCGATCCTTTGGAGCCGCTGTGGGCCGGGGTTGACGCGCCGCGTGATCGCAGTCACACTCCCGTGTTAGCGCTCACACACGGAGGAACGATGCCCCACCTGCCGACGGCCCTGCGCCGTCTCCCCGCCCTGCTGGTCCTGGCCCTGGTCGGCGGCCTGCTCCTGCTCGTGCCGACGGCCCGCCCGGCGCTCGCCGCCGATGTCACCGACGGGCTCGTGCTGCGCTACGACCTCGACCAGGCGTCCGGCACGACCGTCACCGACAGCTCCGGCAACGGCCGCGACGGCACCCTCGTCGGCGGCAGCTGGGGCAACGGGGTGCTCACCCTCGACGGGGTCGACGACCACGTGAAGCTCCCCAACAACGTCACCGCCGGGCTCGACGCGATCACCGTGCACCTCGACGTGTTCGTGGAGCAGAGCCAGGCCACCCCGTTCTTCCTCTGGGGCCTGGGCAACCCCGCCACCTCCTCGTCCGGCAACGGCTACCTCTTCGCGAGCGGCAACGCCTTCCGCGCGGGCATCACCACCGGCAACTGGTCGGGCGAGAAGGTCACCTCCCGCAGCAGTGGCGGCAACCTGGCGCGCGGCGTCTGGAAGTCCGTGACCTACACGCAGACCGGCACCACCGGCACCCTGTTCGAGGACGGCGCGCAGGTCGGCCAGAACACCGCGGTCACCGTGCTCCCGAGCGCCATCGGCGGCGGCACGACCACCAACAACGTCCTCGGCGAGTCCACCTACGCCGCCGACAACAGCCTCAAGGGCAAGGTCCGCAACTTCCGGATCTACAATCGGGCGCTCAGCGCGAGCGAGGTCGCCCAGATCTCGCTGACCGACGCGAACCGCCTCGCCGCCGACGAGGACGCCCTCACCCTCGGCGACCTCTCGTCCGTGACGAGCGACCTGACGCTGCCGACGACCGGCTCCTTCGGCTCCGCCATCAGCTGGGCGTCCTCGGACCCCGCCGTCATCTCGACCTCCGGCGCGGTGACCCGCCCCGGCGCCGGCGACGGCCCCGCCGAGGTCACCCTCACCGCCACCCTGACCCGCGGCACCGGCACCGCCACCCGCACCTTCGTCGCCACCGTCCCGGCCGACGACAGCGACCAGGCCAAGGCCGACGCCGCCGCAGCCGCGATCGAGCTGGTCCACCCCGACGACGTGCGCGGCAGCCTCACCCTCCCGGAGACCGGCGCCGGCGGCGCGACCATCAGCTGGGCCAGCGCCGAGCCGGCCGTCGTGGCTGCCGACGGCGTCGTGCACCGGCCCGCCCACGGTGCCGGCGACACCACCGTGACCCTCACCGCCACCGTGACCGTGGGATCCGCCACGGCGACGCGCGACATCGAGCTGACGGTGCGGGCGTCGCCCGCGTCGGCGGCGTACACGGGCTATGCGTTCAGCTACTTCACCGGCAACTCGATCGCCGGGGAGAAGATCTACTTCGCCGCGAGCCGCGGCAACGACGCGCTGACGTGGGACGAGCTCAACGACGGCCAGCCGGTGCTCGAGTCGACGATGGGCGAGATGGGCCTGCGCGACCCCTTCCTCATCCGCTCCCCCGAGGGCGACCGGTTCTACCTGATCGCCACCGACCTCTCGATCGGTCGCAACGGCGACTGGGACCGCTCGCAGCGAACGGGCTCGCGCTACCTGGAGGTCTGGGAGTCGACCGACCTGAAGAACTGGTCGGAGCAGCGGCACGTGCTCGTCTCCCCCGAGACCGCCGGCAACACCTGGGCGCCGGAGGCCTACTGGGACGAGGACCTGCAGCAGTTCGTGGTGTTCTGGGCCTCCAAGCTGTACGCCGAGGACGACCCCAACCACACCGGCAGCACCTACAACCGGATGCTCTACGCCACCACCCGCGACTTCGTGACCTTCAGCAAGGCGAAGATCTGGCAGGACATCGGGTCGTCGCGGATCGACTCCACGGTGATCAAGGACAACGGCACCTACTACCGCTTCACCAAGGACGAGGGCGCCGGGACCACGGGCTGCTCGGACATCATCCAGGAGAAGAACGACTCCCTGACCGAGCCCGACCTGGTCGGCAGCAAGGCCTGGGCGTTCCAGGAGGGCTGCATCGGCAAGAACGCCGGCACGTCCGCCGTCGAGGGCCCGTCGATCTTCAAGGCCAACACCGGCGACGACTCGGGCAGCAACTACTACCTCTTCGTCGACGAGTACGGCGGCCGTGGCTACATCCCGCTCGGCACCGACGACCTGGAGAACCCCGACTGGCAGGTGGCGAGCAGCTACGACCTGCCCGCGAGCCCGCGCCACGGCACGGTCATCCCGGTCACTCAGGCCGAGCTCGACAGCCTGCGCGAGGGCATCGTCGTCCCCGAGCCGCCGACGCCGGTCGAGGCCGACGAGAACGGCCTGGTCGCGCACTACGCCCTCGACGAGACGAGCGGCTCCGTGGCCGCCGACTCCTCCGGCCACGGGTACGACGGCACGGTCTCCGGTGACACGACGTGGACCGACGGCGCGCTGAGCCTGGGCGGCACCAACGGCCACGTGAAGCTGCCCGACGACATGATGGCCGGCCTCGACGCGATCACCGTGTCGACGGAGGTATGGGTCGACCCGACCCAGGCGACGCCGTACTTCATCTGGGGCCTCGGCAACACCGACAGCGGCGGCGCCGGCAACGGCTACCTCTTCACCACCGGCAACAGCGCCTACCGCACGTCGATCGCCAGCGGGAACTGGAACACCGAGCAGACCGCCACCAGCGGCGCCGCCCTCGGCCGCGGTGCGTGGAGGACGCTGACCTACACGCTGCAGGACGGCACCGCGACGCTCTACCTCGACGGCGTGAAGGTCGGCGAGAAGACCGGTGTCACCATCAAGCCCGGCGACATCGGCGACGGCCGCACGAGCGCCAACTACATCGGTCGCTCGGTCTACACGGCCGACAAGTACCTCAAGGGCCGGGTGCGGGACTTCCGCCTCTACAACCGCGCCCTCACCGGCGCCGAGGTGCGCGACCTCGCCGCCGACCCGACCGCGATCCTGGGCGTCGACCTCGGCACACTCAAGGTCCCGGCCGTCATCGACAGCGCCTCGTCGACGGTGACCCTGCCGGTCGAGCCGGGCACCGACCGGACCGCCCTCGACCCGTCGTACGACGTGAAGGCCGGCTCGACGCTCGACGTCGACGGACCGGCGGACTACTCGTCGCCGCGCACCGTGACGGTGACGGCCCCGGGCGGTGCGACGCGGGCATGGACGGTGCGAGCGGTCGAGATGAGGTCGCCGGTGCTGCCGGGCCTGTACGCCGACCCGAACATCGCGGTCTTCGACGGCACCTACTACATCTACGCGACGACCGACGGCACTCCCGGTTGGGGTGGCAAGGACTTCTACGTCTGGAAGTCCACGAACCTCGTCGACTGGGAGCGCTCGGAGCAGCCGTTCCTCACCCTCGACGGGGCGAACGGCAACGTGCCGTGGGCGTCGGGCAACGCGTGGGCGCCGACGATCATCGAGCGCGGCGGGAAGTACTACTTCTACTTCTCGGGCCACAACCCGACGTACAACCGCAAGACCATCGGGGTCGCGGTCGCCGACAGCCCGGAGGGCCCGTTCACGGCCCAGCCGGAGGCGATGATCCTCAACAACGAGGCGGTCACGTCGGGCCAGGCGATCGACCCGGCGGCCTTCCGCGACCCGGCGACCGGCAAGTACTACCTCTTCTGGGGCAACGGCTCGCCGGTGTACGCCGAGCTGTCCGACGACATGCTGTCGATCAAGGCGGAGACCCTCGGCAGGATCACGGGACTGACCAGCTTCCGTGAGGGCTCGTTCGTCAACTACCGCCAGGGGACCTACCACCTGACCTACTCGATCGACGACACCGGATCGCCGGACTACCGGGTCGGCTACGCGACGGCGACGAGCATCGACGGCCCGTGGACCTACCGCGGCGTGATCCTCCAGAAGGACCCGTCGCAGGGCATCCTCGGCACCGGCCACAGCTCCATCGTCAACGTCCCGGGCACCGACGACTGGTACATCGCCTACCACCGCTTCGGCATGCCGGGCGGCGACGGCACCCACCGGGAGACCACGATCGACCGGCTGACCTTCGGCGAGGACGGGCTGATGCAGGTCGTCACCCCGACCCTCACCAGCGTCGACCCGCTGGCGGAGCCAGAGCCCGAGGCGCCCGTCAACACGGCGCTGCCGACGATCACCGGCACCGCGCAGGTCGGCCGCAAGCTGGTGGCGAAGCCGGGGACGTGGGACCGGACGGGGCTCTCGTTCACCTACCGCTGGCGGCGCGACGGTACGACGATCGCCGGCGCCACCGCGTCGTCGTACGTCGCCCGGGGGGCCGACGTCGGCCACCGGCTGTCGGTCGAGGTCACCGCCACCCCGGCCACCGGCCCGGCCGGCAGCGCCACCTCGGCCGCGACGAAGCCGGTCGCCAAGGCCGGGTCGACGGTGCGGCTGCGGCTGTCCGACAGCACCCCCAAGGCCCGCCAGAAGCTGACCCTGCGGATCACCGTCACCTCCGTCCCCGCCGGGACCACGACCACGGGCCGGGTCACCGTCCTGGTCGACGGTCGCCGCATGTCGGTGCCGACGCTGCGGTCCGGAACGGCGGTCGTGACCCTGCGGCTCCCGAGGGGAACGCACGCGATCCGGGCGTCGTACGGCGGCTCGGCCTCGGTCGCGGCCGCCACGGCGACGATGCGGGTCGGGGTCCACAGGTAGCGGCCGGCAGGAGCTGGTCGGCGGGGACCGCACCGTGCTGGACGGTGCGGTCCCCGCCGCCGCGGGCGGCCCGGGCGGTCGGCCTCAGCCCAGGGTCCCGAGCAGGTCGTCGAGAGCCCCGGACTCCTGCTGCTGGTCGGGCGAGGAGCTGCGGACGGCGGTGAGGACCGCGTCGATCTCGTGGTCGACATAGGTCCAGGTGACGCAGTCCTTCGCCACCAGGCGGGACTCCGCGTCGTCCCAGGCCGTCTCGAGGTCGGTCGCGCGGGATGCGGCACCGGTCTGGTCACCG
The DNA here is from genome assembly GCF_013408525.1 of Nocardioides aromaticivorans. Lineage (NCBI taxonomy): Bacteria > Bacillati > Actinomycetota > Actinomycetes > Propionibacteriales > Nocardioidaceae > Nocardioides > Nocardioides aromaticivorans. The sequence continues at coordinate 1,573,590 of NZ_JACBZM010000001.1, forward strand.
GACGCCACGAGGTCACGGGTGTCCTGCGAGATCGAGCGGAAGCTCGCGACGTCACCGGCCGGGAACGCCGCGATGTCCGGGCTCCCGCCGTCGGAGCACGAGGGTGCGGCGCCCTCCTCCGCGGCCAGGGCGTCGCTGTGCGGCTGCGCGTTCGCCCACGACAACAGGCCGAATGTCGCGACCGCCGCGGCCGCCAGGACGGCGAGCGAGACCCGCTCCCGCACGGGCGTGCGGGACCGTTCCGCGGCGGTCGCGGCGCCCTCGACGATCACGTCGGCGCGGGACATCGACAGGTAGACGACGGCCGCCAGGATCGCTCCGAGGAAGACCAGGCTGGTCCCGAGGGTGCCGAGGCCGAGGCCCTGCTCGTCCGACGGCGAGGCGAGCCAGTCGCCGATGTTGGCACCGAGCGGACGGGTCAGGATGTAGGCGAGCCAGAACGCGAGGACCGGGTTGGCGCCGTACCTCCACACCGCGGCGATGACGGCGATCAGGGTGAGGGGCAGCAGCACGGACTTGCCGGGCGCCCATCCGGTCAGCTGCAGCGTCCAGTCGCCCGTCGCCGTGCCCAGCGCGAAGGTCACCAGGACGGCGAGCCAGTACCACGCCTCGCGCGGGGTGGTCACGATGCTGTGGATCGAGAGGGTCCGCTCCCGGAGGTACCAGGCGCCGAAGACCGCTGCGAGGAGCGCGGCGAACACGGTGCTGCTGATCCAGAGGGGAACGCCCAGCCGGTCGGTCAGGATGTCGGTGTAGAGCGTGCCGGTCACGCTGACCACCACCACCGTCAGCCAGTAGACCGCCGGGACGTAGGCCCGCAGCCGCATCTGCGCGGCCAGCACGACCACGAACACCACGGTGAAGAGCATCGCCGTCGGGAGCAGGCCGAAGCCGAGGGTCTCGTTGACGTAGTCGGCGAAGCTCTCACCGACGGTCGTGCAGAGGATCTTGATGATCCAGAACCAGACGGTGACCTCGGGGACCTTGTTGAGCATCTGTCGCGGCAGCACGCGGGCCGGCGCAGCGGGAGACGTCGTCATGGGTCAGAGGATCGGCGAGCGAACCTGACATGGACCTGATCACCCGCCCTACGCGGTCGGGAGCACGATCACCACGCGGGTGTTCATCGGACCGTCGGTGACGGTCACCTCCCCACCCGCGCTGCGGGCGATGCGTCGCGACAGCGGAAGTCCGAGACCGGCGCCACCGCCCGTCGTACGACCGGGCTCGAAGACCAGCTCCCGCTCGCCCTCACCGATCCCCGGGCCGTCGTCGTCGACGTGGACCGCCACGAACCCGGGCCGGTACGGCGCCGCCGACACCACGACGCGGCCGGCGACGGCCCGCGCGTTGTCGAGCACGGGCCCAAGGGCACGCGCGGCAAGGCCCACCGGGAGGAGGACCCGCAGCTCGGGGTCGACCCGGACCTCGACCCTGGTCCCGGCCGTGGAGCCGAGCGCCTCGCCGATCGCGTCGAGGAGGAGGCAGGAGCCGGACGGCGCCGAGGCCGAGCCCGCGCGGGCGAGCTCGAGCAGGCTCTCGATGGCGGCACCCATTCGGCGCGTGGCACCGGCGATCTCCTCCGCCTTCTCGCGTCCCGCCTCCGGCAGAGCGGGGTCGAGCAGCAGCAGGTCGGCGTTGACCTGCACGGCGGTCAACGGCGTGCGCAGCTCGTGGGCGAGCTCCGACGTCAACCGCTGCTCCGAACGGATCGCCTGCGCGACCCGCTCGAGCAGGCGGTCCAGCGTGCGCCCCAGACCGGCCAGCTCGTCGCGCCCGGCACCCGGGGCGAAGCGCAGGGCGAGGTCGTGCTCGCTCCAGTCGTCGGCGGCGCGGGTCATCGCGACCACCGGCGCCAGGGCCCGCCGGCTGACCCAGAACGCCAGCACGGCGGCCAGGACGACCATCAGCCCGCCCGCCCCCGCGCAGACCAGCAGGGCCAGGCGCTCGCCGCGCTCGTACGGCGCCAGCCGCTCGGTGACCACGACGACGCCGGCAGCACCGTCCGGCGTGGTGAACGGCTCCGCCCGGACCCGGGACTCGTCCGCGCCCCGCGGCTGCTCGACGGTCCGGACCCGGTCCGTGGTGGCGAGGTCGGCGTAGGTGCTGCGCTCCGAGGCGGGAGGGGTCCCGGCTGCCAGGCGACCCTCGGCGTCGTAGACCGCCACCCCCGCGTCCAGCCGCTCCTCGGGGACGACGACCGCACCGCCGGGCCCCGCGGACGCCGAGCCGATCACCGCCTCGGCACGGTCCTCGAGCACCGTGTCGAGGCTGTGGGTGGTCGCACTCGCCAGCACGAGCTGGACGACGATCGTCAGCACCACCGCGACCAGGGCGGTCACTGCCGCGGTCAGCACGACCAGCTGCGCGCGGAAGGAGCCCCCGCGGGGGGAGGGTCCCGAGGTCACGGCTGGTCGTCCGTGCGGGCACCCAGCCGGTAGCCCACGCCGCGCACCGTCTCCACCAGCGCAGGTGCGTCCGCCTCGACGAGCTTGGCGCGCACCCGGCGCATCAACGAGTCCACGGTGTTGTCGCTGACGATGGCGCCGTCGGGCCAGGCCGCGGCGATGACCGCGGCGCGACGGACCACGTCACCGGGCCGCGCCGCGACCGCGGCCAGCATGCGGAACTCCGTCGGCGACAGCAGCACCTCGCCGCTGTCGGTCCGCAGCGCGTGGGTGGCGGGATCGAGCACCAACCCACTGTCGTCGCGCTGGAGGGCGAGCTGACGCCCGCGGCGCCCGAGGACCGCGACCCGCGCCAGCAGCTCCTTCACGTCGAACGGCTTGGCCACGTAGTCGTCGCCGCCGGCGCTGAACCCGGCCAGCCGGTCGTGCACGGCGCCGAGTGCCGTCAGGAAGAGCACGGGGGCAGCCTGGCCGCGGGCCTTGAGGGCCTGGCAGACGTCGCGCCCGTCGGCGTCCGGGAGCCCGACGTCCATGATGATCACGTCGAGATCGGCGGTGGCGAACAGGCTCAGTGCCTCGGTCCCGTTGTGGGCGACCACCGCGTCGTGCCCGGCGTAGGTGAGGGCGCCGCGCAGCGCCCGGCGCAGCGCCGGGTCGTCCTCGCAGATGCCCACAGTGAGGTCCATCCCGGACATCATGCCCGGGCGGACCTCACCAGCGGGGGTGGATGGCCTCGCGGAAGTCGCGGTCGTAGATGGCCCGGACACCGTCGAGGAAGGCGTCGGGGAGCGGGTCGACGAGGCCGGCAGCGGCATTGGCGGCGGCCTGGGCGGTGCTGCGGGCGCCGGGGATCACGGTGGTGACGCCGGGCTGCTGCCAGCACCACGCGATCGCGGCCTGGGCCGGCGTGACGTCCGGGCCGAGCGTGGCGCGGACGAGCGCCGTGAACTCCTGCGCCGCGGCGACGCCGGTGCGGTAGTCGACGCCGGAGAAGGTCTCGCCGACGTCGAAGGAGCTGCCGTCGCGGTTGTAGTTGCGGTGGTCGTCGGCGGCGAAGACGGTGGTCTCGTCGTACCGGCCCGAGAGCAGGCCGGAGGCCAGCGGGACGCGGGCGATGATCCCGACCTCGGCGGCCGCGGCGGCGGGGAGGACCTCGTCGAGCGGCTTGAGCCGGAACGCGTTGAGGATGATCTGGACCGACTGGACGCCCGGGCGGCGGATCGCCGAGAGGGCCTGCGCGCAGGTCTCGACGCTGACGCCGTACGCCGCGATCACGCCGTCGGCCACCAGCTCGTCGAGGGCGTCGTAGGTCGCGTCGTCGTCAATTACCTCCGACGGCGGGCAGTGCAGCTGGACGAGGTCGATCGTGTCGACGCCGAGGTTGCGGCGCGAGCGGTCCAGCCAGGCCCGGAAGTTGGCCATGACGTAGTTGGCCGGCACCTGCTCCATCCGGCGGCCCATCTTGGTGACGGCGGTGAAGCCGGCGTCCGCGTGGTCGGCGAGGAAGCGGCCGACGATCTGCTCGCTGCGTCCGTCGCCGTAGACGTCGGCGGTGTCGTAGAAGGTGACGCCGGCCTCGGCGGAGGCCTCGAGCACGGCCCGGGCGTCGGCCTCGCTGACGTCACCCCAGTCGGCGCCGAGCTGCCAGGTGCCGAGGCCGACCACGGAGACGTCGCGGCCGGTGCGTCCGAAGGTGCGCTGTTGCATGGGGGTCCTTGCTTCGTGGGGGTGGGTGGATCGGGTCAGCCGCGGGCCCGGGCGAGCCGGGTGTCGATCGCGGCCGGGCTGAGCACGGCGTCCAGCGCGAGGGCGGCGCAGCCGACGAGGCCGGCCCGGTCGCCGTAGGTCGCGGGGAGGAACTGCAGCTCCCGCGTCGCCAGCGCGGAGGCGCGGGCGTAGACGGCCTCGCGGACACCGGCGGCGTACACGTCGTAGGCGCCGGCCATGTCCCCGCCGAGGACGACGGCGCGCGGGTTGAGCAGGTTGATCGCCACGGCGAGCAGCTCGCCGACCTGGCGGCCGCTCTCGCGCAGCAGCTGCTTGGCCTCGGGGTCGCCGGAGAGGGCCTGGGCGACGAGGTCGCGGATGTGGTCGACGGTGCGGCCTTCCTCGCGGAGCCGGGCGACGAGGGCCCAGCCGGCGGCGAGCGTCTCGAGGCAGCCGACGTCGCCGCAGCGGCAGGGCCGGCCCGCCGCCTCGGGGACCTTGGTGTGTCCGAGGTCGCCGGCACCACCGCGCGCGCCGCTGATGATCCGGCCCCCGGCGAGCACGCCGAGGCCGATGCCGGTGGACGCCTTGACGACGAGCAGGTCGTCGATGGTCGTCGCGTGGCCGAGGAACTCCGAGCGCGCCATGGTGTCGGCGTCGTTGGCGAGGAGGAGCGGGGCGTCCGCCACCTTCTCCAGGTACGGCGCCAGCGGCACCCCGTCCCAGCCGGCCATCACCGGGGTGTCGACGCTGACGCCGCGGTCGGCGTCGACGACGCCGGGCAGCGAGACGCCGATGCCCAGGACCGGTGGGAGGTCGCGGGCCAGCAGCGCCCGGAGGTGCTCGGCGACGCCGGGCATCACGTCGTCGGGCCCGGCGCCGATCTCGTGCTCGACGGCGGAGGAGGCGAGCTCGGTGCCGCCGAGGTCGAAGACGGCGACCTGGGAGCGCGAGCGACCGATCGCGGCGGCCAGCACCACGCCGGCCTCGGTGTTGAAGACCAGGCTGCCCGGCGGGCGCCCCCCGGTGGAGGCGAGCTCGGCGCCGAGCTGCAGCAGGCCGGCGTCGGTGAGCGCGTTGACTCGCGCGACGACGGCGGTGCGGGACAGGCCGGTGAGGGTGCGCAGGTCGGCGCGGGTCGAGGCCCGGCCGCTGCGGAGCAGGGCGAGCAGGTCGCCGGCGGTGGCGGACTCCCGCACCACCGGCGGCACCCGTACGTCAACCATGCGCGGAGTCTAAGCCCTTCCACTTAGATCCTAAAGAGACCTAAGTGGGGTTTCCCAAGAGCATGGTTAGGCCCTACGGTTGTGACTGTGAGCGCACACATCCCCGACCTGGTCGTCCCGGCCTGCGACTTCACCGTCTTCGGCGGCACGGGCGACCTCGCCCTCCGCAAGCTGCTCCCCGGCCTCTACCAGCGCGAGCGGCAGCGCAACCTCCACCCCGACACGCGGATCATCGGCGTCTCGCGGCACGACCTCGACGACGCGGGCTACCGCGACCTGGTCACCCAGGCCCTCTTCGAGCACGTCCCCGACGACCAGTTGGAGGCCGGCGCCGTGCACCGGCTGGTCAGCCGCCTCCACCACCTCCGCCTCGACGCCACCGACCCCGAGGGCTGGGACGGGCTGCACGCCCTCCTCAAGGACACCCCGGGCTCGGCCACCGAGGACACCATCCGCGTCTACTACCTCGCCGTCGGCTCGGGCGTCTTCGGCCCGATCTGCGACCGGCTCGACGACCTCGGCCTGGTCACCCCCCAGTGCCGAGTCGTCCTCGAGAAGCCGATCGGGTCCGACCTCGACTCCTCGCGGGTCGTCAACGACGCGGTCGGCCGGGTCTTCGAGGAGTCGCAGGTCTACCGGATCGACCACTACCTCGGGAAGGAGAGCGTGCAGAACCTCCTCGTCACCCGGTTCGCCAACACCTTCCTCGAGCCGGTCTGGAACTCCCGCTGGGTCGACCACGTCCAGATCACCGTCTCCGAGACGCTCGGCGTCGCAGGTCGCGGCGGGTACTACGACCAGGCCGGCGCGCTGCGCGACATGGTCCAGAACCACCTGCTCCAGATGCTCTGCCTGGTCGCGATGGAGCCCCCGACGTACGTCGGCGGCGACCCCGTCCGCGACGAGAAGCTCAAGGTGCTGCGCGCCCTCAAGCCGCTGACCGGCGCCGACGTCGACAGGCTCACCGTGCGCGGCCAGTACACGACCTACGGCGAGGAGATCGGCGGGCCGAGCACCACCGAGACCTATGTGGCGCTGCGCGCCGAGGTGCAGAACTGGCGCTGGGCCGGCGTCCCGTTCTACCTGCGCACCGGCAAGCGGCTGGCCCGCAAGGAGTCGACCATCGAGGTCGTCTTCAAGGAGCCGCCGCACGCGATGTTCCCGCACAGCGAGGGCGTCACCACGCCCAACCGGCTCACCATCCGGATGCAGCCCGACGAGGGCATGCAGCTGCACCTGACCGCCAAGCACCCGGGTCCCGGTGGCATCCGCCTGCACCCGGCCTCGCTCGACCTCAGCTACGACGACGCCTTCGACGAGCGCAGCCCCGACGCCTACGAGCGCCTGCTGCTCGACGTGATGCGCGGCATCCCGACCCTGTTCATGCGCCGCGACGAGGTCGAGGCCGCGTGGGAGTGGGTCGAGCCGATCCTCGACCAGTGGGAGCAGGCCGGCGTGGAGCCGGTCCGCTACCACCCCGGAACCAACGGCCCCGCGGCCGCCGCGACGCTGCTGGCGCGCGAGGGCCGCACCTGGCAGGAGTGAACTCGATGACCGCACCCACCCTCCACCCCGTCCTCGCCGACGTGACCCGTCGGCTGACCGAGCGCAGCGCCGCCACCCGAACGGCGTACCTCGCTCGCGTGCGTGAGGCGGCCCTGCGCGGACCCGCGCGCGGCCGCCTCGCGTGCGCCAACCTCGCGCACGGCTTCGCCGCGTCTGAGGGCCCCGAGAAGATCGAGCTCGCCCGCGGCCAGAAGCCCAACCTGGCGATCGTGACGAGCTACAACGACATGCTCTCGGCGCACCAGCCGTACGGCGACTACCCGCCCGTCCTCAAGGCCGCGGTGATCCGTGCCGGCGGGCTCGCGCAGGTCGCGGGCGGCGTGCCGGCGATGTGCGACGGCGTCACCCAGGGCCGCGACGGCATGCAGCTCTCGCTGTACAGCCGCGACGTGATCGCCATGTCGACGGCCATCGCCCTCTCCCACGACATGTTCGACGGCGCCCTGCTCCTCGGCGTCTGCGACAAGATCGTGCCCGGCCTGCTGATCGGCGCCCTCTCGTTCGGGCACCTGCCCGCCGTGTGGGTCCCCGCCGGGCCGATGGCCTCGGGGCTGCCCAACAAGGAGAAGGCCCGCGTGCGCCAGCTCTTCGCCGAGGGGAAGGTCGGGCGGGAGGAGCTGCTCGAGGCCGAGGCGGCGTCGTACCACTCGAAAGGGACGTGCACCTTCTACGGCACGGCCAACTCCAACCAGCTGCTGATGGAGGTGATGGGCCTGCACCTGCCGGGCTCGTCCTTCGTCAACCCCGACAACCCGCTGCGCGACGCGCTCACCCGCGAGGCCGCAGCCGTGGCCGTGCGCCGGACCCAGCAGTACGACGCCAGCCCCACCCTCGGCGAGATGGTCGACGAGAAGGTCGTCCTCAACGCCTGCGTGGCGCTCCTCGCGAGCGGCGGCTCGACCAACCACACCCTGCACCTGGTCGCGATCGCGCGTGCCGCGGGCATCCTGCTCACCTGGGACGACCTGGCGGACCTGTCGGCCGTCGTACCGCTGCTGGCGCGGGTGTACCCCAACGGCGCCGCCGACGTGAACCACTTCCACGCCGCCGGCGGGATCGGCTTCCTCGTCCGCACCCTGCTCGACGCGGGCCTGCTGCACGAGGACGTCGAGACGATCGTCGGGCACGGCCTGCGCCGCTACACCGAGGAGCCGGTGCTCATCGACGGCGAGCTCACCTGGCGCCCGGGCCCGGCCGAGAGCCTGGACCTCGACGTGCTCCGCCCGGCCTCGGACCCGTTCTCGGCGGACGGCGGTGTGAAGGTCGTGCGCGGCCCGCTCGGCACCGGCGTCGTGAAGACGTCCGCGGTGGCGCAGGAGCACCGGTTCGTCTCCGCTCCCGCGCGGGTCTTCGACGACCAGCACGACTTCCTGCTCGCCTTCGCCGACGGCCAGCTCGACGGCATCGACCTCGTCGCGGTGATCCGCTACCAGGGTCCGGCGGCCAACGGCATGCCCGAGCTGCACAAGCTCACGCCCGCCCTCGGCGTGCTGCAGGACCGCGGCCAGAAGGTCGCGATCGTCACCGACGGCCGGATGTCCGGCGCGTCGGGCAAGGTGCCGGCCGCCATCCACGTCACCCCCGAGGCGGCCCTCGGCGGCCCGCTCGCCAAGGTGCGCGACGGCGACCTGATCACCCTCGACGCCGACGCCGGCACGCTGGTGGTCGACGCGGACCTCGCCCACCGCGAGCCGACCGGCTCCGCCCCGTCGGGTACGACGTGGGCCGGCACCGGTCGCGAGCTGTTCGCCGCGTTCCGCGCCACCGTCGGACCGGCCGACGAGGGTGCGTCGATCTTCCCCGTCCCCGCCGCCGCTGCCAGCCTGGAGGCTCCCCTTGTCCGCTCCTGAGTCCTCGCCCTCGTCCGTGCTCGACATCGTCCCGGTCATGCCCGTCGTCGTGATCGACGACCTCGCCGCCGCCGTCCCGGTCGCCCGGGCGCTGGTCGACGGCGGCCTGCCCGCCATCGAGCTCACCCTGCGCACGCCCGTCGCCCTCGACGCCCTGCGGGCGATCGCCGCCGAGGTCCCCGAGATCACCCTCGGCGCCGGCACGATCACGACGCCCGCGCAGGCCGAGGCCGCGGTCGCGGCCGGTGCCGGCTTCCTCGTCTCCCCCGGGCTCACCCCCGACCTGCTCGCGGCGATGCTCGCGACCGGCGTGCCCTTCCTCCCCGGCACGTCCACGGTGTCCGAGGTGCTGGCGGTCCTCGAGGCGGGCCTGACCGAGATGAAGTTCTTCCCGGCCGAGGCCGCCGGCGGGGCGCCGTACCTCAAGTCCGTGGCGGGCCCGCTCCCGCAGGCCCGCTTCTGCCCGACCGGCGGGATCACGCCGGCGTCGGCGCCGTCGTACCTCTCGCTGCCGAACGTGGGCTGCGTCGGTGGCTCCTGGCTCACCCCCGCCGATGCGATCGCGGCCGGCGACTGGGAGCGGATCAGCAAGCTGGCCGCGGAGGCAGCCGCGCTGCGCTGACCCGTCCGGACGTGCACGAGGCCGCCCGCCCCCGACCAGTGGTCGAGGGCGGGCGGCCTCGCTGCTGCGGGGGGAGACCCTCAGTGGTTGGTGCTGCGCGGCACCGTGCGCGGGGCGAGGTACGTGACCGGACCGCTGCCGACCGGGGCGTAGGCGGCGTTGATGCTGCCGCCGTACAGGTAGCTGCCCGTGCTCGTCTCCCTCACCACCAGGGCGACGGTGTGCGTGCCCTTGGCCACCGGCACGGTGACGGTCGCCGACCCGTTGGCACCGTGGTTCTCGGAGTTCTCCGACGCGTACTGCAGGCGACGGTAGTTGCCGAGGTTGATGACCTTCCCGTCGATCTTGATCGAGTAGAAGAGCGAGCCGAGACCGGCCGTGCCGTTGAGGTCCTCGGCGTAGAGGTCGCCGGTCACCTGCAGGAAGCCCGCCTTGCTCACGGTCAGCGAACGACTCACGACGGGCGTCCAGGTCGACGACGTGAACGGTCCCGTCGCCGTCGAGACCTTGCCCCAGACGCGCGTCTCGTCGAGGACGTCGGTCGAGGTGAGGCTGTTGTCCTTGATGTCGACACCGGTGACGGTGCCGTTCTTGATCTGGGCACCGGTGATCAGGGCGCCGGCGACCGCGCCTCCGGTGCCGACGGCGAGCATGCCGAGGACCGCGAGGACCACGACGAGGGGAGAGAGGCCGGCGAACCGGCGTGAGGTGGTGGGCATGGGAGAACCTCCGGGAGGGGAGTGGGGGACGAAACGACATTCCTCCCTCACCCGCCACTCCGCCGCGGAACGGCGTTTTCTTTACCCGTCCGCCTGCGACTCCCGGCAGCGGCCCGGTGACCGACTCCGTCGCCCTCAGGCGCGGCGACCGAGCAGCGCCAGCAGCTCGACGAGCGGGGTCGCGCCCGCCGGCACCGGCAGCACCGGGCCGAAGGCAGGCCCCCGGCCCGCCGCCGCCTCGGGGGTCGAGAACGGCCGCGCGAAGGACAGGCACGCCTCGACGTCCGCGTCCGTCGCGTCGTAGGGCCGACCCAGGGCCGTCGCCAGGTCCCAGCCGTGGACGACGACCTCGTTGAGGGCCACCGCCGCCGCCACGTCACCGGGCAGGTCGACGCCGCCGGCCGCCGTCATCCCGTCGTACGCCGCCGGCTCGCGCCACGACTCTGCGAGCTCCTTCAGGTCGGCGGCGATCCGGTCGCGCCAGCCGGGCTCGAGGCGCGACGCGTCGCCGCTGCCGCCCTGCTCCGAGCCGGGGACCGGCTGCTTGCGCGCGGCGCCGGTGAAGGCGACGGCGAGGCCACCGACGTGGTCGACGAGGTCGCCGACGGAGTACTCCGGGCACGGGGTCCGCAGCGCCAGCTGCTCGTCGGTCACCGAGGCGACGAGGTCGGCCAGGGTCGAGGTGGCAGGTCCGAGATCGAGGGTCGTCATGTCCGGTACCGACCGGCTCCCGGGCCCGGACTCATCGGCCCCGGCACGGTAGTCCCTGACGAAAAGCACCGGAATCAGTCCCGTTCCGGTGCTTTTCGTCAGGGACTATCCCCGGTGGGCGGCGAAGAAGGCGTCCAGCAGCGCGGTCGACTCCTCGGCGAGGACCCCGGCGAGCACCTCGGGGCGGTGGTTGAGCCGACGGTCGCGTACGACGTCCCACAGCGACCCGACGGCACCCGCCTTCTCATCGAACGCGCCGAAGACGACGCGGTCGACCCGCGACAGCACGGCCGCGCCGGCGCACATCGTGCACGGCTCGAGGGTCACGACCAGGGTGCAGCCCGAGAGCCGCCACTCCCCCCGCGTGTACGCCGCCGCGCGCAGCGCGACGACCTCCGCGTGGCCGGTCGGGTCGCCGTCCTGCTCGCGGACGTTGCGCCCGGCGCCAATCACCCGGAGGTCCTCGTCGAGGACGACCGCGCCGATCGGGACGTCACCGAGGTCACCGGCGTCGCGGGCGTGCTGGAGCGCCTCCCGCATGCCGGGGAGCCAGGGGGTCTCCGCGCTCACGCGGAGGTGAGGCCGACGACGTCGTCGAAGAGCTCGCCGAAGCCCATGCCGCGGGCGATCTCGGACAGCATCTCGTCGGGGTAGAGCTCGTCGTCGTCGAGGACCTCGGCGAGGAACATCGCGTCGACGCCCAGGTCGCTGAGCAGCTCGAGGTCGCCGGCCGGCTCGGGGTCGTCCTCGTCGTCGACGGCGGGGAGGCCGAGGTGCTCGACGACCTCGGCGGCCAGCTCCCACTCGGAGGCGGCCGTGATGTCGGAGAGCATCACCCGGGTCTGCTGGCCGGAGACGCGGACCACCACGAAGAAGTCCTCCTCCACCGCGACCAGCCCGACGACACCGCCGTCGCCCGGGAAGCGACGCAGCGCCGAGACGAGGGTCTCGACGTCGGTCGCGTGGTCGGGGGTCAGCTCGGCGAGCTGCCAGACGCCCTCCTCGCGGTAGGCGGCAAGCGCGAAGTCGACCGATTCGGTGGCCGGGCCGGCTGCGGACATGCAGCAAGCGTGACACGGGAAGCCCCGTGGGGCCAGAGGAATTACGCCCGGTCACCGCCTCGAAGGGAAAGTCCGTCTCATCTAGGGTTCTGCCATGCGCACCCTGGTCGTGGACCACCCGCTCGTCGCCCACAAGCTGACCGTCCTCCGCGACAAGGAGACGGACTCCCCGACGTTCCGCTCGCTCGCGGACGAGCTGGTCACCCTGCTCGCCTACGAGGCGACGCGCGACGTGCGGGTCGAGGCCGCCGACATCGTCACCCCGGTGGCCCCGACGACGGGCATCCGGCTCGCGTCGCCCCGGCCCCTCGTCGTACCGATCCTCCGGGCGGGGCTCGGCATGCTCGACGGGATGATGCGGCTGCTGCCGACCGCCGAGGTGGGCTTCCTCGGCATGGTCCGCAACGAGGAGACGCTCGAGGCGGTGACCTACGCCGAGCGGCTGCCCGACGACCTGACCGGGCGCCAGTGCTACGTGCTCGACCCGATGCTCGCGACCGGCGGCACCCTCGCGGCGGCGATCCGCTTCCTCGTCGACCGGGGCGCCGACCACATCACCGCGGTCTGCCTGCTGGCTGCGCCGGAGGGCTGCGAGCGGCTGGAGGCGGAGCTCGCCGACCTCGACATCCCGGTCACGGTCGTGACCGCGGCGATGGACGAGCGCCTCAACGACAAGGGCTACATCGTCCCGGGCCTCGGCGACGCGGGCGACCGGCTCTACGGCATCGCCGCCGGCTGAGAGCTCCCGATTGGATCGATCACAGCGCGTCGAGCGCTGCACACGGTTGCACCGCATAGATGTACGTCACACATAAGACGGCGCCCGTGAACCCGTGAGCCCTGTGTAGTTTGACCAGCGCTGTGCCCGGACCCCGGGCACCCCACTGTGTCCACTGAACGCTGGAGGCTCGATGCTCATCGGCATCCCGCGCGAGTCGAAACCGGGCGAGACCCTGGTTGCGGCAACCGCCAAGACCGTATCCCAACTGACCAACCTCGGTTACGACGTCGTCGTCGAGTCCGGCGCCGGCGTCCACGCCGACCAGCCGGACAGCGCGTTCGTCGACGCTGGCGTCCGCGTCGGTACGACGGAGGAGGTGTGGGCCGCCGACGTCGTCGTCAAGGTCAACGCCCCCACCGACGAGGAGATCGGCCGCCTCCGGCAGGGCGCCACGATCATCTCGATGATGGCGCCGGGCCGCAGCCCCGAGCTGCTGGAGAGGCTCCAGGCGCAGGGTGTCACCGCCCTCGCGATGGACGCCGTCCCGCGGATCTCGCGCGCGCAGTCGATGGACGTGCTGTCCTCGATGGCCAATGTCGCCGGCTACCGCGCCGTCGTCGAGGCCGCGCACGAGTTCGGCCGCATGTTCACCGGCCAGGTGACCGCCGCCGGCAAGATCCCGCCGGCCCGCGTGTTCGTCGTGGGCGCCGGCGTCGCCGGCCTCGCCGCGATCGGTGCCGCGTCCGCGATGGGCGCCGTGGTGCGCGCGTTCGACGTGCGCCCCGAGGTCGCCGAGCAGGTCGAGTCGATGGGCGCGCAGTTCGTCGAGCTCGACCCCACGCTCTTCGCCGAGAAGTCCTCCGACGGCTACGCCAAGGAGATGACCGAGGAGCAGGTCGCCGCGACCGCCGCGATGTACGACGAGGAGGCGCGTGCGGCCGACATCGTCATCACCACCGCGCTGATCCCGGGACGCCCGGCCCCGTCGCTGCTCACCGCCGAGACCGTCGCCGGCATGCGCAACGGCTCGGTCATCGTCGACATGGCCGCGGCCAACGGCGGCAACGCCGCCGGCACGGTCGCCGACCAGAAGGTCGTCACCGACAACGGCGTGACCATCCTCGGCTACACCGACCTCGCCGGTCGCCTCGCCGCGCAGACCTCGCAGCTCTACGGCACGAACATCGTCAACCTGCTCAAGCTGCTGACCCCCGAGAAGGACGGCAACCTGGGCCTCGACTTCGAGGACGTCGTCCAGCGCGGCATCACCGTGGTCAAGGAGGGCGAGTCGACGTGGCCGCCGCCGGCCGTGCAGGTCTCGGCCGCGCCCGCTGCCGCTCCGGCCGCCGCCGCGCCCGTCAAGGAGGCCAAGCCTCCGATGTCGGCCGGCACGAAGGTCGGCCTGGTGCTCGGCGCGATCGGCCTGTTCTGGCTGGTGAACGCCCTGGCCCCGACCGACGAGCTGCGTCGCCACTTCACCGTGCTGATGCTGTCGATCGTCATCGGCTACTACGTCATCGGCAAGGTGGCGCACGCGCTGCACACGCCGCTGATGTCGGTCACCAACGCCATCTCCGGCGTGGTCGTGGTCGGTGCGCTCGTGCAGGTCGCCACCGACGACAAGCTGGTGCTCGGCATGTCCGTGGTCGCGATCCTGCTCGCCTCGATCAATGTCTTCGGTGGGTTCGCGGTCACGCGCCGCATGCTCGCGATGTTCAGCAAGGGAGCCTGACCATGAATATCGACTCCATCACCGGAGCGGCGTACATCGTCGCTGCCCTGCTGTTCATCCTGTCGCTGGCGGGCCTGTCCCGCCACGAGTCGGCCCGCAGCGGCCTGACCTTCGGCATCGTCGGCATGGCCGTCGCGCTCGTCGCGACGGTGGCCGGGGTCATCGACGTCAGCGAGTACGTCGACGACCAGGCCCTGGTCATCATCCTGATGCTGGCCGCGATCGCCGTCGGCGGCGCGATCGGCCTGTGGCGCGCGAAGATCGTCGAGATGACCGGCATGCCGGAGCTCATCGCGGCGCTCCACTCGTTCGTCGGCCTCGCGGCCGTGCTCATCGGCTGGAACGGCCACGTCCTCGGCTCGCACGAGTCGCTGGACAGCCTGGTCAACATCCACGAGGCCGAGGTCGCGATCGGCATCTTCATCGGCGCGGTCACCTTCACCGGCTCGATCGTCGCCAACCTGAAGCTGTCGGCGAAGATGAAGTCCGCGCCGCTGATGCTGCCGGGCAAGAACTTCATCAACGTCGGCTCGCTCGTCGTGTTCGCGATCCTGACCGCGGTCTACGTCTCGCTCGACACCCACGACAACACCTCGGCCGACATCCTGCTGGGCGTCCTGACGCTGCTGGCGCTGGCGCTCGGCTGGCACCTGGTCGCCTCGATCGGCGGCGGCGACATGCCCGTCGTCGTGTCGATGCTGAACTCGTACTCCGGCTGGGCCGCGGCCGCGTCGGGCTTCCTGCTCGGCAACGACCTGCTCATCGTCACCGGTGCGCTCGTCGGCTCCTCCGGTGCCTACCTGTCCTACATCATGTGCAAGGCGATGAACCGCTCGTTCATCTCCGTCATCGCCGGTGGCTTCGGCATCGAGGCGCCCGCCGGTGACGACAAGGACTACGGCGAGCACCGCGAGATCCAGGCCGACGCCGTCGCCGAGCTCCTCGCCGGCGCGTCGTCCGTCGTGATCACGCCGGGCTACGGCATGGCGGTCGCGCAGGCGCAGTACCCCGTCGCCGACCTGACCGCGAAGCTGCGGGCCAAGGGCATCGACGTCCGCTTCGGCATCCACCCCGTCGCGGGCCGACTCCCGGGCCACATGAACGTGCTGCTCGCCGAGGCCAAGCTGCCCTACGACATCGTGCTCGAGATGGACGAGATCAACGACGACTTCGCCGACACCGACGTCGTCCTCGTCATCGGTGCCAACGACACGGTCAACCCGGCCGCGTCCGAGGACCCGACCTCCCCGATCGCCGGCATGCCGGTGCTCGAGGTCTGGAACGCCAAGGACGTCATCGTCTTCAAGCGCTCCATGGCCGCCGGCTACGCCGGTGTCCAGAACCCGCTCTTCTTCCGCGAGAACAGCCAGATGCTGTTCGGTGACGCGAAGGACCGGGTCGAGGACATCGTCCGGGCCCTGGGGTGACGTTGGGCTGACGCCTTCCTGACAGCTGTACGACGAAGGGCCCGGATCCGCGAGGATCCGGGCCCTTCGTCCGTCCGGGGCAACGTGGGTGCAGCGTCGCGCGCCGTACGGTCCGGCCATGCGACTCCTCCTGATGGGCCCGCCCGGCGCGGGCAAGGGCACCCAGTCCGCCGCCCTCGCGGCTCGCTACGGCATCCCCGCGATCGCGACCGGCGACATCTTCCGCAGCCAGGTCGCCGAGCGGACCCCGCTCGGCGTCACCGCGCAGGGCTACATGGACCGCGGTGAGTACGTCCCCGACGAGGTCACCAACGCGATGGTCGCGGTACGGCTCGGGGCCGCCGACTGCGCGAGCGGCTTCCTGCTCGACGGCTACCCGCGCACCGCCGAGCAGGTCGTCGAGCTGGACGCGATGCTGGCTGCCTCCGGCGCCTCCCTCGACGCCGTCGTGGTGCTGGCGGTCGACACCGAGGAGCTCGTCGAGCGGCTGGTCCGCCGCGCCGGCCTCGAGGGCCGCACCGACGACACCGAGCCGGTCATCCGCCGCCGGCAGGAGGTGTACGCCGAGCAGACCGCCCCGCTCGTCGCCCTCTACGCCGCGCGCGGGCTGGTCCGCGAGGTCGACGGAACCGGGACGGTCGTCGACATCGCCGCCCGGATCGACGCCGCCCTCGGGGCTCAGAGCACGATCGAGGCGAGCGTCTCGTAGCGAGGCGTACGACGAGGACCCTCGCCGAGGTGCGAGGCGACCACCTCGACCGACGACAGCGCCCAGGTGGGGCCGGCGTAGGTGTCGAGCAGGCGCACCCAGCTGGTGAGCTCGGTCGGCCGACCACCGGTGCGGGCCACCGTGAGGTGCGGCCGGAAGCGCTGGCCGTCGACCTCGATCCCGCAGGAGACCGCCGCGTTGCGGGTCCGGACGGCGAGCCGCTCGAGCAGCTCGGCGTCGCCGGCCACGCCGGTGGCGAGCACCCGGCCCTCGCTGACGTTGGGGAAGACGACCGACCCCGCCAGGACCAGCTCGCCGGCCGAGACGTCGTCGAGCGACTCGGCCAGCCGGTCGACGTACTCGTCGACCTTGCGCTCGCCCGCGGACGGCATGAAGGCCAGGGTGAGGTGCATCTGCTCGGGGCGGGTCCACCGGAAGTCGGCGGCCGCCCGCCGCGGCTCGAGGAAGGCGTCGAGGTGGTAGACGGCCTCCTGCGGCGGCACCACGGCCGCGAAGACGCGCAGCGTCATCAGACCTGGGTGCCGACCAACTGGCCGATGCCGTAGGTCACCGCCATGGCGAGCAGGCCTCCGATGACGTTGCGCACGACCGCGGCCCGCGGCGGGCCGTAGCCGAAGCGCGCACTCGCCCATCCGGTGAGCGCCAACGCCGCCGCCACCGAGGCCACGGTGACGGCCACCCGCAGGTCCTGCGAGAAGAGCAGGATGGTCAACAGGGGCAGCAGCGCGCCGAGCGTGAAGGAGACCATCGACGCCCAGGCGGCGGTCCACGGGTTGGTGAGGTCGTCGGGATCGATGCCCAGCTCGACCTCGGCGTGCGCCGCGAGCGCGTCCTTCTCGGTCAGCTGCTTCGCGACCTCGAGCGCCAGGTCGGGCTCGAGGCCCTTGTCGACGTACAGCCCGGCCAGCTCGGCGAGCTCGTCCTCGGGGTCCTCGCGCAGCTCGCGCCGCTCCTTGGCGAGCAGAGCCTCCTCGGAGTCGCGCTGCGTGCTGACCGAGACGTACTCCCCCGCGGCCATGCTCATCGCCCCGGCTGCGAGCCCGGCGACACCGGCGATCAGGATCGCCGTCCGGTCGCTCGTGGCCCCGGCGACACCGAGCACGATGCCCGCGGTCGACACGATGCCGTCGTTGGCGCCCAGCACCCCCGCCCGCAGCCAGTTGAGCCGGTCGTTGAGACCCGTGCCGTGGGGCTCGTCCTCGTGGGGGCCGATCGCCTCCCCTGCCATCTCCGTGTCCGCGCTGCTCACAGCTCCATGATCCCCGATCAGCGGGTCCTCATGCGACCGCGATTCCACGGCGGGGCGGAAAGATGGGCAGCCATGTCGTCCCCAGGGGCGTCCCGTTCCGTCTCCACGGGCACAGGACGGAACACACAGGAGGTGTGGTGGGAGCACGCGAACGGCGCGACCGGGAGTTCACGGCCTATGTCGCCGAGCGGTCCGTGGACCTCAAGCGGACGGCGTACCTGCTGTGCGCCGACCCGCACCGGGCCGAGGACCTGGTGCAGACGGCCCTGACGAAGCTCTACGTCGCCTGGGACCGGATCGAGCGCCGCGGGGCCGTCGACGCCTACGCCCGCCAGATCCTCGTGCGCGCCGCCATCGACGAGAGCCGGCGGCCGTGGCGGCGCGAGGTCGTCACCGACCGGCCGCCCGAAGCGTCCGCGACGTCCCCCGAGTACGACGACGGGCTGGCCGCCGAGCTGGCCGCCCTGCCGCCACGCCAGCGCACCGCCGTGGTGCTGCGCTACTGGAACGACCTCTCCGTCGAGGAGACCGCGCGGCTCATGGGCTGCACCCCCAGCACCGTCAAGACCCAGGCCGCACGCGGGCTCGACCGGCTCCGGTCGCTGCTGGCCACCCCCACCGCCGAAGGAGGCTCCTGATGGACACCGAGCTGCGCCACCGCCTGGACCGGATGGCCGACGCGCCGGGCTTCGCCCCGGCCGACCCCACGACCGCGATCGCCGCCGGCGCCCGGGTCCGCCGGCGTCGCACCTTCACGACCGCGTTGAGCGCGGCGAGCGTGCTGGCCGTGCTCGGCCTCGGCACCGCCGCTGTCGTCACGTCGAGCAACGGCTCACCCTCGCTCGACTTCAGCGACCCCGGCACGCGCGCCGCGGCCGTGGGCGCGGGCGGTCCCGAGGACGGCTACCCCGACCTGGTCGTCGGGATCGTGGGCACGCCCGACGACGGCACGGTCAGCATCGAGGGATTCGGCTGGCCGCTGGCGGACCAGCCGGTGGTGAGCAGCCCCGCCGGGCAGGTGTCCTTCGCCGACATCGACAAGGTCGACGCCGAGTCGATGTGCCTGCCGATGCTGAACCAGGCCGCGCCCGGGGTCCCGGACGCCGCGTGGCACCACTCGGGGGCGTGGATCGACGGCTTCCCCACACGTGCCGGGCTGATCACGGTCTTCGAGGCGGACTTCGACGGGACGACGTACGACGCGTCCTGCACCCTGCCCGGCGACGCCGTGACCGAGCGTCGGCCGGACCTGGACCGGTTGCCGTCGTCCCCGGCCGGAGTGCTCCGCCAGTGCGGCTACCTGGCCCACGTCGACCTGCGGTCGTGGCAGGTGGTCGCCGAGACCACCCGCGGCGGCACCCTGGCGGCCGCGCTGGTCGCTCCCGACGGCACCTTCGGGCGCTGCATCCTCTCGACCGACCGCCGTCAGCGCCTGGTGCAGCTGTCGAAGCGGAGGGACGACGTCGTGCTCTACACCGACTCGCCCACCGCGCTGACCCTGGTCGGGCGGACCGACCCGTCCGTCGTACGACTGCAGGTGGCGACGCCGGCCGGTGACGTGGACGTCCCGGTCGTGGCCGGGACCTATGCCGCCGTGCTCCCCTCCGGCGAGCCCACGTCGGTCACCGCGTACGACGCCGGCGGCACCGCGACGGAGGTCCCGCTGGTGGCGCCGACGCTCTGCTTCACCTCGATCGAGACCGAGAACGACGGCTGCTGAGAAGCACGGACCGGCCGCCTCCCGAGGGAGACGGCCGGTCCGGAGCAGGTGCCAGCAGGGGCTCAGAGGCCGAGGTCGCGGCCGATGAGCTCCTTCATGATCTCGTTGGAGCCGGCCCAGATCTTCGTGACGCGGGCGTCGCGCCACGCGCGGGCGACGCGGTACTCGTTCATGAAGCCGTAGCCACCGTGGATCTGCACGCAGTGGTCGAGGACCTCCGACTGGACCTGCGAGGAGTACCACTTGGCCTTGGCGGCGTCGATCGCGGTCAGCGTCTTCTGCGAGTGGTTGAGGACGCACTTGTCGATGTACGCCTCGGCCGCCTCGATCCGGGTGACCAGGTCGGCCAGCAGGAACTTGTTGTGCTGGAAGGTGCCGATCGGGACACCGAACGCCTGGCGCTCCTTGGCGTACTCGATCGTCTCGAGCAGGATCTGCTTGGCGTGCGCGACATTCGCCACCGCGCAGCCGAGGCGCTCCTGCGGCAGCTTCTGCATCATGTGGATGAAGCCCATGTTGAGCTCGCCGATGATCTCGGCGTCGGTGACCCGCACGTTCTCGAAGAACAGCTCGGCGGTGTCGGACTCCTCCATGCCGACCTTGTCGAGCTTGCGGCCGCGCGAGAAGCCCTCCATGGTCGCCTCGATGCCGAACAGGGTGATGCCCTTGGGGCCCTTCTCCGGGTCGGTGCGCACGGCGGTGACGAACAGGTCGCCGGAGTAGCCGTTGGTGATGAAGGTCTTCGAGCCGTTGATGATCCACGAGTCGCCGTCGCGGACCGCGGTGGTCTTCAGCGCCGCGAGGTCCGAGCCGCCGGACGGCTCGGTCATGCCGATGCCGAGCACGATCTCGCCGGACGCGACGCCCGGGAGCCAGCGCTGCTTCTGCTCCTCGGTGCCCAGCTCGACGATGTACGGCGCCGTGATGTCGGCGTGGATGCCGTGGCAGGTCGGGTACGCCGCACCGACCTTCGCGAGCTCCTCCTGCAGCACCGCGTTGAACCGGAAGTCGCCGGCGTCCGAGCCGCCGTACTCCTCGGGGATGCACAGGCCCAGCAGGCCCTGCTTGCCCGCCTCGAGCCAGAACTCGCGCGGGAGCGCCTTCGCGGCGATGTACTCGTCGGTGTGCGGCAGCACGGACCGGTCCACGAACTCCTTGACGGATGCGCGGAATGCCTCGTGGTCCTCGTCGTAGATCTCACGCTTCATGGGCGCGATCCTACTCGCGAGTCACATGTGCGGTCGTTGTCGTCGCGCACAAGAAAACCCGCCCGCGCATTGGTCGCGGGGACCGCTCACTCCGAGGCCGGCTCGAACCTGTTCGGCATCACCAGGCCGGCCACGACCAGGGCCAGCGAGGCCAGCAGGACGCCCACGAAGACCGCGTGCAGGGCGGGGTCGAGCACGGCGACCGGGAGCGCCTCCAGGTCCACCTCGCCCGCCGCGCGCCCACCGCCGACGCGGCTGGCGACGACGCCGTTGGCGACGGCACCGAAGACCGCGACGCCGACGGCGCTGCCCACCGAGCGGGCGAACATGTTGGTGCCGGTGGCGACCCCGCGGTTGCGCCACGCGACGGCCGACTGGGCGGCCACGATGCCCGGGCTGGCGACGTACCCCAGGCCCAGGCCGAGCACCAGGCAGCCGAGCGCGAGCAGCCACACCGGGCTGTCGGGTCCGACGAGCGCGACGATGCCGGTGCCGGCCAGGCCGAAGACGGAGCCCGCGAGCAGGCACGGCCGGAAGCCCCAGCGCACGTAGACGCGGCCGGCGGTGCTGGCGGCGATCGGCCAGCCGATCGCGAGCGCGGCGACGGCGAGACCGGCGACGATGGCGCCGGCCCCGAGGACGCGCTGGGCGTAGACGGGGACGTAGGAGGTGACGCCGAGCATCACCATGCCGACGACGAAGGCGCCGATGGTCGCAGCGTTCAGGACTCGGTCGCGGAAGACCCAGAGCGGAAGGACGGGGTCGGCGACGCGCCGCTCGACGGCGATGAAGGCGCCGAGCAGGACGGCGGCGGAGGCGAAGATCGCGACGCCGGCGGGCGACCACCACGCCCAGCGGATGCCGCCCTCCAACAGCCCGAGCAGCACCAGCACCGCAGCGGCGGCGAGCAGCACGGCCCCGGCGACGTCGATCGGGCGCCGCTCGGAACGGGCCTCGGCGGCCGCCGTCTCGTGGAACCGGCGCGCGAGCACGACCGCGGCCAGCGCGCCGAGCGGCACGTTGATCCAGAAGATCCAGCGCCACGAGAGGTGCTCGGAGAAGACCCCGCCGAGGGTCGGGCCGACGACGGCGGCGGTCGCCCAGACCCCGGCGACATAGCTCTGCGCGACGGCGCGCTCGGCCACCGAGTAGATGTCGCCCATGATCGTGACGCCCGCCGGCTGGATCGCACCCGCGCCGAGTCCCTGGACGGCCCGGAAGACGATCAGCGCGGTCATGCTCCACGACAGCGCGCACAGCACCGACCCCAGCACGAAGAGCCCGATCCCGAGCAGCATCAGCGGCTTGCGCCCGAAGACGTCGGCGAGCTTGCCGTAGATCGGGGTGGTGACGGCCTGCGCGAGGAGGTACGTCGAGAACAGCCACGGGAACTGCGTGAACCCGCCGAGGTCCTCGACGACCGCGGGCACCGCGGTGGCCAGGATCGTGGTGTCGATCGCGACCAACGCGGTGCTCAGCATGACCGAGGCGAGGATCGGACCCCGGTCGCTGCGCAGACCGACGCTCGCCCGGGTCACGGGAGCGGCGGTGGAGGACGTCACGACCAGCCGCAACCCACGACCGACGGTGACCATTCCCGCCCGCTCATAGAATCCGGCCATGGCCTCCACCGACACCCGCATGCTGCTGCTGGGTGCGGTCGCGCTCTTCGAGCCGGTCAACGGCTACCAGATCCGCCGCGAGCTGCTCTCGTGGAGCGTCGACGACTGGGCCAACCTCAACCCGGGCTCGATCTACAACGGCCTCGCGACGCTCACCCGCCAGGGCCAGCTGGTGCGCCACGACCTGGCCGACGGCGGCCGCGACGTCGCCGTCTACGAGATCTCCGACGAGGGACGCCTCGAGCTGGAGCGACTGGTCACCGCCGGCCTCGAGGAGGTCAGCGTCGCGGACCGGAAGGGCTTCAGCGCCGCCTTCGGCCTGCTGCCCCTGGTCCCGCCGGACCGTGCCCTGCGCTCCCTGGTACGACGCCGGGTGGCCCTCGAGGAGGTCGTCGCCCGCCTCGCCCAGCCCCCGGCACCCGACGCGGCGCCGCCGCACGCCCTGCGCGGCGTGGCGCTCTGGCTCGACCTCGCCGTGGCCGAGCTGGCGTGGCTGCGGGAGACGATCGAGGAGATGAGGGCCGGCCGGCTGCAGCTGGACGCGACGACGTGGACGCCGCCCGCGGACGACCCGGGCTGGCAGATGAACGCCGACCGCGAGCGCTACCGGGCCCTGCTCGGACGCTGATCGTCCGGGGGCCGGCCGGGTGGTGCGGTTCACCAACCGAATTCGTCGTCGCGCGCCGACGTACACGACAAATTCGGTTGGTGAACCGCAAAACCCGGTGACGATGAGTCCGGCCGCGTGGTGCGGTCGTACCCGGGGGCGACGTGTTGACAGCGAGGTGTTCAAGTTTGAATACTCGGATTGTTCAACCTTGACTACGAGGGGATCGACGATGATCGAAGCACGAGGACTCGTGCAGACCTTCCACACCGGGCAGGGCAAGCAGAAGCGGGAGGTGCACGCCGTCCGCGGTGTCGATCTCGACGTCGCGGAGGGCGAGGTCGTCGGCTTCCTCGGCCCGAACGGTGCCGGCAAGACCACGACCCTGCGGATGCTGACCACCCTGCTCACGCCGACGGCCGGGACCGCACGCGTCGCCGGGTACGACGTCGCGACCCGCCCCGTCGACGTACGGCGCAGCATCGGGTACTGCTCCCAGGTCGGCTCGACGTTCTCCGGCGCCTACGCCGGGGACGAGGTCGTCGACCACGGGATGCTCTACGGGATGTCGAAGAAGGCGGCCGTCGCCAAGGGCGAGGAGCTCTTCGACAAGCTGCAGCTCGAGGGGCTGTGGCGGCGGATGCCGAAGAACATGTCGGGCGGCCAGAAGCGACGCCTCGACATCGCGATGGCCCTCATCCACTCGCCGTCGCTCGTCTTCCTCGACGAGCCCACCACCGGCCTCGACCCGCAGGCGCGGATCAACCTGTGGCAGCACATCGCCGACCTGCGGGCGAAGGAGGGCGCGACCGTCTTCCTCACGACCCACTACCTCGACGAGGCCGACGCGCTGGCCGACCGGATCGTCATCATCGACCAGGGGACGATCGTCGCCAGCGACACGGCCGACAACCTCAAGGCGGCCGTCGCCGGCGACCTGGTCGACCTCGAGGTGAGCACCGACGAGCAGGTGGCGATCGCGCGCGACAAGCTCGCCACGATCAGTGGCGAGGTCGAGGTCGACGGCCACCACGTCCGCGGCCGGGTCGCCCGCGCAGGCAAGGCCGTGCCCGGCCTGCTGCGCGACCTCGACACCTCCGGCGTCGCGCTCGAGTCGATCGAGGTCGTCCGGCCCACGCTCGACGACGTCTTCCTGACCCTCACCGGCCGCTCGCTGCGCGACGCCGAGGCGGCCGCCGACGCCGCGGACGCAGCCGGCGCGGCCGGCGCCACCGAGCCCGCCCCCGAAGGAGCCTGACATGACGACCTTCCTCCGCGAGTCGTGGATCGTGTTCAACCGCCAGCTGCGGATGAACCTGCGCAATCCCGCTTGGGTCATCATCGGCATGCTGCAGCCGGTGCTCTACCTGCTGCTGTTCGGGCCGCTGCTCAAGCCGGTCATCGAGCAGCTCGGCGGCAACCAGTACACGTGGTTCGTGCCCGGCATGCTGGTCCAGCTCGGCATCTTCGGCGCCTTCTTCGCGGGCTTCTCCCTGATCGGCGAGTGGCGCGAGGGCGTCATCGAGGCCGAGCGGGTCACCCCGGCCCACCGCTCGGCCCTCCTCTTCGGGCGGCTCTACCGCGACCTGCTGCAGCTCTTCGTGCAGGCGGTGATCCTCGTCGTACTCGGCCTCGTGCTCGGGATGGACACCTCGGTCGGCGGCATCGTCGTCGGCGTCGTACTGACCCTGCTGCTCGGCGGCGCCTGTGCCGCGGCGTCCAACGCGCTGGCGCTGACCACGAAGAGCGAGGACGTGATGGCGCCCATCATCAACGTCGTGATGATGCCGGTGCTGCTGCTCAGCGGCATCCTGCTCCCGATGAGCTTCGGCGCCGGCTGGCTCGAGCGACTCAGCGACTTCATGCCGATCAAGCACGTCGTCGACGCGGTCCGCGCGTCCTTCTTCGGCGACTTCGACAGCTCGATGCTGTGGGGCGTCGGCTGGACGTTCGTGCTCTTCGGCCTGGCGGTCTGGTGGGGGACGGCGGTCTTCAAGAAGGAGAACGCCTGAGGGTCGGCGCCGGTGGCGCGCGGCGGAGGTGCGCGGCGGTGGTGCGCGGCGGTGGTGCGCGGCGGTGGTGCGCGGCGGTGTCCGGACGTCATACGAAACGGTCGTCCCGGCGCTCGACTCGTATGACGCAAACCCACCCGGGCCGCCGCCGCCGCGGGACGTCATACGAAACGGTCGCCCCGACGCTCGACTCGTATGACGCAAACCCACCCCGGCCGCCGCCACCGCCGGACGTCATACGAAACGGTCGCCCCGACGCTCGACTCGTATGACGCAAACCCACCCCGGCCGCCGCCACCGCCGGACGTCATACGAAACGGTCGCCCCGACGCTCCCTTCGTATGACGCAAACCGCGAGCGGCTCACCGGGAGTCACTCGGAGGGCGCCCCCGACGGCGACTCCTCGGCGCCGGGCAGGGCGCCGAGGCCCTTCTCGATGGTGTCGAGGTACTCCTGCAGCGGGAAGACGTCGCCGTCCGCGGGCTTCTCGATCGTCACGTCCTTGTCGAAGTCCGAGAACTCGAAGTGGTCGACGTCGCTCTCCTCGATCCGCATCAGGTAGTGCGGCTCGTCGATCCGGACGTCGAGCACCTCCCGCTGCGAGCCTTCCTTCTGCTCGATCCGGACGGTCTTCTCCCCGCCGACGGAGCTCTGGCCGACCTCGGTGGCGGTGGCGTCCTCGCGACCGTCGCGCTCGAGGAACTCGTCGAGGTCGCAGAAGGCCTCGGTGCTCTCCAGCAGGCTGTTCTCGGCCACCCACTTGTCACCGATGACGCCGAGGATGAGCGTGGTGGTGGTCGGGTCGCTGGTGCTGGCGTTCCAGAACGCCCGGTCGGCGCGGAGGTAGACGGTCTCGTCGACCCGGAGGATCTCGGCGGTGCCGCCGGACGACGCGGACTTCATCGTGCCCCGGCAGTCGCCGCTGGTCGTGGCGGTGACGTCGACGGTGATCGTGTCGCCGCCGTCCGCGAACTGGCCGCGGATGCGGGCGTTGCGGACCACCGACATGTCCTTCTCGGCGGCCTGCAGGATCTCCTTCGGCTGCAGGGCGAGGAAGTCGTCGCCACCCTTCCCGCCGGGGTCGTCGTCCCCGCCGGTCAGCAGGGCAGCGGCGATGCCGCCGGCCAGGGCGACCGTGGCGGCGACGCCGCCGGCGATCCACCACGTCCGCCCCCGGCGGGTACGACGGGGGGTCGGCGTCGAGCTCAGCCACGCCGGCGGCGCCGGGGACGGGTCGGGTGACGGCGTGGGCCGCGGGACCGAGGGCGGCCGCGGGGGTGTCGTGGCGCCCGGAGCCGGAGGAGCCGGCGGGGCGGGAGGGGCCGGGGTGGGTGCCGGGCGCGCGCCGGTCGGCCGCACCGCCGGCCGCACCGCCGGCCGCACCGCCGGCCGCAACGCAGTCGCACCCTTGCCCTCGGGCACGGCGGCCCCGGGCGTGACGGGGAGCCGCAGGGCGGCCTGCAGGTCGCTGCCCATCTCGGCCGCGGACTGGTAGCGCTCGGCGGGCTCCTTCGCCATGGCGGTGCGCAGGATCCGGTTGGTCGCGTGGACCATCGCGCTGTCGCCCTCGAGCTGCGGCACCGGCTCGCGCACGTGGGCGGCGATCAGCTGGAACTCCGACATCCCCTGGTACGGCGGCGTGCCGGTCAGGGCCACCCAGAGCACGCACCCGAGGGCGTAGATGTCCGTCGACGGGCCCGCCTTCGCGCCACCGTGCAGCTCGGGCGCCATGTAGGAGGGGGTGCCGGCGGTCGTCGTACTGAACCTCGTGGCGTCGGCGTTCATCCGCCGGGCGATGCCGAAGTCGGCGAGATAGGCGCGGATCGAGCCGGGGCGGCGGCGGACCAGGACGTTGCCCGGCTTGATGTCGCGGTGCACCAGTCCGGCGTCGTGCGCGTCGGCGAGGCCGCTCGCGACCTGCTCGATCACCTCGAGGGCCTCGACGAGCGTGGGCGGACCCTCGTCACGGATCATCTGGCCCAGGTCGCCGCCGGGGATCAGCTGGCTGGCGATGTAGAGGTAGCCGTCCTCCTCGCCGTGGGCGTAGACGGTGACGACGTGCGCCGACTCCAGCGACGCCTGGGCGCGGGCCTCGCGGGTGAACCGCTCGCGGAACTCCGGGTCGTGCGCGAAGAGGGGCGCGATGACCTTGAGCGCGATCTCGCGGCCGAGGTTCTCCTCGCGGGCGCGGAAGACCACGCCCATGCCGCCCTGGCCGAGCTGCTCGAGCAGCAGGAACCGGCCGACCCGCGTGCCGGGCGCGGGTTCGGGCGGCGGGGACGAGGGGGGCACACCCCGTTTCTACCGGACGCAGGCGCCGGAGACATGACCCGGACGCACCGGTCTCGTATCCGGACCTCCCGCGGAGGGGGAGGAGCGGAGCCGAGAGGAGAGGAGCGCCGCACCCGGCCGGTGTGCCGAGACCCCCAGGACCGGTCCCCGGTCAGTGTCCTCCGTCCGCGGCGGAACGGAGCGGAGCGGCGCGCCTCTCGCTGGACCACTTCCCCCACGGTGCGGTCCACCACCAATCCTTCCGGCCGCGAGCAGGGCGCCGAAACCAGAGGAATGGAGGACATCAGTCCAGTGGAACGGCCGCGGGGCCGGGCAAATCGCCCTAACCTCCGAGGAATGGGGGCTCATCGGCTGTCCGGGCGCTCGTTCGGCGCCTCGGTCGAGCGCGGCCTCAACCTGTCCATCGGCATGGTGATCCTGGCCAAGACGCTGGTGTTCGCGGTCCAGTTCGCAGCCATGGACAGCTTTGACCCGGTCGAGGTGAGCTCGGCGGCGGCGATCATCATGTGCGTCGGGACGGTGGCGCTGCGCTGCCTCGGTCGCGGACCGTCCGGCTTCGACGTCCTCCTGTGCACGGTCGCCCTCGTCGTCGGCGCGTGGATGCCCCGCGACAGCGTGCCGGTGGCCGGTGCCGCGGACTCCCCCATCGTCCACCTCGTCGAGCCGATGCTGGTCGTGATCGCCGTCCGGCGCCAACGGGCCGTTCCCGCGATGCTCCTCATCGCCGCGCTCTTCGTCACCCTGCGCTGGGAGAGCGCCGGCAGCACCGACGGGCTGGTCTTCGGGCTGCAGGAGGCCGTGCTGATCTGCGGTACGGCGTTCGCCGCGCTCTACCTCGTCACCCAGATGCGCCGCGCGTCGGCCCGCGCCGAGGCGCTGATCGCGAGCCACCGCGAGGTCCACCGCGCCCACCTGTCGGCGGCCGAGGTCGAGACGACCGCCTTCCTCCACGACGACCTCGTGCCGACCCTCCTCGCCGTCGGCAGCATCCCCGGCGCGGCCGAGACGCGAAGCGCCGCGGGATCGGCGCTCGCCCGGCTGGCCGGGCCCGCGCACGGGGAGGACGCCGCCGACGTCGCGACGGCGCTGCGCTCGGCGGCCGCGCGGGAGATGCTCGACGTCGACCTCGTCGTCCGCGGGCCCCGCACCCACCTGCCGGAGGCCGTGCGCGAGGCGATGGTCGGCGCGGCCGTCGAGGCGCTGCGCAACGTGTCGCGCCACAGCGGTCAGCGGCACGCCACCGTGACCCTGGTACGACGCCCGACGGCCCTGAGGATCCGGGTCGAGGACCACGGCGCCGGCTTCGCCGGGACGCCCGGTGTCGGCATCCGGGTCGCCATCGTCGGCCGGATGGAGTCGATCGGCGCGACGGCGCGGATCACCGGCACCCCCGGCGCCGGCACGGTCGTCGAGCTCGTGTGGCGCGGTCGCCTGGTGAGCCGGCTGCTGGGCATGGCGCCCGAGCACGACCGGCTGATCCGGGCCGCCGTCGTCGACCCGGGCCGGGTGGCGCTGCGCGCGGTCGCGATCCTCGCCGCCGGCTACCTCGCGACCGCTGCCCTGCTGACGATCGACGTCCCCCTCCAGCCGTGGTCCTACGGCGGGGCCGCGGTGATCGCGGTCGTGGTGGTGCTGCTGACCCGGGCGATGAGCCGCGGACCGTTGCACCCGGCGGCGTTGCTGCTCGTGGGCGGCGTGCCGGCCGTCGTACTCCTGGTGGCGCTGCCGAGCGTCTCGGCCGACGGCCTCGGCGGCACGGAGTCGTGGCTGATCGAGTTCAGCGCGCTGCCGGCGCTCGCCACCGCATGGGTCATCTCGGTGCGGATGGTGCTGCTCCTGCTCGTGCCGAACGCGGTGGTGATCACGCTCGTCGCGCTCGACAAGGGCGCCACGGCCGTCGACCTGCCCCACATCCTGTTCGTCCAGCCGCTCAACGCGCTCTTCGTCGCGGTCATCGTCGCCGTGTGCCGGCGGGCGGGCCGGGTGCTGACCGAGCCGGAGGCGAGCCAGTCCACCGCGTGGGCCC
This sequence comes from Nocardioides aromaticivorans, assembly GCF_013408525.1. Taxonomy (NCBI): domain Bacteria; kingdom Bacillati; phylum Actinomycetota; class Actinomycetes; order Propionibacteriales; family Nocardioidaceae; genus Nocardioides; species Nocardioides aromaticivorans. The sequence continues at coordinate 1,602,806 of NZ_JACBZM010000001.1, forward strand.
GGGCGGTGCGGGTCGCCCTCGGGCCGACCCTGCGCCCGGTCGTGGCGGCGCTGCGCAGCGTCGGCGACGACACCGCCGCGCCCGGCCCCGGGCCCGGCCTGCTGGCCCAGGCCGTGCGGGACTGCCTCTACCTGCCCGGCCCCGAGCACGAGGCGCTGCGGGCCGAGCTGGACGCGCTGCGGCGTACCGGCGCCCAGGTCGACACCATCCTCCCCGAGCCGCCGCCGGCAACGCGGACCCTGGCCGCGGCCCTGGGAGCGGTACGACGGTTCGGGCCCAGCCACGTGACGGTCTCCGGCAACGCCGACGAGGCCACCGTGGTGATCGTGCCGGGGCCACCGCCCGAGGTCGTGGAGCGGCTCCCCCGTCAGCTGCCGGTGGCGTGGCAGGTGGACGCCGACCCGGAGGCGTGCGTGATCACCGGCCCGCCGGACCTGGCCACCCTCATTCGTCGAGGTGACCCTCAGCCCGCGCCCGGCTGATCAGCCCGTGCACGTTGCCGATGTCGACGCCGCCCTCGCGGTAGGCGCGGGCGGCACGGGAGAGGTGCTCGCGCACGGTGACCTCGCTGATGCCCAGCTGGCGGGCGACGAGGCGGTAGGGGAGGCCGGTACTGACGGCCCGGAGGATCTCGATCTGCCGCTCGGACAGGCGGGTCGCCAGGGAGGCGTCGGTGAGCAGCGCGGCGGCGACCTGGCCGGAGCAGGCGAGCTCCCCGGCGAGGGCGTCGCGGATCGACTGCGCGATCCGCTCGGCGGGGTCGACCTTGAGCACGAGACCGGCGGCGCCGGCGGCGATCGCACGGCGGACCGGGACCGGCTTCTCCTCGGCGGTGAACAGCAGCACCACGATCCCGAGCGCGGTCAGCCGGGCCACGGCCTCCTCGGCCGGCGGCTGCTCGGGCATGTGCAGGTCGAGCAGCACCACGTCGAGGCCGTCGGGCGCCGCCTCGAGCAGCGCGTCGACCGAGTCGGCGATCGCGACCAGGTGGAGGTCGGGCGCCGTCTGCGTGAGGGCAGCACCGACCCCGGCAAGCACCACCGGGTGGTTGTCGATCGCGCCGACCCTGATGAACGGCCCCATGGGGACAGTATGGGGACGTCCAGGGCCCGATCCGGGCGGAATTCCCAGATCTGTCATCGTCCCGGCCGGGAGCGGGCTGAACCGGCCCGTCGTCGCGAGCGGCGTGAGGCGCGTCCGATGGCAAGGCGCCGGCGCGAACGCATGCTGGACGCACGTGGAGGGTCGGCAACGCAGCCAGCGGGCGCGCATCGCGCCGCGCAGCAGGCGGGACGGTTCAGCCCGCTCCCGGGGCCCGTGGGTGGACGGGCCCCGGCCGGAGTCCGGGTGACCGGGCAGGTCAGACGCCGGCGGGCACCTTCGCGGGCTCGGCCGCCGGGTCGTCGTACTCCTCGCGGAAGCCGTGGCGCTCCCACCAGCGGGCCATCGGGGCGGGCGCCCACCAGTTCCAACGGCCCAGCAGCTTCATCGTCGCCGGCACGAGCAGGGCCCGCACGACCGTGGCGTCGACGAGGATCGCGACCAGCATCCCGAGGCCGAGCATCTTCATGAAGACGACGCCACTGAGGCTGAACGCCCCGATCACGACGGCCAGCAGGAGGGCCGCGCTGGTGATGATCCGGCCGGTCTTCTGCACGCCGGTCTGGACGGCGCGGTCGTTGTCGCCGGTGGCGTCCCACTGCTCGCGGACGCGCGAGAGCAGGAAGACCTCGTAGTCCATCGAGAGGCCGAAGAGCACGGCCAGCATGACGATCGGGTTGGTCAGGTCGAGGAAGCCCTGCGGCGTGAACCCGAGCAGGTCGGCGAGGTGCCCGTCGCTGAAGATCCAGGTGACCACGCCGAAGGACGCGGTGATCGAGAAGGCGTTCATCAGCACGGCCTTGAGGGGCAGCACCACCGAGCCGAAGGCGAGGAAGAGCAGCACCAGCATCACGCTGATCACGATCAGGCCCATCAGCGGCAGGTGGTCGCCGACGGACTCGGCCAGGTCGACGGTGTCCGCGGTCAGGCCGCCGACGAGCGCCTCCGAGCCGGCCGGGCTGTCGACGGCCCGCAGGTCGCGGACCACCTGCTGCGACTGCTCGGTCTGGCTGTTGCCCCGCCACGCGACCCGCAGCAGCGTGGTGTCGCCCTCGACCTCCACGGGACGGACGTCGACGACCCCGGGCACCGCGCCCAGCTCCTTCGTGTACGACGCCAGGCCGGCCTCGTCCGCGCCGGTCACCAGCACGTTGGCGGTGGAGCGCTCGGCCCCGAACTCGGAGTTGAGCCGCTCCGCGGCCATGTGCGAAGGGGTGTCGTCGGGCAGGACGCGGTAGTCGACGCTGCCCCACTTCACGCCGAGGAACGGCGAGGCGACGACGAGCAGCACGGCGACCACGCCGACGGCCACGAGGACCGGGCGGCGCATGACCGCGGCGGCGAGCCGGGCCCACGCGCCGTGGTCGGTCTCGACGGCCGCACTGCGCTGCAGGAACGGGATCCGGCCGGCGTCGATGCGGGTGCCGAGCAGGGCCAGCGCGGCCGGGAGGACGGTGAGGGCGGCGACCATCGCGATCAGGACCGCCGCGATGCCGCCGTACCCGATGGACTTGAGGAAGGTCTGCGGGAAGACGAGCAGCGAGCTCATCGCCGCGGCCACGGTGAGCGCCGAGAAGGCGACGGTGCGACCCGCGGTCGCCATCGTGCGCACGAGCGCCTGGCGGGTGTCACCCGGGGTGCGGGCGATCTCCTCGCGGAAGCGGGAGACCACGAAGAGCGCGTAGTCGATCGCGAGGCCCAGCCCCAGCAGGGTGATGATGTTGGGCGCGAAGATCGAGACGTCGACCACCTCGTTGAGGCCGGCGATCGTCGCCCGGGCGCCGAGCACCGCGACCGCGCCGACCAGCAGCGGCATCAGGGCCGCGACCACGCTGCGGAAGATGATCAGCGACAGCAGCAGCACGATCGGCATCGAGACGAGCTCGGCGCGCAGCAGGTCGGACTTGGTCTCCTCGTTGACGTCGCTGTAGACGGCGTACGGCCCGGCGAAGGCCACGTCGAGCGAGCTGGTCTCCACGACCGGCCGCAGCTCGTCGTAGGAGTCGATGAAGTCGTTCTGGGTCTCTCCGGCCAGGGACACGTAGACGGCGGTGGCGTGCCGGTCCTTGCTGACCATGGCGGGGTCCTCGACGTCGTACCAGGTGAGCACGGAGACGACGGTGTCGGCGGGGATGGCGTCGACGGTCCGCTCCACCTCCCTCTCGAAGCCGGGGTCGCCGACCGTCGCGTCGTCGCTGGAGAAGAGGATGATCGCGTCGATCGAGCGGTTGCCGAAGGTGTCCCGCTCGAGCGAGAGCTCGCGCGAGGACTCCGTGCCGGGGTCGTCGAAGCCGCCGGCCGAGAGCTTGTCCTCCAGGCCGATGCCGGCGATCGCGGCGGCGGCCGTGATGCCGAGCCCGACCAGCAGGACGACGACCGCCCGTCGTACCACCAGGGCGCCCCATCGCTCGATCATGACGTCTCCTCCGGGTTCGGCCCGAGTGCCAGTGAAACTGCGTCAGTTTCGTTAACGCCGTTAACCGTAAACGGTGTAAACTCGCCGCGTCAAGTGCTCTCCCCCACCACCCGAGGAGTCCTGTGGGCCAGTTGCGCGCGCCCGTCACCCGCCGCGAGAAGCAGCGCGAGGCGACGTACGACGAGATCGTGGCCGTCTCCGCCCAGCTGCTCGCCGAGGGCGCCGACCTGTCCCTGCGCGCGGTCGCGGGGCGGATGGGGATGACCGCCCCGGCGCTCTACCGCTATGTCGCGAACTACCAGCAGCTCGTCGACCTGGTCGCCTTCGAGCTCGACAAGGCGGCGACCGCGGAGTGGGCCGCGGCCGCCGAGCGCTTCACCGAGGACGACCCGGCCGCCCGGCTGGCGGTGGCGTGCGTGCGCTTCCGGAACTGGGCGCTCAGCAAGCCCCGCGAGTTCGCGCTGGTCTTCGCGAACCCCATCGCCGAGGCCGACAGCCAGCGCCGCGAACTGCTCACCGTCTCGACGTCGGGGCACTTCTTCACCGACCTGCTCTGGCAGATCTGGGAGCAGCGACGCTTCCCGTTCCCGTCGCTCGACGAGCTCGACCCGGTCATCCGCGACGCCGTCCTCGACCCGCTCATCCCGGCCCGGGCGGAGCACATCCCGGCCGAGGACCGCGGCCTGCTCTGGATCTACATGCGCTCGTGGTCGGCGCTCTACGGCGTGGTCACCCTCGAGTCCACCGGCCACTGCGACCCCCGGGTGATCGAGTCCGGCCAGCTCTTCCGTGCCACCGTGCTCGACTGGCTCGAGCCGCTCGGCCTCGGCGACGACCGGGAGCGGCTGGCCGCGATCATGGACGAGGAGCTCGCCCGGCGCTGACCGCCGGAAACGACGCGACCCGGCGCGTCGTACGCGCCGGGTCGGGTCGGTGGAGCGGGTCGGGTCAGTTGAGCTTGGCCAGGTCGAAGATCTCGCCGGCCGCGGGCTTCTCGACCTCGAGCGGCTCGTCGAAGCGGCTGAAGCCCATCGCGCCCTCCTCGGGGACGTCGAAGCGCACGAAGTAGTGCGGGTCCTCGGCCGCGACGTAGGCCGTGCCCTGGTTGCCGTCGTCGGAGGTGAAGGCGATGGTGACGGTCTCCTTGCCGGAGACGTCCTGCGTTCCGGTCACCTTGGAGTCGTCGCCGGCGATGTCGTCGGAGTTGAGGTCGGACAGCAGCTCGTCGAGGTCGCAGAGCTCGGCGAAGCCCTCGGGGTCCGAGGAGTCGGTCGTCCACTTGTCGCCGATCAGGCCGGTGATCACCGACGCCTGCTCGCCGCCCTGGCTCTTCCAGAACGCGTCGTCGGCCTTGAAGTAGGAGACGCCCTCGACGGCGATGATGTCCATCGAGCCGACGCCCTCGATCTGCATGGTGCCCTCACAGTCGCCACCGCGGCTGACGGTGACGTCCATCAGGATCTTCTGGCCCTCGTCGTCGACGATGTTGCCGGCGAGGTGGACGGTCTCGAGGGCCTTCATCGCCGCCTCGACGTCCTCGCCGATCTGGTCGACGGGGGTGTCCTCGTAGTTCGAGGTCTGGCTCGACTCGCTCGACTTGTCGTCGCCGGCGGAGTCGGAACCCTTGCTGTCGTCGTCGCCGCAGGCGGCGAGTCCGAGGGCGAGGAGGGGCAGCAGTGCGATCGAGAGTGCAGGGCGCATGGCGAAACGGTAGCCGCTGCGGCGCCTGCGACCGGTGATCAGGTCCAGAGGACCTCGCGCGTCCAGGCGGGCACGAGGTCGCCGGCGCGGCCGTGCCGGGCCTCGTGGAAGAAGTGGGTGCCCTCGCTGGGCTCCAGGTTGAGCTCGAGGGTACGGGCGCCGTGGCGGCGCGCGTGCTGCACGAAACCGGCAGCCGGGTAGACCGCCCCCGACGTACCGATCGAGACGAACATGGTGGCGTCGGTCAGCGCGTCGGTGATGCGGTCCATCTCGTAGGGCACCTCGCCGAACCACACCACGTCCGGCCGCAGGTCGTGCACCCCGCAGCCGGGGCAGGCGGGCTCGTCGAGCAGGGTGCCCGTCCACGGCGAGGCGACCCCGCAGGAGCGGCACAGCGCCTTGAGCAGCTCGCCGTGCATGTGCACCACCCGCGTCGACCCGGCCCGCTCGTGCAGGTCGTCGATGTTCTGGGTGACGACGAGCAGCGCGTCGCCCATCGTCTCCTCGAGCTCGGCCAGTGCGCGGTGCGCGGCATTCGGCTCGACCGTCGCCAGCGCGGCCCGGCGCTCGTCGTAGAAGCGCTGCACGGTCGCCCGGTCGCGCTCGAAGCCCTCCGGCGTCGCGACGTCCTCGACGTGGTGGCCCTCCCACAGCCCGTCGGCGTCGCGGAAGGTCGGCACCCCGCTCTCGGCGGAGATGCCGGCACCGGTCAGGACGACGATCTGGGGCACGACCGGAGGCTACCCGTCGTACCCGTGACGGGCGTCACCCGTCCCACCCCCGCCCGCCGACTTGCCACTCTTACCGGCCGAGTTGCCACTTCGGCCGATCGAGTTGTCACTTCGGTGGATCGAGTTCCCGAGGCTGCGGACGTGCGCGCAACTCGACTCGGATCTTCGGCCAGTCGACCCAGAAAAGTGGCAAGTCGCCGGCGAAACGGGGCAAGTCGACGGTCAGTGGAAGATGCGGCTGGTGACGGAGGCGGTGGCGACGAGGGTGTGGTCGGCGTCGTGGACCGCGACCTGGGTGTGGGTGCCGGTGCGGGTGCGGTGCACGACCTTCGCGGTCGCGACGAGGTCGGAGCCGGCGACGGCGAGATAGGCGACGTCGAGGTGGGTGGTCGCGCCGCCGGTCGCTGCGTCGGCGGAGGTGAGGCCGGACGCCGAGGCCGACGCCCCGGCGACGTCGACGAGGGTCGCGACGACGCCGCCGTGGAGTACGCCGGGGACCGTGGTCAGGTCGTCGCGGAAGCGCAGTCCCAGGCGGACCTCGTCGACGCCCGCGTCGAGGACGGTGATGCCGACGTGCCGGGCGATCGGCGACGCCGCGAGCACGCCCTCGATCCACTGCCGGGCGAGGGGGTCGAGCGGGTCGAGCCGGCCGGGCTGATCGGTCGTGACGGCGGACATGGGGCCTCCTCGGGGCGGGCTGGCGGGGTGAGTCTCCGAGGGTGGCCGACCGGGCGTCGTACCGTCGATGACGTGGGAGGTCATGGCTGCGCCCGGCACGCATCTCGTGCGTGCCGGGCGCAGCACCTCGTGGGTCAGTCCTCCAGCAGGCTGGTGACCGTGCCCGCGGCCACGGTCCGGCCGCCCTCACGGACGGCGAAGCCGAGGCCGACCTCCATCGCGACCGGCTTGCCGAGCTCGACGGTCACCTCGACCGTGTCACCCGGCATCACCAGCGCGACGTCCCCCAGGTCGATCCCGCCCGACACGTCGGTCGTGCGGAAGTAGAACTGCGGGCGGTAGTCGGCGGCGAACGGCGTGTGCCGTCCACCCTCGGCCGCGGTCAGCGCGTGCAGGTTCGCGGTGAACCTGGCGTGCGGGCGGACCGAGCCCGGTACGGCGAGGACCTGCCCGCGTCGTACGTCCTCACGACGCACGCCGCGCAGCAGGACGGCCGCGTTGTCGCCGGCCTGGACCTCGTCGAGCGTCTTGCCGAAGGTCTCCAGCCCGGTCGCCACGCTGGCCACCGTCGGGCCGAGCCCGACGACCTCGACCGTGTCGCCGACGCGGAGCGAACCCCGCTCGACCGCACCGGTGACGACCGTCCCGCGGCCGCTGATGGTGAGCACGTTCTCGATGGGCATCAGGAACGGCTCGCCGAGCTCGCGGTCGGGGACGGGGACGTAGTCGTCCACGGCCTGCAGCAGGTCGACGATCGACTGCGTCCAGCGCGGGTCGCCCTCGAGGGCCTTCAGCCCGGAGACCCGGACCACGGGGACCTCGTCGCCGGGGAACCCGTACTCGCCGAGCAGGTCGCGCACCTCCAGCTCGACGAGGTCGAGCAGGTCCTCGTCGTCGACGGTGTCGGACTTGTTGAGCGCGACGACGAGGTACGGCACGCCGACCCGCTGCGCCAGGAGTACGTGCTCCCGGGTCTGCGGCATGGCGCCGTCCTGCGCCGACACGACGAGGATCGCGGCGTCCACCTGGGCGGCGCCGGTGATCATGTTCTTGACGTAGTCGGCGTGGCCGGGCATGTCGACGTGGGCGTAGTGACGGGTCGCCGTCTCGTACTCCACGTGGGCGATGTTGATGGTGATCCCGCGCTGGACCTCCTCCGGTGCCCGGTCGATGCCGTCGAAGGCGACGAACGAGTTGCGGGTCGGGTCGGCGTCCGCGAGCACCTTCGTGATCGCGGCGGTCAGCGTGGTCTTGCCGTGGTCGACGTGACCCATCGTGCCGATGTTGAGGTGCGGCTTGGTCCGCACGAACTGGCTCTTGGCCATGGTGGTGCTTTCTGTGAGTGATGCGTCGGCAGGACGTCGTGGCGCGGCGGCATGCCAGGGCCGCGCGCCCGGGACCGGGAGGAGACGACCCTCCTCCTTCGGTCCCGCTGGGGCGGGAGGAGGGTCAGCGTCGCGCGCCGGCCAGCTTCACGTTCGCGGCGTCGGCGCACGGCGCAACAGCCGACAGGACGACTGTCGGGAGTGCGGTGCGGGCGGCGAACATGCGGGTCACGGTAGGCAACAACGCGGGCGGGTGCCACTGGATTCCCGAGCGGTACGGCGGCGGACGCCGACCGACCGCGCACCGTCGACGGTGCGCGGCCGGTGGCCCGGGAGCCGGTCCGGAGGACGGCTCAGTGGATCGTGTCGGTCGCGTTCTTGTTGGTGACCGCGACGTCGAAGTTGTCGACGTCCACGTCGTCGCGGTGGGCGGCGTCGTGCTCGATGACGTCCTTGACCGCGAACTTGTCCTTGCCCTGGCCGCCGACGAGGTGGTCGTAGGCCGGGGTGACCTCGTGCGACTCGAGGGTGTCGTCGCCGTACTGGCCCTCGAGCCAGTCGACGCCCTCGTAGCCGTTCAGGTAGTCGTTGCCGTCGCCGCCGTAGAGGTCGTCCGACCCGTCGGCCACGTTCGCGCCGGCGTAGCTGATGAGGACGTCATTGCCCTCCTCGCCGCGGAGCACGTCGTCGCCGGCGCCGCCGTTGACGGTGTCGTTGTCGAAGCCGCCCATGACGAAGTCGTTGCCGGAGTCACCGAAGACCTGGTCGGCGCCGCTGCCGGTGTAGAGGTCGTCGTTGCCGGTGCCGCCGTAGACGGTGTCGGCGCCGGTGCCGGAGAGGACCTCGTCATCACCGCCGAGGGCGTAGATGGTGTCGTTGCCGGAGGTGCCGATGATCTTGTCGGCGCAGCCGGTGCCGTAGGTCGTCACGCCGGGCTTGGCGAAGACGAGGTTCGGCTCCGAGCCGCAGGTCCCGGCGTGGGCGGCGGTCGAGGTGGCGGCGAGGCCGGCGAAGGCGGCGGCGCCGGCGAGGGCGAGCTTGGCGGCGATCTGGATGCGGGTGGAGCTGGTCATGGCAGTGGTCCTTGCGTGAGGTGGTCGGCGCCGGGCGGGTGCCGGGCTCACGGGTAGGAGCGCCGCACGGCGCCGACCTTGCAAGAAACTCAGGCCATTTCTCGCGCACCCTTCCGCGCATTGCGGCGACTGCCGTTGACCATGTCGTTGAAGCGGTCGACGGCCCAGATGGTGCGGAGGCCGGCGCGGCCCATCATGACCGGCCGCGGGAACCTCGGCTCCTCCTGCCAGATCGTCTCGAGGTCCTCGTGCCGCTCGCCGTCGACGATGGCGTCGGCGATCAGCGTCCCGACGTACGGCGCCTGGGCGAGCCCGTGCCCGTTGCAGGCGATCGAGTAGTGGACGTCGTCGCCGATCCGGCCGGCGAGCGGCAGCCAGGAGGAGGTGATCGCGATCCACCCGCCCCACGCGCGCTCGACCGCGACATCGGCGAGCGACGGGAAGCGCCGGGCGAAGGCACCGGCCAGCTCCTCGACCAGCCCGGGGTCGGGCGTCCGCTCCGGCAGCGGGTACGACGTGCCGCGCTCCAGCCGTCGTACACCGAAGACGATCGTGCCCCTCGGCGTGAGCCGGTAGTTCTCCATGATCGCGTGCTGCGTGACCAGCCCCATCCCACTGGTCCAGCCGAGGGCCTCGATGCGCCCGGGGTCGATCGGCTCGGTCTCGACCTCGATCACGTAGATCGGCACCGAGAGGTGCTTCGGGGTGATGTCCCACTCGCCGGCGAAGGCGTTCGTCGCGAGGACGACCTGGTCGGCCCGCACCTGTCCGCCCGACGTCGTCAGGACGATCTGCCCGCCATCCCGCACGACGTCGGTGACCTTCGTCTGCTCGAAGACCCGCGCGGCGGAGTCGAGCAGGACCCGGCGCATGCCCAGCGAGAACTTGCCCGGGTTCATCCGGCCACCGACCGTCTCGCGCATCCCGCCGACGAAGCCGCGCGGGATGCCGAGCTCGGCAGCGGTGCCGACCTCGACGTGCCCACCGGCGCGGGTCACGATCTTCGCGACCCGGCGTACCCGCCCCATCTGTCCGCGGGAGACGGCGGCGAAGGCGTTGCCCGTCGCCTCGTACTCGCAGTCGATGTCGTGCTTGGCGATGAAGTCCTCGACGTGATGGGCGGCGTTCTCGGCGAGCCGCATCATGCCGGGCATCTTCTTGCGGGAGAGCAGGTTGAGCAGCTGGAGGTCGCCGCCGGGGGCGCCGGCCAGCTGGCCGGCGTTGCGCGAGCTCGAGCCGTGGCCGCAGAACTCCGCCTCCACCAGCACGACGTCCTGGCCGCGCTGCGCGAGCCGCAGGGCGGTCGACATCCCGCCGATGCCACCGCCGATGACGGCGACCTGGCAGGTCACGTCGCCGTCGACGGCGGGCCGCAGGTCGGTGGGTGCGTCGACCCAGCCGCTGAAGGACTCGTAGGTGACGCCGTCGGTCCTCATGCCCGCACCGCCTTGCGGTGGTCGTCGGCCGGAGCGATGCCCGATGCCTTGTTGTGGTCGTCGAGCGCGCGGTAGGCGAACAGGTAGGTCAGCATCTGCAGCCCCCACACGGTCAGCGCGAACGTGTAGAAGAGCGCGCGGTCCTCGAGCGGGTCGACCGAGTCGGGCAGCGGGAAGAAGTCGTAGGTCAGCGCGATGGCCGTCGCCGCGAGGCTGACGGCGAGCGTCGCGACGGCGACCCGGGTGGCTCCGATGTCCCACAGCCGCTTCACGAAGTACAGCAGGAAGGCCAGCGTCACCAGGTTGACCACCAGGTAGAAGGTGGCCGGGCCCTGGTGCAGGACGAACTCACCGTTGGCGTCAACGTGGGCGCGGTACTTCGGCTGCGCCAGGAACAGGCCGCTGCCGATCGCCAGCGCGAAGATGCCGAGCTCGACCGCCAGGCTCGCCTTGTAACGGTGGGTCACGGCCATCAGGCCGACCACCAGCAGCAGCGTGATCCCGATCGATCGGGAGAACGCGTCGAGGAAGAACGCGAAGGCGTACTGCCCGCTCGCCTCACCACCCTCCGGGTCGTCCGCGAAGCGCAACGCCCACACCAGGAAGTTGGTGCCGGAGGTCGCCACGATGCACCACTCGATGCCGAGCAGGTAGTTGCGGTGGTGCTTGAGGAAGCGCCAGCCCGCCCAGTAACCGCACACGATCATGACCAGGTCGGCGACCAGGAAGGTCAGGCCGTAGATGTCTTCTTTCATGACAGTTCCTTCGTTCGTTGGGACGGTCAGGCCACGACGCCGCCGGTACGACGCCGGCTGCGGTTGGTCGAGACCAGGACGGTGAGCACGACGGCCAGGGCGAGCGCGCCGGCGAGCCAGTAGCCGACGCCGTACAGGTTCTCGGCGGCGACCTCGAGGGTGGTTCCGGGAACCGGCACGAGCGAGGCGCTGAGGTCGGCGCTGACCAGGGCGGTGCCGAACGCGAAGCCGACGGCGAGGAAGGTGCCGGCAACGCCGGTCGCCATCCCGGCCTTCTCCTCGGGGACAGCCAGCTGCACCAGCGTGAAGCCGGCGGCGTAGCCGATGCTGCAGCCGAGTCCGATGACGGCGGCGCCGACGAGGTAGTGCCACTGCTGGTCGTGGGCGAGGGCGAGCCAGGCCAGGCCGGCCGCGCTGATGAGCGCGCCGCTCACGAAGACCGGGACCACGCGGCCGTTGTTGACGGGGCGGTCGGCGATGGCGCCACCGACCACGAAGGTCAGCGCGAAGGGCAGCATCAGCCAGCCGGTGTCGAGCGCGCTCAGGCCGAGACCGTAGGCGTCCACGGGGCGCAGCGCCGCGGGGATGATCTGGGCATAGGTGCTGACGAGGAGCAGGAAGGCGGCGTTCACCGCGGCGAACAGGGTGATGCAGATGCACGACGCGGTGACGAGGGGCGCCTTCATCAGCGCGACATCGAAGACCGCGTTCGACGACCGGCGCTCGACCCGGAACCAGGCGATGCCACCGACCACACCGAGCACGAGCGGGATCAGGGCGGCGTTCCCCCACACCAGGCCCTGGGTCAGCGTCAGCAGGATCGCCGCGACCCACGCGATCATCCACACGGTGCCGACCACGCCGATGCGCCCGCCGCGCTCGGCCGGCGGGAGGTGCGGGATCAGCAGGTACGACGCGACCGTGGTCACCGCGCCGATCGCGGTGAGGACCACGAAGAAGCTCTGCAGCGAGAGGGTCTGCACGATGAGACCGCCGCCGATCATCCCGGCGACGATGCCGACGCCGGTGCCGATGACCAGGACCGCGACGGCGACGGTGATGCCGCTCTCGCCCAGGCCCCGGCGCAGGAACCCGAGGGGCAGCACCTGGGCGGCCCCGCCGAAGCCCATCAGCGCGCAGCCGACCAGCAGCGTCGGGTAGGAGTCACCGATCGCCGGGACGAGGGCGCCGACGGTGAGGAAGGCCGCGGCGGCGACGTTGGCGTTGCGGTCGCCGTGCAGGTCGGCCAGGCGGGGCAGCAGGATGAATCCGGCGCCACCACCGAGGGTGAGGACCGTGTAGAGCCAGGTCACCTCGGCGACGGTGGCGAGGCCGTACTGCGCCTGGATGACGGGCAGCAGCGGCGGAAGGATGAAGATCACCGCGTTGGTCAGCACGACCAGCAGGGATCCGATGCCGACGAGCGTTGCCCGGCCGGGCTCACGGCCTCTCGTCGTACGACGGCCGGTTCCGGCTGCCTGTTGGGTCTGGGACATGACTGGTCTCCGATTCGGGCGGTGGTGTGATCCGGCTCATACGGTACGCCGAAGTTAGTCATCCAATCAAGATGTATGACCAAGATGTTTGACCAAGTTCCTAGCCCGTCGCGCGGGAGGCTCTGGTAGGGTCTGGTTGACTTAGACAAGCGTCCTAGTCGGGGCGCCCGATCACGGAGGCCGCCGATGGCACGGATTCCCGTCGCCCAGCGACGTCGCGAGCTCGTTGAGGCGGCGGTGGAGGTGATCTCCACCCATGGGATCGACGGCGCCACCACGCGCCGGATCGCCGACCAGGCGAAGGCGAACGTCGCGATGGTCCATTACTGCTACGACTCGAAGGAGGACCTCTTCGCCGATGTCTTCGAGTTCGTCGCCGGCAGGTTCCGCGAGGTCATCGAGCAGAGCGACCCGCACACGACGGTGCTCGAGACGGCCCAGGCGATGCTGCGCGGTCTCATGGAGTGCTACTGCGACTCGCCCAGCTTCGCTGCGACCACGATCGAGCTGATCAACTGGGCCCGGCGCCAGCACGGCGATCGCGGGATCGCCGTCTACGACCAGGCCCTCGGCGCCGGCCTCGAGGCCATGCGCCGGGTCGCCGCCGCGGAGGGCGTCGCCGACGAGGTCGTCGAGGACATTCCCTACGTCGTCGGGGCACTCTCCGACGGCTTTGCCATCAACTTCTTGACGTACGGCGACCGGGAGGCCGCCGATGCCCTGATGGACGTCACGGCCTCGGTACTCGAGAGCTGGCTCTCGGCGCGGCTCGGAAGCGCCGCCGCCAAGCGCCCGCGACGCAAGCGCGCGGCCAGCGCCTGAGGCACCGACCGCGCGCCGCGCCCGCGGTCACAGCGACACGGTCACAGCGACACGGTCACAGCGGCAAGGTCACAGCGGCAGGTCGGGCGAGTCCACGCCCACGACCCGGTCACCGCAGAACACCCGGACCGACTCGTTCGGCCCATGGCCGCCGATGCCCGACGGGCCCCAGAAACTCTGGGCCGAGTCGTCGCCGAGGTCGGCGATCTTCGCGCCGTTGACCCGCACCTCCCCTGCCACGACCCGCGCGCCGACCTCGATCGCCCGGTCGGTGTCGGTGCCGAAGACGTAGGCGTCCAGGCCCGACGGGTTCGCATTCGCGATCCGCAGGGCGTCCTCCGCAGAGTCGACCCCGTGCACGGAGACCACCGGGCCGAACAACTCCGCGGTCGCCTGTGCCGCGTCAGCACCCACGGCCACGGTCGGCGAGAGGAAGAACCCGCCGAGATCGGGCAGGCGCGCCGGCTGGTGGATCTCGGCGCCCAGGCCGCGCAGGCCGTCGATCCGGGCCTGCAGGGTCTGGAAGTGCGGGGCGTTCGAGATCGGACCGACCTGGCTGTCCTCGTCGAGCGAGTGGCCCACCACGAGCTTGGAGACCCGCTCGGTCAGCGCCTCGACGAGCGGCCCGACGAGGGCCGGCGGCGCGAGCACCTTGCCCGGCCCCTCGCACCACTGTCCGTTGAGCTTGGTCATCCCCTCGAGGATGCCGTCGGCGGTGACGTCCACGTCCGCGTCGTCGAGTACGACGACCGGGTTGTTGCCACCCAGCTCGAGCTGCAGCACCTTGAAGTCCTCCGCTGCCGCCCGAGCGATGGCACGGCCGGCGCCGGGCCCACCCGTGAAGGAGACGATCTTGACGCGCGGGTCGCCGGTCAGCCGGGCGCCGACGTCACCGGTGCCGTGCACCAGCTGGAGCGCACCGGACGGCAGGCCCGCCTCGACGAAGCACTCGACGACGACCTGGGCGCTGCCCGGCGCGTGCTCGGAGGGCTTCAGGATGACCGGGCAGCCGGCCGCGACCGCGCTCGCCACCTTGGCCGCCGGGATGAAGCTGGGCCCGTTCCACGGCGTGAGGATCGCGGCCGGACCCCACGGCACCTTGTGGAGCCGGACGTCGCGGCCGCCGGCGTCGAGGGCCGTGACGCGAGGGATCGCGCGCAGGTCGGCCGCCGAGGCGCGGATCCGGTGGGGCAGGAAGGCCGCCACGAGGCGGGTGACGCCGATCGGCGTACCGCTGGTCAGGGCGTCGGTGCGGGCGATGTCCTCGATCCGCGCCTCGACGAGATCGGCGACCCGGTCGAGGACGGCCGCGCGCTCGTGGCGCTCCTCCTCGCCCCAGGGACGGGCGTCGTACGACTGCTCGGCGTGGCGCAGCGCCCGCTCGACGTCGTCGGCCGAGGTGGACACGAGCCGGTGGACCGGCTCCCGGGTGTTGGGGTCGACATTCCAAGCGTCGCCGGTCGTGCCCTCGCACCACTCGTCGGCGATGAAGTTGACGGGCTGCGGGATGGTGATCTGGTTGCTCATGGGAGTCCCTCTCTCAGGCCCGCAGGTCGACGACGATGCGGGTGACGTCACCGGACTTCATCTGCTCGAAGCCCTCGTTGATCTCGGCGAACGGGACGACCCGGGTGACCATCTCGTCGAGCAGCAGCCGGCCCTGCTGGTAGAGCCGGGCGAACTGGGCGATGTCCTCGCGGGCCTGGCCCGAGCCCATGTAGGAGCCGATCAGCCGCTTCTCCTGGAAGAAGAAGTCGAGCGCGGGCACCGTCAGCTCCGTGCCCATCGGCGCGATGCCCACCAGGCACGCGGTGCCGGTCGGACGGAGCAGGGCGAGCGCCGTCTCCGCGGTCCGGGCCGAGCCGACCGCCTCGAAGGCGTAGTCGACGCCGTCGCCGAGCAGGCGGTGCAGCTCCGCCACGGTGTCGCCGTCGCCTCCGTTGATGGTGTGCGTGGCGCCGTACCCACGGGCGGCCTTGAGCCGGTCGTCGTCGAGGTCGATGGCCACGATCGCGGAGGCGCCGGCGAGCCGCGCGCCCTGGATGATCGCGGAGCCGACCCCGCCGCAGCCGATCACCGCGACCGTGCTGCCGGGGCGCACCTGCGCACCGCGGAAGACCGCGCCGACGCCGGTGATGACGCAACAGGACAGCAGGCAGCCCACGTGCAGGGGGACGTCGTCGGGCAGCTTCACCAGCGCGCTCTCGCGCAGCAGGATGTGCTGCGAGAACGCACCGATCGCCGCGAGCCGCTCGATCGGGCGCCCGTCCACGGTCTCGAAGGCGGGCCGCTGCCGCAGGCGCACCTCGTCCAGCCGCAGGCACTGGGTCGAGTGCCCCGCGTCGCAGTTGACACAGCCACCGCACGGCGGCGTCAACGCGCCGGTGACGCGGTCGCCGGGCCGCAGCGAGGTGACGGCCGAGCCGACCGACTCCACGATGCCCGCGACCTCGTGGCCCACGACGACCGGGAGCTCGGTCGGCACGGTGCCGGTCATGTAGTGCAGGTCGCTGTGGCACAGGCCCACGTTGGTCACCGCGATCCGCACCTCGTGCGGCGCCGGGTCGTCCACGCGGATGTCGGTCAGCTCCAGCGGTGCGCCGATCTCGTTCAGGACGGCGGCTCGGGTGGTGATCATGCGGTGGCCTCCTCAGCCTTGGTGGTCCAGAAGCCGGCGACGCCGGCGGTGAGCAGTCCGCTCGTCCACGCCTCGTGGGCGGCGGCGTCCTCGCGCTCGAACGCCGCCTCGACCTCCGCGAGCAGCGGCCGCAGCAGGGCGAGGTGGAGCGCGGTGGTCCCGCCCTCCGGCGTCCAGGCGTGGACGATGTCGATGGCGCGGTCGAGCAGGGTGTCGGGATCGACGACCTCGTCGAGCAGGCCGATCCGCAGCGCCTCGTCCGCAGGGACGCGCGGCGACGCCAGCACCATGCGCATCGCGTGGTTGCCGACGAGGCGGCGCAGCAGCAGGCTGGTGGCGTTGGAGATGGTCAGCCCACGCCCGTTCTCCGGCTGGAAGTACGACGTCGCGGGCGTCCCGATCCGCGTGTCGCAGCACAACGTGATCTCCGAGGCACCGCCCACGGCGATGCCGTTGACCGCCGCGACCACCGGCACCCGGGTCTCCAGGATCGCGCGGGTGATGTCGTGGAAGCTCTCGAACGCGGCGTGCACCTCCTCCTCGGTGGTCGGCGCCTGGCTGAGGTCCTCGCCGGCGGAGAAGGCGCGGCCCCGGCCGGTGAGGACGATGCCGCGCACCGTGTCGCCGGTGCCGTGCTCCCGGATCAGCTCGGCCAGCCGGAGCCGGGTGATGACGTCGAGGGCATTGAGCTTGTCCGGACGGTCGAGGGTGAGCACGGCGACGTCGCGGACGACGTCGGAGGTCAGGGAGGTCATGGTCAGCTCCTTCGGGGAGAGAAGTCGTGGGTGGTCCCGGGCTGTTCGGCAGCCCGGGCCTTGAGCGCGGGCTTCGAGACCCGCTCGGAGGGCGTGCGCGGGAAGTCGGCGACGAACTCGACGTACCGCGGCACCTTGAAGCGGGCGAGCTCTGCGCCGGCCCGCGTCACGATGTCCTGGGCGGTGGCACGGTCGGCGCGGACGCCCTCCCTGAGCTGGAGGAACGCCTTGACCTCCTCACCCAGGACCTCGTCCGGCTCCGCGACGACGGCCGCCGAGACGACCCGGTCGTCGCGCTCGAGCACGGCCTCGACCTCCGCGCAGGCGACGTTCTCGCCACCGCGGCGGACCATGTCCTTGATCCGGCCGACGATCTGGATGCCGCCGTCGGGCCGTCGTACGACGAGGTCACCGGTGTGCAGCCAGCCGTCGCGCAGCGTGCTCGCGGTGGCGTCGGGCCGGTGCCAGTAGCCGCTCATCATCGGCCGCCCGGAGATCACCAGCTCGCCGGGCTCACCGGCCGGCACCTCGCCGGCCGCCGGGTCGGCGGGGTCGACGACGCGCACCTGTTTGGTCGGCACCGGCCGGCCGAGGCTGCCGCTCCCGACCGAGGCGGTGTCCTCGAACGCGCTGTAGAGGTCGATCCCCGACTCGGTCATGCCGTAGACCTCGCGCCAAGGCGCACCCCACCGCTCCTCGAGCTGGGCGTGCAGGGCGACCGGAATGGCCGAGCAGAAGACCGCCCGCAGGGCGTTGTCGCGGTCCTCGTCGGCCGGTGGCTGCTTGAACAGCAGGGTCGGCATCGAGCCGAGGACGTAGACGAAGGTGGCCCGGTGCCGTCGTACGTCGGCCATGAACGTCGACGCCGAGAATCGCGGCAGCACGACGAGCGGCGCAGCGACGGTGAGCGCCACGGCGGTGTTCCACTGGGGGTCCATGTAGGAGAACGGCTGCGCCGTCAGCAGCACGTCGTCCCTGCCGAGCCCGGCCGTGCCGGAGCAGAGCCAGCCCAGCCGCACCCAGTAGTCGTGGGTCAGCATGCACGCCTTCGGGAAGCCCGTCGTGCCCGACGTGTACTGGAGGTTGGCCAGCGTGTCCGCGTCGACGACCCGGTCCGGCGCCGTCGCCGGGAAGGGCTCGGAGCCGTCCTCGGCGACGTCGAGCACGTCGACCTCCAGCCCCTCCGCACGGGCCACCTCGGCGACGAGGCCGACACGCTCGGCGTCGGTGAGGACGACGCGGGCGCCGGAGTCCCGCAGGACGAAGGCGAGGTCGGCGCGCTGGTACGAGCAGTTGACCGGTACGACGACCGCCCCCGCCTTGAGCGCCGCGAGCCAGCCGACCGGCCAGTGCACGACATTGGGCAGCATGATCGCGACCCGGTCGCCGGGACGGACCCCGTCGACCTCGATCAGGCGGTGTGCGAGGCGCGACGTCCAGGCGTCGATCTCGGCGAAGGTCCACGACCAGTCGCCGAAGCGGAGGAACTCGCGCTCACCCGAGTCGGCCGCGCGCTGCGCCAACAGCCCGGTCAGGGTGGGGATGGTCGGGTCGGCCGCCATCGGGGCGGCGTCGACGAAGGGATGGAGGCTCACGGGTGACTCCTGTTCTCGAGCAGGCGGGTCGCCTCCCGGACGACCCAGGTCAACGTCGGGTCGGCGCTCTTCATCCACTCCGGGTGCCACTGCACGCCGAGGACCGGGTGGCCGGGCACCTCGATCGCCTCGACGACGCCGTCGGAAGTGCGGCCGGTCACGACGACCCCCACCCCGCAGCGGTCCACGGCCTGGTGGTGCCAGGAGTTCGTGACCACGTCGCCGTCGAAGAGTCCGGCGACGATGGACCCGGGCTCGAAGGAGACGAGGTGGTCGACGGTCCCGTCGGTGGGGGCCGTCTCCGCGGAGAGGTGGCTGATCGCGCCGGGCGGCAGGTCCGCGACGAGCGTGCCGCCGAGCGCGACGTTGAGCACCTGCAGGCCGCGGCAGACGCCCAGCACCGGGATCCCCCGGTCGAGGGCCGCCCGGACCACAGCGATCTCATAGTCGTCGCGCTCGCGGTCGTGGACCATCGGGTTGGTCCGCGGGTCGATGCCGCGGACCACCGACGTGTCGCCACCCCAGCAGGCCGGATGCATGTCCTGGCCCCCGGTGACGACCACACCCGTCAGCCAGTCGCACACGGCCTCGGGGTCGGTGTCGTAGGACAGGTGCACCGGCAGCCCGCCGGCCTCGGCGATCCGCGTCGCGAAGTCCGACATCGCGGTGTCGATGCACCGGTCGCCGTACCTCTCGTCGGAGCCCTCGATCAGGGAGAGGCGGAAGCGGCGTCCGGTGATGCCGATCAACGGCCGCCGTGCGGCCTCGCTGCGCGCGCTCACGGGAACTCGAAGTAGCGCCGGGACTCCCACGCGGAGAGCTCTGCTAACGGGTCGCCGCCCTTGGTGTGGAACTCCATCCACTCCCAGCGACGCGACGCGACCCAGAAGTCGACGAACTCGTCGCCGAGGTACTCCCGCAGCAACGGGTCGGCGGCGAGCGCGGCACCGGCCTTCGACATGGTGTCGGGGATCCGTTCCACGCCCGAGCTGTCGGGCAGGGCCCAGGCCATGTCCGTGACCTGCGCCGGCGGCTCGATCTGCTTCTCGATCCCGGCGAGGACGCCGGCCAGCACGACGGCGATCGCGAAGTAGGGGTTCACGTCGGCGCCGGGCAGCCGGTACTCCAGCCTCGAATACTTGGGGTGGCCCGTGATCGCACGGACCGCGGCGGTCTTGTTGTTGACGCCCCAGCTGATCGTGGTCGGCGGACCGGTGAGGTCGACGAGCCGGCGGTACGACGTGATCTGCGGCATCACGATCGAGGTCGCGCCCGCCATCGTGGCGAGCAGGCCGCCGACAGCGTGGCCCATCACCTCGGAGAGGCCGTCCTCGGCGAAGAACTGGTTCACCCCGTCGCTCTGGAGGGAGATGTTGATGTGCGCGCCCTGACCGAAGCCGGCGGTGGGCTTGGCCATGAACGAGACCGTGTGACCGAGCTCGTGCGCGACCTCGCGCATCACCTGCCGGGTGCGCGCCCAGCTGTCCCCGAGCCGGACCGGGTCGGTCGGCGCGATGTTGAGCTCGGTCTGGCCGGGCGCCGCCTCGTCGGTCCACGCCTCCCAGCCGATGCCCACCTCGTCGAGACGGTCGACCACGGCCTCCATGTAGGAGACCCAGTCGCTGGACCTGGCCAGGTGGTACGTCGCCCCGGTGCTGCCGCCCAGCGGAGTGAGGTCGCGGTAGCCCCGCGCGCGGGCCTCCTGGACGGACTCCTCGAAGAGGGTCGCCTCGATCTCGACAGCGGCGGTGGCGGTGTAGCCATGGCCGGCGAGTCGGGCCACGAGCCCCTTGACGAGGTTGCGCGGGCAGATCGGGACCGGCCTGCCATCCTTGAGCCAGTAGTCGCCGATCACCGAGTCCAGGCCCGGCTTCCACTCGACGAGAGTGGTCAGGTCCGGGACCATCGCGATGTCGTAGAGGTTGCCGCGCCACTCGGGGAAGGCGTCGCCGAAGACGATCTCGTTGCCGAGGTCGATCGCGAACAGGATGTCGGCGAATGCGAAGCCGCTCTCCTTGCCGGCCTCGAACTTCGCCGGCGACACGTTCTTGCCGAGCAGGCTGCCCTCGTGGTTCGTCGCCTCGAGGCGGACGGCCTTGCGGACGGTGGTGCCGGTGGTGGCGGTCTCAGACATCGAAGCGGACCTTCCAGGAGGCAGCCGTCATCACGGACAGCTGCGAGAGGGTGCCCTGGATCCGCACGCCGGCGGCCAGGGAGACGAGGAGGTCGTCGGCGCCGCTGAAGATGCCGGCGAGGAGGTCGGCGGGGCCGGCGATCCCGTAGGTCGTCGTACCCTCACCGAAGCGGTCGTGCTCGGAGCCGTCCGGGCCGACCGCCTCGACCACCAGGACGTCCGGTATGCCCGGGATCTCGCGGGTGGCCGCCCAGAAGCGGCGCGCGGCCTCGCGCCAGTGCGGGACCGGCGGGGTCAGTGCCTGCAATGCTGCGGCCGCCAGGACGCCGTCGCCCTCAGGCTCCTGCGTGAGCGCGAAGCGCGCGTTCAGGTCGACCACGACGGTCGCGCCGGGCTCCGGCTGCGCGCCGGACGCCACGTCGATCGTCCCGCCGCTGAAGGCGATGGTCGCGACCTGCGGGGTGTCGTGGGAACGGACCACCACGGTCCCGACGGTCGTCTCGAGCACCTCCTGGGCATGACCGGAGTGCAGTGCCTGCTGCAGGGTCCGTCCGACCAGGCGCGCCAGCGGAGTGGCGTCGTCCTCGCTCACGACCCGCACCACCCCCGGTCGCGTCGGTGGCGCGGTGATCGTCGTGGTTGCTGCCATGCGCTCGGTCCTCTCAAGATCGCTCAGTCAGTGTCTTAGTCACACGACTAAAATGCTTGACCATGATGGTGAGGGGGATCACGGTGCGCTGTCAACCACCTCGCGCAAATCGATCTCGACGGAACACCCCCGGCGCCGCCCCGGCAGCGGATCCCAGATCGGCCTTGACGAAAGGTGATGCGTGACACACACTTAGGCACCTGACCTAAACAGATGACTAAGACTGATCTCAGGACAGTCACGCACAAGGAGGACGCGCACCATGACCCAGCCCAGCCACCCGACCGAGACGGCCGACATCGTCGTCATCGGCGCCGGCCTCTCGGGCATCGGCGCCACGAAGTACCTGATGGACGACTTCCCGGACAAGAAGGTCCTCCTGCTCGAGGGCCGCGACGCGGTCGGCGGGACCTGGGACCTCTTCCGCTACCCCGGCATCCGCTCCGACGACTCGGTGCACACCTACGGCTACGAGTTCAAGCCGTGGCTGCACGAGGAGGCGATCGCCGGGGGCGACCTGATCCGCGGCTACATGGAGGAGACCATCGCCGAGTTCGGGATGGACGAGATCCTCCGCCTACGGCACCGCGTCACCGCTGCCGACTGGTCCAGCGAGGACGCGCAGTGGACGCTGCACGTGACGGTGACCGACGAGGCCGGCAACGAGTCGCACAAGATCGTCCAGGCCGGCTTCGTCTTCAGCGGCACCGGCTACTACAAGTACGACGAGGGCTTCGAGCCCCGCTTCGAGGGTCGCGAGGACTTCCAGGGCGACATCCTGCACCCGCAGCACTGGCCCGCGGACTACGACCACAGTGGCAAGCGTGTGGTGATCATCGGCAGCGGCGCGACCGCCGTCACGATGCTCCCGGCGATGCTGAACGGCGAGGGCGCGGCGGCCCACGTGACCATGCTCCAGCGCACCCCGAGCTATGTCGCGTCGATGCCCCGGGTGGACAAGATCGCCCAGTTCCTGTTGAAGGTCTTCGGCAAGAAGCTCGGCTACCGCCTCACCCGGATCAAGAACATCTGGCGCGACCACTTGCTCGTGACGGTTCTCGTCAAGTTCCCCAACTTCGGGCGCAAGCTCCTGCGCAGCATGACCGTCAAGGAGCTCCCCGCCGGGTTCGACGTAGACACACACTTCGCGCCGCCGTACAGCCCCTGGGACCAGCGGCTGTGCGCCACCCCGGACGGCGACTTCTTCGAGGCGATCCGCAACGGCAACGCCGACGTCGCCACCGACCAGATCGAGCGGTTCACCGAGAAGGGCATCCTCCTCACCTCCGGGAAGGTTCTCGAGGCCGACGTGATCGTCACCGCGACCGGCCTGGTCATGCAGATGCTCGGCGGCATCAAGCCGACCGTCGACGGCACCCCTGTGGACGTCGCCGACACGGTGCTCTACCACGGTGCCCTCATGTCCGGAGTGCCGAACTGGGCGATGATGCTCGGCTTCACCAAGGCGACCTGGACCCTGCGCATCCGCAATGTCACGCGCCTCGTCGCCGACGTGATCCGCGAGATGGACCGCAAGGGGTACGACACCGCACTCCCCGTCCCGCCGGAGGGGATGGCCACCCAGAGCCTCTTCGACCTCTCGGCGGGTTACATGCAGCGCGCCCAGTCGGAGCTGCCGCGCCAGGGTGCGGGCAAGCCATGGCGGATGCACACGACCTTCGTGCGGGACAACCGGCTCTTCAAGGGGCGCCTGATCCACCGCGACCTGCAGTTCTCGAAGCGCGCCGTCGAGGCGCCGCACCTGGTCAGCGTCGAGGCCGCGTCATGAGCACCCCGCCGAGCACGCAGCACTTCACGGTGGCGCAGCGCCTGCAGCGCACTCTGCTCGTCTTCCTCAGCCGTCTGCCGGCCTCGCTCCAGCGCCTGCTGGCCCGGCCGGCGACCAACACGGCCGGCGACACCATGGCACCCGATGTCGCGCTGCTGATGAAGCTCGGGGAGTCCGGTCCGGACTACAGCGACCTGCCGCCCGTCGAGGCACGGGCGACGACTGAGCGGGACCTGCTCCTGTTCGCCTCGCGGATCGCTCCGTGCGCGATCGAGGAGGAGATCGCGATCGGCGACGGCCTGCTGGCGACGCGCTACAGCAACGGCACCCCCGAGCGCGGCCTCGTCCTCTTCTTCCACGGCGGCGGGTTCGTCATCGGCAGCCGGGCGAGCTACACCGCACCCGTGCGCATGCTCGCCCACGGCACCGGCGCCGACGTCGTGTCCGTGGAGTACCGGCTCGCGCCCGAGCACCCCTTCCCTGCCGCGCAGGACGACGCCCTCGCCGCCTGGCGGTATGTCGTCGAGCACGCCGCGTCGTGGGGCGTGGACCCGCACCGGGTCGTCGTCGCGGGCGAGAGCGCCGGCGGCAACATCGCCGCCGTCCTGTGCCAGCAGGTGCGAGGAGAGGCCGTGCAGCCGATGCTGCAGGTCCTCATCCAGCCGGTGACGGACCTCGTCGACCACCGGCCCTCGCAGGACGAGTTCGCCGCCTCCCCGGCCCTGTCGGCCAAGCAGGTCGCGTGGTTCGTCGAGAACTACCTCCCTGCCGGGACCGACGTCGCGGACCCGCGGGTGTCCCCCTACCGGGCGTCCTCCCTCGAGGGGCTGGCTCCTGCGATCGTCAACCTCGCCGGCTTCGACCCGCTCCATGACGACGGGCTGGCCTACGCGACGGCCCTCCTCGAGGCCGGCGTCCCGGCGCAGGTGGACCGCGAGGCGGGCCTGGTCCACGGCTACCTCTCCTACACCGCGGTCAGCCCGAGCTGCCGGAAGGCGACCGAGCGCCTCGTCGCCTCGATCTCCGGAGCGCTGGACCGCACCCCCACCATCACGAAGGCGAGCTGAGCAGCATGGCCACGACACGCAAGGACACGACCCCGGACAGGGTCCGCGAGGAGACCCACGAGGTCGTCGTCATCGGCGCCGGCATGGCCGGGCTGATGGCCGCGACCACGCTGGCCGACCGTGACGTCGTAGTCCTGGAGGCGAGCGACCGGGCCGGCGGCCGCGTCGACACCGTCCGCAAGGGCGACTACTGGATCAACGTGGGCACCCAGTTCACCGAGGGCACGGGACCGCTCATCGACGCGCTCCACCGGCACCGGGTCCACCTCGGGACCCTCGAGGGCAAGTCGGTCGCCCTGTCGCTGGGCGGCAAGCA
The DNA here is from genome assembly GCF_013408525.1 of Nocardioides aromaticivorans. Lineage (NCBI taxonomy): Bacteria > Bacillati > Actinomycetota > Actinomycetes > Propionibacteriales > Nocardioidaceae > Nocardioides > Nocardioides aromaticivorans. The sequence goes on from NZ_JACBZM010000001.1 coordinate 1,627,283, forward strand.
GGTCGACACCTCCAACCCGTTCGCGCTGATGTTCCGCTCGAAGATGACCTGGGGCGACCGCCTCGGCCTCGCGGCCGTCGGCACCCGCATCCTCGCCAACGTGCCCTTCCTCGAGATGAGCCCGGACAACCGGTGGGCCAACCGGGTCCGGGCCAAGCTCGACAACCGGCGTGCCGACTTCGTGCTGCGCGGTGTGAGGTCCGAACTCGCCCGCGAGATGGTGCGGTCCTGGTCGGGCCAGTGGATGGGCTGCGAGCCCGAGGAGACCGCCGCCACCCAGTTCGTCTTCTCGATGGGCATCCTGCTCACCGACCCCGAGAAGGTCGACAACCTCACCCTCCCCGAGGGCGGCAACCAGACCCTGACCGACATCCTCGCGGCCGACCTCGGAGACCGGGTCCGGCTCGGCTCGCCGGTGCACACGGTCGAGTGGACCGAGGACGGCGTCGTCGTGGACTACGAGGACGCCGCCGGACCGGCGCGGATCCGCGCCCGGCGGGCGATCGTCGCCGTCCCCGCGGACATCGCCGTGAAGATCATGCCCGGCCTCCCCCCGGACCACCGGACGGCCTTCGAGGCCATCCACTACGGGCGGTACGTCGTGGTGGGCTTCTTCACCCACGAGGAGGGCCCGCAGCGGTGGGACGACTTCCTCGCCGTCTCGACGCCCGGGCTCTCCTTCCAGGCGGTCTTCAACCACGCCGCCGCTCTGCGCCGGGGCGTGCGCAAGCCCGGGGGCGCGCTGGCCTGCTTCGCCGGCGGCGCCGAGGCCGACCGGCTCTTCGAGCTCGGCGACGAGGAGATCGTCGCGCGGTTCACCGCCGACCTGCTGCGCCTCTACCCCGAGCTCGAGGGCAAGGTGGAGCCGGGCATCCTGCGGCGCCACCCGCGCGTCGTACCGTTCTGGGCGCCGGGGGGCCGGGCCACGCTGGCCACCCTGCGCGAGCCGCTCGGCCCGGTGCACCTGGCGGGCGACTACCTTCTCGACATGCCCTCGCTGGCCGACGCCGCGGCCTCGGGCCAGCAGGCAGCGGAGCGGGTGCTGGCGAGCCTCGGCGCGCGCTGAGCGGGGATCGGTTTCCGTACGCCGGGTCGGGTACCGCCGGCGTACGGAACCCGCACCCCTGGAGGTGGAGATGACGGCGACGAAGAACGTCGTGCAGATGTTGACCGACCAGCACCGCCACATCGAGAAGCTCTTCGACGAGGTCCAGACGACCGCCGGTGAGGCGAGGGCCCGCGCCTTCGCCGAGCTGCGGCGCATGCTGTCGGTGCACGAGGCGGCCGAGGAGATCGTGACCCACCCGAACGTGACCCGGTACGGCGGCGGCGACGTGGTCGAGGCCCGTCAGGAGGAGGAGCACGAGGCGAAGGAGCTGCTGTCCTCCCTCGACGGCATGGACACCACGTCGCCCGACTTCGAGACCGGCATCGCCCGCCTGCGAGGGATGGTGACGGAGCACGCGAGGAACGAGGAGGAGCAGGAGTTCCCGCTGCTGCTGGCCGAGGCCGGCCCGGCGGAGCTCGAGAAGATGGCCGCCGCGCTCAAGGCGGCGGAGCAGATCGCGCCCACGCACCCGCATCCAGCCGTCGGCGAGTCGGCCGTGCTGAATGCCGCGGTGGGCCCGCTGGCCGGGCTCGTGGACAAGGTGCGCGACGCGGCGCGGTCGGCGATGCACTGAGCGGCCGATCCGCTCACGTCCGCCCAGGTCCGCCCCCTCACCCCCCGATGAGGGGGCGGCCGGCCCCCCGTTGGGCGGCCGGCCGCCGACGCCCCCAGGGGTGGGTGGCGGGTCGCCGGCGCCGGCCAGCGACGAGGTGCCCCGATCTCGCGATTCCAGACCCATCGGATCCGCTGGTCCACCGTCGACGTGCTGCCGGTGAATGTCGCGCACGACGCCGGGTACCGGACGTCCGCCGGCAGACAACCGGCTCCGAGGGGGGAACACGATGACCGTCCAGCACCACCATCCGGGACCGACCGAGACCGACGAGACGTCGGGCCTGGTCCTGGTCCTCGCCATCCTGGCCATCGCCGCGGCGCTGGTCCTCGCGCTGACCTGAACACCAAGGGGGAAACCATCATGTACATCGGACTCGGAATCGTCCTGCTGGTCCTGGGGCTCATCCTCGCGCTCGACGTCATCACCGTCGACCTGGACTTCATCAACGACGGCGCGCTCGGCACGATCCTCATCGTCGCCGGCATCATCGCCATCGTCGTCTCGCTGATGTACGCACCGCCGTGGCGGCGTCGCGACGACGTGGTCGACCGCCGCACCTACTGACCGGCGCACCGACCGACCCAGGCGCACAGAGCGAGGCCCCACCCGGACATCCCGAGCCGGGTGGGGCCTCGTGCGTCCGGACCGAGCCTCACACGGTCGCGCGGCCTCACTCGGCCGCGGCGGGGCAGCGCAGCTCGGCGCGGACGGTGCGACCGTGCTCGGCCGGCTCCCACCACCACCGGTCGCTGAGCGCGTCGACGAGGAACAGGCCTCGCCCGCTCGGGCGGACACCCGGGCCCGGGACGATCTCGGGCACGCTGTCGGATCCTCCGTCGGTGACCGCCACGTGCAGCCGGTCGCCGACCAGCCGTACCTCGACCCCGATGTCGTCGGTGCGGGTCGGACGGGCGTGGGAGAGCGCGTTGGCGACCAGCTCGGAGAGGACCAGCACGGCGTCCTCCACGAGCGCGACGGGCTGGGCCGCCGGGCGCAGCACGTCGCGCAGCTCGGTGCGCGCCAGTCCGACGGACGACGGATGGATGGGCACTGCGAACGCATGGACGACGTCGGCCATGCCGCACCCCCAACCACGTGTGGAGCATCGGGCCGGCTCGTCCCGGTCGCTGCTCGCCCACGAATCTAGCGTCTGCGGCCGGCTCGTGCAGTAGGGTCTGACGACGGTCCAGCAGCGGCCGAGCACCACCAGCAGTCGCGAGCGAGGAACGCTGATGACGCAGCTCACCGCCTCCGCGCTGGGCCCCACCTGGCAGATCCAGGTCTCGGGAGAGATCGACATCGCCGCGAGCGACGACCTCCTCGGGCTCGCCCTGACCGGCCTGGACCAGCACGAGCACCTGAGGCTGGACCTCGCCGGCGTGACCTTCATGGACTCCGGCGGGCTCGGGATCCTCCTCCAGATCCGCCGCCACGCCATCGACACGGGCAAGCTGCTCACCCTGCGGTCGCTGGGTCCCGGAACCCGCCGGCTCCTCGAGGTCGTGGGTCTCAAGCAGCTCTTCGAGGTCGAGGAGGACCCCGCGCCGTGACGGCCGGCGAGTCCGATCAGCCGTCCAGCCCCGACCGACGCCGCGACCGCGTGTCCGCGGCGATCGTGATCCTCGGCCTGGTCACCACCGCACTGAGCGTGGTGCTGGCCATGCGCACGGACCGGAGCAACGAGGAGCGTCTGCTGCAGGTCCAGACCGACCAGGCCGCCGCCGTCCTGGAGGCCGCGACGATGGGCCTGCAGGAGCCTCTCTCGTCCGCGCTCGACGTTGCCGCCAGCGTGCTGCCCCGGCGCCTTCGCACCGTGTTCGAGGAGCGGTTCAGCCGCAACATCGGCACCGACCAGCTGTTCCAGGTGGGAGCGCTGTGGCGGCGGGGACCCAAGGGCCTGAGCCAGGTCGCGGCGGTCGGCGGCCGGCCGGGCATCGCCGCACCCAGTGCGCGAGCGGAGAGACTCGTCGCCCGCTCGCTGAGGGCACGGACGATGGCCGTGGACTGGAGCACGGTCGGGAAGCAGATCCGCATCGTCTTCGTGCTCGCCGACCCGGCGTCGCGGTTCGTGGTGTTCGCCGGGCGCACCGTGCCGAGGAACCGCCAGAGCCCCGTCGACGCCGACTCCGGGTTCGCCGGCCTCGACTACGCGCTCTACCTCGGGGACGGCACCCGGACCGAGGACATGGTGATGACCGACGTCGAGCCCTCGACGCTGCCGCTCGACGGGCTGACCTACTCCACGACCGTGCCCTTCGGCGACGACGTGTTGAGGTTGGTGACGCGTCCCCGCGAGCACCTGGGCAGCGACCTGGGCTGGCAGCTCCCGTGGCTGCTCGGCCTGGGCGGCCCCCTGGCCACGCTGCTGGCGCTGCTCCTCACCCGTCACCTGCTCCGGTCCCGCGAACGCGCCGAGGCGGACACCCGGACCATCACCTCGCTCTACCGCCGCGTCGAGGGCCTGTACGACGAACAACGTGAGCTCTCCGTGCGGTTGCAGCGCGCGCTGCTGCCCCGGACGCTCCCGCAGGTGCCCGGCTTCGACATCGCGGCGACCTATGTCGCCGGCGCCCAGGGCATCGACATCGGAGGCGACTGGTACAGCGTCGTCGAGGCCGAGGGGGACGAGTTCGCGTTCGTCGTCGGCGACGTGTCGGGGCACGGCATCGACGCCGTCGCGGAGATGGCGCGGGCGCGCTTCACGCTCCGCGCCTACCTGATGGACGGCGACAGCCCCGCGGCCGCGCTGGAGAAGTGTGCCCACCAGTTCGACATCGCCGTCGACGGCCACATGGTCACCGTCCTCGCCGGCACGGGGAACTGGCGCACCGGCGAGCTCACCATCGCCAGCGCCGGCCATCCGGCGCCGCTGGCGGTGTCCGCCGACGGCGCCACCGCCTTCCTGCCGGTCCGGACCGGTCCTCCGCTCGGCGCCGGGGTGGCCGCGTTCGAGGCGACCACCGCGACGCTCGACCCGGGCACGACGCTGCTGTGCTTCACCGACGGGCTCGTCGAGCGTCGTACCGAGGACATCGACGCGGGGTTCGCCCGGCTGGCCGAGGTGAGCGCGGCCCACCACCCCGCCTCCGCCCCGCTCGAACCGTTCCTGGACGAGCTGCTCGAGCGGATGCGCGACCCCGACCGCAGCGACGACATCGCCGTGCTGGCGCTGCGCCGCAACCTCGAGCTCGGTTCCGGCGGGCCGGTTGGCCCACCACCCGCCGGAACCTGACACGGCGCGCATCGTCCCCGACGAACGCCCTGCTGGCGGTGGTGGTACCCCCGCGAGAGGTCTCAAACGCCCCGAGGTGCGATGGCCCACTCGGTCGTTGAACGGGGCACTCCCCGGGTACTGCTCCCCCATGAGCAGCGATTCGGTCATCGTTCTCGACGACCGCTACCGGTTGCTCGACGAGCTGGGGCACGGCGGGATGTCCGACGTCTTCCGGGCGACCGACGAGCTGCTCCAGCGCGAGGTCGCCGTCAAGGTCCTGCGCGAGGTCGAGGATCCCGTCCTGCGCGCCCGCTTCATCGCGGAGGCCCAGCTGCTGGCCCGGCTGAACCACCCGGGCCTGGTCACCCTCCTGGACGCCGGCATCCGCGCCGACCGGCCCTATCTCGTGATGACCCTCGCGGAAGGCCCGACCCTCGCCGCGCAGCTCGCGGCCGGCGCCCTGCCGGCGCAGACGGTCGCCGAGATCGGGACGCAGGTGGCCGCCGCCCTTGCCTACGCGCATGCCCAGGGCGTCACCCACCGGGACGTGAAGCCGAGCAATGTGCTGCTGTGTGGCGACTCGCGGGCGCTGCTCGCCGACTTCGGCATCGCCCGTCTCGCCGGCGACCTCGAGCAGCACACCCGGACCGGGGAGACCATCGGCTCCCCTGCCTATCTCGCGCCCGAGCAGGCCGCGGGCGAGGCCGTCACCTCGGCAGCCGACGTCTACTCGCTCGGCCTGGTGCTGCTGGAGGCCCTCACCGGGGAGCGGGCCTTCCCCGGCGCCCCTCTCGAGACCGCCGTGCAGCGGCTCGTCGCGTCGCCGCCCATGCCCGTGTCGCTGCCGCGCCCCTGGCGGGACCTGCTGACGGCGATGACCGCCCGCGACCCGGCCGCCAGGCCCACCGCCGAGGACGTGGCCGCCGCGACCGCCGCCATCGCCACCGGGACCGTCCCCGCCCTGCCCGACCCCGGCGAGAGCACCCAGCCGCTCGCGGTCACGACGGACGGCTCCGCAGCGGCCCCCGCGGAGGGCGGCCGTGCGGCCGCGCATCGCGGCCCGCGGCGCCGGTGGCTCCTCGTGGCGGCCCTGGTCGTCGTGGCGGTCGCCGCCGCCCTCGTCCTCCTCCTCCTCCGACCGTCGGGCGACCCCGAGCCCACGCGCGGGGGCACGGAGGTCCCCGCGAACGTGCCCGAGCGGTACCAGCAGCCCCTGCAGGAGCTGCACGACGCGATCGAGGAGCCACGATGAGCCGGCGTACCCGTCTCGCCCGGGCGCTCGCCACCGCGCTCCTCGCAGGCCTCCTCGCGGGATGCGGTACGACGGAGGCGAGGTCTGCGGCCGACGACGTACCCGCGCTCGCGGCCGCGCTCGCCGAGGTCGACGACGCGATGGCCGCGCGGCGGTATCCCGCCGCACAGCGGCTACTGCGGCAGCTGATCGCCGATGTCCGGCGCTTCGAGGAGACGGGTGACCTCGACGGCGCGGCCGCGAGCGACATCGAGGCCGCTGCCCGCGCGCTGCTGCGTGAGCTCACCCGGCGGGGCGGCCCGGCCACGGACCTGCCGACGGCGACGAGCGACGGCGCGGACGAGGGCGACGAGCCGACGGGGGAGGCGACGCCTCGCCCGCACAAGTCGCGCAGCAGCGAGCCGACACCCGCGCCGACGCCGGAGTCGACCGCCCCGCCCACCGCGGAGCCGTCGGGGACCACCGAGCCGCTCGACCCGACGCCCACGGCCGGGACCGAGCCCGCGACCGAGGAGGCACCGGCGCCGTCCGAGCAGGCCACCCCGGCGGCAGTGACGACTCCCTGAGTCGTCCGGCGTTCCGCGGCGGTGTCCAGCGGAGGTGCGCCGGTGCGAGAGCGGCCGCGTCACCACGGACGCCACCTCCGCCGCCATCGCTGTCGCTGTCGCAGGAACGTAACTGGTGCAATACGAGAGATGTGTCGTCGTCACGAGTGCGTTGTCGCGGCGTGCGTCAAACGGGTCTCGGCGGCCTCCACGACGTTGCTCAGCAGCATGGCCCTCGTCATCGGTCCGACGCCGCCGGGATTCGGCGAGACCCAGCCGGCGACGTCGTGGACCCCTCCTGCGACATCGCCCGCGATCTTGCCGTCTGCGGTCCGCGAGACACCGACGTCGAGGACGACGGCGCCGGCCTGGACCATGTCCGGGCCGATGATCCCCGGCACCCCCGCTGCCGCGACCACGACGTCAGCAGCCCGGGTGTGCGTCGCGAGGTCCCGGGTCCCGGTGTGGCACAGCGTGACCGTCGCGTTCTCCGTACGCCGGGTCAGGAGGAGTCCGAGCGGCCTTCCCACCGTCACGCCACGACCGACGACCACCACCTCGGCGCCGTCGAGGTCCAGGCCGTAGCGGCGCAGGAGCTCGACGATCCCGTTCGGGGTGCACGGCAGCGGAGCCCGTCGGCCGAGCACGAGCCAGCCGAGGTTGGTGGGGTGGAGGCCGTCGGCGTCCTTCTCGGGGTCGATGAGACCGAGGACGGCGTTCTCGTCGATGTGCGCAGGGAGCGGCAGCTGCACGATGTAGCCGGTGCAGGCCGGGTCGGCGTTGAGCCGCAGGACCGCCTCCTCGACCGCGGCCTGGGAGGCATCGGCAGGCAGGTCGACCCGGATCGAGTGGATGCCCACCTCCGCACAGTCGCGGTGCTTGCCGGCGACGTACCAGGCCGACCCGGGGTCGTCCCCCACGAGGATCGTCCCCAACCCGGGGACGACGCCGTTCTCGCGAAGCTTCTCCACGCGGCCGGAGAGCTCGGCCTTGATCGCGGCGGCGGTCGCGACACCGTCGAGGATGCGCGCGCTCATGCGAAGACCACCGTGCGCGCGCCGACCAGCAGCACGCGGTCCTCCGCGTGCCGTCGTACCGCCCGCGACAGCACGGTGCGCTCGACGTCCCGGCCCAGCGCGACGAGCTGGTCGGCGGTGTAGGCGTGGCTCACCCGGTGGACGTCCTGCTCGATGATCGGGCCCTCGTCGAGGTCCGCGGTGACGTAGTGGGCGGTCGCCCCGATCAGCTTCACGCCCCGCGCGTGGGCCTGGTGGTACGGCTTGGCGCCCTTGAAGCCCGGCAGGAAGGAGTGGTGGATGTTGATGACCCGCCCGGAGAGCTTGCCGCACAGGTCGTCGGACAGCACCTGCATGTAGCGGGCCAGGACGACGACGTCGATCCGGTGGTGCTCCACGAGGGCGAGCAGGTCCGCCTCCGCCTGCGCCTTGGTGTCCTTGGCGACCGGCAGGTGGACGAACTCGATGCCGGCCTGTGCCGCGATCGGCGCGAGGTCGAGGTGGTTCGACACGATGACCGGGATGTCGACCGGCAGCTCACCGGTGCGGTGGCGGTAGAGCAGGTCGACGAGGCAGTGGTCGAACTTCGAGACCATCACCAGCACGCGGCGACGATGGTCCGCGTCCCGGAGGCCGATGACCGGGTCGAAGCCGGCCAACGCGTCGTCGACGCTCCGGCGCACCACCTCGGCGCTCGTCTCGGGCGATTCGAACTCGGCGCGCAGGCAGAAGGTGCCGGTGTCGGGGTCGGTGAACTGCTGGTTGTCGACGATATTGCCCTTGACGTTGACGACGCCGTCGGCGAAGGCACGGACGATGCCGGGTTGGTCGGGGCACCGCAGGGTGAGCACGTAGCGGTTCATGGAAGTCCTCCTCAGCTCCGCACGCGGTTGCGCTCGGGGTCGTGGACAGGCGTGCGGACGACGACGGCCTTGCCGCCGGGGAGGTCGAGCTCGGTGCCGATCCTCGCGGCCGTGGCGGCGACGCGGGCCAGCCCGAGCGTGGCACCGTCGAGGGCCGGCGACGGCACCGCCATCGTGACGAAGCCGACGTCCGCCCCGTCACGGAGGAGCCGGGCCCCGTCGGCGGCATCGGGGTCGCAGTCGAGGGTCACCGAGACGACCCGGGTCCGGACGGCGTCCTTGTGGGCGAGCAGCGCCGCTCGTCCCTGGAAGTCGGCCTTGTCGAGGTCGACGGCCCAGCCCATCCGGCACTCGAAGGGCGTGCTGGTCTCGTCGTACTCGAGCTCGCCCATGATCATCCCGGCCTCGACACGCGCCTGCATGAGCGCGGCCGCCGCCGCCGGCTGCACGCCCAGGTCCGGTCCGGCCGCGAGGAATGCGTCCCAGAGCTCGAGGGCTCGCTCCACCGGCACCATGACCTCGTAGCCGAGCTCGGCGGTGAAGCCCATGCGGTTGACGTGCGCGCGGATGCCTGCGACCTCCATCGCGGGGTCGAACGTGTAGTAGGGAAAGGCCTCGTTGGACATGTCACGGTCGGTCAGGCGCTGGAGGAGCGCCCGACTGTGGGGTCCCTGCACCGACAGCACGGCCAGCGTGTCGCGGATCTCGGCGACGTGGACGTCGTGTCCGGCGCCGGCGGCCTCGAGCGCCTCGCCGGTGGCCGGGTTGCCGCCGATGACCCGGACGTGGTCGGCGCCGAGCACCGCCGCGGTGACGTCGTCGAGCATGTAGCCGTTCGGCGTGACCACGACGCCGTAGGCGATGCGTCGCGGACCGAGCTCGCGCAGGTTGCGGGAGAAGACCGCGTCCGCGACGGCGAGCGCGTCGGGTCCCACGAGGTCCCACTTGTAGAGCATGGAGAACTCGAGCAGTGCGACGCGGTTGCGGATGGCGTCGTACTCGGTGTCGGGATCGGTGTACCAGAGCGGTACTGCGAAGCCGTAGACGTCGATCACCTCGCCCGTCGACTCGGGGAAGCGCGGCGAGAAGGGGGTCGAGCGGAGCTCGTCGGTCTGGATGGTCACAGGGGTCTCCTGGGTCGGGCCCGGTCAGCGGACCGTGATGGGAAGTGCGGTGATGGAGCGGATGAAGTCGGAGTGGTTGTGGTCCACCGGGCCTGCCAGCTCGAGAGCCGTGAACCGCTCGGTCAGTGCGCCGAAGACCACGTGGGCCTCGGCGCGGGCGAGCACCTGACCGGCACACCCGTGGATGCCGCCGCCGAACGCGAGGTGCTTGCTGAGGTCGACGTCGCGGTCGAGCCGGAAGGTGTCCGGCTCGGCGAAGACGAGTGGGTCGCGGTTGCCGGCACCGATGAACAGCACCAGCACCTCCCCTGCGGGGATGTCGACCCCGTCGAGGGTGATCGGCTGCGTGGTGGTGCGGACGACGAACTGCTCGGGCGTGTCCAGCCGGAGCGTCTCGTTGACGATCGCCTCGCGCAGCTCGGGCCGGTTGCGGTAGTCGTCGAAGATCTCGGGTCGCTCCGCCATCAGCTCGATGCCGTGGGCGATCAGGTAGGTGATGTCCAGGTGCCCCACGGCGAACAGCAGGGTGGTCGACGCGATCACCTCGTCGTGCGACATCGTGCCCTCGTCCTCGAAGGCGAGGAAGGCATCCAGCAGTCCGTCGCCGGGCTGGCGCCGCTTGTCCGCGATCAGGCCTTCGATGTGGCCGACGAACCAGTCGAACGCCGCCGCGGTGCCGGCGGCCTCCTCCTCGGTCGGCGCGAGACCGAGGCTCTTGCCGATGTCGTACGTCGCCTGTCGCACCCTGGCCCCGTCGGTGTCGGGGACGCCGAGCAGGTGGCTGATGGTCGCGAAGGTGACGGGGAAGGCCAGGTCGTGGACGGCGTCGAAGGTCCGCGAACCCGCTGCGACCACCTCGAGCCGGGCGTCCACCTCGGCGCGCGTGATGTCGGTCCAGGTCTTCACGGCCCTGGGCGTGAACCACCGGCTGTGGGTCCGTCGTACGCGGGTGTGCTTCGGCGCGTCGGCACCCAGCATGCTGTCGTGCAGGGGGCCTGCGGGGCCGTAGTCGAGCTCGGCGACGCCGAGCGTGCGGTCGTAGAGCAGGTGGCGGATGGCGTCGTACGAGGTGATCGCCCAGAAGCCGTCGGGATGGCGGTGGACGGGATGCTGGGCACGGAGCGCGGCGTAGAACGGGTAGGGATCCGTCCGGTACGCCTGCGTCAGGTACGGCAGCGGGTCGGTGGTGGGCTGCAGGGTCGTCATCGCCACACCTCACGCCGCCGCGACGGCTGCGTCGGCAAGGACAGCTCGGGCCCACGCGATCGCCGAGGCGACCAGGTCCTCGCTGCTCGACGCATCGTGGCGGCCGAAGTCCCCGAAGCGCTCGGCCCCCAGGGCGTCGAGGCACTCCGCCAGCCGGTTCCCACCGAGGCTGTAGGACTCGGCGTAGCTGCTGTCGCCGAGGCCGAAGATCGCATAGCGGACTCCGGTCAGGTCGGGCTTCTGCGCCTGCAGGCCGTCCACGAACGGCTGGGCGGAGGCAGGCAGCTCGCCGTCGCCGTAGGTGGAGCAGAGCACCAGGTAGACGGTGGATGCGGACAGGTCGTCGGGGTCGAGGTCCTGGAGGTCGAGGGACCGCGCGTCGGCGACCGCAGCGGCGATCTCCTCGGCCGCCATCTCGGCGTTCCCTGACTCGGTTCCGTACAGGACGTCGATGCTCATGCTGGTTCTCCTTGGAGGTGGTTGAGGCGGGGGCGCGCCAGCTGGAGCAGCGCGCGCCTGTCGGTGACCTTGTTGCGGACGCGGCCGTGGGCAGCGGTGGCCCGTTCGTAGCGATCGATCGCCTGCCAGCCCTCGAGATCCGTCGCGGGCAGCGCGGCGAAGCACCGATGCGGCTCGCTCCGGCTCGTCGGCCGGTGCTGCGCGCCGAGGTCGCCGGCGACCACCTCAGCGACGAGGCGGGCGTCGGTCCGGGCGTCCGGGATCGTTCCGCGCGGGCCGCGGCGGGCCCAGCCCACGGCGTACAGTCCGGTCCCGAGCCGTCCGTCCTCGACCCGGGCACCGTCCGGTACGAGAGGGGCCGGGCCGGTGAATCCGATCGCCGAGACGACCGTGTCGGTGGCGACGGAGTGCTCCGTGCCGGTCCGGTCGGCGAAGACGACCTTCTCGACCCGGTCCTCTCCCTCGATCCGCGAGGGCGTCCACCCGAACCGGAACCGCACCACGACCCGGTTGCCGCGTCGCTGGTCGTCCGCGAGGTGCCGTAGTGCGTCGGACCGGGGGCTGGCCGAGGCGCTCGAGGACTCCGGGACGTCGAACGTCGCTCCCGCGACCTGGGCCAGCTCCTTGACCATGACCGGGTCGAACCGGGCCTCGTCGGCCGTACCGCGTCCGACGATGACGACCTCGCCGACATCGGCGGCCACCAGTGCCGAGGCCACCTCGCCCGGCAGGTCGCTGCCCGTGAACTCGTCCTGCGCCTTCGCGAGCAGGCGGGCGACGTCGATGGCGACGTTGCCGTTGCCGATCACCACCGCACGACGGCCGAGGCGGGGGCGTGCGTGGGTCGCATCAGGATGTCCGTTCGCCCACCGGGTCAGCCAGCCGGACGGGATCACGCCGGGCAGCTCCTCGCCCGCGATCCCGAGGCGTCGGTCGCGGCACAGCCCGGTGGCGATGACGACCGCGTCGAACTGCGAGCGCAGGACCTCGAGGCTGACGTCCGCACCGACCTCGACGTTGCCGACGAACGTGACGTCCGGGTGCCCGAGGACGCGGTCGAACTGCCGGGTGACGGCCTTGGTGCCCTGGTGGTCGGCCGCGACGCCGTACCGCACCAGGCCGTACGGGACGGGAAGCCGCTCCACGAGGGTGATCCGAACTCCCGGCAAGGTCCTCAGGAGGGCCTGGGCCGTGTAGCAGCCCGCGGGTCCGCTCCCGACGATCGCGACCTGGAAGGTCATCTCAGGCCGCCGTCTCGACGGCGGTGCCGACGACGCCGTGGGCTCGACGCCTGAAGGCCGTCGAGACCATCCACCCGAGAAGCGTCACCGCCGGGACGGACCACAGCAGGACGGCGCACGTGGTCGCGCTGCCACCCGTGAGGGTCTGGAAGTTCTTCACGATGATGTACAGCTCGCCGAGCATCAGCACCACGGAGACGGCGGGGGCCACGGCTGTCGTCCACAGGTTGGCGTGCACGCGGTGGGACCGGAAGTACCGGATGATCGAGACGGAGACGAGCACGTAGAGGACGACCAGGGCCGCGACGGCCGTGCCGCTGAGCCACCCGAACAACGTCGCCACGGGGTTCTTGTCGCCGATCATGAACCATGCCATGACCAGGACGACGGTGACCGACTGGGCTGCGGCCGCGACGGCCGGAGCCTGGTGGCGATTGGTGCGGGACAGCTGCCGCGGCAGCTCGTCGTGCTCGGCCATGGCGTGCAGGTACCGGTTCACGATGTTGTGGAAGGCCAGCAAGCCGGCGAGCAACGACGTGCACAGCAGCACGGAGGTCAGGTCCGCCGCCCAGCCGCCGAGCACGGCACCGATCGGGACGAGGACGAAGTCGCCAGGGTCCGTGGCGAGGGTGCCGAGCGCGGCCTCCTGGGCACCGCCCGCCCCGTAGTAGGAAATGGCGACCCACATGATGAAGGCGAAGAAGACCGCGATGAGGCTCACCGAGAGATAGGTCGCGCGTGGAACCGTGCGCTGGGGGTCCCGGGCCTCGCCGGCGTAGATCGCCGTCGACTCGAAGCCGAACATCGACGCGATCGCGAACAGCACGGCGATGCCCGGTGCTCCCGCGACGATGGCGTCGGGGCCGAAGCTGGCGGCGATGTCGAAGCCCTGGGGCGCACTTCCCCGCACGATGACGCCGATGGCGAAGGCCAGCAGGATGGCCACCTCGGCACTCACCAGCACCGCCATCACTCGCGCCCCCACCTCGATGTTGCGGCGACCGAAGGCGTAGACGAGGGCAACGGTGGCCAGCACCACCACCCACCACGCCACGTCGACGTGCAGGTACCGGTCGATCAGGGCGCTGGTCGTGGCCCCGAACAGTCCGTACATCGCGGCCTGGATCGTGTTGTAGGTGATGAGCGCCAGCCACGACCCGATGCGAGCCATGCTCACGCCGAGCCCCGCACGGATGAGCGCGTAGAAGCCGCCGACGCTGTCGACGTACCGGGTGATCGTGGTGAAGCCGACCGCGAACAGGATGATGACGAGGCCCACGAGCAGGTAGGCGCCCGGCGCGCCGGCACCGTTGCCGAGGGCGACCGCGAGAGCGGCTGCGCCGACGATGCCGGTCAGGGGTGCTTGGGCAGAGAGGACGAAGAAGAGGATCCCGACCACGCCGACGGCGTCCTTGCGCAATGTCGTGGTGGGCCCGGTGGGTTCGGCGACAGACATGTGTACCTCGCTGAGGTTGATCCCAGGGTCGAAACTATCCAAGTGGAAAGTTCTTGGGAACAAGTAATCCGGATCACACTAAACTTGTCAAGTGGCAAGTTTCAGGCTCGGACAGGTCGGCTCTCACGGCGCCTTCCCTCGTCGAGCGTTCGATAGGTTGGAGGCGACCCCGAGGAGCACCATGAGCAACGAGTCATCCCGCGCCGTGCAGTACGGCGGCGGTCGCGAGGCGCTCCTGGAAGCGACGATTCGCGTCGTCGCCCGCGCGGGCCTGCGCAAGGTGACGAACAGGGTCGTCGCCGAGGAGGCTGGCGTCACCCACGGCTTGGTGAGCCACCACTTCGGCAACCGGGACAACCTGATCGCCGAAGCCCTGAGGTACGTCCTCGAGCGGAGCCTGGACAGCTCGACGCTCGAGTCCGGCACCGGCTCGATCGACGACTTCGCCCGGACCCTGGTCGAGATGGCGACCAGCGATGCCGACGGCCAGGCGTTCCAGTACGAGCTGATCCTGGAGAGTCGCCGGCGACCCGAGCTCCGGCCGCTGGTCGCCGGCCTCTACGAGACCTACCGGGACGCCACTCGCCGCGAGCTCGCGCGCATCGGGCTGGCCGACGTTCCGGGCCTGGACCACGCTGTGTTCGCCACGCTCGACGGGCTGGTCTTCCAGGAGCTGGCCGACCCCGACCCGGCACGCATGCAGTCGGCACTCGACGCCCTGCACGACCTCCTCCGCGCGGCCACGGCCTCGACGAACGCCACGGCGAGCGCTTCTCGGCGCTGACCGGGCGCAAGGTCCCTCGCCGGGACGGCCTATCCGTGCGGCCCCGGCAGGGCGACCCGGAGGAAGCGCGGGCGGTAGCGCCGCGGGTCGTCGCGGACGACCTCGAAGTCGGTGTTGCTGACGCTGTAGCTCACGACGACGGTGCCGGGCTCGGGCAGGAGGTCGGGGTGCGCCAGCGGCATGTAGCGGAGGGTGCCCGAAACGGCGTCCGACGGGATGGACGCCGACGCCGGCTGAACCGTGAAGGGTCCCGCCGCGCTCGGGGCGGTCCAGACGGTCAGGTCGGTGCCGAGGACCTCGTCCCTCTTGCTCAACGCGTACCAGGTCCGCCCCACCCGGAAGACGCTCAGCGTCTGTGACACTCCCCCGCGGTGGTCGATGAGCTCCACGGCGCTCCGGGCCCTCGCCGACCACGCCCGGCCGTCCCAGTACTGCCAGGTCGCGGGGTCGCCCACGGACTCGGGTCGGGTCCGCGCGACGCGGAGGTCGAAGCCGTTGAGTCCCGCGTCCGCAGGCCGGGAGGTGCCGTAGAGGTAGACCCATCCGCCGTCGACAACGGCGGCCGCTCCCCACATGGGCTGGTTCGTGTCGGCCCGGTCCGGTCCGATGTCGCGCACCGACTGCAGCTCGGGCACCCCTCCACGGGGTACGTCGAAGCGCGCCACCGCGGGGCCGAGGATCTCGAAGTCGAACACGCCCGAGCCACCGGTCGAGCGGACCCGCTGCAGCCCGACCCCGACGATGTCGTGGCCCTGGCGCTCGATGCGGGCGATCGACATCGGCCAGTAGCCGACCCCGTCCTCGCGGTCGGGCACGAGCGCACCGTGGTCATGGGGCATGACCACCTGTCCGCACCCGGGCGAGAAGACCAACATCGAGTTGCGCACGAAGCGCTGGCCGTCGAAGTCGCTCGCCCGGAGCGTGTCGCCGAAGACGAAGAGGCGGCGTCCGTCCTGCAGCTCGACGCTCGCGCCGACGTCGCCGCCGGCGAAGCCCTCGCTGCCGCGGGCCTTCGTCACGAACTCGTTGAGGGCCCGGACGGTCTCGAGGTCGCCGGTGTGGATGCAGGGCTCGAGGGCCGCGGAGGAGACCGCCGGGGAGGTCGTGGGCGGCGCGTCGTGGTCGTCGTCCGGCGCGCGCAGCACGAGCAGCGCGCCTGTCAGGGCCAGCGCCAGGATCACTCCCGCCGGCACGACGCGCCACGGGGACCAGCTCACGGTCCCATCCTGCATCACGTCGCGGTGGGCGGCTCACCTCGCCGGGGGGCCCGGAGCGCCGCGCCGATCGCGGAGACAACGAGGACCACGCAGATGACCAGGAGGGACGCCTCCAGGCCGTCCATGAACGCGAGCCTGACCGCATCCGCGAGCGAGCCCGCCTGCTCTCCGAGCTGGGCGGCCACGTGCAGTCCCGCGGCCGGCGAGTCCTGGACCGCTTCACGAGCCTCGGCGGGCAGGGCACCCAGGTCCGGCAGGTTGTCGGCGTACACGCTCCCGAAGACCGAGCCCATGACCGCGATCCCGACCGCCGAGCCGACCTCGCGCGTGGCGTCGTTGACCGCCGACGCGACCCCCTGCTGCCCGGCGCCGAGGGAGCCGACGATGGCGCTGGTCGCGGTCGACGTGGACAGGCCGATGCCGAGGCCCGCGACGAGGATCCCGCCGAGGAAGGGCAGGTAGCCCGCGTCGACGTCGAGGCGGGCGACCCAGAACAGGCCCGCCGCCAGCAGTGCGAGCCCGCTCGACATCACGACATTGGTACCGATGCGCTCGACCAGCCACGGCGTGACCCGTGAGGCAGGCAGGACGACGATCGCGACGGGGACCAGCGCCACGGCGGCCTCGAGCGGGCTGTACTCGAGGATGAGCTGGAGGTACTGCAGGCCGACGAAGAAGAACCCGAAGACGGCCATGAACTGCACGAGCACGGTGATGGCGCCGCTGCGGAAGCCGGGCCGGCCGAAGAGCCGTGGGTCCAGCAGCGGCTCGTCGTGGCGGGCCCCGAGGACGGCGTAGCCCGCGAAGCAGACGACGGCCACGACCGCCGTGACCATCACGACCGGCTCGGTCCAGCCCTTCTCGTTGCCCTCGATGATGGCGAACACCAGGGTGCCGATGGCGACCGACGAGAGGACGGCGCCGGCGACGTCGGGGCGGCCCTGGTCCTCGTCGCGCGTGTTCGGCGCCCAGGCGAGTGCCGCCACGGCGGCTGCGACGGCGACGGCGGCGGAGCCGACGAAGATCGACCGCCACGTCCACTGCTCGAGGAGGGCACCGGCAGCCAGCATCCCGAGGATCGCCCCGGCTGCCGCGACACCCGACCAGACGGCCACACCGCGGGCCCGCTGGTCCGCCGGGAAGGCAGCGGTGATCGTCGACAGGGTGCCCGGCATGATCATCGCCGCGCCCACACCCATGACGACCCGCCAGATGATCAGCGCGTCGCTGGTGTCGGCGTACGACGCCAGCAGCGAAGCGGCACCGAACACCACCGCACCGACGACCAGGACGTTGCGCCGCCCCCACCGGTCGCCGAGGGCACCGAGCGGCAGCACCAGCGCGGCGAGCGCGACGGTGTAGCCGTCCGCGATCCAGGTCAGGGCCGTCGTCGACGCGTCGAGGTCGACCGCCAGCTCCGGCAGGGCCAGGTTGAGGGCGGAGACCGACCCGACCACCAGTACCAGCGACAGGCACATCGCGAAGAGGGTCAAGTCGGTCGATCGGGATCCCTGCCGGGACTCGGTACGCAGCATCGTCTAGCTCCGTTGTGCTTGAAGGGTCGTTCGGGAACGGTTGAAGGGTGCGCGCCTGACGACGGCGTCCACCGTTCCCACGGTCATGACGGTCCGGTCCGGTCGCACCAGCGCCGCCTGGTGGCGGCCCAGCCAGCGGTCCAGCTCCGGGGTCTCCCGAGCGTCGATCACCACCGTGTCGTGGCACCGGAGGAGCTCGTCATCGCGATCGTCCGGAATCGCGCGCGACACGACCACCCAACGATCACCCGCGGCAGCGTCGAGGCGCTCCCCCGCCGCCACGACCGGGTTGGGACACAGCGTTCCGGCAAGGCCACGACCCGGTCGACGGCGGTCGACCAGCGACGAGCGGGACAGGGCCGGGGTGGTGCTGTCGAGGACGCGGCCGCGTACGCCGGGCAGGTGCACCAGGAGCGGGACGACGATCCCGCGCAGGCGGTCGCCGAGCGGCCCGCCGGCCGTCATGGCTCGTCCGACCAGGCTGGCGAGGCGGATCATGGCGCGCGCGTGCGGCGCACGCTCGGCCTCGTAGCTGTCGAGCACCTCGACCGGGAGGATGCCATCGACGACGGCCGCGACCTTCCAGGCGAGGTTGGCCGCGTCCCGGATGCCCGCGCCCATGCCCTGCCCGATGAACGGCGGGGTCAGGTGCGCGGCGTCGCCGAGGATGAAGACCCCGTCCCGGTGCCAGCGGTCGGCCAGTCTCGCCCGGAAGGTGTACTCCGCCAGCCGGACGAGCTCGAAGTCGGTCGTGTCGGTGTCCCACGGGGCCAGCAGCGGCGCCAGCGCGTCGAGATCCTGGTAGTCGGCCGCCGACTCGTCGTCCCGGAGTGCGAACTCCCACCGGTGCCGGGTCTCGCCCATGCGGGTGTAGGTGGCGGCGCGGTTGCTGTCGCAGACCTGGTGGACGCCACCCCAGTGCCCGAGGTCGCGCGGCGTCACGATGTCCACCACGAGCCAGCGCTGGTCGCCGAGCCCGAGGTCCTGCATCGTCGATCCGATGGCGGCACGGACGGTGCTGTTCGCGCCGTCGCACCCGAGGACGAACCGCGGACGGACCCGGTGGACCTCTTGGGTGCCGAGGTCGACGTACTCGACCTCGGGGCGGTTCTGGCCGTTCGGTCGGACCGCGCGGACCTCGACGTCACCCCGGAAGCCCACCAGGGGCAGCTCACGCATCCGGGCACGCAGGACGGTCTCGAGCTCCGGCTGATCGAACATGTTGGCCTGTGGATAGCCGTTGGACGTGCAGGGGACCGTCCGGTCGAACTGGGCCAGCGCGACATGACGAGGCGAGAGCAGCCTCAGGCCGGCTCCGGCGATCGTGATGCGGTTGACCTGCTCGGCCACACCGAGGCGGGCGAGGATCCGGTAGACCTCGTCATCGAAGTGCGCCGCGCGTGGCTGGGGGAACACGTCGGGCCAACGGTCCAGGACCAGCGTCCGGACTCCTGCCTGGCCGAGGAGGATGGCGGCCGTGACCCCGGTGGGACCAGCGCCGACCACGACAACATCTGGCTCCTCGGACGGCCCCCCGCCGTGCCGGACACCGGCCGCCGCGGTCACGACGCGACCACCTCGCTGGCCAGGGCGAACTGGTCCAGCAGGTCGCGGACGGCGACGGCATCGGCGTCGGGCCCGACGGTGACGACGACACGGACCGATCCGTCGGCCACGAGACCCTCGATGCCGGTCACGCCGACGAGGTCCGCGAGGGCGTCCTCGACGGCCCTTCGTGCGGCATCCGCGCGCAGGGCGAGCTTGTAGGGCTTGCCGACGTCGGTGACCGGAAGGGCGTCGAGGATGGTGACGGACTTCGGCCTTGCCGCGGGCTCCAGGCTGGACGCAGCGACGAAGGCCTCCAGGTCCCCGGCGCTGGTCTCGGTCCCTGCCGCGACGGTGACGTAGGCGACCGGGACCTCGCCGGCGCGGGGGTCCGGTCGACCGACAGCGGCTGCGTCGGCCACGGCGGGGTGGGCGCGCAGCGCGTCCTCGATGGCGGCGGGGTCGATGTTGTGCCCGCCCCGGATGATCAGGTCCTTGGCCCGGCCGGTCAGGTGGAGGAAGCCGTCGTCGATGCGCGCCAGGTCGCCCGTGTCGAGCCAGCCGTCGCGGACCTTGCCGAGGTGGTCCAGGACGAAGCCGTCGTCGCCCCGGCCGGTCACGTAGCCCGCGAACACGGTCGGACCACCGATCAGGAGGGTGCCGACAGCGCCCGCCGGTACGTCGGTCCACGAGCCGTCCGGCGCGACGTCGACCACGCGCAGCTGCTGGTAGGGCAGTCGCTTGCCGACCGACCCCGGACGGGGGTCGGACACGAAGGAGCGGGCGCTCGCGCAGGTGCCCTCGGTGAGGCCGTAACCCTCCAGCAGGGGGACGCCGGTGTGGTTCTCGAACGCGGTGCGCACGGCCGGTGGAAGGGCGGACGCCCCGACCACGGCGAAGCGCAGTGACGAGATGTCGGCGTCGACCGGGCATCCGGCCAGTACGGCGTACACCGTGGGGACGGCGCTCATGGTGGCGACGGAGTAGTGCTCGACGATCTTCCAGATCTCGCTGTACAGGGCGGGATCGCGGTAGCCGAGCGGGCCGGCCCACACGACGCGCTGCCCCTTGAGCATCGGCGCGAGCATCGTGACGTGCAGGGCGTTGACGTGGAACAACGGCAGTGCGCCGAGGATGGTCGCCGGCTCGCCGCTGGTGTCGGCGGTGGAGTCGGCGGTGGAGTCGGCGGCGATGAGCCACGCGTCGATGACCTGGTTGGCGTGGGTGTGCGCGGCCAGCTTGGGGATGCCCGTCGTGCCGCCGGTGTGGAAGACCGCGGCGATGTCGCCGGAGGTGTGCGGGTCGTCGTAGCCGGGCTGCTCGGCCGCGGCCGCGTCGGCCAGGTACTCGACCGCGACGTCACCGTCGACGTCAGGGTGCGCAGCGACAGGCGTGCGGGTGCGGTCGGTCGGGTCGAGCAGGTACAGGTGGTCCAGGTGACCCGCGGCGGCGAGCCCGGAGACCTTGTCCCAGATCCCGCCGTCGAGGTCGGACGAGGCCACGACGGCGTGCCGCACACCGGCGCGCTCGAGGAGCGTGGCGAGGTGCTCGGCGCTGAGACCCCCGTTGAGCGGGACGGCGACACCGGCCGCCTGGACACCCAGCATCGCGGGGACGAGCTGCAGGCAGTTCGGGGCGACGATCGCGACCGGGGTGGTGGGTGTGACGCCTCGGCGCACGAGCGCGTTGGCGACCCGGTCGACGCCGTCCAGCAGCTCGGCGTAGGTGAGGCTGGCCGCCTCCCGCCACCGGGTCGCGTCCGGCATCACGCTGACTGCGACGCGCTCCGACCACTGCCCGGCCGCGCGCCGGAGGACCTGGTACGTCGTGGCCGGCAGGTCCCGCTCGGCCAGCGGGACGGCCTCGATCCTCTCCACGTCCTCCGGGGCCTCGAACGTCGGCCAGGCGGTGGGGAGTGCCGTCGGCGCACTCACCGGTCGGCCTCGGACGCGTACCGGACCGTCGTGCGCTGTCGTCCGAGGTCCAGCTTGCCGTCGAGGGTCGCGACCTGGATCTCGACCACGTCGCCGTCCGCGAGGTACGCCGTGTTCCTCGCCTGCGCCTTGAAGAAGGCCTTCCACTTGGTGGCCGGCGGGAGCAGCGCTCCGATGATCTCGACCGGCTTGCGCGGGGCCTTCAGCGCCGTGCCGCCGGGCGTCCCCGTGAGGACGAGGTCGCCCGGGGACAGCGGCTGGAAGCGCGTCAGCCCCTGGAGCGCTTCGACCGGCTTGTAGAGCATGTCCTCGGCGACGACCGCGTCCTGCCGGACCTCGCCGTTGACCCACAGCTGGAGCCGCAGCTCCTCGAAGCGCTCCCAGTCACCGGGCTCCAGGACGACCAGCCGCGGGCCGACCGGGGTGAAGGTCGGATAGGACTTGGCCTCGAAGAACTGGGTCTTCGGCAGCTGCAGGTCACGGGCCGAGACGTCGTTGGTCACGACGAGCGCGGCGACGTGGTCGGCGATGTTCTCCTTGGTCAGTGTGGTCCCGACCGGGAGCTCCTTGCCGATCACCAGTCCGACCTCCACCTCGTAGTCGAGGAAGCGGACGTGGGACGGCTTGACGATGTCGTCGGCGGGTCCGCTGATCGAGTGCGAGGTCTTGCGGAAGAAGGTCAGCGGCACAGTGTCCGGGTTGAACCCGGAGTCCTTGATGTGGCTGACGAAGTTCGTCATCTGGGCGACGACACGGCACGGCGCGGTCACCGGCGCCTGCAGCCCGTCGCCGGGCAGGTCGCTCTCCTCGCCCGCGACGGCGAGGTCGATGGCCGCCCGGTCGGCGAGCAGCTCGGCGGTCGTGATCGCCGCGGTGTCGATGAGGGTGCCGGTGCGGTCCGACTTCTCGACGTACCAGCGGTCGGCGGTGCGGATGACGTTGATGCTCATGAGTTGGCCACCTTCAGGAGCCCGCGCAGGCGGGTCAGGTCGAATTCGTTGTCGGACCTCCGCAGGGCGGAGAGCATGGAGCGGGCCTCGGCCAGGGACTCGCGGCCGGGCTTGAGGCCCATGAAGTCGGCGGAGGCAGGCGGCCCCCACTGCGCGAGACCGGAGGCCGTCATGGGCGCCCACCCGGGCTCGAGGGTGTTGTCGAACAGGTCCCCGTCGGTGAAGTGCTCGACGAGGAAGCCGTTGTCGTCGCGCCAGTAGTCGAAGATCTGGCTGCCCTGGATGTGGCGACCGATCCCCCACGAGCGGTGGTAGCCCGCGTCCAGCAGGAACTCGCCGCCCGCGGCGAGCGCGTCGAGGTCAGCCACCTGGTACGCCGAGTGCACGTACCGCGCGCGAGGACCGAGGGTCATCGCGAGGGTGTGGTGGTCGGCGGGCTCGCTGCCACGGTCGCAGCGGATGAAGCTCATCGTCGGCCCCAGGGCCCGCTGGCCGTCGTAGTAGAGGAAGTCACTGACGATGAGGCCGAGGTGCTCGAGGTACCAGTCGAGCGCCGCCCGGTAGCGCGGCGTCTGGAGGACGACGTGGCCGAGCCGCTCGACCTTCGCGGGCTCCCGGGGCGGCCGCTGGGTGGCGTTCACGCGGGGGCGCCGGTCGCCGACGTTGTGGGCGAGCGGCTCCTGGCCCGGCAGCGCCGGGAGCGCGTGGCAACCGGTGACCACCCGGACCCGCGCGCCACTGGGGTCGCGGGCGTCCACGGTGAGACCGCCCAGGCTCTCCGGCAGTGGCGCCACCGGGACGTCCAGGTGGCCGGCGAGGCGGAGCAGGTCGGCGTCGTCCGCGGCGAGGAACGCAGGTCCGGTGAACCGGGAGCGTGCGCCACGCCGGACGATGACGGCGGGGGTCCCCGCCAGGGTGCCGCGCAGGTGGAGCTCGTCGCGGTCCTTGAAGCTGGTGGCGAACCCGAAGGCGTGCGCGAAGACCTCGGCGCCGTCGAGGTCCGGCTTCTCGAACTCGAGCCAGGCCAGGTCGCGCACCTTGATGACGGGGTTCCTCGTCCGGCCGGGGTGCTCGCCGGGAAGTGCTCCCTGCTCACTGTGCAGGTCGTTGTGCGTGTGATGGGTCGACACGGGCCCTCCTCTTGTCTGACGTAATCGTCAATCAAAAGGCGTCGATCGTCAAGGTCTGATGACGAATTCATCAGAAACGGCGGTCGTCACCCTGCCTTCCCCGCGGGAAGCGGCGGCAGGTTGAAGATGTAGCCGTCCAGCCACGGGCCGTTCCCGGCGACATTGGCGAAGAGCCGGGCAAAGGGCGCGAAGGCCATGAGGCTCGCTTCGACGTTGTCCTCGTTCTTGCGCAGCACGGCCAGGACCGAGTCGAGATGCTTCAGCGCCGGCGCGAGATCAGCCCGGCTGTCGGCGATCAGCCCGGTGAGCACACGACTCATGTCAGCAGTCGCGACGAGGAGCTCGTGGATGGCCTCCCGCCGGTCGACGAGGGCCCGGAACAGCACGTCGGCGTCGTCCATCAGCGCGACGATGTCATCGTCGCGGCTCGCCAACGCGCGGCTCACCCGGGCGAGGTCCTGGAGCAGCCGCTCGAGCTCGGCGTCGCGACCGGCCACCGTCCGCGCCAGCCCCGAGACCCCGCGGAGCGCAGCCCGGAACTCCTCCGGCGTGTTGCGGGTCAGGTCCGCGAGCGTGGTCAACGACGCGGCGAGCTGGTCCGTGTCGATCGCCGCCGCCCGGTCCGACAGGCCGCTGAACGCGTCGATCACGTCGTACGGCGCCGTCGTACGGGACAACGGGATGACATCGCCCTCGTCCAGCTCGCCCCGCCCGGCCGGCTCGAGCGCGAGGAACATCGCACCGAGGAGCGTGCGGACCTTGATGACGGCCCGGGTCTCCGAGCCGAGCTCGGCCGCGCCGTCCACGTCGAACCCGACGCGGACCCGTGCGTCGACGAGCTCGATGCTGGTCACCTTGCCCACCCGGACACCGGTCACCAGGACCGGGTCCCCCAGCTTGAGGCCGCCCAGGTCCGAGAACTCCGCGTAGTAGGTGTCGCCACCGACGAAGGGCAGGTCGCCCGCCCGGACGCCGGCAACGAGCGAGAGGCAGATTAGGAGCAACCCGGCCACACCGACCCGAATCGGGTCTCGATCCCGGAACGACCTCATCGCGCGGACACCGGGAGGCGGGGCGCTTCCTGCGCGCGCACGGGAACAGCGGACATGTCGTCTCCTTTTGCTTGACGCAATCGTCAATCACAGGCGAGCCGCGGTCAAGGTTCGTTGACGGATTCGTCATTCATCTCGCGCCGGGCGCTAGAGTGACCCGTCAGGCAGGCGAGGTGAGGAGCAACAGGTGTCGGAGGCGATGGCCAGGGCGGCGAGCGCACGAGGCGCACGGCAACGGGCCCAGACCAGGGCCGCCCTGATCAAGGCAGCCCAGCGGCTGCTCGCCGAGGACCGTGCGCATGTCGCGATCCTCGAGATCACCCAGCTCGCCGACGTGGGGATGGGGTCGTTCTACAACCACTTCGAGAGCCGGGAACAGCTGTTCGAGGCCGCTGTCGACGATGCCCTCGAGCAGCAGGGCGCTTTCCTCGACCTGGTCACCACTGACCTCGACGACCCCGCGGAGGCCTTCGCGCGGAGCTTCCGCATGGTCGGCCGCCTGCACCGCCTCGTTCCCGAGCTGAGCAAGGTGATGCTGTCCCACGGGGCCGCTCTGGTCGCCTCCGACCACGGCCTCGCCCCGCGCGCGCTGCGCGACATCGCGGCCGCCGTCGCCGCGGGCCGCTTCCGCGACGTCGAGCCCACCGCGGCGCTCCTCATCGTCGGCGGGGCCGCACTCACCCTGGGCGAGCACCTCCACCAGCATCCGGACGCCGACGACGCCGCCCTCACCGACACCGTCACGCAGTCCCTCCTCGTCATGCTGGGCCTGAGCATCGAGGAAGCACACGCTGTCGTCAGCCAGCCACTGCCGGGCCCCGGCGGCCCGCTGGACGAGCTGCTCGCCGAGATCCGGCCCGCCTGAGCTGGGCGCGCGGACGCGACCCTCTCTCGCGAGCGCACCCGAGGCCATCGCGACCGCTCCATCACCGCGGACACATCAACGCGCTCGCCCGGCGCAGCGCGGCCTGCCAGTCGCGAGTCGCGACATGGGCGACATATCCATCGGGACGAACCAGGATGTGCGCTGGCTGCCGGAGTCCGTACGCTGCCGTGACACCCGCGGCCCCTGCGGTCGGGATCGGCACCATCTCGAGCTCGGCTCCCTTGCTCGGCCAGGCGAGACCACCCAGCGCCTCGATCGCGGCATCCCCGACCGCAAGGAGCGTGAAGTGCGGTCCGCGGAAGGCGTCGAACAGCGTTCCCTGATGACCGTCGGGAAGCCGAAAGCGGGCATCCGGCGCGCGGTCGCCGGCCTGCACCGCGGAGTCGGTGGCACCGGGGATCTCCGTAGCAAGCGGCCCGCCGCGATAGCTCAGCTGCAGCTGGCGCTCCTCGTCGCCCCGCTTGGCCGCGGCGAGCGGTCGGTTCGAGATGCTCTGGTAGAGCACGCTGGACAGGCCGAGGACGCGGGCCGCGACCGGTCGACGCTCGGCCTCGTAGGTGTCGAGCAGCTCGTCCGGCGCGCCCGCGATCACCTGAGCGAGCTTCCATCCGAGGTTGTGGGAGTCCTGCACTCCGGTGTTGAGCCCCTGCGCCCCGGCCGGCGTGTGGACGTGCGCCGCATCGCCGACGAGGAAGGCACTGCCCGCGCGGTAGCGCTCGGCGAGGCGAACGTTGGGCCGGAACACCGAGGACCATGAGACGCCGCGAACCCGCAGGCCGGCGCGGCCCGTGGCCTCGCGGACCATTCGGTCGATGGCCGCCGGATCCCGCTCCGGCGTCTCCCCGCCCTTGAGGCGCAGCATGAGCTGGAAGCTGTCACCCGGCAACGGGCACAGGGCGACGAATCGGCCGCCGCTGCGTGGCCAGACGTGCCAGCGGTTGCGCGCGAGGCCCTCCACAACGACGTCGGCGACGATCATGCGATCGCCTTCGTCGGTGTCGCCCACGAAGGCGATCCCCGCCCGGCTCCGCACCGCACTGGCCCCACCGTCGGCGCCGACGATGTAGCGGGCACGAATCGCCTCTTCGCCCCGTGGGCCGACGACGGTCGCGACCACGCTGCCGCCCGTGGTCGGGCCGTCGTACTCCACCAGTCGGGTCGAGAACTCGACGGCGCCACCGAGGTCCGCGAGCCGTCGACGCAGGCAGGCATCCGTGTCGTACTGCGGGATGAGCCTGGTCTCCGGGTAGGGGACGTCGTCGGTCGGCTCGTGCCGGGCCATCATCCGCCACGGAATGGTCACGGGGCCGACGTGGACGCCGAGCAGCGGATAGCGGAGGGAGCGATCGAGGACGTCGTCGACGAGTCCCAAGTCGTCGAAGACCTCGAGTGTCCGTGGCTGCACGCCCTTGGCCCGCGAGCCGGAGAACCCGGCGTCGGCCGCGTCGATGATGCGGTGCCGGACGCCGCGCCTGGCCAGGTCGCAGGCCAGGGTCAGGCCGGCAGGGCCGGCGCCCACGATGAGTACGTCGAGCTGGGTCATCTCAGAGCTCCGTGAGGAAGGTGGTCAGCAGGCCGGCGAACTCGAGGGGTCGCTCGAAGGGCGCCATGTGGCCGCAGTCAGGGAGGTACTCCGCACGCGCCGGCCTCAGCAGCTCGACGGCCGGCGCGAGCCCGGTCGGCGGGGTCACCCGATCGTTGCCTCCCCAGACCAGCATCGTGGGCGGCAGTGCCCGCCGGGCGCTGTCGAAGAGGGCATGCTGGTCCGTGAGGGGAAAATGCTTCAGGGTCGAGGTCAACGCGTACATCGAGCCCTCGTACTGGAAGCCGTCCAGGACCAGCTGCCGCAGCCGCGACGCATCCTCCGCGGACTCGACATTGCGCGCGAGGTGGCGCAACAGGTTTCGGCGCAGCAGGTTCTTGCCGATCAGCGGGAGCACCGGACCGCGGTCGGGGAGCAGGGAGATCGGATTGCGTTCGGCAGCCAGGCCTGCCGGGCCGCTGAGCACCAGCGACGCTACGGATGCGTCCGCGGAACCGGCGTACGCGAGGGCGATCAGGGCACCCATGGACGAGGCCACCAGATGCTGGGGCGCCAGCTCCAGGTGCCGGACCAGATCGTCGAGCTGGCGCACGAACAGCTCGCGACCGTAGCGGCCGCGCACCCTGTCGGACATGCCGCGGCCATAGGCGCTGTAGGTGAGGGTGCGCAGGCCGCGATCGTGGAGCTCGCCGACCACGCCGTCCCAGAAGTCGAGTGGGATGGTCAGTCCGGGCACGAAGACGACCGTGGGCCCCGGCTCCGGTCCCGCGAGCTCGTAATGGGTCACGCCGTCGGACAGGACCACGAAGTCCCCGCGACGTCCGCGCCTCGCCGACGCATCGAGCCGCGCCGTCTCTCCCCGGGCGACAAAGTACCGCATCACTGCTCCTGCTCGTCGAGATCTCGGGAGAACCTCGTGATCGCGCCACTGATGACGTGAGGCGCCTCTGCGGGCATCAGGTGACCGACGTCGGGCAGGAGGACTTCTCGGCACCCCGGGATGTCCCGGCCGAAGTGCTGGCCGTCGACGAGGTCGCTCCTCAGGACGAGCGTCGGGGTCGAGATATCGACGAGCTCGCGAGACCGGTCGGGCTGCTCGGTGCCGGCGAAGTCGATGAGGGCCTGCCTGGCGTCCGCGCCCGACGTGAAGGCGTGGACGCGGTCGACCATGGCGTCGTCCATGACCGACGAACCGGGTCCGGCGAGGCGGACCAGGCTCCTGCGCGTCGCGGCAGGCGACCCGAGGTGGCGGACGAGCGGGCGCGTCAGGGGATGGCGCGCCAGTCGCAGGACCAGCGGCACCGACTTGTCGGGATATCCCGTGGCGTTCATCAGGACGAGGCCGGTGAGCCGGCCCGGATGGGAGAGCGCATAGGTCCATGCGACCTGTCCGCCGAAGGAGTGCCCGGCGAGCACGAAGCGCTCGAGGCCCACCGCATCAGCGAAGCGATCGAGGAAGGACACATAGGCGCCGACGGAGTAGTCGCGGTCGGGGCGCGGGCCCGTCACGCCGAACCCCGGCAGGTCGACCCGGACGACGTCGAAGTCGCGGGCGAGGATCGCCACTGCTGCATCGAAGATGTGCAGCGACGAGCCGCTGCCGTGGAGCAGCAGCAGCGTGGGCCCTTGACCCGTTCTGCGGAGGTGCACCTTCATGCCGTCGAGCTCGACGAGTGCCGAGGTCTCGTCCATGTACTCCATTGTGGTTACTCCGTATCCATTAAATGGGCATGCCCGGTCCCGTGCGGACGGGTGCACTAGGGCCGGCAGGACGTGAGTACGACGGAGCGCGCACCGGCGCGGGCCAACAGGCCCTCGGCGGACTCGGTCAGCCGCTCCACGACGTGGCGGACGTCGACACCCACGAGCTGCCCGTCGGCCTTGACCGTCCGCCCGTCGACGAGAACCGTCTCGACGTTGCTGGTGTCCATGTTCAGCACGGCGCCGGGGGCATGGAGGACCGGCCCGGCATTGAGTGCGCGGCCGTTCAGGACGAGCACGTCCGCGCGCTTGCCGGGGTCAGCGAACCGACGAGGTCGTCGACCTGAGCGGCCCGCGCGCCACCGATCGTGGCCATCTCGAGGATGTCCCGGGGCGACAGCAACCTCCCGTCGCGCCCGACATCCACCCCGCGGCTCGAGGCGACGTCGGCTCGCCCACCGCGGTGCAGCGCGTACGCCGCGCGCATCTGGGAGAAGAAGTCGACCGGCCCGATGCTGACCGCGTCGGTGCCGAGGCCCACGGTCACCCCGTGGTCGACAGCATCGTTGAGCGCAGGCGGCCCCATGGCCAGGGTCTGCTCGGCGATGCACGACGCGGAGACCTTCCCACCGGTACGGGAGATCGCCTGCCAGGTGGAGGCATCGAGCCCGAGGCAGTGGATGTACGTCAGGTGCGCTCCGAGCAGGCCGTCCTCCTCGAACTCCTCGAGCAGCCGGCCGAAGCTCGCGTCGTTGACGTGCGCGAAGACGGGCAGGACCAGATCCCGGGCGAGGCGGAAGAGGTCCTCGTCGACGTGATAGCCCAGGGCCAGCCGGATCAGGTCCGAGCCTGCGGCCCCGAGCAGGCGCCGGATGTCGTCGGGGTGGCTGTACCGGTCATCCACCTCATGGTCGCCGAACACCGGCGAGTAGCTGAAGACCGCCCGGATCCCCGAGCGCCGGATGCCCTCGAGCGCCGCATCCGTGTGCTCCGGTGTGTAGGAGCACTGCGAGGTGTCGACCACGGTGGTGGTCCCGGCCGCGAGGTTCTCGAGGGCTCCCCCCAGCTCCCCCCAGTACACGTCGGCGGGCGCGTACTGGTGGAACAGCGCATCCTCGCCCGTCCGCGACTGGAGGAAGTAGTCCATGTCCAACGCATCCGACCAGTAGTTGCGCAATGCGGTCTGGAACATGTGGTGGTGGGAGTTGACGAAGCCGGGCAGGACGATCTTGCCGGCACAGTCGATGACCTCGGCCTCAGCCGCCGGGATGCCCGATCCGACCTCCACGATGACGCCGTCATCGATCAGCACGTCCCCGGACTCAAGGTCACCCACGACCGGGTCCATGCTCAGCACGGTTCCCCCGCGCAGGAGTCTCCTGGCTGTCACAACGCACCTCAGATCCGCCGAAACCCTATAACGGATACACCGTATCCGTTATAGGCGACGGAGGTCAACCCTGGTGTCGCAGACCGCCGGGGCGACAGCCTGTCAGGCGGTCTCCTCGCGACCCCGAAGCACGGCGAGGCCCTCGATGATCAGGTCGAGGCCGAACTCGAACTCCGTCTCGATCGGCACCGGCATCAGGTCGGCGACCGTCGCAGTGGCGGGGAACCGCCGTCCATCGAGCGAGTCGATCTGCGCAGAGACCTCCGCGGCCTCCCGATCCCGGTCCGGCGCGGTCGACCCGCCCAGCTGCATGGCGTAGCCGAGGACGTGCCTGGAGATCGTGGTGTAGGCACCGACCGCGAGCTCACGGGAGAACCCGCGCTCGAGCAGCAGTGCGAGCGCACGCTCGCGCTGGACCATCGCGTGCGGACCGAGCGGGATGCGCTGCGCCAGCAGCGGGGCGGCGTTGCGATGCCTGCACAGCACGCGGAAGAGGGCGCGAGCCAGCTCACGACACGCGTCCTCCCAGCCCTCCGCCACCGCATCGGCGTCCACGCGGACCTCGCCCAGCACCCGGTCCGCGACCTCGGCGAGCAGTTCGGACCTTCCCTCGAAGTGTCGGTACAGGGTGGCCGTGCCGGAGCCGAGGCGTTGCGCCAGGGCACGCAGGGAGAGCGCGTCGAGGCCCTCGTCGTCGACGATGGCGAGGGCTGCCGCCACGATGTCCTCCCGCGGCACGGGCGGCCGTCCGGGCGAGCGTCGAGGGCCGGCAGCCGCGGAAGCGTGACGGAGGTCGGACACCTGCCCAGTATGGGTCGGCTTGACCACCGACACAATAACGGTTACAACGTATCCGTTATCAACAGGAAGGCCGACCTGCCGGGCGGCCGGCTGACGAGGAGTTCCCATGGGCGCCCGCCACGAGGTCCGGCGCGATCGCACACCGCGGCCGACGATCGCGCCCTGGCTGGTCGCCGCCGCGTTCGCGGCGACGATGCTCGGGACGACGCTGCCGACGCCGTTGTACGTCCTCTACCAGCGTCAGCTCGGCCTGTCGACGCTCGCGGTCACCGTCATCTTCGCGGCCTACGCCGCCGGAGTGCTCCTCGCGCTCCTCCTCTTCGGACGCGCGTCCGACGCGATCGGGTACCGCCGCACGCTGCTGCCGGGCCTGGCCTGCGCTGCCGCGAGCTCAGTCGCATTCCTCCTCGCCGACAGCTTCGAGGTGCTGATCGCGGCCCGCCTGCTGTCAGGTCTCTCGGCTGGCGTCTTCACCGGAACCGCAACCGCCGCGATCGTCGCGCTGGCGCAGGACAGGGAGCGCGCCGTCCTGGTCGCCACCGCAGCAAACATGGGAGGACTGGGCGCGGGTCCCGTCGTCGCGGGCCTCCTGGCGCAGTACGCCCACCACCCACTGCAGCTGACCTACGTCGTCCACCTGGGGCTTCTCACCATGGCCGCAGCCGGCATCTGGGCGATCCCCCGCCCGAGGGAGCCCGTCGGGGGAAGCGGCTTCCGCTGGGGAGCCCGGCTTTCCGTGCCACGCAGCGCGAGACTCGTCTTCGCACGCTCGGCAGTTGCGGTCTTCGCCGGATTCGCCATGCTCGGGCTGTTCACGGCCGTGGTGCCGCTCTTCCTCGCGCAACTGCTCCAGCTCCCGAACCCTGCCCTGGCTGGACTGGTCGTCGGAGCGCTTTTCGGCGCATCGACCTTCGGACAGGTCGTCGCACCGCTCCTGGGCACGCGCGCGCCTCGGGCCGCGGGCACCGCGCTGACCCTCGGCTCACTCGCGCTGGCCGTTGCCGTCGCCACGACGGATCTCACCCCCCTGCTGGTGGCGGTCCTGCTCGCCGGCACCGGCCAGGGCATCACCTTCCGGACGTCCGTCGCGCTGCTCCAGGACGCAGCGCCCGCACATCAACGCAGCGAGATCACGTCCAGCCTGTTCGTGGTCGCCTACGTCGCGATCTCGGCCCCGATCCTCGGCGAGGGCCTCGCTGCCCAGGTCGTGGGTCTGCAACCGGCCGGCATCGGATTCAGTCTCGCTGTCGCAGCGGTGGCCGCGTCGGCGACCTGGAGCCTTGCAAGGATCCCGCCCACCCGCGCGGCCCCCGACTGCTCGCCATGAGCACGTCCCACCCACACCAAGGAGAAGAAGAATGCGAACCGTCGAAGCCAGCGCCACCGTCCCTGCGGATCCGGGGCAGCTGTGGCCCTTCATCAGCGAGCCGCCGCGGTGGGCCGAGTGGCTCACCATTCACAAGTCCTGGAAGAGCGATCCTCCGCCGGTAGCGGTCGCGGGCGCCAAGGCGACAGCGTCCGCGACGGCGATGAACATGCCGATCAGCATCGACTGGACCTTCGAGGAGGTCGATCCGCAGCGGTCCGTGCGCATGAGCGGGGTCACGCGGGCCCGGGTCGAGCTGGCCCTCACGATCCGCCTGATCCCCGGCGACGGCGGCACCCGCGTCGACCTCGTCACCAGTGTCGACGGCGGGATGATCGACGGCCCCATGGGCATCGTCTTCAAGAACGCCCTGAGCGCGGCGCTCCACAAGTCGCTCAGGAAGCTGGGGGAGATTTCCGGATAGTGGCCACGGGCGTGGGGGCCGGGCACATCGGCCACGCCTCGCCGCACTCAGGCCACCAGGATCCGGGCGATCTCGAGCGCGAGGGACACCTCGAGCGTGCGGTCCGCGAGCGGCTGCGGCAGGAGGTCGCGAGCGCGCTCGAGCCGCGCGGCGACCGTGTTGCGGTGGGCGAACTCCAGCTGAGCGGTCCGGCTCAGGTTGCACTCCTGGCGGAGGTAGGTCCGCAGCGTGGCGCGCACCTCCGCCGGAGCGTCGGCGAGCGGGCCGAGGGTCCGCGCGACGAAGTCGCGGGCCTGGTCCTCGTTGGCGCTCGCGAGGGCCAGGACCTCGACCTCGTCGTACGACGTCAGCGAGCTCCGCAGGGGCAGGCGGCGGGCCAGCCGCTGGGTGGCGGCGGCCTCCTGGTGGCTCTTGCGGAACCCGGCGAGCCCCGCAGCCGGGCGTCCGAGCGCCACCCGTATCCCGTCCATCGGTTGCAGGCGCTCCGAGACGCCGGACGACGCGCCGCCCGAGAGCCAGACCCACGCCGTCGACGGCGCGACGCGAAGGGTCAGCGGACGGGCGGCGCCGGACATCCGGGCGAGGTCGTTCGTGACCGACTCGATAGCGCCATCCGTCACGGCCTCGTCGGACCAGACGATCGCGGCGGCGTGGGCACGCTCGACGTCGTACCCGAGGAGCTGCGTGGCGCGACGCTCGGAGATCGGGGCGCCTTCGAGGATCAGCGCCACGGCCTCGGCCCGCGCGGCGCTCGCCGCGTCGCGCAGCTGCGCCCGGTCGGCGCGGATCGTCGCGGTGATGCCCTCGAGGGTGTCCTCGACGTAGGCGAAGATGGACTGGGACATCAGCACGAGGAGCTCGTGCAGTGCCTCGTGGTCGTCGGTCACGCGGAACGCGACATCGGTCGCCGTGCGCAGCGCGAGGTTCTGCCCGGTGCGGAACCCGCTCAGGATCGTCTCGTCGAAGCCGTGCCGGACCACGTCCCTGGCGAAGTCGAGGTTCTCCGGGCTGAGGTTCGCGGGCACCGGCAGGCCGGGCTTGCGCATGTTGGCCAGCGCCCACACCATCACGTTCGACCGTCCGGCAGCGCGCAGCGCATCACCCAGCCCCGGCGCGAGCTCGAGCAGCTCCCGGTTGACCTCGAAGCTCGCCGCGTCGATGGCCGCCAGGAGCTCGTCGGCCTCCTCGAGCATGACCTCGACGGCTCGCCGCAGGAGGGTGGCGATGGCGGGCGGCGGCGGATCCCACTCCCTGGCCAACGACCGGGACGTCACGCCGAGCCTCGCTCGCACTGTGCGTCATGCATGGTCACGCCAGCAATCTACAGCGTGATGCCCTTCTGGCGCGGGGGATGCGCGGTTGACACTCGTCACGCACCAGCAGCCACGGAGGAGAGCACCCATGCCGCACAGGCCCGTACCGACGGACACCGGAAACCTCTACTCGCGCTCGGCGATCCTGCATCCCTATCCCCACTACCAGCGCCTGCGCTCGCTGGGCCCCGTGGTCTGGCTCCAGCGACACAAGGTGTACGCACTCCCCCGCTACGCCGAGTGCAAGACCGTCCTGCTCGACGACACGACCTTCGTGTCGGGCCGGGGCGTGGGGCTCAACCCGATCTCGAACCGCTTCTCGCGCGGCACGACCCTGAACAGCGACGGCGCCGAGCACGCCGAGCGGCGCAGCCTCGTGGCGCACCGGCTCACCCCCCGTGCCCTCCGGGCGCTGCAGGAGCAGGTCGACGAGCAGGCCGGGCTCGTCGTCGCCGACGCCGTCCAGCGCCGGCACGTGGACGGCGTCGAGGAGCTGGCGATGGCGCTGCCCATGTCGATCGTCCCCGACCTGATCGGGTGGCCGGAGGAGGGCAGGGACCGCCTCCTGGCGTGGGGTGCCGCAACCTTCGACGCGCTGGGCCCGATCAACGGGCAGTCGGTCCGCAGCATCCAGCCGACCCTGCAGATGCTGCGCTACGCACGCACCGTCGCCCAGCAGCGCACCCTGCAGGAAGGCAGCCTCGGGGCGGACCTCCTGAAGGCCGTCGACGAAGGGCGCCTGGACGCATCCGGCTGCCCCAAGCTGCTGGTCGACTACCTGGCACCGTCGATCGACACCACCCTCAGCGCCATCGCCAGCGCGCTGTACCTGTTCGCGCAGCACCCCGACCAGTGGCAGGCCCTGCGTGCCGACCGCGGCCTGCTGTCGAACGCGATCAACGAGGTCGTCCGGCTGGAGTCGCCGCTGCGGGCCTTCGGCCGCCAGCTCGCCGAGGACACCTCCCTCGCCGGCACCGACCTGCCCGCGGGCAGCCGGGTCCTCGTCATGTACGCCTCTGCCAACCGGGACGAGTCGGCGTGGACCGATCCGGCAACGTTCGACATCACCCGCGAAGCGAGCCACCAGCTCGGGTTCGGCCACGGCACGCACGGATGCGCCGGGCAGGGCCTGGCCCGGCTGGAGATCCGGTCCATCCTCGGGCACCTGCTCGACCGGGTGGAGCAGATCCGGCTCACCGGAGAGCCGACCTGGGCCGTCAACAACATCATCCACCGCCTCGAGCACCTCCCGCTCGAGCTGATCCCCGCAGGGTGACCACCATGAGGATCCACGTCGAGTACGACCGGTGCGAGGGCCACGGCCTCTGCGCCGAACAGGCACCGCAGCTCTTCAGCCTCGATGACGACGCCGAGCTGACCTATCACGCAGAGGGTTCCGACGTCCCCGCTGACCAGCAGGCGCCAGCGCGAGCGGCCATCGCGTCGTGCCCGGTCGCCGCGCTGCGGGAGACCTCGTGACTCGGCCCGGAGCCGTGGTGATCGTCGGCGAGTCGATCGCCGGCCTGACCGCCGCTCGCGAGCTCCGCGCCCAGGGGTACGACGGGACCGTGACCATCATCGGGAGCGAGCCCGAGGGCGCGTATGCACGGCCGCCGCTGTCCAAGGCCGTGTTGAAGGACGCTTCAGGCGAGACCGGGCTCTCCTACCCGTGCGCGGACCTCGACCTCCGGCACGTCCGCTCCCCCGCCGTCGCACTGGACGCCCCCGGCCGGGTCGTGACGACCGACGACGGACGAGCCGTGCCGTACGACGCCCTGCTCGTCGCGACCGGCGCGACGGCGCGACGACTGGCGACCCCGGACCAGCGCGGCGAGCTCGTGCTGCGCACCCTCGCGGACGCACGCGCGATCCGGGAACGGATGGACCACGCTGCGTCGGTCATCGTCATCGGCGCCGGCTTCCTCGGCATGGAGGTGGCCAGCGCGGCCGCCGCGAGGGGACTGGACGTCACCGTCATCGACACCGAGCCCCCGCTGCGCCGGCTGCTCGGCTCGTACCTCTCGGACCGCCTTGCGGCCCACGCGGCGGCCCGAGGAGTCCGGACCCGCCAGGTCTCCGGCCCCGTCGAGCTTGCCGGAACCCCGGTCCGCGGGGTGACACTGCCGGACGGGGACACGCTGACGGCGGACCTCGTCGTCACGTGCGCCGGCGACCTCCCCGCGGTCGGATGGCTGTCCGGCACTCCGCTGGCAGATCCTGCGGGCATCGCGATCGACGAGCGCTGCTCGACCTCGGTGCCCGGCGTGTTCGCCGCGGGAGACGTCGCCCGCCTCAGCCCCTCCGCGGGCTGCAGCGGCAGCCGCGCGCCGTTCTGGTCCAATGCGGTCGCGCAGGGCAAGGTCGCCGCTGCCTCCATGCTCGGGCAGGACAGCCCGCTGCGGCCGACCGACGACTACTTCTGGACGGAGATCCTCGGGCTCTCCATCAAGGTCGCCGGCCCTCTTCCGCTCACCGGTGCGCCCGCGTCGGTGGACGGGGACGTCCAGGCGGGCGACGCCATCCTGCGCTGGGACCGACCCGGACAGCGGACGACCGCCGTCGCCTTCGGCCGCAAGGTGCCGGTCGGCCGGCTCCGCGCCCTCGCCCGCGACAGCGCTTCGAGCCACAAGGAGAAGTCATGAACACCACGGCCGTCCTCACCGCCCTCCTCGCGGTGCCCTTCACTGCCATCGGCGCCGCGAAGCTCGCCGCCGTCCCGTCGATGCGGGCCCGAGCCGCACACGTCGGTCTCGGCGTCGACGCGTACCGGGCCATCGGTGCGCTGGAGCTCGCCGGCGCGGCGGGACTGGTCGCCGGGGCCGCGGTTCCTCTGCTCCGCATCCTCGCCGCCCTCGGCCTCCTGCTCCTGCTGGTCGGAGCGGTGGTCGCCCACCTGCGCGTGAAGGACGGGCCGAAGGAGATGGCTCCCGCCCTCGTGCTCGGAGCCCTGGCGGCCGCGCTCCTCGTCCTGAGCGTCCTCAACTACTGATCAGGGCGGGGCGTCAGTAGTACCAGGGGTACGGCGACCAGTCCGGCTCCCGCTTCTCCAGGAACTGGTCCCGCCCCTCCTGCGCCTCGTCCGTCATGTAGGCCAGCCGGGTGGTCTCGCCGGCGAACAGCTGCTGGCCGACGAGGCCGTCGTCGAGCAGGTTGAAGGAGTACTTGAGCATCCGCTGCGCGGTCGGGCTCTTGCCGTTGATCAGGCGGCCCCACTCGAGCGCGGTGGCCTCGAGCTCGGCGTGGGGCACCGAGCGGTTGGCCGCACCCATGCGGACGGCGTCGTCGGCGTCGTACGTCTGACCGAGGAAGAAGATCTCGCGGGCGAACTTCTGGCCGACCTGACGGGCGAGGTACGCCGAGCCGTAGCCGCCGTCGAAGGAGCCCACGTCCGCGTCGGTCTGCTTGAAGCGGGCGTGCTCCTTCGAGGCGAGGGCGAGGTCGCAGGTGACGAAGAGGCTGTGGCCGCCGCCGGCCGCCCACCCCGGTACGACGCACAGCACGACCTTCGGCATGAACCGGATCAGCCGCTGGCACTCCAGGATGTGCAGCCGCGCGAGCTTCGCCTTGTCGATCGCGCTCGGCTCCTCGGCGCCGGTGTCGCCGGAGCCGATCTCCTTGTCCTCGTACTGGTAGCCGGCCCGGCCGCGGATGCGCTGGTCGCCGCCGGTACAGAAGGCCCACTTGCCGTTCTTGGCGCTCGGGCCGTTGCCGGTGAGGATCACGCAGCCGACGTCGGCGGACTGGCGCGCGTGCTCGAGGGTGCGCAGCAGCTCGTCGACGGTGTGCGGCCGGAAGGCGTTGAGCACGTCAGGCCGGTCGAACGCGATCCGGACGGTGCCGTGCGCGCGCGCCCGGTGGTAGGTCAGGTCGGTCAGGTCCTCGAACCCGGGGACCTCCACCCACTGGGTGGGGTCGAACGTCTCGCTCACGCCCTCGATCGCACTCATGGACCGAACGCTAGCGGCTGCCGAGATCGAGCCTTGACCTTGACCCCAGGGGCAAGGTCTACCGTCGTACGCGTGCTCATCAAGGACCTCGCCGAGCAGGCCGGCGTCAGCGTCAAGGCGGTGCGCTACTACGAGTCGCGCGGCCTGATCACGCCCGACCGGGCGCCCAACGGCTACCGCGAGTACGACGCCGCCGACGTCCTCGTCGTCCGGGAGATCCGCGCGCTGCTCTCCCTGGGGCTGACCGCCGACGAGACGGTGCCCTTCGTCGAGTGCCTCCGCGCGGGCAACGACCGCGCGGACGTCTGCCCGGCGTCCCTCGACGCCTACCGGCTGCGCATCGCCGAGATCGACCAGCGCATCGAGGAGCTGCGCCGGCTGCGCGGCGAGCTGTCCGGGCTGCTGCACGACGCCGAGAGCTACACCCCCGACACCACCGAACCCGACACCCAGGAGACGAGATGACCCTGCAGGAGATCACCGACGCCGACTTCGAGCACGAGGTGCTCGCGTCCGACCAGCCGGTGCTGGTGGAGTTCTGGGCGCAGTGGTGCGGTCCGTGCCACCAGGTCGCGCCCGTGCTCGCGAGCATCGCCGACGAGCGCGCCGGAGCGCTACGCGTCGTGAAGCTGAACAGCGACGAGAACCCCGTCACCTCGGCCCGCTACCGCGTCATGGGGTTGCCGACGATGATCGTCTTCCGCGACGGCGAGCCCGTGCACGAGCTGCGCGGCGCACGCCCGAAGGCGGCGCTGGACCGGGAGATCGACCACGCGCTGGCGGTCTGAGGCCGGGCGCTCGCTGGAATAGCGCCGATCCGCGTGGTCTTGTGGAGGTCATGGCACTTCAAGGTGAGTACGAGCCGAGCAGTCAGAAGTGGGTCCGCGACCAGGTCGCGGCGTACGAGGCCTCCGGCGGCCGGGAGGCGAACACCCTCCAGGGCGGCAAGGACCCGATCGTCGTGATCACGAGCGTCGGCGCGAAGTCCGGCAAGCTCCGCAAGAACCCCGTCATGCGGGTCGAGAAGGACGGCGTGTACGTCGCGATCGCGTCCAAGGGCGGCGCGCCGGACAACCCGAGCTGGTACGCCAACTTCGTGGAGCACCCCGTCGTCGACCTGCAGGACGGACCGGAGCCCAAGCCCTACCGGGCGCGGATCGCCGAGGGCGACGAGCGGAACAAGTGGTGGGCGCACGCCGTCGCGACCTGGCCGACCTATGCGTCGTACCAGGAGAAGACGGACCGGGAGATCCCGGTGTTCGTGCTGGAGCCGGTCGAGGCGGCCTGAGCCAGCAGTCGGCGCGGCGGGTCAGCTGTTCGCGATCGTCACGGCGAGGCCACACAGGTGGCCGAGCCGGGCGATCTCGGAGTCGGCGTAGTCGGGCCCGCCGCGGCGGCCGATGACGACGATCTCATTGCCGTCGAGGCGGCTCGCCGCGAACAACGTGACCTCGTCGTCGGGCGACTCGAGCCGGGTCGGGCTCTCGATCTCCACGAACTCGAACTCCTCGGGCGCGGCGCTCGTGCCGTAGACGACGCCCTTCGCGCGGTGCACGCGCGCGGCCCAGTCGACGCGGAAGGTCGCGGGCAGCAGGTCGACCAGCTTGTCGAAGGCCTGCGCGGGCGACGCGGTGAGCTCCTCGACCGCCTCCAGGTCCATGACCAGGTTGCCGCCCGCGGGGTAGCGGCTGATCCACAGCACCTCGACCCCGTCGAGCGCGCTGCACGCCGAGACCACCGAGTCCGGCATCATCCCGTGCGCGACCTCGAGCAGCACGTCGTCGACGGCCGTGCCGTCGTCGCGCTTCTCGACGATCTCGATCGCCTCGATGTCGCCGCCCGCCATACCGATGGCCGTCGCGACGCGACCCAGCGAACCGGGGACGTCGGGCAGCAGCACTCGCAGCAGGAACGGCATGACCTCGACCCTAACCCGCGTGCGTTTCGTGATCGTTGCGCGCCCACGCGTTGGGCGTGCCGGGGCGGTACCCACACCTCGGTGGAGAAACCCTCACACCTCGGCGGAGAAAACCGCACACTTCGCGCCTCACGAGAGTCGCTGGCGGAGGCCGGTGGCGCGCTGGGCGGTGGTGTCCACGGCGGCGCGTACGGCGGCCTCCGAGCCGACCACGACGACACGCTCCTTCGCACGGGTGACCGCCGTGTAGAAGAGCTCGCGGGTGAGCAGGCGCGAGTCGGCGTCGGGCAGCAGGACCACGACCTCGTCGGCCTGGCTGCCCTGGCTCTTGTGGATGGTCATCGCGTGCATGGTCTCGATCGCGCCGAGGCGGGCCGGGGCGAACGGGCGGGGCGCGCCGGCGCCGGCGATCCAGGCGCGGGGACGGCCGGAGGCGTCCGGGACGACCACGCCGGTCTCGCCGTTGTAGACGTCGAGGGCGTAGTCGTTGGAGGTGACGAGGAGCGGGCGGCCGGGGTACCAGGCCGAGCCCAGCGGCGCGCCGAGCTCGGCGGCGAGCCACTGCTCGGCGTGGCGGTTCCACACCTGCACGCCGTAGGGACCCTCGCGGTGGGCGCAGAGCAGGCGGAAGCGCTCGAGGGCGGCGATCGCGGCGGCCGGTCCGGCGTCGACCGCGGCGGTGCGGACGTCGAGGGCGGCGGTCGTGATCCGGGCGCGCAGCGCGGTGACGGGGTCGTCGGTCTCGACGTACTCGACCTCGCCCGTGCCCGCCCGCAGCGCCGCGAGGACGCCGTCGGCCGCGTCGGGTCCGTCGTCGCGCAGCGCGAGCGCGAGCGCCTTGATCTGCTCGGTGGAGCGGTGGTTCTCGGTGAGGGCGACGACCGGTGAGTCCGGGTGCCCGGCGAAGCCGGCGACCAGGTCGGACAGCACTGCGCCGGCGCCGACCGAGGTCAGCTGGCGCGGGTCGCCGACGAGCACCAGCCGGCTCTCCGGCCGCACCGCCTCCAGCAGCCGGGCCATCATCGTCAGGTCGACCATCGACGCCTCGTCGACCACGATCAGGTCGTGCTTGAGCCGGTTGGACCGGTTGTGCGCGAAGCGGGTCGTGTTGTCGGGCCGCCAGCCGAGCAGCCGGTGCAAGGTCATCGAGTCCGGCGTCGCGACCTGCCCGGGCCCGTCGCCCAGCGCACCCAG
This sequence comes from Nocardioides aromaticivorans, assembly GCF_013408525.1. Lineage (NCBI taxonomy): Bacteria > Bacillati > Actinomycetota > Actinomycetes > Propionibacteriales > Nocardioidaceae > Nocardioides > Nocardioides aromaticivorans. Next base: position 1,668,013 of record NZ_JACBZM010000001.1, read on the forward strand.
GGCCGCCAGCTCCTCCGCCACGGCCTCCTGCAGGCGGGTCGCCGCCTTGCCGGTCGGCGCGGCGAGCGCGATCGACATCCGCCGCTCGTGGAGGGGCGCGAACTGGTCGGCCAGCGCCAGCACCACCCGCGCCACCGTCGTGGTCTTGCCGGTGCCGGGACCGCCGGTGAGCACGGTCGTCCGGTGCCGCGCCGCGTGTACGACGGCCGCGGACTGCTCCGCGCTCAGGTGCTCCCCCGACACCCGCTCCAGCGTGGTGGCCAGCACCGCCTCGTCGACCTGCGGCGGCCCGAGCGCGGTGCGAGCCCGGAGGTCGTCGGCGACCTGCCGCTCCAGGCGGTGGTAGCGGTCGAGGTAGACGAGGCCGAGCTCGTGGTGGACCACGCCGGCCGCGACGAGGGGCGAGGCCGCGAGCGCCGCCGCCCACTCCGCCGGGTCGGGCCAGGCAAGGGCGTCCCGTGACGGTCGCTGCCCGACCTCCTCGACGACCTGGCTGAGGTCGGGCAGCGCCTCGAGGTCGAGCCCGACCGAGCCGCCGCGCACCGACCGCACCGCCAGCGCCACGGCCAGCCGGACGCGGTCGTCGTCCTCGCCGCCCAGCGCGGCGACCCGCTCGGCGACACGGACGTCGGCGGCGTCGACCACCCCCGCGGCGTTGAAGGCGGCGAGCAGCCCGTCGGCCCCGCGGGCGACCCGCGGGTCGTGCGGCGAGGTGGCCTCGAAGAGATCGGTCACGGTCGCACCCCGTCCAGCAGGTCGGACAGCTCGGCCACCAGCGTCGCGGGTGGGCGCCAGGTGAACACCCCGGCGGGGGAACCGTCGACGACCGGCGTCCCCGGTCCGCACATGCCGCGCAGGTAGAGGTAGGCGACGCCGCCGAAGTGCCGCTCCGGGTCGTAGCCGGGCTGGCGCCAGCGCAGGAAACGGTGCAGCACGACGGCGTACAGGAGCGCCTGGAGGGGGTAGTCGGAGTGGCCCATCGCGTCCTCGAGGGCAGCCTTGTCGTAGGAGGCGGCGGTGAGCGGGGCGTCCATCGGGCCCAGCCAGTTCGTCTTGTAGTCGACGATGACGTAGCGGACGGCGTCGGCGCCCGGGACCCGCAGCACGACGTCGACCGACCCCGTCAGGTAGCCGCGCAGCACCTGGCCCCCGAGCAGCGGGTTGTCGAGCGCGTCGGCGTAGGCGCGGACCGGGTCGTCCGCGGGCAGGTGCCGGCGCAGCAGCGTCGCGATGTCGCCGAGCAGCACCGTGTCGTCCTGCGCCAGACCCGTGTCGCCGCCGGCCAGCGGCAGTTCGAAGTCGAGCTCGCAGAGCCGGTCGCGGGCGCCGATCCGGCGCAGGGTGGCGCCGTCCATCAGCGGGCCGAGCGGCGAGTCGAGGACCGCGACGAGCGCGTCGGCGAGGACCTCGCGGTCGAGCTCGACCGGCCACCAGGTCAGCTGGTCGTCGATGTGGGCGAGCAGCTCGGCGCGCAGGTCGTCGGCGCCCGGGTCGGCGTGCTCGAGCACCGCGTGCACGAGGGAGCCGAAGGTGGCGCCCACGGGCAGGTCGGCCATCGGCGACGGCAGTGCATCCGGGGTTTCGAGGCTCGGCGCTGGCGCGCCTCGCACCTCAACCGCCGGAGAGAGGTCCTCGTCGTCCTTGACCGCCACCTCGGGCTCGCTCGCCACCCCCGGCTGCCCGTGGGTCGCGGCGACGTCGACCTTGCTCAACGCCGAGTAGGAGGTACGCCGCCACTCCGTGTCGACCGCCCGCGTGAACGACCGCGCGCCCAGCTCGGGCACCTCGGGCGGCACGAACGCACCCGCGTGGTCGGCAGTCACGGCCATCTCCGGCGACGGACCACCGCGGTCGCGCCAGGCGGCGAACAGGCTGGTGACGGTGTCCTCGTCGGGGACGGCCGGCGCCGGCGGGACCGTGGGCTCCATCCCCTTGCCGTCGGCCGCCGGCCGGCGCATCAGCAGCCGGTGCAGGGGCGACGCCTCCGCGTTGCGGGTCGGCGCCCACCACGCGACGACCTGGCTCTGCGCGCGGGTCAGCGCGACGTAGAGCAGCCGCAGCCACTCGCCGGCCTCCTCGTCGGCCCACCGGCGCACGTGGTCGCCCCAGTCGGGGCCCGAGCCGCCGACGTCGATGCAGCGCCGGCCCTCGGCGTCGTGGAAGAGCGGCCGCTGCGGCTTGCCGACGTGGCGGTCGGCGAGGGCGGGGAGGTAGACGACGGGGTACTGCAGGCCCTTGCTCGCGTGGATCGTGACCAGCTGGACGGCGGCCGCGTCGGAGTCGAGTCGCCGGGTCCGCTCGGCACCGCGGCCGTCGCGAGCCTCGACGACCTGCTCGCGCAGCCACGCCAGCAGGGCGACCGCACCCATCTGCTCGCGCTGCGCGACCTCGTGCAGCACCTCGCCGATGTGACGGATGTCGGTCAGCGTGCGCTCGCCGCCCACCCGGGCGAGCAGCCGCTCCGGCATGCCGCCGGACACGGCCGCCTCGACGACGGCGGCCACGCCGCGGCGGGCCAGCGCCTCCGACCACGACCGCAGCCGGTCGCCGAGCTCGTCGGTCAGGTCGTCGCCGCCGCGGTCGAGCCCGGCGGCGTCGACGCCGAGGAAGCAGGTGAGCGCGGCGGCGCGCACCCGCGGGGTCCGGTGCGGCTGCTCCAGCGCCTCCAGCAGCGAGAGCCACTCGCCGGCCGCCGGGGTCGCGAACACGCTCCCGCCGCCGGCGATCACCGCCGGGACGCCCACCTCGAGCAGCGCGGCGCGGGCCGCGGACAGGTCGGCGTGGCGGTAGCAGATCACCGCGACGTCGCTGGGCCGCAGCCGGCGCCCCTCGAAGGTCGCCTCGCTCGTGACGAGGTCGCGGATGTCGTGGGCGAGGTCCCGGGCGATGTGGGGGCGCACCTTGCCGACGGGCAGGGCCGTGGAGCCGCGCCGGCCGAAGGTCTCCCGTCGCACGACCCGCACCCGGAACGGCGCCGGCCTCGGCGCCCCCGCCAACCGCGACTCCTGGTGGTGGGCGGTCACCTCGCGCACGACGATCCGCGCGTCGCCCAGCTCGGCTCCCTCCAGCAGCGCCTGGAAGCCGGCGAGCAGGCCGGCGTCGCTGCGGCGGTTGACCCCCAGCGTCTGGCGGGTCGTGGCCGTCCCGGACGCGGTGAGGTAGGTCGTCACGTCTCCCCCGCGGAAGGCGTAGATCGCCTGCTTCGGGTCGCCGATCAGCACCATCGTGGAGTGGCCGGAGAAGGCGCGGTCGAAGACCTGCCACTGCACGGGGTCGGTGTCCTGGAACTCGTCGACGAGCACGATCCTCCAGCGCTCGCGCATCCGCACCCGCGCCGGGGAATCGTCGGGCTCGAGCGCCGTGGCGAGCTGGCTGAGCAGGTCGTCGTACGACAGCACGCCGAGGCGGCGCTTGCGCCGGTCGAGCTCGGCGCGGACGGCGCTGGCGAAGGCCACCCGGCGACCGGCCGGGTCCTCGCGGGGCAGGTCGTCGGGGACCAGCCACGCCTGGGGGTCGTTGACGACCGTGCGGGCGATCGCCATCGCCTCGCTGTGCTGGAAGACGGGCGCCGAGCCGTCGGGCTGGTGCGCGAACGCACGGAGGTAGAGGTCGTCGACGACCTCGACCAGCAGGTCGTCGAGGTCCTCCACCAGCCGGGCCCGGGCGTCGGTGTCGCCCGCGACACCGAGCGAGTCGAGGACCAGCGAGCAGAACTGGTGGATCGTCGCGATCGTCGCGGCGTCGAAGTCGGCCAGCGCCTGGGCGACCCGCGCGTGGCGGAGGCGCCGGACGTCGGGCGGGCAGTCGAGCAGCAGCTGGATGACGTCGGTCGCCGCGGGGTCGGGGACGGCGTCGTCGGCGAGCGCGCGCTCGGCCTCGACGAGCTGGTGGCGCACCTGCTCGCGCAGCTCCTGGCTGGCCGCACGACCGAACGTCACGACGAGCAGCTGCTCGAGGGGCACGCCCTCCTCGGCGACATAGCGGGTCACCAGGGCCCCGATGGTCCAGGTCTTGCCCGTGCCGGCGCTGGCCTCGAGCAGGGTGGTGCCGGTCGGCAGCGGGCCGCGGATGTCGAACGGGGGGAGTGATTCACTCACAGCTGCGCCACCCTCTCCGCGCCGCCGAGCAGCGGCTCCCACAGCTGCCACGCCACCTCCGGCAGCCCGGCCTCGAGCAGGACCTCGACCGCCGCACCGGCGCCCCAGATCCGGCGGTGGGCCGGGTCGTCGTCCTCGCCCTTGATGCCCCAGTCGTTGTAGGGGTCGGTCGCCCAGGCCTTCGCCGCGGCCTCGGCCGGGTCGACGTCCATGCCGCGCAGCTGCTTCGCGTGGGCGTCCGCCCAGGCGTACGCCGTGTCGAGGGGCATCGGCAGCGGGCGGGCGCGGCCGGCGTCGTACAGGTCGACGACGGAGCGCAGCCACTGCGCCGCCCGGTGGTCGAGCGGGCCGACGAGGGCACGCTGCGGCCCCGCCTTCGAGCGGGCGATGGCGTGACCGGTCCAGCTCTCGTCGGGGTGGGCCGCCGACAGGGCGAGCACTTCGAGCCAGGAGGCGAGCCGCTGCTTCGGCTTGAGCCGGGAGTACGACAGCGACACGACCTGGTTGCCGTGGACGCGCGGCACGGTGCCGGTCAGCCGGCGGCCGTCACCGAGGTCGACGTCGACGTCGATCGTGCGCGGGGCGGCGGTGCGGACCTGGGCGCTGCGGGTGAACAGCTCCTGGCACTCCTGGACGACCTTGGTCAGCTCGCCGCGGCCCAGGTCGAAGGGTGGGAGCGTGCCGCGCAGCTGCTCGGCGGTCATCACCGCTTGCGCTGTCGCGCCCGGGTCGTCGGCCGCGAGCACCTCACGCAGCAGGCGGTCGCCGATCTGCCAGACCTCCAGCCCGTTGAGGGACACCGGGATCGCGTCGGCGACCTGGTCGGGCTCGAACGGGGTCGCCACGTCGAGGCGGCTGCGCAGGAAGGTCCGGGCAGGGCGGTGCACGAAGGCCACCAGGTCGGCGAGGGTCACGTCGGCCACCGGCGCGGGCGGCAGCGCGCCGTCGAGGAACGGCGGGGCCGGGGTGCGCTCGCGCACCGACGCCCGGGCTCCCGCGAGGGAGGCGCGGTCGAAGCTGAACGGCCCGCGGGTGCCGAGCTCGCCCGGCGCGTGATTGCGCACGTCGTACGACTGCAGCGGGTGGCGCACCACGACGTGGTCGCGCACGGGCGCCGCCGCCGTGCGGTCGAGGGCGTCGACCAGCTCCCCGAGGGGTACGGCGGGCGGCCGCTCCGCTCCCGTGTGCTCGGTCGCGCCGGTGTAGGTGACCACCAGCCGCTCCCCCGCCGCGAGGATCGCGTCGAGCAGCAGCTGCCGGTCCTCGCCCCGGCGGTCGCGCTCGCCGACGAGCGGGTCGCGGCCGAGCACGTCGTCGCCGTCGACCCCGGTGGCGCGGGGGAAGACGCCGTCGTCGAGGCCGACCAGGCACACGACGCGGTGCGGCACCGAGCGCATCGGGACCATGGTGCAGACGGTGAGGGTGCCGGTGCGGAAGTTGGCGCGGGTGGGGCGCCCCGCCAGCCGGGCCTGGAGCAGCGCACGCACGTCCGCCAACCGGAGGGGGACGTCGGTCGCGCTCTGCTCCGCGCTGGCCCGGGCCCGGGCGAGCTCGCGCTCGAACTGCGGCAGCTGCCACGCGTCGTCGGTGTCGACCTCGCACAGGTCGCGCACGCCGGTCGCCACCGCGTCGAACCAGTCGCCCGCCGCCTGCGCCGCGTCGAGAGCGGTCAGACAGGCGCCGAGCCGGGTGACGGCCTCGCCGAGCCGACCGACCAGCTCGATCTCGCCACTCGCGATGTCATCGACCGGGAGCCCGCGGCCGAGGCTGCGGTGGTCGTCGCCGCTCATCGCGACGCCCAGGAGCAGCCGGTCGAGCCCGGCCCGCCAGGTGTTGTGCTCGAAGCCCTCCATCGCGTACGCCGCCCGCTGCGTGCCGTCGATCCCCCAGCGCACACCGGCCTCCGCGACCCAGCGGGTGATCCGGGCCAGGTCGTCGTCGCTGAACCCGAACCGCCGCCGGCACAGCGGCCGCGACAGCAGGTCGATCACCTGCGACGCGGTCGCCCGGCCGCCGGCCAGCTCGACGAGCGCGACCGCCACCGAGAGCAGCGGGTTGGTGCTGCTGGCGGCCCGGTCGGCGAGTCGGACGCGCAGCTGGTGGGCCGGGTGCAGCCCGTCACCGGACTCGTCGTCGGCGATCAGCTCCCCGAGGCCGAAGCCGGCGGAGATGAGCGGGGCGTAGGTCTCGATGTCGGGACACATCACGACGATGTCGCGCGGCTCGAGCGTCGGGTCGTCCTCCAGCAGACCGACCAGCACCTCGCGCAGCACGTCGATCTGGCGGGCCGCGCCGTGGCAGGCGTGGACCTGGATGCTGCGGTCGTCGTCGCCGGTCAGCCTCGCCGCGCGGGTGTCCGCACCGGGAGCCGCGTTGGCCCGCAGGTCGCCCTGCAGCCAGCCGAGCAGCGTGTCGGGCGTGGCCGGCTCCGGGGCCGCGCCCGCGTCGACCGCCTCGCCCGCGGCGACCCGGGCGCCCAGCACGGTCGCCAGCTCGCGGGAGTCGCGGCCGAGCGAGGCGAGCAGCGGGTGGCCCGCCAGCCCGGCCGACGTCGCCTCGGACCGGCGGCGCACCTCGGCGCCGTCCGCCACGACGGCGTCCCACAGGGCGGCCGACGGCTGGGCCAGCCAGAGGTGGACGTCGCGGTGGGTGGCGAGGGCGACCAGCAGGTCGATCTCCGTCTCGGGCAGCCGGGTGTGGCCGAAGAGCGAGAGCCGGTCGGGCAGCTCGAGGCCGTCGAGCTCTCCGGCGCGCAGGGCCGCGCAGACCCGGGCGTGGCGCTGGTCGGGCGCCTCGTCGTGACCGGCCGCGGCCATCCGGGCGAGCAGCCGCCGCCACAGCTCCGCCTCCCAGACGAGGTCGGGCGCCAGCGCGCCTCCGGCACCGTCGGTGTCGCGGCCCTCGCGCCAGTCGGTGACGAGCGCGGGCCGCTGGACGGCGTACGACGAGAAGAGCTCCGCCAAGCGCCGGGCGACCGACCACCGCCGGCTCCGGCGCAGCTCGCCCTCCTCGCCACCGATGCCGTGCCCGAGGTGGGTCGACAGGGTCGCGCACCACGGCTGGCCGACGCTGTCGTCGATGGTCGCCAGCAGCGGCCAGACCAGCCGGTCGGGGTGCCACGGGTCGTCGGCCGCGCGACCGAGCAGCAGCCCGACGAGCGAGGCCGGCTGCAGGAAGTCGACACCGGCGCACACGCCGTCGCCCCCGCGCGGGCCCGTGCCGAGCCGGTGCGAGAGCCGCTGGGTCAGCCACCGCTCCACGCCCCGCGCCGGCACCACGACGACCTCGCTCGCGAAGGGGTCGTCCGGCGGGGTCGCCAACAGCGTGCCGAGCTCGTCGGCGAGCAGGTCGGTGCGCGCGGCGCGGTGGAGGTGGAGGGTCATGACGGGCCGAGACTAGACGTCGGGTCCGACCGATTCCTCACGACCCAGCGCGGCGTTCATCGTCACCCGTCCCCGCTCGATCGCGTTCGCGATCGAGTCCAGGTCGCTGCTCAGCCGGCCCACGTCCGGCGAGCCGAGCGGCGGGCGCACCTCGACCAGCGTGGCCACCGGCGCGGCGCTGGACTCGGCGAGGTGGAGGTCGTCGGCGGCGTAGGTCTTGTGCCGGTCGACGTGCGCACGCCCCGCCTTCCACCCGTGCCGGAGGAAGTACGGCGCCAGCAGGGCCCGCTCCAGCCGCGACGGCGGCTCGGCGTACTGGTCCGAGCGCCGCGTGCGCAGCACGAGCACGTGCGTGGCCCCGTCGGCCAGCGCCCGGCGGTAGGGCACGCCCTCGGAGAGCCCGCCGTCGACGTACGTCCGTCCGCCGATGCGCACCGGACGGCCCGCCAGCAGCGGCAGGCACGAGCTGGCGCGCAGCGCGGTCTGCAGGCTCCGCCGGTCGGTGACGTACGACGCCAGGTCGGTCCCCTCGCCGGTGCGGGCGTCGGTCGCCATCGGGTGGAAGCCGATCGGGTTGGCGAGGATCGCCTCGAAGTCCATCGGCGTGATCGACTCGTAGACGTGGTGGACGAGCAGGCCGAGGTCGATGAGCGGTCCGCCGCGCAGGACCCGCCGCGGGTTGGTGATGCCGGCGGCCGCGACCTCGGGCCAGGCCCAGCTGCGCATCCACCGCTGCGCCTCGCCGGTCAGCAGCCACGCGGCGTTCAACGCGCCGCCGGAGGTGCCGTAGACGTCGTCGAAGGCGTCGGTCAGGCCGGCCTCGTCGAGCGCGAGCGCCATGCCCGCGGAGTAGGCGGCGCGGTTGCCGCCGCCCTCGATGGCCAGCGCGATCCGGAGCCCGTCGTCACGTCGCCCGGGCCGGCTGCCCGCCGCACGCCGGGCCTCGAGCGCCTCGAACAGGGAGAGCCCGCTCATGACCGGTCGAGCTCCCTCACCACCCGGGCCGGGTTGCCGAGCGCGAGCACGCCGGCGGGCAGGTCCTTGGTGACGACCGATCCCGCGCCGACCACGGTGTCCGCCCCGATCGTGACGCCGGGGCACACGATCACACCGCCGCCGAGCCAGACGTTGTCGCCGATCGTGATCGGCTTCGCGGCCTCCCACTTGTCCCGGCGGGGACCCGCCTCGAGCGGGTGGATGGGCGTCAGCAGCTGGACGTTGGGCCCGATCTGGACGTCGTCGCCGATCACGATCTCCGCGACGTCCAGGGCCACGAGGCCGAAGTTGGCGAAGGTACGGGCACCGACCCGGATCTGCGTGCCGTAGTCGACCTGCAACGGCGGCCGGATCGTGACCTCCTCGCCCACCTCGCCGAGCAGCGCCTCGAGCAGCTCGCGACGACGCTCACCCTCCCGGGCGGACGTCGCGTTGTACGCCGTCGTGAGGTCGACCGCGCGCTGGTAGGCCTCCAGCAGGTCGGCGTCGTCGGCGACGTACCAGTCGCCCGCGAGCATCCGCTCGCGCATGCTCCGGTCGTCGCCGGGCTCGGGACGTCGGAAGGTCACGACTCCTCCTTGTGCCGCCGCATCCGCTCGCGTTGCTCGTGGGCGTCGTCGTCGGCCTCGTCGATCTTCGACTCCAGCGCGGCCCGCGCCTCGGGCTTGCCGTGGAAGCGGCGGTAGGAGTAGACGAGCAGCCCCAGCGCGATCAGCGACGACAGGATGAGCGTGACGCCCGTCCACGGTCCGCCCACGAGCCACCACTTCTCGTCGATCGGCCACCACGACGGGACGTCGGGCTTGACGATCCAGAGCGCACCGAACGCGCCCAACCCGAGCGCGCCGAGGGTCGAGGCGATGATCCGGGGCCAGGTCTCGACGCCCTCCGCGGCGGCCCGAAGGGCACGGAGCAGGACGGGGTCGAGCAGCCGCTCGGCCCAGGTGTACTGCTGCGAGAGCACGGCGAGGCCGGCCGCCATCAGCAGCAGCCCGGGACCGGGCAGCACCATCGCGGCGATGCCGGCGAGGAGCAGGACCCAGCCGAGGATCTCCAGCAGGATCCGCTTCGCTGCCCCGGTCACCGGCCGCCTCCGAACTTGTCGAGCCAGACCAGTACGTCCTCGTCCGCCTTGCCGTGCGCGGCGGCGATGCGCGCCCACCTCAGGGCCATCGCGTGGAAGCGGAGCGGGTTGTAGACGTCCTCCTCGCGGGAGAAGAGCCCGTCGCCGGCGTACGTCATGATCGTGATGTTCGGCTCGGTCAGCATCGTCCCGTCGCCCGGGTCCGGCATCGGGTTGAGCACCTCGCAGACCAGGCGGCCCTGCTCGGCGTCGACGACCTGCCAGCTGATGGGGAAGCCCGGCATGACCCGGCCCGGGTACGACGTCATCGTCCGCACCGCCCACTCCCGGATCTCGTCACGGCCGTGGAAGGTACCCATCGCGTGCTCGACGTACTCCGCGTCCGGCGTGAACAGGTCGGCGTAGCCCGTCCAGTCGCCGGTCTCCGCCATCACGGCGACCTTCTCGTGGAAGACGGCGTAGGCGTCGGTGATCTCGGCGGCCGTGAAGGCGACCGCGGGGGTGCCGGTCATGGAGTCGATCCAATCAGGTGAGGGCAACCGGGGCACTACGCTTCGGTCATGCCGCGGGGATCCTTGTCCAGCCGGAGGGGCCCCTTCGGCTCCCGGCTGCTCGGCCCGCGCGACCAGGGGCCCCGCCAGCTCCGCATCCGGATCCAGGTCCTGCTGACCGTCCTGCTGGTCTCGACCAACCTGATCGGCGCGCTCGTCGTCTTCGTCGTCAACACCTGGGCGATCCCCTCGCCGTCCCCGAACAGGGAGATGGTGATCGCGCTGGCGATCGCCATCCCGACGTACGTCTTCACGGCGGCGGCCGTCGGCGCCATCTGGGGTACGACGACGTCCCTGCGCGCGCTGCGCTGGGCGACCCAGCCGGGCGTCGACCCCGACCACACCCAGCGGGCGCGTGCCCTGCGGGTCCCGCTCACCCTCACCACGATGCAGCTGCTGATGTGGGGCGTCGGGACGGTGCTGTTCACGCTGCTCACCGTCTTCCTGCAGCCCTCGCGCGCCCTCGGCACCGGACTGACCGTGGGCATCGGCGCCGTCGTCGTGGCCGGCGTGTCCTACCTCCTGACCGAGTTCTCGCTGCGCCCGATCGCGGCGCGGGCGCTCGCCGACGTGCGGGTGACCGAGAAGGTGCGCGGCGTCGGCGTGGGCCCGCGGATGGCGATCTTCTGGATCCTCGGCACCGGCGCGCCGGTCGTCGGCCTGATGATCGCCGCGATCCTGGCGCTGACGCCGGCCGGTGAGGACGCGACCCTGCAGCAGCTCGCCGTCGTCACGATCATCGTCTGCGGGATCGTGCTCGTCTTCGGCTTCCTGCTCACCGACCTCAACGCCCGCGCCGTCGTCGCGCCCCTGCTGTCGCTGCGCGACGCGATGCGCGAGGTCGAGGCGGGCCACCTCGACGCCGACGTCGTCGTGTACGACGGCACCGAGCTCGGGCAGCTGCAGTCCGGCTTCAACGACATGGTCACCGGGCTCCAGGAGCGCGAGCTGATCCGCGACCTGTTCGGCCGCCACGTCGGCCAGGAGGTCGCGGCGGCGGCCGCCGCGGTCGGCGCCGGAGAGGTCGAGCTGGGCGGCGAGACCCGCGTGTGCTCGGTGCTCTTCGTCGACCTGGTCGGCTCGACGACGTACGCGACCCAGCACGGGCCGACCGAGGTCGTCGCCGTGCTCAACCGGTTCTTCGGCGTCGTCGTCGACGAGGTCGACCGCCACCACGGACTGGTCAACAAGTTCATCGGCGACGCGGTGCTCGCGATCTTCGGCGCCCCCGTCGAGCACGCCGACCACGCCGCCGCCGCGCTCGCCGCCGCGCGGGCGATGGCGAGCCGGCTCGCCGTCGAGGTGCCCGAGGTCGGCGCCGGCGTCGGCGTCGCGACCGGCCAGGTCGTCGCCGGCAACGTCGGCCACGAGCAGCGCTTCGAGTACACCGTCATCGGCGACGCCGTGAACTCCGCCTCCCGCATCACCGACCTCGCCAAGGACGTCCCCGGCTGCGTGCTCGCGGCGTGGGACTCGGTCGAGGCGGCGCGGGAAGCGGGGTCGATGGAGGCCGAGCGCTGGGTCGAGCACGGTGAGACCATGTTGCGCGGGCGAGGCGAACCGACCCGCCTGGCCGTACCGGCAGAGGGGGCCGTGTGATGCGTCGGATGATCGGGGCGTACGTCGCGGGGGTGGTCGCCGTCGCGGGGGTTGCTGCTCCGGCAGCGGCTGAGGACGAGCCGCCGCCGCAGGTGCGGATCGTCAACGCTCCGCCCTTCATTCCGATCGACGCCAAGCCCGTGCTCATCGGCGCGACGCTCGACCAGACGCCTGCGGGCGATCCCCCCGTGCTCTACGAGTGGGACCTCGACGGGGACGGGTTCGACGACGGCACCAACAACGCGATCATCTGGAACCCGGCGGAGCATGACCTCGGGACCTTCACGATCACGGTTCGAGCCACCGTCAACGGAATCACGTCGACGGCCTCGACGGAGATCCTCGTGATAGCTGCCTTCAAGGTCGGACTCGGCAATCCGGTCGCTGTCGCAGGCCGCAAGAGCTCCATCGGCGCGACCGTCTCCAACTACCCGCTCAACAGCGTCCTGACGTTCTCGTGGGAACTCGACGGCGACGGGGACTTCGATGACATCGCCGATCCCCATGACGACCTCGTCGAGCCGATCTGGGCCACGCCGGGCGAGTACCCGATCCAGGTCAAGGTGATCCACGACCAGCTGGCAGACCCCGTCCCTGTCACGGCATCCACCATCGTCAAGGTCATTCCGCCCGTCACCCTCACCGCCGCCAGCATCAGCGGAACGTTGAAGGCGGGCTCCCTGCTCACCGCCACGGGCGCGACCCCGACACCCTCCGACGCCGAGCTCACCCGGAGCTGGCTGCGCGACGGCACGCCGATCGCCGGCGCGACCGGGACGACGTACAAACTGACGACGGCTGACGCAGGCCGGCGCATCAGCGTGCGGGTCGATGCCGCCAGGGACGGCTGGGGTGACGCCCTCCCGGTGAGCAAGACCGTCAACGTCGCCGCCGCCTGCACCGTCCGCCCCACCTTCACCGGCACCGCCCGCGTCGGCCGCACGCTCACCGGCAGCAAGGGCACCTGGCGACAGGTGGGCCACACCTTCAGCTACCGCTGGCTGCGCGACGGCAAACCCATCACCGGCGCCACCCGGACGACGTACACGACGACCCGCGCGGACCGCGGCCACCTGATCACCTTCCAGGTGACGGCGAAGCGGAGCGGCTTCCCGACGGTGACGGCGAAGAGCGCCGCCCGCAGGATCTCCTGACCACGCGAGTGCCCCGACCGCGCCGGCGCCGTTGACGTCATACGAAGCGGGCGTCATAGCGCTCGGTTCGTATGACGCCCCGCCCCCACCACCACGCGGTCCGGGGGAGGTCATACGAAGCGGGCGTCATAGCGCTCGATACGTATGACGTCCCGCCCCACCACCACACGCCCCGGGGGACGTCATACGAAGAGGCCGTCATGACGCTCGGTTCGCATGACGCCCCGCCCCCACCCCCACGCGCCCCGGGGGAGGTCATACGAAGCGGGCTCTCCGACGCTCGGTTCGTATGACGCCCGCGACGGATCCCGCTCGGAGTCGACTCAGCCGATCGCGTCGAGGGCCCGGGCGACCCGCTCGAGCAGCCGGCCGGTGTCGACCTCGGGCAGCACGTCGCCGAGCTGGGCGTCGCGCTGCAGGACCGCCAGTCCGTGGACCGCGGCCCAGCCCATGACGGCCAGCTCCTCGGTCGGGACGGCGGCGCCCCAGCCCTCGGCCTGGGCCGCGGAGACGATCTGGACGAGCAGGTCGCGGTGCAGGCGGCGCACGTCGAGCAGGCGCGGGTCGTCGGCGTGCAGCAGCTCGGGGCGGAACATGACGTCGAACATCGTGGGGTGCCGCGTCGCGAACTCCACGTACGCCGCACCCGCGGCCGCGACCTGGGCCCCCGACGCGATCCCGTCGGCCCCGACCGCCTCGACCGCTGCGGCCGACTGCTCGAGCAGCAGCTCGAAGCCCTCGACGGCCAGCGCGGTGAACAGTCCGGCCCGGTCGTCGAAGTGGTGGGCGGTGGCCTGGTGGGACACCCCGACCCGGCGGGCGATCCCGCGCAGGCTGGCCTTGGCGGGGCCGCTGGTCGCGATCTCCTGCTCGGCGGCGCGGAGCAGGCGCTGACGCAGGTCGCCCACGGTCATCGCCCGAACCTCATGCCCCCGATTCTGCCCCAGCCTGCTCCGGGCGCTGCGGCCACCACAGCCGCCGTCCGAGCAGGGTCGCGAGCGCCGGGACCAGGAGCGAGCGCACGACGAAGGTGTCGAGCAGCAGGCCGACCGCGATCGTGAAGCCGACCTGGCCGATGGTCGTGACCCGTCCGGCGAGCAGCGCCATCATCGACACCGCGAAGATCACGCCGGCCGAGGTGATCACGCCGCCCGTGGCCGCGGTCGCCCGCGCGATGCCGGCGGCCGACCCGTCGGGCGCCTCCTCGTGCATCCGTTTCGTCAGCAGGAGGTTGTAGTCGGCGCCGACGGCCACGAGGATCACGAAGGCGATGGCGGCGACGGTCCAGTCGAGCTGGATGCCCAGTCCGTACTGCCACACCAGCACGGAGAGGCCGATCGCGGCGCCGTACGACAGCACCACCGTGGCCATCAGCGCGAACGCCGCCACCAGGCTGCGCAGCAGCAGGAGCAGCACGAGGAAGACCGCGACCAGCGCGCCGGCAGCGATGACCTCGAGGTCGGACTGGGAGTAGTGCCGCAGGTCGTTGTTGGTCGCCGCCATGCCGGTGACCGCGACCGTGGCGTGGTCGAGCCGGGTCCCGTTGAACGACGTCTCGATGATGTCGAGGACCTCCTCCGAGCGCTGCGCCGCCTCGGGCCCGAAGGCATCGGTGTCGCCGAGGACCGCAATCCGCGCGGTGCGGCCGTCCTCGGAGACGAACAGCCTGCTGGCGCTGGCGAACGACTGGTTCGAGAGCGCCGTCGGCGGCAGGTAGAACCCGCCCGCACCCGCGCCGTCGGCCTCGCGCCGCGTCGTGCGGAGGTGGCGTACGGCGACCGCGAGTCCCTCCTCGAGCTCGGGCAGCGACGCCGCGACCTGCTCGGTGCCGCCGCGCAGCCGGTCCGCACCGGTGGCGAGCTGGTCGGCCCCGCCGGACAGCTCGTCGAGCCGGTCGGCGAAGGTGCGCTGGCCGGCGGCCAGCTGCTGGGTGCCACCGCGCGCCTGCGCGAGGCCGCTGCGGAGCTGGCGCAGGCCGGCGCGGAGGTCGCCGGTCCCCCGCGCGAGGGTCCGGGCGCCGCGGGCCGCCTCGCGCAGGCCGGGCAGGAGCTGGTCGCGCTCGGCCTCCCAGATCCTCTTGATGCCGGTCCGGGCCTGGCGGCAGGCCGGGTCGAGGCCGCAGGTGAGGGACTTGGTGGCCAGGGCGTCGTACACGAGGCCGAGGGAGTCGACCGCGAGCTGGACCTGGTCGGCGGCGGTGGTGAGCCCGTCGGCGAGGGAGGCCGCGCCCTCGCGCAGCCCGCCCGCGCCGGTCACGCTGGCGTCCGCACCGTCGAGCAGCTTGGTCATCCCGCGGGAGAGGCGAGCCGTGGCGGTGGCGATCCGGTCCGCACCGGCGACCGCCCGGTCCGCGCCGTCGGCCAGCTGGCTGGCGCCGTCGTCGAGCTGCCCGGCCCCGTCGGCGAGCTGCTCCGCGCCACCAGCCCCCTTCGCGACCCGGTCCTTGGCCTCGCCGAGCCGGTCGCCGATGAGGCCGGACTGGTACGCCACCGACGCCTGGGTGATCGGCTCGCCGGTCGGCCGGGTGATCGTGCGGACGAGCGCGACGCCCTCGTGCTGCTCGACCGCCGCGGACGCGCGCTCGATGAGGGCGAGGTCGCGGGTGTTGCGCAGGTCGTGGTCGGCCTGGATGACGACGTAGTCGGGCAGCACCTCGTTGACGGGGAAGTGCCGGGCGAGCAGGGCGTACCCGCGGTTGCTCTCGGCGTCGTCGGGGAGCGGCTCGCGGATGTCGTACGACAGGTCGACCAACGGGAAGAGCGCCGCCAGGAGCGCGAGCGGGACCAGCGACGCGGCGAGCATCCGCACGGGGTGGGCGGCGACGAGGTTCGCGACCCGCTGCCAGGCCCCGGCGGCCTTCGACTCGCGGGGCTCGGCCCAGCCCCGCTTGCCGGCGAGCGCCAGCAGCGCCGGGGTGAGGGTCAGGCTGAGGACCAGGTTGACCGCGATGCTCACGGCGACCGCCGGCCCCGTCGTGTTGAAGAAGCCGAGGTCGGCGAAGACCATGCACAGCGTCGCCAGTACGACGGTGACGGCCGACCCGGCGATCACCCCGCCGACGCGGGTCGCCGCGATGGCCGCGGCCTGCGCCGGCTCGACGCCGAGGCGCCGCTGCTCGTGGTAGCGGGCGACCAGGAAGACCGCGTAGTCGGTGCCGGCGCCCAGCACGATCGCGGTGAGGAAGGAGCCACTGAAGGTGGAGACCGCGAAGAAGTCCTCCATGCCGCACCATGCGACCACTGCCCGCCCGACGCCGAGGCCGAGCCCGACGACGCCGAGCACGATGAGCGGGATCGCGACGGCGCGGTAGATGAGGAAGAGGATCAGCGCGATCAGGCCGATGGTGACGATGGTGATCCGTACGACGCTGTGCTCGGTCTCCGTCGTCAGGTCGACCACCGTCGCGGTCGGCCCGGTGACCTCGACGGTCAGGCCGTCGGGCGCGCGCTCGCGCACGATGTCGCGGACCGCCGTCACCTGCCGCATCGACGCCGGGGCGCCGGTCGCGCCGGTGATGCCGACCAGCAGGTAGCGCGCCTGCCCGTCCTTGCTGGTGAGCGCCTTGCGCAGCTCCGGGCGGCGCAGGTCCTGCACGAAGACGACGTCGTCCTTGTCCTTCGCCAGCTCCGTGACGAGCGACTCGGCGTAGCGCCGGTCGGCCGCGGTCAGCCCGGCGGGGCGCTCCATCGCGACCACGATGTAGCTCTCGCTGCCGCCGTTGCCGAACGCCTCGTCCATCGCCTCGACGGCGACCATCGACGGCGCGTCGTCGGGGACCATCGGCGAGGAGTCCTGCCCGGCGATCACCTCGAGCTGCGGCACCGCCACGTTCATCACCACGGTGAAGGCGAGCCAGGCGCCCACGACCCACGCCGCCCGTCGTACGACGAGACGGGCGAAGCCCGCCGCCTTCGTGCCGGTGTCCCCGCCGGCCGTCCCCATGCCCATCCGCCGAAACTAGAACCCGTTCCTTGCCAGTGGCAAGGAGATGTGTCGGGAGCCACTCGACGCCCTCCTGCCGACCGCTGGTGTGGCAGGCTCCACCGCGTGAGCGCAGACCCCGCCTTCCAGCCCGATGCCATCGTCGTGGGAGCCGGCCTCGCCGGGCTCGTCGCGACCTACGAGGCCACCCGCGCCGGCAAGAAGGTGCTGGTCCTCGACCAGGAGAACCGCGCCAACCTCGGCGGGCAGGCGTTCTGGTCGCTGGGCGGGCTGTTCTTCGTCGACTCCCCCGAGCAGCGCCGGATGGGCATCAAGGACTCCCGTGAGCTGGCCTGGCAGGACTGGCAGGGCTCGGCGGCGTTCGACCGGATCGGCGAGGACCCCGACGACGAGGGCCCTGACCGCGGCGAGGACCACTGGGGCAGCCGGTGGGCAAAGGCGTACGTCGACTTCGCGGCCACCGAGAAGCGCGACTACCTCCACGGGCTCGGCCTGAAGTCACTCACCTTCGTGGGCTGGGCCGAGCGCGGCGACGGCTCCGCCAGCGGCCACGGCAACTCGGTGCCCCGCTTCCACCTCACCTGGGGCACCGGGCCCGAGGTGGTCCGGATCTTCCAGGAGCCGGTCGAGGCCGCGGAGGCGGCCGGGCTGGTGCGCTTCGGGTTCCGGCACCGGGTCGACGAGCTGGTCGTCGAGGACGGTGCGTGCGTCGGCGTGCGGGGCTCGGTCCTCGAGCCCTCCGACGACCTGGCGCGTGGCGTGAAGTCGTCGCGCGAGGTCGTCGACACCTTCGAGCTGCGCGCGCCCGCCGTCGTGGTGACGTCCGGCGGCATCGGCCACAACTTCGAGCTGATGCGCGCCAACTGGCCCACCGAGCGGGTCGGTCCGGCGCCCGAGCACATGATCGCCGGCGTCCCGGCCCACGTGGACGGGCGGATGCTCGCGATCACCGAGTCCGCGGGCGCCAGCCTGGTCAACAAGGACCGCATGTGGGCCTACGTCGAGGGCATCCACAACTGGGACCCGGTCTGGCCCGACCACGCGATCCGGATCCTGCCCGGCCCGTCGTCGATGTGGTTCGACGCCGACGGCCACCGGCTGCAGGGCATGTCGGGTGTCCCGGGCGCCGACTCGATCGGGTCGATGAAGCAGGTCCTCGCGACCGGCGCCGACTACTCGTGGTTCGTGCTGACCCAGTCGATCATCGAGAAGGAGTTCGCCCTCTCCGGCTCCGAGCAGAACCCCGACTGGACCGACAAGGACATCAAGCTGATGCTCAAGGAGCGGCTCGGCAAGGGCGCGACCAGCCCGGTCGAGGCGTTCAAGGAGCACGGCGAGGACTTCGTCGTCGCGTCCACCCTCGAGGAGCTCGTCGAGGGAATGAACAAGATCGCCCGCGGCGGCCGGGTCCTCGACGCCGCGCTGCTGCGCCAGCAGATCGAGGACCGCGACCGACAGGTCGACAACGCCTACTGCAAGGACGCGCAGGTGATGGCGATCCACAACGGCCGCAAGGACCGCACGGGCAAGATCATGCGCGTCGCCAAGCCGCACAAGATCCTCGACCCCGCCCACGGCCCGCTCATCGCCGTCCGGCTGAACATCCTCAGCCGCAAGACCCTCGGCGGCATCGAGACCGACCTCGACAGCCGGGTCGTGCGCCCCGACGGCTCACGCTTCCCCGGCCTGTACGCCGCCGGCGAGGTCGCCGGGTTCGGCGGCGGCGGGGTCCACGGCTACAACGCGCTCGAGGGCACCTTCCTCGGCGGCTGCATCTTCTCGGGAAGGGCCGCCGGCCGCTCCATCGCCCGCAGCTGACCGCGCACGAGTCGGGTGGGTGAGCGTGACCCCTGGGTCACCCTCACCCACCCGACTCCGGCCTCGGTCAGTCCAGTGCGGCGGCCACGATCGCGCCGCCCTCCCGGTTGCCCAGCGCGTTCGGGTGGTACGGCGACGCCGCGCTGGTCGGGATCAATCCCTCCACCCACTTGGTGGCGATCGGCGCGCAGACACCGTGGTCCCGGCTCGGGGTCGCGAGGTCGACGTACGACGCACCGTTGCTCGCGGCCACCGCAGCCAGCTTGGCGTTGAGGCGGTCGAAGATGCCCTGCAACCACTTCGCGTCGACGGACCAGATCGGGTCGATTGGGTAGCAGCCGCTGGTCCCCCAGTAGGTGTAGTAGCTCACGAGGTACACCCGGGCACCGGGTGCGCGGGTATGGACCGACTGCACTGCGGACGCGATGCGCGCGCCCACCGCATCGATCTGGCTGGAGTACGTGTCCGGCTGGTAGCTCGAGCACGCGATGCCGAACGGCGCCGGGAGCGGCTGCATGCAGCTCGGCACGAGGACACCGAGGTTGAGGTCGTTGGCGCCGATCGTGATCGTCACGATGTCCGTGTCCGGCTTCACCGCGTCCAGCTGGGGAGCCATGTAGCCGAACCGCCGACCGGTGAGGTCCGACGTCGTCGCGCCCGAGCAGGTCACATCGGTCAGGGTCGCGCCGATCGTGCGCGCCGCAACGGACGGCCAGTTGTCGTCCGAGCGCAGGCAGTCCCAGCTGTTCTGGGTGGTCACCAGCGGGCCCGCCGCCTGGGAGTCGCCGATCGCGACCATGGTCAGGCCGTCCTCGGCCTGCGCGGGCGCCGCGACCGCGCCGGCGGCCACCGTCGCGGCGGCCAGGGCCAGAGTGCCGAGCACCCCGCCGGCTCGTGCTCCGAATTTCTTCACCATCATCGTCAGACCTCTCGCTCGTGGCGGGCGACGTCGCCCGTCAGGAATGATGGGCCACAATCCCGCGCCCCGGCGCTGGCGTTCTCGACCAAGATGAGCGGACCCACATTGTGACGGATCACAACGAGCCCGTCTGGGCGGGCTGCCCGTGTCGGCCCTTCTCGACCGCGACCACGACGCGCTGGTCGACATCGTCCTCGAGGAGCTGGTCGCCCACGTGCCCGTCTATGACCGGCTGCCACGCGAGCTCATCGACGGCGACGTCCGCCGCGTCGTCGACCACGCGCTCCGCCTCTTCCCGACCTCGCTCGCCGGAGGCCCCTCCACCGAGGAGCTCGCCTCGCTCACCGAGTCAGCGGCCCTGCGCGCCGACGAGGGGGTACCGATGGAGATGGTGCTCGCGGCGTACCACCGCGGCGCCAGGGTCGCGCTCGACCACTGCTTCGGGCAGGCCCGTCCCGACGAGCTGGACGATGCCCGTACGGTCGCGATCACCCTCGTCGACTTCATCGAACGGCTGACGACCGCCGTCGCGGCCGGTTTCGCGCGACATGGACGCACGGTCCTCGCCGAGCAGGCCGACGCGCGGCAGCGCCTCCTGGGCGCCCTGCTGGCCGGCGAGGGCTACCGGGAGGCGGCCGGACCGGCGGAGCTGGCGCTGCCCGAGGAGCTGCTGGTGGTGCGTCTCGTGGTCGGCCCCCACCCCGACGAGGCGGACCCGGACGTCGACCGCGAGGTCGCCGCGCGGCGCAAGCTGCGCCGGCTGCGCGGCGAAATCGACCGGCACTATGCCGCCCCGGTGCTCTGGCAGCCGTCGGTCGACGGCGGCCTCCTGCTCGTGCCCAGCGCCGACGACGGACGCCTCCGCAAGGCACTGCGGTCGGCCCGCCGGATCGCCGGCGCACCCGTCTGGGCGGCTGTCGCCGTGGCCAGCCCGGCAGAGGTGGCTGCCACCGCACCGCTCTGCGACGAGGTGATGGACGTCGTTCGCTCGACGGGCCGGCCGGAAGGGGTCTACGCACTCGCGGACGTGGCGCTCGACTTCCAGCTGCGGCAGGCGTCTCCTGCCCAGCCCGTTCTGGCGGCGCTCCTCGGCCCGCTCGACGACCATCCCGACCTGCTGCGGACACTCGAGGTGCACCAACGTGCCGGGATGAGCCGGCGCCGGGCGGCCGTCGAGCTCGCGGTCCATCCCAACACGGTCGACAACCGGCTGCGTCGCGTCGCGGAGCTCACCGGCCTGGACCCGACCGACCCGTCCGCCGTACCAATCATCTGGGCAGCCCTGATGGCCCGCGCCGTGGTCCGTTGAACCTCAGAGCGACGGGTCGACCAGGATCTTCGCGTGCCGCTCGGGGTCGGCGAGGTCGGTGAACGCGCCGGCCACCCCGTCGAGGCCGACCGTCCCGGTGACCAGCGGACGGACGTCGACCTTGCCGGAGGCGATCCACTGCAGGGTCTGGTGGAACTCGCTCGGGTCGTAGGCGAAGACGAAGCGCAGGTCGATCTCCTTGTTGATCGCCATCGACGGGCGGAACGAGTCCTGACCCATGCACACCCCCACCACGACGACGCGGGTGAGCAGCGGTGCGTTCGCGACGACGTGCTCGATCATCCCGGGCACGCCGACGCACTCGAAGACGACCGGCCCGCGCGGCGTCGCGCCCACCTTGTCCGCCGCACGCATCAGGTGCGCCCACGGCAGGAGCGGTACGGCGCGCAGCTTGTCCATCGCGTCGAGGCCGAGCTCGGCCAACGCGATCGCCTCGGTGAGGTAGCGCTTCGACTCGGCGAAGGACGCCCAGGGCGACTCCTCGGCCGGGTCCACCACGACGTCGGCGCCCATCTTCTCGGCGAGCGCCCGGCGACCCGGCGAGAAGTCGCTGGCGATGACGTGCCGCACGCCGGTCGCCTTGAGCATCGCGATCACGGCGAGCCCGATGGGGCCGCAGCCGATGACGACCGCCGTGTCCTTCGCCCCGACCTGTCCCCGTCGTACGGCGTGCAGGGCGACCGCCATGGGCTCGGTCAGCGCGGCCGCGTCGGCGTCGAGGCCGTCCGGGACGCGCATCGTCATCGCGGCGTCGACGAGCACCTGCTCGGCGTACCCGCCCGAGGCCTGCGCCGTCAGCCCGGTCAGGTGCACGCCGCGGTCGGTGCGCAGCACCGGCAGCGAGACGACGCGGGTGCCGACCGGCCAGGACCTCTTCGTGCGCGGGCCGTAGTCGGCGACGGTGCCGACGAACTCGTGGCCCATCACGACCCGGTCGGTCGAGCGCATGAAGTCGTCGTACCCGAGCTCGGCGACGTCGGCGGCGGTCTCGTCGCAGTGCGTGCGGGCGTGGAGGTCGGAGCCGCAGATGCCGCACCGCTCGACGTCGAGCAGGACCTGCCCGCGCGTCGGGGTCAGGTCGGGCAGGTCCTCGACGGTGAGCTGGGCCTGGTGGCAGACGACGGCGCGCATGGCGGGAGGCTACGCGGGCGGGTGGGAGTTTCACCGGCCGGCCGGTGATTCTGTCGCGCCTGGACGACGAAACTCACGCTTGGACGACGAAGTTTCATCGTCCAAGCGTGAGTTTCACCGGTCGGCCGGTGAAACTCCCAGCGACGAAAAGCACAGCACCCCGGCTCCGAGGAGCCGGGGTGCTGCGAGGAGTCGCTGGGACTCAGGCGTTGTCGAGCGCCTGGGCGACGCGGCGGTGCGCCTCCCAGATCTCCTCGGGCAGGCCGTCGAACTGGGCGAGGTGCTTCTCGCGGAAGCCCATCTCCTGCTGCCAGCGCGGGACGTCGATCGTCAGGATCGTGTCCAGGTCGGCGAGGGCCTGCTCGTCGAGGCCCTCCAGGTTGAGCTCCTCGCGCTTCGGCAGCACGCCGACGGGCGTCTGGACGCCCTCGACCTCGCCGTTGAGGTACTCCATCAGCCAGTTCAGCGGGCGGAGGTTCTCGCGGTAGCCCGGCCACAGGAAGCGGCCGTCCTCGCCACGCTGGAACCAGTTGACGTGCGCGAAGATCGGCTTCGTCGTCGCCCGGCCGAGGACCTCGAGCCAGTGCGCGGCGTAGTCGGCCTCGGAGTACGACATGAACGGGCGCATCGACATCGGGTCGTAGCGGAGCACGCCCTCGAGGCCGTCAGCGGCCGCGGTCGCCTCGGCGCCGAGCGTCAGGCCGTCGTACACGCCCTCGGCGACGTCGCGGATCGCACGGATCAGCGGCTCGCGGTCGCGGGTGCGGCCACCGAAGATGATGCCGTGGATCTCGACGCCCTTAGGGTCCTCGAAGTCCTTCGCGACGTTGGGCACGTTGGCCAGCGTGGTGGTGAAGCGGCTGTTCGGGTGCGCCCACGGGTCGTCGGCGTTCTCGGGGGCCCGGTCGGCGATGATGTCGCCCTTCCAGTCCTCCCAGCCGTCGAGGTCGGTCGGCTTCTCGCTCTTGCCCTCCCACCAGACCTCCTGGGTCTTGGCGTTGTAGGCGACGTTGGTGAAGATGGCGCCGGTGCCCGGGACGATCGAGTCGATCGCGGTCGGGTTGGTCTTCTCGTTGGTGTCCTTGGCGACACCGAAGACACCGTTCTCCGGGTTCATGCCGTAGAGCTTGCCGTCGTCGCCGACCCAGATCCACGCGATGTCGTCGCCGTAGAACTCGACGTAGTAGCGGTCGCCGAGGGCGTCGGGGGCCAGCGTCATGGCGAGGTTCGTCTTGCCCGAGGCCGACGGGAAGCCACCGCAGATGTTGTACTTCTTGCCGGTCTGCTTGTCCGTGATGCCGAGCAGCATGAACTGCTCCACGAGGAAGCCGTTCTTCCAGCCGTCGTAGGCGCCCTGGCGCAGGCCGTGGGCGATCTTGCCGAGCAGCGCGTTGCCGCCGTACGACGAGCCGAAGTGCAGGATCGTGCGCTCGTCGGCGACGGTCACGAAGTAGCGCTTGTCGTCGGGCGTGCCCTGGCCGAGGTTCTCCAGGTCGCCGGTGACGTGCACGGCCTTGACGAACGAGTCGCCCAGGTCGTTGATGTACTCCACGCCGACCCGCGCCATGCGGATCATCTGGAGGACGACGTTGCGGTTGTCGGTCAGCTCCACACCGGCGGCGAACTTCTCGACCGGCGAGCCCTTCGGCGACATGAGGTAGGGGATGACGTACATCGTCTTGCCCTCGGAGGCGCCGGTCATCAGCTCGACGAGCTTCGGCTTCATCTCCGCGGAGGGCTTCCAGTTGTTGTAGACGCCCTTGTCGGCCTCGTTGGAGGTCGCGACGATGGTGCGCTCCTCGGCGCGCGCGGTGTCCTTGTAGTAGGAACGCGAGTAGTAGAGACCCTCGCCGGCGGGAAGCAGCTCACCTGCGTCCAGCGACTCCTGGATCAGGCGCGCGTCGTCGGCCGCGGACACGACCTCGATGCGCTCTGCACCCGTGATGTTGGCCCAGTGTGCGACGTACTCACGAACGTGGGGGTTGGTGAGACCCGCCTCGTCGAGCGTCCGCTCCACATCAACCATTTGTTTCGCCAGCCTTTCGGTCCTTGTCAAGGTGTGGGCACGCTACCCCACAGCCCACCCGTAAAAATCCGGGGTTCGAATCACTCTGATCCGTGGACACCGTCGTCCGCGTGACAGTCACCATGACACCCGTTTCGCCTTCGCGCACATCGGCGCCACCACCCGAGATCGGGCCGCCTGCGGCGCCGTCCGCATTGGATCGATCGAATGCCGGAGCGGATTGACGAGCCTCCGGCGGGGTAGGACCGGCGCATGAGCTACCCACCCCAGCCGCCCCCCGCCGGACCTCCGGGCTGGGGCCCGCCGTAGGGTCCGCCCTCCGGTCCACCCCAGGGTCCGCCCCAGGGTCCGCCGCCCGGGTGGGGCCCGCCGCAGGGCCCGTCGGGTTGGGGTCCGCCCGGGCAGCCGCCGTACGGCGGAGGCGGCCCGAAGCGCAACGTCGGGCTGATCATCGGGATCGTCGCGCTCGTCGTGCTGCTGGTCGGCGGCATCGTGACGACGGCCGTCCTGCTCGCCACGCGCGACGACGACGGGGACAGGAAGGCCGGCGGCGACAGGTCCTCGTCGACCTCGGAGAGCACCGACACCCCGAGCCCCACCGAGGCCTCGTCCGCCACGGCGGACCCCTCGCCGATCGACCCGTCGTCGGCGACGACCCCCGCGACGCCGTACTCACCGACCGACGACACCGGCGACGACATCCACGGCGACGTGAAGACGTCCGACTTCCCCGGCGACTGGGACTTCCAGTACGGCGACGTGAAGCACAACGCGACGCTGCGCGACTCCTGGGACTACGACAGCTGCGGCCCCGTCGAGGACGGCTCCGTCTTCACCCAGCAGCGGTGCGAGTACGCCGTCCAGTGGAGCTATGCCGCGCTCGGCGGCAAGGCACGCGTCACCCACGTCTTCCTGGTCTTCGACTCCGAGCGCCACGCGAAGGCCGCGGAGGCCAAGCTCGACGACAAGGACCTCGACCTGCGCGACGAGTCGGTCATCAAGGACTTCGTGCAGGGCAAGTGGAACAAGAGCGTCTACGGCAACATCGTCGGCGTTACGGTCGGTACGACGAACGCCACCGTCCCGGACCGGAGGCTCCAGTCGCTGGTGAACTACATGAACACCGACTACCGCCTGGCCCTGCTCTGGAAGGGCTTCTGAGCGCGGCCGGTGGAACCACCCCGGAAAAATTGAAGCCGCCGCTGGCGTCTCGGGTCACCAGCGGCGGTGGAAGAACGATGACAGACGAGAGCGGCCGCTGTCAGCCCGTCGAAAGTAAAATTTCGCCGGTCAGCTGCGGTAGGCCGGAGCCCGGCGACTGGGCGCCGCGTCGGCACTGGCCAGCAGCGGCAGCACCCGGGGCGCGATGAGCACCGACAGCACCATGACGCTCGTCGAGCGCACGACCGACGACGACTGGTCGATGCGGACGAGGGTCGCCTGCAGCTCGGGGTGGGAGCGGGTGGCGACCCGGCACAGGACGTCGTACGAGCCGGTCGTGACATAGGCCTCGAGGACCTGCGGGATCGCGGCGAGGTCGCGGCTCACCTCGTCGAGCGCACCCTGGGAGATCTCGAGGGTGACATAGGCCTGCACCTCGTAGCCCGCGGCGGCGACGTCGAGCGTGGGGTCCCAGTCGGCGATGACGCCGGCCTCCGTCATCCGTCGCAGCCGGCTCTGGACGGTCGCCCGCGCGACCTGGGTGAGCCGGGACAGCTCGAGGTCGCCGGCCCGCGGGTGCTCGGTCAGCGCGGTGAGCAGCGCGATGTCGACCTGGTCGAGGGCGAGCGGATCAGCCATGATCCGATGCTAGTCAGATTGACCAGTCGATGCACCGTCCACCTAGGCAGAACTGGCCATTCTGACGACCTCCTGATGCGCAGGTTGTGCGGCCTCCGTCGACCCTGTTGTGCTGCTCACATGTCCCTCCAGGAGACCCTGACCAGCGAGGAGCGGCTCGCCGAGCTCGACCTCGACACGTTGAAGCAGCTCGTCGGCCTCGTCGAGTACGACGACCGCGAGGACCCGTTCCCGGTGACCGGCTGGGACGCCGCGGTCTGGGCGGTCGGCAACGCCACCCAGTCGGCCCACTTCTTCATCTCCGCCTTCGGCATGGAGCTGGTGGCGTACTCCGGTCCGGAGACCGGCAACCGCGACCACATGGCCTACGTCCTCAAGAGCGGCGCGGTCCGGTTCGTGATCAAGGGCGGCGTCGACCCGCACAGCCCGCTGCTCGACCACCACCGCAAGCACGGCGACGGCATCGTCGACATCGCGCTCGAGGTCCCCGACGTCGACAAGTGCATCGAGCACGCCCGCTCCGTCGGCGCGACGGTCCTCGAGGAGCCGCACGACCTGACCGACGACCACGGCACCGTCCGGGTCGGCGCGATCGCGACGTACGGCGACACCCGCCACACCCTCGTCGACCGCAGCCGGTACGACGGCCCGTACCTCCCCGGCTACGTCGCCCGGACCTCCACCTTCGTCAAGCGCGACGGGGCGCCGAAGCGGCTCTTCCAGGCCCTCGACCACATCGTCGGCAACGTCGAGCTGGGCCGGATGGACGACTGGGTCGAGTTCTACCGCAAGGTCATGGGCTTCACGAACATGGCCGAGTTCATCGGCGACGACATCGCCACCGACTACTCGGCGCTGATGTCGAAGGTCGTCGCGAACGGCAACCACCGCGTGAAGTTCCCGCTCAACGAGCCGGCGATCGCGAAGAAGAAGTCGCAGATCGACGAGTACCTCGAGTTCTACGACGGTCCCGGCGCGCAGCACCTGGCGCTGGCCACCAACGACATCCTGCGCACCGTCGACGCGCTGCGCGCGGAGGGCATCGAGTTCCTCAACACGCCGGACTCCTACTACGAGGACCCCGAGCTGCGCGCCCGCATCGGCGAGGTCCGGGTCCCGGTCGAGGAGCTGCAGAAGCGCGGCATCCTCGTCGACCGCGACGAGGACGGCTACCTCCTGCAGATCTTCACCAAGCCGCTCGGCGACCGGCCGACGGTCTTCTTCGAGTTCATCGAGCGGCACGGCTCGCTCGGCTTCGGCAAGGGCAACTTCAAGGCGCTCTTCGAGGCCATCGAGCGCGAGCAAGAGCGCCGCGGGAACTTCTGAGGCGACGGCGATGGCCCACTACCAGCGGATCGGGTTCGTGCCGCCGAAGCGGCACACGCAGCACCGCGCCGACGACGGACAGCTCTACTTCGAGGAGCTGATGGGCGAGGAGGGCTTCTCCTCCGACTCCTCGCTGCTCTACCACCGCACGATCCCGTCGGCGGTCGTCGAGGCCCGGGTGTGGGACTTTCCCGACCTCACCACGACCCCCAACCACCCGCTCGTCCCCCGCCACCTCACGCTGCACGACCTCTTCGACGACAGCCCCGACGGCGCCTGGACGGAGGTCGACGCCGTGACCGGGCGCCGGCTGGTGCTCGGCAACGGCGACGTCCGCATCTCCTACGCCGTCTGCGGGAAGGCCTCGCCGCTCTACCGCAACGGCATCGGCGACGAGTGCGTGTACGTCGAGAGCGGCACCGGCCTCGTCGAGACGGTGTTCGGCGTGCTGGAGGTCGGCCAGGGCGACTACGTCATCCTGCCGCGCGCGACGACCCACCGTTGGGTGCCGACCGGCCGCGAGCCGCTGCGCCTCTACGCCATCGAGGCCAACAGCCACATCACCCCGCCCAAGCGCTACCTGTCCCGGTTCGGGCAACTGCTCGAGCACGCGCCGTACTGCGAGCGCGACCTGCGCACGCCGGCCGAGCCCTTCCTCCCGGACGAGCAAGGTCCGGTCGAGGTCTTCATCAAGCACCGCGGGCCAGGCCCTGGCGGCATCGCGGGCACGGTGCACGTCGTACCCGACCACCCGTTCGACGTCGTCGGCTGGGACGGCTGCCTCTACCCGTACGTCTTCAACATCGCCGACTTCGAGCCGATCACCGGCCGCGTCCACCAGCCGCCGCCGGTGCACCAGGTCTTCGAGGGCAACAACTTCGTGGTCTGCAACTTCGTGCCGCGCAAGGTCGACTACCACCCGCTGTCGATCCCGGTGCCCTACTACCACTCGAACGTCGACTCCGACGAGGTCATGTTCTACGTCGGCGGGGACTACGAGGCGCGCAAGGGCTCCGGCATCGGGCAGGGCTCGATCAGCCTGCACCCGGGCGGCCACGCGCACGGCCCGCAGCCGGGCGCCTACGAGCGGTCGATCGGCGTGGAGTTCTTCGACGAGCTCGCCGTCATGGTCGACACCTTCCGCCCGCTCGAGCTCGGCGAGGGCGGCCAGGCGTGCGACGACGGGGTCTACGTGACGTCCTGGGTCCGGGGGCAGTCGTGACCTTCCCGTTGCTCCTGGACGACGCCGCCATCTTCCCGCCCGGCAACCTGCCGCTCGCCGACGCGGTCCGTGCCCACCTGGCCCACGGCGTGGCACCGTACGCCGACCTGGTCGGCCCGCTGGTCGTCGCCCTCGCCGACCTGCCGGCCCTCGCCGAGGCGACCGCCGACCTGCCGGCCGGCAGCATCGCGCTCAGCGTCACCGTTCCGGCGCCGGCGCTGGTCGGCGACGTGGTCGACCGGGTGCGCGGGATCCGCGCCGCGCGGCTGGCCGCGCTCGAGGTGGCGGTGCCCGAGGGCGTCGCCGCGACCGACGTGGTGCCGGTGCTCGACGCCGCGCTGACGGGGGTTGGACGACGAAACTCACGGTTGGACGATGAAGGTTCGTCGTCCAACCGTGAGTTTCACCGGCCGGCCGGTGAAACTCCCACCACCGTCTACGTCGAGCTCCCCCGCGACGACCGCCGCGACGCCCTCGTCGCCGAGCTCGCCCGGACGTCGTACCACGCGAAGCTGCGGACGGGCGGGGTCCGGGCGGACCTCTACCCGGACGAGGCCGAGCTGGCCGCTGCCGTGGTGGCGCTGGTCCGCGCGGGCGTGCCCTTCAAGGCGACCGCCGGACTGCACCACGCACTGCGCAACACCGACCCGGAGACCGGCTTCGAGCAGCACGGCTTCCTCAACCTGCTCGCCGCGACCGCGGCTGCCGGCGACGGTGCCGGTGTCGAGGAGGTCGCCGCGATCCTCGCCGAGCGCGACGCGCGGCGGCTCCCCGACGGCCCGACCACCACGCTCCTCGGCTCGATCGGGACCTGCTCCATCACGGAGCCGGTCGACGAGCTGACCGAGCTCGGCCTGCTCCCGGAGGTGGCAGTGCGATGACGAACCCGACCAACGACAGCGAGCTCTACGGGCTCACCAACCTGCCCTACGGCGTCTACTCCGTCGACGGCTCCGCCCCCCGCGGCTGCACCCGGCTCGGCGACCACGTCGTCGACCTCGGCGTGCTCCTCGGTGACGCCACCTTCGAGCAGCCGACGCTCAACGCCTTCCTCGCCCAGGGCAAGGCGCGCTGGGACGAGGTCCGGGCGGCCGTCACGGCAGCGCTGGCCGACGGCCTCCCCGCGGCGGGCACGCACCCGATCGACGACGTCGTGCTGCACCTGCCGTTCGAGGTGGCCGACTACGTCGACTTCTACGCCTCGGAGCACCACGCCTCCAACCTGGGCCGGCTGTTCCGCCCCGACAACCCGAACCCGCTGCTCCCGAACTGGAAGCACCTGCCGGTCAGCTACACCGGCCGCGCCGGCTCGGTGGTGGTCTCCGGCACGGAGGTCGTCCGCCCGTGCGGGCAGCGCAAGGCACCCGATGCGGAGCTGCCGACCTTCGGCCCGTCGGTCCGGCTCGACATCGAGGCCGAGCTCGGCTTCGTCGTGGGCGTCGGCAACGAGATGGGTACGCCGATCGCGACCGCCGACGCGGACCAGCACCTCTTCGGGGTGGTCCTGTTCAACGACTGGTCGGCGCGCGACATCCAGGCCTGGGAGTACGTCCCGCTCGGGCCGCACCTGGGCAAGTCCTTCGCCTCGACGATCTCCCCGTGGGTGGTCCCGATGGCCGCGCTCGACGCCGCGCGGGTGGACACGCCGACCCAGGAGCCCGCGGTGCTCCCCTATCTCGCCCTCGACCGGCCGTGGGGCCTGGACATCGACCTCGAGGTCGAGTGGAACGGCGAGGTCGTCAGCCGGCCGCCGTACTCCTCGATGTACTGGTCGCCCGCTCAGATGCTCGCCCACCTGACCGTCAACGGCGCCCCGACCCGCACCGGCGACCTGTTCGCCTCCGGCACCATCTCCGGCCCCGGCAAGGACCAGGTCGGGTCCTTCATCGAGCGCGGCGAGGGCTTCCTCGAGGACGGCGACGAGGTCGTCCTGCGCGCCACCGCGCCCGGCGCCGACGGCACCCGGATCGGCTTCGGCGAGTGCCGGGGTCGGATCGCGAAGGCCCGCTCATGACCACCACCAGCTCACCCGGTCTCGTGACGGTTGCTGCGCAACCTCCTCGACCACCGAAGAAGGAGGACTCCGACATGAAGAACCTCCTCGACCGCTTCGAGGCCAAGGCGCCCGAGATCGTCTTCGAGTGGCACGACTCCGAGACCGAGGCCAAGGGCTGGGCCGTCATCAACTCCCTGCGCGGCGGCGCGGCCGGCGGTGGCACGCGGATGCGCGCGGGCCTGGACCGCAACGAGGTCGAGTCGCTGGCGAAGACGATGGAGGTGAAGTTCACCGTCTCCGGGCCGGCGATCGGCGGCGCCAAGTCGGGCATCGACTTCGACCCGAGCGACCCGCGCCGCGAGGGCGTGCTGGCGCGGTGGTTCAAGGCCGTCACCCCGCTGCTGAAGACCTACTACGGCACCGGCGGCGACCTCAACGTCGACGAGCTGCACGACGTCATCCCGCTGACCGAGCGCTACGGCCTGTGGCACCCGCAGGAGGGCATCGTCAACGGCCACTTCGCCGCCGACGAGCGCGAGCTCGTGCAGCGTGTCGGCATGCTGCGCCTCGGCGTCTCCAAGGTCGTCGAGGACCCGCGCTACACGCCGGACCGCGACGCGAAGTACACGATCGCCGACATGGTCACCGGCTGGGGCGTGGCCGAGTCGGTCGTCCACTACTACGCGACGTACGGCGCCGCGTCCGGCCAGGGCCTCGCCGGCAAGCGCGTCATCGTGCAGGGCTGGGGCAACGTGGGCTCCGCGGCGGCGTACTACCTCTCGCTCGTGGGCGCCCGCGTCGTCGGGATCATCGACCGCGACGGCGGCCTGATGAACCCCGACGGGTTCACGCCCGAGGAGGTGCACGCGCTGTTCGTCGGCAAGGAGGGCAACGCCCTGCGCGCCGACGGGCTGGTCCCGTTCGCCGAGCTCGACGACGCGATCTGGGACATGGGTGCCGAGATCTTCCTGCCCTGCGCGGCCTCGCGCCTGGTCACCGTGGAGCACGTGAAGCGGCTCGTCTCGGGCGGCCTGGAGCTGATCTCGGCGGGCGCCAACGTCCCGTTCGCCGACCCGGAGATCTTCTACGGCCCGACCTACGAGTTCGCCGACCAGCACGTCGCGGTGATCCCCGACTTCATCGCCAACTGCGGCATGGCGCGCACCTTCACGCTGCTCATGGAGGGCATCGGCGAGGTCTCCGACGAGATGATCCTCGGCGACGTGTCGCGCACCATCCGGACCGCGCTGGAGAAGTGCCACGAGCGCTCGCCGCACCCGACGCTCGTCGCCGCGACGGCCCTGGAGATCGCGCTCGACCAGCTGGTCTGAGCGCGCGGCCGTCTCGGGCGGGCAGGACCGGCGTGGCCAGGCCGGTGGACCGCGCCTATCGTGGCCCTGTGTCACGGCGTACGAGCGCGGAACCCACCGTGGGGTCCGAGCGCCGCACCTGAGGGGACGGATGGACATGGCCGACGACGACTTCCGCCTGCCGGGCGAGCCCACCCACCCGGGTGAGTCCGCACCCGAGGTCGGGAACGACGACGACACGACGACCAGGTCGGCCAGCGCGGCGGCCGAGCCCGCCGCGGAGCAGTCCGGGGAGGCGCCGGTGGAGCGGCCGAGCGAGCCCCTGACCGACCCGCTGCCCGACCCGCTGCCCGACCCGCTCGACGGGTCGCGGCCGTTCGCCGACGACGAGCCGGAGCCGCGCGAGTCGCGCTCGCTCAAGGAGGCGTGGCCGATCGCCGGCGCCCCCGCCCCGGCCGCCGCACCCGAGGCTCCGGCGGCCGAGTCCTCCGACGCACCGGCCGCCGTACTGCCGTCCGCACAGCACTTCCAGGACCTGATCGCACTGCGCCGGGAGGCCGAGGAGTCCGCGGCCGCCGCGCTGCACGAACGCCGGGAGGCGACCAGCCAGGCCTCGAGGATCATCGAGGAGGCGATGCGCGCGTCGGAGACCCTGCAGAGTGAGGCGAGGCAGGACCTCGAGCGCCGTCGCTCCACCGCCGAGGCCGAGGCCGCCGCGATCCTCGAGCGGGCGCGCGCCGAGGCCGCCGAGATCGTCCGCGCCGGCGAGAGCGACGTCCGCGAGGCGCAGCGCCTGCGCCTCGAGGCGTCGGCGGAGCGCGAGCGGATCAACACCGAGCTCGAGCGGATCCGCCGCACCGCCCAGGAGGAGCTCTTCGCCGAGGCCAACCGGCACGCCGCCCGGATGGACGAGATCCGCACCCGGGTCCTGCACGGGGTGGAGGCGATCACCGGCGGGCTGCGCGAGCCGGCACGCGACGCGCTCCCGGCCATCTCCCCCGCTCCGGAGCCGCGGGCGGCCGACGTACGCCAGCCGGACAGCCACACGCACGACGACGCCCGGCCGAAGCCGGCGGACGCCGCGCCGGCGGACGCGACGTTCACGGTGGGCGCGCCTCCCGCTCCGGAGCCGGCCACCGAGCCGGACCCGGCTCCTGCCGCCTTCTGGGGCACGCCCGACCCGAGCCCGGCCACCCAGGTGACCCCGTCGGTGACGCCGTCGGTGACGCCGCCCCCGGGCATCCCGGCGGACGCCCCGATCACGCCGTACACGCCCGCAGCGAGCGACGGTTCCGCGGCCCGGGACGCGGTGGACGAGCGGGTCGACCGCGGCAAGCGTGGCTGGCGCAGCCGCCGCTCCTGACCCCTTCGGACAGCAGCATCGGATTCTCAGATCCGGTACCACTGGACACAGAGCGCGTGCCTGTGACACGCCGTCTCCCTACCATGCTTTCACGGCTGCGCTCACCCGGCAGGTGGGGACCTTGAGGTAGACGCGGCCGCGGAGAGTCCGTCGCATTGGGGGCTGCGGACGTCCGCGACACGGACAGGGCGCAGGCTGATGTGGGGGATCGTCGCACGCTTCGAGGATCGCGCATCCAGGGACGCGGACCTCGTGGCGACCTGGCGGGCCACGAAGGGACCCCTGGAGTCCGGGGACGCCCGCCCGCGCTCGGTGCGCCTGGCGGTGGCCGCCAACGCCCTCGCGCTGGTGCAGTACGACGCCGACGACGACGTCCTCGACCTGCAGCGGATCACCGTCGATCTCGGCCGGCGGCAGGTCGCCGGCCTGCAGGACGAGATGCTGGCGAGGTCCGACACCGAGGCCGGCCGCCCGGTCACCACCCGACTGGTGCGCGTCCTCGGTCAGCGGGCCTGGGGACGGGCCGCGCGAGCGAGCGACACCCTGACCGGTGGCTCGGCCGAGCTGCGCGCCCTGTGCTCCGAGGCCGCCCTCGAGCTGCTCATGGTCGGCCCCCGCGACACCGCCCCTGCTCCCGCCCTGACCTCGCGGGAGGACCTGCTCGAAGCCTTCGCCACCGGTGACGTCCTGCTGTGGCGCCGGCTCGTCGCCGCCGCCCTCGCCGAGCCGTGGGCGGGCCGCGCCGACGAGCACCTCGCGCTCCTCGACCAGGAGCAGCGGCCGAGCGAGTTCGATAGCGTCCGCGCCCTCGCCGCGATGGCCCGCCGGATCGCCGAGGAGGACGAGCGCCGGGCGGTCGCCGACCACATCCGGAACACCATCGCGAGCACCGGCCTGACCCAGCGGGAGTTCGCCACGCTCGTCGGCACCTCGCCCTCGCGCCTCTCGACCTACGTGACGGGGAGCGTCACCCCCTCGGCGGCGATGCTGCTCCGGATCAACCGCATGGCGAAGCGCGCCCGCGTCGAGGCCGCCCGGGCCGGCAGCCCCGGTCGCTCGGACGAGCCGGCCTGACCCGTCCGGCCGGGCCGCTCAGAAGGGGCGGACGCCGACGGCGTCGCCGTCGGCGCGCAGGGTGGCCGTGCCGGTCGGCTGCGCACGCTGCAGGCCGTCGAGCGCCGCCGCGTGCAGGGTGAGCGGCGGCGGGGCCGCACCCGTGTAGTCGAACTCGCAGACGACCGGTCCGGTGAGCGCGTCGCCGAGGCCGATCCCGACCTGCAGCCCGATCGGGAGGCCGCCGGCCGTGTGGCAGGTCCAGCCCGCGCTCGCACCATCCTTCTGCACGAGCACGGCGTCCTGGTCGAAGTCGAAGGTGAGGGTCAGCGCGTGCGGGGCCGTGTCGGTGACGGTCACGGCGCTCGCGATGTCCCAGTGCCCCCAGACCGGGTGCGGGACCTCCGCGGAGGAGACCGACGCCAGCTGGACGCACGAGCTGGCCTCGCCCAGGTCGCCGGAGAAGGTACGACGCGAGCCGCTCCGCAGCACGTAGCCGGACCGTGCCGTCGCCTCGACCGTCCACGCGCCCGTCAGCCCGTCGCCTGCCGTGCGCTCGTAGCGCACCCCGCGCGTGGTGGGCAGGGTCAGGCTGCCCGTGGTGCCGCAGCCGGCGACCGGGCGGGCGGTCGGGGCGACCGCCTCGACGACCACCGGTGCGGCGACCGGACGGGGGCGCGGGCGCGGCGTGGCGGCCGGCTCGGTGGGCGTGTCGACCGCGGCCGGCTCGACCGGGGCCACGTCGTCGACGACCGGCACGACCGGGTCGCGGCGCGGCGCGGGATCGGCCGGCGGGTCCTCCTCGTCCTGCACGCCCGCGACGGCCGGCGGGGGCGTGCTCGGGTCGGCGCCCGCGGAGGCGGGGTCGGTGTCGTTGCCCGACGTGACGACCATGGTGACCCCGGCGGCCGCGGCCGCGACGGCAGCCGCGGCGGCGACGGCGATCGTGGTCGTCGTACTCGAGGAGCTGGAGCCGCCCGCGCCGCCACTGCCGGACGCACCGGCACCGGCGAGGCCGGTGACGCCGACGAGCCAGGCCAGGCCCTTGCCGGAGGCGGGCAGGGCACCGAGCAGGACGACCGGGAAGATCCAGGCAGCGAGCTTGCGGTTGACCCGGTCGACCTGGACGTAGGCGGCCAGGCACTCCTCGCAGGCCCCGACGTGGGCGGCGACCTTCTCCTCGGCGCGGGTGCTGAGGTCGCCACGGACGTACTGGCTGAGGCGGGCGCGGGTCCAGGCGCAGTCGGAGGCGGCCGCCTCGGCGACGACGTGCTGGTCGAGGTAGGCGCGGCGCAGGCCCTCGCGGGCGCGGTGGGCCAGCGAGGAGACGGCACCGGCCCGCATGCCGAGCAGGTCGGCGACCTCGCCCGGCTTGCGGCCCTCGACCTCGACGTGCCACAGGACCTTCTGCCACGACTCGGGCAGGGTCGCGAACGCGTGCGCCGCGGTGTCGGCCTCGAGGTCCTCGACCAGCTCCTCGGTCGGCGGCTGGGCGTCGTCGAAGAGCCACGGCTGGTCGGACACGGGCGCCTCGCGGGGGGCGCGCAGCGAGTCGCGGAAGCCGTTGCGGATGGTGACGTGGAGGTAGGCGCGGAAGTTGTCGCGCGGTCCGCGCCCGGCGCGGAGCTGGGCGAGGACGCGGGCGAACGACTCGGCGACGAGCTCCTCGGCCTGCTCGGCGCCGACCAGGATCGTCGCGAGCTTGCGGGCGTCGTCGACGTGGTCGCGGTAGAGCTGGTCGAAGTCGACGCTCCCGGGCGCACCCGAGGGCAGCACGTCGTCCGTGCTGTTCGCTGCGGCTCCGTCCGCGGTCACGATGTCTCCTGCTCTGCCGGCGCGCCCCCCAGGCGCAGAACGGCCCCCGTTGATCGTAGGCGCCATCGGGAACAACGGTGCCTCGGGAAAAAAGTTCGGGCAAATCCGCAAAACCGCGTGATGTTCCGTGCCGGGACCCGTCTGGGTGGGTGCAGGTGCCGCGGAAGGGACGGCACCTGCGGCCAGATCCCACCCAGCCGAGGACGTCGCATGAGCTCTCTCGCCACCCGCACCCAGGCGGCACCGACGCCGACGCCCGAGCTGCGCAACCAGTTCGCCAGCCACCCCGTGCCGGTGCAGGCCGGCACGACCCTGCGACGCATCCTCTTCGCGACGCTCGACCGTGCCGACCAGGTCGCGTCCGAGCACGTCGAGGTCTGGGAGCAGTTCGTGCGGATCCTGGAGCAGAACCAGAACGACCCACGCTCGACGGCCCGTTGCGCGGTGCTCGCCAACCTGGTGGCGCTGGTCGTCTTCGACGAGCCGGCCGACTACGCCGCGACGGTGGAGCTCGCGGCGCAGGTCGGGCAGCCGCGCCTCGCCCGGCTGCAGCACCGGGCGTCGGTCGCGCTGGAGACCGACCCGGCGATGCCGTGGACGACGACCGCCGTACGCCGCCTGGTCCGGTGGGACCTCGCTGCCCGGCTCGGCCGCCAGGTCCCGGCGGGGGTGGACGAGGACGTCGCGACCACGTGCGCCGTCATCGCGCAGAACCTCGTCTTCGAGGACATCGACCCGGAGCGCTCGTCCGGCGACCCGATCACCAGCGTCGCCCAGCTGCACGACCTCGTCGACCGCGGCTCGATCATCGAGTGGCGCAACCACCTCGGCGCGATCGCGGCGAGCCCGTGGGGCCCGTACGCCGACCAGCTGCTCGAGATCGGCCGCGCCTCCGACCGCCCGTCGGCCCTCGCGGCGATCGCCAGCTCGATCGAGCAGTGCCAGGAGTGGTGCCGCGACCGCGAGCGCGACCAGGTCGCCCGCGAGATCCGCCACCTGGTCGCGGTGAGCGGCTCCTCGCAGCGCGAGTTCGCCTCGCGCATCGGCACCTCGCCGTCCCGCCTGTCCACCTACGTCCGCGGCACGGTCACCCCGTCCGCGGCGATGCTGCTGCGCATCCAGCGGGCCTCCCGCATGCTGCAGCGCCAGTCCGGCCGCACGGTGCTCGCACCGCGTCGCTAGGACACCACCAGCCACCACGACGGGAGCGTGGCGGCCTGGTCGGGACCGCAGGGCTGGGGGGCTCGCGGTCCCGACCAGGAGTCGGGCGCTCCGGGCCCGGGCCTCCCGGGTCCGCCCGGGCCCGCACGGCGCAGTAACACGCTGTTCGCTCAACTACCCGCCACTTGTCGGCGCCCTGCGCGGCGTGTCGCCGGCGTGTCGTGCCGAGAAGCGCCGGGTAGTCGGGTGGACGGCGTGTTACTTCCCGCCGCGCCGGGCCGCCTGCCGACCCAGCTCCGCCTTCGCGAGGGCGTTCTTGTGGACCTCGTCGGGGCCGTCGGCGAAGCGCAGGGTGCGGATGCCGGCGTACATGTTGGCCAGCGGGAAGTCCTGCGACAGGCCGCCGGCGCCGTGCACCTGGATCGCCTTGTCGAGGATCCACTGCACGGTCTCGGGGGTGGCGATCTTGATGGCCTGGATCTCGGTGTGCGCGCCCTTGTTGCCGACGGTGTCCATCAGCCACGCGGTCTTGAGCACCAGCAGACGCAGCTGCTCGAGCTTGACCCGGGACTCCGCGATCCAGGTGCGCACCGTGCCCTGGTCGGCGATCGGGCGCCCGAACGCGACCCGCGACTCCGCCCGCTCGCACATCATCTCGATCGCGCGCTCAGCGATGCCGATCGAGCGCATGCAGTGATGGATCCGGCCCGGGCCCAGGCGGGCCTGGGCGATGCCGAAGCCGCCGCCCTCCTCGCCGATCAGGTTGCCCACCGGGACCCGGACGTCGGTGAAGCGGAGCTCGGCGTGGCCGCCGTGCTCGTGGTCGTCGTACCCGTAGACCTCCATGCCGCGCACGACCTCGAGGCCCGGGGTGTCGCGCGGGACGATCACCATCGACTGCTGGCGGTGCCGCTCGGCGGAGGGGTCGGTCTTGCCCATCACGATGAAGACCTTGCACTTCGGGCTCATCGCACCGGTGATCCACCACTTGCGGCCGTTGAGGACGTACTCGTCGCCGTCGCGCACGATCGACATCGCGATGTTGGTCGCGTCCGAGGAGGCGACGTCGGGCTCGGTCATCGCGAAGGCCGAGCGGATCTCGCCGTTCAGCAGCGGCTCCAGCCACTGCTGCTTCTGCGCCTCGGTGCCGAAGAGGTGCAGCACCTCCATGTTGCCGGTGTCGGGCGCGGCGCAGTTCATCGCGGCGGGCGCGAGGTGGATGCTGCGCCCGGAGATCTCCGCGAGCGCGGCGTACTGCAGGTTGGTGAGGCCGGCGCCCGCGACGCCGTCGTGCTCACCGGGGAGGAAGAGGTTCCACAGGCCACGACTGCGCGCCTCGGCCCGCAGCTCCTGGATGACCGGGGTGGAGTCCCAGTCCCAGCGGTCGTCGAGCTGCTCGAGCTGCTCGTGGAAGACCTTCTCAGCGGGGTGGACGACCTCGTCCATGAAGGCGAGCATCGTGGCCCGCAGCTCCTCGGTGCGGGCGTCGAATCCGAAGTCCATCGGTTACTTCTCCTTGATTGCGGTGAGTCCGGCGTCGAGCAGGGGGTGGATCGCGTCGCCGATGTCGGCGAAGCCCTCGCCCACGGTCTGGCCGGCGAGGTGGCGGTAGTGGATGCCCTCGAGGATGGCCGCGAGCTTGAAGGCGGCCAGGCCGAGGTACCACCCGAAGCGGGAGAGGTCGCGCCCGCTGCCGGCGGCGTACCGCGCGACGATCTCGTCCTCGGAGAGGAAGCCGGGCGCGAGCGACGCGTCGGTGACGGCCTCGCCGATCGAGGCGCCGAGGCGGTGGTAGGTCAGCATCAGCGCGAGGTCGGTCAGCGGGTCGCCGAGGGTGGCCATCTCCCAGTCGAGGACCGCCGTCGCCCGGTCGCTGTCGTCGACGAGGACGTTGTCGAGGCGGAAGTCGCCGTGCACGATGCCCGCGGCCGACTCGGTCGGGACGTCGGCGGCGAGCAGGGCGTGCAGCTCGTCGGCCGCCGGCAGGTCCCTCGTGTACGACGCCGCCAGCTGCTTGCGCCAGAGCGCGACCTGCCGGCCGAGGAAGCCCTCGGGCCGGCCGAAGTCCGCGAGCCCGACGGCCGCGGGGTCGATCGCGTGCAGTGCGGCGAGCGCGTCGACGAGCTGCGCGGAGATGGTCCGGGTGCGCTCCTCGCCGAGCGCGGCGAGCTCGGAGGCGCGGCGGTAGGGCGTGCCGGCGACGCGCTCCATCAGGTAGAACGGCGCGCCGAGGACGTCGGTGTCGTCGCAGAAGGCGTAGGTGCGCGGCACGGGCACGCCGGTTCCCTGGAGGGCCGACATGACGCGGTACTCCCGGCCCATGTCGTGGGCGGTGGCGAGGACGTGGCCGAGCGGGGGGCGCCGCAGGATCCAGCTCGTCGTACCGTCGGTGACGGTGTAGGTCAGGTTGGACTTGCCGCCCGCGATCAGCTCCGCCGTCAGGTCGGTGCCCGCGTCGGGGAGCACGCCCGGCAGCCAGCCGGCGAGGCGCCCGAGGTCGAGCCCGGGCAGGTCGGCGGCGCTCACACGCCACCGCCGAGCGTGATCCCGCCGTCGACGACGAGGGTCTGGCCGGTCATCCAGCCGGCGTCCGGGCTGAGCAGGAAGGCCACCACGCTGCCGATGTCCTCGGGCACGCCGAGCCGCTTGAGCGGGTAGGCGGCGGCGACCTCCTCCTCACGGCCCTCGTAGAGCGCCGTCGCGAAGCGGGTCTTGACCACCGCCGGCGCCACGGCGTTGACCCGGATGTCCGGGCCGAGCTCGACCGCGAGCTCCTGGGTGAGGTGGATCAGCATGGCCTTGCTGGCGCCGTAGAACGCGATGCCCGGCGCCGGGCGGAGGCCGGCGACGGAGGCGACGTTGACGATCGCGCCGCCGTGCTCGCCGAGCCACTGGCGGTGCATCTGCTGGGCCCACGCGATCGCGGCGACGCAGTTGGTGTCGACGATCTTGCGGGCGACCGCGAGGTCGATCTCCATCAGCGGCCCGTAGGTCGGGTTGATGCCGGTGTTGTTGACGAGGAGGTCGGCGCTGCCGAAGGTCGCGATCGCCCGCTCGACGACCTCGGCCTGGTGGTCGCCGTCGTCCGCGTGGCCGGCGACGCCGAGCGCGACCTCCGGTCCACCGAGGGCGTCGACCGCCTCGGCGAGCGCGCCCTCCTTGCGACCGGTCACCACGACCCGGGCGCCGTCGGCGACCAGCCGCTCCGCGATCGCCAGGCCGATCCCCCGGCTCGCGCCGGTGACGATCGCCGTCTTCCCCTCGAACCTCGTGCCCACGTGCCGTCCTCGCTCCTTCGGTTACTAAGCGCTTGCTTAGTGATAGCGTCCACTGTGCACGTGGCACCCCCGCCCCGTCAAGCAGCAGCCCGAGCACCGGCCCGAGCACCAGTCCGAGCACCAGTCCGAGCAGCGTCCCGAGGAGGTACGACGATGGCCTCACCGTCCCGCGCCGAGGCGACCCGCGCTCGGCTGCTCGCGGCAGCGGTGGCCGCCTTCTCCGAGAAGGGCTTCCACGGCACCACCACCCGCGACATCGCCGGGGCGGCCGGGATGAGCCCGGCCGCGGTCTACGTGCACCACAAGTCGAAGGAGGAGCTGCTCCACGTGATCTCCCGCGACGGCCACCAGGCCGCGCTGGACGTCGTACGGCAAGCACGGGCGACGACCTCCGACCCGGTCGAGCAGCTCGCCGCGGTCGCCCGCGGGTTCGCGATGTTCCACGTCGAGCACCACACGATCGCCCGCATCCTCAACTACGAGCTGGCCGCGCTGAGCCCGGAGCACCGCGCCGAGATCGACGTGCTGCGCACCGGCATCGACCGCGAGCTGCGCGACCTGGTCGCCACCGGCGTCGCGGCCGGCGCGTTCGACATCCCCGACCCGGCCCTGGCCGCGACGGCGCTGGCCTCGATGGGCATCGACATCGCCCGGTGGTACCGCGAGGACGGGGAGTGGAGTCCCGACCAGATCGGCGACTACTACGCCGACCTGGCGTTGCGACTGGCCGGTGCCGCTCCTCAGACGTCGAGCTGAAGGGGCCGGTGGTCGGAGACCTCCGGCGCCTCGACCACCCGGAAGTCCCGCACCGCCGCGGGATCGGAGACCAGCAGGTAGCTCGCGTGCCGCACCGGCTTGGGGTAGTTGCTGGTCCGGGTGTCAGCCGTCCCGACTAGGTCGGTCAGCCCGATCCCGGCCAGCACCGCAAAGGTCTCGCTGTCCGGCAGCACGTTGAGGTCGCCGCACACCACGACGAGGTCGCCCGGCTCGCGCATCGCGTCGACCAGCGCGCCGAGCCGCTCCGCCTGCGCGCGCCGCGCGGGGCTGTCGCCCTTCCCCGCGTCGTCGCGCAGGCCGTGCAGGTGCCCGAGCGTGACGAAGCGGCCGTCCTGCTCGAAGCGGGCCACCTGGGCGGCCCGGGGCCGGTTGCTGTGCGGCCAGGCGTCGCCGTGGTCGGTGTACCGACCGTGCACGTACGCCGACCGCGCCCCCACCACCAGCGTCGCCGGGCCCGCGAACAGGCCCAGCCCGAAGTGCTGCCGGTGCACCGCGCCGGTGTCGTCGGTCACCGGGCCGGAGTCGCTCACCGTGAACCAGCCGTCGTACGCCGGGAGGGCCGCCTCCACGTCGGCCATCAGGTCCGCCCGCTGGGGCAGCACCCGCGCGTCGTCCTCGAACCGCGTCCAGCCGCCGAGGTCGGGCGTCCGGGTCACCTCCTGCAGGCAGACCACGTCGGCCGCCGTCGTCGGCA
Organism: Nocardioides aromaticivorans; assembly: GCF_013408525.1. Taxonomy (NCBI): domain Bacteria; kingdom Bacillati; phylum Actinomycetota; class Actinomycetes; order Propionibacteriales; family Nocardioidaceae; genus Nocardioides; species Nocardioides aromaticivorans. The sequence goes on from NZ_JACBZM010000001.1 coordinate 1,709,838, forward strand.
GCCAGGCGACCAGGTCGTCGTACCGCGCTCCACCCCAGGCGTTCACCGACACGATGCGCACGCCGGGAACCCTACGGCCCGCTCAGCGACGGGCTGGGTCAGGGATGCGGTACGGCGGGCGGTGTGGCACCACGACCAGCTTCATGACACGGGGGCGTCGGCGATGATCCGGTCGTGCGAGACCCGCACGTGCAGGCGTTCGAGCGTGCGCACGTGCTCCCGACCTCGTTCGATCAGCCGGTCCAGGGTGTAGGGGTCGAGCCGCGCGTCGTCGTCCGCGGCGGCGCGCAGCACCTCGAACCCGGCCAGCTTGCCGCTCACCGCGAGCCGGAGCGTCTCCAGCTCGACGACATCGGTCAGCGGCGCCCGGGTGAAGAGGCGCCCGTTGGGCTTGAGCCGGCCGAGCAGCTCACCGGCACGGGCCGCCGTCGTACCGACGGCGCTGGGGCTCACGCCGACCGAGCGCATGATCTCGCGCAATGCCTCGCGGTCGGCCGCCACCTCGCCCGCGAGGTCGCGGATCTCGGCGGCGGCGTCGGGGTCGCGGTGGTTGCGGCCGACGCGCCGGAACGCATGCACCCCGGCCGTGGAGCCGACCCAGTGGTGCTGCAGATAGGCCTTCAACACCTCGTCGTTCACGGGGGAATCACTCCTCGGGGTCGATGGGACCCGGGAGGTACCCGCACCCGTCGATCGCACACGAAGGGAGGAGGCGGGCCTCAGCCGACGGTGCGGCCCTCGTGGCACTCGGCACAGGTCCACCACTGGACCAGCAGGCTGCCGTCGCGGCCGTAGGTGGCGGGTCCGAGCTCGTGCGGCGTGACCCGCTCGCAGGCGAGGCACTCGAGCTGCCTGCTCGCGCCGCCGGCAGGCGGGCGGTGCCGCTTCCTCGCCAGCTCGAGGGGGCTGGGCCCCTGCTCACCGGACCGGGACGCGGCCGGCTGGTCGGGCGAGGGCAGGGTCGATTCCATGGTCATGTCGCACACCTCTCCGGCGTGGACGATCACGCTCCCCCTCGACGGTAGGCGGGCGCACGGCCGACCGGTATCCGACGAGCGCCGACTTCCTATCCGCTGTGCGCAGGGCCCTCGCCGCGCAGCGTCGCACCCGGCGTCTCGCCGTAGGCGCGGCGGTAGGCCTGCCCGAAGTGGCCCTGGTGGAGGAAGCCCCAGCGGGTCGCGATCTCGGCGACGCCGACACTCCCGTCGCCCTCCACGAGCTCGCGCCGGACACGTGCCATCCGAACCTCGCGCAGGTAGGCCATCGGCGTGGTGTCGAGGTGGCGCCGGAAGGCCAGCTGCAGCGAACGGACGCTGACGTGGGCCCAGCCGGCGACCTGGGCCGGCGTGATGTCGAGGTCGGCGTTGTCCTCGATGAAGGCGACCGCGCGGCGCAGGGCGGCCGGGTGCGCGTCGCGGCTGTCCGTCGTACGGGCGTCGAGGCGAGCCGTGCTCGGGAACGCGGCGAGCACCTGGGCGGCCACATACCGGGCCGCGGCGCCGAGCAGGAGCGGGCTCGCCGCCGCCACGGGGTCGGACAGGACCGCCTGGTCGAGGTGGTCGATGGCAGCGCGGAGCCGCCGGGCGGCGTCGGCGCTGGTCGGCCGGTGGTCGAGCAGCTCGATGACCTCCCCGCCCGCGGGCGAGGCGACGTCGTTGAGGATCGCCGGGTCGATCATGGTCACCGTGTAGCTCGCGTGGTTGACCTTCCCGGCGTAGGGGCGGTCCGGCGGCGCCAGTGTGAACATCTCACCGGGTCCGAAGGCCTGGGCCTCGCTCCCGTCGGGGCCGTGGTCCTCGATCGCGCCGGACGTGACGTCGCACAGGCAGATCCGGCCGAGCGGCTCCACGTCGTACGACATCTCGAAGTCGAACACGACGCGATCGACGTTGATCGCCGCGGACGCCACGCGCGCGATGCGCGCGGCGGCCGTGCCCGTCGTGCTGGCGATCCGCATCGGCGCATAGCTGGCCGCGAGGAACTCCTCGGTCTGGCTCAGGTCAGAGCTCTCGAACAGCAGCATCGCCGCACCTCCCCCTCGATGCTCGAACGGGCGGGGCGCACTCCTCAACCAATGGCGTTGCCTTCCTCGCACTCCGTGCAGCGCCACCACTGCACGAGCACTCCACCGTCCGTGCCGACGGTCTGCTCGCCCACGACGTGGGGAGTCCTCCTGCCGCACGGGACGCACTCCAGCCGACGGCTCGGCACGCTCCCGGACGTCCCGGAGGCAGCGTCCACACCCAGCACGACGGCGACCTCCGGCGTCAGGACCCGGGTGACCGCGATGCTGGGCTCGACCACGACCAGACGCGCATCCTCGGCGGCGGCCCGGACGCGGCAGGCCAGCAGGCCCTTCGTCCCGGCGCAGTCCATGAAGGTCACGCGGTGGAGGTCCAGCAGGACCCGCGGAGGCCGGGCGTGCAGGCACGTGATGACCGCCGCGTCCAGCAGCTCACGGCCCTCGAGGTCGAGGTCACCGGCCACGTCGACGTACGCACCGTTCGGGTCGGCGCCGCGCGCGCGTACGGACGCGGAGAACGCGGGTGAACGGGGAGGTCTCATCGCCGATCCCTGGGCTAGTCGTTCGACCAAGAATGGTGACGCCCTGGGTGGCGAGACTCGGAGAATCCTCAGTACCCCGACGGTACGCCGCTCGCGCGCGGATCTCCAGAGCGCGACGGGTCGGCGTCGGTCAGGGCAGCTGGACGCAACCTCGTCACCACCCGCGGCGCAGGGCCAGGCTGGCCCAGTGCCCGAACCGGCGCCAGGCCGCGCGCCGCTCCCGCTGGTGCGCCCGCCAGGCCAGGTAGGCACGCCAGCCGCCGTGACGGGTGATGTCGCGGTCGGCCCGGGCGGCGTCGGCGGTGCAGAGGAAGCCGAGCACCTCGCTGCCGTCGGCGAGCTCCAGTGGTCCGAGGGCGAGCGGGGCAACGACCGTCGTGGCGAAACCACCGAGCTCGCGGGCGGGGAGACGCCACACCTCGACCTCGAGTCCCCGGCCCGGTGCGTGGGTCGGCCTGGGCAGCCGGGTCAGGCCAGGGCGCGGCAGGGGTCCGTCGACGAGGAACATCCGGTAGTCCCGCGCGGTGCGGGTGGTGCCCACCAGCGCGGCCCCCCGGGAGACCAGGGTGTCGTTGAGCGGTTGCCCGCTCAGGTGCGCACCGGCGACGGCGAGGAGCACGGTGTCCTGCTCGTCGTCGCCGTCCCCGGCCGACGCCACGAGCCCGAGGCCCGGCTCACCGCACCAGCGGGCGCCGAGCTCGGCGAGCAGGTCGTCGCCACCGGCCGGCGCGAGGAGCTGCACACCGAACGGGAGGCCGTCGGACCTGGACGGGCCGGGGACCGCGATCGCGCAGAGGTCCAGCAGGTTGGTCATGTTCGTGAACGTGCCCAGCCTGCTGTTGACCCCGACCGGGTCCCCGGCGACCTCGGCCAGCGTCGGGTGGCCGGGGGTCACCGGGAGCAGCAGGACGTCGACCTCGGCCCACGCGGCCTCGCTCTGCCGGGCCAGCTCGGCCAGCCGGGTGAGCCCGGCGAAGGCGTCGGCTGCGGTCAGGGAGGCGCCGTTGCGGACGATCGAGCGGACCGTCGGGTCGACGGCGTCGTCCTCGTCGAGCGCATCGCCGAAGGCGAGCCAGCGCTCGGCCAGCCACGGCCCGGAGTAGAGCAGCCGGGCGGCCTCCAGGAACGCGCCGACGTCGATGCGCCGCACCTCGCCGAGCGCCTCCGCCGCCGCGACCGCCTCCGCCCAGGCCGCGGCGTGCTCCGGGTCGAGGTCGAGCGGGAGGTCCGGCACGCCGATGGTGTACGACGCCGGGACCGCACGTTGCTCGAGCCGGCGCGAGTAGGGGTCCTCGGCGTCGTACCCGACCATCTGCTCGTACGCCGCCCGCGCGGTCGTGACGTCGCGGGCGAAGACGGTGACGCAGTCCAGGGTCCGGCAGGCCGGCACCACCCCGCGGGTGGAGACCAGGCCCTTGCTGGGCTTGATGCCGACGATCCCGTTGAAGGCCGCCGGGACGCGCCCGCTGCCGGCGGTGTCCGTGCCGAGGGCGAAGTCGACCTCGCCGCGGGCGACGGCGACCGCACTGCCCGAGCTCGACCCGCCGCTGACATGCTCGTCGGAGAGGACCGAGCTGCAGGCGCCGTACGGCGACCGGGTCCCGACGAGACCGGTGGCGTACTGGTCGAGGTTGGTCTTGCCGACGACCACGGCACCGGCACGGACCAGCCGGTCGACGACCGGTGCGTGCCCGGTGGCGGGGGTGGTGCGCCGCGGGTCCCCCGCCGTGGTCGGCACGCCGGTCACGTCGATGTTGTCCTTGACCGCGAAGCGCAGCCCGTGGAGCGGCCCGGGCAGCGCCGGGGCGGGGTCGACCCGCGAGATCCAGGTCGTCATGCGCCCCACCTCGCGCGCTCGGCCACGAAGGCGTCGCGCCGACGCGCCCGCAGCGGCGCGATCTCGTCGGCGTGCGCCAGCTCCAGGTCGCGCACCTCGCTGACGGAGAACGTGGCGGGTGCGGTGACCAGGTCCGTCCGGCCGGCCTTGATGTCGGCCCGGGCGTCGGCGAGCTCCTCCGCCAAGACCGGCACGAACCTGATCCGGTCGAACTGGCGCAGCAGCCACGGCTGGGGATCGCGCTCGGAGAGCCGCCAGACCGGGACCGTGCGGCCCACGAGCTGGTAGCCGCCGGGCCCCTCCATGCCGTACACGCAGAGGTAGATGCCGCCGATCCCGACCGCGTTCTGCGGGGTCCAGGTGCGGGCGGGGTTGTACTTCGTGGTGACCAGCCGGTGCCGCGGGTCGATCGGCACGGCGACCGGGGCTCCCAGGTAGACGTCGCCGAGGCCGACGACCAGGTAGGTCGCGGCGGCGACGATGTCGAACACCTCGTCCCGGGCGTCGAGGTCGTTGACGCGGCGGATGAACTCCACGTTGTCCGGGCTCCACGGGGCGTCGGGGTTCACGGTGGAGTAGCGGCGCATGGCCTCGTGCGCCTTCGGGTGGTCGAAGGCGATCGGCAGGGTCACCGAGCGGGCGTCGAGCACCGCCGTCGCCGGGTCGTCCAGGCCGGTGGCGAGCTCGCCGAGCAGGCCGGCGAGCCGGGCCAGCGGGAGGGCGGTCTGGTCGACGGCGACGAGGAGGGAGCGGACGCCCTCGACGATCTCCGCGACGCCGGCCGGCCGGTGCGCGCGCAGCGCGTTGGCCAGCAGGTGGATCCAGACCCGCACGGTCAGGTCGAACTCCATCGGCCCGGCCTCGACCAGCAGGTGCCGGTCGCCGGAGGGACGGATCGTGAAGGCCGGCTGGTGGCCGTCGGCGGGCCGCTCGACCAGGGCCGCGGGGCGCTCCGACCCGGCCGGTGTCGCCGACGAGGTCCGCTCGGGGGCGCTGGTGCTGCCGTGCAGGGTCTCGGGGTCGGCGGGGTAGCCGAGGTGGACGGTGCGGGCGGCGAGGGCGGCGGTCGCCTCCTCGGGCGTCACCGCCACGAGCCGGACCCGGTCGCCCGGCCGGAGCTGCCCGAGGATCCAGCGGTCCGCCTCGATGGTGACCGCCGGGACGACGAAGCCACCGAGCGACGGACCGTCGACGCCCACGATCACCGGCGTGTCCCCCGAGAGCATGATCCCGCCGACCGGGTACGCCGAGTCGTGCAGGTTCGAGGGGTGGAGGCCCGCCTCGCCGCCGTCGGTGCGCGACCACGACGGGGTCGGGCCGACCAGCCGGATCCCCGTGCGGTCGGCGCGGTGGTCGACCGTCCAGGTCGTCGCGAAGAACTCCTCCACGCCCTCGGGAGTCAGGTGGTCAGGGGCCCCGTGCGGACCGGGGATCACGCGCAGCGTCCACGTGTCACCCATCTCCGGGAGGCACACGACGCTGGGCGCCAGCTGGTTGTGCAGCGGCCCGAGCGGGACCACGTCACCCTCGACCAGGGCGCGTCCGTCGAGCCCGCCGAACCCACCGAGGACGAAGGTCGACCTGCTCCCCAGCACCCGCGGCACGTCCAGCCCGCCGGCCACGGCGACGTACCCGCGCATGCCTGGACCGTCGAGCGGGCCGACGTCGAGGACCGCCCCGGCGCGGAGCCACCGGACCTCGCCGGGAGACAGGAGCCGGCCGTCGATGGTCGCCTGCCGAGCGGCGCCCCCGACGCAGACCAGCCGGTCCTCGTCGGTGGTCAGGACAGGTCCGGTGACGACGCACTCCAGCCCGCCGACGTACGTCGGGTTGCCGACCGCTGCTGCCACCAGGGCGAAGGTGAGGTCGTCGAAGGCGCCCGACGGCGGTACGCCGACGTCCCAGTAGCCGGTGCGTCCCCGGCCGTCCTGCACGGTCGTCTGCACCCCGGGACGCAGGATCGTGAGCTTCCCCATCACGCCCACCGGCCGATCAGCCGGACGGGGGTGGGGTCCCAGCCGTTGCACGGGTTGTTGAGCTGCGGGCAGTTGCTGATCAGGACGAGGAGGTCCCGCGACGCCCGGAGCTCGACGTACTTCCCCGGCCCCGACAGCCCGTCGTCGAACTTCAGGGCGCCGTCGGGCTGGACGGGCACGTTCATGAAGAAGTTGATGTTGTGGCCGAGCTGGCGCTGCCCGATGCCCGCCGGGGCGCCGTACCGGAGGAAGGTCTGGCGGCAGGCGTGCTGGTGCCGGGTGTGCTCGCCGTACCGGATGACGTTGGACTCCTGGGCGCAGGCGCCGCCGATGGTGTCGTGGCGTCCGCAGGTGTCGTCGCTGATCACCGCGAGCTCGTCGAGCCGGGTCGAGAGCAGCCGGGAGCCGGTGGTGAGGTAGACCGCTCCCTGCTCGCGCACGGTGTCGAAGGCGGAGTAGCGGTTGTTGACGTCGTGGGCGTCGTACAGGAGCGTGTCGACGGCCTGGTTGCCGTGCAGGTCGACGATCCGTAGCGTCGCACCGGCCGGCAGCTCGAGGAGTGCTCCGTCGCCGGCGCCGACGACGGTGTCGATCCGGATCGTGTCGTCGATCGTCGCGGTCATGCCAGGACCCTCCGGCTCATCTCGAGCGAGCGGGCCGTCTCGTCGCGGAAAGCGATGCTCGGGTCGTCGGCCGCGACCGGTGCGGCCGGTCCGACGGCGACCTCGACCCCTGCCACCGGGTGGTCGAAGGTGGCGAGCGGGTGCTGGGCCGTGCTGAGCACGACGAGCAGGTCGACCTCGGTGCGCAGGGTGACGGTGTCGCCGGCGACCGTGTGCCCGGCCTGCCAGGCGAGCGAGGCAGCGGTGTCGTCGGCGATCGCGACCTTCGTGAACAGGTTGACGCACCCGTGCAGGTCGGCCTCGCCGAGGCCGTACTTCGCCAGCTCGAGCAGGAGCTCCGAGCGGGCCGGGCGTCGCCAGTCGTTCCGCTCGACCTGGTACGACGTCGGCGCGAAGCGGGCAAGGTGCGCCTCGTGCCCGAAGCCGGTGAGGCAGTCGTGCCAGGCCAGGGTGGAGTGGGTCACCGAGGCGAGGGCGAGCCCCCGGTCCGACATCAGGGTCATCGGCGGGCGGACGCACGCCGACATCTGGGCCTTGAGGGTGTCCGGGAGGTTGAGCCGGTCGAGGCGGTCGGCCGCGAACAGCAGCAGCGAGGCGTTGGCGTCGGGCCCGAGCGCGGTGATGGTGATCGAGCGGCCCGCGGGGACGGTGGCCGACCACGTGGCTCCGCCGGGCATCTCGTGGCGGTACGTCGTGCTCATGCCCCCTCCTCCACGAGGCCGGCGCCGAAGCTGGGCGCCCGCGCGGGCAGGGGCTGGCCGATCGCCTCGTGGTAGGCGCGGCGCTGGACGGCGTACGCGATCGCACCGCCGGCGGCGGTCACCGCGAGCGTCACCAGCGGGAGGTAGTGCAGGTACCAGCCCTCGCCGGCCGGGTCGTAGACCTCGGCGCGGGGCCAGGCGAGGTTGATCGTCATCAGGGCGCCGTAGACGACCGCGACGGCGTTGACGACGATCCCCCAGCGCCCGAGGGAGAGCAGCGGCCGGCCGTTCTCGTCGGTGCCCTCCGGGAGCGCCTCGCCCCGGAGGCGCCGGAGCAGCAGCGGCGCGGTCACCATGAGGTAGGCGATGTAGAGCAGCATGATGCAGACGCTCGCCAGGCCGAGGAAGAGGCCGGCGTTGCCGACGTTCACGAGCAGGCACAGCGCCGCGCCCACGCCGGGGACGACGGTCGCCAGCACCGGGGTGCCGGTCCGGGGCGACACCACGCGGAGTCGCGACGAGAAGGGCAGCACGTCGTCGCGCGCCATCGAGAAGATCATCCGGGCGGCCGCGGTCTGGATCGCGAGGGTGCAGACGCACACCGCGAAGGCGACGTCGAGGAGCAGCAGCTTGCCGACGGTCGTGTCGAGCTGGCTGGTGATGACGTACGGCAGGCCACCCAGGCCGAGGTCGTCGGCGCCGAGGCTCGGCGCGGCCATCAGCGCGGCGACGATGAGGAAGGCACCGGCGAGGCCCGACGCCGTCATGGCGCGCAGGATCGTGCGCGGCGTCGTCGCCCGCGGGTTGTGGGTCTCCTCGGCGAGCTCACCAGCGCTGTCGAACCCGACCAGGACGTACGCCGCCATCAGCGCGGAGATCAGCAGCGGGGCGACGTACCCGGTGCTCGCGTCGAGGTTGGTGGTGTGCAGCACGACGGACGGACCCCGCTCGGCGTGGCCGAACAGCAGGATCACGAGGAGGACGACACCGATCAGCTCGCAGGTGACACCCACCGAGTTCACGATCGCGGTCATCCGCACGCTGAGCGCGTTCAGCGTCGTCGTCGCGGCCAGGAGCAGGCAGCCGAGCAGGACGGCGTTGGCCGCACCGTCGCGCGAGGCGAGGGCCGTGTCGGTGCCGATCACCTGGAACCCGCTCCACACCGAGGGGAGCACCACCTGCAGCGCGATCGCCGCCGCCGCGACCGTGATGGTCTGCGCCAGGACCATCGTCCACCCGGCGGCCCACCCGACGACGGACCCGCCGAGGCGCCGCGCCCACTGGTAGATGGCGCCGGAGAGCGGGTAGCGGGCGGCCAGCTCGGCGAAGCAGAGCGCCACCATCAGCTGACCGGCGAAGACGGCCGGCCAGGTCCAGAAGAACGCCGTACCGCCGAAGCTGTAGCCCAGCCCGAAGAGCTGGAAGACGGTGGTCAGGATCGAGACGAACGAGAATCCGGCGGCGAAGGACGCGTAGGTCCCCACCCGCCTCGAGAGCTGTTGCCGGTACCCGAAGGTCCGGAGGTCGCTGGCCGCCACCTGGTCTGTCGAGATGCTCATTGCTGCCTCCGAGCTGTGAGCCCGGAATGCGCAGGGGCAACCCGGGGCCTGAGGCCTCCCGGGTTTTTGTCCCGCCGTGGAACGGAGCGTGCTGCCGGTGCTCCGCCTCCCCTCTCGGACCAGACCTCCCGACGAGCGGGAACGGAACCCTAGGGGCGCCCCACCTGTCGATCGGTGGGTCGGGAACAGTCAAGGCGGCGGATGTTTCCGCGGGTCGGGTCCGTCCGTGAACGATGTGTTACGGATGGCCCGGCCCACCGACCGGGCACCCGATCCCGGAAGTGACGAAAGCGCCTGTGGGAATTCGAGCCCCAAACCTTCTGATCCGTCGTCAGACGGCTTTCGCGCTGGCAGGCGGCAGCGAGGCGTGCGGCTGAGCGAAAATCAAGGTGCTTCGTCGTCGATCGGCGCTCTCTGGCGTACTCAACTGTCACCAAGGTGTCCCCAAGACCCAGGCCTCGGGGAGCCTCCACGACGCTCCAGCGAAACCTCGTGCGTTATTCGGCAGCGAGACACGTACGGCTACATCCGCCGCATCCGATACGCCGGGTTCTGATCCCATGTCGCAGCCGGCCGCGGCACTCGGGCCGCGGCCGACCAAGGTGAAGGAAGGTCTCAGCGAAGGTCTTTGACGTTCCCGAAGAGCTGAAGCACGCCGGTATCGGCGAGGTAGTCGTTGCCGACTTCTCTGGTACCGAAGACGGTCTCGCCATCGGCGACGGGGACCAGGGGCGGGAGCTGGTACGCGTCCGGGTCACCGTCGCGGTAGTAGTCGGTCATCGGCGCCACGATGGAGTCCTCGATCGCGAAGTCCTTGGTGAGGACCGCCTCGGGCGCGAGCGTCTGGAACGGCAGGTCCACGCCGTCCTCGATAGCAGCCGCCATGGCCATCAGGTACTGGCCCCAGTGCCCGATGAACATATCGCCCTGCGCGACCCAGCTCGGGTTCGTCCGCAGCTGGTCGAGCGCCTCGGGAGAGCCGCCGAGCCCGGCGGTCAGGGTCTGGCCTCCTCGACCGGCTTGGTCCACTGCCTGCCAGGCGCCGAGGGTGGAATCGTCCGCGACGGAGTAGACCACCAGGTTGCGATCGGCAGGGATTCCCGACAGGGCACGCCGCACGGCGTCGTACGACGGCGCCCGCTGTGCCTGTCCGTCCACCTGGACCATCGAGTCACCCAGGATCGAAGTGGTCGTCGTCAGCTCGTCGATCTCGTCGATCACCTGGAGACCCGGGATCCACGTGGCGATCTCGCGGTAGAAGTACGCGTTGCAGTTGTTGATCTGCTCGCCGAAGCTCGCCGCATTGACCAGGAGCACGGTCGTGTCGTCACCCGTCCACCCCCTCTCCTTCGCGACCGTGCCGACGGCCTTCGCGGTGTCGGTGCACAACTCGGGGTTGCTGAGGTTGAACCACTGGCAGTAGTCCTTGCCGGGCGTGTTGACCGCGATGCACGGGATGTCGGCTCGCTGGTAGATCCGCTCGATCGAGGCGTACACACCCTCGATGGGGTTGTACGACAGCACGAAGTCGGGTTTCGCCTGGCCGATCAGAGTGGCGTTCTGCGACACGGTCGCCGCGTCGAGCTTGTTGTCGTACGTCTCGAGCTCGACGCCCGTCTCTTCAGCCGCCGTCTTCACGCCATCCCGCATCGTGACGTACAGCGGCGCAGCATCCGTCGCGTTCGTGTAGGCCATCGTGCGGCCAGCCAGCGGTCCGTCACCCGAGCCCTCGCCGCTGCCGCCCGAGCTGCTGCAGCCGGTGAGCGTCAGGGCGACGACGACCGCGACCGAGGTCAGGGGGTGTCGCCACCCGCGGGCAGCGCCCGGACTACCGATACGCAGTTCCATGCTTCCTCCAGGGTTGTACCGACGACACGGTGCCGACGGGGGTCTCATCGGGCTGATCGGTCGATCACGCCGCGCAGTCGGCTGAAGCCGACGGCCGCCAGCAGCACGGCGCCCGTGGCGATCTGCTGGTAGAAGGTCGAGACGTGCAGCAGGGTCAGTCCGTTGGCCAAGGTGCCGAGCACCAGGACACCTGCCGCAGTGCCCAGCGCGCCACCGGCGCCGCCGAGCAAGGACCCACCACCGAGCACTACCGCCGCGACCGACAGGAGCGCGGCGTCCTTGCCGAGGTTGCCGTCACCGGCGAGCAGCTGGCTGGCGAGGATCACGCCGCCCAGTGCGGCGAAGGCGCCGCTGGCGACGTACGTGCTGACGGCGAGGGCATCGGTGCGCATGCCGGCGAGACGTGCTGCTTCGCGGTTGCCGCCGATCGCGTAGAGCGACCGCCCGTAGACGGTGAACCGGAGCACCAGGGCAAGGGCGACGGCAGCCAGCGCGAAGAGCCAGACCTGGTTGGGCAGCCAGAACAGATCGGTCTCGGCCATGAAACCGGCAGCCATGTCGTCGATCGGCACGCTCTGCCCGCTGACGAGGGAGAAGGCGATGCCACCGGAGACGGACAGCGTGCCCAGGGTCGTGATCAGCGGGTTGATGCCGCCCTTGGTGACGATCAGGCCGTTGACGACGCCTACGGCGGCGCCGGTTGCCAGTGCGATGACGAGCGCCAGCATGATCGGCCGCCCGTCATTCACCTGTTGGGCATAGACGACCGCGGCCAGTGGTGCCACACCTGCAACGGAGAGGTCAAAGCCGCCGGCGATGATCACCATGGTCTGGCCGAGCGACACGACGCCGATGAAGGCGACGCTGGTCAGGATCCCGACGAGGTTGTCGTCGGTCAGGAAACGAGGCGTCGACACAGAGAACACGACGACCAACGCGAGCAGGAAGCCGGCGATGCCAAGAGACTGAACGGCGCCCTGACGCAGGGACGCTGCCCTGCTGCCGCCTGGCGCGTCGGTTCTGGCATGGCCGGCGATCGCACGTTGCTGGGTCTCGATGGTCATGTCTGCTCCTAAGCGGCCGCGTGGTGCACGGCGTTGTCCTGGGTGATGGCGTCGCCGACGAGCTCGGCGACGACCCGGCCGTCGCGGATCACGACCACCCGGTCACTGACATCGACGACCTCTTCCACGTCCGAGGTCACGACGAGCACTGCGGTGCCGGCATCGGACAGTGCGCGCAACGCCTCGTGGATCTCGTGGCGGGCGCCGACGTCGACCCCCCGGGTCGGCTCGTGGGCCACCAGCACCCGGGGATCGGCGGCGAGCCGGCTGGTGAGCAGGATCTTCTGCTGGTTCCCGCCCGAGAGCTGGCCCACCGGCTGGCCGAGGGAGGCGTGCCGAAGCCGGAACCGGCCGGCGTAGGAGCGGGCGACAGCGGACTCGGCCTCCGCTCGCAGCACACCCCAGCGGGTGATCCGGCGCAGCACGAGCATGGCGGCTGACGTCCGGATGGGCTGGCCGAGCACCAGCCCGTCGCGCTTGCGATCGGCGGGAACGTAGGAGATGCCGGCCAGGATGGCCGCGCCGGGGCTCGTCAGGACTGCGGGAGGCCGGTCGTCGATCGTCACGGTGCCCCGGACGTCCCGACGGCGGCCGCCGAGTGTCTCCGCGAGCAGGCCAGCGCCCGAGCCACGGATGCCGTAGACCCCCAGCACCTCTCCCTGACGGACCTGCAGCGTGACGTCCACCAGTCCCGGCCTGCCCGGCACCGACCAGTCCGCGACGTCGAGGACCACCGGCCCCGCCGTCGGCCTGGAGCGGGCGGGTCCGGCCGGAGCACCACGGGATCCGATCATGTGCGCGATGAGGCCGGACGGGGTGGTGGAGGACGGCAGAGCGGAAAGGACTCGGCTGCCGTCGCGGAAGACGTCGAGGCGATCCGCGAATCGAGTCACCTGCTCGAGGTGGTGGGAGATCACCACGATGCCGATGCCCTGCGCCCGCTGCGCGTCGAGGACGCGATAGAGCCGCGTCGCCTCGTCCTCGGTCAGCGCGGCGGTGGGCTCGTCGAGGATCAGCACTCGCGAGTCGCGGCCGAGTGCCTTGACGATCTCGACGACCTGCTGGTCGGACACGCCGAGCCGTGCCATCGGCGCCGAGGGCTCGACCCAGAGCCCGAGTCTTCGCATCAGATCCGCGGCCGCCGCCTCAATTCCCTGCGTCGAGGTCAGGCCGTACCGTCCCGGGAGCCGGTTGAGCATGATGTTCTCGGCAACGGTCAGCTGCGGTACCTGGGCCAGCTCCTGCGGGATCAGGGCGATCCCCCGTCGCAGCGCGTCACGCGGCGAGCCAAGCGTGACCCCGTCGCCCGCCACGGTGATCGTTCCGGCGTCAGGACGCAGGGCGCCGGTGAGGATCCTGGCGAGGGTCGACTTGCCCGCGCCGTTCTCACCGAGGACGGCAACCGCCTCGCCCGCCGCCACGGCGAAGTCCGTCGGGGCGAGTGCCACGTTGGCGCCGTACCGCTTCGTGACGCCGCTGGCAACGAGCAGGTCAGGCGCTTCGGGGCACGTGTTCCGCTGACCCATCTCAGGCCTCGCGACGGGCGACGAACGCACGGATCACGTTCTCGGTCATCCGGGAGACGCCGTTGCGACCGTCGTGGTGCAGCAGGGCGCCGGACCATGCGATGGATCCGGTCGAGAAGACCTCTCCTCCGCCCGGGGTGCGGAAGTAGACGATGTCGGCACGGACCTCGGGATCCTGCTGACCGCCTCCGTGGTCGGGCAGGTTCATCGCGATCTCCTCGACGACCCGCTGGTAGAAGTTGGTGTGATCGCGCGACGAGGCCAGCACCACCGCGTCGGGGGGTGTGCCCAGCGCTACGTCGGCGCGGTCGATCTCGTCGCCCGCGGCTCCGCCCATGACCGCGCCATAGGCACCGATCGGGTCCTCGTCGACTCCGGCCATGATCCAGGCGTGCTCGGGGTCCTTCGCAGCATCGGACGGGTAGTAGGGCTCCGAGCGTCCCCAGCCCTGGGCGGCAAATCCCACGCCGGCCAGCTGTTGCGGTGCCCGGCCGCGGTGGCGCCAGAGCCCACCGGGGAGCCCGGTGGACATGAGGGCGACCTCTCCCGGCAGCGACTCCCAGCACCGCACCCCCGCCTGGCCGCGCCGGATCTCGACCACCAGCGGTGCATCGGACAGGACGCCGGTCACCCAGTACCAGCCGTTGCCGCCGAGGTAGAGCAGGCCACCACCGCCGCCGCGGTAGTCGGTCAACGCGTCCAGCATCTCCTCCGACGTGTACTCCGGGTGTGAGCCGGAGATCACGGCGGCGTACGGACGCAGGTAGTCCGCGCCGCGGAGGTGGATCTCGTGGTCGGTGGCGAAGTCGGCGTCGATGCCTCGTCGCGCGAGCCACTCGACGAGGTACATGTCAGAGGAGAAGGCGCGACCTGCACCGACGATCCACATCCGGTAGCCACGGCGCATGTTGACGATCTGTCGCCGGGCGGCGGACAGCATCACCCCGCTTCCGTCGGGGTGGTGGTCGTACATGGACAGGCCGTACGACGGATCGCCCACGTGAGCGAGGTCCTCGTCGGCGACGACGACTTCCTGGTCGGTCATGGCGGAGGCGTCGAGGCCGTTGAACAGCGCCTCGTTGGCGTAGGCCAGGTAGGTGAAGGTCGGCAGGACCACCAGCACCTTCTGGCGCGGGTCGTCCTGCTTCGGCACGACCGTGATCGGGACGACGTCCTCGCCGTCCTCGTTGCTGACGACGACGCCGTACACGCCGCTGGACAGGTCCGCGGGCAGGGGTGCTGCCACCACCGGGGCCCAGCGGGCGTCGACGAGGTCGGTCGCGTGGAAGTGTGCGGCGGCGTACTGGTCGGGCACCCTCGTGAAGTCGAGGCAGCGACCCGTGAAGGTCCGGCCCGTGACCGCCCGGGCGGGACCGTTGACCAGCCTGCCTGCGGGTTGGCCGGGCGCGAGCGGGCGGGCCTCGGCCGGGTCGTCGCCGTGCTGGAAGGCAAGGTCCCAGCCGGCGACGAGGTCGAGGGTAGCCACGTCCCGTCGGCCGGCAGCGACGTCCTCCAGGTCGGACTCGGTCAGAGCGGCCGCGCACACGAACGGCCGCTCGATCTTGCCGGTGAACAGCTCGTCGGCGAGCCCGCACGTACCTTGATCGACCACCTCGACCGCGCGCCCCGACCGGCCTGCGACAGTGATGTGTCGCGTCAGGTCGACCGGGCGGCCGGCACGACCTGTGCGCGCGACGGCTGCCGCGCCGCGGAGGGAGTCGACCGGCACCACGACCACCGTCGCCGTCGCCCCGTCGACCATGCCCGCGACGAGGTGCCACTGGTGGTTCTCGAGGCGCCGGCCGGTGGCGACCAGGGTTACGTCGCCGTCGACCAGCGCCGGCTCGCCGTCGATCAACTGAAGCGCGAGGCCGTCCGCCAGGGCAACCAGGGTCTGGACGGGCTGCGCCGCGACGTTGCCAGACCACACGAACGCGCCCAATGTCGTCGCCGGCGCGTTGGCACGGGCGAGGGACCCCGGGGCGCCGTGCAGGAACGAGCCCACGCACGTCGGCTGGTCCGAAGCGTCGTACCTGCCGGCGGCGGACCACGACACCGCCTGGTCGAGCGACCTGTCGTTCGCCGACGAGCTCCGCAGCCGGACGAGGCGGACGTCGACCGGACCAGCGGCCTGGACGTGGACGCTGAGCAGGTCGCCGCGCTCGTAGGAGAGGCGGTCGGTGTAGGCGCGGACATCGGGGTTGCGCATGGGATCTCCTCGGAGGGTCAGATCGGGCCGGCGGCGAGGTAGCCGCCGTCGACGGGGAGGTTCACGCCGTGCACGTAGTCGGCCATCGGCGATGAGAGGAACAGGACCGCGTCGGCGATCTCAGCGGGTGCCGCCCACCGGCGGACCGGAACGGCGGCGGCGATGGTCGCTTTCGTCTGCTCGTCGTAGAGGTCGGCGAGCTCGGTGCTGGTGAAGCCGGGAAGCACCGCGTTGACGTTGACGCCACGCGGGGCGCAGTCGAGCGCCATCTGGCGGACCAGGTTGACCCACAGCCCCTTCGACGCGCAGTACGCGGAGAAGCCGGCGTTGCCGACCATGCCAGAGACCGAGCCGATCACCACCACCTTGCCGGTGCCACGCGTCAGCATGTGGCGCACCGACGCACGGGTGCACGCGAAGATCCCGTCGACGTTGACGTCCATGTGGCGGCGCCACAGGTCGTCCTCGCACGCGTCAACCGGCGCGGCCTCGATCACGGCGGCGCTGAGGACTGCGATGTCCACCGCGCCCATTGCCTCCAGTTCGCCGAAGACTCGCGGGACGTCCGCGGTCCTGGAGATGTCGAGCGCCCGGTGGCTGATGCGCGCGGCCACCTCGGAGGAGCCTTCGAAGGCGAGGGGCTCGTCGCGCCGCGAGAGCGTGACCACCTCGGCACCTGCCTCGGCCAGCGCCCAGGCACTGGCACGACCGATGCCGGTCGCTCCTCCGACCACGATCGCGCGCTTCCCGGTGAGATCTATCGTCCGCACAGCGGTGTCCTCTCGCTACTTCCAGGTCGTTGTTGCGGACCCGGCATCCGTGAGCGGCGAGCGTAGGAACACGGAGGGGAGCGGCGACATCGGCCGAAGTACGTAACTCGCTCCAGGACGAGTCAGGCCGAAGGCAAAATCGTCACCGAAAGGACTAACGGTTGAAACATTGGCCCTATAGACTGAGTGACGTGGATCACTCCTGTCACGAGTTCCTCGCCGATGCGCTCGAGACACGCGCAACAACGCGTTGCCGCTTGCTGGCCGAGTCGCTCGTCCACCGCACGGGTGCCGACGCCGTCGGGCTGATGGGCATCTCTCCGGAAGACGGAACGCACGTCCCGGTCCTGAACGTGGGCTACGACCCGACCACCTTCGAGCAGCACGCCAGCGCGCGCTACACCCGACACACCCCCGGGGTGCAACAGATCCTGGCGCGCGCGGGGCGCATCCACTCGTGGGAGGACATCCCCGGCTTTCGTGAGTCCTACCAGGCGCAGGCGGTCTACCAGCCGGCCGGCTTCCACAACGGCATATCGGTCGCGCTCGCCACCGCGGAGCAGACCGTGGTGGGGATGCTGCATGTCAGCACCCGGCGCGACCACATGGACAGCGACGCCCTCGAGCTCGTCGAGCGCGCACGCCCGGTCCTCACGGAATGGGTGGACACGATGACGCGTTTCCAGCTCGCCCGGCTCAGCCGCCGACAGTTCGAGATCCTCGCCCGGATGCGAGACGGCATGTCGAACGCAGAGATCGCCGCCGATCTCGTGATCGCTCCCCGCACCGTGACCACACACATCGAGCACATCCTGCGCCGGCTCGGGGCGACCAACCGCACCCAGGCCGCCGTATGGGCGGAGCGTTACGGCCTGCGCTGGTCCGCGTCCGGCTCGGGCTGACCAGGCGCCCCCGGCGGCGGGGTCGCACCCACGTCGGACCAGGCCTGGGCAGGGATGAGCGCAGGGTCCTTGTAGATCGACCACCGGCACCGTTCGCGTCCCGTCCCTTCAGCACTGGCGCGCACCGGCGGCTCGATGACCCTCAGCGGAATGCCGATCCGTTCGATCGGTGCACGCTGCTGAAGCTGGCAGCAGTGCACGCAGTAGAGACAGACGCCGCGAGTGCGCCACGCCCAGTCGTGCTCGCCGTCGGTGAACTCGCGCTCGTCGCGGCCAGTGTCACCCGCCTCCCGGTAGGTACGTCCTCCCGATCCGCAGGGAGCGAACTCGAGCACCCAGCGGTCGGGCTCCTCCCTGACCGCGAAGGAGCCGTCGCGCTCGGGTCCGGTGAGGTGACCGCGGACGGCCTCGAAGATGTCCAGGGCGAGTCGCTCGACCGACCGGGACCACGGGTGCACCGTGAGGTCGTACCGGTCCGCGATCGCGTCGTAGTAGTGACCGAGCAGCGCGTCCCAGAGGGCGCCGACGGACTGCTCGCCGAGATGACGAGAGCCGAGGGCGAGCAGGCCGGCGATTTGGTCGGTCGCGGGGTCGTGCACGGTCAGCCACGTCGAGCGGGCGCGTTCGAGCAAGCGTCCGGCGTCACCCGGCCGCACGCTCGCAACCGCGACGACCTCGTCGACCATGGCCCGGAATTCCGCCCAGCCTTGGTGCAACGCGTCCGCGACCGCCTGGGCTGTCACCCGCGCCGGGCTGAGATCGACCCCGGGCACGCCGCGATCGTCGAGCAGCTCGGGGAGCTGGACCAGCCACAGCGCATAGAGGTCGTACGCCTCCTGTGCCTCTTGCGCGGTCATCCGTGCCAGCGCGATGGCATCGCCGATGCGGTGCTCGCGCAGCGCCTCACCGGCCAGTGCGTACGACGAGCGCCCCTGCCCGAGCCAGGAATCGGCCCGTACGTCATGGCCCAGCAGGTCGCTGTGCCGGGTGACGGCTTCCGTCATCAGGCGCGCTCGAAGAACCGGCGCTTCTCCCAGTCCGTGACGGTCTCGGTCAGGAAGGCGAGCTCCTCGTCGCGCCCGAGATCCAGCAGGTGCTGGTGGACGTCGGCGCCCAGGCCCGACCTCAGGCTCTCGCTGGTAGCGAACAGCTCGATGGCGGCAGGCAGCGAGGTGGCCAGCGTGGGCACGTCGTCGCGGTAGTACATGTTCCCGGTCTCGACCGGCGGCATGGCCAGCCCGGCCTCGATCCCGTTCGCGCCGGAGGCCGCCATGGCGCCCAGCGCGACGTACGGGTTCACGTCCGCCCCCGGGACTCGGTTCTCGACCCGGCGCGTGGAGCCCTCGCCGACGAGGCGCAGGGAGCAGGTGCGGTTGTCGTCGCCGACCGCGATCACCGTCGGCGCGAAGGAGTGCGCTTGGAAGCGGCGGTAGGAGTTGAGCGTCGGGGCGTACATCAGCGTCGCTCCGGCCATCCCCTCGGCAACGCCGGCGACGTAGCCGTCAAAGGCCCGCTGATCACCGATCGGCGTCGTGCCGGTCACGTCCCAGAGGCTCGTGTGGATGTGACAGGAGCTGCCGTCGCCGTCGATGGCCCACTTCGCCATGAAGGTCGCCGAGACGCCCATCCGGGCGGCGATGCTCTTCACGCCGAACTTGTAGAGGAAGTGCCGGTCGGCCATCTCGAGGGCGCCTGCGTGGCGGAGGTTGATCTCCTGCTGACCGTAGCCGTACTCGTGGGCGTAGCCCTCGGTCTCGACGCCCGCGAGGTCCATCTGGCGGATCACCTCGTTGACGAACGGCTCGGCCTTGATCGCCGCGACGGCGTCGTACGCCGCGTGGTAGCGGCTCGCCGCCGTCAAGCCCTTGTGGTCGGCATTCCACGCCGCCTCGTACGACTCGTCGAACAGGTAGAACTCGAGCTCGGTCGCGGCCTGGATCGTGACACCCAGGCTCTCGAGCCGCTCCAGCTGCCGCTTCAGGATCTGGCGCGGAGCGAAGGCCAGCGGGGCACCGTCGGGCGCGAAGGGGTCACAGATGACGACCGGGGTCGTCGGCAGCCACGGCAACCGGCGGATGGTGGTCATGTCGGGGACGAGCGGGACGTCCGGAACGCCCGCGCCCATGCCGCCGATGTGGTCGAGCCCGGAGCGGACGATCTGCTCGATGTCGATGCCCCACAGCATGAGCGGCACCTTGAACGCGCCCACCTCGTCGTAGTCCTTGAGGAAGCGCTGGGTCGGAACCCGCTCGGCCAGGCAGCGCCCGCTGTTGTCGGGCGTGATCAGCATGATCCCGTCGACCAGCCCCGCGCTCGCCTCGGCACGGAGCTGGTCCAGCGACATCGGGCCGTAGCTCAGTCCGTCGGGACCAGGGATGGCCACCGAGCCGGCGAACGACGAAGACGTAAGGGTCATGACAGCTCCTCAGGAGGTTCCGGACCCGCTTGTTTGGTCCAGCAAGTAGACCTAAACGGTAGGTCGCTCGGCGCGGACTGTCAACGAGTCGACGTGACTTCCGTCAAAAAAGGCTGACTGGAACACTCATTAGACCTAATATGTCTCCACCCGCCGCACGCCGATGCGAACGGGCAGCTACCGGAGGCCGCTCATGACGGAACACCGCCCCCTCGCCCCGGTCCGTCAGGTCGCCGCTCACGAGCTGGTGGTGGACCAGCTGCGACGCTCGTTGAACCAGGGACAGTTCCGGCCCGGCGACAGGTTGCCGTCCGAGCGCGAGCTCGCCGAGATGCTGCAGGTCTCACGGACCACCGTGCGGTCAGCGGCAGCGGTGCTCGAGAGCGAGGGCCGGCTGTCGGTGCGCCGCGGGCGCGGCGGCGGCTTCACCGTTCTAGAGCCGGACCACGACTCGCCCGCCACGCGGCGAGAGATCCGCGCCAACCGACGTGCGATTCGCGACCTGTTCGACCTGCGCCTCGTCGTCGAGACCGGTGCCGTCGCCCTCGCCGCCCTGCGCCGCACCGACGAGGAGCTCATCGCGCTCGAGCACCGCCTCGGGCGGATGCAGCAGGTCATCCGCGAAGAGCGACGGCGACCCAGCACCTCCCTGGTCCGTGAGTTCCAGGCCTTGGACAACGGGTTCCACCTCGCGCTGGCGAGTTGCTCGCGCAACGAGCACCTCGTCGAGCAGGTGGCCGCTGCCCGTCAGGCCATGTGGACACCGGTGGGATCGGTCTTTCGTCACCTCGAGAGCAACGCGAACGACCTGCACGCCGACATCCTCGACGCGGTCCGCGCCGGCGAGAGTGACGCCGCGGCGGCACTGATGTCCGAGCACATCACGGCCACCCGGACCACGCTGGAATCGTGGCTCGATCGCACTTGACACAGATCACAAAAGGTCAGAAGATCAAACCAATAGAGCAATACATGGTATCCGCCGCTCGCCCGCACCGGGGAGCTTCAGCCGAACCGCGCTCACTTCCGGCACCTTACGCCGCTCGGGCGGTCCGCAGCGATCCCATCCACCCCGCTCCCCACGGAGCAGGAGCAAGGAGCACAGCGACATGTCCGCAACGAGAGAACCCCAGACCGGCCTGGACGGATCCGCCGACCGGGCCGCACTGTTGCATCGTGGCCTCGGCGTCGGCTCGATCGTCTTCATGGTCGTCGCCGCCGTGGCCCCCCTCGGGGCCGCTTGCGCGGTGATCCCGCTCGTGTTCGCACTCAGCGGCAACCCGACCGCACCGCTCTACTTCATCGGGGCTGCCGCGGTCCTCAGTGTGTTCGCCGTCGGCTTCACCCTGATGAGCCGGCACGTGCGCAACGCCGGCGCCTTCTACTCCTACGTGCAGGCGGGACTCGGAAAGGTCGCTGGAGCCGGTACGGCATCGCTGGCGCTGGCGTCGTACGTCGTCCTCCTGATCGCGCTGTATGCACTCCTCGGTGCGTCGGCTGCCGCAGCCCTCGACCAGTACCTGGGCGTCGATGTCGCCTGGTGGCTGTGCTCCTTCGCCTTCTTAGCGATCATCTCCTTGCTCGGCTACCGCGACATCGAGGTCAGCGCCAAGGTCCTCGGCGTCGCCCTGGTGCTGGAGGCACTCGTGGTGCTGGTGATCGACCTGGCGGTCCTGCTGCGCGGCGGCAACGACGGGATCTCCGCCGAGCCGCTGAACCCGAGCCACCTCCTCGACGGCGCCCCCGGGCTCGGACTGATGTTCGCCTTCTTCGCCTTTGTCGGCTTCGAGGCGACCGCTGTGTTCCGCAGCGAGGCCAAGGACCCCGAACGCACGATCCCCCGGGCGACGTACGTCGCGATCGCGATCATCGGCAGCCTCTACGCCTTCACGTCCTTCGCCATGGCGAACGGACTCGGCGCCGACCAGGCCGCGACGGCGGCCGGAGCCGACCCGGCGAACGTCATGCAAGGGCTGGCCCAGCGCTACGCCGGAGGCGTCGTCGAGGACGCCGTGATCCTGCTGCTGGTCACCAGCGTCTTCGCCTGCTGCCTGTCCTTCCACAACGTGGTCTCCCGGTACCAGTTCAACCTGGCCAATGGTCGGGTCCTGCCTGCCGCCCTGGGGGAGGTCCACCCGACGCACCGCGCACCTTCGCGTTCGTCCGTCGTCGTCACCGGGTTGTCCGCGACCATCCTCGCCGCGCTCACGGTGGCCGGCCTCGAGCCGGTACTCGAGATCTACACCTGGCTCTCGGGGGCCGCGACCCTCGGCATCCTGGTGCTCATGCTCCTGACCAGTGTCGCGGTGGTCGCCTTCCACCAGCGCGGCAACGGCTCCGACCCGGTCTGGAACTCGGTGATCGCTCCGGTCCTGGCGTTCATCGCGCTGGCGTTCGTGACCTACAAGGTGCTCGACAGCCTGGATCTGCTCGTCGGGGGACAGACCGCGGCGAACTGGGTCTGCATCGGCCTGGCGGCATCCTTCGCCGTCGGTGCCGGCACGACCGCGTTCGCCCGGATCACCTCCCCCGAGCTGTACGACGAGATCCTGGAGGACTGAGCACCTCAGGAAAGAAGGGCCGGGAAGCGACGAGGCTGCCCGGCCCTTCGCGTTGCGTTCGGCATGTGATCGCCCTGGCTCAGGCCGGGGCCGCGGACCTGACCTGCACCCCGCACTCCTCAACGAAGCCGACGAGCAGGTCGAGCGACGAGGGCTCGTTGGGCCACAGGATCTCGGGGTGCCACTGCACTCCGACGAGCCGCCGCTCGGGGAGCTGCACGGCTTCGACCAGCCCGTCGGGGGCGTGCGCCACGGCGGTGAGACCTGGCGCGAGATCCCTTATCCCTTGATGGTGCTCGCTGTTGACGGCGATCGTGCCGGCGTCGCCCAGCCACGCTGCCAGGAGCGTGCCGGGTTCCACCTCCACGTCGTGGCAGACCCGGTCGAGCACCTCCTCCCCCGCGCGGTGCGCGATCGGCCCGGGCCGGTCGCGCGCCAGATCTGCGTAGAGGGTCCCGCCGAGAACCACGTTGACGAACTGGAGGCCGCGGCAGATCGCGAGCACCGGGATCCCGGAGGCGAACGCCGCATCGAGGGCACTTCGCTCGGCGACGTCACGCGCGTGGTTCACACCCCGGAGGAGCTCGTCATCGGTCGCACCTCCGTACAGCGCCGGGTCGACGTCACCACCGCCGCTGACGACCAGGCCATCGAGGCGACGCACCAGGCCATCGATCCTGGGCTGCTCGACAGCGCAGTCGATCCCGACAGGAGTGGCACCAGCCGCCACGAAGCCGTGGAAGAGACTGCGCCACAGGGCGAAGTCCTCCAGGTCCTGCGACGAGTAGGTGATGCCGACGACCGGGCGATCGAGGTAGGCGTTCAAGGGATTCCTCCTGGTGGTGCGGGACTAGAAGACGGACCAGCCGGAGGTCCGGGAGAACTGCTCGATCGCCGCAACACCACCGACGGAGTTGCCCTCGCGATCGAGCGGCGGGCTCCAGGCGCACACGGTCCCGACGCCGGGAAGTACGGCGAGAACGCCACCGCCGACTCCGCTCTTTGCGGGCAGGCCCACCCGGTAGGCGATGTCCCCGGCGGCGCCGTACATCCCGGCGGTCAGCAGCACCGCATTGATGCGTCGCACGTTGTCCGAGTCCAGGACCCGTCCGTGCAGCCTGCGATCCACGAGGAACCGGCCGGCCCTGGCCACGCCGAGTGCCGAGCCGGTGATCGCGCACTGCGCGTAGTAGTGGGCGAGCACGTCGTCGACGTCATTGAGAAGACGACCATGCTCGGCCAGCACGTGGGCGAGGGCGCGGTTGCGGTGGTCGGCCCCCGCCTCTGAGGCCGAGACAGCGGCGTCGGACGCCACCGCCGGATCGCCGGCGAGGTCCCGCACCAGCTCGGCGACCGTCTCCACTGCCGAACCGGTGTGGTGCAGCAGGCGGTCGGTGACGATGAGCGCGCCAGCGTTGACGAACGGATTCCGCGGTCGGCCCGCTGAACGCTCCAGCTCCGCGACCGAGCCGTACCCCAGCTCCGTGGGCGCCCAGCCGACGTGCGCCCAGGCCTCCGGCTCGACGCGCAACAGCGCGACGAGAGCAAAGAGTTTGGTGAGACTCTGCAGCGAGAACTGGACGACACAATCGCCGACACCCAGCTCGGCGCCGTCGACGGTGGTCACGGACAGCCCGAAGGATGCGGGGTCGACCGCCGCCAGGGCTGGGATCTTCGACGTGACCTCACCGGCGTGCGCAGCACTCCTGCCGTGGTCGATCGCCGCCCGGGCGTGCGCCAGCAGCTGGTCGGGGTGGGAGGAACGCGGGCTGAGCACCCCGACCCGGCGCGTCATGACTGGTCCCGGCACGCCGTCTCCTTCGCTCGATTGGCCGTAGCCTACGAAACATTCAAAGGATCATGCAATATTCCAAATAGTCGGCGCTCGACCGACGGCTTCCCTTGCCGCCCGCTCCCGCATCGTGAACAATTGGTCGATTTTGTGAACCTATTGGCGTAGTGTTCGTTCCATGACCACACCTCTGAACCGCCGGCTGCTCCTCGGCCGACGTCCGACCTGGACCGCCACCCTCGACGACTTCGTGCTCGAGGAAGTCCCCACCACCCCACCCGGCCCCGGCGAGGTTCTCGTCCGGGTGCTGTCGCTGGCCTTCGACCCCGCGATGCGCGGCTGGATGAACGACGGGCCGTCGTACGCGCCCCCGGTACCCATCGGTGAGGTGATGCGCGGGCACGCCGTCGGCGAGGTCGTGGCCTCCGGCGTCGACGCGGTGAGCGTCGGCACGCTGGTCACCGGGAACTTCGGCTGGCAGACCTACGCCCTCGCCGCCTTCGAGGAGGGCACCCTGAGCCACCTCGAGCACGTCAGCGAGGCGAGCGCGAGCAAGCCGGTCGCACGCCGGGTTCCTGACGGAGTACCGCCGACCTCCGTGCTCGGCATCCTCGGCACGACCGGTCTCACCGCCTACTTCGGCATGCTGGAGCTGGGCGCACCGCGGCCCGGGGACGTCGTCCTGGTCTCGGGAGCCGCGGGCGCGACCGGATCCGTG
Source organism: Nocardioides aromaticivorans (assembly GCF_013408525.1). Taxonomy (NCBI): domain Bacteria; kingdom Bacillati; phylum Actinomycetota; class Actinomycetes; order Propionibacteriales; family Nocardioidaceae; genus Nocardioides; species Nocardioides aromaticivorans. The sequence continues at coordinate 1,734,905 of NZ_JACBZM010000001.1, forward strand.
GCCGGGCAGCTGGCCCGGCTCGCGGGAGCCACCACGATCGGCATCGCGGGCGGGGCCGAGAAGGGCGCGTGGTTGCGCGAGGTCGCCGGCTTCGACCACGTCATCGACTACAAGTCAGAGGACGTTGCGACACGGCTCGCCGAGATCGCCCCCGACGGGGTCGACATCTTCTTCGACAACGTCGCGGGCAGGATTCTTGAGGCCGGCATCAGCAACATCGCACAGCGCGGCACCGTGGTCCTGTGCGGCGGCATCTCCAGCGGCTACTCCGACGAGGCCGTCGCCTACGGACCCACCAATCTCTCGACGATCACCGTCCGCAGCTGCACCATGAAGGGCTTCATCGTCACCGACTTCGCCGTCCAGTTCGACGCAGCATCGCGCCGACTGACCGAGTGGGTCCAGGACGGCTCCCTGGCGTGGGCCGAGGACGTGGTCGAGGGCGACGTCACCGACGCCGTCGCCACCATGAACCGTCTCTTCGACGGCAAGAACCTCGGCAAGCAGATCCTGCAGCTCGCGGTCCCCACGAAGGCCTGAGTCCCGCCCTCATACGACCAGGGCCCGACCGGATCATCCGGTCGGGCCCTGGTGCGCTTCGAGGCACTGACGTCGTCGTCAGTCCTCCGGGGTGACGTAGGCAGCTGAGATGCCACCGTCCACCACGAGCTCGATGCCGTTGACGAAGCTCGAGGCGTCGCTGAGGAGGAAGAGAGCCGCCCGGGCCATCTCCTCAGCCGTCCCGAAGCGTCCGGCGGGGATGTGCACCATCCGCCGTGCGACATCGTCAGCGCTGAACAACGCCTCCAGCATCGGCGAGGCAACTGGTCCCGGGCTCAGGCTGTTGACCCGCACGCCCCGGCGCGCCAACTCGACGCCGAGCTCGCGCGACAGGGCCACCACGGCACCCTTGGAGGCGGTGTAACCGATCTGCGACACCGCAGAGCCCATCCGGGCGACCAGTGACGCGGTGTTGACGACGGAGCCGCCACCGCCCGCGACCAGGTGCGGGATGCCGTGCTTGCAGCACAGCAACACGCTGGTCACGTTCACCTGCAGCGTCCGCTCGAACACGGCCACGTCGACGTCGAGGGTCGAGCCGTCGTCAGCGAAGGCGGCCCCGGCATTGTTGAACAGTCCGTCGATGCGCCCGAACCGCGCCGCCACGCCGTCGTACAGGTCCGCGACCTCGTCCTCCCGGGTGAGGTCGCAGGTCACGAAGTGGTCGGCCTCGGTGTCGTCAGCGGCGCGGAGGTCGACCCCGGTCACCACCGCTCCCTCGGCCTTGAGTGCCGTGATCGCCGCGCGGCCGATGGCTCCAGCGGCACCGGTGACGACGACGACCTTGCCCTCGAGCGCGCTCACTCGGCGTCCGTCCCGAACCACCGGGCCAACCGCAACCCGAGCAGGTACGACGTCGGGCTGTACGGCCACTGACTGACGACCTTCCCGCTGGTGCCCTGGAAGTAGTTGGCCACCTCGCCCCACACGGTCTTGCCCAGACGCCGCTGGAGACGCCGGTTGTAGAGGTCGTGGAGCCAGGTCTTGACCGTGATCTTCGAGACCTGTCCGGACGCGAGTCGGCGCACCTGCTTGGCCGCGAACCGCGCCTGGGCCTCGTAATAGGTCACCAACGGGATGCCGCTGGTGTTGGGGCCGAAGATCATGAAGAAGTTGGGGAAGTTGGGCGTCATCACGCCGAGGAAGGCGTCTGCGCCGCCCTCCCACTGCTCGCGCAGGACGATGCCGTCCTCGCCGGTCGTGCGGTAGGTGCTGATGAAGTTCGCCGCGTCGAAGCCGGTGGCCAGCACGATGATGTCCAGGTCGTGCTTCTCCCCGGTGGCGTCGACGACCCCGCTCGGCGTCACGTCGGCGACGGCATGCGGGACCAGCTGCACCTTGGGCGAGCGCAGACTGCGGTAGTAGGTGTCGCTGATGACGGTGCGCCGCGCCTCGACCGAGAAGTCCGGCGTCAGCAGCCGCTCCAACTCCGGGCGGTCGCCCATCTCCTGGTGGAGGTAGTCCCGAGCCGCCGCCAGCCTCTTCTTGTTGACCCGGCCGTCCACACGGGCATGGCTGGCGTTGTACTGCCTCAGGTCGTAGTCCAGGTAGAGACGGTAGCGACGGAAGTAGTAGACCGGCTTGAGCTTGTTCCACCGGCGCTCCGCCGGGGTGAAGTCGCGGGCTCCCTTGGGCAGCAGCCAGTTCGGCTCGATCTGGAAGACCTTGACGGAGCTGCCCTGGCGCTCGGCCTCGGTGACGACCTGGACTGCCGACGAGCCGGTGCCCAGTACACCGACGGCCTTGCCCTCGAGCGAGAGCTCGTCACGCCAGGTCGAGGTGTGGCACAAGTCGCCCTCAAAGACGGTCTCGCCCCGCATGAACGGCGGCACCAGCGGCGTGTTGAGGAAGCCGACCGCCGAGATGACCGCCTTGAAGGGCCCATGCTGGCGCCCGGCCTCGTCCCGGATGGTCCAGGTGCGCGAGGACTCGTCCCACGACACGTCGGCGACGCCAGTGCTCAGCAGGGTGCGCTCGTAGAGCCCCCACTTGCGCGCGACCCCCTGGAGGTAGGCGAGCAGCTCCCTCCAGTCCGCATGGGTACGGGTCCAGTCGTGCGGCTCGAACGAGAAGGAGTAGATGTGCGACTCGAGGTCCACCTCGGCACCCGGGTAACGGTTGACCAGCCAGGTTCCACCGATGTCGTCCGAGCGCTCGAACAGCACGAAGTCGCGCACGCCCTCCTTGCGAAGGGCCGTCGCCGCGGCGATGCCACTGAAGCCGGTGCCGATGATCGCGACGTCGTGCGGGCCGGCCAGCGGCTCTTGGTTGGGGGTGAGTGGCTTCACGGTGACCACCATTCGGAGTAGTTGGTTGTTTGGTCTAGTCTTTCGTCCTTTTGTGTGGACGTCAAGGGCTCAAGCCCGCTCGACATGCCTCGCCAGCTCAAAGGGAGTGATGTTCTCGTCGAGCCACGCGCGGTAGCGCGCCAGCTCCGCACGCCGGGTCGCCGCGAAGGCTTCCGCGAACCGCCGCGGCAGGAGGCGGTCGACGAATGACGAGTCCTCGAAGGCCGCGATCGCCGCGCCCAGGCTGACGGGCACGGTCCTGCGGCTCGGCAGGCGAGGCTGCGGGAGGGCGAGATCGCGCTCGAGGCCGTCGATGCCACCGGCGAGAACGGCCGATGCGCTGACGTAGGGGTTCGCATCGGCGCCACCGCGCCGGTGCTCGACCCGGGCAGAGGCGTCCGGACGCAGCACCACCCGACAAGCTGCGCGACGGTCGTCGTAGCCCCACGAGGCGCTCGTGGGGACCCACATCCGAGGGTCGATCCGCTTGAACGAGTTCACGTGCGGGTTGAACATCAGGGTCAGGTCAGGAAGCGAGTCGACGAGACCCGCGACGAATCCGGCGGCCTCCGCCGTCAGCTCGCCACCGGCGAAGAGGTTGACCCCGTCGCGCTCGAGGCTCGCGTGGACGTGGCCCGCGGCACCTTCACGGCCGCCGAAGGGCTTGGCCATGAAGGAGGCGATCAGGTCGCGCTCGGCGCAGAGCTCGGCAAGGTAGCGGCGAGCCCGGGCCGCGCCGTCGGCGGCATGGAGAGCCGGGCCGTGGGCGATGGAGACCTCGATGAAGCCAGCGTGCACCTCGGACCGTACCGCCGAGAGCGGATGCCCGATCGCCGCCATCCGCCGCGCCAGCTCGGCAACCAGGTCGGACATGGCGCCGGCCCGGGCGAGCCGGGCGGGGAGAGGCAGGTCACGGCCTGCGTCCGCCTCGAAGACCCACACCTCGTACTCGAACCCGAGCACTGGCGCGAGCCCGAGGGCACCGAACCTCTCCACGAGGTTCTGGACCATCGTCCGCGGCGATACGCCGACTGGATCCCCGTGATGGTCGACGACGTCGCCGATGACCGCCTCAAGGCCCGCCCATGGCAGGGAGACCCGTGTCAGCTCGTCGAGCTCGATGGAGGCGTCCGGATAGCCGTTGCCCGCGTGACCCAGGACGGTGTCGGTCATGTCCCCCGAGAGCGACACGCCGTAGATCGTCGTGCTGTGCGCCGCCCGGTCCCCGGGACGAAGCCTGTCCGCGCGGATGAGCTTCTCCCGGAGACCGTGCTCGAGATCGGGCACCTCGAGCCGCGCGAGCGGCACGTCCGGTGGCACGGTCAGGCCGATGCCTCGAACGCGGCCATGGCCGCCTCGAAGCACTCACGAGGCGCCCGGATGATTCCCGCGCCGATCTGGCCGCCGTCACGGCCGGCCAGTCCGACGTCCATGACGGGTGTGGTCCCCGTCTCCAGCACCTTTCGCGCGTCGATGGCGGTGGGCGTGCCGCGGAAGTCGAAGAGCGGAATGCGGTAGGTCGAGCTCTCGCCGTGCGTGATGTCGTACATCTGCCGGTTCCGCTCGATCATCACCTCGGCCGAGCCGCCCTGGTACTCCTGCAGCGTCAGCGCGCAGGCCTGGGCGAAGCCGCCGAGGCCGACGGTCTCGGTGATCGGGGACTCGCCGCCCATCCACGTGATCTCGTCCTCCGCGTGACCGGCGAACAGCTTGCCCTCGTGGACCGGCGGCGGACCCTCGAACCACCGGTCGCCCAGGCCGGCGATCTTGATCGCAAAGCCGCGGCAACTGAACGCCATCGCCGAGACCAGGGTGGAGCGCGGGACGACCATTGCGTCCGCCGTGACCTTCGCTGCCGCCATCGAGAGACGCAGGAAGAAGTAGTCGTTCTCCGCGAGGTGCACCATCGTCTCCCGCACGCCGGGAACCTCGTCGTGCACCATGTCGAGCACGGCCGGGAGGATCTCGCGGTTGAACAGCATGGAAGCGGCAGCGTTGCGGCTGTGGACCTCGTCGCCCATGCGCAGAGCCCGCGCGATGAGCGACTTGAGCGGAACGCCACCCGTGCGCCGGATCGCCTCTCCGACGACCGGCGCCAGCACGGTGTTCACGTGCAGCAGCCGCTCGTGGACGCCCTCGTCGTAACAGCCGTAGTTGAGCCGACGCGGCTCCTTGCCCTCGTAGAAGTTGCAGAACCCGATGTTTCCGTGGGCGCGGTTCTCCACGACGAAGACCGGCATGGAGGCGGTGTAGATGCCGGCGAGCGAGCCGACCGCGCTGTAGTCGTGGCAGGCACCGATCCGGATCACACCCGATGCGAACTTCGCCACTGCCTCGTCGCGGGACGCCGCGAGCCCCTCGAACAGGGCTCCGCCGATCAACGCCTCCCGCTGGCCGCCGACGTACTCGGTCCACGGCATCGGCGCCCCGGACGTCAGCACCAGGTTGTCGTCGTACCCGGGGATCACGTCGCGGGCAGTCGCGACGTCGACCACCCACGGGTCGGCCACGTCCAGGCGCCGGAACGCCTCGGCGTTGGCCACGCCGATCTCGTCGTCGAGGACCTCGACGGCGGGCGCGGTCACCATGCGACGACACCGCCGTCGACAAGGAGGGTCTGCGCGGTCACGAACGACGACCGCTGCGACACAAAGAACTCGACGACCTCGGCGACCTCGTGCGGCTCACCGATCCGGCGCAGCATCGCATGGGCGGCGGAGGCCTCCTCGCCACCGGACACCCGTGCCATGGACGGACTCATCGGCGCGCGGATGACGCCGGGGGCGACGTTGTTGACGCGGATGCCCCGCGGGGCGAGCTCGGCGGCGAGATAGCGCGTGTACGCCGCGACGCCGGCCTTGGTCGCGCCGTAGACCGAGGCACCGGTGAACCGGCCGAAGTGGCCCGTCAACGACCCGATGTTGACGATGGAACCACCCTCGCCCAGCCGGTCGACCGCGGCCTCGACGACTCGTGCCATGCCGGCGATGTTGACCTGGAACATCAGGTCGAGCTTGGCCTCGTCGAGCTCACCGACGAACGAGTCACGCAGGATGCCCGCGCAGTTGACGATCCCGACGAGATCCTCCCCGGCCGGCACCGCCGCGGTCACCGCGGCCTGAACGGACGCGGTCGAGGTGACGTCCATGACGACGAAGGGGTGGGCGAACTCGTCGACGCCCTCGGGAACCGACGACTCGAGGTCCGCGGCGACCGGGCGGTAGCCGCTCTCCGCGAGTCGCGCGCAGATGGCGCGGCCGATGACTCCGCCGCCGCCGGTGACGATGACTGTGCCAGACACTGTGCTGCCTTCCTGTAGTGGGCAGCGAACGCACTCGTTTCTGCCCATTTGAATGGGTCAATCGGCCTTTTCTGCGGCCAAGGCGAGCCCCATGGCACGCCGGTGGGGGCGGTCAGTTCACCTGACGGGTGCGACCGCCCCAGAAGTCCTCGCGGAGCTTGAATTTCTGCAGCTTCCCGGTGGCCGTGCGCGCCAGCTCGCTGCGGAACTCGATCCGCTTGGGCGTCTTGTAGCCCGCGAGCCTCTCGCGGCAGTGGGCGATGAGCTCGGCCTCGCTGACGTCAGCGGAGCAGACGACCAGCGCGGTGACCAGCTCGCCCCACTTCTCGTCGGGAATCCCGATCACCGCCGCCTCCCGGACGGCCGGATGGCCCGCGAGCACGTCCTCGACCTCGATCGACGACACGTTCTCACCACCCGTGACGATGACGTCCTTCTTGCGGTCCTGAATCGTCAGGTAGCCGTCGCTGAGCGCTCCCCCGTCCCCGGTGTGGAAGACCCCGCCTTCCTGCGCCCTCGCGGTTTCCTCCGGGTTGCGCCAGTAGGCGTCGAGGTTGTGGTTGCTCGCGACGACCACCTCCCCGTCCTCGGCGATCGCGACCCGGACCCCGATCGCCGGCGCGCCCGCCCGTCCCAGCAGGCGCGCCTGCTCCTGCTCGGACAGGTCGGCCCATTCGTCCCGCATCCGGGACATGGTCAGGAACGGCGAAGTCTCAGTGAGGCCGTAGATCTGAATGAACTCCCAGCCGAGCTCGTCACGGATCCGCTCGATCAGGCGGGTGGGCGGTGGCGCTCCCGCCACGACCACGCGGACCCGGTTCCGCCCTGGGACCGGCCCTTGCCAGAGACGTGCCGCCTCGACCACCGCTGCGAGGACCGCAGGCGCCGCACACATCAACGTGACGCCGTGCTCCTCGACCCGTCGCAGGATCTCCGCGCCGTCGACCTGGCGGAGCACGACGTGCACGCCGCCGAACCCGGTGATCGCGTAGGGCATGCCCCAGCCGTTCGCGTGGAACATCGGGAGGGTGTGCAGGTAGACCTCGGACTCGTCGACTCCGAGGTGCCAACCGAAGGTGACCGCGTTGAGCCACAGGTTGCGGTGGGTGAGCTGCACTCCCTTGGGGCGCGCCGTCGTACCGGAGGTGTAGTTGATGGTCGCGGTGGCGCCTTCGTCGCCCGCCCAGGGCCGAGGCTCTGCAGGGTTCGACCACAGGTGCTCGTCGTCCTCACCGAGGACGAAGGTGTGGCGGCAACCCACCTCGGCAGCGACCTCGCGCAGCGACGGATCGACGAACAGGACCTCGGCGCCGCTGTGTTCCACGATGTACGCCACCTCGGCCGCCGTGAGCCTGAAGTTGACCGGCACGAGGACACGCCCGAAGGCGCTCACCCCGTAGAACGCCGCCAGGAGCCGAGCCGAGTTCTGTGAGAGGACGGCGACGCGCGCCCCCTCGGGCAGCCCCAGCTCGTCGAGCGAGGCAGCCAGCGAGCGAGCGCGTTGGGCGAGCTCGCGGTAGGTGATCGGCTCCCAGGCGCCCGCCGCCTGCGGCTCGTCGAGGACTGCGGTGCGATCAGGGAAGACCGATACCGCTCGATCGAGGAAGTCGAGGATGGTGAGTGGGTAGAACATCGCTTCTCCACTGGGTGCCGTGCGGGAACTGTGGTGAGGACCCTACGGATCTATTGGACTAAAGACAAGACCCATAGACCATTTGATTGGCGGCGGAGCAGATCAGCGGCAGCGCGGCGGTGATGGAGTAGCCTGCGCCTGACGAGGAGGTGTCAGTGTCCGATCACCCGAACCTGGGGCCGATCCGCCAGATCGCGGCGCACGAACTGGTGCTGGACCAGATCCGGCGCTCGATGGACTCGGGCCAGTTCCGTCCCGGCGACCGGCTGCCAGCGGAGCGCGATCTCGCCGAGATGCTCGACGTGTCGCGGACGACCGTGCGGGCCGCCATCGCCGTGCTCGAGCGCGAGGGCCGGATCTCCGTTCGCCGAGGACGTGGAGGCGGGTTCCTCGTCCTGGAACCGACCTACGACCCCGCTGAAGCGCGTCACGAGCTCAAGCGCAACAAGATCGCGGTCCGCGACGCCTTCGACTACCGGGTCATCGTCGAGTCCGGTGCGGCGCGCCTGGCTGCAGAGCGGCGCAAGGCGGCCGACCTGCCGAAGCTCGCCGACCTCGTGACGCGGATGGACGAGACCATCAAGGCAGGTCGCGAGGACGGGGCCACGGGCCACGTGACCGAGTTCCAGCTCCTCGACTCCGCCTTCCACCTCGGCATCGCCGAGGCGTCCGGCAACCAGCAGCTCCTCGAGGCCGTCTCCCGAGGGCGTCAGCGCATGTGGCTCCCCGTGGGCGCGATCTTCGGCCACATCGAGGACAACGCCAACGACCACCACGCTGACATCCTGGCCGCGATCCGGGCCAAGGACGCCGACCTCGCCGCGGCGGCGATGGCAGACCACATCAACGAGACGCGGAAGACCATCGAGGCGTGGCTCAGCAGGTGACCGACGTCCTGCAGCTCATCCCATGTTGGTGAGCCAGCCTCCGTCGACGACCAGGTCGGTACCGGTGACGAAGGATGCGTCGTCCGACAGCAGGTAGGTGACGGCAGCGCACACGTCCGCCGTCGTACCGACGCGACGAAGGGGTACCCGGGCCGCCATCGACTGCTCCCGCGCCGGGTCGTTCTCGTAGATGCCGGCGATCATCGGGGTGACGATGGCTCCTGGACACACCGTGTTGGACCGAATGCCCTCCGGCCCGTACTGGGCAGCCAGCCCGCGGGAGAGGCTGATCAGCCCTGCCTTCGAGACCTGGTAGGCATCCAGGGCGCCATCCGCGCAGCGCAGGCCGGCGATGCTCGCAATGTGCACCAGGGAGCCGGCCCCGTGCGCGCGCATACCGGGCAGGACCGCCCGAGTCATCAGCATCGACCCGGTGAGGTTGATGTCGAGCACGCGTTTCCACGCCGCCGGATCGATGTCGACGATCGAGCCGTCCACGAAGGGCGGAGGAGGGAGGCCGGGATCAGCGAACCACGCGACTCCGGCCGCGTTCACCAGCATGTCGACGACACCGGTTGCAGAGATCGACCCGGCAAGGCTCACGACCTCTGGCGCGAGCCCCGAGTCCGAGATGTCACCGCGGCAGAAGGTGACCCCGTCGGGCAGCTCAGTCGGAGCCTCCTTGACGTCGACCGCGACGACCCGTGCACCCCGCGCAGCGAGATCCACGGCGATGGCGAGCCCCATTCCCCCGCCCGCTCCGGTGACGACAGCCGTCCGTCCGGAGAACGACGACATCACGCGGTCCCCACGTGGCGCTGGAGGAAGGCGCCGATGTCGCCGATGGCGACGGTCGCGTCGTCGAAGAGGTCGGGGAACTGGACGAAGCCGTGGATCATGCCGTCGTACTGGCGGTGCTCGGTGGGCACGCCCTGGGACCGCAGCCGTTCGACGAGCGCAAGACCCGCCTTGCCGAGCGGGTCGTACTCCGCCGTCAGGACGAAGGTCGCGGGCAGTCCGGAGAGGTCCGCATCGAGCGGCGAGGCGTAGTCCGACTTTGCGTCCTCCGGCGTTGAGAAGTAGGCGTCCTTGTGCCACTGCACCTCGTCACGGAAGAGCACGTAGCCCTCGAGCTCCACGTCGAAACCGCGGTCGAGGTCGAAGGTCGTCGCCGGGTAGATGAGAACCTGGCAGGCAAGTTCGGGCCCGTCGTCATCCCTGGCGAGAAGGCTCACGGCCGCCGCAAGATTGCCGCCGGCGCTGTCACCCACCACCGCGATGCGCGTTCTGTCGGTGGCGAGCTGGTCGGCATGGTCAACAGCCCACACCAGCGCTGCGTAGCAATCGTGCGGTGCGGTCGGGAACTTTGCCTCAGGCGGGCGGCGATACTCGACGCTCAGTACCGCACATCCGGACTCGTTGGCGATCGCGCGGCACACACCGTCGTGCGACGCGAGACTGCCCATCTGCCATCCCCCACCGTGAAGGTAAACGACCAGGGGAAGCACGCCTCCAGCTCGAGGGCGATAGAGGCGGACCGGGATGTGCTCTTCGCCCGTCGCCACTACCAGCTCCTCGACCGAAGCGACCTCCTGGACATCCATTCCGGCGAACATGCGCTCGAAGTTGTCGCGGGCGACCTCGACGGGCAGCAGGTGACTGTTTGGCTGGTCGCTGGCAGCTGCGTCGTCGAGCAGCTGACGGGCAACGGGATGAAGGGACACAGGGATCTCCGTCGGACGATAGAACTAATGGCACATTCTTTGCGCCTTTAGGCTAGGTGTGCGGATCCCGGCGGTCAAGCGACGTGTCGGCGACCCGGCGACGTCACGTCGCCGGCGCGCTCAGCCTTTGGTGGACGCCAGTGACCAGCTCGCCAGCAGTGCGAGGGCCCGGCTGGACGGGGACCTCGGCTCGGTGGTGTAGACGAAGAGCGTGGTGTGGGGGTCGCCCGGGAGGGTGAGCGTCTCGTACTCGACGATGAGGTCGCCGACGAGCGAGTGCCGAAGCGCCTTGGAGCCGTGCGTTCGCTGATAGACCCGGTGCTCGTCCCACCAGCGGGCGAACTCCGGGCTGTTGTTCCGCAGGTCGGCGATCAGCTCGGCCGTCGCGCGGTCAGCGGGGTCGTTTCCCGCTTCCAGGCGCAGGCTCTCGACGGTGGCGCGCGCCTGCTGCTCCCAGTCCACGAACAGCGACTGTGACTCGGGGTCGAGGAACATCCATCGGGCGTAGTTCCGCTCGCTCGCCGGCCTGCTCTCGAAGTCGGTGAAGAGTGCGCGGCAGAGCCGGTTCTGGGCCAGGACATCGCTGCGGCGGCCGAGCACCAGCGCGGGCGCGCCCTCCAAGGACTCGATGAGTTGCCGGACACCCGGACGGACGCGTTGCACGGGCCGGGCACGAAGGGGCGCAGCGGCGCTGTTGAGGCCAATGAGGTCCAGGAGGTGCGCCCGGCCTGCGGCGTCGAGGTCCAGGGCCCGGCCGAGCGCCTCGACCACTGCTGCGGACGGTTGGATGCGACGGCCCTGCTCCAGGCGGGCGTAGTAGTCGGTGGAGACGCCGGCAAGCAGCGCCACCTCCTCGCGGCGCAGGCCACGCACCCGGCGTACCCGACCGTCCGACGGCAGGCCGGCCCGGTCGGGCGCAACCTGCTCACGGGCGCGCCGCAGGAAGTCCGCGAGCTCGGTGTTCTTCTCCGCCATGTGTCCAGTGTGCGTGAACCGGGGGCGGCGGCGCCGAGCCGAAGGTAGGACTGGCGGTCCTCGGTTGCTCCGTCCTCGGACCAGCAGGGCGTGCGGAGGCCACTCGTGGAGCAGGTTGCGCGGCAACTCTGGATGCATCGGCCCCGACAGGGGGGCCTCACCTGACCGGAGGAAGTCATGACCCGTCCCACTCACCGTCCCGCCACCTGGTTCGTCACGGGCACCTCACGCGGCCTCGGCCTCGAGCTCGTCTCCCAGCTGCTGCAGCGCGGCGACAACGTCGCCGCGACCACCCGCTCGGCAGACCGCCTTGTCTCCGCGCTCGGAGCGGACGTCGGCGCCGGCCGACTGCTCCCCCTCGAGGTCGATCTCCGCGACGAGGAAGCCGTCACGCAGGTGGTGCGTCGGACCACCGACCACTTCGGCTCGCTCGACGTGGTCGTGAACAACGCCGGATACGGCTTCCTCGCGGCCGTGGAGGAGACGTCGAGCCAGGACGTTCGTGACATGCTCGACGTCCAGGTCGTCGGCGCCTACAACGTGCTCCGCGCCGCGGTGCCCGTCCTGCGCCGTCAGAAGTCCGGCCACGTCGTGAACGTGTCCTCGGTCCTCGGGCTCACCGCCGTCGCTGGCTGGGGGCTCTACAGCGCCGGCAAGTTCGCGCTCGAGGCGATCAGCGAGGCGCTGGCAGCCGAGCTCGCCGACTTCGGCATCCGCGTCACCATCGTCGAGCCCGGCTACTTCCGGACCTCCTTCCTGACCACGGACTCGCTGCGGCTCCCCGAGGCGACCAGCGACGCCTACCCCGGACTCCGCGCCATGGTCCAGGACCACCTTGAGCTGCAGGGCAGCCAGCTCGGCGACCCCGCGCGGGGTGCGGCTCGCATCATCGAGCACGTCGTCCGCGACGAGGATGCTCCGCTCCGGGTGCTGCTCGGCTCAGACGCGCACGCCTACGCCACCGCCAAGGTCGCCGCACTGCAGGAGAATCTCGACCACACCCGCGAGACCGCGCCGCTCACCGACTTCCCGGTCGGCTGAGGCGTCCGGACGCAAGGGAGGACGTCATGCGCATCGGGGAGATCGACCTCCACCCGCTGACGGACGGGACGTTCCGAGCAGGTCCGACCTACTTCGGGGACCACGTCACCGCCGAGAGCCACCCGGGCTTCTTCGGTCGCGACGGCAAGGCCTGGTTGCCGATCGGATGCTTCCTGATCCGAACCGCCACCCAGACGATCCTGGTCGACGCGGGGATGGGGCCGGCGATGCGGGACGACGGCGAGCGACGCCTCCTGGTGGGCGGCCAGCTCCTGCTGGGCCTCCGCGCGTCAGGCGTGCTGCCGGGTGACATCGACGCGGTCATCTGCACACACCTGCACGCCGACCACTGCGGCTGGTTGTTCGACCTCTCCGGCGCGCCGGTGTTTCCCCGGGCAGATCTCTGGGTGGGCGCCGCGGACTGGACGCACTTCGTCACGAACCCGGACGTGTGGATGTTCGACCACATCCGGCACGGCTTCACGGCGATGGACGGCGCACGCCTGCACCTCGTGGACGCAGACACGACGGTGGCACCCAGCATCGACATCGTCATGACGCCGGGGCACACACCGGGACATCTCTCGGTGATCGTGTCCTCGGGCGGCCATCGGGCACTCCTCCTCGGCGACGCCATCGTCTGCCCGATCCAGCTGGACGAGCCCACCTGGCAGTCCATCGGTGACGTCGACCCGCAACTCGCCGCCCGCGTCCGCGAACGGCTCTTCCGCGAGCTCGAGGGCGAGAACGTCGTCGGCGCCGGCGCACACTTCCCGGAGTTGCGATTCGGACGAGTCCTGGCGGGAGAGCTCCGACGCTGGGCGGGGTAAGTTCGCCCGAATGACGAAAGCGCAGGTCACCCGAGGCTGACCTGCGCTTTCGTGTCCTGCGCGCCTGTAGGGATTCGAACCCCAAACCTTCTGATCCGTAGTCAGATGCTCTATCCGTTGAGCTACAGGCGCTCGTCGCTGGGCGACCGGTAGAGAATAGCCGAGCAGGCACGCCGATGCCGAATCAGCGCGGCCTCCCCTTGTGGAAGCATGTCCACATGGCAGGGATCAGGCCGGAGGACCGGGAGCTCTTCGAGCGTGAGGCGGCCGGTCTCTACGAGCAGGTCCTCGCCGAGGGCGGCATCGCCGAGGACGACCCGCGGGTGTCCGACAAGGGGGCCTCCCGCCCCGCCTTCGACCTGCTCGTGCGACTCGGGCTGCTCCAACGCGACGGCGGTGGTACGACGTGGCGGCCGCTCGAGCCGAGCAGCGCCCAGTCGCGCGTGGTCACCCCGCTGGGGACCGAGGGCGCGCGCCTGATCGACGAGTCGGCGCGCTGGGCGAGCGCCTTCGCGGGGCTCAGCCAGAGCTGGCGGCGCTCACCGGCGGCCAACGAGACGGGGCCGTTCCTGTACCTGCACGGTGACGCCGTCCAGCCGTACCTCACGACGCTCGTGAGCGAGGCCCAGGAGGAGCTGCTGACCGCGCAGCCCCAGGCCAACCGCAGCACCCGGACCGTCACCCAGGCGGCCGAGCGCGACATCGCCGCCCTGCAGCGCGGGCTCGTCATGAAGACGCTCTACCAGCACAGCGCGCGGCGCCACCCCGCCACGCACAAGTACGTCGCCCACGTGACCGAGCACGGCGCCGAGGTACGCACCCTCGACGAGTTCTTCGACCGGATGATCGTGGTCGACCGCCGGGTCGCGCTGATCCCGGCTCCGGACAGCCCGACCACGGCGGTCGTCGTACGCGAGCCGGCGATCGTCGCCTACCTGGTCGACGTCTTCGAGCGGACCTTCGCCCGCGGCCGGCCGTTCGCGAGCGGCGGGCAGAGCGTGATGAAGGAGATCGCGTCGGAGCAGCGCGCGATGACGATCCGGATGCTGATCGAGGGCCACGCCGACGCGGTGAGCGCGAAGCGGCTGGGCGTCAGCCCGCGCACGTACGCCGGCTACGTCGCCGAGCTCAAGGAGGAGTACGACGCGGAGACGCGCTTCCAGCTCGGCTACACGATGGGCCAGCTGGGCATCGCCGGGCAGGAGACGGACGGTTCGTAAGCGCGACCGACCCCGGTCCGGGCATCGCCCGGACCGGGGTCGGTGACAGTCAGTGGGCCCGCGGTCAGCGGTCGTAGTGGCGGACCACCACGCGCGACGGCCAGCCGGTGTCGGCGTCGGCAGCCGACGGCAGCGAGACAACGCCGAGCGAAGCGATTAGGGCAACGGTCGCCAGCGCGAACCGACGTGCGGCCTTCTTCATTTCCAGTCTCCTGTCGAAGGGGGCACCCGATTGCCCCAGAACACGCTCCTTGACTCCCAAGCGTGGTACATCATCCGCGCGGTGGCAAGGCGTGGTGACCCGTTATCACAACCGACACACGGATACCCACCGGAACGAGAAAGATCCGCCCGGTTGCCCGGGCGGATCTTCGCTGCTGCGGAGGCGGAGGGATTTGAACCCTCGATGGGGTTGTAGCCCCAAACCCGCTTAGCAGGCGGGCGCCATAGACCAGACTAGGCGACGCCTCCTCCGCTCGGCCGGACGCGAGGGACCAGCCAGCGGAGCAAGGTTACAAGCACCGGCGTGCGGCACCCAATCGGCCCACCCGCAATGGCGTACGCCGGCGGGGCTCAGCGGTGGGCGCGCTTGAGGTGGTCGCGTACGTCGCGGGCGAAGTCGTCCTTGTCGCCGGCCACCAGCTGCACCGGGATCGTCGTGGAGCGCCCGTCCTTGAGCCGCAGCACGAGGCACTCGATGTCGCTGGGAGCGGCCGCGACGGCGTCCTCCACCTCGGTCCAGCGGGCCTCGGTGACGCCGGCCGCCCGGACCAGGCGCACCTGGTAGCCCGTGTCGGTCAGCCGCACCACGACCAGCTTGCTGCGCAGCCACCACGCGAGCGCGATCAGGCCGAGGACTCCCAGCGCGAGGACGACGACCAGGAGGTCGGCGTTGAGGTCGAGCGCGACGGCGGCGGCCGTCGTACCGAGCAGGACGACGGCCAGCAGCACGAGATAGGCCCCCACGAAGCGCGCCATCACCGGCGGCGCGAGCCGGTAGTCGGAGACCGACGGGGCGAGGGGGTTGCTCATGGGTCGAATTGAACAAGACCCGACCGCGGACGGCGAATCCGCCGGCTCCTCCTACACTCGTTCTCCGGCTCGTGTGTCGCTCCGGTGGCGACGGGCCGAGGAGGGGTGCCGGAGTGGCCGATCGGAACCGCCTTGAAAGCGGTCGTAGGGAGACCTACCGCGGGTTCGAATCCCGCCCCCTCTGCTGAGGCGCCGCGGAGCAAGCCTCTGCCGAGGGGCGTCGGCGTCGGGATGTAACACGCTGTCCGCCCGACTACCCAGCGGTTCTCGGCACGAATCCGGCCCGCGATCGGCGTGTCGACGCCGAAAAGCGCCGCCCAGTGGGGCGAACAGCGTGTTACATCACCCGGCGCCGACCGAGCAGCCACCCGACCGAGCAGCCACCCGACCGCCGTCAGAGCAACGGGGCGAAGCGTCCCGGCTCGGGGCGTACGGCGGCGGCCTGCTCGGCGCCGCGGCTGCGCCGCCCCCGGTTGCCGGTGAGGGCCAGGTCGAGGCGGATCAGGACCCAGCCGAGGAGGAGGCCGACGACCAGCCCGTAGACCACGGACAGGGCCGCCTCGCTGACCGAGACGGCGGGGTTGGCCAGGGCGGTCGCGGTGGGCGAGGTGGCGGCGACGCCGAAGGCGCAGACCCACCAGCCCTGGCGGCGGCGGGCGCGCATGTGGACGCCGTAGGCGAGGGCGGGTACGCCGAGGACGGTCTCGATCGGACGCGGGAACGCGCCCAGGTGGTCGCGGCTCCAGCGCACCCAGGAGAGCAGCTCGTCGACGAGGCCGGTGGAGCCGTAGTGGCGCAACAGCTCGGCGTAGAGAAGCGTGGCGGCGAGGATCGCCCCGCCGATGGCGACCACGACCATGCCGCGCCGGCCGAGGCCGTGGAGGCCGGCCCCGAGGCGGTAGACGAGGACGATCGCGCCGAGGAGGGCGAGCCCCAGGCCGACGTACTCGAAGCGCTCCTTCTGGATCGCGGGCTCGAAGCCGACGGTGGCCATCGCCCCGACACCGGCGACGATGAGGGCGATGACGCACTCCCGCGCGGAGGCGAGGAAGCCGGAGGCGGGGACGGTGAACATGACCCCCAGGACGGCCGCGACGGCGGAGGTGCTGACGGCGGCACCGGTCAGGAGGATGTCCTGGTCGCTCAGGACCGCGACCAGGCCGACGGTGAGGGCGAGCGCCCCGAAGACGAACGGCCGGCCACCCGTGCGGGCGGCGAGGGCGGCGGAGAAGGTCGTCGCGATGACCAGCGAGCCGACCGTGCCGAACCACGACGGACCGACCGGCACCATCGCCGCCACGAGGGCGGCGGTGCCGACGACGCCCAGGACCCACCAGGCGACGAGCGGGACCCGCGAGGCGCCGAACTCACCGATCCGCTGCTCGAGCGGCACCCGGGCAGGGGTACGGGAGGCGGCACGGGACACGAGGAGCCAGATTACAGACGACGGTTGAGAAGTGACGGGTTGACGCGGCGGGCCTCGTCGAGCACGGAGCGCTCGGCCGTGGCACGGATCACCTCGGGGGCGTCCGGCGCGCCCGGGCCGGCCTCGGCCACGACCTCGCCGAACGGGTCGACGACCATCGAGTGGCCGCAGTAGCGGGGCGAGGGCTGGCCGACCGCGGCGACGTACACGGTGTTCTCGATGGCACGCGCGGTCAGCAGGGTGCGCCAGTGGTGGACCTTGCGCGGCCCGGCGACCCAGGCCGCCGGCACGACGATGACCTCGGCGCCGCGGTCGACCAGCGCCCGGGCGAGCTCGGGGAAGCGCAGGTCGTAGCAGGTCATCAGGCCGACCTGCCAGCCCGCGACCTCCACGACGACCGGCTCCACCGGACCCGCCGTGAGGCGGTCGGACTCGCGGTAGCCGAAGGAGTCGTAGAGATGCACCTTCCGGTACGACGCCTCGGCGCTCCCCCGCAGCACGAGGGTGTTGTACGGCCGCTCCGGCGCGGGGCCCTGCTCGAACATGCCCGCCAGCACCGCCGTCTCCCCCGCCGCAGCCGCCGCGGCGACGGCCGTGGCGAACGGCCCGTCGAGGGGCTCCGCGAACGGGCTCACGTCGGAGCCGGCCTCGCCGAAGTCGCGGGCGAAGGCCTCGGGCAGCACGACCAGGTCGCTGCCGGCCGCGTGGGCGGCGGCGAGCTCGGCCAGCGCCGCCCGGTTGGCCTCCGGCTCGAGGGCCGAGGCGGCCTGGACCAGGGTGAGGCGGAGCGTGGGGACGGTCACGGTGCAAGGGTAGGTCGCTACCGTCAGGTGGGTGCTTGCGAGACTGGACGGGTGATCGAGCTGGGACTGTCCGGATTCGCCGCCGTGATCCTCGCGGGCGGCCAGGCCTCGCGCCTCGGTGGCGCCGACAAGGCCACGATCGAGCTCGGCGGCCGGTCGCTGCTCGAGCGGGCCATCGACGCCGTGGTCGACGCCGGCGAGGTCGTGGTGGTCGGACAGCAGGTCCCGACCGAGCGTCCGGTCACCTTCGTGCTCGAGGACCCGCGCTTCGGTGGTCCTGCCGCCGGCCTGCTGACCGGCCGCGACTCCCTGCTGCGCCGGTTCCCGACGATCGCGGTGCTCGCCGTCGACATGCCCCACCTGACCTCCTCGACCTTCCGGCGGCTCCACGAGGCGGCGGTCGGCCACGAGGGCGCGGTGCTGACCCGGGACGGCCGGCGGCAGCTGGCGTTCGTCGTGGAGACGGAGCGGCTCGACGCCGTACGCCCGGACCGGGAGGCACAGCACGGGCTCGCCATCCGCGCGCTGCTGGACCCGCTCGACCTGGTCGACGTCGCCTCCGTCGGGTCGGAGGCGCGCGACGTGGACACGTGGAGCGACCTGCGCGACCTGGCGTCCGAGGCCGAGGACCGCTGACACGCCCGGGACCCTTGTCAGACGGCGGCCTCTGGATCACTCTGGACGGGTGAACCTCCACGACTGGATCGACGAGTTGTGCGACGTCCTCGACATCGAGGCCGAGGCCGACGAGGGCCTGCTCGTCGACCTCTCCGGGATCACCCGTGACAACGTCCATCCGGCCGCGGGTGTGGTGACCGCGTTCCTGCTGGGCATCGCCGCCGGGGAGCAGGGGGCCGACCCGGACGGGGTCGAGCGCCTCGCCGCGAAGGCCCAGGCGCTCGCGGAATCCTGGGACCGACCAGCCGGCGCGGCCTCCGAGGAGGACGAGGACGTGGAGTTCGAGGAGCTGGCCGACGCCGACTACTCGGACGAGGACTCCCTGGTCTAGGCCGAGCGCGCCTTCCGCGACGCTGCCGGCCGCTGGTCTGATGGTCTGATGGTCGGCTGGTCGGCTGGTCGGCTGGTCGGCTGCGGGTGCAGTAGCACGCTGTCCACCCGACAAGGCGCCGCTTGACGGCGACGACATGCCGATTCCGGCGCCGAATCGTGCCGTCGACTGCCGGGTGGTCGGGTGGACAGCGTGTTACTGCCCGTCCTGCAAGACTGGCGCCATGCGCGCCGTCACCCAGTCCAGCCCCGGAGGACCCGAGACCCTCGTCGTCACCGAGCTGCCGGACCCCGTGCCGGGTCCCGGCGAGGTGCTGATCGAGGTCGCCGCGACCGCGGTCAACCGCGCCGACCTGCTGCAGCGGCAGGGCTTCTACCCGCCCCCGCCCGGGGCGTCGGACGTGATCGGGCTCGAGTGCAGCGGCACGGTCGCCGCGGTCGGTGAGGGCGTCACCGCCTGGGCCGTCGGCGACCAGGTCTGCGCGCTGCTCGCGGGTGGCGGCTACGCCAGCCTCGTCGTCGTACCGGAGGGACAGGTGATGCCGGTCCCCGACGGCGTCGACCTGGTCACCGCGGCGGCGCTGCCCGAGGTCGCCTGCACGGTGTGGTCCAACGTCTTCATGGTCGCCGCGCTGCGACCCGACGAGGTGTTCCTCGTGCACGGCGGCGCCGGCGGCATCGGCACCTTCGCCATCCAGCTCGCCTCCCGCCTCGGTGCGCGGGTGTTCACCACCGCCGGCAGCGAGGACAAGCTGGCCCGCTGCCGCGAGCTCGGCGCGGAGGTGGCGATCAGCTACCGCGACCAGGACTTCGTCGAGGTCGTCCGCGAGGCGACCGACGGGCACGGCGCCGACGTCGTGCTCGACAACATGGGCGCGAAGTACCTCGGCCGCAACGTCGACGTGCTGGCCACCGAGGGCCGGCTCGTGATCATCGGCATGCAGGGTGGCTCGAAGGCCGAGCTCAACATCGGCCAGCTGCTCTCCAAGCGCGGCGCGGTCATCGCCACCACGCTGCGCGCGCGGCCCACCGAGGGCAAGGCGCGGATCTGCGCGTCGGTCGTCGAGCACGTGTGGCCGCTGGTGGCCGACGGGTCGATCGAGCCGGTCGTGTCCGCCGTGCTCCCGCTCGACGACGTCGCCGAGGCGCACCGCCTCATCGAGGGCGGCGACAACGTCGGCAAGGTGCTGCTGACGCCCTGATCGGCTGCAGATCCACGGGTTCGTTAGGTTGGAGGCATGACCGAGAGCGGCGACGAGCAGATCGTGGTGGTGGGACCGGACGGACAGCCGATCGGCACGGTGCCGGCGTCGGCGGTCGAGCAGGGCGCGGTCGACGACGACCACGATGACGACGGCGAGCGCGCGCTGACCGACCTGGTCGAGCAGCCGGCCAAGGTGATGCGCATCGGCAGCATGATCCGCCAGCTCCTCGAGGAGGTGAAGGCGGCCCCGCTCGACGAGGCCAGCCGCGCCCGCCTCGCCGCGATCCACCGCTCCTCGATCGCCGAGCTCGAGCAGGGCCTCGCCCCCGAGCTGGTCGAGGAGCTGGAGCGGCTCTCGCTGCCCTTCTCCGAGGACGCCACGCCGTCCGAGGCCGAGCTCCGCATCGCCCAGGCCCAGCTCGTCGGCTGGCTCGAGGGTCTCTTCCACGGCATCCAGACCGCGATCTACGCCCAGCAGATGGCGGCGCGGGCGCAGTTCGAGCAGATCCGCCGGGCGCTGCCGCCGGGCATGTCCCTGGGCGGTCAGGCGGCCGACCAGCCGGCGCCCGGTGCGCCCGGGGGGCAGCCGGAGCACAAGGACGAGCCCCGCTCCGGGGGCATGTACCTCTGAGGGCGGAACCCCTCCCCTGAGCCGGCGGCAGCGGCCGCCGGCCGACCGGGCCCGGCCCGGGTCCGGGCTTCAGCCGCGGTGGCGGCCGACCCGGGAGATCAGTACGAGGCCGAGGATGCCGATCAGGCTGACCGCCGCGCCCGGCGCGACCACGCGGCCGAGGTCGGGCGGACCGTCGGTGCCCTCCGGCTTGGAGAGGACGGCGTCCGGGGTCTCCGGCTCGGCGGTGAGCGCCGTGCGGATCTCCTCCAGGGTGGCTGCGTCGAGCGAGGTGCCGGAGGCGTAGCCGTCGCAACCGTCGGCGCGCAGCACGGAGCCCTCGTCGGTGGCGAAGAACAGGTAGCGGCGGGACCGGCGCAGCGGCTCCTCGCCGCCCTCCACCCCGACGAGCACGACGTCGACGCGCCGATCGGCCGCCAGGTCGCCGGTGACCGGGACGTCGACCAGCACGTCGTACAGCAGGTCCCGGGTCGCGGGGCTCGTGGTCGTCCCGGACGTGGCACCGGGGTGGACCCGCACGCGGTCGAGCCGGACCACGCGGCCGACGAAGACGTCGGAGGCACCCTCCGCGTTGGCCGCCACCGCCTGGGTGTCGGTCACGTCCAGCGCGCCGCAGCCGGGCGGGATCGGGCCGGCGGCGGCAGGCGCAGCCGACGCGGGACCGCCGAGCGGAAGCAGCAGGCCGGCAGCGGCCGCCGCCAGGGCAGCAGGCGCAGCCAGGAGCAGCCGACGGGGGGTCACGCGTCCATCCCACCAGATCCGGCGGCCGGGAACCAGCGACCGAGCTCGACGGCGGCGCCGTCGTCGTCGACGCTCGCGGTGACGTCGTCGGCCGCCTCCTTCACCTCGTCGACCGACTGGCCCATGGCGACACCGCGCCCGGACCACTGCAGCATCTCGATGTCGTTGCGGCCGTCGCCGATCGACAGCACGTCCGCCCGGTCGATGCCGAGCTGCTGGGCGACGTACTCCAGTCCGGAGGCCTTGGAGACCCCGACCGGGGCGAGGTCCAGCCACGCGGTCCAGCCGACGACGTAGTCGGTGCCGTGCAGGCCCAGGCCGGAGGCGAGCTTCACGAAGTCCTCGGCGGTCGCCTTCGGGTCGCGGATGATCACGCGGCTGACCGGCTCGGCGACCATCTCCTCGACCGCGGCGACGATGGACTCGCCACCGAGCTCGCCGTCGGGGAAGGGCGCGGAGACGCGGTAGCCGACACCGCGCTCCTCGACGGCGACGAGCGCCTCCGGATGCTTCTCGAGTACGGCGGCCACGGCCGGCGCCGCGTCGAAGGTCACCTCGTGCACGACCTCCGCCGGCGGGTAGCGCAGCACGACCGCGCCGTTGGCCGCGACGATCCAGATCCGCTCACCGTGGCCGTGCAGGTCGAGCATGTCGGCGACGACGGTCATGTTGTGCGGAGCACGTCCCGACGAGAGGACCACGTGCGCCCCGCTGTCGAGCACCCGCTGGACGGCGTCGTGGACAGCCGGGGTGACCTCCTCGTGGCTCATCCCGAGACCGGCGACCCAGCGCAGGAGGGTGCCGTCGATGTCGAGGGCGACCAGGCGCGGGCGCCAGCCGGGCTGGCCGGGAGACGTCATCGCGCCACCGGCTCGAGCACCTCGAGGCCGCCCATGTACGGCTGCAGCGCCTTCGGCACCCGCACCGACCCGTCGGCCTGCTGGTGCGTCTCCAGCACCGCGACGATCGCGCGGGTGATGGCGGTCAGCGTGCCGTTGAGGGTGGCGATCGGGCCGGTCCTGTCACCGAACCGGCCACGGGTGTCGAGGCGACGGGTCTGGAAGTCGGTGCAGTTGGAGGTCGAGGTGAGCTCGCGGTACTTGCCCTGCGTCGGGATCCACGCCTCGCAGTCGAACTTGCGGATCGCGCTCGCGCCCAGGTCGCCCGCCGCGATGTCGACGACGCGGTAGGCGAGCTCGAGCTTGTCGAGGAACTCCTTCTCCCACGCGAGGAGCCGCTCGTGCTCGGCGGGCGCGTCCTCGAGCGTGGCGTAGATGAACATCTCGACCTTGTCGAACCAGTGGACCCGGATGATCCCCTTGGTGTCCTTGCCGTGCGAGCCGGCCTCCTTGCGGAAGCAGGGGCTGAAGCTGGCGTAGCGCCGGGGCAGGCTGGCGCCGTCGAGGATCTCCTTCGAGTGGTAGGCCGCCATCGGCACCTCCGAGGTGCCGACGAGGTACATGTCCTCGCCCTCGATGCGGTAGATGTCCTCGCCACCGCCCTGGTCGAGGTAGCCGGTGCCCTCCATCGCCTCGGCCCGCACCAGCGACGGCGCGATCACCTGGGTGAAGCCGGCGTTGCGGGCCTGCTCCATCGCGAGGTTGACCAGCGCCAGCTCGAGCTGCGCGCCGACACCGGTGAGGAAGTAGAAGCGGCTGCCGCTGACCTTGGCGCCACGCTCGAGGTCGATCGCGCCGAGCATCCGGCCGAGCTCGACGTGGTCGCGCGGCTCGAAGCCCTCGGCCGCGAAGTCGCGCGGCGTACCGACCTCCTCGAGCACCACGAAGTCGTCCTCCCCGCCGCTCGGGGTCTCGTCGGCGACGACATTGGGGATCGCCTTGAGCGCGTTGGTCCACGCCTCGTCGGCCGCGGCCTGCGCGGCCTCCAGCTCCTTGACCTCCGCGGCGAGCGCCTTGACCTGCTCGAGCAGCGCCTGCTTCTCCTCGCCCTTGGCCTGGGCGACCTGCTTGCCGAAGGCCTTCTGCGCGGCGCGCTTCTCCTCGAACTCCGCGATGGCGGTACGACGGGCGGCCGCCGCCTCGAGCGCGCGGTCGACCACGTCGGGGGACGCCCCGCGCTTGGCCTGCGAGGCGCGGACGCGGTCGGGCTCGTCACGGAGGATGCGCGGGTCGATCATGCCGCTCAGGCTATCGGCCGGGGGCGAGCGGGCGCGCGCGGGATTCGGGGCAGTGGCGGTGCAGGAATCCCCGGCTGAGCGGGGAAACTTGCGGTTGATGACGGATGCAACCGTCACCAACCGCAGGAATCCCCGCCTAGCCGGGGATTCCTGCACCTCAGAACAGCGCGATGCGCTCCGGCGCCGGGAACAAGCCGTCCAGCTCGGCGAGGTCCTCCTCGGTCGGCACCCACTGGTCGGCAGCCGCGTTCGCCGCCACCTGCTCCACCGACGTCGCCCCCGCGATCACGGACGCGACCGGGGTCTGCGCGAGCAGCCAGCCGATCGCCACGGTGACCTCGGAGACGCCCCGCTCACGGGCGAAGGCGGAGTAGGCCTGGAGGGTCGGCGAGACGGCGTCCTCGAGCAGGTGCTGGCGGGTCCGCGCGAGCCGCGAGCCCTCCGGCGCCTTGCCCGAGGCGTACTTGCCGGTGAGCAGGCCGTTGGCGAGGGGGAAGTAGGGCAGCACGCCGATCCCGAACTCCGCCGATGCCGGGAGCACCTCGAGCTCGGCCCGGCGGTCGGTGAGGTTGTAGTTGTTCTGCGCCGAGACGAACCGCTCGACGCCGAGCTCGCGGGCGACGTACTCGGCCTGCGCGATCTGCCAGCCGGACCGGTTGGAGTGGCCGATGTAGCGGACCTTGCCCTCGCGCACGAGGTCGTCGAGCGCCGACAGGGTCTCGTCGATCGGCGTCCGCGGGTCGGGCGTGTGGAACTGGTAGAGGTCGATCCAGTCGGTGCCGAGCCGGCGCAGCGACGCCTCGACGGCGTTGCGGACGTAGCGGCGCGAGCCGCGGGCGCCGAAGTCGGGTCCGTTCGCGCCGCCGGCGTCCATCCCGAACTTGGTCGCCACGACCACGTCGGACCGGCGGGAGCCGAGGGCCTTGCCGAGCCGCTCCTCGGCGAGCCCCGGCGTGGCGCCGTAGGTGTCCGCGACGTCGAAGAAGGTGATCCCGGCGTCGATCGCGGCACGCACGACCCGGTCCGACCCGCGCTGCGACTCGGTCGCCGCGCCCGGCCGGCCGAGGTTGTTGCAGCCGAGGCCGACGGCGGAGACGACGAGGCCGGAGCGGCCGAGGCGACGGAGCGAGGGGGTGTACGACGAGTCGGTCACGCCTCCGACGTTAGCGAGCCCACGTTCGACGGAAGTCTTGTGGGTGCGGACCGTTGGCCTATCCTCCGTGAGTGCTCGACCGTCCCCGCCAGACCCCGCTCCTGGCCTCGCTGGTCCTCTTCGCGCTCTTCGCAGCGGTGGCTGCCGCCGTCGCCGCCGACTGGTCGTGGTTGATGGAGATCGACGGCGAGGGCGCCGACGCGCGCGGCTGGGCCGCCGACCGGTCGTGGCTCGAGCACGCGCTGCGCGCGATCGAGGTCGCCTTCAGCACCTGGCCGATGACGGCCGCCACGGCGGTCTTCGCGGTCGTGATGTTCGTCAAGGGCCACCGCCGGGCCGGCATCCTCATCGCCGTCGTGATGGCCGCCACCGCGCTGGCCACCTACGGCACCAAGGTGCTCGTCGGCCGCGGCCGCCCGGTCTGGCAGGACCCGGAGTACTTCCTGCACTCCAACGCCTTCCCGTCCGGCCACACGTCGTCGGCGGCCGCCTTCGCCGGCCTGGTGATCCTGCTCGCCGTGATGCTGGTACGACGGGCCGGCATCCGCCGCCTGATCAGCTCCGTCGCGGTACTGGCCTACGTGCTGGTCGCCGCCGACCGGATCCTGCTGGGCCGGCACTACCCGAGCGACGTCGTCGGCGGCACGCTGCTGGGCGTCGGCGTGCTCCTGCTCGGCGTCGCGCTCTACAGCCCGCTCCCCCGCAGCCACGCGCTGAAGGCCGAGCCGCTGCCCGAGCCGTTCCCGTCCGCCCGCAACCTCGCGGTCGTGCTGAACCCGATCAAGGTCGAGTCGGTCGAGCAGTTCCAGGCGCTGGTGACCCAGATGGCGCTCGAGGCCGGCTGGAACGCGCCGCGCTGGTACCTCACCACCGTCGAGGACTCCGGCACCGGCCAGGCCGAGCAGGCCTCGGTCGAGGGTGCCGACCTGGTCATCGTCTGCGGCGGCGACGGCACGGTGCGCGAGGTGTGCGCCGAGCTCGCCGGGACCGGGATCCCGGTGGGCGTCGTACCGGCTGGCACGGGCAACCTGCTGGCCCGCAACCTCGAGATCCCGCTGTTCATCCGCGCGGCCATCGACATCGCGCTCACCGGCCAGGACCGGGCGATCGACATGGTCGCCGTCGAGGGCGACGGCCTCGAGCCCAGCCACTTCATGGTGATGGCCGGCATGGGCTTCGACGCCGCGATCATGGAGGGCGTCAACGAGGACCTGAAGAAGAAGGTCGGCTGGCTGGCCTACGTCCTGTCCGCGCTCAAGGGCCTGATGTTCCCGGCGATGAAGCTCGAGATCTCCATCGACGACATGCCCTTCACCAAGCACCGCGCCCGCACCTGCGTCATCGGCAACGTCGGGAGCCTGCAGGGCGGCATGGTCCTGCTCCCCGACGCGGCCATCGACGACGGCCTGCTCGACGTGGTGCTGCTCTACCCGCGGCGCTTCCTCAGCTGGATCCCGCTCGTGCTGCGCGTCCTCACCCGGCGCGAGCACAACGCGGGCGACTCGGTGGCGCGGATGACCGGCCGGAAGGTCGTCGTACGGGCGGCGGGCGAGGTGCCACGCCAGCTGGACGGCGACACCATCGGCGCCGGCACCGAGCTGAGCATGGAGTGCATCCACGGCCGGGTGCTGGTGCGCGTCCCGCGGACCCTGTAGGCGCGGTTCACCTACCGAATTCGTCGCCGGAACGGCCCGGGCACGACAAATTCGGTAGGTGAACCGCAGCCCCCGCGCGGCAGGTCAGCTGCGGGCCATGCGGGCGTGCGCGACCGCCTCGTTCTCCTCCGGCGACAGCTCCTGGTCGCTGCTCCAGGCGGCGACGGACTTGGCGTAGGTGCGGGCCTCGTTGCGCCCCCGGATCGACGTCAGTACGACGCCGTCGCCGGCGTCGTCGAGGAGCGCGAGCGACCACGACAACCGCCCGCCCATCTCGTCGAAGGCGTCGTAGCGGACCACCGCGAGGTGGCGCAGCGCCCCGACGGCCTCGGCGCGCAGCGCGGCGACCTCGCGGCGCAGCCCGGCGGCGTCGGCCGGCAGGTCGTCCCCGGGGGCCGCGGACCGGCCGGCGGCACCGTTGCGGAGCGCGACCACGAGGGCCACGGCGGCGAGCACGAGGGCGAGGATCGCGAGGACGACGGCCATGGGGCCGACCGTAGTCGGCCGAGACGCCGCGATCAGGCACACGCGCCGCCACTACGATCGGGGCATGGCCCGCATCGCGTACCAGGGGGAACCCGGCGCCAACTCGCACATCGTGTGCAAGCAGCACTACCCGGACGCCGAGGCGGTCCCCTGCGCCTCCTTCGAGGACGTCTTCGCGGCGGTCGCGAGCGGCGACTGCGACCTCGCCCTCATCCCGATCGACAACTCGATCGCGGGCCGGGTGGCCGACATCCACCACTTCCTGCCCGAGTCCGGGCTGCACATCATCGCCGAGCACTTCCTGCGCATCCAGTTCCACCTCATGGTCAACCCGGGCGCGAGCGTCGACACGATCCGCACCGTGCACAGCCACGTCCACGCGCTCGGCCAGTGCCGCAAGGTGATCCGCGAGCTCGGGCTGACCCCGCTCATCTCCGGTGACACCGCCGGCGCCGCCCGCGAGGTCGCCGAGGCCGCCGACCTGACCCAGGCCGCGATCGCCCCGCCGCTGGCCGCCGAGATCTACGGCCTGGAGATCCTGCGCGAGGACGTCGAGGACGAGGACCACAACACGACCCGCTTCGTCCTGCTGTCCCCGGAGTACGTCCAGGCCCCGCAGGGCAACGGCCCCGTCGTCACCAGCTTCGTCTTCAACGTGCGCAACCTGCCGGCCGCGCTCTACAAGGCGCTCGGCGGCTTCGCGACCAACGGCATCAACATGACCAAGCTCGAGAGCTACATGGTCGGCGGCCAGTTCGCCGCGACCCAGTTCCTCGCCGAGGTCGACGGCCACCCCGACGACCCGGGGCTCAAGCGGGCGCTCGAGGAGCTCACCTTCTTCACGACCGACATCAAGGTGCTCGGGGTCTACCCCGCCGACCCGTTCCGCGGCTGACCGGCCGAGCCGCCCGTCGTACGACGCCGACGACACTAGGGTGTCGTCATGGTGGCCCCATCCCCGACGAGCACGCCCCCGTCCGGTGCCGACAGCGAGGTGGGCCGGCTGCGCTCGGTCCTGCTGCACCGGCCCGGTCCCGAGCTGCAGCGGCTGACGCCGCGCAACAACGACCGGCTCCTCTTCGACGGCATCCCGTGGGTCGCGCGGGCCCAGGAGGAGCACGACGCGTTCGCGGAGGCCCTGCGGGCCCGCGACGTCGAGGTGCTGTACCTGACCGAGCTGCTGACCGAGACCCTCGCCCAGCCGGCCGCGCGCGCCGCCGTCACCGACACCACGCTGACCGGGATGAGCGGGCGCGACCTCGGCGACCCGGTCCGCGCCTACCTGCGCTCGATGTTCGGCGACGCCTCGCCGGAGGAGCTGACCTACCTGCTCACCGCGGGCGTCCGCAACGACGAGGTCCGCTCGGGCATCGCGACCGGCACGCTGGTGACCTCGCTGCTCGCCGAAGAGCGCTTCCTCGTCGCGCCGCTGCCCAACCTGCTCTTCACCCGCGACTCCTCGGTCTGGCTGCGCGACCGGGTGGCGATCACCTCGCTGGCCATGCCGGCGCGGCGCCGCGAGACCCAGCTGACCGAGCTGATCTACCACTTCCACCCGCGCTTCGCCGGGACCGGCCGGATCCACGGCCACCACCTCGAGCACGTCGAGGGCGGCGACGTCCTCCTGCTCGCTCCGGGCGTGATCGCCGTCGGCGTCGGGGAGCGTACGACGCCGGCCGGGGCCGAACGACTCGCCCGGCAGGTGTTCGCGGGTGGCCTCGCGACCACCGTGCTCGCCGTACCCATCGCGCAGGAGCGCGCGACCATGCACCTCGACACCGTGTGCACGATGGTCGACGTCGACAAGGTGGTGATGTACCCCAACATCGCGGACACCCTGACGGCGTACGCGGTGACCCCGCGCGAGCCGGGCTCGCCCGAGCTGGAGGTCGCCGCTCCCGAGCCGTTCCTGGTGGCGGCGGCCAAGGCGATGCAGATCGACACCCTCCACCGCATCGACACCGGCCTCGACCCGGTCACCGCCGAGCGCGAGCAGTGGGACGACGGCAACAACACCCTGGCGCTGGCGCCGCGGCTCGCGGTCGCCTACGAGCGCAACGAGGGCACCAACGCGCGCCTCGAGGAGGAGGGCATCGAGGTCATCCGGATCGCGGGGTCCGAGCTCGGCTCGGGACGAGGCGGTCCGCGGTGCATGAGCTGCCCCGTGTCGAGGGATCCGATCCCGGGATAACCCGACTAATCCGGACACGTTGTAACGGTTGTCACGCAGGCGCTCCCGCTGACGTGCCGTGGCGACTAAGGTCGGCACAGGCATGGGGAGCGTCCCGGCGACACCAGGCGACGACAACCGGGCCACGACGAACCGGGCAGGCACAGCGAAAGGGTCAGCATGGCAACGTTCTTCGAGCACTTCAGCCCCCAGGAGATCGCGCGGATCAGCGCGACCGGACGGCGGGTGAAGCTCCCCGAGGGCTGGTCGCCGATCTGGGAGGACACCCCGGCCGACAAGGCCTACATCCTGCTCTCCGGAACCGTGTCGGTCCGCCGCGACGGCGTCGAGATCGCCCAGCTCGGCCCGGGCGACATCGTCGGCGAGGCCGCGATCGTCGGCCAGAAGCTGCGCACCGCGACGATCGTCGCGCTGACCCCGCTCGACACGATCCACCTGACCGACGAGATCCTGCGCGAGCTCGACGCCGAGTGGCCGGCCTTCCACCAGGCGCTGGTCGACGTCGCGCAGTCGCGCTTCGGCGACGCCTGAGCCCTCACGCGTGAGCCAGATCGACGACCCCGCCGCCCGTGACGGCGGGGTCGTCGGCGCACTCGAGGAGCACCTCCTCGGCCAGGCCCCGCACCTGACCCAGGAGCAGGTCGCCGCCGCCGCCGGCGTCCCGCTCGCCACCGCCAACGAGCTGTGGCACCTGCTCGGCTTCGCCCACGTGCCCGACGACGCCGTCGCCTTCACCGACGCGGACGTGCGCGCCCTCCAGCTCGCCAGCGACCTGGTCCGGCTCGGCGTGCTCAGCGCGGAGCGCCAGGAGGGCCTGGTCCGCACCTGGGGCCGCAGCTTCGCCCGCCTCGCCGACTGGCAGGTCGCGCTGCTCGCCGACGTCGCCCGCGAGATGGGCGCCGACCCGACCGAGGGCCTGCTCGCCGTCTCCGACGAGGTGATGCCGCGCGTCGAGCAGCTCCAGTCCTACGTCTGGCGCCGCCACCTCCTCAGCGCCGGCGCCCGGCTGATGGCCGAGTCCACGTCCGGAGCGTCCGCGACGCTGGCGGTCTGCTTCGTCGACATCGTCGGCTACACCTCCCGCTCCCGCACGCTCACCGACCGCGAGCTGGTCGCCTGGCTGGAGTCCTTCGAGACCGCCGTCCTGCAGCTCACCGTCGACCGCGGCGGCCGGATCATCAAGAACATCGGCGACGAGCTCCTCATCGTGGCCGACTCCCCCGAGGCGATGGCCGACATCGCGCTCGCGCTCACCGCCCGCGGCGCCGACCCCGACGACCCGTTCCCCGCGGTCCGGGCCGGGGTCGCGTACGGCGAGGTGGTGACCCGGCTGGGCGACGTCTTCGGCCCCGTCGTCAACATCGCCGCCCGGCTCACGTCGGTCGCCCGGCCGAGCACCGTGCTCGTCGACCTGGGCGCCTACGAGGCGCTGTCCGGGCGCACCGTCGCGCACGACGAGGAGCACCCCGACGACCACGCTGGCGACCGGGCGGGCGACCGGGCGGGCGAGCACGGCGAGGACGAGGCCGGCGGGTCGTCGTACCGGTTCCGGCGGTTGCGGCGGGTGTCGGTGAAGGGGTACTCGCGGCTGAAGGTATGGGTGCTGCAGGAATCCCCGCCTGGGCGGTGAAACTCGCGCCTGATGACGCGTGCAACCGTCGTCAAGCGCAGGAATCCCACGTCAGCCGGGGATTCCTGCCCCCACCTCAGCGGATGGTGACCTGACGGTTCGCGAGCCCGTTGCGGGCCGAGCGCTGCTCGGTGGTCAGCTCGGAGGTGTCGGCGAGGGCGGCGTCGAGCTTCTCCTTGAACGCGGCCGCGGCGTCCTCGAGGGCCTCGGGGCCGGTGCCGACGGCGAGGTCCCAGACCGGCGCGAGCAGGCCGTGCGCGCGGAACATCCCGACGAAGCGGGCGTCGGGGACGATCACGTCGTCGCCGGACACGTGGAGGCGGGCGAGGGCGTCGAGCAGCGCGTCCTCGGGCTCGGGCATCACCCAGCGCAGGTGCTCCTTCGCGCCCATCCGGGTCCAGTACGCCGCCGTCACCTGGGTCAGCCGGGCTGTCGGGGCCGCAGCGCCCTCGGCCTGCTCGAGGGCCTGGGCGAGCTCGGAGCTGGCCTCCATGTCGGCCACCCAGTAGTCGAAGCCCTCGTGCACCTCCACGCTCAGCGGGCCGTCGGCGACGAGGTCCTGCAGGCGGGGCGCGTCGGCCGCGGGGGCACTGGTGAGGCCGATCATCCCGGCGCCCGGGTCGGCGGCGAGGGCGTCGACGAGGACGGCGCCGAGGTCACGCGAGGGGTCGCCGAACGCGTGCTGGACCTGCAGGCCGAGCCACACCTCGCCGCTGTCGCGGACCATCGCGGGCGCCGCCATCGGGAGGAGGGTGCAGAGCTTGACCACGCGGTCGGCGTACTCACCCTTGAGCGGCAGCAGCGCGGTCGCGGCGGGAACCAGCTCGCGCATCGCGACGATGTCGGTCTCGGAGGCGAGGCCCTCGAAGGGGCGCTTGACGAAGACGTCGCCGCCACCGGGGGCACCGTGGCACGCCTTGTAGCGCTTGCCGGAGCCGCACGGGCAGGGCTGCCGCGGACCGACCTCGCCGGGAGCGGTCGCGGTCGCGGACGTCTTGGTGCGGTTCTTCTTCGCCATGCGGCGAAGACTATTCGGACGCGCCGAAGCGGGTGTCGAGCAGGTCCAGCATGAACCTCGGCTTGTCGCTGATGACGGCGCTCACCCCGAGGTCGAGGCAGAGGTCGAGGTCCTTCTCCTTGTTGACCGTCCACACGTGGACGTCACGGGAGTTGCGGCCGAGGCTCTCGCGGATCTTCGGGTGCTGGCGCAGCATCTTGATCCCGGGGCCGACGATCCAGTCGCGCCCGATCATCCGCTTCAGCACCGGCCAGTGGTTCGGCTTGTCGAAGAGCTGCACCAGCTGGATCTCCGGCGCCAGCCGCTCGACCCGCTGCAGGGCGGTGTAGGAGAAGCTCATGATCCGCACCGGCGCACCGGCCTGGTCCCAGCCGAAGTCGCGCAGCATGTCGACGAGCCGCTTCTCGACGAGCCCGCCGTAGCGGGTCGGGTGCTTGGTCTCGATCGCCACCTCGATGCGCCGGTCGTAGTCGGCGACGGTCTCGAGCAGCTTGCGCAGGGTGAGCACCCCGCGACCGTCGTCCTCGTCGGCCGCCTCGGCCTCGTCGTCGAGGTCGGCCCACGGGTTCTTCCACGACGCGAAGTCGAGCTCGTTGAGCTCGGCGAGGTCCATGGTGGAGACCAGGCCCCTGGTGGCCGCCGTACGCCGCAGGTCGCGGTCGTGCACGCAGACGAGGTGCCCGTCGGCGGTCAGCCGCACGTCGCACTCCAGGCCTCCCGCACCGGTGCCCATCGCCTCCAGGTAGGCGTTCAGGGTGTGCTCGGCGATCTCGTGACTCGCGCCCCGGTGGGCGACGACCTGTGGCCGCATGGCTGCATCATGACAGGCCGTAGGGGTTCCGCGGGCACGACCCTCAGGGTCGGGATCCGGGTCGAACCGGGGTCGATCCCCGATGTCCCCGGAGCGCGAACCGGGCACCGTTGGGGCATGAGCAACTACGACAGCTACTCGCCCACCCGCGGCCGCCGCCTGACCCGCCGCAGCCACGACAAGATGGTCGCCGGCGTGTGCGGCGGCATCGCCGACCACCTCGGCATCGACGCCACCCTGGTCCGCCTCCTGCTGGTCGCCGCCGTGATCTTCGGCTTCGGCGCCGGCATCGTCCTGTACGTCGCCGGCTGGATCCTGATGCCGCAGGCCTGATCCTCCCGACGGTCTCCTAGGCTGGCGGGGATGCCTGACCTCGTCGCCCGTCTCCGTGCCGCCGGCTGTGTCTTCGCCGAGGAGGAGGCCGCGCTCCTCGTGGAGGCGGCGCCCGACGCCGCCGCCCTCGAGGAGCTGGTACGACGCCGGGTCGGCGGCGAGCCGCTCGAGCTCGTGCTCGGCTGGGTCGCCTTCGACGGCCTGCGGGTGGCGGTCGACCCCGAGGTGTTCGTCCCGCGCCAGCGCACGACGTGGCTGGTCGAGGTCGCCGACGCCACCCTCACCGCATCGGCCGGCGACCGGCCGGGCGTCGTGGTCGACCTGTGCTGTGGCAGCGGCGCCATCGGCCTCGCGCTCGCGCACCGGCGCCCCGGCGCCACCCTGCACGCGACCGACGACCACCCGGCCGCGGTGGCCTGCGCCGCCCGCAACCTCGCGCAGGTCGGCGGCACCGTGCACCTCGGCGACCTGGCCTCACCGCTCCCGATGGACCTGCGCGGCCGGGTCGACGCGCTGCTGGCGAACGTCCCCTACGTGCCGAGCGCCGCGGTCGCCGCGATGCCGCCGGAGTCGCGCGACCACGAGCCGCGCAGCACGGTCGACGGGGGCGCCGACGGGCTCGACGTGCTCCGCCGGGTCGCGGCGCTGGCGCCGGAGTGGCTGCGCCCCGGGGGATCGATGCACTCCGAGGTCGCGCTGGCGCAGGTCGATGCCGCTCTCGTCGTACTCACCGACAGCGGGCTGCTCGCCCGGGTCGACCAGGACGAGGAGCGGGACGCGACGGTCGTCAGCGGGACCCGGCGGTAGCGCCGTCGGACACCGCGTCGAGCAGGATGGCCAGGCCCTTCTTGTCGACCGTCCGTCCGGACACCGAGATCTCCAGCGACGCCTCGCCCGCGGCGTTCGGCAGCCAGCGGAAGAAGTTGTAGCGCACCCGGTTGTTGCCGTCGCGGTAGGTGAAGTAGATCGTGTCCGAGGTCTGCTGGTAGACGTCCGGGTCCTGCAGCTTCTCGAGCTGGCTCACCTTGGTGTCGACCATCTCCGAGACCCGGGCCGGGGTGGCGAGCACGCGGAGCCGGACGCTGTAGCCGCCGACGAGGGGCTCGTCGGCGGGCCGCCAACGGACCTGGCCGACACGGTCGATCTGGGCCTCGGGCAGCAGGCCGGCATCCTCGTTGTCGGCGCCGACTCGGTAGGCGACCCAGCCGACCGGCACCGGATAGGTCCATGCGTGGCCACCCGAGCGGACCACGTGCGTGTCGTACTCCTGGCCGGCCGGCACCCGCAGCGTCGGGAAGTCGATGTCCTCGGCCGGCTCCCCGAGCGGCGACTCGCTGTCGGTCGGCTCCCCGGACGCGCCGCCCGTGGGCGACTCGCTGGCCCCTCCCGAGGGCCCGTTCGCCGGGTCGTCCTCCCCGAGCAGCCGGGTGACGCCGTAGGCGGCGCCGAAGGTGACGGCGAGGACCAGCAGGAAGGCCAGCACCAGCGGCAGTACGCCGCGACGACGGCGGGCCGGCGCGCCGTCGCCCGGGGTGGAGGCGGGCTCGACGGGGACGCGCGTCGGCGCCGGGGTGTGCGGTGGCGGCGAGGCGAGCTCGGTGACGATCACCTGCGGGGGCGCGAGCCGGCGCTCCGCCGTACCGGTGAGGGCATCGCGCTGCACCGCGGTCCGCTCGGCCCACCGCAGGCCCGCCACGAACGACGGCACGTCCGGCCACCGGTCCTCGGGGTCGAGGGCCAGGGCGCGCAGCACCACGGAGTCGAAGGCGGGCGCCACGTCGGCGACCGTCGACGGCGCCGGCGGCAGCTCCGGGCGCACCAGCGCGCCGAGCCCGCCCTCGCGGACCAGTCGTCCGGTGAGCAGCTGGTAGCCGACCGCGCCGAGGGCGTGCACGTCGGCGCGCAGGTCGAGGCCGATCCCGTCCGCCTGCTCGGGGGCCATGTACGACGGGGTGCCGACCACCTGGGTCAGCCCGCTCGCGTGCAGCATCGCCTTCGCCACGCCGAGGTCGGCGACGAGGACCCGCTCGCCGCCGTCCGGCGTGGAGCGGAGGAGGAGGTTCTGCGGCTTGATGTCGCGGTGGATCACGCCGTGGCGGTGCAGGACGGCGACGCCGTCGCCCGCCTGCGCGAGCAGGTCGACGACCCGGCCGGACGCGAGCGGCACGCCCGGCTCGACGAGGTCGGCGACGGTGCCGCGGTCGGCGTAGGACATGACGAAGTACGGCGTCCCGTCGACCTCGCCGATGTCGTAGACCCGGACGACGTGGTCGGAGTCGGCGCGGCGCAGGATGCGCGCCTCCTCGAGGAAGCGGTCGCAGACGTCCTGGCGCAGGGCCCAGTTGTCGGCGAGCGCCTTGACCGCGACTGGGGAGTCCAGCTCGTCGTCGTGGTAGAGCCAGACGGTCGCGAAACCACCGGCTCCGATCCGGTCGACACGTCGGAGCCTCCCGAGTCGCTCCGGCAGGGACACGGTGCGTATTGTGCCTGACGAGGGACGGGGCAAACGCTCGCGACTCCCCGGCAGCGCACGCGACACCGGCACTCGGGAGGGCAGGTCATGGAGCAGCTCGGCCCCGACGAGCTCGACGAGCTGGCCTTGCGGGCCGCCGGCGGCGACCGCGACGCGCTGGAGGACCTGCTCGCCGCCATCCAGCCGCGGGTACGCCGCATCTGCGGGCGGATGCTGCTCCACCCGCAGGACGCCGAGGAGGCCACCCAGGACGCCCTCCTGCTGGTCGCCACCAAGATCGGCAGCTTCGCCGGCCGCAGCAGGTTCACCACCTGGCTGCACGCGGTCGCGTCCAACAGCGCCCGGTCGACGTACCGCACCCTCAAGCGGCGCTCGGCCGAGCACGCCGTCGACGACCTCCCCGTGCACGCCGACCCCCGCACCACCAGCGTGATCGCCGGCAGCAGGCTCGACCTGCTCGAGGCGCTCGAGGTGCTCGCCGCCAGCAACCCCGACCTCGTCGAGCCGCTCGTGCTGCGCGACGTGCAGGAGCTCGACTACAACGAGATCGCGCGCCTGCTCGACACCCCGCTCGGCACCATCAAGTCGCGGATCCACCACGCCCGGCAGGCGATCCGTCCGCTGCTGCGGGTCCACGACTGACGGCGTCCGGCCCCGGGCCGGTCAGCCGCGGGTGCCGAGCACGGCGGTGTCCGGCACGCGCTTGACGTCCTCGCACCTCGCCGCGCGCGTGTCGCACCGCTTGATCGTCGCGGCGAGGGTCCGGTCGTCCAGGGTCAGGGTGAAGACGGTCGTGTCGTCGGCCCAGGTGGCGCCGGCGAGCAGACCGGTCGGGTCGAACTCGCTCTCCTTCTCGCCGGTGGCCGGGTCGACGACCCGCACCCACGAGGGTCCCGGGCCGTCGCCCGTCGTACCGGTCAGGAGCAGGCGCTTCCCCGACGGCGACCACGGCTCGAGCGAGGCCGGTCCGACCTCGCACTCCTTCCACCACGACCCGGCGTCGTCGGACGCTCCGCCGGTGAGGCAGTCGCCGACCGGGGTCTCCGGCGCGTAGTCCGCGTTGCGGTAGGCCGCGACGGCCTGCGACCCGTCCGGCGACGTGAGCGGTACGTCGACGCCCCGCGGACCCCAGTCCTGGTGGGTCCAGCCGTCCTGCTCGGTCTCGACGAGGCGGGTGGAGTCGCCGGCGGTCCAGCCGGTCACCAGCCCGCCGGCGCCGATCGCGACACCGGGGAGGCTGTTCACGACGTCGATGAAGGGCGGCTCCTCACCCGGCCCGTCGATCACGTCGAGCGGCTCGGTGGTCCGGTCGGCGAAGGTCGCGACGCGCCAGCTGACGCCGTTGCCGAAGACCACCCGGTCGCGCTCGGCACTGATGTCCGGGTGCCCGCGCCACTCCCCGATCCGCCACGCCTCGCCGCTCTCGGGGACGAAGGTGCCGGTGAAGATCGGGTCCCCGCTCGTGTCGGAGTCGACGTTGACGACGAGCCAGCCGCCGTCGACCTCGGCGAGGGAGGAGATCGTGCCGGAGGCGACCTGGGCCGGCACCGCCGCATTCCTCGCGCCGTCGTGGATGGCCCCGTCGGCGTAGTAGAGCGGGACCAGGTCGGTCGATCCCTTCGCCGACGGGCCGTCGTCGGTCGGCGTGGACCCCGGCTCGCTGGACCGGCCCGCCGGCGGGTCCTCGTCACCGGACCCGACCGTGCTCACGGCGAGCGTGATCCCGCCGGTCGTCCCGAGGACGGCGGC
The DNA here is from genome assembly GCF_013408525.1 of Nocardioides aromaticivorans. Classification (NCBI taxonomy): domain Bacteria; kingdom Bacillati; phylum Actinomycetota; class Actinomycetes; order Propionibacteriales; family Nocardioidaceae; genus Nocardioides; species Nocardioides aromaticivorans. The sequence continues at coordinate 1,771,846 of NZ_JACBZM010000001.1, forward strand.
GGCGGCGAGCGACACGACGGCGGTGCGGTTCATGGCAGGACCCTTCCACGTTGATCTTGCCCGGTGTGACGCAGGCGGACCCCCATTGGTTCTGGCCCGTTGGCCCCCGCCCCGATCAGCCGCGCAGGAACTGCGGCGCCAGCCCGGCGCCCACGGCAGCGAGGTGCTCGACCAGCTCGTCGGCGCCGGCCTCGACCAGGCCGGAGCGCCACGCCAGCATCACCTCGACGAACCCGCCGATCCCGGTGAGCACGGCGACGCGGAAGCCGACCTCGTCGATGTCGTCGCGCAGGTAGGGCCGGGCGAGGTCGATCATCAGGGTCACGGCGAGCTGGATGGTCTCGCGGCGCCGCTGCTCGAGCACCGCGCTGCCGGCGTGGTCGCCGAAGACGATCTGGGCGCGCTGCGGCTCGTCGCCGATGTGGTGGACGACCGCGTGCAGGGCGGCGTGCAGCTGGTCGAGCGGGTCACCGTCCGCGTGGGGAGCGATCGCCGCGAGCATCATCGCGAGGGTCTCGTCGCGCATCTGGTCCCAGATGGTCGCGAGCAGGGCGTCGCGGTCGGCGAAGCTCTCGTAGAAGTAGCGGTCGGTCAGGGCCGCGCGGGCGCAGACCCCGCGCATGGTGACGGCGGCCCAGCCGCTCTCCTGCCAGATCTCCAGGGCGGCGGCGACCAGCGCCTCACGACGCTCCGCGCGCCGCTGCTCGGCCGACTTCCCGCCGTACCGGCGACGGGGTGCGGGTGCCTCCGCCCGGACTTCCTCCACCCGAACATCTTGACGGCATGTGCCCTCAGAATGCAATGTGACGGCATGCGCCTTCAGAAACAGGGCCGACCGGGCAGCGTCGCCCGCGGCTCGGTCCGCAGCCGGATCGCCGCCGAGGCGACCTCCCGCACGCTGCGGCCGCTGACGACCCTGATCCCCGCCAACCGCCACGGCGTGCGCTTCTCCCGGCACCTCGTCGCCGGCAGCCTCGCCCTCTTCGGGCCCGCCCTCTGCGGCAGCCGCGTGGTCCGGGTCGCGCGGCCGGTCACCAGCGGGCCGACGCCCCGCGGCGAGTGGGTGCGCGGCCCCGGCGCCGAGCGCGAGGACGGCGTCGTCCTCTACGTCCACGGCAGCGCCTACACGATCTGCTCGGCCCGCACCCACCGCGGCATCACCACGCGCCTGTCCGCGAAGACCGGGCTGCCGGTCTTCGCCTGCGACTACCGGCTGGCGCCGAGCCACCGGTTCCCGGCAGCGGCCGACGACGTGCGGGCGGCGTACGACTGGCTGATCGGGGAGGGCCACGAGCCCGAGCGGATCGTGCTCGCCGGCGACTCCGCCGGCGGCCACCTCGCCGTCGACCTGGCGCTCGAGCTGATCCGGGAGGGCCGTACGCCGCCCGCCGCCCTCGTCGCCTTCTCGCCCGTCCTCGACCTCACCATGTCGCTGGCGGCCGCACGGGAGCGGATGCGCCCCGACCCGATGATCTCCGCGGCCCGGGCCGCCCGGCTGCTCGACCTCTACATCGCCGGCCACTCGCCCGCCACGCCGCGGCTGCGCTTCTCCTTCGACGGCGCCGACCGGTTCCCGCCGACGCTGGTGCAGGCCGGCGCGCGCGAGATGCTCGCCGCCGACGCGATCGAGCTGGCGCGCGGGCTCGAATCCGCCGGCGCCAGCTGCCGCCTCGAGGTCTGGCCCGACCAGATGCACGTCTTCCAGGCCCTCTCCCGGGTCGTCCCGGAGGCCGACCGGGCGCTCGACGTGGCCGCCGGCTTCATCGACGAGCAGCTCGAGGTCCAGCGCCGCCGGGCCGCGCTCGCCCTCGTCCCCCCTGCCAAGGAGGCCTAGTGGCCGTGTCTCCCATTCCCCGGCGGCGCCCAGCACGCGCGCTGGCGGCGTTGCCGACGCTCGACGTGCGCCCAGCATGCCTTCGCGCCGGCGCCTTGCCATCGCACGCACCGGACGACCTGACCATCCACCGAGGAATGGGAGACACGACCTCATGACCCGACGCACGAAGCACGCCGACGCGGTCGTCACCGGTGCGGGCAGCGGGATCGGCCGCGCCTTCGCCCGCGAGCTGGCCCGCCGCGGCGGCCGGGTGGTCTGCGCGGACCTCGACGAGACGGCGGCCAAGGAGACCGTCGCGGCGATCCAGGCGGCCGGCGGCGAGGCCCTCGCCGTCGCCTGCGACGTCGCCGACGTCGCGCAGGTCCAGGCGCTCCACGACACCGCGGTCGACTGGCTCGACCGCGCACCCCGCCTGGTCGTCAACAACGCCGGCATCGGTGCCGGCGGCAAGGTCATCGGCGAGGCCCCGCTCTCCGACTGGCAGCGCACCCTGGGCGTCAACCTCTGGGGCGTCATCAACGGCTGCCACGTGTTCGTCCCGACCCTGCGCCAGGCCGGCCGTGGCGGCGGCGTCATCAATGTCGCCTCCGCGGCCGGCTTCACGGCGGCGCCACGGATGGCCGCCTACAACGTCAGCAAGGCCGGTGTCGTCAGCCTCTCCGAGACCCTCGCCGCCGAGCTCGCCGGCACCGGCATCGCCGTCACCGTGCTCTGCCCGACCTTCGTGCGGACCAACATCTTCGACGGCGAGCTGATCGACCCCGGCGCCGCCGGCATGGCCCGCCGCATCGCCCGGATCGCCGGCTTCTCGGCCGACCGGGTCGCCCGCACGACGCTCGACGCCCACGACAAGGGCCGCCTGTACGTCGTACCCCAGCTCGACGCGCAGCTCCTCTGGCGCACCAAGCGCCTGCTGCCCGCCCCCTACACCCGCGCGGCCGGACTGCTCGGCCGCTTCGTCCCCGACGAGGAAGGTGCCTCCCGATGACCACCACCGCCAGCGCGACCACCGGCTACGACTTCGACGCGATGCTGCAGACCATCAAGGACAAGCAGTGGTCGCTCGCCGACATCGACTGGGACGCCCCCGGCGCCGAGCTCGTCACCGACGAGGTGCGGGCGAAGATGAAGCCCTTCATGGCCGACCTGGTCTGGATCGAGCACGTCGGCGCCCGCGGCTTCGCGTCGCTGGCGAAGAAGGCGCCGACGCCCACGATCAAGCGGATCTACGAGTACTTCCACGCCGAGGAGCAGAAGCACGCCAACGCCGAGCTCGCCCTGATGAAGCGGTGGGGCATGCTCGACGACGAGGGCAACCCGCCCGAGCCGAACATCAACGTCAAGCTCGCGATCAAGGTGCTCGACGACTACGGCGACACCCTGCCGCTCACCGGCCTGGCCACGCTGATCCCGCTGCTGGAGTGCGCCCTCGACGGCGCGCTCGTGAAGTTCCTGCTCGACGAGGTGCACGACCCGGTCTGCCACGAGGTGTTCCGGCACATCAACTCCGACGAGGCGCGGCACATCACCGTCGACTTCCAGGTGCTCGAGCTGATCGGCGCCGGCCCGCTGCACAAGCTCCTCATCGAGTCGCTGGCGCTGCTCTCGCCGCAGGTGATCATCGGCCTCGTCGTCGTGTTCACGCCGCTGATCAACAAGATGCGCGACAACATCGTGGCGATGGGCCTGCCCGAGCAGAAGCTCTACAACGCGGTGAAGCGCTTCGCCACGATCGGCTCCCGGGGCGCGCACACGGCCCGGATCCCGGCGTACCACGTGCTCAAGGCGCAGGCCGCGATGGTGGTCGACCGCACGTCGCCGTACCACCGCCTGCTCGCCGACCCGATGGTCAAGCTGACCTCCTTCGTCCCGGCGAGGGTGCTCGGCAGGCCGCAGGCGTGGGTGGACGAGCTGACCCACGAGCCGGTGGCGTCGTGACGGCCGTGAGCACCCCGGCCACGCCCGCCAGCCGGTACGACGGCGAGCTGCTCCGCGGCGCCGAGTGGCGGGGGCGCGCGTTCACCGGTCGGTCGGTCGCCGTGATCGCGCCCGGGCGCGAGGCCGCGGTGATCGTGCCCGAGGTGGTCCGCACCGCCCGGGCCGTGAAGGTCTTCCAGGAGGAGCCGGACTGGCTGCTCCCGCTGCCCCTGCCGCTCCCCCGCGCGCTGGCCGTCCCCGCCGCGCGGCTCAACCTGCGGCTGCGGGTGCGCGACCCGTGGACCCGCCGCCTGCTCACCCCGGACGCCCGCTTCAACCGACACCGCCCGCGGGTCGACGGCCGCTACTACGCGGCCCTGCAGGAGCCCCACTGCACGCTGGTCCCGTGGCCGGTCTACGCGCTGGTCGCCGGCGGCATACGCAGCGCGGAGGGCATCGAGCACCACGTCGACTGCATCATCCTCGGCACCACCGCCGCCCACCGAGAGGACCTCTTCGCATGACGCAGCCGTCCGGCCTGCTCGCCCGGCCCGACCACGAGGTCGTCATCATCGGCGGAGGCTTCTCCGGCATCGGGGCCGCGATCCTGCTGTCCCGCGCGGGCTTCGAGGACTACCTGCTGCTCGAGGCCGGCGACGGGCTCGGCGGCGCGTGGCACTGGAACACCTATCCCGGCGTCGCCGTCGACATCCCGTCCTTCAGCTACCAGTTCTCGTTCGAGCAGGTCGCCGGCTGGTCGCGGGTCTACGCGCCCGGCCGGGAGCTGAAGGCCTACGCCGAGCACTGCGTCGACAAGTACGACGTACGGCGGCGTACCCGCCTGCGGACGAGCGTCACCGCCGCCACCTTCGACGACGAGGCGCACCTGTGGCGGCTCGACACCTCCTCCGGGGAGAGCATCACGGCGCGGCACGTCGTCAGCGCGACCGGCGTCCTCACCCAGCCGAAGCTGCCCGACATCGACGGGCTCGCCGACTACACCGGCACCGTCATGCACACGGCGCGCTGGGACCACTCGGTCGACCTGACGGGGCGGCGCATCGCGATCATCGGCACCGGCGCGTCCGCCGTACAGGCGATCCCGCACCTGGCCCGGGCGGCCGAGCACCTCACCGTCTTCCAGCGCACGCCGATCTGGTGCCTGCCCAAGCCGGACGCCCCGCTGCCCGGTGTCGCGCGCGCGGCTCTGCGGCGGATCCCCGGCGCCAAGCGGGTCTCGCGGCTCGCGAGCCAGTCCTTCGTCGAGCTGACGTTCCCGGTCGCGGCCCACTTCGCCGGGCTGGTCCCGGTGGCCGCCGCCGGCGAGCGGCTCGGCCACGCCTATCTCCGCCAGGCCGTCCGCGACCCCGCGGTCCGCGAGCAGCTGACCCCTCGCTACGCGCTCGGCTGCAAGCGGCCGAGCTTCTCCAACTCCTACCTGCCGACCTTCAACCGCGACGACGTGACGCTGGAGACGACGGCGATCTCGGCGGTGACGCCGACCGGCGTGCGGACCGTCGACGGTGCCGAGCACACCGCCGACGTGCTGATCCTCGCGACCGGCTTCAAGGTCTTCGAGAAGGGCAACATGCCGCCCTTCACGGTGCGCGGCGCCGGGGGCCTCGACCTCGACAAGTGGTGGGAGGAGAACCGCTTCCAGGCCTACCAGGGCGTCTCGGTGCCGGGCTTCCCCAACTTCTTCACGATCCTCGGGCCCTACGGCTACAACGGGTCGTCGTACTTCAACCTGATCGAGACCCAGGGCACCCACATCGTCCGAGCCCTGCGCCGGGCCCGGAAGGTCGGCGCCACCCGCGTCGAGGTGACGCCCGAGGCGAACGCGGCGTACTTCGCCTCGGCGCTGGGACGGCGCAAGCACCAGGTCTTCTTCCAGGACTCCTGCGGGCTGGCCAACAGCTACTACTTCGACGACAACGGCGACGTGCCCTTCCGGGCGGCGACCACGCTCGAGACGATGTGGGCGGCACGGCGCTACCCGCTCGACGCCTACGCGTTCACGGGCTGAAGCGCGAGCTTCGGCCGGGTCTGCGGTTCAACTACCGAATTCGTCGCCGCGCCGTCGATTCTGCGTCAAATTCGGTAGTTGCGTGACCAACCCGGAGCCGCCGACGGCCGGTTACCCGAGGGCGAGGGTCGCGCCCTCCCACCGGCGCCGCAGCCAGCGGTCGTGGGAGGCGACGACGACCGTGCCGGGGCTGGTGCCGATCGCCTCCTCGAGCTCGGTGACCAGCGCGAGCGAGAGGTGGTTCGTCGGCTCGTCGAGGAGCAGCAGGTCCGGCTCGGTGGCGACCGCGACGGCCAGGGCGAGACGACGACGCTGCCCCACCGAGAGGAGTACGACGGGCTTCGGGTGCTCGCGCGGGTGGAGCAGGCCCAACGAGCGCAACGGACGCCGCCGGGCGAGCTCGTCGCCGACCAGGGCGGCGTAGGCGTCGGCCGCGCTCGCGGTCAGGTCCGGGAACACCGGGTCCTGGGTGAGCTCGACGACCCGCGGTGCGCCGACCTGCACCGTGCCGGTCGTCGGCAGCACCCGTCCGGACAGCACGCCCAGCAGGGTCGACTTCCCCGAGCCGTTGGCGCCCGTGACGAGCAGGTGCTCCCCGGCGGCGACGTCGAGGGTCGGCAGGCGCAGCCGTCCGGCGACCGACAGGTCGCGCACGGTCACGACGCGGCCGCCGCCGACCGCGGCGGCGGTCAGCCCGGTCGAGAGCCGCAGCGGCGCCGGCGGCTTGCGGACCTGGTCCCGCTCGGCCTCCTCCAGGCGTCGCTCGGCGTCCTTCTTGCGGCGGGCGAGCGCGCGGTCGACGTTCTGGCCCTTGAAGGCATGGATGAACTTGTCGTTGTCGCGCGGGCCGCGGCCGGGCGCGATCGCGGACTTCTCGATCCGGGTCGCCTCGCGGAGCCGGGCGATCTCCTCCTGCTGCTCCTCGTAGGCCTGCTCCCACCGGCGTCGCGCGGCCTCGCGCTCGGCGGCGTAGGCGGACCAGCCGCCGCCGTACCGTCGTCCGCCGCGGCCGTCCGTGCCCATCCCGACCGGGTCGAGGTCCACGAGGTCGGTGCAGACCTCGTCGAGGAACACCCGGTCGTGGCTCGTCAGCAGGACGACGCCCGGCAGGTCCCTCAGGAAGCCGACCAGCAACGCGACAGCATCGTCGTCGAGGTGGTTGGTCGGCTCGTCGAGCAGCAGGCAGGTCGGCCGTCGCGTCATCAGGGTCGCCAGCGCCAGCCGCGTCCGCTGGCCGCCGGACAGGCTGGCGACGCGGCGGTCGTGGTCGAGCCCGTCGAGCCCGAGCTGCTCGGCCGCCAGCAACGCGCGGCGGTCGGCGTCCCAGGCGTCGTGGGCCAGGGCGTGCTCGAGCGCGGCGGCGTACTGGTCGGCGACGGCGGGGTCGTCGAGCCGGTCCGCGAGCCGCTCGACCGCGGCGACCGAGTCCCGCAGCGGACGGAGCGCGCCCGCCAGGACGTCGGCGATCGTGGCGTCGTCAGGGAACGGCGGCTCCTGCGTGAGGAACGCCCGGTCACCCGGCGCCTCGACCGACCCGCTGACCTGCGCCAGGCGCGGCAGGGAGCCGTCGATCGCCCGCAGCAGGGTGGACTTCCCGGCGCCGTTCTCGCCGATGAGGCCGATCCGCCGTCCGGGCTGGGCGACGAGGTCGATCCCGTCGAGGACGGTACGACGCCCGAACGCGACGGACAGGTCGCGCACGACGACGGGAGGGAGGGTGGCGGTGGTGGGAGCTGACATGACGAAGCCTTCGGACGAGACGAGGACTCGCCGGGCGGGGCCGCGGACGCGAGTCGGGTCAGGCAGTCATCAGCATGATGGGACGAGCCTACGGGGGTGTCCCTGACGGGCGCGAGTGATTTACCGGGCGTCTCGTGACGGTCGCTGCGCGACCTCCTCGACGACCGGAGGACCTGCGCGACCTCCTCGACGACCGGAGGACCTGCGCCACTCCTCGACGACCGGAGGTCAGAGCTCGTCGAGGATGCGGGCGCGCGCGGCGTCGTACTCGTCGCGGCTGACCAGGTCGCGCCGGAGCAGGTCGTCGAGCTCGGCCAGGCGCTCGGCCGCGGGGCGGTCGTCGGCCGGCTTGCGGAGGCCGACCGGCGCGACGGGCTTCGCGGCGTCCCAGTCGATCTCCCACTCGTCGGTCTCGGGGTCGATCAGGATCGGCAGCTCGCCGGCGTGCAGCAGCGGGATGTGGATGTCGGGCACCACGCTGCGCACCTGGGCCTCGAAGGGTGTGATGTCACCGCCCTCGATCATCAGCCTGATCACGAGCATCGGCTGGTCGTTGATCCGCACCCCGGTCTGCTCGAACGACAGCACCCGCCCGCGGGCCCGCCTGCCGCGCGTGCGCAGCTGGTACATCCGCTGCTGGCTGTGGGTGCGGCGGTTGGCGATCGCCAGCGCGATCACCACGTCGAGGACGGTGATGCCGATGCCGGTCGGCAGCAGCCAGCCCGAGCCCGGCTCGTCCTCGGGCACGACCAGGCCCATCACGAGGAAGATCGGCCCGACGATGCCGCACAGCAGCATGAAGAGCAGGGTCGGCACGAGGTTGCGCACGAAGGACCGCGGCTGCGGCACGTCCTGGGGGGAGACGGTCACAGCCACAGGCTAGAAGGAATTCAGGCCTGCGTGCGGAGATAGCGCCCGAAGTGCGGCACGGTGAAGGCGATCCGCCCGCGTTCGCCGGAGTAGATCAGCCCCTTCTTCAGCAGCGAGTCACGGGCCGGTGACAGCGACTGCGGCTTCTTCCCGAGTACGACGGCCACGTCGGCCGTCGCGACCGAGCCGACCGGGTCCTCGTCGTCACCGGCGGCGTCGGCCATGGCGCGCAGGTAGTCGCGCTCCGCGGGGGTGGCCCGCTCGAAGCGCGAGCCGAAGAAGCCGACGGCGAGCTCGCGTTCGGCCTCGGGCCCGGCCACCGCCACGTCGTCGCCGGTGATCGGCGAGCGCGGCGCGAGGTCCCACACGGCGCGGCCGTAGGCCTGGATGAAGTAGGGGTAGCCGCGGGTGGCGTCGTACATGGCGTCGAGCGCGTCGGGGGTGAACTCGGCCTCCTCCTCGGAGGCGGGCGCGACGAGGGCCCGGTCGGCGGAGTCGCGGGAGAGCCGGTCGATGCGCTGGTAGGAGAACAGCCGCTCCGAGTAGGACTTGCTCGCCGAGAGCACGGCGGGCAGGTGCGGCAGGCCGGCGCCGACCACGATCACGGGGAGGCCGTTCTGGCTGAGCTCGTGGCAGGCGGCGCACAGCGCGGAGATGTCGTCGGCGCCGAGGTCCTGCATCTCGTCGATGAAGATGCCGACGCCCTTGCCGACGTCGGCCGCGAGCCCGCCCACGTCGGTGAGCAGCTCGACGAGGTCGATCTCGACGTCGCCGGAGTCGGCGCGGCCGCGGACCACGGGGACGTCGATGCCGGGGCTCCACCGGTCGCGCAGCTTCGCGTCGGTGCCGGCCTCGCGCTGGGCGAACGAGCGGATGACCCCGAGCACGTGGTTGGCCTCCGCGGGCTCGGGGTGGCCGAGCTCGCGGACCGCCTGGTGCAGCGCCGAGGACAGCGGCCGGCGCAGCGACTGGTCGGGGCGCGCCTCGAGCTTGCCGGTCCCCCAGCCCTTGCGGACCGCGGCCGAGCGCAGCGCGTTGAGCAGGACCGTCTTGCCGACGCCGCGGAGCCCGGTCAGCACGAGCGAGCGCTCCGGGCGCCCGCGCGAGACCCGCTCGAGGACGACGTCGAACGCCGCCAGCTGCTCGTCACGACCGGCGAGCTCGGGCGGGCGCTGACCGGCGCCGGGCGCGTACGGGTTGCGGATCGGGTCCATGATCCGACGCTATCCGGCTCTCTAGCGCGAGCCCTAGATTCGCCTAGCGTGTCGCAGAGACCGCTCAGGAGGTGCTGACGACCTTGCCGTCGGGCGGCGCGACCAGCTCGACCCCGCTGTCGTGCTCGGCCAGCGTGAAGCTGCTCCGCCCACCCCGCCGGGTCTCGACCGCCAGCAGCAACGGCGCCCCCTCGGCCGCGATGGAGACCGTCATCGGGGAGCCGTCGTCGTCCTTGCCGGTCAGCGTCCGGACAGGGGCGCCGTCGACCTCGCCCGTGCCGGCGTCCTCGAAGCCCGCGAACCGGTCCTCCTCGGGCAGCAGCTCGGCCAGGTCGCACTGGTGCGAGCTGGGCCGGGGCGCCGCCTGCCACCTGCCGGTCAGCGAGCGCACCTTGTCGGCGTCGTACTGCAGGGGGCCGCGCATCATCGCGGCATCGGCGAAGACGTAGACGGTGTTGCCGACGGTCCGGGTCACCAGCCGTCCCCGGCGCGAGCTGTGGAAGGTCGACTGGCAGGTGCCGTCGGCGGTCACGACCAGCTCGCCCGTGCCGCGGAGCCGGCCGGCCTGGCTCGTGACGGTGGTCGTGCCGCGGTAGGTCACGTCCTCGAGCGCCTGCATCGCCTCGAGGGAGGCGGCGAGCACCTCCTCGGGCTCCTTGCCGGCGATCGCGCTGCCGGGCCCCTCCGGGTCGTCGCCGCCGCAGCCGGACACCCCCGCCAGGGTGAGTACGACGGCCGCCAGGCCCGCAGCCGTCCGGCTCGTCCGCATCCGCACGGGCCGAGGCTAGCGGTTGCGGTCCGTCAGTCGGCGCGGACCGGCTCCCGGCGTCCGCGCACGAGCGCGGCACCGGCGACCACGCTGGCCGCGCCCAGTCCCAGCAGCCACGGCTGGGTGCCGTTGCCGGTCGCCGGCAGCACGTCGGCGCTGCCGCCGGTGGCCGTGGTGGCGGTGGTGGCGATGCCGCCGACCTCGCCCTCGGTCTGGTCGACCACGACGTCGCCGTCGAGCAGGTCGTCGCCGGTCGGCTCCTCGGCACCGTCGTCCTCGCCGCCGACCTCTCCCCCGTCGCCGCCGTCGGTCGGCTCCTCCGGGCAGTCGTCGGTCGCCGGGACCTCGGGGCTGACGAGCACCTGCTCGGTCCACGCCTCGGCGTCGACCCGGTCGTGGGCCTCGGCGTCGACCACCGTGGTCTCCGAGCCGGGGACCTTCTCCCAGCCGTCGCCGTCGGGTGCGGTGGCCGAGGTGGCGCCGGTCTCCTCGTGGACGGGTGCGCCGGCGCGGGTGGCTCCGGTGGCGTCGTACCCGTCGGGGGCGGTGGCGCCCTGCGGCACCCAGACCAGGTCGGTGACGGCCGCGGCGGTCTCGGTCCACGCGCCGCGGGTCCAGCCCGCGCCGGCCGGCGTCTCTCCGTCGGGGAGCTCGACGCTCTCCGGGGAGCCTGCGGTCAGGCGGGTGGCGCCGGTCGCGCTCGACCCGGCGGGCGGCGTCGCACCGTCGACGACCCAGGCGGTCTCCTGGTGGCTGAGCTCGGTGACCTCGGCGACGGCCGACCTGTCGACGACCCACACCTGCGCGGTGACCGCCGGGGTCACGACGACGACGTCGGTCGCGCCGGTCCACTCCCAGCCCTTGCCGTTGTCGCCGGCGTTCCAGCCCTCCGCCTCCCAGCGGGTGTTGCCGGTCTTCTGCTGGACGTACTCCCACAGCGTCCGGACGACGGCCGGGGTGACCACCCGGGTCTCGACGTGACCCGCCTCGGGCACGGCCGGGACGTGGGCGCGGTCGATGACGGTCCACACGAACTCACGCTCGAGGACGTCGACGGTGCGGCTCCAGGTCCACGTGCCCCGTGCCGGCTGGACGAGCGCGGCGAACGCGCTCTCCGTCGTCGCGACCGAGCGCTGCCAGCGCCACTCCGGGTGGGTCACGGCCGGGACCGCGGTGATGACGGCGGGGTGCTCGACGGTGTCGTAGACCGCCGGGACGGCCGGTTGGCCACAGGTCGCCTCGTCCGCGGAGGCCGCGGATGCGCCCGGGCCGAAGCCGATCACGGCTGCGGTCGCCAGGGCGATCGGGGCGAGGACGAGGCGGGGAAGATGGCGCTGGCTCATCGGAAGGGCCTTTCGGGACGGGGGGTGTGGCCGCGTTCCCGAGTGCGACATGCCGACCAACCGAGCCGGTGGAGCCGGGGTCACTGCCCGTCGGCGCAATCAGGACAAAGTCCCGCGTCGGGCCGTTGTTCTACGCTGGCTGCGTGCCCGAGCTGCCCGAAGTCGAGGCGCTGGCCCTGGACCTCCGGGGCCGGCTGGACGGTCGCGCCATCACCCGCGTCCACGTCGCCGCGTTCAGCGCCCTGAAGACCTACGACCCGCCGCTGTCCGCGGTCGAGGGCACGCTCGTCGACGACGTACGACGACACGGCAAGTTCCTCGACATCGAGGCCAGCGGCCTCCACCTCGTGCTCCACCTCGCCCGCGCCGGCTGGGTGCGGTGGAAGGACGAGGTCCCCGCGCTGCCGCCCCGCCCCAGCACGAAGTCCACGCTCGCCGTGCGGATCGTGCTCGACGAGCAGGACGGGACCACCCCCGGCCTCGACATCACCGAGGCCGGCACCAAGAAGTCGCTCGCGCTCTACCTCGTGCGCGACCCCCTCGACGTCCCCGGGATCGCCAGCCTCGGGCCCGACCCGCTCACCGACGACTTCACCCGGGAGCGCCTCGCCGGCATCCTCGCCGACGCCGGCCGCAAGCAGCTCAAGGGCGTGCTGCGCCACCAGGGCACGATCGCCGGCATCGGCAACGCCTACTCCGACGAGATCCTCCACGCCGCGCGGATGTCACCCTTCAAGCCCGCCGACAGCCTCGACGAGGCCGAGCTCACGACCCTGTACGCCGCGATCCGCGACACCCTGGGCGACGCCGTCGACCGCTCGCGAGGGCTGGCCGCCAGCGAGCTCAAGGCCGAGAAGAAGTCGAACCTCGCCGTCCACGGCCAGACCGGCAAGCCGTGCCCGGTGTGCGGCGACATCGTCCGCGAGGTGTCCTTCGCCGACTCGAGCCTGCAGTACTGCCCCACCTGCCAGACCGGCGGGAAGCCGCTCGCCGACCGCAGGATGAGCAAGCTCCTCAAGTGAGCCCGCCGCGCGTGCCCGTCGCGTCGACGATGGCAGTGGCACAGCGGCTGCACCGGAGCAAGGCGTCTCGTGACGGTCGCTGCGCGACCTCCTCGACGACCCCGCCTAGGTGTACCCGGCCAGGACGTTGGTAGCGGCGAGCCTGGCTGAACGAACGAGAACCTCCGGATGGGATGTGGCTTGTCTAAGGCCCACTCCAACCCGGAGGTTCTCGTGTCCCACGGTAGTGCCCGACTGACCGTCCACGGTCGCCGGCTGATCGTCCAACGCCACCAAGCCGGCTGGCGCAAGGCCCACATCGCCGCCGCGATGGGCGTGTCTCGCAAATGCGTGAAGACCTGGATCGACCGCTACGCCGCCGAAGGCGAAGCTGGTCTGGAAACCAGGTCGTCGCGCCCCCATACGACGCCCACCAAGACGACCCCCGAGCTCGAGCAGAAGGTCCTCGCCGCACGGGCGGAGCACCGCGACGGGCCAGACGTCCTCGGGCCCAAGGTCGGGTTGCCGCCCCGGACGGTGTCACGGATCCTGCGCCGCCACCGGGTCCCTTACCTGCGCGAGTGCGACCCGATGACCGGTGAGGTGATCCGCTCGTCGAAACAGACCGCGACCCGGTACGAACGCGACCGGCCGGGCGAGCTGGTCCACATGGACGTGAAGAAGATCGGTCGGATCCCCGACGGCGGCGGCTGGAAGGCCCACGGGCGAGGAGCGGGGTCGATCCAACGAGATCGGTCGACCAAGGTCGGCTTCGACTATGTCCATTCACTCGTCGACGACCACTCCCGACTGGCCTACTCAGAGGCCTTGCCCGACGAGAAGGGCACCACCTGCGCGGCGTTCCTCGAGCGCGCGATCGCCTACTTCGCCGCCCACGGGATCACCCAGATCGAGCGGTTGATGACCGACAACGCCTGGGCCTACCGCTACTCCTTGCGCGCGACATGCACCAAACACGGCATCGTGCAGAAGTTCATCCGCCCTCATTGCCCGTGGCAGAACGGGAAGGTCGAAAGGCTGAACCGCACCCTGGCCACCGAGTGGGCCTACCGCCAGGTCTTCACCAGCAACGACCAGCGTGCAGCCGCCCTTGCTCCTTGGATCGAGCACTACAACACTGAACGCCGCCACAGCGCACTCGGAGGTCGACCGCCGATCAGCAGGCTGCTACCAACCTGATGGCCGGGTACACCTAGAGTGGGCGGCATGATCCCCACCGTCGAGATCGAAGGCGTGCCGGACCCGCTCCCCGAAGGGCTGGTGGTCCTCGACGTGCGCGAGGACGACGAGTGGGCGGCGGGACACATCGACGGCGCGGTCCACATCCCGCTGATGGAGCTTCCGGCGCGGCTCGGGGAGTTCGTCGAGCTCGAGGCGCCGCAGACGCTCGTCGTGTGCAAGGGCGGCGGCCGCTCGGCGCGGGCCGTGGCCTACCTGGCGCAACAGGGCTACGACGTGGTCAACCTGGCCGACGGGATGATCGGGTGGGAGCGGGCCGGCCGGGCCATGGTGTCGGACACCGGCCAGCCCGCTGAGGTCATCTGAGCGCTCCGTCGGGCACGCTCAGCTGACCGGGCGGATCACTCCGTCGCGGCGCTCTCGGTGAGCTTCTCGAGCTCCGACTGCAGGCTCTCGAGGTCCTCCGGCGACAGCTCGGTCGGGATGTCGGTGGGGACGCCGTCGGTCGGGATGTCGGTCGGCAGGCCCTCGGTCGGGACCTCGGTGCTGACCTCCGGGTCGTTGCCCTCGGACTCGTCGGAGCCGGAGTCGTCGCAGGTCTTGTTCTCGTACTCGGTGTACGCGTCGACCTTCTTCTTCTCGTCCGAGGAGAGGTCCTTCTCGAAGGGGTCCTCGTCGGAGTTCTCCTTGAAGGCCTTCTCCCAGTCGTCGGCGCTGAAGCCCTTGATCGTGTCGAGCTGGATCTCGTAGCCCTCGCGCGCGTCGTCCGGGATGTCCTCGGGGGTGCCGACCTCCTCGACCTCGTCGGCCTGCTTCTTGACGAGCTCCTCGACCTTGTCCCAGTCCTTGTCCTCGATGGCCTTGAAGAACTCCTCGCCGCCCTCCTCGTCCTGGGTCACCTTGCAGAAGTCCTTCACCGAGGCGTCGGTGGGGGCGCCGCCACAGGCGGAGAGGGAGAGCGTGAGCAGTACGGCGGCGCCGGCGGCGGCCAGCGGGCGCTTGATCGGAGTCATCCGAGCGAATCCTTTCCTGGGGAGCACGGGACCGGGATGTGCCCGCGCGGGCAGGGCGCCGACCAGCGCCGGCTCCCCGGCACGAACCTTGCCCTGTCCGGTCTCAGCCTATGCACAGGTTTCGGAAGTCGGCGTCCGGGACCGCCAGCAGCGACTCCAGCCCACCGACGTACGACGCCCGGGAGACCTGCTCCACGCCGAGGCTGGTGAGGTGCGGTGTCGCCCACTGCACGTCGACCAGCCGGCGCCCGGCCGCGCCGTCGGCGTCGCTCGCCAGCAGCCGGACCAGGCCGAGCAGCGCAGCCTTCGACGCGTCGGTCTCGTGGTGGAACATCGACTCCCCGGCGAACAGCCCGCCCACCGCGACGCCGTACAGGCCACCGACGAGGCGGCCGTCGCGCCACGCCTCGACGGAGTGCGCCCAGCCCAGGCGGTGCAGCTCGGTGTAGGCCCGCGCGACCCGGCGGTCGATCCACCCGTGCGGGCGGCGCGGGTCGGCGCAGGCGGCGAGCACCTCCCCGAAGGCGGTGTCGACCCGGATCTCGAACGTGCGCGCCGAGCGGCGCAGCGACCGCGACACCCGCATCGCGTCCAGGCGCAGCACGCCGCGGTGCGCCGGGCACCACCACCCCACCGAGCGGCCCTCGGGCATCGGGAACAGGCCCGCCCGGTACGCCGCCAGCAGGGTCCCCGGCTCCAGGTCCGCGCCGACCGCCACCAGGTCGCTGCTGTCGTGCGCGGCGAAGTCGGGGTCGTCGTCCGGGTCGCCGTCGGCGGGGTCGTCGAGCACCGGCAGCGCCGCGAGGTCCTCCCGGCTCGGGAAGACCCAGGGCGTCGGCGGCGGCTCGACCGGCCCGGACGCGGTCACTGCGTGGTGATCGACGACGGGGCTGCGGTGCCCCCGTCGGCGGTTCCGAGCACCGACGGGCACTGCTGGCCGGCCCAGTTGAAGAACTCGGCCGCCTTCGCGTTCTCCTCGGCCGTGAGGCCGGGAACCTCGCCGCTGTCGCTCGCGAACGCCCTCTTCGCCTCGGCCCAGCTCAGCGACGTGATCGCCCGGACCGAGGCGTCACGGCCCTCGCGGTCGCGGGCGGGGGTGCCGGCGGGCAGGTCGACCTCGCCCAGGGCGGCGTACACGTCCTGGATCTCGGCCCACTGGCTCTCGTCGGGCGCCGCGGTGATCGGGTCGACGACCTCGATGATGTCGGCCAGGGCGGTGCACAGCTCGCTGTCGGCCGGCAGCGGGCTCGGCGCCGTCGCTCCCTCGGTCCCGGCGGTGTCGTCGGTGGCCGCGCCGACCGGCCCGTCCGTCGCCGCCGAGGAGGACCCGGCGGCCGAGGGGGTGGCGTCGCCCGAGGCCTTGTCGTCGTCGGAGCCGCAGCCGGTGAGGGAGAGCCCCAGGAGCAGCGCCGTCGCGGTGACGACGAGCGGTCGGGCGAGCGGTCGCATCGGATTCCTCACGTCGGGTGGTTGACCCCTCCACCCTACGATCAGGGACATGGCTTCCCGTCTCAAGAAGGGCCTCGCCGTCGAGGCGGCCCGGCAGATCGCTCCCCGGGTGACCCACCTGGCGCCCGGACTCACGCAGTCGTTCGTGCGGGAGGCGTTGCAGCGGGCCATCGCAGGCGTCGGGCCCCTGCCGCCGGCCGCCCACGCGGCCGAGGCGCAGCTGCGCGAGCAGCACGGCAACGTCGACAGGGCGGTGCGGGAGATCATCCAGAACCACGTCGCGTACGCCGGCGTGGAGGGCCTCGCGACCAACCTCGGCGGCCTGGTGACGGCGGCGATCGTCGCGCCGGCCAATATCGCCGGGCTGGCGCTCATCCAGTGCCGGATGGTGGCCGGGATCGCGCACCTGCGCGGCTACGACCTCGACGACCCGCGGGTCCGCAACGCGATCCTCGAGACGGTCCTCGGCGAGGAGACAGTCATGAAGATGGTGAAGAAGCACCAGCTGCCCGCTCCCCCGATGGCCGTGGCGACCGCGCCGCAGCACGACCCGGGGCTGGACCAGACCATCGCGACCGTGCTCGCCAACGAGCTGATCGGCCGGGTGATCGGCAAGCGCATCGCGACCACCGTCGGCAAGCGGGTGCCCGTCGTCGGCGGCGCGGTCGGCCTGGTGGCCGACGGGTGGAGCACGTGGCGGGTCGGCCGCTACGCCGACAGGGAGTTCCTGCCCCGCGCCTTGCGGTAGGCGCCGAGCGCCTGGCGGCCGCGGGGGCTGCCCTCGAGCCGCTGCACCGTCCACTCCATGGTGCGCATGAGTCGCGGCGTCCGGGCGCGGATCAGCTCGCGCCGGGTCTCCTCGAGCTTCGTGCGCAGCCGGTCGGCCTCCGCCTGCCGCTCGGCGGCCTCGACGAGGAGCGCCCGGATCGCCTCGAGCCCCGCCTGCGCGACCTGGCGCTCGGCCGGCTTGTCGGGATCGGCCCAGCGCTCGGGGTCGGGCGCGGTCCCGCGGAGGTCCTCGAGGTCGCCGACGACGTCGTACCGGCGCTCGGCGAGCTCGGTGATCCAGGAGTCGGTCAGCTCGGCGACCCAGGGGTACTCGCTCGGCGGCAGGCTCAGCCGCGGGGAGTCGGTCCGCTTCGACAGGGTCTGGTGGGCGAGCAGCTCACGGACGAGCGGCCGGTAGTGGACCGGCGGGAGGTCGCGGGTGGCGGCGCGGTTGATCCGCCGCAGCAGCGCCGACTCCGGGACGCCGAGGCTCGGGTTGGCCCGCTCGGTGCCGAGGTCGAGGTCGAGGTCGTCGAGGCCGAAGGCGGTGCTGAATCGCTGCCAGAGCAGCTCCTTCGGACCGCCGGGGCGCGGGACCGTCACGATGTGGATCCGCTCCGGCGGGATCGTCGCTCCCCACCGGGCGAGGATGTCGGGGATCTCCTGGACGCCCCAGAACCACGCACCGACGCGGTGGCTGCGCTCCGGGTCGCGGATCAGCTCGAGGAAGCGGGCGTAGCGGAAGGTCGCGCGGTGCTTGACGTTCTCCTGCCACTCGGCGGGGATCTGCCGGACGAGGTCGCGCACCGAGATGATCAGGTGGACCTCGGTGCCGCCCCCGCCGGGCTCGTGGCCCAACGACGCCAGGGCCCGCTTGACCTGGCCCCGCGACGCCGTGGCGAGGATCTCGTGGCTGATGATCGCGGTGCCGTCGTGCTCGCGGACCTGCGCGGCGAGCTGGTCCCAGGCGCCGACGGCCTCCCGCTCCAGCCCGCCCCAGCGCAGCCGCATCAGGTCGAGCGCGGCGAGGAAGTGCGCGTCGAAGCGCTCGGCGGGGTAGAGCACCCCTTGGCGCAGCAGCTTCGAGCGGTTCTGGAAGAGCACGTCCTGGAGGTACGACGTGCCCGTCTTCGGCGTACCGACGTGCAGCAGGACCTTCGAGCTCACGCGTCTGCCTCCTGCTGGGTGGTCACCGGGTCGAGGAGCAGCCCGAGCGCGAGTGCCAGCACCTCGGCGTCGACCGGGGCCACGGGCTCCGCGGGCAGCGGGCCCGGCAGCAGCCGGTCGAGGTCGCCGAGGACAGGGTAGCCAGCGGCCTCGAGGTCGTGGCGGGTGCGCTCGGCCATGCTGCTGAGCCAGCCGCCGAACCGGGCCGGGACGGTCGGCGCCGCACCACCTCGGCCGGCCAGCCGGGGGGCGAGGGCGGCGCGCAGGAGTTCGGGACGCTCGGCCCGGTCGACGAGCAGGCCGAGCGGCTCGCCGACCCTGCGGACCAGGTCGATCGCGTTCGCGCCCAGCCGCGGCGGCTCCTGCAGGCGGGCGGTGCCGAGCTCGGCCGCCAGCGCGGCGGGGTCGAGCACGACGGTGACCCGGTCGGCGCCGTACTTGTGCGTCGCGGAGCGGGCCATCCGCGGCAGGTCCGCGCGCGGCGGCAGGTGGCCGAAGCTGGAGGAGTTGCGCAGGAAGTCGTGCCAGGTCGGGCCGCCCTGGTCGAAGGCGCGGGCGGTCCAGGCGTGGACGAGGACGGTGGCGAGGTCGTCGGCGAGGAGGTACGCCGTCGGGCGGCGCCCGCCCTGCGGCCGGCCTGCAGCGGCGAGTCCCGCGCGGACGGAGTCGGCGCGCCACTGGACACCGACCACCACGAACGCCTTCGTCCACGGCCGGCGGGCGGCGCGGGCGCGCTCGACCAGCGTCGGCTCGGGCGTCGGCGCGCCGGCCGTCGCGGCGACGTCGTCGGCGATCAGGCCGGCAGCGACCCGGAGCAGCTCGTCGTCGGGGAGGGTGTCCGGGTCGACCGGTCGGGGGCCGAAGCGCTCGGGGTCGTCGGCGCCGAGCAGCGGGAGCTCGCCCCGTCCGCGGCCGGAGACCCCGGCAGCGAGCACGCGGTCGGCCATCGCCACCGGCACCCGCCGGCCGGCTGCCTCGGCCGCGACGTTGAGCCGGCGCAGGAGGCCGAGCTGCTGGGCGCCCGGCAGGTCACCGGCGAGCGGCTCGCCGTCGGCGCTGCCGTCGTCCGGCCACTCCCGCCAGGGCGTCGTGGACCCCTCCCGCAACGCTGCCGCCCATCCCCAGGCGCGTCCTCGACTCATGCGCCAACGGTAGAGGGGCACCCGTTGCGCCGAGCTCGCCGGTCCCGGGGGTTGGCCGCGCAACTACCGAATTCGTCGTGTTGCCGGGCAATCCGCGACAATTTCGGTAGTTGCGCGGCAAGCCAGGAGCCTCAGCCAGCAGACCCCAGCGCTCGTACGACGGCCGATGGGCTCGGTCGTCCGAGCTGTCCGGCCATCCAGGTGCTCGTCCCGACCACCGCGCCGAGGTCGACACCGTGCTCGATCCCGAGGCCGGTGAGGAACCAGACCAGGTCCTCGGTGGCCAGGTTGCCGGTGGCGCTCTTCGCGTAGGGGCAGCCGCCCAGGCCGCCCGCCGAGGCGTCGTACGTCGTCACGCCCTCCTGCAGGCCGGCGTGCACGTTGGTCAGCGCCTGGCCGTAGGTGTCGTGGAAGTGCAGGGCCAGCCGGTCGGTGGGGACGCCGGCGGCGACGAACGCCTGCACCAGCGCGCGGACGTGGCCGGCCGTCGCGACGCCGATCGTGTCGCCGAGGCTGAGCTGGCCGACGCCGAGGTCGAGCAGGCGCTTGCCGACGGCGACGACCTGATCGACCGGGACCGCACCCTCCCAGGGGTCGCCGAAGCACATCGAGACGTAGCCGCGGACGTCCATCCCCTGCGCCACGGCGCGGGCGACGGTGGGGGCGAACATCTCGAACTGGGACTCGAGGGTGCGGTTGAGGTTCTTCTCCGCGAAGGTCTCCGTGGCCGACGCGAAGACCGCGACGTGGCGCATGCCCAGCTCCACGGCACGGTCGAGACCGCGCTCGTTGGGGACGAGCACCGGCAGCTCGCGCGCCCGGTCGCCGAGGTCGGCGGTCAGGCCGGTCATCAGCTCGGCGGCGTCGGCGAGCTGCGGCACCCACTTCGGGTGCACGAAGCTGGTCGCCTCCACGATCGGCAGGCCCGCCTGCAGCAGCCGCTGCACGAACTCGGCCTTGACCCGGGTGGGCACCGAGGTCTTCTCGTTCTGCAGGCCGTCGCGGGGACCGACCTCGTAGATGGTGACCTTCGTGGGCAGGCCCGGCTCGGGGACGACCATCGGCAGGGCGCTCATGCGTGGGCCTCCTCGACCACGAACAGCACGGCACCGAGCGCCACCTGCTGCCCGGTGCTCGCGCCGACCGAGGCGACCGTGCCGTCGTACGGCGCCTTGAGCGCGAGCTCCATCTTCATCGCCTCCACGACCCCGAGCACCTGGCCCTCGGTCACGGTGTCGCCCTCGGCGACCCGCACGTCGAGGACGGTGCCGGGCATCGGCGCGACGATCGTGCCGTCGCCCGCCGCCACGCCGTGGTCGGTGCTGGCGTCGGGACGGGTGAAGACGTAGCGCTGGCCGTGGTGGGCCAGCTCGACCTGGTGCTGCGTGACGCGCGCGACCGTGCCGGCGGGGACCCGCGGGGCAGCGGTGGCGGACTCGTCGAACTCCACGACCGGTGCGGCGGGCGCGCCACCCATCCGGAAGCCGTCGCCCGCGAACGGACCCGACGGCTCGCTGTGCGCGTCCAGCCACAGCCGGGCCGCGATCTGCCGCGCGGGGGCGGGGTCCGGGGCGGGCACCTGGTTGCGGTCCAGCCACGCGGTGTCGATGCCACCGGGCTCGGCGAAGACCTCACTCGATGCCAGCTCCCGCAGGAAGCCGGTGTTGGTGGTGAGACCGAGGATCGCGGTCTCGTCGAGGGCGGCGACGAGCGCCCGCCGGGCGGCCTCGCGGTCGGGGCCGGAGACGATCACCTTGCCGAGCATCGGGTCGTACGACGTGCTCACGACCTGGCCGGACTCGAGGGCGTGGTCGACGCGAGCCCGCGCGGGCCACGAGACGACGGCCGCCGTACCGGCCTGCGGGAGGAAGCCGCCGAAGGCGTCCTCGGCGTAGATCCGGGCCTCGACGGCGTGGTCGCGGAAGCCCAGCCCGGCCTGGTCGAACGGCAGCGGCTCGCCGGCGGCGACCGCCAGCTGCAGCGCCACGAGGTCGGTGCCGCTGTGAATCTCGGTGACCGGGTGCTCGACCTGGAGGCGGGTGTTCATCTCGAGGAAGTAGAAGTCGCCCGTGGCCGCGTCGAGGAGGTACTCGATCGTCCCCGCGTTGACGTAGCCCACCGACGCGGACAGCGCGACGGCGGAGGCGTGGATCCGCTCGCGCAGGTCGTCGGCGAGCGCCGGGGCCGGCGCCTCCTCGATGACCTTCTGGTGGCGGCGCTGGACGGAGCACTCGCGCGTGCCGAGGTGGACCACGTGGCCGTGGGTGTCGCCGAGGACCTGGACCTCGATGTGGCGACCGCGCTCGACGTACTTCTCGATCAGGATCGTGTCGTCGCCGAAGGCGTTGATCGCCTCCCGCTTCGCGGCGGCCACGGCCTCGGGCAGCTCCGCGGCCGATCGGACCACCCGCATGCCCTTGCCGCCGCCACCGGCCGCGGCCTTCGCCAGCACCGGGTAGGCGAATGTCGCGGGGTCGTCGTCCACGTCGTACGACGGCACGACGGGGACGCCCGCCGCCACGGCGAGGTCGCGGGCGGCGTCCTTGCGGCCCATCTGCTCGATCACCTCGGGCGTCGGGCCGATCCAGGCGATGCCGGCGCCGGTGACGGCGCGGGCGAAGCCGGCGTTCTCCGACAGGAAGCCGTAGCCGGGGTGGATCGCGTCGGCACCCGCCTCCTTGGCGGCGGCCAGGACCGCGTCGCCGTCGAGGTAGCTCGGCACGAGGATCGCGACGTCGGCGTCGCGCACGTGCAGCGCGTCGGCGTCGACCTCGGTGTGGACGGCGACCGTGCGGATGCCGAGCTCGCGGCAGGTGCGGAACACCCGGCGGGCGATCTCGCCGCGGTTGGCGACGAGGACGGAGCGGATCTCGTTCATCGCAATCACATCCGGAAGATTCCGTAGGAGGGATCGGGCGTGGGCACGGCCGTGGTGACCTCGAGCGCCATGCCGAGGATCCGCCGGGTGTCGGCCGGGTCGATGACGCCGTCGTCCCAGAGCCGCGCCGAGGCGTAGTACGGCGAGCCCTGGGTCTCGTACTGGTCGCGGATCGGCTGCTTGAACGCGTCGTCGTCCTCGCGCCCGGCGACGGTGGCGAGCACGTTGGCCGCCTGGTCGCCGCCCATCACCGAGATGCGGGAGTTCGGCCACATCCAGAGGAAGCGCGGGTCGTAGGCCCGCCCGCACATGCCGTAGTTGCCGGCCCCGAAGCTGCCGCCGATGACGACGGTCAGCTTGGGCACGACCGAGCAGGCGACGGCGGTGACCAGCTTGGCGCCGTCGCGGGCGATGCCGCGGTTCTCGTACTCGCGCCCGACCATGAAGCCGGTGATGTTCTGCAGGAACAGCAGCGGGATGCCGCGCTGGTTGCAGAGCTCGACGAAGTGGGCGCCCTTGAGCGCGGACTCGCTGAACAGGATGCCGTTGTTGGCGACGATGCCGACCTGGTGGCCGTGGATGCGGGCGAACCCGCAGACGAGCGTCTCGCCGTACAGCTGCTTGAACTCCTGCAGCCGGCTGCCGTCGACGAGGCGGCGGATGACCTCGCGGACGTCGTACGGCGTCCGGGTGCTCGACGGCACGACGTCGTAGATCGTCTCCGGCGCCTCCAGCGGCTCCTCGACCTCGACACGCTCGCGCGCGGCGGGGGCGGGGAGCGTGTCGACGATCCCGCGCAGGATGCGCAGGGCGTGCGCGTCGTCGTCGGCGAGGTGGTCGACGACCCCGGACCTCCGCGCATGCACGTCACCGCCGCCGAGGTCCTCCGCGCTGACGACCTCACCGGTCGCGGCCTTCACCAGCGGCGGGCCGCCGAGGAAGATCGTGCCCTGGTTCTTCACGATGACGGTCTCGTCGGACATCGCGGGGACGTAGGCGCCACCGGCGGTGCACGAGCCCATGACCGCGGCGAGCTGCGGGATGCCGCGGGCCGACATGTTGGCCTGGTTGAAGAAGATCCGGCCGAAGTGCTCCCTGTCGGGGAACACCTCGTCCTGCATCGGCAGGAAGGCGCCGCCGGAGTCGACGAGGTAGATGCAGGGCAGGTCGTTCTCGGCCGCGATCGCCTGCGCGCGCAGGTGCTTCTTCACCGTGATCGGGTAGTACGTCCCGCCCTTGACGGTGGCGTCGTTGGCGACGACCAGGCAGTTGCGGCCCTGCACGCGACCGATGCCCGCGACGACGCCGGCCGACGGGACGGCGTAGTCGTCACCGTCCTTGCCGTACATGCCGTACGCCGCCAGCGGCGCCACCTCGAGGAACGGGCTGCCCGGGTCGAGCAGGCCGTCCACGCGGTCGCGCGGGAGCAGCTTGCCGCGGTCGGTGTGCTTGGTGCGGGCCGCCTCGCTGCCGCCCTGGCGGACCCGGGCGAGCCGCTCCCGCAGCTCGGCGCTCAGTTCCCGAAGGCTGGGCTCGCGGAGGCTGGGCTCGTTGAGGCTGGGCTCGCTCGCGGGGGCCTCGGTGGTCGTCGTCTCGGACACGAGGGCTAGGTTAACGATCATTAACCTGTGGTGGCAACCCCCTACGGTGGGTGCGTGAAGCGCAGCCTCGCCGTCACCGCGGCCGTCCTCTTGACCGTCCTCACCAGCGGGTGCTCCGACAGCGACGAGCCGGACGACGCACCGTCGGCGTCCGGCAGCCCGTCCGGCAGCCCGTCGAGCAGCGCATCGAGCAGCGCACCCGAGGGCTCGTCCGAGGGCGGCGCCGGCGAGGTCGAGAACGAGACCTATCCGCGCGGCGCCGACGTCGCCGCGTTCTGCGACGTGCTCGCCGAGATCGACGGCGCGATCGACGGGGCGCAGCCCGGCAGCGAGGAGGACTGGGAGCGGATCCTCTCGGCCTTCGAGGGCCTCGACGCGCTGGGCGTGCCCGACAACCTGCCCGAGAGCGCCGTGTCCGAGCTGGTGCACGTCGAGCTGCTCGTCCAGGCGAGCGGGTCGGTGGAGGAGTTCACCGCCGCCGTGCAGGACTCACCGCCGCCGTCCGACACGGTGGACGGCTACATCGACGACAACTGCTGATCCCGCCCGCCCCTCAGCAGTCGAGCAGGCCGAACACGTAGCCCCGCTCCTGGAGCCGGGTGATCACCTGCTCGAGGGCGGCGACGGTCTGGCTGCGGTCACCACCGCCGTCGTGCATCAGCACCAGCGCGCCGTCGTGGACCTGCGCCAGGACGCGGCGCACGATCCGGTCCGTGCCCGGCTTCGCCCAGTCCTCCGGGTCCACGTCCCACAGCACCGTGCGCTGGCCGCGGGCACCGATCACGTCGGCGACGCGCGGGTCGGTGGCGCCGTACGGCGGTCGCACGCACCGGGCCCGGCCCCCCAGCGCGGCGTCGGTCCGGTCGAGCTGGTCGCGGATCGCCCGGCTCCGCAGGTCGGTCAGCTTCGCGTGGCTCCACGTGTGGTTGCCGATGAGGTGGCCCTCGGCGCGGACCCGGGCGACGAGGTCCGGGTACGCCGCCACGTTCTGCCCCACCTCGAAGAAGACCGCGTGCACGCCGTGCCGGCGCAGGACGTCCAGCACCTGCGGCGTCCAGCGCGGGTCCGGGCCGTCGTCGAAGGTCAGGTAGACGGTGCCGCGCTTCCCGGCCCGCTCGGGCGGGCCGGCCGGTGCGGGCGGCGGGGTCTCCTCGGGCGGCGCGTCGGCCCTATCGCCGGGCCCGCGGTCGGGCGACGGGTCGACCTCCGCCGCGACGGGCGCCGCCTTCGCCGCTGCCGGGTCACCCACGACGTCCGAGGCGAGCCGCGGCAGCAGGCCGGCGACCATGGTGGTGAGCACCACGGCCACCAGGCCGACGACCACCCAGGCCGCGCTCCGACGTTGCCCCACTGACGACATCCCTGTTCCTCCTCGCTGCTTGCAGGAGGTGAGACGCCTGTCCGCCCCGGTTGGTTGTCGGATGTGGCACGTTCGACATGCCCTAGCCTGTCGCAATGGCCGAGTCCCGTCGTGAGCAGATCCTGGCCACAGCGGCGGACCTCTTCGCCGCGCGAGGCTTCCACGGGGTCTCGGTCGCCGAGCTCGGCGCCGCGTGCGGCATCTCCGGCCCCGCGCTCTACAAGCACTTCTCGTCCAAGCAGGCGATGCTGGCCGAGATGCTGACCTCGATCAGCGAGGAGCTGCTCGCGGTCGGCCGCGAGCGCGTCGCGGCCGGCGACGGCGACCCGGCCGCAGCGCTGCGCGGGCTGGTCGACTGGCACGTGCAGTTCGCGACGACGCAGCGAGCGCTGATCGTCGTACAGGACCGGGACTGGGAGTCGCTGCCCGAGGACGCCCGGGAGCAGGTACGCCGCCTGCAGCGCGCCTACATCACGCTGTGGGCCGACCAGCTCCGTGCCCTGCGCGACGACCTCGACAAGCCGAGCGCGCACGCCGCCGCCCAGGCCGCCTTCGGCCTCCTCAACTCCACCCCCCGCGCCGGCCACGGCATCCCCGACGTCCGGCTGCGCGAGCTGCTGGGCTCGATGGCGCTGGCCGCCCTCGGGGTCGCCACGCACCAACCGGAATTGTCGTGAATCCCCGGTCGGGACGACGAATTCGGTAGTTGCGCGGCGAACCAGGGGCGCCTCAGAAGCCGGGTTCGGTGCGCTCCAGGATCGGGGCGAGGTCGAGGCCGGCGGGCATCGTGCCGAACGCGCTGCCCCAGTCGCGGGCGAGGCGGGTGGCGCAGAAGGCGTCGGCGACGGCGGTGGGGGCGTTGCGGATCAGCAGGCCGGCCTGGAAGACGACCGCGATCTGCTCCACCAGCCGGCGGGCGCGCAGCTCGATGTCGTCGAACTGGGTGAGCTCCTTCTTCAGCGAGGTCACCGCGTCGTCGTACCGCTGGTCGCTGCCGAGGGCCAGCTCGGCCTCGGTGAAGAACGCGTCGAGCGACTCCGGCTCGCGGCCGATGGCGCGCAGCGCGTCGAGCGCGGCGACATTGCCGGAGCCCTCCCAGATGGAGAGCAGCGGCAGCTCGCGGTAGATCCGGGCCAGGTCGAAGTCCTCGATGTAGCCGTTGCCGCCCAGGCACTCGAGCGCCTCGTTGGCGAGGACCGGGCCGCGCTTGCAGACGTAGTACTTGGTCGCGGCGAGCGCGAGCCGGCGCAGCGCGCCCTCGCCTGCGTCGCCGTGGACCGCGCGGTCGTTGGCGCCGGCCAGCCGCATCATCGCGGTGGTCGCGGCCTCCGAC
Organism: Nocardioides aromaticivorans; assembly: GCF_013408525.1. Classification (NCBI taxonomy): domain Bacteria; kingdom Bacillati; phylum Actinomycetota; class Actinomycetes; order Propionibacteriales; family Nocardioidaceae; genus Nocardioides; species Nocardioides aromaticivorans. The sequence continues at coordinate 1,798,474 of NZ_JACBZM010000001.1, forward strand.
TCGACGGCGAGGTCGGCGAGGACGTTGCGCATCAGCGGCTGGTCGATGAGCAGCTTGCCGAACGCGGCGCGGTGGCGGGCGTGGTGGGCGGCGTACACGAGCGCGGTCCGCATGCCCGACGCCGAGCCGATGACGCAGTCGAGACGGGTCATGTTCACCATCTCGACGATGGTCTTGACGCCCTTGCCCTCCTCGCCGACGAGCCAGCCGACGGCGTTGTCGTACTCGATCTCCGAGGACGCGTTGGACTTGTTGCCCAGCTTGTCCTTGAGCCGCATGAACCGGATCGGGTTGGCCTCGCCGCCGGGCAGCACGCGCGGCAGCAGGAAGCAGGACAGGCCGCCCGGCGCCTGGGCGAGGGTCAGGAACATGTCGGACATCGGTGCCGAGGTGAACCACTTGTGCCCGACGACCCGGTAGCTGCCGTCGGCCTGCGGGGTCGCGGTCGTGGTGTTGGCGCGGACGTCGGAGCCGCCCTGCTTCTCGGTCATCGACATGCCGGCGATCAGGCCGCGCTTGGTCTCCGGGTCGCGCAGGCCGAAGTCGTAGGCACGGTTGGTGAGCAGCGGCTCGAAGCGAGCGGCCAGCTCGGGGTTCGCCCGCAGGGCCGGTACGACGGCGTAGGTCATCGAGATCGGGCAGCCGTGGCCGGCGTCGACGTTCCAGGCGTAGAACTTCGCGGCGCGGGCGACGTGCGCGCCGGGACGGTCGTCGGCCCACGGGGCGGCATGGATGCCGTGGCTGACGGCGGTCTCCATGAGCTGGTGGTACGACGGCACGTACTCGACCTCGTCGATGCGGCGCCCGTAGCGGTCGTGCGTCAGCAGCCGCGGCGGCACCCGCTCGGCCAGGCGGCCCCAGTCCATCGCCTCCGGGGTGCCGGCGAGGCGGCCGACCTCGCGGATCTCCGGCAGCGCCCAGCCGGCGCCCTCGCGCTCGATGCCCTCGAGCAGGGCGGGGTCGGCGGAGGTGTCGTGGCCGACGAGCGGCGGGACCTGGTTGGTGACCTCGTGCGTGCTGCTCATCGCTCTCATCCCCTGTCGGTGGGCTGGTTCGTGACATTGCTGGTCCGCGGGCCGCCGTCGTCGTACGGCGCCCCGTCGCGCTCGCGGACCGCCTGCCGGAAGCCGGCCTCGGCGGCGCGCTGCTGGAAGGCGTAGCCCTCGCGGGTGTGGCGCGAGATCCCGTCGAAGACGGTGCTGATCATCTGGCTGTTCTGCACGCCCTGCGCGAGGAGCGCGGAGTTGAGGGCGAGCTTGACCATCATCAGCTGGTTGAGCGGCATCGCGGCGATCCGCTGCACCAGTGCCTCGGTGCGCTCCTCGAGGTCCTCGGGCTCGGGCGCCTCGATGGCGAGGCCCCACTCGACGGCCTCGCGCCCGGTGAGGGTGTCGCCGGTGAGCAGGAGCCGCTTGGCGCGCTGGTCGCCGAGCCGGTGCGCCCACAGGCCGGCGGACGGGACGCCCCACACGCGGGTGGGCGGGTAGCCGATCTTGGCATCGGCGGCGATCACGATCTGGTCGCAGTGCAGGGCGATGTCGGTGCCGCCGGCGACGCAGAAGCCGTGGATGCTCGCCACCGTGGGCTTGTCGGCGTGCAGCAGGCTCGCGAAGCCGCGGGTGAACCGGCTCATCATCGCGTAGTCGACCATCGGGTCCCACGTGCCGGCGGGATCGTGGTTGTGCATCTGGACGGTGGGGTCGAGGACGGTGCCCTCGCGGGGAGTCGCTCCCGTCATCTGCCCATCCAGGAGTCCTTCGGCAGAGGCGGCGAGGTCGTAGCCGCCGCAGAATCCCTTGCCGCGGCCGCTCAGCACGATCACGTGCACCCGCGGGTCGAGGTCGGCGCGCTCGACCGCATCGGCGAGCTCGACCGGGGTGTCGGGGGTGATCGAGTTGCCCTGCTCGGGGCGGTTGAAGGTCAGCCGCGCGACGCGGCCGTCGACCTCGTAGGTCAGCGTCCGGTAGGCCGGGACGTCGTCGCTGCGGGGAGCCGCCGAGCGGTACGGCGAGTCGGGGCCCTCGTGCGCGGGACGGCGCCAGCCGGCGGCATCGGTCATGACGGCGACGTTACATCTTTGGCGACGGTTGTGTCGAGATCTGTAGCGTGGCAGGATCCTGCGCGTGGTGGTCCTCGCTCCGCTCCCGGCGCGCTCGGTGGTACTGAGCCTGCTGCTGGGGTCCCACCCCGACCGGATGGCGGCCGCCGACCTGGTCCGCGCCGGCGAGCACTTCGGCATCCCCGCCTCCACCACGCGCGTCGCGCTCACCCGCGCCGTCGCGGCCGGCGACCTGCACCGCGACGCCGGCGACTACCTGCTCGGCGAACGGCTCGCGGCACGCCAGCGCCGCCAGGACGAGGCGGTCCTCGACGCCGAGACCCCCTGGGACGGCGGGTGGGAGCTCGCGGTCGTGGTCGTCGCCGGCCGACCCGGCCCCGAGCGGGCCGCGCTGCGGGAGCGGCTGGCGTCGTACCGGCTGACAGAGCTGCGCGAAGGCGTCTGGACCCGGCCCGCCAACCTGCGCCGGCCGCGGTCGTACGCCGACGACGCCGTCCTCAGCACCTTCACCGCCACCCCCGACGAGGACCCGGTCGCCCTCGCCGCCGGGCTCTGGGACCTGCGCGCCTGGGCTGCCTCCGGCCGGCAGCTGGTCGACCTCCTGGCGGTCACGACCGACCCGGCCCCGCGGCTCGCGGTCGCCGCGCAGGTCGTGCGCCACCTCGCCTCGGACCCCCTCCTCCCCGCCGCGCTGCTCCCCCGCGACTGGCCGGCGGCGGCGATGCGGGCGGCGTACGCGGACTACCAGGCGGAGCTGCGGGCGCTGGCGATCGGACGCTGACCGGTCCCGTGGCTGGTCGGCCTGCCCCGGGCCGGGGATGTAACACGCTGTCGGCCGAACTGGGCGGCGGTTGTCAGGGCCGACACGCCGTCTCCGGGCAGGAATTGTCCTGAGAATCGCCGGGTAGATCGGCGAACAGCGTGTTACATCAGCAGGCGGCGAGCGGCCGCGGCATCAGCCGCCAGCACCGTCGGCGTCGGACTCGAACGCCTCGATCATCGCCCGCGCCCGGAGCGCCGCGTCGACGGCGAGCTCGACGTCGTCAGCAAGGTCGCCCACGCGCTCCTCGCCGGGGGCCGTGCCGGACCCGCCGACGGCGTGGGCGTGGAGGGCGGCGAGCAGCGCCTCGCGGTCCAGGCCGCGCAGCGCGAGCAGGACGAGCGGGTCGGCGTCGACCAGCCAGCCGGCCTGCACCAGCACCGCGATCGCGTGCGGACAGGGGTCCAGGTAGTGGGGGCAGGTGCAGGTCGCCACCAGCTCGCCGCCGTACGGGAGCAGCTCGACGCCCACCTCCTCGGCGTGCTCGACGAGGTCGTGCGGCAGGTTGCCGGCGAGCAGCTCCGCGATCCGCCCGGACTCGGCGGCGACCGCCTCGACGAATGCGCGGCGGCCGTCCTCGTCGAGGACCGGAACCGCGACCTCGACCGTCCACGCATCGTCGCCGTCGCGCACGGCGGCGACCAGGGCGCCGGTGTCGACGGTGATCCCGCCGACGTCGCCGCGGCGGGCGTGGGCGCGGCCGGGGCGCAGCTCGGCATCGGAGTACGCCGCCTCCTCGGCCGCGCGCTGCCAGGCCTTGCCCCACCAGGTGCGGACCCCGCGGGGAGGCTGGGTACGACGCGCGTAGGTCGTGCGCATCACTCGGCGTCCTGCTCGGCCTCGGCCGCCTCGGCGGCTTCGGCTGCCTCGCGCGCGGAGCGGCGCAGGGTGACCAGGTCGCGCAGCTCCTCGTTGCTCAGCTCGGTCAGCGCCGCGTCGCCGCGGGCCAGGACGGCGTCGGCGAGCTGGCGCTTGCGGGTGAGCAGCTGGGCGACCCGCTCCTCGATGGTGCCCTGGGTGATCATCCGGTGCACCTGCACCGGCTTGGTCTGCCCGATCCGGTAGGCGCGATCGGTCGCCTGCTCCTCGACGGCGGGGTTCCACCAGCGGTCGACGTGGATGACGTGGTCGGCGCGGGTGAGGTTGAGGCCCGTGCCACCGGCCTTGAGGGAGAGCAGGAACACCGGCACGCCGTGCTCGTCGTCGGCCGCCTGGAAGCGGCGCACCATGGCCTCGCGCTGCGCGACGGGCGTTCCGCCGTGGAGGAACTGGTGGGGCACGCCCGCCGCCGAGAGGTGCTGCTCGATCAGGCGGGCCATGGCGACGTACTGGGTGAAGACGAGCACCGCACCGCCCTCGGCGAGGACGGTGGCGACCAGCTCGTCGAGCAGCTCGAGCTTCTCCGAGCGTCCCTGCAGGCGCACCGCTCCGGACCCGCCGGCAGCGCGGCGGGAGGAAGTCGCCACGAGCTTGCTCGCCCCTGACGCCGGAGACGCGCTCGGCTCCAAATTCTGGCGTAGGAACTGCGCGGGGTGGTTGCAGATCTGCTTGAGGCCGGTGAGCAGCGCGAGCACCAGGCCGCGGCGGGTCTCGGGGTCGGCGCGCTCGATGCGCTCCATCGAGTCGCGCACGAACGCCTCGTAGAGCACCACCTGCTCGCGGGTCAGCCCGAGCAGGTGGTCGGTCTCGGTCTTGGGCGGCAGCTCCGGCGCGATGCCCGGGTCGGACTTGCGGCGGCGCAGCAGGAACGGCCCGATCAGGTCGGCGAACTGGCGCGCCTTCGTCGGCTCCGTGCCGGACTCGATCGGGGCGCCCCACACCCGCCGGAACGCCTGGCGGCTGCCGAGCAGGCCCGGCACGCACCAGTCGAGGATCGACCACAGCTCGGTGAGGTCGTTCTCGACCGGGGTGCCGGTCAGGGCGACCCGGGCGCGGTTGGGCAGCTGGCGCAGGGCGCGGGCGGTCGTCGTCCGGGAGTTCTTGACGTGCTGCGCCTCGTCGGCCACGACGAGGTCCCACTCGACGGCGGCGAGGGTGGCGGCGTCGCGGCGGAGGGTGCCGTACGTCGTCAGGACGAACCCCCCGCGGAGGTCGTCGAGCGAGCGCGACCCGCCGTGGAAGCGGCGCACGGCGACGCCGGGCGCGAAGCGGTGCACCTCGCTCTCCCAGTTGCCGAGCAGACTGGCCGGGCACACGACGAGGGTCGGCGCGTCACCGGTGAGGCCGGCCGACCGGCGGTGCAGGTGGAGCGCGATCAGGGTGATCGTCTTGCCGAGGCCCATGTCGTCGGCCAGGCAGGCGCCGAGCCCGAGGCCGGTCAGGTCGGCCAGCCAGGTCAGCCCGTGGCGTTGGTAGTCGCGCAGCCGGGCATCGAGCCCGGGCGGCTCCCGAAGGGGCTCGCGGGTCGCCGCGGCGAGGACCTGCTCGCGCACCCGGAGCAGGCTCGCTCCGACGATGACCTCGGCCGTGCCGGGGTCCTCGTCGGCGGCGGGAACCTCGGTGGTGCCGGTCAGCGCCGCGGCGAGCGCCTGGGCACCGGTGGCCTTGCGGATCAGCCGCTTGCGGGCCCGCAGCGCGGTGGTCGGGTCGACGATCGTCCACGCCCCGCGCAGCTTGACGACCGGGCTCGCGGCACGCGCCAGCTCGGCCATCTCCTCGTCGGTCAGGGGCTCGCCGTGCAGCGCGACCTGCCACGAGAACGCGAACAGCCCCTCGGCCGAGAACGGGCTCTCCTGCAGCGGCAGCTCGGGGTTGCGCGGCCCCGGGTCGCCCTTGTCGCGCTGCCGGTCGAGGACCGCACGGGTGGTGAGCTCGGGGCCGAGGGCGCGCGGCCAGTGCACGTCGACGCCGATCTCGCGCAGGGCGCCGACCTGGGTGAGCAGGCTGGAGATCTCGTCGCCGTCGAGGGTCAGCTGGTCGGGCACGGCCAGGCCGAGGAAGCGGTCGGCCACCGGCCACACGTCGGCCGCGCCACGCAACGCGATGCTCGCGTGGATCCTCGCCCGCGGCCCGAAGCCGTGCTCCTCCTCGGAGCCCGTCCACAGCACCGCCGCGTCACAGACGTGCAGCGGGTCCCGCTCGTCGTGGACCTGCAGCACGACGCGGACCGAGCCCGCGACCAGCTCCTCCTCGTCGGCCTCGACGCGGAGCGAGACCCGCACCAGCTCGGGCAGGTCGGCGACGCGCTTGCGGCTGCGGGCCGCCTCCTCCTCGCGGGCCGTGCGCTCGGCGAGCCGGCGGCGGACCCGGTCGGCGAAGTCATCGGGCCCGCGCCCGGGCTCGTCGCTGCCGGCGTCCGGCGCGGACGTCGTGCGACGGGTGGCGGTCCGCACCGCCGGGGCCGCGCGGGGCATCGCGTCGGCGACGGCGTCGAGCACCCGGCGGACCAGCCCCGCCGCCTCGTCGGCGCCCAGGTCGTCGTGCGCGCGGGCGGCGGCCAGGCGTCGTACGGCGTCGTGGTCGCGGTCGTCGAGGCCGTCGACCCGCCATCCCGCGCGCCCGTCACCGCTCGTCGGCGCCACCTTGCCGGCGGCGACCAGCCGGAGCCCGAGCAGCGCGGCGCCGCTGAGCAGGGCGACGCTCGGGTGCGCGTCGTCCGCGGTGTGGGCGCGGCTCAGCACGGGCAGCGCGGCGCGGACCGGGAGGGCGACCGTGCGGCGCGCCGGCACCGCGTCGGTGAACTCGATCAGCGGCTCGCCCTCGTCACCGGACCGGAAGGTCGCCGGGCCGGAGACGGGAACGAAGCTCACACGGGGACGTTAACGGGTGGGTCAGACAGAGGGGTCCGGGCTCAGCTCGTTGGCCGTACGACGACCGCGGAGCCGCGCGAGGACGACCCCGCCCAGGAGCACCACACCACCGGCGCCGGCCAGGACGCCCGCCCACACCGACGGGTGCTCGGCCGCGAGCGCCGCGGTGGCGAGCGGGACGAGGATCGCCGGCGCGGCGATGGCGAGGATGGTGAAGCCGGAGTGGTTGGAGACCGCGGCGGCCAGGGCCCACAGGACCGTGAGTACGGCGGCGAAGGCCAGCACCCACCACACGTCGCTCTCGTGGAAGGTGACGGCGAACCAGCCAGGGCCCCCGTCGGCACCGTCGGGTCCGCCGGGCTCCTCGCCGAAGCCGCCCACCGCGCCGAAGAAGAACGGGACGAAGTAGCGCGCCGCGATGAAGCTCAGCATGATCCCGACCAGCCCGACCAACCCGAAGACCCCCACGACCACGCCGGTGACCGCCCGGCTGGGCAGCGCCCACCCGAGCAGCGTCACCACGACGACGAAGACCGAGACCAGGACCGCGCCGGTGACCTCCGGGTGCCCGTCGCCGATGCTGTCGGCGACGAAGTCGTCGAACGCGAGGCCGTAGATCAGCGCCAGACCGGCGATCGCGACCACCACGAAGGCGGCGCGGCGTGCGGCGACGTACCCGATCGCGGCGAGCACCACGACCACGGAGCCGATGAGGTAGCCGACCCAGTTGCCGTCGTCGTCGATCCCGATGCCGATGCAGACCGCGACGCCGAGGATGCCGACGACGCCCGGCCAGGTGACGACGTCCTCGCGCGCCCGGCCGCCGGTCTTCCTGCTGGACAGCGCGCCGAGGAGCGCGATCGCGAGCAGGCCACCGGTGGCCGCGAGGGCGATGCCGTAGTTGGACCAGTCCAGGTCGCCGTCGCTGCGCGCCCGGACCGCCGCGATGACGACGGCCGCGGCGAGCAGGCCGGTGCCGATCGCGACGACCGCGCCGGTGAACCCGGCCCGCGAGGCGCGCATCGGGAACTCCGGCTCGGTCGGGCCGCCTGGCTGCGCCGGGGGCTCCCCGGCGAAGCCGCCGAGCGGGATGCCGTCGTTGCCGGTGGGGATCGCGGTCGTCACCGGCGAGGCCGGCGCGAACTCCGTGGACGGGGCGTCCGCGGGCGTCATGGTCGGCGGGGGCGGCGGCGGGCCGTCCGCGCGCAGCGGCTGGGTCTCCCCCGGGTCGCCGGCGCTGTCGCCGGCGCTGTCCCCGTCGTCCCCGTCACCGTCGTAGAAGGCGTCCGCCGGGGGCTGCGGGTCGCGGGGGCGCATCACCGTCCTGTCCGGCTCGAACGGCGGCGGGGTGTCGCTGCTGCCGGCTGCCGGCTGGTCCGGGGACGGGGAGTCGTCGGTCATACCGGCCAATCTAGGCCCGCGAACGCCCGGATCCGGGGAGGCTCAGACCACCAGCCGCCCGGTGATGGGCGGCAGGTCGGCGAGGGTGACGATGCCGGGATCGGCCGCGACGACGTACGGGACCGCATTGGTCACGGGCAGCGCCGTGTAGATCATGCCGAGCCCCATGAAGCCGGGCTCGGTCCAGTCCTCCGGCGGCAGGCAGTGCAGGACGGTACGCATGTTGGGGCGGCCGAAGACCTGGATGACGTGGCCGTGCGCGAGCGGCTTCGGCGGGGTGACATGGCTGCCCATCGTCCAGTTGAAGCCCACGCTGACGACATTGCGCTCGCCCACCCAGCCGCGGTGGTAGCCCATCACGCCGCCGACGGTTCCTGCCGGGATCGTCATGAAGCCGAGGTCGGAGTCGCCCGTCGCGGGGGTGAAGGTGACGTCGAAGGTCATCCGGTCCAGCTGGACGCCGAGGGCGTCGGCCATCATCGCCGCCGACTCGGCGAAGACCTCGCTCTCGCGACGCACCGACTCCGCGAGGCCGGGGGTGTCCGGGTCCTGCGAGAAGCCCATCGCGATCTGGGTGCCGGCCGACTCGTACGTCGAGCAGTCGACCGACTCGGTGATCCGGATCTCGTCCACCCGGTCGCACGAGCCGCTGAGCACCATCCCCACCAGGTTGGTCATGCCCGGGTGCGCCCCACTGCCGAAGATCGTCGACCGCCCCTGCTCGCAGGCCTTCTCGATCCGGGCCCGGTCGTCCGGGGTCTGCTTGCCGCCCGTGATCCAGGCGGCGCTGGTGCACACGTTGATCCCGGCCTCGAGCAAGCGGACCAGCTCGTCGACGTCGGGCCAGAGCGGGTTGTAGCAGCACGCGTCGGGCTGCAACGCGAGCAGCGCGTCGACGTCGTCGGTGGCGATCACCCCCGTCGGCTCGGGCCAGCCGCACAGCTCGGCCGCGTCCTTGCCGACCTTCTCAGCGCCGTGGGCGTAGACGCCGACGAGCTCCATGTCCGGCCGGGCGAGGATCGCGTACGCCGACCTGCTGCCGATGTTGCCGGTGGTCCACTGGATCACGCGGAGGGGACGGTCGAACCGGGGGGCGCTCATGGCGCGAGGGTAGAACGCGTTCTAGTTCGTGTCGAGGACCGTTGTCGAGCCTGGACGACGAAACTCACGCCTGGACGATGAAACTTCGTCGTCCAACCATGAGTTTCACCGGCCGGCCGGTGAAACTCCCACCCACCCGCTCACCCGCTCGTCGCCAGCACCAGCGGTACGACGCCCGCCGCTCCGGCGTCGTACAACGCCACCACGGCGAGCGTCATCGACCACCCGGTCACCGTGCGGTCGTCGACCAGGAGCACCCGGGCCCCGTCGACCGTGGCGTGCTCGTCGAGGCGGAGGGCGCAGCGGCGCTGGACGGCGGCGACCCGCTGGGCGGAGTTGGTGGCGCCGCGGTCGGGACCCACGGTCGGGTCGACGACCGCCCACCGCCCGACGACCGGCACCTGCAGGAACCGCGACAGCCCGGCGGCGAGGTCGGCGGTGAGCTGGGGGCGCTGCTCGGACTCGGCGACGACGATCGCGTCGACCTCGGGCCGCCAGTCCTGCAGCATGCCGACCATCGCCCGGGCTATGCCGTCGGGCACCGGGCCGTCCTCGGCACCGGCCGCGAAGAGCGCGCGCAGCGCGGGCCCGTGGCCCAGGTCGGTGAACCGGGCGATCGCACGGCCCTCCTCGGCGGGCGGGTTGATCTTGCCGGAGAGGCCGATGCCGATCGCGGCCATGCCCGTGGGCCACAGCTTGCGCGGCTCGATCGGCACGCCGGGGCGGGCGAGCCGGTCGGCAGCCTGCGAGACCGCCTCCGTCGACACCTCGGCGGACAGGGTCAGGCCGCCGCAGTTGTCGCACCGTCCGCAGCGCCAGCCCGGGTCGGCGAGGACCTCGGGGTCGTCGAGCTGGCGGCGGAGGTAGAGCATGCGGCACTCCTCGCTCATGAGGTAGTCGAGCATCGCCCGCTGCTCGACCTCGCGCGCGGCGGCGACGCGGGCGTAGCGCTCCGCGTCGTAGTCCCACGGCCGGCCGGTCGACTCCCAGCCGCCGCGCACCCGCCGGACCGCGCCGTCGACGTCGAGCACCTTGAGCATCGTCTCCAGGCGGTTGCGGGACAGGTCGACGCGCGGCTCGAGCGCGGCCGTGCTCAGTGGTCGGCCCTCCTCCGCCAGGGCGGCCAGGGTCTCGCGGACCAGCTCCTCGCGCGGGAAGGCGAGCGAGGCGAAGTAGGCCCAGATGTCGCGGTCCTCGATCGCCGGCAGCAGCACCACGGACGCGCCCTCGGGCGGCAGGTCGCCGCCGCGACCCGCGCGGCCGACCTGCTGGTAGTAGGCCACCGGGCTGTTGGGCGCCCCGAGGTTGACCACGAACCCGAGCGAGGCGTCGAAGCCCATCCCGAGCGCGCTGGTCGCGACGAGCGCCTTGACCTCGCCGTCGATCAGCGCCTGCTCGAGGGCCAGCCGCTCGGTCTGCTCCGTCTGCCCCGAGTACGCCGCCACCGCGTGGCCACGACTGCGCAGGTAGTCGGCCACCTCCTGGGTCGCGGCGACCGTCAGGCAGTAGACGATGCCGCTGCCGAGCTGCTCGGAGAGGTGGTCGGCCAGCCACGCGAGCCGCTGCTCGGCGGTCTTCAGGCGCACCACGCCGAGCCGCAGCGACTCGCGGTCGAGCGATCCCCTGAGCACGAGTGTGTCCGCTCCGAGCTGCTCCGAGACGTCGTCGGTGACCCGCTGGTTGGCGGTCGCCGTCGTGGCCAGCACGGGGATGCCCGCCGGCAGGTCCTGCAGGAGGGTGCGGATCCGGCGGTAGTCGGGGCGGAAGTCGTGCCCCCAGTCGGAGATGCAGTGCGCCTCGTCGACGACGAGCAGCCCGCAGGTCGCGGCCAGCCGGGGCAGCACCTCGTCGCGGAAGCCGGGGTTGTTGAGCCGCTCGGGGCTCACCAGCAGGACGTCGACCTGGCCGTCGCCGATCTCGGCGTGCAGCTGGTCCCACTGCTCCACGTTGGTGGAGTTGACCGTGACCGCACGGATGCCGGCGCGCTCGGCCGCCGCGATCTGGTTGCGCATCAGCGCGAGGAGCGGGGAGATGATCACCGTCGGCCCGCTCCCCTGCTCGCGCAGCAGCAGGGTCGCCACGAAGTAGACCGCCGACTTGCCCCATCCGGTGCGCTGCACCACCAGCGCCCGGCGCCGGTCGACGACCAGCGCGGCGATGGCGGCCCACTGGTCGTCGTACAGGCGCGCGTCGGGACGGCCGACCAGGGCGCGGAGGTGCTCCTCGGCGCGGTCGCGGGTGGCCGTGGACGCGGCTTCGGTGGTCATGGCTCGTGTCTACCAGCGGAGCCCGACACTCCCCGAACCCCTGTCCACAGATCCGATGGTCGGCGACTTTTCGGGATTTCGCGCACACGACCCGACCGGCCCGCTAATGTCTTCCTTGCAACCGCTGGTGACCCGAGACGCCAGCGGTTGCACCTATTTCCGGGCAGATCTGCGGACAGGTCGACGGGCAGGACAGCAGGCATGGAATCCCACCCGGCCGGACATCATGGGCCCATGACCACGGGCGAGCAGGACTACACCACCTACACCCCGCCCGTCGCCGTCGAGGCCGAGCCGACGCCCCGGAAGACGCCGGCAGCCGACCCCGAGCCCGTGGCGTGGCTGCTCTGGCCGGCCCGGGTCGTCGCCTTCTGCGTCGTCCTGCCCGTCCGCGCCGTGTGGGAGGTGCTGCGCGGCGCGGCGCTGGAGAGGGCCTTCGGCGCCCTCGGTCGCGCCCTCCTCGCGGTTCTCCGACCCGTCACCACCGTCCTCCTCGCTCCGCTGCGCTGGATCGGCCGCGCGCTGCTCCCTCCCCTGGCGGCCGCCGTGGGCGCCGTCCTCGCCTGGCTGGTCGACCGCCTCCTCCGGCCGGTGACGCGCGCCCTCGCGCACGCCCTGCGCCTGCTGGGCCGTGGCCTCGGCGCCGCGTGGAGGGCCGTCACCGGCGCGATCGCCGCGGTCGTCTCGGCGATCGGCCGCGGGCTCCGGGCGCTCGGCCGCGGCGTCGGCAGGATCCTGCGGGCACTGGTCGTCCGGCCCCTCGAGGTCGTCCTCGGCCTGCTCGCGGCCGGGACCGGCCTGCTGGCCCGGGCCCTGGCCGCACCCCTCCAGCTGATCTGGCGCGCGGTCCTCAAGCCCGTCGGTACCGCCCTCGTGGTCGCGGTCGTCGCGCTCGTCATGGGGGTGGGCCGCTTCCTCCTCCAGCCGCTGCTGCGCGCGATCGGCGCGGTGCTGCGGGGCGCCGGCGACGTCATCGGGTGGGCGTGGCACGCGGCCGGCCGCGTCCTCGCCCTCCTCGGCCGGGCCCTCGTCTGGCCCTTCGTGTGGCTCTACCGCCGCGTCCTCACGCCGCTCGGGCATGCGATCCGCGGCCTCTGGCGCGCGGTCGTCCTCGCTCCCTGGCGCGCCGTCCGTCGTACGACGTCAGCGGCTCTCGCCGCGGTGCGGGCATCGGTCCGCGACGCGCGCCGGCACGTCGCCGACCAGGTCCGGCGTGCGGTCGGCCGACCGCCCCGCTGACCCCGCTCCGCGCTGGGCGCCGACTCAGGCCTCCGCGGCCCGACCCGCCCACCAGGTCCGCGCGAGGTCGAACCGGGAGCCGACGTCCCAGCGGACCAGGATGTCGGCGACGTGCTTCTCGACGCCCTTGACCGAGATGCCGATCTCCGCGGCGACCTGCCTGTTGGTCCGGCCGGCGGCGACCAGGGCGGCCACCTCCTCCTGCCGGGGGCTCAGGGTCGGCCGGGCCGCCGGCTCCACGGCATCGACGCCGACGGCGGCGAGCAGGCCGACGCGGGTCGCGACGCCGAATGCGCACAGCACCCGCGAGACGTGGGCGCGGACCGTGCCCGGCGAGAGGAACAGCGCCGCCGCGATCTCCTCGACGTCCTGGCCGGCGAGCACCGCGCGCGCGACCTCGGCCTCCCGCGCGGACAGCACGGCCCAGCCGCCGCCGGCGATCGGCGGCAACCGCCGGCCCGACGCGGCGAGGGCGGCGCCGGCCGAGCGTCGTACGGCGGCGTGGCCGGTCGCATCGCTCCCGGTGACGAGGTCGCGCAGCCGCCGGGACGCGGCGCCGACCTCACGGCGGGCCAGCTCGGCCCGGGCGACGAGGATCTCGCCCTCCGCCACCTCGAACTGGCGGCCGTCGTCGGCCGAGACCTCGACGCTGCGCGTCGCCAGCTCCACGGCGGCGTCGGCGTCGCCCGCGGCGAGGGCGTGGCGGGCCCGGGCACGCAGCACGACGGTGTCGGCGATCGGGTGACCCGCGAGCTCCTCCAGCCCGGCGAGCCAGGCCGCCGCGGCCTCGAGGTCCTGGCCGTCGAGCGCCGCCGTCAGCAGGATCTCCAGCCCGAGCGCGCGGTCGATGATCGTGCAGCGGCTGAGCCCCTCGTCGGCGCCCGCGCGCAGGGTCATCACGGCGGCCGTCGCGGTGTCGCCGACGGCCATCGCGCTGTAGGCCAGCAGCATCAGCACGCCGCGGTCCACGAAGTCGCGAGGCGTCTCCGGCACGTGGGAGGCCACGGCGAGGGACGCCGCGACACCGTCGCCGTCGCCGCCGTACCCCTGGACCAGCGCCACCACCGACCCGACCAGCGTCTCGAGCCGGCTGCCCGGCACGACCGCGGCCAGCATCGGCTCGACCAGCGCCATGGCGTCGTCCACCCGACCCGAGAAGGCAGCGACCCGGACCTGGCAGACCACCATCAGGACGGCGAACGGATGACCCGACCAGACGTCGGCAGGCACCGGCGGCTCAGCGAGGACCGCGCCCGTGTCCTCCATGCGCACCGCGACCATCGCGGCCTCGGCGACGACATAGCGCGTCCCCGCCCACCAGCGTTCGCGGAGGTCGGCGGCGGCGACGAGGTCGCGGGCCGTGCTCCAGGCCTCGCCGGGATCCGCCTCGACGTCGCCGTCGGCGGCGAGGGCCACGGCGGCGGCACAGATCGCCGTGGCCTCGTCGTCGGCCGCCGCGGCGAGCCCGGCCCGCGCGTACGCCGTCGCGTCGGCGAAGTCACCGAGCCAGAACCCCGCCAGCGCGGCCAGGCCCAGGGCCGCCGGGTCGTCGTCCTGCTCCCAGGCCGCGAGGCAGGCGCTGACCGCGGTCTCCGGGGTGCCCTCGGCGAGGTGCCGCAGCACGTCCCCCATCAGCCCCGAGCGGTCCATGTCCCTCAAATTGCCATGCCATCGGGCGGGTGTCTGCGACCTGGTGTCCTCAATTACGACAAATCACCATCGCGCGGAGACCCCGGCAGTCGCGATATTCGTGGTCCGGTGGGCGGTCTCGCCTCGGGCAACCGCAATTGTGGGGATTGCGGTGGAGCCCGGTGGCGAACCAGCCCCCGGCCACCGGCCCTCAGTCGTCGCGCCAGCTCTCGTTGACGAGGTCGGCCTCGACGTTGCCGCGCAGGTCGGTCCACAGGACGACGCCACCGTGGTCGACCTCGTCCACCTTCAGGTAGATCCAGTGCCCACCGTCGGCGACCGGCCGCACGACGTGCGCACGGCTGGCGCTGATGTCCCCGTCGCTGCGGTCGCGCGCCTCCTCGTCGACGGCCACCAGGACCGCAGGGTCGAGGGAGGTCAGGTCGAAGGGCACCCGGTCGCCGGGATCCTCGGCCGACCACTTCGCGAGCCGCTCGCCGTCCCAGCGCCACAGCTCGGCGAGGTCGCCCGCCTGCTCCGGGGGCACCGACATCCGGATCGCGTCGTCGCCCTCGAACCACACGTCGAGGACCTGGGTCGAGCCGGTCCTCGCCTCGAGCGCGGCTGCGACCTCGGCGAGGCCGCGCCCGGTGACGATCGGGACGTGGACCTTCTCGCGGGGGTACGGGTCGGGGGCGTCCTCGCCGCGCGTGGCGTAGAGGAAGCCACCCGTGGCGATCGCGACGCCGCCGACCACGCACGCAGCGACCTGTCCACGGCTCAGCGGCGAGCGGGCCCGTACGACGGCCGGCGGGTCGCCGGCGAGCGGGCGCCCGTCGCGGCCGCGGCTCTCCCGCTCGACCTCGTCGGCGACGGGTCGGCGGTAGGTCCGCCAGCGCGGCTTCGGCGCCGGCCGGTCCTCCCGAGACTGCTGGCTCACCCGGCGATCACCAGATGCGGACCCGGTCACCCGGCTCGAGCCAGAGGCCGTCGCCGGGCGCGGTGCCGAAGACCTCGTGGAACTCGTCGAGGTTGCGCACGATGTTGGCGCGGAACTCGGGCGGGCTGTGCGGGTCGATCGTGAGGTACTGCTGCTCCTGCTCGAGGCGCCGCTTGGTCCGCCACACGTAGGCCCAGTTGAAGAAGAGCTTCTCGCGGTCCTCGACGCTCGCCTCGCCGCCCTGCGCGATGAGGAAGGCGGTGTGGGCGATGGTCAGGCCGCCGAGGTCGCCGATGTTCTCGCCGACGGTGAGCGCGCCGTTGACCTTCTCGTCGGGCAGGTTGCGCGGCGAGAAGCCGTCGTACTGCTCGACGAGCGCCTTCGACTTCACCTCGAAGGCGGCCTTGTCGTCGGGGGTCCACCAGTCGTTGAGGTTGCCCTCGCCGTCGTACTGGGCGCCCTGGTCGTCGAAGCCGTGGCCGACCTCGTGACCGATGACGGCGCCGATGCCGCCGTAGTTCTCGGCCGGCAGCGCGTCCGGGCTGAAGAACGGCTTCTGCAGGATGCCCGCGGGGAAGCAGATCTCGTTGGTCCCGGGGTTGTAGTAGGCGTTGACCGTCTGCGGCAGCATGAACCACTCGTCGCGGTCGACCGGCGCGCCGATCTTGGCGAGCTGGCGGTCGGTCTCGAAGCCCGCCGCGGACTGCGCGTTGGCGACCAGGTCGTCGGGCACGACCACCAGCGCGCTGTAGTCGCGGAAGCGCACCGGGTAGCCGATCTTGGGCCGGAAGGTGTCGAGCTTCTCGTAGGCCCGCTCCTTCGTCTCCTCGGTCATCCAGTCGAGCTTGCTGATGGACTGGCGGTACGCCGCCAGCAGGTTGGCGACCAGCTCGTCCATCATCGCCTTCGACGACGGCGGGAAGTGCCGGGCGACGTACTCCTTGCCGACGGCCTCGCCCATCGCGCCCTCGACGAAGGACACCGCGCGCTTCCAGCGCGCCCGCAGCTCGGGCGTGCCGGACAGCGTGCGGCCGTAGAAGTCGAAGTTGGTCTGCACGAAGTCGTCGGAGAGGTACGGCGCGGCGGAGCGCAGCACGCGCGAGAGGAACCAGTCGCGCCAGGCCTCGATCGGCGTGGCCTCGAGGACGCCCGACAGGTGCTGGAGGTACGACGGCTGGCGGACCACGACCTCCGCGATCGTCGCCTGCGGGCCGCTCAGGTGGCCGCCGAGGTTGGTGATGTAGGCGTCCCAGTCGAAGCCCGGGCACAGCGCCTTGAGCTCGTCGGCGGTCAGCCGGTTGTAGGTCTTCTGGACGTCGCGCGTCTCGGCCCGCTCCCAGTGGCCCTTGGCGAGGTCGGTGTCGAGCTCGAGGATCCGCTGCGCCGCACCGGCCGGGTCCTCGTGGCCGCCGAGGGTCAGCAGGCGGGTGAGGTAGGCGACATAGGCGTCGCGGACCTCCGCGAACTTCTCCTCGCGGTAGTAGGACTCGTCCGGCAGCCCCAGGCCGCCCTGGACCACGTGGAAGAGGTAGCGGTCGGACTGGCGGTCGTCGGTGTCGACGTACGAGCCGAACAGGCCGTAGCCGCCGATCCGCTCGAACTCGCCGAGGAAGGCGGCGACGTCGCGCACGTCGCGCAGCCCGGCAACGGCGTCGACCAGCGGCTGCGCCGGGGCCAGGCCGGCGGCCTCGACCCGGTCGGTGTCCATGAAGGAGTTGTAGAGGTCGGCGATCTTGCGGGCGTCCTCGTCACCGTCGCCGGACGCGGCGAGCTCGGTGATGATCGCCCGCACGTCCTCCTCGGCCTGGTCGGCGAGCTGGACGAACGGGCCCCAGCTGGACCGGTCCGAGGGGATCTCCGCGTCGCGGAGCCAGGTGCCGTTGACGTGGCCGAACAGGTCGTCCTGCGGGCGGATGGCGGGGTCCATGCCGGGACGGGCGTCGTCGAGGATGCTCACGGGATCGAGCCTAGGACCCGGGTCAATCACCGGCTCCAGCTGGTCGGCCGGGCTGGTCGGCCGGGCTGGCCGGTCGGTCGGACACGCCGGGACCTTGGGCCCATTTCCCCGCTCCGCGCTCATCCGGGTACGCCGCCGGGCCGATCCGCCAGCCATGGCAAGACTCCTGGGGCTGGTGCCCTGCATCGTGCTGGGCCTCGTGCTCGCCGCGCTGCCCGCCCCCTCCGAGGCCGCGTCCACGGCGGGGGTGCAGGACGTCGTACCGACGCGGGTGCTGGTGCAGCGGCTGCTCGAGGACCGGGTGCTCGCGCTGACCAACGTCGAGCGCCGCCGCCACGGCTGCCCATCGCTGCGGGCGAACACCTACCTGCGCAAGTCGGCGCGGGGCCACACGGTGACCATGGCGCTGCACGACCTGATGTCCCACCAGCTGCCCGGCGAGCCGTACTTCAGCAAGCGGATCACGCGCGCCGGCTACCGCAACTGGAGCCTGGTCGCGGAGAACGTCGCCCGCGGCTTCAGCGGTCCCGCGGCCGTGGTCCGGGCATGGATGGCCAGCCCCAGCCACCGCCGCAACATCCTCAACTGCCGGCTGCGCGACCTGGGCGTCGGCGTGGTCCTCGACGGGGGCCAGCTGTGGTGGACCCAGAACTTCGGACGGAAGTGGTGAGCGTGCACGACACCCCTGCGACCGGATCCGGCCTCGCGACCGCGGACGCGGTCCGGACGCCGCGTAACGCTAGTCAGTTCGGACTAGTGAATGGCGGACGGAGCATCGATGTGACGACCTCCCCGACTCACGGACCATCGTTGTCATGAACCGGGGGATTCAGAAGCTCTTCATCGCTGCCATCGTCGTCCTGGCCGCCGCTGTCGCGGCCAGCGCCACGCCGGCAGCCACGGCCACCACCGTGACGTCCACGCAGCTGCGGGGTGCGTCGCTCACGCTGACGGTCAACAACATCCTGGAGAACACGGTGGTGGTGCTGACCAACACGCAGCGCGCACTCGCCGGCTGCCGGCCGCTCAAGGTCAACAGCGACCTGCGCCAGGCAGCCCGCACCCACTCCAAGAAGATGGCGGCCGCCAGCACCATGTCGCACCAACTCCCCGGCGAGCTGAGCCTGGGCCGCCGGATCACCCAGACCGGGTACGTCGGCTGGACCCGCGTCGCCGAGAACATCGCCGCCGGCTACACGACCGCCGGCTCCGTGACCCGCGCCTGGTGGGCGAGCGCCAGCCACAAGCGCAACATCACCGACTGCACGCTGCGCGAGGTCGGCGTGGGCGTGGTGTTCAACGGCCTGCGGATGTACTGGACCGTCGACTTCGGCCGCCGCTGACCGAGCGGTCCGTGCCCGGGTGGTTGACACCGCCACCATGATGAGCCCC
The DNA here is from genome assembly GCF_013408525.1 of Nocardioides aromaticivorans. Classification (NCBI taxonomy): domain Bacteria; kingdom Bacillati; phylum Actinomycetota; class Actinomycetes; order Propionibacteriales; family Nocardioidaceae; genus Nocardioides; species Nocardioides aromaticivorans. The sequence continues at coordinate 1,817,028 of NZ_JACBZM010000001.1, forward strand.
GTGCGCCCCACCGCTCTCGGGACCTTGATGAACAAGTCCAAGCTCTCGCACGCTGAGCCCCGATCCCTTGGACTTGCTCCTCTCGTGGTCCTGGCCGCCCTGGCCGGCCTGCTCGCCGGCCCCGCCACGCCCTCCGCCGTCGCGTCCGAGGCGACCACCGGCCCCACACCGACCCGGTCGACGCTGACGCTGACGATGGAGGGCGACGCCATGAAGGCCATCAACCGGGCCCGGATGCAGTCCGGCTGTCCGACGCTGAAGGTCACCACCGCACTACGGGTCTCCGCCCGCCGCCACAGCGCCCGGATGGCCCGCCAGGGCACGTTGAGCCACCGGGTGGCCGGCGAGGCGACGCTGTCGCGCAGGGTGGCCGACTCCGGGTACGCCGGCGCGAGCATGCTCGGCGAGGTCATCGCTCTCGGCCCGACCACCGGTTCCGCGGTCGTGCGGATGTGGCTGGCCAGCTCGCTGCACCGCGGCATCCTGCTGGACTGCCGCTACCGCGACTTCGGCGCGGGCGTGGTCCGGGGCGGCAACGGCCGCTACTGGTGGACCGTGGACCTCGGCCGGCGCTGAGGGGACGACCGGGGGTCTCGTGACGGTCGCTGCGCGACCTCCTCGACCACCGCGTGCGTCAGTCGCGGATGCGGACGACCGACTTGCCGAGCGTCGCCCGCGCGTCCATGTCGAGCAGCGCCTGGCCGAACCCGTCGATCGGGTAGACCTTGCCGATCGGCGGCTTCACGACGCCCGCCTCGATCATCGGCACCAGCTGCGCCCACTGCCGGGCCATGTAGCCCGGGTTGGCGAAGGCGTACGCGCCCCACCCGACGCCGCGGACGTCCGCGTTGTTGAGCAGCAGCCGGTTGACCTTGACCTCCGGGATGCCCTCGCCCGCGGCGAACCCGACCACCAGCAGGCGGCCCAGGGGTGCCAGGGAGCGCAGCGAGTCGGTGAACAGCGAGCCGCCGACGACGTCGAGGACGACGTCGACGCCACGGCCGCCGGTGATCTCGCGGGCGGCGTCCTTGAAGCCCTCGACGGCGATCGCGTGGTCCGCCCCGGCCGCGAGCGCGAACGCCCGCTTCTCCTCCGTGCTGGCGACCGCGATCGTGGTGGCGCCCAGGCCCTTGGCGACCTGGAGGGTCGCGGTGCCCACCCCACCCGCGGCGCCGTGCACCAGGACGGTCTCGCCGGCCTTCAGGCCACCGCGCTCGTCGAGGGCGAACAGGGCGGTCAGGTAGTTCATCGGGAGCGCGACGGCCTCGTCGAACGAGATCGCGTCGGGGAGCACGAAGACGTTCTCCGTCGAGCCGACGACCAGCTCCGCGGCGCCGCCGTACCCACCGACGCCGGCGACCCGCTGGCCGGGCTCGAAGCCGTCGCCGGAGACCACGACGCCGGCGAAGTCGACGCCGAGCGTGAACGGCGGCTCCGGGCGCAGCTGGTACTCGCCCCGACTGAGGAGCAGGTCCGGGAAGGAGATGCCGACGGTGTGGACCTCGACCAGCACCTGCCCCGGCGCGGCCACCGCGTCGGGGACCTCGGTGACGACGATGTCGGAGGGACCGGTGGTGGTGAGGACCTGGACGGCGCGCATGGATCGCAGGCTACACAGCCGGGAGCACGCTCAGACGGGGTGCTCCACGCGGTGCCGGGCCACCAGGTCGGCGTACCAGCTGAAGGAGCGCTTGGGGGTGCGCACCTGGGTCTCGAAGTCGACGTGCACCAGCCCGAAGCGCTGCGTGTAGCCCTCGGCCCACTCGAAGTTGTCGACCAGCGACCACGCGTAGTAGCCGCGCACGTCGACGCCGCGCTCGACGGCCTCGGCGACCGCTGCGAGGTGGGCGGCGTGGTAATCGACGCGCTCGTGGTCGTCGACGATGCCGTTCTCGTCGGGCCCCTTGTTGTAGGAGCAGCCGGACTCGGTGATCACGATGGGGGGTACGGCGGCGCGGAGCCGCGCGCGGAACATGATCAGCCACTCGCGCAGCGCGTCGGGCACGACCGGCCAGCCGAAGTCGGTGAGCGGGTAGCCGAGCACGTCGCGGAACTCGAAGGGCAGCTCGGAGGTCTCGTCGGCCGCCCCGATCCGCATCGGGTTGTAGTAGTTGACGCCGTAGAAGTCGAGGGGCTGGCGCATCGTGGCGAAGTCGCCGTCGCGGACGTGGTCCTCGAGCAGCATCATCATCTCGTCGGAGTAGCGCCCCAGCAGCATGCCCTCGAGGTAGTGGCCGTTCCAGAGGGCGTCGAACAGCTTGGCGGCCCCGACGTCGGCGGGGTCGTCGCTGGCCGGCCAGATCGGGGCGTGGTTGTTGGCGCAGCCGACGCTGGTCGCACCGGCCGCACGGAGCGCGATCGCGGCACGGCCGTGGGCGACGAGGAGGTGGTGGCCCACGGGCAGCGCGTCGAACATGAGCGCCTTGCCGGGTGCGTGCATGCCGACGGCGTGGCCCATCAGGGTGACCACGTTCGGCTCGTTGACGGGGACCCAGTCGGCGACCCGGTCGCCGAGGCGTGCCCCGACGATCGCGGCGTAGTCGGCGAACCGCTCGATCGTGATCCGGTTGAGCCACCCGCCGTCGTCCTCGAGCACCTGGGGCAGGTCCCAGTGGAAGAGGGTCGCCATCGGCTTGATGCCGGCCTCGAGGAGCCCGTCGACGAGGCGGTCGTAGAAGTCGAGACCCTTCTCGTTGGCCGGTCCGGAGCCGGTCGGCTGGATCCGCGGCCACGCGATCGAGAAGCGGTAGCCCTCGGCGCCGAGGCGGCGCATCAGCTCGATGTCCTCGGCGTAGCGGTGGTAGTGGTCGCACGCCACCGCACCGCTCGATCCGTCCACGATCCGCCCGGGCTCGGACGCGAAGGTGTCCCAGACCGACGGCCCGCGGCCGTCCTCGGCCACCGCTCCCTCGATCTGGTACGACGCCGTGCTGGTCCCGAAGCGGAATCCCTTCGGCAACCGGCCGGCCAGGTCCCTCACCCTGTCCGCCATTGGGACCACCCTCCCATGACTCCCACGATGGCGCCCGGACGACGGCCTGCCGCGCGTGCGCCATCGGACACAGCCACAATGTCGCACGTGAACGTCGAGATCCGCAGGGGAACTGACCGGTTCGTCGAGCGCGCCCCCGGGCGGCTCACGCGCCACGCCTTCTCGTTCGGTCCGCACCTGGACCCCGACCGGCTCTCGTTCGGTCCGATGGTGTGCCACGACGACCACGTGCTGGGTCGCGGGGCCGGCTTCGAGGAGCACCCGCACGCCGCTCTCGAGATCGTCACGTGGGTCGTCTCGGGGGCCCTCGAGCACCGCGACGGCACCGGCGCGTCGGCCGTCCTGGAGGCCGGCGAGTGCGGCGTGCTGAGCGCCGGCTCGGGGGTGCGTCACTCGGAGATCGCCGGTCAGGACGGGCCGGCCCGCTTCGTCCAGGTCTGGCTCACGCCCGACTCCCCCGACGCCGCCCCCCGGCACGCGAAGGCGGCCGTCCCCGCCGCGCCCGGCGAGGGGCTGGTCCGCGCGGTCGGCCCCGACGGACCGCTCCCCGTGGGCGTCGCCGGCGCGACGCTCGACGTCGCACGGCTCGCCGCCGGGGAGTCGCTGGCGCTGCCCGCCGCCCCGCTCGTCCACGCCTTCGTCGCCACCGGTGCGCTGCTGCGCTCCTCGCTGGCCGAGCCGCTCAGCGCGGGCGACGCGTTCTGCCTGGCCGACGGGGCGTCGTACACGGTGACGGCGGGGGTGCCGACCGAGATGCTGGTCTGGTCGTTCCACCGCGCCGGTGATGACTGACGAGAGTGCGGCCGGGTGGGGTTGCAGGAATCCCCGGCTGACCGGGGATTCCCGCGCTTGCTGACCGTTGCACGCGTCAACAAGCGCAGGTTTCGGCCACCAAGCCGGCGCTCAGGCCTCGCCGAGCTCCGCGTTGCCCACGATCGCGCTGCCGATCGCGGCGAGCTGGCGGACCTGCTCGGGCGTGAGCCGGTCGAAGACGAGCTGGCGCACGTGCGCGACGTGGCTCGGCGCGACCTCCTCGAGCATGGCGAGACCGTCGTCGGTCAGCGTCACGAACTGTCGCCGCTTGTCCTCACCGCACTGCCGCCGCGCGACCCAGCCGCGCTGCTCGAGCGCGGTGATCGCGTGGCTGAGCCGGGACGGGCTGGACGCGGTCAGCCGGGCGAGGTCGCCCATCGTCAGCGTGCGGTCGGGCTGCGACGAGAGGGTGGCCAGCATCCCGTAGTAGTTGTGCGGGATGCCGACCTCCTCGCGCAGCTTCCTGTCGAGCTCCTGCGGGAGGGCGTGCACGATCCGGATGAGCGGCAGCCAGGCCGCCATCTCGTCCTCGTCGAGCCACTGGGTCACGCGGTCAATTCTCCCAGATCACCGAGGTCCAGCGTGTGGGAAGTGTGGTCGCGCTTGACCGCCAGGTAGCGGTGGTTGGCCTCGGACAGGTGGACGCCGGTGGGCACCCGCTCGTCGACGGCGACGCCGTACGCCTCGAGCTGGGCGGCCTTGTCGGGGTTGTTGCTCAGCAGCCGGATCCGCTCGGCGCCGACCGCACGCAGCATCTGGGCGGCGGCGCGGTAGTCGCGCTCGTCCTCGCCGCGACCCAGCGCGAGGTTGGCCTCGTAGGTGTCCAGGCCCGCGTCCTGCAGCGCGTAGGCGTCGAGCTTGGCGTAGAGCCCGATCCCCCGCCCCTCCTGACGCAGGTAGAGCAGGAAGCCGCCCTCGTCGGCGATCCGCTCGACGGCCTCGCGCAGCTGGGGGCCGCAGTCGCAGCGCTCGGAGCCGAAGACGTCGCCGGTCAGGCACTCGCTGTGGGGACGCACGAGCGGCGGCGTACCACCGTCGGGGAGGGCGGCCAGGCGTCCGCGCCAGTCGCCGAGCCCGAGCAGCAGGTGCTCCTTCCCGTCGACCAGGCCGTGGAAGGTGACGACGTCCGCCGTGGTGGAGTAGCCGTCCGGGAAGCGCAGGGGTACGACGACGCGGGTCCGCACCTCGGCGGCCGGTGCGGCGGCGCGCGGGACCTCGGGGACGGCGGTCGCGCGCGGCGCGCGGGTGAGGCAGGTCGTCATGGCCACTCCATCATTTGAAAGTTGAAATGATGAAGGGAGAAGGCGGTGGAGCGACCCGGTATTCCGGGTCGCTGCGAAAAAGATTCAGGCCTCGGGCCGGAACACCATGTCGTCGGGCACCACGACGCCGAACTGCCCGAGGGTGTCGACGAGCACGGCCGCGACCTGCCGGGTCAGCCGCTCGACGAGCTGCTCCTGGGTCTCGTCGTGGTGGTCGAACCACCAGATGATGCTGGCGTCGACCATCCCCATCACGCCGACGAGGACCCCCTCGGGCGGGTCGGCCGAGAGCGGGGTCTCGTGCAGGTAGGAGCGCGCCGCGTCGACGATCTCGCTCAGCAGCCGGGTCCGCCCGAGGCGCGCGCGGTGCAGCGCCTTGGTCTGCTGCTGGGCGGCGAGGAACCGGAACAGGTGCGGGTGCTCGGCGGCCCACGCGACGCACGGGGCGATCAGCCCGCGGATGATCTTGACGGGCGTGCCGGGCGTCGACAGGTACGGGCGCACCCGGCGCAGGAGCTCGGTGGCGGCGTACCGCGCGACCTCGGCGTCGAGCTGCTCCTTGCTCGCGAAGTGGCGGTAGACGTTGGGGCGAGGGATGCCGGCGCGCTCGGCGATCTGGCCCATGCCGACCGCCGCCCCGCCCTCCTCGATCGCGTCGATGGCCGCCTGCACGACCTGGGCGCGGCGCGCGTCGCTCTCCAGCGCCTCCTTGGCGTTGCGCCGGCGCACGGTCGAGTCGACCCACTTCACCACGTCCACCACAGGTCGAGGCTAGCGTGCGGATACACCTTGTATCCATGGTCGTCCGCGTGGCACCCTGTGTGTGATACACGGTGTACCCAGCGCCGTACCCGACCTCTGGACAGGATCACCATGGCCCGCCGCTCTCCCTGGATGAACCAGGATCTCGACGACTTCCGCGACCTCGCCCGCACCTTCTGCGAGAAGGAGATCAAGCCGAACGTCGAGAACTACATCGCCAACAAGCAGGTCGACCGCGACCTGTGGAACAAGGCCGGCGAGGTCGGCCTGCTGTGCCTGTCGATCCCCGAGGAGTACGGCGGGGGCGGCGGGACCTTCGCCCACGAGGCGATCCTCATCGAGGAGCAGGCCCGGGTCGGCGACAGCTCGTGGGGCGTCTCGCTCCACAACGGGATCGTGGCGCACTACATCCTCAACTACGGCACCGAGGAGCAGAAGCACGAGTGGCTCCCCAAGATGGCCAGCGGTGAGGCCGTCGCCGCCATCGCGATGACCGAGCCCGGCACCGGCTCCGACCTGCAGAACGTGCGCACCAAGGCGATCCGCGAGGGCGACGAGTACGTCATCAACGGCTCCAAGACCTTCATCACCAACGGCGCGCAGGCCGACGTCGTCGTCGTGGTCGTGAAGACCAACCCGGAGGAGGCGGCCGCCGGCATCTCGCTGGTGATCGTCCCGACCGACACCCCCGGCTTCTCCCGCGGTCGCGTGCTCGACAAGATCGGCATGAAGGGCCAGGACACCTCCGAGCTCAACTTCGCGGACGTCCGCGTCCCGGTGACCAACCTGCTCGGCAGCGAGGAGGGCCAGGGCTTCATCCAGCTCATGGAGCAGCTCCCGCAGGAGCGCCTCATCGTCGCCGTCTCCAATGTCGCCGCGATGGAGCTCTGCTTCGAGGAGACCATGCGCTACGTCCACGACCGGCACGCCTTCAACCGGCCGATCTGGGGTTTCCAGAACACCAAGTTCAAGATGGCCGAGGTCGCCACCGAGGCCCGCGTCGCGCGCTCCTTCGTCGACGAGTGCATCGGCCTGCACCTCGAGAAGCAGCTCGACATCCCGACCGTGGCGATGGCGAAGCTGTGGTGCTCCGAGCGGGCCCAGAAGGTGGCCGACACGTGCCTCCAGCTGCACGGCGGCTACGGCTACATGAACGAGTACCCGATCGCGCGGGCCTGGGCCGACCTCCGGGTCTCGCAGATCTACGCCGGGACGAGCGAGATCATGAAGGAGATCATCAGCCGGTCGTTGCCGGCTCCGAGCTGAGCCCGTAGCAGGGTGGGAGTTTCACCGGCCGGCCGGTGATTCTCCCGTCCTTGGACGACAAAACTCACGCTTGGACGATGAAGCTCCGTCGTCCAAGCGTGAGTTTCACCGGCCGGCCGGTGAAACTCCCAGACGCCGCCGAACAGGCCCTCAGCCGTCGCAGGTCACGGTGAAGTACGTCGCGTAGGAGTCGCCGGACCAGTCGGACGGGTCCGTCGAACCAATCAGCTTCCCGAGTTCGCGCACGTACCGCTGCCCCTCCTCGGAGCGCAGGTAGGCGTCCGAGAGAGGCGCAGGGCAGTCCTCGGGGTCGTCCTCGCGACTGCTCCATGGCGCCACGAGCAGCGCCAGCAGCAGCGCCACCATTCCTGTCCGCACCCGCACCCGAGCTCCCTCCGCCGGAGCCGAAACGGTACGACGCTCAGGCGATGATCCGCAGCGCTTCCGGCAGGAGCTCCACGACCATCGGCGCACCCGACGCGGGCAGCGGCCCCAGCGCCTCCCCGTCGGCGCCGACGGGCACCGCCCCACCGCCGGCGTAGGCGCCGGAGAGGGTGACCCGGCGCCCGGTCAGCACCTTCACCTCGTCGAGGTCGACGTGCCGGCCGTCGTACACCTTGGGAAGGGAGCGGATCAGGCCGGAGCGCGAGGCGGCCTCGATGACGATGACGTCGAGGAGGCCGTCGGAGACCGAGGCGGCGGGCGCGATGGCCATGCCCTTGCCGTAGTAGCGCGAGTTGGCGACGACGACCGTCGCCGCGAGGTGCCGCGACGTGACGCCGTCGACCTCGAGCGCGCACTCCATCGGGCGGTAGGTCGCCAGGGCGCGGACGGCGGCGACGGGGTACTGCAGCTTCGACGGCAGCCAGTGGGAGCGGTCGACGATCTCGCCGGCGCGGGCATCGACGCCGGCGTAGACGGAGCCGGCGACGACGTGCGTCGTACCGTCCCCGGAGGTGGCGCGCAGCAGGTCGACCCGGCGCTCGGCACCCTCCAGCAGTAGCGCGGCCTGCTCGGCCGTCGTGTGCGGGACCCCGAGCATCCGGGCGAAGTCGTTGCCCCGTCCCGCGGGTACGACGGCCAGCACCCCGTCACGCGCGGCGACCGCGCCCGCGACCGACGACAGCATGCCGTCGCCGCCGACGGCGACGACGACCGCACCGGACGCGACCGCCGCATCGACCAGGGCGGGCGTCTCGGCGACGGAGGTCGTGTAGGTGACCTCGACCGACGCGCCGGCCTCGCGCAGCGCCCGCGTCAGCGGTACGACGACCTTCGGCGCCGACCCGCCGCCGGAGTTCGGGTTGACGAGGAACGCGAAGCTGCGGGTGCTCACGGGATCAACACCCCGGGGTTGAGGATGCCCGTCGGGTCGACCGCCTTCTTGACGGCGCGCAGCACCTCGGCGCCGACCTCGCCGATCTCGGCGGTCAGGTAGGGCTTGTGGTCGGTGCCGACCGCGTGGTGGTGCGTGATCGAGGCGCCGGCGGCGACGATCGCCTCGCAGGCGGCGGCCTTCGCCGGGAGCCAGGCGGCCAGCGGGTCCTCGCCACCCGGGGCGGCGACGGTGAAGTAGAGCGAGCAGCCGGTGGCGTACACGTGCGAGACGTGGCAGAGCACCATCGCCCCGGGGAGCGCCTGCTCGAGCGCGGTCTTCACGCGGGTGTAGAGGTTCTCGCGGTTGCTCCAGAAGGCGACCGTCTCGAGGGTCTCCACGAGCACGCCGTTGTCGAGCAGGCTGTCACGCAGGTACGGCGCGTCGAAGCGCCCGTGCGCCCAGGCCTCGCCCGGCCCGGAGCCCTGCGGGGCACCGCCGAGCGCGGTGAGCGCGGCGGTGACGGCGGCCTTCTTCGCGGCGACCGCGGCGGGGGTGCCCTCGTAGCCGACGACCATCAGGCAGCCCGGGCCCTCACCATCGGCACCGCCCTCGCCACCGATCGCCTCGGGGTCGGCGAGGTTGATCGCGGTCTCGTTCTCGTCGGAGAGGCGGAGGACCGTGGGCAGCAGGTCGGCCTGGGCCAGCTGCCGCATCGCGTCGGCGCCCTCGGCGAAGGACCGCCAGCGCCAGCCCTCGTACTCCTTGACCTCCGGCAGCGGCCGCACCCGGACGGTGACCTCGGTGATCACGCCGAAGGCACCCTCCGAACCGAGGAAGAGCTCGCGCAGGTCGGGGCCGGAGGCGTTCGCCGGCGAGACGCCGAGGCGGACCTCGCCGACCGGCGTGGCGACGCGGAGCGCGACGACCATCGCGTCGAAGCGGCCGTATCCGGCGCTGGACTGGCCGCTGGAGCGGGTGGCCGCGAAGCCGCCGATCGTGGCGTACTCGAACGACTGCGGGAAGTGGCCGAGCATCAGGCCGTGCTGGGCGAGCAGCGCCTCGGCCTCGGGACCGCGCAGACCGGGCTCGAACGTCGCGGTCGAGGAGACGGCATCGAGGGCGAGCAGGCCGCGCATCCGGCCGAGGTCGAGCGAGACCACGCCGGCCAGCCCGGCGGCGTCCGGGTCCGCGACGAGGCCGCCGGTGACCGCCGTACCGCCGCCGAAGGGGACGACCGCGACCCGGTTCTCCTGGGCCCACGCGAGGACGGCGACGACGTCGTCGTGCCCGCCGGGTCGTACGACGACGTCCGGCGCGTCGCCCAGGTCGCCGGCCCGCTGGCGGAGCAGGTCGGGGGTGGACTTGCCGCGGGTGCGGAGGCGGCGGACCCCGTCGTCGGTGACCACGTTGTCCTCGCCGAGGAGCTCGCGCAGCCCGGCGACCAGCTCGTCCGCCAGGCGCGAGGCCGGCACGGCCACGTCCTCGCGGGCAGGGGTGTCCTTGATCGGGAAGACCAGGCCGACGAGGTCGCGGACGCCGTCCGGCAGGCCGGTCGCGTGGGCCGGGTCGCCCCAGCGGGTGGCGGGCATCTCGGGCTGGAGGACGGTGGGTCGCTCGGTCGTCATGTGTTACAGTGTTACACATGACGTCACATCGTCACAACCACGAGTCTGACCCGGTGGTCGAGGAGGTCGCGCAGCGACCGTCCCGAGACCCCGGCACCCAGAACGCCTACCTCGACGCCGCCCGCGAGTGCATCCTCGACGTCGGCTGGCGGCGTACGACGCTGACCGAGGTCGCGCGCCGGGCCGGCGTCTCGCGGATGACGATCTACCGCGCGTGGTCCGACATGCCCGCCCTGCTGGGCGACCTGATGACGCGCGAGTGGACCGGGCTGGTCGCCGGCCAGGTCGACCTCGCCGGTGAGCCGACGCCTGTCCGCGTCGCCGACGCCGTGGCCGCCACGGTCGAGGCGCTGCGCGACAACGAGCTGTTCACGCGCATCGTCGAGCTCGACCCCGAGCTGATCCTCCCCTACCTGCTCGCCCGGCGCGGCCGCTCGCAGGAGCTGATCATCGGCGTCCTCGCGGGCGCCGTCACCGAGGGCCAGCGCCGCGGCACCATCCGCGACGGCGATCCCGTCGCGATCGCGCGTGGGCTCGTGCTCGCCGCCCACGGCTTCGTCCTCTCGGCCCACACCATGCTCGACGAGGCCGTGGACGCCACCGCCCTCGACGCCGAGCTCCACACCCTCATCGTCCGGAGCCTCACGCCATGACCCCTCGCAGGATCACCCCCGGCCTCGCCGGCGCACCCACCGACGTCGACGTCGTCGTGATCGGCCTCGGCGTCACCGGCGCCGGCGTCGCCCTCGACGCCGCCTCCCGCGGCCTCAGTGTGCTCGCGGTCGACGCCCACGACCTGGCGTTCGGTACGTCGCGCTTCTCCTCCAAGCTGGTGCACGGCGGCCTGCGCTATCTCGCCTCCGGGCAGGTCGCGATCGCCCACGAGAGCGCCGTCGAGCGCGGGATCCTGATGGAGACCACCGCGCCGCACCTCACCCGGCCGCTGCCCTCGCTCATCCCGCTCGCCCCCGGCGTGAGCCGTCCGATGGGCCTGCTGGCCGGCGCCGGCTTCCTCGGTGGCGACCTGCTCCGCCGGGCGGCGCGCACCAGCGCCGACACCCTCCCCCGGCCGCGCCGGCTCACGGCCGCCGAGGCTCGTCGTCTCGCGCCCCCGCTGCGGACCGACGGCCTGCGCGGCGGGCTGCTCGGCTGGGACGGACAGCTCGAGGACGACGCCCGGCTGGTCACGACCATCGCCCGGACGGCGGCCGAGCGCGGCGCCGCCGTCCACACCCACGCGCGGGTCCTGTCCGCGACCGGCACCGCGGTCGAGCTCCGCGACGAGCTGACCGGTGCGCCGCTGTCGGTGACCTGCCGGACCGTCGTCAACGCGGCCGGCGTCTGGGCAGGCGACCTCGTCGACGACGTACGGCTGCGACCCTCGCGGGGCACCCACCTGGTGCTGCGCGCCGAGGCGCTGCCGAAGCTGTCGGTCGCGGTCTTCGCGCCGATCCCGGGCGAGACCAACCGGTTCGTGCTCGTCCTGCCGCAGCCCGACGGCCAGTTCTACGTCGGCCTGACCGACGAGCCGGTCGACGGCCCCGTCCCCGACGTCGCCGAGCCCACCGAGGTCGAGATCGGCTTCCTGCTGGACGTGGTCTCGGCGTCCTTCTCGCGTCAGCTGCGCCGCTCCGACGTCGTCGGCGCCTTCGCCGGCCTCCGCCCGCTGCTCGACGGCGGCGAGGGCTCGACCGCCGACCTGTCGCGCAAGCACGCCGTCCTCACCTCGCGCACCGGCGTCGTGACGATCGTCGGCGGCAAGCTGACGACCTACCGCCGGATGGCCGAGGACGCCGTCGATGCCGCCGTCGCCTCGGCCGGCCTCGCCGCCGGCCCCTGCGTGACCGCGACGCTCCCCCTGCTCGGCGCCGCCCCGCGCGAAGCCCTCGCCGAGGAGGCGGCTCGCGCCGGCTCGCCCGGTGCGGCCCGCCTGGTCCGCCGGTACGGCGCCGACGCCGGCCTCGCACTGACCGCGGCCGTCGAGGCGTCCGGCTGGTCGGAGGCCGAGCTGCTCGCGCCCATCGCGCCCGGCCACCCGACGATCCCGACCGTCTGGGCCGAGCTCTTCTTCGGCATCACCCACGAGGGGGCCGCCGACGTCGCGGACCTGCTCGACCGTCGTACCCGCATCGGGCTCGTGCCCGACGACCGCGCCGTGGCCCTGCCTGCCGCGGAGCGGGTGCTGGAGGCGTGCAGGAATCCCCGCCGGAGCGGGGAAACTCGCGCTTAGTGCCGGTTGCAACCGTCACCAAGCGCAGGAACACCCGCTCAGGCGGGGATTCCTGCATCCCCACCGATGAGTTTTCGGGATGCCCCCGGTCAGCAGATCAGGCACACTGGCGAGACACGGGGGCAGCGATGGGAACGATGGTGACCGAACAGAAGACCGAGCAGGCCGACCCGACCACACAGAAGGCGCCGGCGAGCGACGAGCTCGCCGACTTCGACACCCTCACCGGGCGCTACCAGCGCGAGCTGATGGCCCACTGCTACCGGATGAGCGGGTCGGTCCACGAGGCGGAGGACCTCGTCCAGGAGACCTTCCTGCGCGCGTGGAAGGCCTCCGCCAGCTTCCAGGGCCGCAGCTCCGTGCGCACCTGGCTCTACAAGATCGCCACCAACGTCTGCCTCACCAACCTGGAGAGCAAGCCGCGCCGGCCGCTCCCCACCGGCCTGGGCACCGCCGACTCGGCGCCGTCCGACGAGCTGCTCGAGGACCACGAGGTGCCGTGGCTGGAGCCGATCCCGGACGCCGCGGTCGAGGTGGCCGAGCGCGACACGATCCGGCTCGCGTTCGTCGCCGCCCTGCAGCACCTCCCGGCCCGCCAGCGCGCGGTCCTGATCCTGCGCGACGTGCTGCGCTGGTCGGCCGCCGAGACCGCGACGGCGCTCGACACGACGACCGCCGCCGTGAACTCCGCGCTCCAGCGCGCCCACGCCCAGGTCGCCGAGCGGGGGCTGACGCCCGACACCGTCGAGCCCGACCTCGACCAGGCCCAGCGGACCCTGCTCGACGCCTACCTGCAGGCGTTCTGGCGCAAGGACATCGACCAGATCGTCCAGCTGCTCAAGTACGACGCCACCTGGGACATGCCGCCGTTCCTCAACCACTTCCGCGGCTGCGACGCGATCGGCGAGCTGATCGGCACCAAGTGCCCCGGCGGCACCAACGACATGCCGATGGTCGAGACGGTCGCCAACGGCCAGCCCGCCTTCGGCCTCTACATGCGCCAGCCCGACGGCCACTTCGAGCCGTTCCACCTGCAGGTGCTGCAGATGACCGGCTCCGGCGACGACCTGCGGGTGGAGCACGTGACCGCGTTCTTCGACCACCGGCTGTTCGCGCGGTTCGGGCTGCCCGAGCGGCTGCCTGCCGATTACGTGCCGGCCTGACCGGGCGACGACATGACCGCCGAGCCCGCCCCGGACGGACTCGTCGCGGGACTCGACGTGCTGCAGCGCGCGCTCGACTACACCCGTGCCGCGCTCGCCACGATCACCTGCGCCGACGTCGACCGGCCCACGCCCTGCGCCGGCTGGACCCTCGCCGACCTGCTCGCCCACATGGAGGACGCCCTCGACGCGTTCGCCGAGGCAGCCGACGGCGCGGTCGGACTCAGCAGCGCCGCCCCCTCACCGCTCGAGCAGCGCGTCCAGCGGCTGCAGGCGAAGGCGTGCGCGCTGCTGACCGCCTGGCTCTCAGCGGCCTCGCCGGTCGTCGACGTCGCGGGGCACCCGCTCCCCGTCGACACGGTCGCCCGGATCGCCGCCCTCGAGATCACCGTCCACGGCTGGGACGTCGGTCGTACGACGACCAGGGGCACGCCGATCCCCGAACGGCTCGCCGCCGACCTGCTCCCCACCGCGCTCCAGGTCGCGCTCAGCGACGACCCGCGGTTCGCTCCGCCCGTCCCGGTGCCGGTGGAGGCCCCCGCCGGGGTGCACGTGCTGGCGCTGCTGGGTCGCCGGTCGTCGTACCCGGGTAGCTCGTCCTCCTAGACTGCGCGGCATGCCGGAGCCGCAGGAGCACGCTGTCCGCCACCGCAGCCGCCGGATGACCGGCCGCGACCCGCACGAGTCGCACCGGGTCGCGACACCGCTGGAGCTGCTGTTCGACCTGACCTTCGTGGTCGCCTTCGGCACCGCGGCCAACGAGCTGGCGCACGCGCTGGCGGCCGACCACGTCGGCAGCGGGATCGCGGCGTTCGCGTTCGCGACCTTCGGCATCTCGTGGGCGTGGATCAACTTCACCTGGTTCGCCTCGGCCTACGACACCGACGACTGGATCTACCGGCTGACCACCATGCTGCAGATGGTCGGCGTGCTGATCTTCGCGCTCGGCATCCACCCGATGTTCGAGTCCGTCACCGAGCACGGCGAGACCCTCGACAACGACGTCATCGTCTGGGGCTACGTCGTGATGCGGGTCGCGATGCTCTTCCAGTGGTGGCGCGCCGGGCGGCACGACCCCGACCGCGGCCCCGCCTGCCGGACCTACATCGTCTCGATCGCCGCCGCCCAGGTCCTGTGGTGCGTGCTGGCGCTGGTCGACCTGCCCGTGGGTACGACGTTCGCGCTGATCATCGTGCCCTTCCTGATCGAGGTCGGCGGGCCGGCGTACGCGGAGAACCGCCGGGGCGGCACCCCGTGGCACGCCCACCACATCGCCGAGCGCTACGGCCTGATGGTCATCATCACGCTCGGCGAGGGGATGATCGGCACGATGGCCGCCATCAACGTCCTGGCGGAGGGCGGCCTGACCTGGGAGATCGGCCTGTTCACCGTCGCCGGCACGGCCCTCACCTTCGGCACCTGGTGGTGCTACTTCGTGGTGCCGACGGGCGAGATCCTGCATGCCCGCCGCGAGCGCTCCTTCGGCTTCGGGTACGGCGCCATCGGGCTCTTCGGCAGCATCGTGGCCATCGGCGCGGGACTGCACGTGGCGGCGTACTTCCTCGACCACCACGCCGAGATCGGGCTGACCGCCACGGTGCTGACCGTGGTCGTCCCCGTCGCCCTGTTCATCGCGGTCTTCTACACCGGCTACACCGTGCTGACCCGGTCGTTCCACCTGTTCCACCTGGTCCTGCTGCTGATCACCGCGGCGACGCTGGTCGCACCGGTGCTGATGGCGCAGGCCGAGGTCGACCTGGAGTGGTGCCTGCTCGTCCTCTCCCTCGCACCGTGGGTGTCGGTCGTCGGCTACGAGACGGTCGGCTACCGCCACAACGTCGAGGTGCTCGAGAGGCTCAGGGACTGACGGCGGCCGGCTCCTCGCGCAGCGGGTGGGCCAGCTCGTCGGCGGGCAGGCGCGCCCAGACGATGGCGACCGCCGCGGTCACGCCGGGCACGACCGCGGCGATCGCGAAGGTCCACTGCAACCCGATCAGGTCGGCCACCGGGCCGGCGAGCGCCATCGAGACCGGCATCAGGCTGATCGAGACGAAGAAGTCGAGCGAGGCGACCCGGCCGAGCAGCTCCGGCGGCACCCGCCGCTGCAGCAGGGTGCCACAGATGACCATCGGCGCCGAGAAGAGCACGCCGATCACGAAGGCGGCGGCCGCCACCTGCCAGACCGCCGTCGCGAAGCCGATCGCCAGGAAGGGCAGGCAGCCGACGCCCCACATCAGGTTCATCCAGGTCAGGTAGCGCCGGGGCATCGGGAGCGAGCCGACCACGAGCGAGCCGACGGCGCCACCGATGCCGAAGCAGGCCATCACCACGGCGTGGTCGCCGGGGCCGCCGCCCAGCTCGTCCTTCATCAGGAACGGGACGAGGACCTCGAGCGGGCCCATCATCACCAGGATCATGATCGACGCGAAGAGCAGCGTGGCCAGCAACCACGGCGTGCGCACCATGTAGGCGAAGCCCTCGCGCATGTCCGCGACCGCGCTCGCCACCGCGTGCGCCGCCCCTCCCGCCCCGGCCTCGCGGTCGGGAGTGGGGAGGTCGCGTCGTACGGCGGTCAGGGGGACCCGCGCCAGGACGGCCAGCCCGAGCAGGTAGGCGCCCGCCGCCACCGCGATCGCGGCCGACGAGGACGCCGCACCGACCACGGCACCGGCGACAGCGGGTCCGAGCGCCTGCCCGATCGTCGGCCGCACCATGCCCTCGAAGCCGTTGACGGCGAGCAGGTCCTCCTCGGGCACGAGCGCCGGCAGCCAGGCCGAGTAGGCCGGGTAGTAGAAGGCCATGGCACAGCCGGCGGTGAACGCGACGGCGGCGAGGTGCCAGAGCTGGGTGAGGTCCGCGAACGAGAGCACCGCGACGAGCGCCATGCCCGCGAGCTCGACCGACGTGGTGACGAGCAGGATGAGCTTCTGCGGGACCCGGTCGGCGACCACGCCGCCGAGCAGCGCGGGCAACAGGACACCCACGGCGCCGGCCGTGCTGACGACGGAGAGCGCGCTCGCGCCACCGCCGATCCGGATGACCTCCCACACCAGGGCCACGACCCAGACGCCGCCACCGAAGGAGGTCAGCAGCAGCGCCGTCCCCAGCCACCGGTACGACGCGTGCCGGAACGGCATGAACGCGCGCGGCAGCCGCCGCGCCCGGGTCGGGGGAAGGGGGGTGAGCTGATCGGTCATGGTCGTCCTCCAGTGTGCAGAGGAGGACCGACAGCAGCCATCGATTTCATCGGCCCGGCTCCCGCGCCGGCGCCGACCGCGGTCAGGAGACCGGCAGGGCGACGTACGTCGTGTCGAGGTACTCCTCGATCCCCTCGAAGCCACCCTCCCGGCCGAACCCGCTCGCCTTCACCCCGCCGAACGGCGCCGCCGGGTTGGACACCAGGCCGGTGTTGATGCCGAGCATCCCGGTCTCGAGTCGCTCCGCCAGCCGGATCGTGCGGGCGAGGTCGCGGGTGTAGGCGTAGGCCGCGAGCCCGTACTCCGTCGCGTTCGCCAGCGCGATCGCCTGGTCCTCACTGGTGAAGGTCGTGATCGGCGCGACCGGCCCGAAGGTCTCCTTGGTCACCGCGTCCGCGTCCGCCGGTACGTCGACCAGGACGGTCGGCGGGAAGAAGTAGCCGTCGCCCGCCGGGGCCTCGCCGCCGGTCAGCACGCGGGCACCCCGCTCGACCGCGTCAGCCACCGTCGCGGACACCGAGGCGACGGCCTTCGCGTCGATGAGCGGACCGACCTGCACCCCGACGTCCTGGCCCCGCCCGACGCGGAGCGCGCCCATCCGCTGCGCGAGCCGCTCGGCGAAGTCCGCCGCGACGGACTCCTCCACGAGGAAGCGGTTGGCCGACGTACAGGCCTCACCCATGTTGCGCATCTTGGCGACCATCGCGCCCTCGACGGCCGCGTCCAGGTCGGCGTCGGCGAAGACGAGGAAGGGCGCATTGCCGCCCAGCTCCATCGACACCCGCTGCAGCTGGCCCGCGGACTGCTCGACGATCTTCTTGCCGACGACGGTGGACCCGGTGAAGCTCACCTTCCGCAGCCGCGCGTCGGCCTGCAGCGTGCTGCTCAACCCGCCCGAGTCGCTGGTCGTCACGACGTTGAGCACCCCGGCGGGCAGCCCGGCCTCCGCCAGCAGCGCCGCCAGGTAGAGCATGGTCAGCGGCGTCTGCGCCGCCGGCTTGACCACCATCGTGCAGCCGGCCGCGATCGCCGGACCGATCTTGCGGGTCCCCATCGCGAGCGGGAAGTTCCACGGGGTGATGAACAGGCACGGACCGACCGGCTTGCGCACCGTCAGCAGGCGACTGCCGCCGGCCGGGTTCTGCATCCACCGGCCGTGGATCCGGACCGCCTCCTCCGAGAACCAGCGCAGGAACTCCGCACCGTAGGTGACCTCCCCCTTCGCCTCCGCGATGGGCTTGCCCATCTCCAGGCTCATCACCAGAGCGAGGTCGTCGGCATGCTGGGTCACCAGCGCGAACGCCCGTCGCAGGATCTCGCCCCGCTCGCGCGGCGCCGTCGCCGCCCAGTCCGCCTGCGCCGCGACCGCCGCGTCGAGGGCCGCCCGCGCATCGTCGAGCGTCCCGTCGGCGACATCGGTGAGCACCGACCCGTCCGCCGGGTCGATGACGTCGATCCGGCCACCGCCGCTCCCGGGGACCCACGCGCCCCCGACGTACAGCTGACGGTGCGACTCCGGGAGCAGGTGGCCGAGGCGTTCGCGGAAGCTCATGACCTCACTCTGGCACCTCACCGGCTGGATCGGCAGGGTGGCCGAGCGGGACCTTGGTCCCGGGTCCGCCGACCGAACGGAGGATTCTCCGATGATCCCCCTTGACCCGCTTGAGCACGGGGTTAGAGTTGTCCTGTCGTACTTCGGAGGGAGCACCGATAACGACAAGAGCCCCTCGTCGACCCCATGCGATGAGGGGCTCGCTCCATTTTTCTTGCGCGAGCTCGGCTTCGCCGTAGAGCGGGCAGCAAGCTGCCGGAGACGGCTCTCGCCGCGCTGCCGCGCCGCAGTTGTCTTCCGTAGGCCAAGCCTTGGAATGGCGGCAAGCCGACACTGCATGGTCGGGGGCGCGAGCGCGGCTTCGCCGTAGAGCGGGCAGCAAGCTGCCGGAGACGGCTCTCGCCGCGCTGCCGCGCCGCAGTCGACTTCCGTAGGCCAAGCCTCGGCGGATAAGCGCGCGGCCGCCCGACACCGACCACGCGCAAGACCTCCCAGCGCACGGCCGTCCGACACCGACCACGATCAAGGCCCCTCAGCGAGCCGCGCGCAGGAACTCCTCCAGCAGCGGACCCGCCGTCCGCGAGCCCGACTCACCGGTCTGCACGAAGACCGCGACCGCGAGGTCGCCCTGGGCGGCGATCATCCACGCGTGCGTGCGGATGGTGCCGCCGTCGGCGTACTCGGCCGTGCCGGTCTTGGCGATGACCGGACCGCCGGGGAGGTCGGCCAGGCCGCGGCCGCTGCCGTTGGTGACCACCCGGCGCAGCATCGCCTTGAGCTGCCGTGCCTCGGCGGCCGAGAGCGGCTCGGCCTCCGACGGCACGGAGACATCGACCCCGTCCACGAGGTGGGGTACGACGGTCGTGCCGGCCTGCACGCTCGCGATCACCGTGGCCATCGCCATCGGCGAGGCGAGCACCTTGCCCTGGCCGATCAGGTCGGCGGCGCCCTCGGTCTCGCTCGCCGGCGGCGGGACCTCGCCGAAGTAGGCGGGGAAGCCGAGGTCGTGGTCGATGCCGAGGCCGAGGCTCGCGGCCGCGTCGGCGAGGTCACCGTCCTTCACCTTCGCGCGGGCACCGATCAGGGCGGTGTTGCACGACTGCGCGATCGCCTCCTCGAGCGGGATCGTGCCGATCGCGGACGACGGGTAGTCGGAGTAGTTCTTGAACCGCTTGCCGTTGACCGTGACGGTCGGCGTGCACTGCACCTGCGTCTGGGGGGTGAGGCCGGCGCGCAGCAGCGCGAGGGAGGTGACCGACTTGAAGGTGGAGCCGGGGGCGAACTGGCCGAAGGTGGCGTAGTTCTGGCCGCCGGTGCCGGCGCCGTTGGCGGCCGCCAGGATCGAGCCGTCGCTGGGGCGGATCGCCACGAGGGCGCTGGCGGGCGTGACTCCGCCGAGCACCCGCTCGGCGAGGGTCTGCAGCCGACGGTCGAGGGTGAGCGCCAGCGGCTTGCCGGCGGCCGGCTCGGCGAGGAAGAGCTCGCGCTCCTCGCCGCCATCGGCCGGGACGGCGTGGACCGAGCGGCCGGTGGTGCCGCGCAGCTGCTCGTCGTAGCGGGCCTGGAGGCCGGAGACACCAGCGACGTCGCCCGGGCGGTAGGCGTCGGGATCCTTCTCGACCATCTCGGCGGTGACCGGGCCGACCCGACCGAGGATCGGGGCGGCGAAGTCGCGGGTCGGCGCGAGCGCCTGCTCGCCGGTGACCCGGTGGGCGCCGGCGATGCCCTCGATCCCCGTCCGGACCGCTGCGGGAATATCGTTCGCACGGTAGGTGATCGCCTCGACGAACGCCTTGTCCCCGGCCCCCTTCACGGCCTTCACGAACGGCGCGACCTCGATGTCGACCAGCTCGGCCAGCGCCCGCGCGGACGCCGGCGCCGCGGCGGCCGTCACCTTGGTGCGGTCGATCCCGATCCGGACGACGGGCCGCTCGGTGACCAGCTTCTCGCCGCCGGCGCCGGTGATCTCGCCACGCTGCGCGAGGAGCGTGGTCGCGTCGAGCGTCTCCCCGTCGGCGAGGCTGGGCTCGACGATGCTCGGTGCCCACGCGACGGCCCACCCGTCGCCGTCCGCCAGCGCGACGGTCGTGTCGTAGGTCCACGGGTCGCCTCCGGCGACGACGGGCCAGGTCCAGGTCAGGGTCGCCGTCGGCTTGTCCGCCTCGCCGTCGACCTCGGCGACCTCGACGCTCGGCGCGATCCCGTCCATGCCGTCGATGACGGCGGCGTACTCCTTCGCGACGGTGGCGGGGTCCGTGCCGGTCCAGGTCACCGCGGCCAGCGGATCGCTCGCCGTGCTGGCACCGTCGGCCGGCGCGGCCGCCGTGGCCAGGGCGGTGGCAAGCCCCTCCGCGGCCTTGCGCGCGCCGTCGTCACCGTCGGAGCCGCCGCCGGAGCAGGCCGTCAGGCCGAGCGCCGAGACGAGCAGGAAGGAGGTGGCCACCGAGGATCGCCGCATGCGGCTGTTCTACCAGCCACACCCGACGGTCCCGGTCGCGCAAGGGCCGCAGGGACCAGCGGCCATCCACAGGATCTGAGGGGTCCTCCGCCCGTGCCCGCGGGCGTACGACGTCGTTGAACAGAACACTCGGGGGACCGGTTCGATATCACCCGGGCGTCAGTCGGCGCCTCGACCATGGGGGTTTCCGTGAAGCATCGACCCACTCACCGCAAGTCAACGCGCACGCGTTCCAGGTTCGTCGCCGTGGCGGCGACAGCCCTGGCCGCGGGCTTCCTGGCCACGCCTTCTTCCCAGGCGTGGGACGACGACCCGCACGTCGTCGTCAAGGGGGGAGGCGGCTGCCAGCAGCTGTTCTTCCAGGCCAGCGCCGTGCAGTTCTACCTCGACAACGGCGAGACCTCATCCAGCGCCTTCGTCAAGGGCTCCTACAAGGTGGACTTCTACAACATCTCCGGCACGCCCGCCAACGGCAACGCGGGCTACGCCGTCGTGGAGTGCTCCAACGTGTTCAAACCCGCCCAGAAGTACTACTGGTACCGCGCCGTCTCGATCCAGAGGCCGCGCGTCGGCAACGCCCAGACGATCAACCTCGGTGGCGGATGATCCCGACCACCCCGATCCTGTGAAAGGCGTCGGGTGCGGCTGCTCGCAGCCGCACCCGACGTCTTTTTGTCCGTCAGCCGACGAGCAGCCCCGCCACCAGCGGCTTGTAGCCGGACGAGTGTCCGAGCCGGTTCGGGTGGTAGCTCTCGCTGACCGGGTTGGACAGGCCGTTGAGCCACTCGACGTCGTCACAGACCGCGTGGCCGACGAAGCGGGAGGTGGGGTTGGCCCACTTGAAGCCCTTGGCGCTCGCGGCCGCCGACAGCTTGCTGTTCAGCAGGTCCGCCGTCTGGTTCAGCCGGGTCTCCTCGGCGGGGCTGAACCAGGTCGCCGCATTGCAGTCCTCGCCCATGAACAGCCGCGGATAGCCGACGACCACGACGACGGCGTTCGGGGCCTTGCTCCTGATGGACGCGTAGAGGGTGCCCAGCCGGCCGGGCAGCGTGTTGTTGATGAACGACTGGGCCGTGTTGATCGCTCCGTCGCAGTCCGACATCCACCCCGGCTGGGCGCACTCCGTGATGACACCGGTGAAGCCGGCGTCGTTGCCGCCGACCGAGATCGTGACGTACGACGTCGACGAGCTCAGCGCGCTCAGTTGGCTGTTGGTGACGGTGCTCGTGGTGGCGCCGGAGCAGGCCTTGAAGCTCAGGCTGTAGCCCTTCGCGGAGGCGACCAGCTTGGGGTAGGCGTAGTTCGACCGCTGGCAGCTCGTGCCGTCGTCGATGTAGCTGCGGGTGCCGACGCCCGAGGAGTAGGAGTCGCCGAGAGCGACGTACACGGGTGCGGCGGCGTGCGCGGCGGGCGGTATGGCGACCAGGCCGACCAGCGCCGCGGAGAGGACCGAGCCGAGGGAGAGGAGCAGGCGGAGCGACGACCGAGACATGGAACCACCTTCGGGAGAGCCAGTGTGATCTGGGTCACTACACCATGAAGTGGTGACGTCGTCACCCGCCCGCGACGAACGCCCTGCCAATGCACCGCGAAGGTCCGGACGCCTCGGACGGGCCCGGCACCACATCCGAGAACAGGCGGGCAACCCGCAGGCACAGGGCTGTCAACCCGTTGGTAGCGTCGGCGATGCGTCGGGACGATGTCCCGGAGTGCACCCCCGCGGCCGGCCCGGCGACTCGGATGTCAGGCCGGCCGCGGGAGGGAGCACCGCAGGGCCCGTCAGGGCGAACGGTGTTCGCACTCGAGCGTACGACCACCGCATCGGGGCGGGAGGGCACGGATGGGCACAGGGGTCCGCGGAGCGCACCCGAACCGTCAGGCGCAGCAACGCGCCGCGACGTACGACGCGATGGTGAACACTGCTCGCACCCTCCTGGCCGAGGGTCACGACCTGACCCTGCGCGGCGTCGCCGCGGCGATGGGCGTGAGTCCGGCCGGTCTCTACCGCTACGTCACGAACCTCGACGAGCTCCTGGACCTGGTGGCCGCGTCGATCGACGAGAGCGTGGCCGCCGACCTCGTCGCGGCCGTCGAGGCGATCTCGGCGGACGACGTGACCAAGCGCTGGCTCGTCGCCTGGGTCCGGCTGCGTCGCTGGGCGCTGCGCCACCAGGACGAGTTCCGCCTGGTCCTGGCGCGACCCCGCAGTGGCGAGGTGTCGATCCGCGAGGTCTCCGATGCGTTCCTCGGCACGTGCCTGTGCGCCCTCACGACCCACCAGGACGTCCGGATGCCTCCCGTCCCTCCGGCCGCCGAGCAGACCGTCGTCGCCCTGGCCGAGCGACCGGGATCCAGCCCCTGGCCGGCCACCCTGGCCTGGCTGCACACGCGCGTGCTCGCCTCGCTCCACGGGGTGGTCGCCCTCGAGGTGACGGGCTACCTCGACCCGGCACTGGTCCGGAGCGCCGCGGTGTTCCGCGCGACGATGGTCGAGTGGCTGGCGCGCCTCGTCCGGGCCGACGAGCTCGGCGCCCTGCTGGCCGTGCTCGATGCCGAGCTCGCGGGCTGAGCTCCGGGCCGACACCGAAAATTCTCCCGGAAGCTTCTGGACAGTTGCCAAGACCCGGGTGCAGGATGACCACAGATTGACAGCCGTTTGACAGCCGGGATCCCCCAGATCCCGGACTGGTTGATCGTCTGAGGTGGCGACTGATGTCGCATTCCGAGCACCGAGGGCAGCAGAACGGTTCGCCTCTTCCACGTCAGGGCCCGGCATCACGGACCCGAGGTGGCGCGGCGGACTCACCCCCCTTGAGCTCCGGGAGACCGAGATGGCAGCAGCCACTGCGACCGCCGTGGGCGGTCAGGTGCGCTCGCGGGCCGTGCGCCGCACCTGCTGGCGCCTCACCGTCCTCCTCGGCCTGTCCTGGGCCGCGCTGCTCCTCCTCGGCGGCACCGCCCATGCCGCGTGCGACGACGCCACCTGCGAGCAGCCCGCCGCTCCCGCGCAGCCCGGGGCCGAGGTGCCGATGGTCGGCGAGCTCCTTGCGAACGCCGACGAGCCCACGACACCGCAGCCCCTCCGCCAGGTCGCAGACCTGACCGCCACTGCCCTCGACGGCCTCCGCGGTACGACGCCCGCGCACACGCCGGACCCGGCCGCCGCCGTCGACGCCCTGCCCGCCCTCCCGGCCGCAGGGGCCCACACTCCGGCCGCTGCGGCGCCGAGCACCGGCATCGACGCGGCCGGCCTCCTGACGAACACCGTTCGCGACACCGTCGAGGCCACCGGCGAGAAGCTGACGCTGAAGGACGTTCCCTCGATCCGCGCCACCGTCACCCCGCTCGTCGACTCCCTCACCCGCCAGGTCGTCGGCACCGCGGACGACGCGGTCGACACCGTCGAGACCCTCGCCGCGCCCCTGCCCCTGGCCGGCGGGCTGGCGCAGACGCTGCGCACCGCGGTCGGCACGCTCAGCCTGGCCAGCCAGCTCGCCGTCGACGCGACCGATGCGGTGACCGGCTCCGTCGACGAGGTCGTCGGTACGACGGCCGCCGTCATCGCGCCGGTCGTGGAGCAGGTGACCCACCCGGCCGGCACCGGCGACTCCGCCGGACCGACCACCGGCGCCGGGCCGGCCCCCTCCGCCGCGGACGCCGCGACGGGTCCCGCCCTCGGCGTGGTGACGGTCCGCCTCGACGCGCCGCACGCGGACCTGGCCTCCGGCACGCGCACCCTGTCCGGGCCGGCGGTCCCGCCGCCCGACGCCGTCGCCCTCACGCCCGTGGCGCAGCCCGCAGCGGACACCGTCACCGCCCTCCCGGTTCCGGTGTCCGGCGCAGGCTTCACCCCCGGCACCGGCGGCGCCGCCTCGGCGCCCCGGCCCGACCACCCGCTGGCGCGGGTCGCACCCGAGCCCCTGGCGGCTCGTCCCGCGACCGCTCCGGTGGCGTGCCCCGCCGGTCCGATGCCGGGCACCCCGGCCGCCGACCCGGCCTTCTCACCGGACTGAACCAGGGACGCCACGTCCTCTGAGTGACGTGGCAGCCGGCACCGCCGACGTACGGCGGAGGGCCCACCTCCCGACGTACGGGCCGGCCTTCGAAGGACAACCGCTCTGCTCGCTCGACCGTTCGCAGTCGCACTTTCTTCGAACTTCCCTGAACCAGGAGAACCAGCATGTCCATGCAACCCCGCGCTTCGCGCAACACGGGCTGGCAGCCCATCGGGCTCGCCACGCCCCTGGAGCCTGACGCCACCGTCCGCAGCATCGCGGTCGCTCGCGCCAGCCGGTCCGCCCGGACCCTCATCGCCCCCGGTGTCGCGCTCGCCGCGACCCTCGGCGTCGTCTCGTCGGCCGCCGCTCAGGTCGGTGTGATGCCGACCCCGGGCGCCGACGTCTCGGTCACCTCGACGCCGCACGCGGACGCCGGTGGCGCCGGTACGACGCCGACCACGACCTCGACCAAGACCTCCACGAAGACCTCCACGAAGACCTCCACGAAGACCTCGACGACACTGTCCGGGTCCGCACTCTCGGGCCTGCCGATCGTCGGCGGCTTCCTCGGCACCGACGTCCTCGGCGGAGGGATCTTCACCGGCGGCCTGTTCGGTGGGGAGACCGTCCAGACCTCGGCGAGCAACGGCTCGACCAGCTCCTCGGGGGGCCACTCCGGCGGCCACACCCAGGGCGGCGACGCCTGCGACTTCTTCCTCGACCACATGTGGAAGAACGAGGACGGCATCCCCGTCATCGGCACCAACCAGCACTTCCTGACGTTCCACACCGACCCCGACTACAAGAACCTGATCCTGTCGCTCGCGAGCGGTGCGATCGGGAACTCGGAGATGCCGATCATCGACATCTACGGCGGGCCGCTCGGCTGGATCCCGATCTTCAACCCGTCGCACGTCCGCGGCCACGGCACGGACTACGTCACGCTGCTCACGGGCTGCGGCGGCATGGGGATCCCGATCGACCCGAAGACCCTCAGCGTCGACCTCGACAAGCTGCCCACGCCGGAGAAGGTGACCGCCCTCATCCAGGACGGCCTGCCGACCCTGCCGTCGCTGCCGAAGCTGCTCGACCCGAACTACCTCTACGACACCCTCGCGATCACCGAGATCATGAACCGCCTCGGGCCCGAGACCGTGCTGACGCCGGACGAGTACCTCGCCTTCGCCGGCAACAACTTCGACGCCTTCCGCCTGCTCTGGCAGACGGCGCTCGAGAAGGTCGGCAGCGGCGATCCCGCCGCCGTCCTCGAGGTCCTGCAGATCACCGACAACATCAAGACCCTCGAGTCGCTCGGACTCCCCGGCCTGCCCGGGAGCGACTCGCCGAACGGCGACCTCACCGGTGACATCCCGGTCGTCGGCGACCTGCTCGCCGGGGTCATGACCGGAGACGTCGAAGGGGCGCTGCCGACCGGCGACCTCACCAGCGGCATCCCGGTCCTGGGCGGCATCCTCGGCGGCGGTACGAAGGCCCCGGCCGGCTCGATCGTCATCGGCGGCAAGACCTACCCGGTCGAGGGCGACACCGTCACCGTCGACGGGGTCAAGTACGCCGTGCGCGACGGCAAGGTGACCATCGGCGGCAAGACCTACACCGTGACGGTGCCCGACGGCGACGACCCGGCGGGATCCCCGACGGCCGGACTGCCGGTCCTGGGCGACCTCCTCGGCGGCGGATCGTCGCCCGTCGCGGGCCTGCCGATCGTCGGCGACCTGCTGGGCGGATCCCCGTCCGGCGACGAGCCCGGCGACGAGCCCGGTGACGAGCCCGGTGACGAGCCCGGTGACGAGCCCGGTGACGAGCCCGGTGACGAGCCCGGCGACGAGCCCGGCGACGAGCCCGGCGACGAGCCCGCTGGCGGTCTCCCGATCCTGGGCGACCTCCTCGGCGGCGGTTCCTCGCCCGTTGCGGGCCTGCCGATCGTCGGCGACCTGCTGGGCGGAGCCCCGTCCGACAACCCCGGCGACAACCCCGGCGACAACCCCGGCGACAACCCCGGCGACAACCCCGGCGACAACCCGGGCGACAACCCGGGCGACAACCCGGGCGACAACCCCGGTGACGACGACCCGTCCGACAACCCCGGCGACAACCCCGGTGACGACGACCCGTCCGACAACCCCGGCGACAACCCCGGTGACGACGACCCGTCCGACAACCCCGGCGACAACCCCGGCGACGACCCCGGTGACGACGACCCGTCCGACAACCCCGGCGACAACCCCGGTGGTTCCGGCGGTCACGCGACCGGCACCGTCACCGTGGGCGGCGTGACCTACCAGGTCCGCGGCGGCACCGTGACCATCAACGGCGCCCAGTACCCGGTCCGCAACGGCACCGTGACCGTCAACGGCGTCGCCTACCCGGTCACGCCGAGGACGCCGGGCAGCCCGCCCGTCGACACCCCGCAGGGCACGGTGACGTTCAGCCTCGGCTCGCCCAAGGTGAACGGCCAGAGCTCGCCGAACGCTCCCGGAGCCGTGATCCCGGTGGGCGGGCAGGTGACCTACACGGTCCCGGTGACCAACACCGGCACCCTCCCGATCACCACGCTGACCGCCAAGGCGTCGGACGGCGGCACGCTGACCGGCGGCCGGCTCCCGCTCCGGCCGGGACAGACCACGACGCTCACCTACACGACGACGGCCAAGCCCGGCGCGCAGGCGGTGACCTTCTCGATCGTGGCCTCGAACCCGAACGGGCAGCAGCAGGGCAAGACGTGCTCGGCGGTCTACACCGGCACCGTCCAGCACGGTCAGCTCGTGTCGACCGACGGCCTGATGGTCGACGGGAAGGCCACCAGTGACGCCGTTCGCTACACCTTCCACTCGACCGACCCCGCCAAGGTGTCCTTCCAGGTCACCAACTCCGGGGACGCCCCGCTGCGCAACGTCAGCGCGTCGTCGCCGGCCGGCCAGGTCACCGGGGGCAAGGCCACGCTGCAGCCCGGCGAGTCCGCCTGGTACACGGTCGTCGTCCAGCCGCGGTCCGGCCTGAACTCGGTGCCGGTCAGCTTCAGCGGCACCGACGCGAGCGGCAAGACCACCACCGTGAAGGAGTCGTTCGACTACACGCTCTGCACCTGCGCGTCGCCGGCGACCCCCGAGGCCTGAGGAATGTCGATGACAACGAAACCCTGGATGAGGCGGTCCGTCGTGACCGGCTTGGCCGTGGGAGGGTTTCTCCTCCTCGGCGTGGGCTCCGCCCACGCCGAGGACGGGGACAGTCCCACACCGGTCGAGTCGCTCACCGGGACCGTCACCACGCTGCTCGGCGCGGACGGGCCACTCGGAGGAGACACCTCCGGCCACTCCGCTCCGACGGACCTGCGTCCGACGCACGGGACCCCGGTCTTCCCCGAGACGAATGTCGAGGCGGAGATCGCCGAGCCCGACCCGATGCCCCTGCCGGAGCCGGTGGAGCTGACGGAGCCGGAGCAGATCTACACGATCCAGCCGGTGGACGAGGCGACTGACGGGAGTGCTCCCTCGGAGAGCACCTCCGACTCCGACCTCGCCGCCACGTCGGATCCCGCGCCGGCGACCGTCGCCGACACCGCGTCGGAGGCAGCCCCGCGGCCGGCCGACGGCTGCGCGTGCAACCTCACGATGGGTACGCCGACCGTCAACGGCCGGACGGCAGGGGCACCGGGCACCGCCCAGGTCCCCGCGGACCGGGCCGCGACGATCGCCGTACCGGTCTCCAACACGGGCAACGTCACCGTGACCAACCTGGCCGTCTCCGGCCCGGGCGGGAGGATGACGTGCGGCAGCACCACGCTCGCCGTCGACGCATCGACGACGTGCACCGGGTCGTGGACGCCGGGTGCCGGCAGCCGGAGCGCCCCGATCCGTGCCACCGCGTCCACGCCCGGGGGCAGGGTGACGGGCTCGGCACTGCTCTTCGCCACCGGTCTCGCGACCGGCGGTGGCGTGCCGGGCAACCCGGGCAGCGGTACGCCGGACAAGGGTTGCTCCTGCGACCTGACCTCCGGTACCCCCAGCGTCGGCGGCAAGGCTGCTGGCGGCGCCGGGACCGCAGAGGTGCCGGTGGGTACGACCACCACGGTGTCGATCCCGGTGTCGAACACGGGCACCAGGACCGTGTCGAACCTGTCGGCCACCAGCCCGGAGGGCCCGCTCACGTGTGCCGACACCGAGCTGGCGCCGACCGAGTCGACGACCTGCTCCCGCCAGGTGCGGGCCGAGACCGGCGACCAGGTCGTGCCCATCACCATCTACGGCACGACCTCCGACGGTCGCCGGACGACTGCCCAGGGCATCGCCCACGTGACCGGTGTGCCGGACGATGACGACGGATCGGACAACCCGGGAGGATCGGACGACCCGGGCGACACCACCGACGGCACCATCAAGGTCGGCGGCGTCACCTACCCCGTCACCGACGGCACCGTCACCATCGGCGGGGTCAAGTACCCGGTCAAGAACGGCACCGTCACCATCGGCGGAGTGGCCTACCCGGTCACCCCGACCCACGGCGGGACCGACAACCCGGGCGACACCACCGACGGCACCATCAAGGTCGGCGGCGTCACCTACCCCGTCAAGAACGGCACCGTCACCATCGACGGCGTCAGGTACCCCGTCAAGAACGGCACCGTCACCATCGGCGGCGTGGCCTACCCGGTCACCCCGACCCACGGCGGGGCCACGGGCACCATCACCGTGAACGGGGTCACGTACCCGGTCACCGACGGCACCGTCACCATCGGCGGGGTCAGGTACCCCGTCAAGAACGGCACCGTCACCATCGGCGGCGTGGCCTACCCGGTCACCCCGACCCACGGCGGGGCCACGGGCACCATCACCGTGAACGGGGTCACGTACCCGGTCACCGACGGCACCGTCACCATCGGCGGGGTCAAGTACCCCGTCAAGAACGGCACCGTCACCATCGGCGGCGTGGCCTACCCGGTCACCCCCACCCACGGCGGGGCCACGGGCACCATCACCGTCAACGGGGTCACGTACCCGGTCACCGACGGCACCGTCACCATCGGCGGGGTCACGTACCCCGTCAAGAACGGCACCGTCACCATCGGCGGCGTGGCCTACCCGGTCACCCCCACCGACGGCGGGACCGACAACCCGGGCGCCACCACCGACGGCACCATCAAGGTCGGCGGCGTCACCTACCCCGTCAAGAACGGCACCGTCACCGTCAACGGAGTGAAGTACCCCGTCAAGAACGGCACCGTCACCATCGGCGGCGTGGCCTACCCGGTCACCCCCACCCACGGGACCGACAACCCGGGCGCCACCACCGACGGCACCATCAAGGTCGGCGGCGTCACCTACCCCGTCAAGAACGGCACCGTCACCGTCAACGGAGTGAAGTACCCGGTCAAGAACGGCACCGTCACCATCGGCGGCGTGGCCTACCCGGTCACCCCGACCCACGGCGGGGCCACGGGCACCATCACCGTGAACGGGGTCACGTACCCGGTCACCGACGGCACCGTCACCATCGGCGGGGTCAACTACCCGGTCAAGAACGGCACCGTCACCATCGGCGGAGTGGCCTACCCGGTCACCCCCACCGACGGCGGGACCGACAACCCGGGCGACACCACCAACGGCACCATCAAGGTCGGCGGCGTCACCTACCCCGTCAAGAACGGCACCGTCACCATCGACGGCGTCAAGTACCCCGTCAAGAACGGCACCGTCACCATCGGCGGCGTGAGCTACCCGGTCACCACGTCCGGCGGCACCGACGGGTCTGGGGGGCCCGACGGATCCGACGGCCAGGCGAGCGGGAGCATCACCGTTGACGGCGTGACCTACCCGGTCGCGGACGGCTCGGCCACCGTGGACGGGGTCGCGTACCCCGTGCACGACGGCACCGTGACGATCGACGGCGTGGCCTACCCGGTGACGCCGAGCGACGACGGTTCGGACGGCCACGGCTCCGACGGTCACGGGTCCGACGACCCCGGTGGGTCGGACGACCCCGGCGGGTCCGGCGACAACGGTCCGTTGGCGATCACCGACCCGACCGTCAACGGCAAGGCCGCCGACGCCCCCGGGTCACTGGACGCCGAGGCCCACAAGGCGGCGACGGTGGAGTTCGACGTGACCAACACCGGTGACGTGGACGTGACCGGGCTGTCCGGCCAGGTCGGCTCCGGCGACATCCGTTGCACGGAGACCGAGCTCGCCCCGGGCGAGTCGACCACCTGCCGTGGGCGGGTCGTCCCGCGCGTCGGTGCGCAGACCACACCGGTCCAGGTGTCGGCTGCGACCGCCGACGGCGGGAGTACGACGTCGGTCCGGGCGCTCCGGCTCTCGGGTGTCGCGCCGAGCACCGGCGGCCACGCCGGTGGTCACGCTGGCCCGTCCGGCGGGACGCCCGGCGGCGGAGCATCCGGCGGCATGCCGGGCGCCCACTCCGGCGGGATGCCCGGCGCCCACTCCGGTGGGATGTCGGGCGGGGTCCCGGCGGCCCACGCCGGCGGCTCGGTGCACTCCGGCACCGGGACGTCCGACGGCGCGATCGTCGGCGGCGTACCGGCTCCGGACGGCATGACCGGCCAGGGCCACGGCCACCCGGCCGACGGCGGCTTCCCCATGCCCCGCGGGGGCGTGGAGGCCGGCGGCGGCGGCACGGCGGCTGAGCTGCCGGTCGTCGGTCACGAGCAGGACGACGAGGGCAACCTCCTCGTCTGGCTGCTCCTCCTCGCAGGCGCTGGTGTCGTCGTGGCCCAGCGCGTGCGTACCCGCAGCTCGCGCTGACCCAGCCCGGGCACCCGCTGACGGGGTGCGGCGCCTCCTCCCTTCCGCCGCACCCCGTCAGTCCCCCGCACGTCCCCTCCTTCCGAGAGGCCCCCGATGACCATCTCCCCCGAGAAGCCCGCGACCCAGGACGCCGAACGGCTCGTCAGCGACGAGCAGCTCGCCGCCACCAACATCCCGGTCACCCGCACGGCGACGGTGGCGACGATCGGCGGCGGCCTCGGGTCGTTCGCGCTGGTCGACCGCCTCCGGGTCGCCGGCCTGCCCACCGACGAGATCGTGGTCGTCGGCGACGCCACCTCCCCCGGCGCCGCATTCCTCGCACGCTGTGCAGCCCTCGGCCTCGACGACGACAGCCGCCTGCGCAGCGAGTCCGCGGCCCGCCTCGACAACCTCTGGGGCTTCCCCGGGTACGCCGGCCACGAGGCCCGTCGTACCCGCAGCCTCCGTCCCCTCGCCCAGCTCCTCCTCGAGGGCGTGTACGGCGACGGGTACCGCCCGACCGTCGGGATCGTCCGCGACGCGCTGGACCGCGAGGCCCGGCGGATCGGCTGGCGTGCGATGACGACGCGCGTCCCGGCGGAGTACCTCTTCAAGCGCAGCGGCGGCGGCTACTTCGTCATCGTCCGCGAGCGCGGCGAGCTCGCGGCGATCCGTTGCGACCACGTCCACCTGGCGCTCGGCAGCCCCGGGCCGCGGGTCACGCCCGAGGTCGCGGCGTACCGCGAGCAGTTCCCCGACAGCACCCTCCTGACCACCGCGTACGACGACAACGACGCCGCGCTCGCGACCGTCGCCCGGCGCGGGGGCGACGTGATCGTCCGGGGCGCCGGCGAGGCCGCGCTGCAGCTGCTCCGACGCCTGACCGAGGCGCGGGAGCGCCACGGCCGCGACCTCCACGTATGGCACGTCGTGCGCAGCTGGCCGGACGGCTCGAGCGGCCGCGACGAGCGCCTGGGCTTTCGCCACCAGGCGCTCGACTTCCCGCGCTCGGCGTACACCGGGAGCCTGCGCGACGAGCTGGCCACCCTCGACGAGCCCGCCCGCGGCGCGGCCATCGAGGAGCTCGGCGCCGCGTCCGTGCGCCCCCACCGCCGCGATCCTCTCGCCGCCGCCCGCGCCGAGGGGTGGTACGACGCCGTGGTCGGCGAGGTCGACCGCATCACCGAGCAGGACGGCCGGCTCTCGGCGAGCGTCCGGCTGCAGAACGGCAAGCGGATGACGGTGAACGGGGAGCACTTCTTCGACGCCGTCGGCCTCGACACCGACACCGCGGCCCACCCGCTCGTCGCGGACCTCGTCGCCTTCAGCCCGGTCACCACCAACGCCCTCGGCGGCCTGCGGGTCGACGAGCAGTGGGCGGTCGACGGCGGCGCCAGCGGCGACGGGCGGATGTTCGCGACCGGGAGCACCGCCCGTGGGGCGCTGCTCGGCCCGGTCGACTCGTTCCTGGGGCTGCAGCAGGCGGCGCTGTCCGTCGCCGACACGCTGGCCGCGGCCGGCGTCGGCGCCCCCCTCACCCCGCTGCGGTCGGCCCGCGGCTGGTTCCAGTGGATCGGAGGGACGTCGCTGTGACCCCCACCCTCGCCGGACGCCTGCAGACCCGGCTGGCGCTCAGCCTCCTCGTCGGCGTCCCCCTGTCCCTGCTCGCGGCGATCCTGCTCGGCGCACTGGGGTGGGGGGACGCCCTGCGCGGCCTCGCCGCGATCACGGTCCTCGGCTGCGGCTGGGACGCGCTCTTCCAGGCCGTTCAGGAGCGCCGTTGGGACCGCGACTGGCCGCGGCTGCTGACGCTCCTGTCGTGGCTCCCCGAGGCCGCCGGGTCGTGGCTGGTGCTCCGGGCGTTCGACGCCGCGGCGCCGCCGGGCACCCACCTGGCCTTCTTCACGCTGGTGTGGGGCGGGATGCTCGCGGCCCGCGCGGCCGTGCTGCCCGTCCTGCTGCCCCGGTGGCGGCACCAGGGCCAGCGCCTGGCCGGTGCCCTGCCCCTTGCCCGACCGGCCGCCGCGTCGACGCCCGAGCCGGCCAGCCAGCCGGCGCGGACCAGGCTGTCGATCGGCACCACCTTCCCCGGCCTGCGCCCGGGCCACCGGCAGCTCGCGATGCTCGCGCTGTTCGTCGGCGTCGTCGGCTCGATCGTCTTCCTCGCGCCGCTCTTCGACCGCGAGCCGACGACCTCGGCGGCCAGCGACACCGGGCCGGGCGGCCCCGGCGGCGGGGACGCGATGTCCGCGGACATGGCGCACCACGGCGCCGACGACCGCACGTGGAACACCCACCACCGCGTCCGTCCGACGTCGATCGAGTTCCCCGCCGCCCACCTGTCCGCGTCGCTGGCGAAGGTCCGCCAGGACGCCTCGGGCGTGCTGGTCGCGCCGGATCCAGCGAAGCCCGCCTGGTTCAGCCGGGGCGCCGCTCCGGGGCAGGCGGGTCCGGCCGTGCTCATCGGCTCCGTCGACGGGGCGTTCGCCGGTCTCGAGAAGGCCGCTCCCGGCCAGTCGCTCCGGATCGTCCGCGCCGACGGCAGCCAGGTCTTCTTCACCGTCGACCGCGTCGCCGAGGTGGACGCCCGCTCCTTCCCGACCCGGAAGGTGTACGGCGCCGCCGAGGACCCGCTGCTGCGGCTGGTCGGCTACGACGACTCGTCCGGCCGCAACACCATCGTCTTCGCCCGCGCGGTGATGATGGTGCAGGCGCCGGCCAAGGGCTGACATGGGCGCCCGGCGTACCCTTCCGCGGCCCCGGGTCGGGCGGCGCGCCGCCGTGCTCGCGTCGGGGGTCGCGCTGGGGCTCGCCCTCCTCGCGCTGACGGACGACGACGCGACGACGGCGGACCGCCCGGGCACGGTCGTGGCGGAGCAGCCCGCCCCCGCCCCGCAAGCGACGGCGGGGCGTCGGCCCGTGCGCTTGCGGGTCCCCCGGATCGGTATCGACACCGGCCTCCTGCGGCTCGGGCTCACGGCCCGCCGCGAGCTCGAGGTGCCACCCATGCGGAAGGCCGACACCGCGGGTTGGTACGACCGCTCCCCCGTTCCCGGCGACGCCGGGCCCTCGGTCCTGGCCGGGCACGTCGACTCCCGCTCGGGGCCGGCCGTCTTCTACCGGTTGCGCGAGCTGCGCCGCGGCGACCGGGTCGTGGTCGACCGCGACGACGGCCGGCGCGCGACCTTCACCGTCGACCGGGTCGACGTGGTGACCAAGTCCGCCTTCCCCACCCGCCGCGTGTACGGCGCCACGACCCGCCCCGAGCTCCGGCTGATCACCTGCGGCGGCACCTTCGACCACGCCACCGACGACTACCTCTCCAATGTCGTCGTCTTCGCCCACCTCACCCACCTCACGACCGCCTGAACCGGAGGGCCCCATGACCAGCACGTCCACCGTCAGCCGCCAGCGACGCGTCGTCGTCGCGGGCTTCGCCGCCTGCCTGGTCCTCGGCGTCGGCGCCGTCGCGTTCGGAGGCGGTACGACGGCCTCCCCGGAGCCCGAGTCCGCGCCGACGACCGGGGCCACCGCCGCCACGCTGCCCGCGTCGCGCCCGGTGCGGATCCACATCGACCGGCTCGACGTCACCGCGAAGGTGCGCGTGCTGCGGGCCGCTGACGACGGCGCGACGCTCGCCCTGCCGCCGCTGCGCGCCACCGGCTGGGACGCCACGTCGGCGACGCCCGGCGAGGCCGGCATCACCGTGGTGACGGGCTACATCGCCCGCACCACCCGTGAGCCGGGCGTGCTGAAGGGGCTGGCCCGGCTGCGCGAGGGCGACGTGGTGACCCTGCGCCGCAAGGACGGCCGGAGCGTCGACTACCGGGTCACCGGCATCGCCTACTACCCCCAGGGCCGGTTCCCCGCGAAGCACGTGTTCTCCCGGACCACCCGCCCCGAGCTGCGCCTGATCAGCACCGGCGGCCCGCTGCACCGCGGCGACCCGCTCGGCAACGCGGTCGTCACGGCGGTCGCCGACTGAGCCTGCGGACCGACCCCGTCAGCCGTGGGTCGACGCGTGCCGGGCGAGCAGCGGGAGGCCCCTCGTCGTACCGGCGACGATGTCCTCGACGTGCGCCTGGAAGCCGGGGCAGGTGGTGATGTCGTGGGCGCGGCACTCCAGCGCGTGCTGGGTGAGGTGGCGTGAGCGCTCGAGCTCGGCCTGGCGCCGGTCGAGCTCGTCGAGGTGGGCGCGCAGTGCGTCGCGCCGCCCGTCGGTGGAGGCGTCGACGAGCGT
Organism: Nocardioides aromaticivorans; assembly: GCF_013408525.1. Lineage (NCBI taxonomy): Bacteria > Bacillati > Actinomycetota > Actinomycetes > Propionibacteriales > Nocardioidaceae > Nocardioides > Nocardioides aromaticivorans. Next base: position 1,852,662 of record NZ_JACBZM010000001.1, read on the forward strand.
CCGGATCTGCTCGAGGCTCATCCCGGAGGCCTTGCTGGCGATGATCGTCGCCACGCGGTAGGCGTCGTCCTCGCCGTACACGCGACGACCGGCGGCGTCGCGCTCCGGCGCCAGCAGGCCCCGTTCCTCCCAGTGCCGCAGCACGTGGGGCTCGAGCTCGAAGCGCTCGGCGAGGTCGCCGATCGACCAGCGGATGTCACGACGGCTTGACTTCATGTCCACATGAAGTCACATGCTCGTGACCAGCGTCAACCCACGGACTCGTGCAGGAAAGGGATCACCATGAATGACATCCACGACGTCGCCGTCATCGGCGCCGGATCGGCCGGGCTGCAGGCCGCACAGACCCTCGGCCGGATGCACCAGCGCACCCTGGTGCTCGGCACCGACCGCTACCGCAACGACCCGACCGGCCACATGCACAACTTCCTCGGCCACGACGGCGCCCCGCCGGCCGAGCTGCGCACGGCCGCCCGCAAGGACGCCGAGGCGTACGACGACGTCGAGCTCCGCGACGCCGAGGTGCTCCGCATCTCGGGTGGGCTCGGCGACTTCGTCCTCGAGCTCGCCGGCGAGGAGCCGGTGCGTGCGCGCCGGGTGCTGCTGGCGAGCGGCGTGCGCGACACCCTCCCCGACGTCCCGGGCGTCGCGGAGGAGTTCGGCGACCTGGTCGCCCACTGCCCGTTCTGCCACGGCCACGAGTTCGCGGGCACCCGCGTCGGCATCCTCGGCTCCGCGCCGCACGTCGCCGCGATGGCGTCGATGGTCGGGCCGATCGCGCGCGAGGTGGTCGTCCTCGCCCACGGGGGCGAGCTCGACGACGCCACGACGGCGAGCCTCGCCCGGCTCGGGGTCCCGGTCGTGGCGGGCGCCGTGGTCGCCGTACACCGGGAGGGCGAGGGGCTCCTCGTCGACGTCGCCGGCGAGGAGCCGGTCGCGCTCGGTGGGCTCTTCGTCAAGACCGACTGGGCGCTGGCCGCACCGTACGCGGGCCAGCTCGGCCTCGAGCTGTCCGAGACGGGCGCGGTCGTGGTCGACGCCTTCGGCCGGACCAGCGTCCCCGGCGTGTACGCCGCCGGCGACATGGCCCAGGGCCCGGGTCTCCCGATGCCGATGGCCTCGGTGCTGGTGGCCGCGTCGGGCGGCCTGGTCGCGGCCGCCGCCTGCGTGCAGGACGCCGCGCTGGCCCGGATCGCCTGACGCGCCGCCGGGATAGTCCCGGACGAAAAGCACCGAGTCCCCGGCGATTCTGGTGCTTTTCGTCCGGGACTATCCCGAGCGGTCAGTACCAGCCGACGGCCTCGGAGTGCGCCCACGCCTTCTGGGGCGTGCCGTAGCGGGCGCCGATGTAGGCCAGGCCCCAGTTGATCTGGGTCTCCGGGTTGGTGCGCCAGTCGCTGCCGACGACGGCCATCTTGGTGCCGGGCAGCGACTGGGGGATGCCGTAGGCGCCGGAGCTCGGGTTCTCGGCGAGGTGGTTCCAGCCGGACTCGCGCTGCCAGAGCGCGTCGAGGTAGGCCCACTGCTCCTCGGGGAAGCCGAACTCGATCATCAGCTGGTAGCCGAGCGCCCGGTTGGAGCCGCGGTCCACGTCGGCCGGGATCGGGGCCTGCGGGAGGTTCTTCGCGATCCGCTCGGCCCGGCGGGCGAGCTGCGCCATGATCTCGACGTCCGGTACGTCGGCCCGGGCACCGGACCGCGAGAGCTCGTCCGTGCGCGGTGTCGGCGTCGGGGTCGGCGCGGCACTCGTCGGCGGTGCCGGGTCGGGAGTGGCCTCAGGGGTCGCCGCGGTCCCGCACGCGGTCGCGAGCAGCGCGACGGCGGCGCACAGCGCGGACCGACCCCCCATGGGAGTCGACCGTACGTCAGTCGCGGGGCTTGCGCGACCGATTGCGGTCACGCGGCTGAGTGGCGCCGTCGCGAGCGCCGTGAGGCGCGTGCGATGGCAAGGCGCCGTCGCGAAGGCATGCTGGGCGCACGTCGAGCGTCGGCAACGCAGCCGGCGCGCGTGCATCGCGGCGCGCAGCAGGCGCCACTCAGCCGCGTGACCGCTTAGGCGGACCGTAGTCCTTCGCCAGCTCGATGAGCTTGCCGCTGATCCGGGTGTTCTTCAGCCGCTCCCACTGGTCCGGGCTGAGCTGCGCGGGCAGCTCGACGATCGAGTAGTCCGGCCGGATCGTGATCTTGCCGAAGTCGCGACGGTCGAGGCCGCCCTCGTTGGCAAGGGCGCCGACGATCTGGCGGGGCTCGACGCGGTGCCGCTTGCCGACCTGGATCTTGTAGGCCTGGAAGTTGCCGCCGGAGCGCGGCGCACGGTCGCGTCCGCCCCGGTCGCCGCGGTCGCCCCGGTCGAAGCGGTCGCCACCGCGACGGTCGTCGCGGTCGTCGTACTCGCGACGGGGGCGGCGCTCCGGCTCGGGCTCGGGCTCGAGGAGGAGCGGGGTGTCGCCCTGCATCACGATCGCCAGGGCGGCGGCGACGTCGACCTCGGGGACGTCGTGCTCCTTGATGTAGTGGCTCACCACGTCGCGGAAGAAGGAGATGCTCGGCGACTCGAGCGCGGCGGTGATCTGGTCGTCGAAGCGGCTCAGCCGCGACTCGTTGATCGCGTCGACGCTCGGGAGCTGCATCTGCTCGAGGGTGGAGCGGGTGGCCTTCTCGATGTGCTTGAGGAGGTAGCGCTCGCGCGGGGTGATGAACGAGATCGCGTCACCGCTGCGGCCGGCACGGCCGGTGCGGCCGATCCGGTGCACGTAGGCCTCGGTGTCGGTCGGGATGTCGTAGTTGAAGACGTGGCTGATCCGGGGCACGTCGATGCCGCGCGCGGCGACGTCGGTCGCGACGAGGATGTCGAGCTTGCCGTCCTTGAGCTGGTTGACGGTCCGCTCGCGCTGCGCCTGCACGATGTCGCCGTTGATGGCGGCGGCGCTGTAGCCGCGGGCGCGCAGCTTCTCGGCGAGGGTCTCGGTCTCGTTCTTCGTGCGGACGAAGACGATGGCGCCCTCGAAGTTCTCGACCTCGAGGATCCGGGTCAGCGCGTCGACCTTCTGCGGGTAGCTGACGATCAGGTAGCGCTGCCGGATGTTCTCGGCGGTCCGGGTCTTGCGCTCGATGGCGATCTCGACCGGGTCCTTGAGGTAGGTCTGCGACAGCGCGCGGATCTGCTTCGGCATCGTGGCCGAGAAGAGCGCGACCTGCTTGTCGGCCGGGGTGTCGGCGAGGATCGTCTCGACGTCCTCCGCGAAGCCCATGTTGAGCATCTCGTCGGCCTCGTCGAGGACGAGGAAGCGCAGCTCGGTGAGGTCGAGCGTGCCCTTCTCGAGGTGGTCCATGATCCGGCCCGGCGTGCCGACGACGATGTCGACGCCACGGCGCAGCGCGGACAGCTGGACGCCGTAGCCCTGGCCGCCGTAGACGGGGAGGACGCTGACGCCGCGCAGGTTGGCGGCGTACTTCTCGAACGCCTCGCAGACCTGCAGGGCCAGCTCGCGCGTCGGCGCGAGCACCAGCGCCTGTGGCTGTCCCTCGGTACGACGCTGGGTGAGGTCGAGCTGGTCGAGGATCGGCAGCGCGAAGGCCGCCGTCTTGCCGGTGCCGGTCTGGGCGAGGCCCATCACGTCGCGCCCCTGGAGCAGGTGCGGGATCGTCTGCGCCTGGATCGCCGACGGCGTCTCGTAGCCGACGTCGGTCAGCGCCTGCAGGATCCGGTCGCCGAGGCCGAGGTCGGCAAAAGTCGTGGTCTCGTTCTCAGCGGTCTCACTCACCCGACAAGGGTAGTGGCGTGAGGCATTTCACGCCGGATCGTCGGCGCGGTGCCGTGCGTCACGCCCGTGCCGCGCTCACTCCACGGTGACGGACTTCGCGAGGTTGCGGGGCTTGTCGATGTCGTGGCCCAGCGACAGCGCGGCGTGGTAGGCGAGCACCTGCAGCGGGATGGTCAGCAGGATCGGGTCGAGCTCGCGCTCGTTCTTCGGTACGTCGATCCGCTCGACCTTGCCCGCCAGGTCACCCAGGTCGACGCCGGCGTGGGTGACCACCGTGAGCGGGCCGCCCCGGGCCGCGATCTCGTGCAGGGCGGCCACGTTGCGCTCGACGAGCTCGTCGTCGGGGACGATCGCGACGGTCGGCACCGCGGTGGAGATCAGCGCGAGCGGGCCGTGCTTGAGCTCGCTGGTCTGGTAGGCCTCGGCGTGGCGGTAGCTGATCTCCTTGAACTTCTGCGCGCCCTCGCGGGCCACGGGGAAGCCGCGCACCCGCCCGATGAAGAACAGGCTCTCCGCCTCGGCCAGCGACTTCGCGACGACCGCGAGCTCCGGCTCCGCAGCGAGCACCTGGTCGATCTGGCCCGGGATCGCGTTGAGGCCGGCGATGAGCCGGCGGCCGTCGGCGATGGAGAGGTCGCGCACCCGGCCGAGCTGGACGGCGAGCATCGCGAAGGCGAGGTACATGTTGGTCAGGGCCTTGGTCGAGGCGACCGCGACCTCCGGGCCGGCGTGCAGGTAGATGCCGCCGTCGACCTCGCGGGCGATCGCCGAGCCGACGACGTTGACCAGGCCGATCACGAAGCCGCCCTTGCGCTGGATCTCCTGGACCGCGAGCAGGGTGTCGATGGTCTCGCCGGACTGGCTCACGGCGACGTACAGCGTGTCCGGCTCGACGATCGGGTTGCGGTAGCGGAACTCGCTGGCCGCCTCGGCGTCGGCGGGGATCCGGGCCAGCTCCTCGATGAGCGAGGCGCCCATCTGACCGACGTAGTACGCCGACCCGCAGCCCAGGATCTTGACCCGCTTGACCGCGCGCAGCTCGCGGGCGTCGAGGTTGAGGCCGCCGAGGTGGCCGGTGCCGAACTTGTCGTCCAGCCGGCCGCGGAGGACCGCCTCGGCGCGGGCGGGCTGCTCGAGCATCTCCTTGTGCATGAAGGACTCGTGGTCGCCGGCGTCGTACGCCTCGGGGTCGATGTCGACCTCCTTGGCCCGGCGGTCGGTGGCGGAGAGGCCGGAGGCGTCGATGCGCCAGGTCTTGAAGCCGCCCGCGGTCACGGTCGCCATCTCGCCGTCGTCGAGGTGGGCGACGGTGGTCGTGTAGCGGACGACGGCCGCGAGGTCGGACGCGACGTGCATCTCGTGGTCGCCGACGCCGATGATCAGCGGGCTTCCGTTGCGGGCCACGACGATCCGGTCCGGGAAGTCGGCGTGGGTGACCGCGATGCCGTAGGTGCCCTCGACCCGGGACAGCGCCTCGGCGGTCCGCGCCTCGAGGGTCTTGGCACCCGAGCGGGCGATGAGGTGGGCGAGCACCTCGGTGTCGGTGTCGGAGGCCAGCTCGACCCCGGCCCCGGACAGCTCGGCCCGCAGCGCGGCGGCGTTGTCGATGATGCCGTTGTGGACGACGGCCACGCGGCCCGCCTCGTCGGTGTGCGGGTGGGCGTTGACGTCGTTGGCCGGGCCGTGGGTCGCCCAGCGGGTGTGCCCGATGCCGATCTTGCCGCCGAAGCGCTTCGGCAGACCGTCGCCGAGGTCGCGGACGCGGCCGGCCTGCTTGGCGACCTTGATCCCGCTCGAGCCGAGGACCGCGAGGCCGGCCGAGTCGTAGCCGCGGTGCTCCAGCCGGGTCAGGCCCTCGAGCAGGAGGGGGGCCGCCTGCTGCCCACCGATGTATCCGACGATGCCGCACATGTGAATCCGCCTCTATCCGTAGATCATCCGGCGCAGTTGGCGCTCGGAGAGTTCGGGCGCGGCCACGACGTGGCCGCGCAGCTCCTCCTGGAGTCGAGCGAAGATCTCGGCGTTCCTGCCGCCGTAGGTCTTCAGCTCCGCGTGCCGTCGCCGGACCCACTCCTCGACCGGCTCGTCGTGGAAGGACAGGACGTCCTCGACGAGCCGTGACGCCTCGGCGGTGGTGAGCCCGCTGCTCTCCTCCACGTGGCGGACGAGCCGCGGGTCGACGTACACATCGCCGAGCGTGCATCCAGAACGGGTGAAACTCAAGTTCCTGCCCGAAATCGGGCAGGAACTGACCGCACCGAAAGCGGGCCCCGGGCAGCGGACACCCGGGGTGGAGCGGGCAGCCCTCGCGAGAGGGCTCATTCGTGGTCCAGGTGGAGCAGGGAGGGGCTGGATCCCCATTCCGGTGGCGCGGGGTGGAGAACGTGCTACTCTGGTGAACACAAGGTGAACAGGAGGTGTCTCATGACCAACACCGAAGTGTCGACCCGGCTCGAGATGCGCTGGGTTCCCGTGACCGACGCCAGCGGCCGCACCCACATGGAGGCCGTGTGGATCGAGGTCGGCCAGCCGACCACGGCAGCTCACGCCGCCTGACACACCCCCCAGACAGCCCGAAGGCGCCCCGCACTCGCGGGGCGCCTTCGCTGTTTTCCCGGGGCCGATCGGGTACCGACCACAGATGTTCACCTCCGTGACCCAGGTCACCCCTTGCCACGGAATGGTTGACGTGTCACCATTGCTCTATTGCTTGACGTTTCAAACATCCACGACAGCACCCAAGGAGTCCCCATGACCGAGAACGCAGCCCTCACCGACATCTCCGGCGACTACACCCTCGACGTCGCCCACAGCCGCCTCGGCTTCGTGGCCCGCCACGCGGTCGTCACCAAGGTCCGCGGCCAGTTCAGCGACTGGAGCGCCACCGCCCACATCGACACCGCCAACCCCGCCGCCTCCTCGGTCACGCTGACCATCAACCCGGCCAGCGTCAGCACCGGCAGCGCCGACCGCGACGGTCACCTGCAGTCCCCCGACTTCTTCGACGTGGCGCAGTACCCCGAGTGGAAGTTCGTCTCCACCGAGGTCAGCCGCGACGGCAACGAGTGGACCATCACCGGCGACCTGACCATCAAGGACGTCACCAAGCCGGTCACCATCGAGTTCGAGGAGAACGGCTCCGCCAAGGACCCGTTCGGCAACGTCCGCGTGGGCTTCGAGGGTGACGTCACCGTCAACCGCAAGGACTGGGGCCTGACCTGGAACGCCGCGCTCGAGACCGGCGGCGTCCTCGTCTCCGAGAAGATCAAGCTCGAGTTCGACATCTCGGCGATCAAGACCGCCTGACGCCCCGGGGCTCACCCCCTGCGTCGTACGACGCCCGGCCGGATCTGCGGATCCAGCCGGGCGTCGTCGCGTTCGGGCCTAGGGTCGGACCATGACATTGCTCGCGGTCCTCGTCCAGGACGCCCCCGAGCCCGACCGGGAGCGGATCAGCAGCACGGCGCTCGCCGTGCGGCTGCTGACCGACTGGCGCGACCTCGACAACGCGCGGCTGGTGCCGAGCGACGGCTCGCTCGCCTACGACGGCCTCTCGGTCCTGTGGTCCACGATCGACGCGCCCTACCCGGACGACCTCACGGCGTACTGCGCCCACAGCCGGCTCTGGCCGCCGACCGTCCCGCCGCCGCTCGACCACACCCGCCACACACTGGTGACGACCTTCCCCACCGACGCCGGCCGGGCCGGCGCCGCGCTGCTCACGAAGGCCGTCGCGTCGATGGTCGCGCTCGACCCGACGATCCGCGCCGTGCTGTGGGCGCCGGCCGACCACGTGGTCCTGCCGGCCGCCTTCCGTGAGCTCGCCCTCGACGGGCAACCCTCCTCGCTGATGCTCACGTGGGTCGCGTGCAACGTCGACGCCCACCCCGACGGGCACCTGACGGGCCACACCCGCGGGCTCGGCGCCCTCGGCCTGATGGACGTGGAGATCCCGTCGACCGGCCGCGACGCGGGCGAGACGCTCGAGCAGCTCCACGGGCTGGCGCAGTACCAGCTCGCCGACGGCGGGGTGATCGCCGACGGCGACACCGTCGGCGGCAGCGCCCGGGAGCAGATCGTCGTCCGGCACGCCCCGTCGGCGTACGACCCCGGCGTGACCGTGCTGCGCCTCGAGCCCGGTGCGAGCCCGCGCAGGCGCGGCCTGTTCCGGCGCGCCTGACCCGCCGCCACGAGCCTGCGGCACAATCCGCCCATGCGGCTGCTCGAGCTCACCGGGTCGATCGCGGACTTCCACGCCCGCCCGATCCCCGACGACCTGCCGGAGGCCGAGGCCTGGTCCTACCGGCCGCCCGGCCGCGGCCTCGTGCTCGGGAGCGCGCAGCAGGAGTCGATCGCCGACCTCGCCGCCGCCGAGCGGGCCGGCATCGCCGTCGCCAAGCGGCGCAGCGGCGGTGGGGCGGTGTACGTCGACCCGGCGCGCTGCGTGTGGGTGGACGTCGTGCTGCCGCCCCACGACGAGCGGTGGAGCGACGACGTGCGGGAGGCGACGTACTGGCTGGGCGAAGCCTGGCAGCGCGCGCTCGCCTCGCTCGGGATCGACACCCGCCTCTACCGCGGCGGCCTGGAGCAGACGCCGTGGGGACGGCTGGTCTGCTTCGCGGCGCTCGGGCCCGGCGAGGTGCTGGTCGGCGACCGCAAGCTCGTCGGCATCTCCCAGCGCCGCACCCGCGCCGGGGCGCGCTTCCAGTGCATCGCCTACGACCGGTGGGACGCGCACGACGTCCTCGACCTGCTCGACCTCTCCGACGCCGACCGGACCGCCGCGGCCGCGGACCTCGCCACCCGCGCCACGGGCGTGGGCGACCACCTCGACGCGCTCCGCGCCGCGATCGTCGCCGAGCTGCTCGGGTCCGGGCGCACGCCGGTCGAGTAGCCGCGCGCGAGGGGACGTCATGCGAACCGTGCGCGATGACGCTCGATTCGTATGACGTCATCGGCGGCGACCCCGTGCAACCGACCACGCTCGACCAGCAGGGAAAGTGCCCCTCGCCTGACGACCCATGCGCTGACAACATGGATGGGTGGACCTCGACACCATCCGTGCATTCCTCGCGGTCGCCGACGGGCAGACCGTCACCGAGACGGCCGAGCGCGCGCACCGCACGCAGCCGGCGGTGTCGCGGGCGCTGGCCCGCCTCGAGCGGGACGTGGGTACGCCGCTGCTGCAGCGCGTCGGCCGCGGCCTCGTCCTCACCCCGGCCGGGCGGGAGCTGGTGCGGCACGCCCGGGACACCCTCGACGCCTACGAGCGCGGGGTCCGCTCGGTGCAGGACGCCACGGCCCCGGACGGCGGGTTCGTGCCGCTGGCCTTCCTGCACACGCTGGGCACGTGGCTGGTCCCGGAGCTGATCCGGGAGTTCCGCACGCAGCGGCCGAACGTCCGCTTCGACCTGCGCCAGCACGGCGACGCCGGCCTCGTCGACGACCTGCTCAACGGCGTGGTCGACCTGGCGGTCACCGGCGACCGCCCGCAGCTCGCGCCGCTGGAGGGCCGGCGGCTCTTCCTGGAGCCGCTGCGGCTGGTGGTCCCGCCGGACCACCGGCTCGCCACCCGTCGTACGGCGCGGCTGGCGGATGTCGCGGACGAGCAGTTCATCGTGCTGAAGCCGGGCTTCAGCCTGCGCGCGGTGACCGAGGACCTGTGCGGGCAGGTCGGCTTCGAGCCGCGGATCGGGTTCGAGGGCGAGGAGGTCGAGACGATCCGCGGCCTCGTCTCGGCGGGCCTCGGGGTGGCCCTGCTGCCCGAGCTGCGCGGCAGCGCCGCCGCGACCGCGCCCTCGTTGAAGGTCACCGACGTCAACGCCTCCCGCGAGATCGGCCTGGCCTGGGTCAAGGACCGGCGGCTGCCGCCGGCGTCCGAGCACTTCCGTGAGCACGCGCTCCGGACCAGCCGGAAGATCCATGTCACAGACGCATGATTTGAGTCAGAACTAGGCATTGGACGCATTCCGGATCCTCACGCACGATGGTGACGCCCATCACCACCGACCGGAGGACACGGATGCCGGACATCGACCCCGCCGAGACCCAGGAGTGGCGCGACGCCCTCGCCGCCGTCCTGGAGTTCGAGGGCGAGGAGCGCACGAAGTTCCTCCTCGACCAGGTCATGGAGGAGGCGCAGCGACTCGGCTCGCGGGTCCCGTTCGTCGCCACGACCCCCTACGTCAACACCGTCGCCCCCGAGGACGAGCCGACCCACCCGGGCGACCGCGCCGTGGAGCACCGGATCCGCTCCGCGATCCGCTGGAACGCGCTGGCCATGGTGCTGCGCGCCAACAAGGACTCGACCGAGCTCGGCGGCCACCTCGCCAGCTTCCAGTCCGCCGCGACGCTCTACGACGTCGGCTTCCAGCACTTCTGGCACGCCGCGACCGACGAGCCCGGCAAGGAGCACGGCGGCGACCTCGTCTACGTGCAGGGCCACCTCTCCCCCGGCATCTACGCCCGGGCGTTCCTCGAGGGCCGGCTCACCGAGGCGCAGCTCGACAACTTCCGCCAGGAGACCGGCGGCAAGGGGCTGTCGTCGTACCCGCACCCCTGGCTGATGCCCGACTTCTGGCAGTTCCCGACCGTCTCCATGGGCCTGGGCCCGCTGATGGCGATCTACCAGGCGCGCTTCCTCAAGTACCTCCACGCGCGCGGCCTGGCCAACACCGCCGGCCGCAAGGTGTGGGCCTTCCTCGGCGACGGCGAGACCGACGAGCCGGAGTCGCTCGGCGCGATCTCGATGGCGGCGCGGGAGAAGCTCGACAACCTCGTCTTCGTCGTCAACTGCAACCTGCAGCGCCTCGACGGCCCGGTGCGCGGCAACGGCAAGATCATCCAGGAGCTCGAGGGCGTCTTCCGCGGCGCCGGCTGGAATGTCGTCAAGCTGATCTGGGGCTCCGGCTGGGACCAGCTGCTCGCCCAGGACACCACCGGTGCGCTCAAGCGCCGGATGATGGAGTGCGTCGACGGCGAGTACCAGACCTTCAAGTCCAAGGACGGCGGCTACGTCCGCGAGCACTTCTTCGGCACCGACCCGGTGCTCAAGGAGATGGTCAAGGACTGGAGCGACGACGAGATCTGGCGCCTGACCCGCGGTGGCCACGACCCGCAGAAGGTGTACGCCGCCTACGCGGCCGCGAACGCCCACGCCGGCTCGCCCACCGTCGTACTCGCGAAGACCGTCAAGGGCTACGGCCTCGGCGCGGCCGGCGAGGCGATGAACATCAGCCACCAGGCCAAGAAGGTCGCCGAGCCCGCGCTGCGCGCCTTCCGCGACCGCTTCTCCATCCCGATCGGCGACGAGCAGCTGCTCGACCTGCCCTACCTGTCCTTCGCGGAGGGCTCGGAGGAGCACACCTACCTCCACGCCCGACGCAAGGAGCTCGGCGGCTACCTGCCGCAGCGTCGGCAGAAGTCCACCGCGCTGGAGGTCCCGGGCGTCGAGGCGCTCGGCCAGACCGCCGGCTCGAACGGCCGTGCAATTTCGACGACGATGGCGTTCGTCCAGATCCTGACGAAGCTGCTGCGCGACAAGGAGGTCGGCAAGCGGGTCGTCCCGATCGTCCCCGACGAGGCGCGCACCTTCGGCATGGAGGGCCTCTTCCGCCAGGTGGGGATCTGGGCGCAGAGCGGCCAGCTCTACACGCCGGAGGACGCCGACCAGCTGATGTTCTACAAGGAGGACGCCAGCGGGCAGATCCTCCAGGAGGGCATCAACGAGGCCGGCGCCATGTCGTCGTGGATCGCCGCCGCGACGTCGTACTCCACCAACGACACCCCGATGATCCCGTTCTACATCTACTACTCGATGTTCGGGTTCCAGCGGATCGGCGACCTCGCCTGGGCCGCCGGCGACATGCGGGCGCGGGGCTTCCTCCTCGGCGGCACCGCCGGCCGGACCACGCTCAACGGCGAGGGCCTGCAGCACGAGGACGGCCACAGCCACCTCCAGGCCGCGATGATCCCGAACTGCGTCTCCTACGACCCGACCTACGCCTACGAGCTGGCGGTCATCGTCGCCGACGGCCTGCGCCGGATGTACGTCGAGCAGGAGGACGTCTTCTACTACCTCACGCTCATGAACGAGAACTACGAGCACCCGGCCATGCCGGAGGGCGTCGAGGAGGGCATCCTCAAGGGGCTCTACCGCCTCAAGGCCGGCAAGGGCCGCGGCAACGCGAAGGTCAACCTGCTCGGCTCCGGCACCATCCTCAACGAGGTCGTGGCCGCCGCGGACCTGCTCGCCGCCGACTTCGGCATCAAGGCCGACGTCTGGAGTGCGCCCAGCTTCACCGAGCTGCGCCGCGACGGGCTGGCGACCGAGCGCTGGAACATGCTCCACCCGCTCGAGGAGCAGCGGACGTCGTACGTCGAGCAGTGCCTGGGCGCGAAGCCGGTGCCGGTCGTCGCGGCCACCGACTACATGAAGTCGTACGCCGACCAGATCCGCCCGTTCGTGCCGGGCCGCTACACGGTGCTGGGCACCGACGGCTTCGGCCGCTCCGACTACCGGCGCAACCTGCGCCACCACTTCGAGGTGGACCGCCACCACGTCGTCGTCGCGGCGCTCAGCAGCCTGGCTGCCGAGGGCACCGTCCCCGGCGACGTGGTCGCCCAGGCGATCGAGAAGTACGGCATCGACCCCGACCGGCCCGACCCGGCCCACGCGTGAGGACAGCAACAGTGGAGAGCCCCATGGAGATTCGCGTTCCCGACATCGGCGACTTCACCGACGTACCCGTGATCGAGGTGCTCGTCACCCCGGGCACGGAGGTACGCGCCGAGGACCCGCTCATCACCCTCGAGACCGACAAGGCCACGATGGAGGTGCCCTCGCCCGTCGACGGGACGATCGTGTCCCTGTCCGTCGCCATCGGCGACAAGGTCAGCCAGGGCAGTGTCATCGCGATCGCCGAGGTCGCCGGTGCCGCGGAGCCCGCCCCGGCCCCGGTGGTCGAGGAGACCGCCACCCCGGTGGTCGAGGAGGTTGCGCAGCAACCGTCACGAGACCCCGAGACGTCGACGCCCGAGCCGACCACCGTCTCCGCCTCCGGCAACGTCCGGGCCACCCCGCTGGTACGCCGCCTCGCGACCGAGCTCGAGGTCGACCTGGCCGCCGTGTCCGGCTCCGGCCCGAAGGGCCGGATCACCAAGCAGGACCTGCTCGGGCACTACGAGAAGTCCCTCGCCCCGGCGAATGCGGCCGGCGGCACCGGCATCCCGCCGATCCCCGAGGTCGACTTCTCGAAGTTCGGCCCGGTCCGCACCGTCCCGCTCTCGCGGATCAAGAAGCTGTCGGGCCCGCACCTGCACCGCTCGTGGCTCAACGTCCCGCACGTGACCCACGCCGACGAGGCCGACATCACCGAGCTCGACGCCTACCGCCGCGAGCTCGACGCGGCCGCGAAGGCCGAGGGCTACCGGGTCACGCTGCTCAGCTTCCTGCTGAAGGCCTCGGCGTCGGCGCTGCGGAAGTACCCCGAGCTCAACAGCTCGCTGTCGGGCGAGGACCTCGTCCTCAAGGACTACGTCAACATCGGCGTCGCCGTCGACACCCCTGACGGCCTGGTCGTACCCGTGGTCAAGGACGTCGACCGCAAGGGCATCGGCGAGCTCAGCCGCGACCTCGGCGAGCTGTCGGCGAAGGCGCGCGACGGCAAGCTCAGCGCGTCGGACATGCAGGGCGCGACCTTCACGATCAGCAGCCTGGGCGGCATCGGCGGCACCCACTTCACGCCGATCGTCAACGCGCCCGAGGTGGCCATCCTCGGCGTCGTACGCTCGAAGATGGCTCCGGTCTGGGACGGAGAGGCTTTCGTTCCGCGCCTGATGCTGCCACTGTGCCTCTCGTACGACCACCGCGTGATCGATGGCGCCCTCGCGGCCCGCTTCACGGCGCACCTGGCACACCTTGCCGCCGACGTACGCCGCCTGGTCCTCTGACGTACCGCCCGACCGTTCCACACCGAGGTTCCGACCACCCCCAGGAGCACCGATGTTCACCAAGGTCCTTGTCGCCAACCGCGGCGAGATCGCGATCCGCGCCTTCCGCGCCGCCTACGAGCTGGGGATCAGGACGGTCGCCGTCTTCCCCCACGAGGACCGGGGCTCGGAGCACCGGCTGAAGGCGGACGAGGCCTACGAGATCGGTGAGCGGGGGCACCCGGTGCGGGCCTACCTCGACCCGGAGGCCATCGTCGCGACGGCGGTGGCCTGCGGGGCGGACGCGATCTACCCCGGCTACGGCTTCCTCTCGGAGAACCCGGCGCTCGCCGAGGCCTGTGCCGAGGCCGGCATCACCTTCATCGGGCCGGACTCGACGGTGCTGGAGCTGACCGGCAACAAGGCGCGCGCGATCGCGGCGGCCAAGGCGGCCGGCGTACCGACCCTGCAGAGCGTCGACCCGTCGACCGACGTCGACGCCCTCGTCGCGGCGGCGGAGGCCATCCCGGCGCCGCTCTTCGTCAAGGCCGTCGCCGGTGGCGGCGGCCGCGGCATGCGTCGCGTCGACGACCGGGCCCAGCTGCGCGAGGCGATCGAGACCTGCATGCGCGAGGCGGAGGCGGCCTTCGGCGACCCGACCGTCTTCATCGAGCAGGCCGTCGTCGACCCGCGCCACATCGAGGTGCAGGTCCTCGCCGACGGCACCGGCACGGACGAGGGCACGATCCACCTCTACGAGCGGGACTGCTCCGTGCAGCGGCGCCACCAGAAGGTCGTGGAGATCGCCCCGGCGCCCAACCTGGACCCGGAGATCCGCGACCGGATGTGCGCCGACGCGGTGCGCTTCGCGCGCGAGATCGGCTACAAGAACGCCGGCACCGTGGAGTTCCTGCTCGACCCCGCCGGCAACTACGTCTTCATCGAGATGAACCCCCGCATCCAGGTCGAGCACACGGTGACCGAGGAGGTCACCGACGTCGACCTCGTGCAGTCGCAGATGCGGATCGCGGCCGGCGAGACCCTGGCCGACCTCGGCCTGGCCCAGTCCGAGATCGTGCTGCGCGGCTCCGCACTGCAGTGCCGGATCACCACCGAGGACCCCGCCAACGGCTTCCGTCCCGACACCGGCGTCATCACGACCTACCGCTCCCCCGGCGGTGGCGGCGTCCGCGTCGACGGCGGCACCGTCTACACCGGCGCCGAGGTCTCCGCCCACTTCGACTCGATGCTCGCGAAGCTGACCTGTCGCGGCCGGACCTTCGAGAAGGCCGCCGAGAAGGCGCGGCGGGCGGTGGCGGAGTTCCGCATCCGCGGCGTCTCCACGAACATCCCCTTCCTGCAGGCCGTCCTCGAGGACCCCGACTTCGTCGCGGGCGGCGTCACGACGTCGTTCATCGAGACCCACCCGCAGCTGCTCCAGGCCCGCGGCTCCGGCGACCGCGGCAGCAAGCTGCTCGCCTTCCTCGCCGATGTCACCGTCAACAAGCCGTACGGCGCCGCGCGGGCCTCGGTCGACCCGGCGTCCAAGCTGCCGGCGCTGGACCTGTCGCTCCCCGTCCCGGACGGCTCCCGCCAGCAGCTGCTCGCCGTGGGCCCGGAGGCCTTCGCCGCCGAGCTGCGCGCCCGCACCGGCGTCGCGGTCACCGACACCACCTTCCGCGACGCCCACCAGTCGCTGCTCGCGACCCGCGTGCGCACCATCGACCTGCTCGGCGTCGCCGACCACGTCGCCCGGCTCACGCCGGAGCTGTGGTCGCTGGAGGCGTGGGGTGGCGCGACCTACGACGTCGCGCTCCGCTTCCTCGCCGAGGACCCGTGGGAGCGGCTCGCCGCGCTGCGCGAGGCCGTGCCCAACATCTGCCTGCAGATGCTGCTCCGCGGGCGCAACACGGTCGGCTACACGCCGTACCCGACGGCGGTGACGGAGGCCTTCGTCGAGGAGGCGGCCGCCACCGGCATCGACGTCTTCCGGATCTTCGACGCGCTCAACGACGTCTCGCAGATGCGGCCCGCGATCGACGCGGTGCGCGCGACCGGCACGACGGTCGCCGAGGTCGCGCTCTGCTACACCGGCGACCTGTCCTCGCCGGGCGAGAGGCTCTACACGCTCGACTACTACCTGCGCCTGGCCGAGCAGATCGTCGACGCCGGGGCGCACGTGCTGGCGATCAAGGACATGGCCGGCCTGCTCCGGGCCCCCGCCGCGCGGACGCTGGTCACCGCGCTGCGCGAGCGCTTCGACCTGCCGGTGCACCTGCACACGCACGACACCCCCGGCGGCCAGCTCGCCACCCTGCTCGCCGCGATCGACGCCGGCGTGGACGCGGTCGACGCGGCCTGCGCCTCGATGTCCGGTACGACGTCGCAGCCGGCCCTGTCCGCGCTGGTCGCCACCACCGACCACTCGCCGCGGACCACGGGTCTCTCGCTCGACGGCGTCAACGCCCTCGAGCCCTACTGGGAGGCGACCCGCCGGCTCTACGCACCCTTCGAGTCCGGCCTGCCGGCCCCGACCGGCCGCGTCTACACGCACGAGATCCCCGGCGGCCAGCTCTCCAACCTGCGCCAGCAGGCGATCGCGCTCGGCCTCGGCGAGAAGTTCGAGCAGGTCGAGGACATGTACGCCGCCGCCAACCGGATCCTCGGCAATGTCCCGAAGGTGACCCCGTCGTCGAAGGTGATCGGCGACCTCGCCCTGTCCCTGGTCGCCGCCGGCGCCGACCCGGCCGCGTTCGAGGCCGACCCCGGTCGCTTCGACATCCCCGACTCCGTCGTCGGCTTCCTCAACGGCGAGCTCGGCGACCCGCCCGGCGGCTGGCCCGAGCCGTTCCGCTCGAAGGCCCTGGCCGGCAAGTCGTGGACGGCGCCCGAGCCGGTGCTGTCCGACGAGGACGCCGCGGCGTTGGAGACCGCTGATCGATCGGTGCGTCGTCGTACCCTCAACCGGCTGCTCTTCCCCGCGCCCACCCGGGCCTTCGACGAGGCCCGCCAGGCGTACGGCGACGTGTCGGTCCTGCCGACCCGCGACTACCTCTACGGCCTGTCCCAGGGCGAGGAGCACGAGGTCGAGCTCGAGGAGGGCGTCACCCTCCTGCTCGGCGTCGAGGCGGTCAGCGAGCCCGACGAGCGCGGCTTCCGCACGGTCATGTGCACCATCAACGGCCAGCTCCGCCCGGTCTCCGTGCGGGACCGGTCGGTGTCCGCCGAGGTGCCCGTCGCCGAGAAGGCCGACCCCGCACGCGAGGGCCACGTCGCCGCTCCGTTCCAGGGCACGGTCACCCCGTCGGTCGCGGTCGGCGACAAGGTGGCGGCCGGCGACACGGTCGCGACGATCGAGGCGATGAAGATGGAGGCCTCCATCACCGCACCGGTCGGCGGCGTGGTGAAGCGGCTCGCGATCAGCGGCACGCAGCCCGTCGAGGGTGGCGACCTGGTGCTCGAGCTCGGCTGAGCTCTCGCACGCGGGGCTCTTGGTGAGCCACGCAACTACCGGAATCGTCGCCACAACGGCCGTTTCCCGACAATTCTGGTAGGTGCGTGGCAGATCCGACCGGCCCGTGCCGGGATTGGGCGCGGCCGGACACGGATAGGCTCACCGCCATGGGCGAGGTCTTCGCAGGGCGCTACGAGCTGCTCGACCCCATTGCCGCGGGCGGCATGGGGACGGTGTGGCGGGTGCTCGACCGGACCGCCGGCGACGTCAAGGCGGCCAAGATGCTGCGCCAGACGGATGCCGCGATGCTGCTGCGGTTCGTGCGCGAGCAGTCGGTGCGGATCGACCACACCCACGTGGTGACGCCCCAGTCGTGGGCAGGTGTCGACGACCGGGTGCTCTTCACGATGCCGCTGGTGCGCGGCGGGTCGGTGTCGGGGCTGATGAAGCGCAACGGCGGGACCCTGCCGCCGCGCTGGATCGCGGTGCTGACCGACCAGACGCTCCAGGCGCTCGAGGCCGTCCACCTCGCCGGCATCGTGCACCGCGACATCAAGCCGGGCAACCTGCTCCTCGAGCCCACCGGCGCGGGGAGGCCGCACCTGCGGCTGACCGACTTCGGCATCGCGGTGCCGAGTGACGAGCCGCGACTGACGCACGTCGCGATGGTGATCGGGACGCCCGGCTACATGCCGCCGGAGCAGTACCACGGCGCGGATCCCGACCCGAGCGCCGACATCTACGCCCTCGGCATCGTCGTGCTGGAGATGCTCACCGGGAAGCGGCCCTCCAGCGAGGGCGCGCCCGACCCGGTCGACGTCGGGCCGCTGCGCAACGGCAACCCCGAGCACGACGCGGTCCTCGACATCGTGGCCGCCGCGACGTCGTACGACCCGGGGCAGCGGCCGAGCGCGACCGCGCTGCTGGGCCACCCGGCGCTGCGCTCGCTGGTCGCGCGCTGGGCCGACCCGGCGCTGGCCGACGACCTCGTCGTGCCGGACGAGTACCCCGCGACGCCGGACATCTCGGCCACCAACCTGCCGACCGCGCCGCATCCGCCGCCGCCCCCGAGCCACGCGTCGTCCGCGCCGCGTCCGCCGACGTCGACGCTGCCCCCGCCGCCGCCCACCGCCCCCCTCGTCACGCCCACGCGCCCCGACGTGCCGGCGCCGCACCGGAGCGGGGCGCGAACGCCCGTCGACGCGTTCGTGCTGCTCGGCGTCGGGATCGTCGGGCTGCTGGTCGCGCTGTTCCTGCTGTTCGGCTGACGGTCGACCGTGCGGGTCAGCGGCGGGCGCGCAGGCGGACCAGCCCCGCGCCCAGGCACAGCACGCTGACCGCGGCCAGGCCCAGGCCTGCCCAGCGGCGGGTGCTGAACCAGCCGTCGCCGGAGACCGGGTTGCCCGACGCGACGGCCGAGAAGGTGTCCTCGGCGACGAGGAAGGGCTCGTCCGGCGAGTAGCCCTCGATCTGCGCGCCCTCGTCGGGAGACGTGACGACGCCCGGGTACGACGGCTTCCCGGACGGCTCCCCCGTCACGGCGACGGTCAGCTCGACCGGTACGTCGAGCGGGTCGAGGTCGGCGGTGGGGTCGACCGGGCCGACCGACACGGCGATCCAGTAGTCGCCAGGTACGACGGGCAGCTCGTCGTCGTAGCGGTTGCGGTACTGCAGGGGGTTGCTCCCGGCGACGATGTCGACCGGCTCGTCGACCTGGTAGGACCCGTCGGCGCTCTGGTCGCTCGCGGCCTCGTCGGTCAGGGCGTAGACCTCGCGGCGGGGGTCGACCAGGCGCACCCGGACCGGCACCCCGGAGTAGCGGCCCTCGAAGTCGGCCTCGTCGGCCTGGTCGGCGGTGACCCGGGCGACGACCTGCTGGCCCCAGTCGACCCCGACCCGCCACAGCTGCTCGGAGCCCTGCGGGAGGGTCGTGGACACGGTGACGCCGTCGGCGGAGGAGTCCAGCTCCGGCGCCTCGTCGAACGACGTCGCGCCCGCGAGGTCCTCGGCGTCGCCCGCGTCCGGGACGTCGAAGCTGACCGCCTCCGGCGTCTCGGGCAGCGAGAGCGGGTCGCTGACCCCGGCCTCCTCGACGACCTTGATCGCGACCGGCATCTCCTGCGTGACACTGCTCGAGCCGCGGCTGACCTCGATCTCGAGGGTCGCGGCCGTCAGGCACGGCGGGCGGTCGGTGGAGTCGGCGGCCGTCTGGCCGATGCTCACGGCGGTGCCGAGCACCGACTGCGGGATGCCGTAGGTGATCGAGTCGTCGTCGCTCGCGCAGGAGGTGAGGTTGCCGTCCTCGTCGACGTAGCCGACGTCGACCTTCAGCGCGTCGGAGTCGGCGCTCGGCGGCGAGCCGATGACGCCGATGTGGACCGTGCTGTCGCGGATCCGGCGGTCGTAGGTGAAGTGGTGGACGTTCTGGGCCTCGGAGCCGCCGAGCGTGTCGGACCACAGCCCCGGCCCCAGCGTCGTGGGCTCGGCCGGGTTGGTGCTGCCCGTGCCGCCCTCCAGCGCCTCACCCCCGACGTCGACCCGGTCGGGAGCGGCGCCCGCCGCGGCGGCGTACCCGGTCGTGACGGTGAGCCAGGCCAGGCAGCAGGCGCCGGCCAGGAGATGGCGGGCGGCGGGGACGGGTCGGCGCACGAGCCGAGCCTATCCGCGCGACGCCCTCCCGAATCCACGCAACCCGGCCTCCGACGACCGCGTCAGGGGTAGAGCGCGGTCGCCCCGCCCCACAGCGCGCCCGGGTTCAGCCGGGTGGGGAAGCGGTCGAGCATGGCGTTGAAGAAGCCGAGGGCGGTCGTCTCCTCGGCCAGGAGCGTCCTCGCCGCCAGGAGGTACTCCCTCGTCTCGCGCACCGTCCGCTCCGCGTCGTCGTCGAGGCCCTTGTCCTTGTGGCCGGCCACGACGAGCCGCGGGCGCAACGACTCGACGGTGTCGATCGCGTCCAGCCACGCGCCGATGCCGTCGCCCTGCGCCTCCCGGAGGAACTGGTGCACGCCGTTGTAGATCACGTCGCCGGCGACGACCAGGTCCAGGTCCGGGACGTGGAGCACGCTGGTGTCGTCGGTGTCGGTGTGTCCGACGTCGACCACGGTGAGCAGGTGACCCTCGAGCCCGATCGTGCCGCCGGCCACCTCCGTCGCCACGACGTCGGTCGCCGGGATCTGGCCGGGGAAGAGCGCATCCCAGAAGAACTCGCGGATCGCGAGGTTGCGGTGCATCTGCTCGATCGTCCCGGCGGTCGCCACCACCTCGGCGCCGAACCGCTCGGCGAGCTCGGCGGAGCCGAACCAGTGGTCCCCGTGGCCGTGGGTCACGAAGATGTGGGTCAGGTTCTTCCCGGTGGACTCGACCCAGTCGCCGACGGCCGCGGTCTGGGCGATCGTCATCGGCGGGTCGACGAGGACGGCGTCCCGGTCGCCCGAGACCAGGGTGATCGAGAGTGGCGAGAACATGCGTTTGTCGCCGTTCGGCACGAGGTCGGTGACGTCCTGGGGCACGGGGTCGGCGATGAAGACGTCGTAGGACAGCTTGTCGAACATGGGTTGCTCCGTCGGTCGAGGGGCGGGTGGGTCAGCGGAGGAGGAGGCAGGTCGTGGATGCGTGGGCGACGACCCGCCCGTCGCCGTCGAGGACCCTCGCCTCGGCGGTGGCGGTACGACGCCCGATCGTGACGACCTCCGCCCGGCAGCGGAGCAGGCCGCTGTCGAGGTTGGCGGCCCGGGTGAACCTGATGTTCAGGTCGAGGGAGGTGTAGCCGACCCCGGCCGGGAGCTTCGTGTGGACGGCGCAGCCGAGGGCCGAGTCGGCGAGGCCGGCGATCATCCCGCCGTGGACGGAGCCGATCGGGTTGTAGTGCCACTCCTCGGGCTGCATCTCGAACTCCGCCCAGCCGTCGCCGACGGCGACGGGGAGGACGTTGGTCGTGGCACCGGCCGGGACGACGGGCAGCTCGCCACTGCCGATCAGGTTGAGGAAGTCCAGTCCGGCCAGGCCGGCCGCGGCATCGGCGAAGACCTTGGGGTCCTCCCAGGCGTAGGTGCGCTCCCGGCTCATGCGTCGCTCCGCGCGAGCTGGGGGTAGAGCACCTCGACCGGGGCGGCCAGGCCCGCCTTCACCTGGCGGCTGAGCTCGTCGGCGAGGATCTCGTGGCTGCCGGCCTCGAGGCCGTCGTACGCCGAGCGGACCACGTCGGCCGGATCGAGCTTGGGAGCGTCCACACCACGGGTCATGGGGGTGTCGGCGTACCCCAGGTGGAGGCCGGCGACGTGCACGCCGTCGGCGGCGAGCTTGATGCGCTGGGTGTTGGTGGCCTGCCAGAGCGCGGCCTTCGTGGCCGAGTAGGCGTCGCCGATGCCGAGCCAGCTCAGGACGGACAGCACGTTGAGCAGCGTTCCGCCGGACGACCTCAGGGCCGGGGTGAAGGCGTTGGTGACCTCGAGCGCTCCCCAGAAGTTCACCTCGAACAGCTCGCGCGCAGCGGACAGGTCGCCGAGGACGCTGGACCCGTTGGACGCCCCGGCGTTGTTGATCACGACCGTCACGTCACGGGCGATGTCGGCCGCGACCGCGACGGACTCCGGCGAGGTGACGTCGAGGACCAGCGGCGTGATGCGGTCGTCGCCCCACTCGCGTGGGTTGCGGGCCGCGGCGTACACCTTGGCGGCACCGCGCTCGAGCGCCTGGTGGACGAAGTGGGTGCCGAGGCCGCCGTTGGCTCCGGTGACGAGCACGACGGCTCCGTTGAGGGTGGGCATGTCAGTTCCTTTCGGGGACGAGGGGTGTGGCGGGGGCAGTGGGCTGCTGGTGGCGGACGAAGAGCGCCGCCAGCACGGCGATGGCGAGCAGGACGAAGCCGCCGACCAGGAGCCCTCCGTGGAGTGCCGTGGTGAAGGCGTCGGGCACGGCGCCCGGGAGCAGGGCCAGGGCGTTCGCGTCGGCGTGCGGCGCCTGGCCGTGGCTGATGCTCGTGGCGACCGCGTCGGCGGTGGCGTGCGGGACGCCCCTGTCGTCGAGGCTCTCGGCGAGGATGGACGGGAAGCGGCTGGTGGCGATCGTCCCGAGGACGGCGGGACCGAGCATGGAGCCGAGCTGGCGGAAGAGGTTCACGGTCGCCGATGCCATGCCGGCCTGCAGCGGGCCCACGCTGTTGACGGCCGCCGCGGTCGACGGGGCGATGAGCAGCGCACTTCCGACGCCGGCCAGCAGCAGTCCGGGCCACATGTGCGCATATCCGGTGTCCGCACCGTTCCACAGCAGGGACAGCGCGCCGGCACCCATGAGCAGCAGGCCGGCCGTCAGCGTCACCGTGAACCCGATGGTCCGGACGATCCGGGCACCGAAGGCGCTGAGCACGACGTAGCTGAGCATCATCGGCATCAGCCGGACGCCGGCGCCGAGCGGGTCGTACCCGGCGACCCGCTGGAGGTGCAGCACGCTGAGCAGCGCGATCCCGACGAAGCCGAACATCGCCGCTGCGCCCACCAGCATCACGGTGGTGAAGGACGCGCTCCGGAACAGGCCCAGGTCGAGCATCGGGTCGTGGTGGGTGGACTCCACGCGCAGGAACAGGACGCCGGCCACCGCGGTCACGACATAGGCCACGACGATGCGGGGCTCTCCGTAGCCGCTCGCTCCGCCCTCGATGACCGCGTACGTCGCCGCCGCCACCGTGACCGTGCCCAGGACGACACCGAGCGGGTCCAGCTGGCGCGAGGGGTGCTTGCTCTCGCCGAGCACCAGGAGCGCGAGGCCTCCGGCGACGACGCCGAGGAGCACGTTGGTCAGGTAGACGCTGTGCCAGGAGAACTCACGGAGCAGCGCGCCGGCGACCAGCGGTCCGATGGCCAGCCCGAGGCCGGCGCAGCTGGCCCAGATGCTGATCGCGCCGGTGCGCTCGTGGGGGTCGTGGAAGCTGGTGCTGACGATCGCCAGGCCCGAGGGCAGGATCGCTGCCGCGCCGACGCCCATGACCGCCTGCGCGGTGATCAGGACGCCGGAGCTGTCGGCCAGGAACGCCAGCAGGCTCCCGCCGGTGAAGATCGCGACGCCCGAGACGTAGGTGAGACGACGCCCGTAGAGCTCGGCGAAGGTCCCGGCCGACATCACCAGGCTCACGAGCGCGAGCGCGAAGGCGCTGGTGACCCACACCAGCGAGCTGCCCGGGACGTGGAGGTCGTCCTGGATCGACGCGAGCGCTCCGATCGTGGAGGAGGCGTTGACGAAGGTCATCATCACGCCGATGCAGACGACGAACAGGCTGGGCCACCTGTTCCGGACGAGCGGCGTCGCCGCCGTACCACGATCCTGACTAATGGAAACCATAGCCAGACCATACATGCTGACTTGCAAGAGGCAAAGCCAGAAGTAGAATCGAGTCATGGATCACGACGGCAGCGCGGCTGGACCGACCGACGTCCTCGAGCGCCTGGGCGCGTTCTCCGAGCGCGACGAGTGGCCCGCGAAGGGCTGGTGCCGGATCGAGCGCTCCCTCGAGGTCATCGGCACCCGCTCGGCGATGCTGGTGATCCGCGAGCTGTTCTACGGCGGGACCAGGTTCGAGGAGCTCGTCCGCCGGACCGGGCTCAGCGAGGCGGTCGTCGCGGGACGGCTCAAGCAGCTGTTCGCCGACGGGATCGTCGACCGCAGGCCCTACCGCGAGGCCGGCAAGCGCACCCGCGACGAGTACGTCCTCACCGAGCGCGGGCGCGGGATCTTCCCGATCATCGTCGCCATGGTGCAGTGGGGCGAGGGGCTGCGCGACGACCACCGGACCGGGGTCGAGCTGGTCCACCGCGACTGCGGTACGCCGCTGTCCGTCACGGTGACGTGCGAGAAGGGCCACGAGGTCCCGGTGGACCGGGCGGCCGTCCGGCTCAAGGACGAGGAGTACGCGCTCGCCGGCCGACGCCGGCTCGAGGGCTGACCACCGGAGCGCAGCGGCGCAGATTCACGCCGACCCACCCCAACCGGACCCGGCTCCCGGGCGTCCTCCCTGCGCAGGCCGCAGTCAGCGGTCGACGAGAGAGGATCGACCCATGCCCGTCATCGCGTCTCGGGGGCCGACGGAGGAGGAGTTCGTCGAGCTCGTCCATGCCGCCTGGCCGGCGCTCTACCGGACCGCGGTCCTGCTCGTGCGCGAGCACGCCCTGGCCGAGGACCTCGTCCAGACGGCACTGGCGAGGACCTACAGCAACTGGCACCGGATCCGCGACGTGGGCGCGGCGCACGGCTACGCCCGGCGGGCACTCGTCACCCAGACCACCAGCTGGTACCGGCGCCGCTCCACCCGCAACGAGCGACCCACCGCGACCCTGCCCGAGCGGCCGGCGCAGGGCGACACCGTCAGCACCGTCGGCGAGCGCGTCGACGTCGCCGCGGCACTCGCCCAGCTCTCGCCGCGGCAGCGTGCGGTCGTCGTCCTCCGCTTCTACGACGACCTGTCGGTCCAGGAGACCGCCGACGCGCTCGGCGTGGCCCCCGGCACCGTGAAGAGCCAGACCTCGGTCGCGCTCACCAGGCTGCGCACCCTGCTCGGCGACATCGAGCTCGCCGCCACCGCTCCGGGAGGACCCCATGCCTGAGCTCTCCGACCTGTTGCACCGCTCCGTCGACGACGTCGACGTGCCGCACCCCCACGTCGCCGGCATCGCCGCCCGGGGCCGCGCCCTGCGCACCCGTCGCCGCGTCGCGACGGTCGCCGCCGCGACGGTCGTGCTCGGCGTGATCGGGGGCGGGGTCGCCCTCGTCGACCCCTTCGCCGGGAAGCCGCGCAGCAACCACTCCGTCACGAACGAGGGCAAGGACGACGCGGACGAGCTCCCGACGGCGTACGAGTCGTGGGCGACCTGGTCCGCGACGGACCACGAGGTCACCGTGGGTGGCATCCCCGTCACCGTGCCCGGCCAGGTCGTCCGGCTCTCCCAGACCACGGCCGGCGTGGTCGTCAAGAGCATCGTCGGCGAGGCCGGGCGCTTCACCCTCGTCCGTCCGGACGGCAGCACGCGACGGTTGTCCATCCCGGACGGGACGCCGACCGTCGACGGAGACATCGCAGCGCCGCGCGTCGCCTGGGTCTCCAGCCGGGCGGACGAGCTCGTCCTGCACGTCTGGGACGTCGTGACCGACAGCGAGGTGGGCCAGGTCGCCCTGCCGTCGCCCGGGTCGACCCTGGCGTCGGGCGGCGAGATCCTCGAACCGGCGCTGCTGGACGGCGACGCGGCGTACTTCTCGACGGCCGACCACGTCGCCCACCGCGTCGAGTGGCGCTCCGGGAAGGTCACCGACCTCCCCCGGCTGCCGATGTCGGTGCGCTCCGGCGTGGGCATCGCCAGGAACGACGACGGGCAGTGGGTCGTCGTCGACGCTGTCACCGGGGAGGTCCGCCGGTCCGTCGAGGGCGACTTCAGCGTGGTCACGGTCTCGCCCGACGGCCGGTGGCTGTTCCTCGGGGGCACCGACGGGCAGTACGTCGAGCCGACCGCCGGCGGCGACCGCGTCCCCCTCGACCGGCTGTCCATCTCCGCGGGCTGGTCCCAGGACGGCGCGCTCATCGGCCAGGACGGCAGCTCGCCGTGGGTGCGCCGCTGCCTCACCTCGGGGATCTGCGCCACGCAGCGCGCCCGCCGGGGCGACGACTCCGTGGACACCGTGCTGGCACCGGACTTCCTCAACGCCGGCTGAGGCGAGCGCCGGGCGGCAGGGCGGCAGCACGCGAAGGGCCCCGGCCCGGGGATCACCCGGGCCGGGGCCCTCGTGTCACGCCGTACCGGGTCGGGTCAGGCGTCGTCCTCGTCCTCGGCCGGCTGCGCCTGGTCGGCGTCCGGACCGTCGGCGAGGATGCCGTAGAGGCTGCGGCGCGCCTCGACGAGCACGTCGACCGCCGCGCGCCGCTGGCCCTCGGAGCCTGCGGTCACGATCTGCCACACGGCGCCCATCACCTGGCCGATCTCGGCCTTGATGTCGGCGCTGCCCGGCTGGCCGCCGTCGCCGGTGGCCTCGGCCTCCTTGCGGCGGTCGAAGGGCACCCACACGGCGGCGAGCTCGTCGGCGTGCTCCTCGCACCAGGCCGCGCCCTTGGTCGTCAGCCGCATGCCGCGGCGGCCGGCCTCGTCGTTCTCGACGAGCTCCTCGTCGAGCAGCTGCTGCACGGTCGGGTAGACCGAGCCGGGGCTCGGCTTCCACACGCCGCCGCTGCGCTCGGTGATCTGCTGGATCACCTGGTAGCCGTTCGGCGACTCCTCGCGCTCGTTGGCCGCGCGGAGCACGTCGAGGATGGCCGAGCGGACGTCGCCGCGGCGTACCCGCGGACCACGGCCCGGCTCGGGGCGACCCTGGCCGAAGAGGCCGACCAGCCACGGCGGCGGACCGCCGTGCCCGGCGTGACCGCCGAAGCCGTGGCGTCCGCCGCGGCCGGGCTCGCCCCAGCCGCCGCCCCAGGCACCCCAGGGCCCGGGGCCGAAGTCGCCGCGGTTGCGGCGCTGGAATCCGCGCAGCTCCGGGTTGCCCCAGGGGCCGCAGTCGTCAGGTCCGAAATTCTTGTGGCGTCCCATGATGGGACCTCCTTCGTCTGTCGGGGCCTCGTGGGCCCGCTTGCGAGTTCGGGATATCGCGCAAACAGTTCGTGTTGGTATCGCGATATATCGCAAGCGTACGCGTAAGCGTTGGCCGACACAAGGGGGTGGCCGACGACTTCTAGCGCGCCAGCCAGGCGGCGTACGCGTCGAACGCGAACGGCCGGCCGAGGAAGTCGGCGACGAGGTCGGCGGCGTCGCCCTCCCCGCCACGGGCGAGCACGGCGTCGCGGTAGCGGTGGGCCACCTCCGGCGCGAACAGGTCCGACTCGTCGAAGGCGCTGAACATGTCCTTCGCGATCACCAGCGACCACATGTAGGTGTAGTAGGCCGAGCTGTAGCCGCCGAGGTGGCCGAAGCTGGCGAACATGTGGGTGCCGGGGAGGTACGGGAGGGCGGCGTACCGGGCCTGGAGCTCGACCATCCGCTCGGTCAGGTCGGGCACCTCCGCGCCGGCCCGGTCGGCGTGGAACCAGTACGACATGGCGGCGTAGAACATCTGGGTGCGCGCGTAGATGCCCTTGCCGTAGTCGTCGGCGGCGCGCATCGCGGCGACCAGCTCGGCGGAGATCGGCTCGCCCGACGCGTCGCTGGCGAAGGTGCGCAGCACGTCGGCGTGCCACGCCCACTCCTCGAGCATCTGGCTGGGCGCCTCGACGAAGTCCCACTCGGTCGCGACACCGGCGAAGCGGAACCAGTCGCCGTGGCCGGCGAGCACGTGGTGGAGCAGGTGGCCGAACTCGTGGAAGAGCGTCACGACGTGGTCGTGCTCCATCAGGCCGCGGGAGAAGTTGCAGACCAGCACGCCCTCGGGCAGCTGCTCGCCGGCGACGCCGTCGGTCAGCGTGAACTGCGCGGCGTGCTTGTACTTGCCCTCGCGCGGGTGGAGGTCGAGGTAGATCCGGCCGATCACGCGGCCGGCCTGCTCGACCTCGTAGGCGGTGACCTCCTCGTGCCAGACGGGGACGTCGACGGGTCGGTAGGCAAGGTCGAAGAGCCGGCCGGTCACCTCGAGCAGGCCCTGGCGGACCTTGCCGAAGTCGAAGTAGGTGCGCACGCGCTGGGCGTCGACGTCGTACTCCTCGGAGCGGACCAGCTCGGCGTAGTACTGGAAGTCGAAGCCGGGGACCTCGGTCGCGTCGGGGAAGTCGCGGCGGTAGCGCGCCAGCAGCTGGGCGAGGTCGCGCCGCATCGGCTCCTCGGCGGCCGTGGCGATCCGGTCGATGAACTCCGGGATGGCCGGGCCCGTGCCGATCATCTTCACGTCGGCGTCGTACGACGGCCAGTCGGCGTAGCCGACCGTGGTGGCCAGCTCGTGGCGCAGCGCGAAGAGCTCGGTCAGCAGTGCCTCGGTCGTGGGC
Source organism: Nocardioides aromaticivorans (assembly GCF_013408525.1). Taxonomy (NCBI): domain Bacteria; kingdom Bacillati; phylum Actinomycetota; class Actinomycetes; order Propionibacteriales; family Nocardioidaceae; genus Nocardioides; species Nocardioides aromaticivorans. Next base: position 1,880,752 of record NZ_JACBZM010000001.1, read on the forward strand.
CAGCCCCGCTCGAGGAAGGCGATCGTGAGGTCGCGGCGGACGCCCTGGTCGTGCGCGAACATCCGCACCGGCACCGAGTCGGGGTAGTCGGTGCTGACGGTGACCAGGCCCTCGTCGTCGGCGGGGTGCGCCTCGAGCCAGTCGGCGGGCATGCCGGCGAGCTGCTCGGGGCGCACGCGGACCGTGCGCACGTCGTCGCGGGTGACCCGGCTGAACTCCTGGTCGAGCTCGGTGATCCGCTCGCGGATCGCGGAGATCCGCTCCCGCGTCGCCTCGTCCTTGTCCACGCCGGAGCGGCGGAAGTCGGCCCGCACCTTGGCGAGGAGCCGCACGGCGAGCGGGTCGTGGGCGACCGACGAGTCGTCGATGGCCGCGAAGACGTCGTACAGCTCGCGGTCGAGGCTCCACTGCGTGCCCAGCTTCGACGCCTCCTGCTCGGCGGCGTCGGCCAGGTCGCGCGCCGACTCGAGCGGGTGCACGTTGCCCAGCAGCGAGCCGAAGGCCGCGACATTGCCGAGGTGGCCGGCGGCCCGGTCCCACTGCCGGAGTACGGCGACCGGGTCGGCCGGCGGCGCGGTCCGGAGCCCGTCGACGAGCTCGGTCGCGCGGGCGAGCTCGGACGCCGAGCGCTCCCGGATCCAGTCGGGCCAGAGGTCGGGCGCGGTCGGGAGCGCGAGGGGAGCCGGCGTCATGGCGAGATCCTACGAGCGCCGCCCCCGCGTCGGCGCGGGTCCGGCGTGGAGTTCCCGTGGAGCGATGTGGAAAACCGTGGAGGAGCGGAGGACTTCGTGGAGGAATCGCGTCGATCTCCTGTGGCCCTCGCCTTGGAAGAGTTCTGGCCATCGGGAAACACCCCGCCACAGACCAGGCAACACACCCAGGAGAAGTCAGTCATGCAGATGTCCAAGAAGGTCCTCCTCCCGCTCGCCACGATGGCCGCCGCCGGCGCCATCGCCGTGGGATCGGGTGCGACGTTCACCTCGCAGTCCAACAACACCGTCAGCGCGGTCACCTCCGGCACGCTGTCGCAGAGCAACTCCAAGGACGGCGGCGCTGTCTTCAACCTGACGAACATGAAGCCGGGCGACACGCTCAACGGCTCGCTCACGCTCACCAACACCGGCAGCCTGCCGGCCACCTTCAGCCTCACCGAGACGGCGTCGACCAACGGCTTCACGGGCGACAACCTCAGCCTGGTGATCACCAACACGACCACCGGCACCCCCGTCTACAACGGCACCTTCGGCGGTCTCGTCGACGGCACGAAGAACGACCTCGGCGTCGTCCAGCCCGGCGTGGCGACCACCTACAAGTTCACCGTGAAGCTCGCCACCACCACGCCGAACGCCGACCAGGGCAAGACCGCCTCGGCGTCGTACCAGTGGGACTCGATCCAGCTCAACGGCGAGACCACCAACCAGTGACCCCGCGCTGAGCAACGTCCTGCCACGAGAACCGGCCCGAGACCACGGAGATGAGCACCATGACCGCACAACGCCACCCCCGGCTCAGTCGCGCGACCGGCCTGCTCGGCAATCTCCTTCTCGTGGTCGTGACGTTGCTCGGCGCGGCCTACGTCCTGCCGTCACTGCTGGGTCACGAGCGCTACGTGATCACCGGCGGGTCGATGTCCGGGACGTACGAGAAGGGCTCGATCGTCTTCGAGAAGCCCGTCGCGGCGGCGGACCTGGAGGTGGGGGACGTGATCACCTACCAGCCGCCGGCGTCGTCCGGGGTGACCACGCTGGTCACCCACCGGATCATCGCGATCGGCCGCTCGCCCGAGGGTGAGCAGGTCCTGCGCACGAAGGGCGACGCCAACCCGGACCCCGACCCGTGGCTGTTCTCGCTCACCTCCGACACGCAGCCCGTGGTGAGCTTCGGCGTCCCGCACGCGGGCTGGATCCTCATCGCGCTGGCCGATCCTCAGGTCCGACTCCTCGTCATCGGACTCCCGGCAGGGCTCGTCGCCCTGCTCAGCCTCGGCCAGCTGGTCGCCGCCGTACGCACTCGTCCCGATCCCGCACTGGGGGGTGGACCGGGCGGGGTGCGCACGGCCTGACGAGCTGCGGCTGTCTCCTGGCGTGGGGCCGGGAGGCAGCCGCTGTCGTCTTCCCGCACCTCCCACAAGTGCGTTCCTATTTGTGGAGCGCCCGTGGAGATCGCGTCGACCCGTCGTGGTCCGCCTCTCCCTACCGTTGAAGCATCCCCGAACACCTCCGTCAGCACCCACGCCAGGAAGGACCGACCATGCGCCGCACGCCCGCGATCCTGATCCTCGGGATCCTCGTCGTGGCGCTGGCCTCCCGCTTCTCCAGCGGGTTCTCGGACGCGACCTTCACCAGCTCCAGCGCCTCCTCCGGCACCGTCGAGGCCGCGCAGGACTGGACCGCCCCGGCGGTCACCCTGGCCAACCCCGGTACGCCGCTGCAGGGCACGGTGACCCTGTCGGCGACGGCGACCGACGCCGAGTCCGGCATCGCGTCGGTGACCCTGCAGTACCTCGCCCCCGGGGCGTCCACCTGGACCACGGTCTGCACCGACACTACGGCGCCGTACTCCTGCGCGTGGGCGACCGGCTCGCTCGCGGACGGCAGCTACGACCTGCGGGCCCGCGCCGTGAACGGCGCGGGCTACACCAGCCTCTCCGACAGCGTGCGGACCACGGTCGCGAACAACGTCGTCGTTGTCCTCGCCGACCCCGGCGACGTCGTCCGCGGCAATGTCGCGATGGGCGCGACCGTCTACAACGGCGGCGCGCTGCCGTGGCTCGTCACCATCCAGTACGCCACGGCGGGGAGCACGAGCTGGAAGACGCTCTGCTCCGGCCTGTCCGCCCCGTTCGGCTGCACCTGGAGCACGACGTCCTTCGCCAACGACTCCTTCGACCTCCGCGCCGTCGCCACGTCCGGCACCACCACGGTCACCTCGGCCGTCGTCAGCGACGTGCTCGTCGACAACCTGGCCCCGACGGTCACGATGACCGACCCCGGCAGCCCGCTCAGCGGCTCGGTCACCTTCGCCGCGAGCGCCACCGACGCGGGCTCCGGCGTCCAGCAGGTCGTGCTGCAGCACCTCCGCAACGGCACCAGCACCTGGCAGACGCTCTGCACGATCACCGCCGAGCCGTTCAGCTGCCGCGTCGCGACGACCACGCTCACCGACGGCACCTACTCGTTCCGGGCCGTCGCGACCGACGTCGCCGGCAACACCGCGACCTCGGCCGGCGTGACCGGCCGCGTCGTCGACAACACCGTCTCGTCGATCTCCGTGGACGACCCGGGCGCGTACCTCTCCGGCACGGTCACGGTGACCGCGCAGGCCAACTCCACCGCGGGTGTCGCCTCGGTGCGCATCCAGCGCGCCGCGACCGGCACGAGCACGTGGACCGACCTCTGCACGAGCACCACGGCGCCGTACTCCTGCGCGTGGGACACGCGCACGGTCGCCAACGGCAGCTACGACCTGCGGGCGATCGTCGTCGACGGCCGCGGCGCCGCCTCCACCTCGGCGGTCGTCAGCGCCCGCAAGGTCGACAACAGCACCCTGCGTGCCGTCGACGTCCAGGCCTCCAACGGCGACGGCACCCTCGGGCGACTCGACGCCGGCGACACGATCACCCTGACCTACAGCGAGTCCGTCGCCCCGGCGAGCATCACCGCCGGCTGGACCGGCGCCGCCCTGCCGGTCAGCCTGCGCCTGCGCGACGGCAACCTGGTCGGCGGCGGCAACCGGACCGACGTGCTCGACGTGCTGCGCAACGGCAACGCCGTCCAGCTCGGTTCGATCGGCCTGCGCGACGACTACGTCAAGGCCCGCAAGACGGCGACCTTCAACGCGACCATGACCGCATCCACCGTCACCGTCGACGGGGTCGGCCGCACGGTGGTCACGATCGTCGTCGGGACGCTCGCGTCGGGCGGCGGCCTGCGCACGTCGTCGGTGGCGCCGACGATGGTGTGGACCCCGTCCACCGCCGCGACCTCGCTCGGTGGGGGCGCCTGCGCCGCGACGCCGGTGACGGAGTCCGGACCAGCGGACAGGGACCTCTGATGAACCACACCCGCGGCTGGCGGACGGCGACCATCCTCATGACCCTGCTCGGCCTGTGCCAGGTGTGGTGGGCCGGCGGGATCGGTGACCGTACGTCGGTCAGTGCCGCGATCCTCGCGCCGCTGAGCCTGCTGTCGGCGCTGGCGCTGTCCCGCGTGAACGCGCTGGAGACCAGGCTCCCGGTCGTGGTCGTCACCGGCGCGCAGCTGTGCCTGACCGTGCTGGCCCTGACGATCGGGCTCCCGGGCCAGGTCCGGCACGACATCGACGCGAGGGCCGGGATCGTCCTGGCGGTGGCGATGGGCATCCTCGTCGCCATCGAGGTCGACCGGCGCGAGCGTGCCCGGTCCGCCTGGGCCGGTCCGGCCCCCTATGCTCGGTGAGGTGCCCGTGCGCCTGCTGATCGTCGAGGACGACGACGCCATCGCCGCGCCCCTGCTCCGCGCCGTGCAGCGCGAGGGCTACGACGTCGAGCGGGTCGCCGCGGGGCATGCCGCGATCGACGCGGTGGCCGCGGGCGGTGTCGACCTGGTGCTCCTCGACCTCGGCCTGCCCGACATGGACGGACTCGACGTGTGCCGACAGCTCCGGTCCCAGGGCTACGAGGGCGGCATCGTCATCCTCACGGCCCGGGCCGGCGAGCTGGACCGGGTGGTCGGCCTCGACGTCGGGGCCGACGACTACCTCGCCAAGCCCTTCAGCCTGTCCGAGCTGCTCGCGAGGGTGCGTGCCCTGCTGCGCCGCTCGCACCGGCCGGCCGTCGTCGAGGCGGCGCCCGAGGTCGCACCGGCGGCAGCGCCGTCGGCGGCCGGGCCCGCCGCGCCGGCTGTCCCGGACTTCCGGCTGGACCGTGCAGCGCGCCGCGTGTGGGCCGGCGACGAGGAGCTGGCGCTGACCGCCAAGGAGTTCGACGTCCTCGCGCTGCTCGAGCAGCACCGCGGGGCGGTCGTCAGCCGGGAGACCCTGATGGCCGAGGTCTGGGACGAGAACTGGTTCGGCTCCACCAAGACCCTCGACGCGACCATCGGCCGGCTGCGCCAGAAGCTGCAGGACAGCGACGCCCCCATCGCCCTGGGCACCGTCCGGGGCGTCGGCTTCCGGCTCGAGGACACCCCGCGCGATGCGTGAGCGGCTGGTCATCGCCTTCGTCGGACTGACCCTCGCCGTCATCGGGCTCTACGGCGTGCCCCGTGCCTACTTCCTCGCCGACCTGGTCCGCGACCAGGAGCGGGCCACCCTCGACGGCACCTCGACCGCTCTCGCCGGCCTGGTCGAGGAGCGACGTGATGCCGGCGGCGAGGTCGACGCGGCGCTGCTCGAGCACGGCCTCGCCGGCGCCGACCGGGTCGAGTACCGCCCCGCCGACGGTGCCGAGGTCGCCGTCGGCGACTCCGTCGACGGCGAGGGCGGGATCATCGTCACCAAGCCCCTCCCGGACGGAGGCTCGCTGCGGCTGAGCGTGTCCGGCGAGACCATCAGCTCGAGCGTCCGCGACGCGATCACCCCGCTCGTGCTGCTGGGCCTGGTCCTCGCCGTCGGGTCGGCGGTGCTGGGCTTCGCGATCGCGCGCCGGATGTCGCGCCCCTTCCAGGAGCTCGCGGGCCTGTCGCGGGAGCTGGGCCGCGGGCACTTCGACCTCGACGTGCCGTCGTACGCGGTCCCGGAGGCCGAGGAGATCGGGGCCTCCCTCCGTGGCGCGGCGGCCCAGCTCGACGACCTGGTACGCCGCGAGCGCGAGTTCGCGGCCAACGCCTCGCACCAGCTGCGCACGCCCGTCACGGCGCTGCGACTCGGGCTCGAGGACCTGACGCTGTGGCCCGAGACGGCGCCCGAGGTCCGGGAGGAGCTGGAGCGCGGGATCGCCGAGCTGGACCGCCTCAACGCCGCCGTCGACGAGCTGCTCGACCTGGCCCGTGGGCGCCGCATCGACGCGCACGAAGTCATCGACCTGGTCGCGCTGGCCACCGCCGGCGTCGAGCGGTGGGAGCGACGGCTGGCCTCCACGGGACGGACGATCACCTTCCAGCAGGAGGGGCGGCGGTCCCGGACGCGCGTGCCCAGGGGGCCGGTGGAGCAGGTGCTCGACGTCCTCCTCGACAACGCCCGCAAGCACGGTGCCGGCACCATCGGCGTCGAGGTCCGCGACGCCGGAACGCACCTGGAGCTGGTGGTCGGCGACGAGGGCACCCGGGCGCTGGGGACCGACGTGTTCCACCGCGGAGTGAGCACCGGGTCCGCGGGGTCCGAGGGGATCGGGCTCGCCGTCGCGTCCGAGCTCGCCGACGTCTGCGGCGGCCACCTGTCGATCGACACCGCCTCGGCCACCACGCGGTTCGTGCTGTGGCTGCCGCCCCGCGACCGGGTCACGGCGCCAGCTGGTCCCGCTTCCGGGTGAGGTACGCGCGCTCGGCGGTGTTGTCGCACACGGCCAGCGCGGCGTCGTACGCCTCGCGGCTCTCGGCCGAGCGACCGAGCCGGCGCAGCAGCTCGGCCCGGGTCGCGTGCCAGGCGTGGTAGGTCTCCAGGGGCAGCCGGTCGACGATCGCCAGCGCCACCTCGGGCCCGTCGAGCTCCGCGATCGCGACGGCCCGGTTGAGCGCGACGATCGGCGACGGGTCGATCCGCGAGAGCTGGTCGTAGAGGGCCGCGATCTGGGCCCAGTCGGTCGCCGCGCCCGTCGGGGCGTCGGTGTGGACGGCGTTGATGGCCGCGAGGATCTGGTAGCGACCGGGCCGGTTGGCGGCGAGGCAGGCGCGGACCAGGTCCTGGCCCTCGGCGATCAGCGCGCGGTCCCAGCCGCCTCGGTCCTGCTCCTCCAGGGTGACCAGCTCGTCGCCGCGCACCCGCGCCGCACGGCGCGACTCGGTCAGCAGCAGCAGTGCCAGCAGGCCGGTGGCCTCGAGCTCGTCGGGCATCAGGTCGTGCAGCGTGCGGGCGAGCCGGATCGCCTCACCGGTCAGGTCCGCCCGGATCGGGTCGCCGTCGCCGGTGGAGAGGTAGCCCTCGTTGAAGATCAGCAGCAGGACGGCGAGCACCGCGCCCACCCGGGCGGGCAGGTCCTCGGCCTCGGGGACCTTGTAGGGGATGTTGGCGCCCTTGATCTTGGCCTTGGCGCGGGTGATCCGCTGGGCCATCGTCGTCTCCTGGACGAGGAAGGCGGCCGCGATCTCGGCGACCGTGAGCCCGCCGAGCAGGCGCAGGGTCATCGCGATCCGGGCCTCCGGCGCGAGTGCAGGGTGGCAACAGGTGAAGATGAGCCGCAGCCGGTCGTCGGTGATCGCGCCGGTCGGCTCGTGCGGGGTGTCGTCGTACAGCATGGCAGCGGCCTCGTGCTTGGTCTCGCGCACCTTCTCGCGACGGAGCTTGTCGATGGCCCGGTTGCCGGCGGTGGTGGTGAGCCAGCCGCCGGGGTTGGGCGGGACGCCCGCCTCGGGCCACTTCTCGAGCGCGGCGACCAGGGCCTCCCCCGCCGCCTCCTCGGCGATGTCGATGTCACCGAAGCGGCGGACGAGGGAGGCGATCAGCCGGCCGTACTCCTCGCGGAAGATCCGCTCGACCGCGGTCCGGGCGGACGTCGCGTCAGGGTCTCGTGACGGTCGCTGCGCGACCTCCTCGACCACCGGGCGGTCCGTCACGCGTCGGCCGGGGGCTCGGGCGCGAACGGCCGCACCTCGACCTTGCCCTGGCAGGCCCGCGAGCCCTCGGTGGCGTACTGCAGCGCCGTCGCGTCGTCGGGGACGTCGATGATCCAGAAGCCGCCGATGTGCTCCTTGGTCTCGAGGTAGGGGCCGTCGGTGATGACCGGCGCGTCGCCGGACGCATCGACGACGCTCGCGCTGCCGACGCCCTCGAGGCCGCCGGCGAAGACCCAGACGTTGTCGGCCTGGAGCTTCTGGTTGAACTGGTCGACGGCCGCGAACATCTCCTGGGCCTGCTCGGGGGTGATCGCGGCGTAGTCGGCCTCGTTGCCGTGCACGGCCAGCAGGTACTGCGTCATGGCTCTTCTCCTCGGTCGGTTCGGGTGTCCGGGGCGGCCCCGATGACCGCCTCACATCTCCACCACGAAGGGACTTGCACCGATACGACAGCCTGCCACGGGATTTCCCGTCGCGGCTTCCGGATTCCCCCTAGGAGAGCCGCTCCGTCAGGTGCACCTCGACGGTGTCGCCCTCCTGCTTGCCGCTCTCGACGCGCAGCGCGGTCGTCACGGGCAGCTTGTGGTTGCCGTCGCCGAGCGCCATGAACGAGGTCTCGAACGGCGTCCCGTCGATCGTGCCGCGGACCTTGACCCGGCCGCGCGTCCCGAAGCGCTCGGCCGACTCGGGCCAGACCACATAGGTCCAGCCGCCCTTGGCGTCGCTCCTGCGGAGCGTCTCGGTGAAGGTGATGTCGAGCGGTCCGACCGCGCTCGTCCCGGCGTCCTGGTGTCCAGTGCTCATGACCGTGTCGACCGTCCGATCCGCGCTGATTCATCGACCCGGATTCATCGAGACGTCCGACCACTCCGTAGCCTGACCCGGTGAGCCTCCGCGGGATCCTGGCCGACACCCGGCCGCTGAAGAACCCGCACTTCCGGCGGCTGTGGACGGCCAACATCATCACGGTCGTCGGCGCGCAGCTGACGGTCGTCGCCGTGCCGGCCCAGATCTACGCCGACACCGGCTCGTCGGCGTATGTCGGCCTGACCGGCATCTTCGGCCTCGTGCCACTCGTCGTCTTCGGCCTGTGGGGCGGTGCGCTGGCCGACCACTTCGACCGCCGCACGATCATGATGGTCACCACGACCGGGCTGATCGGGACCGCGGCCCTGTTCTGGCTGCAGGCCGCCCTCGACGTCGGCAACGTGTGGCTGCTGCTCAGCCTGTTCGCCGTGCAGCAGGGCTTCTTCGCGGTCAACCAGCCGACCCGGTCGGCGATCCTGCCGCGGCTCCTCGACGCCGAGGTGCTCCCGGCCGCGAACTCGCTCAACATGACCGTGATGCAGGCCGGCGCCATCGGCGGCCCGCTCATCGCCGGCATCCTCATCCCGTTCACCGGCTTCTCGTGGCTCTACCTCGCGGACGCCGTCTGCCTGCTCGCGACGCTGTGGGCCGTCGTACGACTGCCGCGCCTGCCCGTCGAGGGCGTGGTCAGCGGGACGCCCGGGCTGCGCTCGGTCGTCGAGGGGATCACCTACCTGCGGACCCAGCCGGTGCTGATGATGTCCTTCGTCGTCGACATCATCGCGATGGTCTTCGGCATGCCGCGCGCGCTCTTCCCCGAGATCGCCCACGAGAGCTTCCTCGGTCCCGAGGAGGGCGGCCTCGCGTTCGCGCTGCTCTTCGCCGGCATCCCCGCCGGCGCCGTGCTCGGCGGTGTCTTCTCCGGCTGGGTCTCGCGGATCTCCGCCCAGGGCAGGGCCGTCGTGTGGTGCATCGTGGTCTGGGGCCTGGCGATGGTCGGCTTCGGCCTGGCCGTCCTCTGCGCTGACTCGATGCCCGGCTCCACGCGGCTGTGGCTCGTGGTGGCCGTCCTGATGCTCGTGGTCGGCGGCGCCGCGGACATGGCCTCGGCGGCGTTCCGCACCTCGATGCTCCAGAGCGCGGCGGCCGACGAGGTCCGCGGCCGCCTGCAGGGCATCTTCATCGTCGTCGTCGCCGGGGGTCCGCGGATCGCCGACGTGGCGCACGGCGCCTCCGCCGCCATGGTGGGTACGGCGACCGCGGCAGCCGGTGGCGGGGTGCTGGTCGTCGTCCTGGTGGTCGTGGCGGCGCTGGCGGTGCCGTCGTTCGTCCGCTACCGGGTGACGGCGATGCCTGCCGCGCGAATTGATTGACATCAATCAATTTCCCGCGGCCGCCACACTGGAGCGGTGAGCCTGCTCGACACGGACCTCCCGATCATCGCGGCGCCGATGGCCGGTGGGCCCACCACCGTCGCCCTGGCCACGGCGGTCACCGACGCCGGCGGCTTCTCCTTCCTGCCGGCCGGCTACCTGACCGCGGCGGCGTTCGAGTCGCTGCTCGGTGAGGCGCGGGCCGCCGGCCGCCCGTTCGGGGTGAACCTCTTCGTCCCCCAGCCCGGTGCCATCGACCCGGCCGCGTACGCCGCCTACCGCACCGCGCTCGCCGACGAGGCGGCCGCGCTCGGCGTCGACCTGCCCAGCGAGCCCCGGCACGACGACGACGCGTGGGGCGAGAAGGTCGACCTGCTCGTGGCCGACCCGGTCCCGCTGGTGTCGCTGACCTTCGGCCTCCCGGCGGCGGCCGACATCCGCCGCCTGCAGGCCGCGGGCTCACGGGTCCTGGCGACGGTCACGACCCCCGACGAGGCGCGGGCCGCCGAGGAGGCGGGGGTCGACGGCCTCGTCGTCCAGGGACCTGCCGCCGGCGGGCACAGCGGCACCTTCGACCCGCGGCGCCCGATCCGCGACGAGGCGACGGGCGACGTCGTGCGCTCCGTCCGCGCGACGAGTCCGCTGCCGGTCCTCGCGGGCGGCGGCGTCGACGGACCGGCTGCGGTCCACGCGCTGCTGGCGGCCGGCGCCGAGGCGGTCGCCGTCGGCACGCTGCTGCTCCGGGCCGAAGAGGCCGGGACGTCGGCCACGCACCGCGCCACCCTCGCCGACCCGGCGTTCGCCACGACGGTGGTGACCCACGCGTTCACGGGCCGGCCGGCACGGGCGCTGCGCAACGGCTTCGTCGATCGGCACGGCACCACGGCGCCGTACGGCTATCCGGAGCTGCACCACCTGACCCGCGACCTGCGGCGGGCGGCCGCCGCGGCCGGCGACCCGCACCGACTGCACCTGTGGGCCGGCACCGGCCACCGGTCGGCGGTCGCGGCCCCGGCCGCGGAGATCGTCCGGGGCCTGGTGTGAGCCGGGCTCAGCCCAGGAGTCCCCGTACGTAGGCCGCCTGGCCGACGTGCTGCGTGCAGTCGTTGACGACGCTGACCAGCCGCACGCCGAGCGTGACCGGCGGGTCCCAGCGCTCGTCGACGACACGGTCCAGGTCGTCGGCACCGAGCGACGCGAAGTAGGCGAGCGAGCGCTCGTGCGTCGCGCGGTGGTAGTCGGCCAGCAGGTCGGCCGACGCCCGGACCTGCGCGACCTGCGCGGAGGTCTGCCCGTAGCCGATGTCGCCGGTCTCGAACGGCAGGCCGAACCGGGCGTCGTACCCCTGGGCGGTCCAGACCTGCTCGCTGCCGGCGACGCCGGCGACGTGGTCGTCCTGGACACGGGTGAGGTGCCACACCAGCCAGGCGATGGTGTTGGCGTCGGGGCCGGGGCGCTCGGCGAGCAGGTCGTCGGAGGCGCCGTCGAGGACGGCCTCGACGCTCTCCAGCACGCGGCCGAGGGAGTCGATGAGGAGATCGGCAGGGCTCATGCCCCGACGGTACGACGCCGCGCCGACTGTCGGCGACCACCGCTAGCGTGCACTGGCATGACCGATGCCGAGGCCGTACGACGGGTGGTGCTGCCGCTCCCCCGCGCGGTCGAGCGCCAGACCGGCGGGTTGTGGAAGCACTACATCGGCCAGATCGTCTTCCTGGCGTTCTCGAAGGACGAGCAGGCGATGGGCTTCGGCTTCCCGAAGGAGCAGCGCGACGACCTCGTGGCCTCGGCCCCCGACACCTTCTTCCTGCCGCGGCCGCAGGACCTGCGGTTCAACTGGGTGTGCGCGCGGCTGGGCCCGCTCGACGGCGACGAGATGCGCGAGCTGGTCACCGACGCGTGGCGGATGTGCGTCCCGAGGATGCTGCACGACCTGCCCGACCTGCCCGAGCCCACCGCCAGGGCGTGGAGCCTGATCGACGCGCGCGACTTCTCCGGCGCCCATCCGCTCCTCCATCCCTATCTGCACTGGCACGACAAGGAGCTCGTGCTGCGCGGGCGGACCAAGGTGCTCGCCCACCTGCGCCAGCACCCGCGACCACGCCCGCCCGACCGCGTCGAGGTCCGCGACGGGCAGGTCTACCGCTGGGTGCGCGACTGACCCACGGCGACCACGGGCGCGACGAAGCGCTCCACGAGCCGCCGCTCCTCCGCCTCGTCACCCCCCGGCACGGTGAGCAGCGAGACGATCACCCGCACCAGCCACCGCGCGGCGTCGGGGTCGGCCGCCATGGTGAGCCCGAGCGCCTCGACCACCTCCGAGCCCTGCGCGAGGTCGGCGGTGTGGGCGGCGTCCGGGTCGCCGAACCATGCGAGCAGCGCGGGATTCGCGCGCACGTGTCGCAGCGCGGCGAGCACCCCCTCGGTCAACGGGTCCGCTCCGCGGCGCGCGCCGGCGAGGTCGGTGGCGACGAGGGCGCCGACCCGCACCGCCTCGCGCTGCACGAAGGCGAGCTGGAGCGAGGGCCGGTCGGGGAAGTAGCGGTAGAGCGTCGCCCGCGAACAGCCCGCAGCTGCGGCGATCTGGGCCATCGACACCGCGTCCACGCCCCGGCCGGCGAACAGCCGGCCCGCCGCGTCGAGGATCCGCTCGACCGCGGGGGTGCGCCGGTCGACCCAGCTCACGGGAGCACCGTCATCGGCAGGGCCAGCGGGCGTCGTACATAGGGACCGGGGGCCCACGTGATCGCGTCCTCGTCGACCGCGAAGTCGGGGATCCGCCGGACCAGCTCCTCCAGCGTCACCTGGATCTGCAGTCGCGCCGCGGCCGCGCCGAGGCAGTGGTGGTGGCCCTGGCCGAAGCTGAGGATCTGGCTGGGCGCGCGGCGGACGTCGAGCTCGTCGGCGTCGGGACCGTAGCGGCGGGGGTCGCGGTTGCCGGCGCCGTAGAGGAGGAGCACCTTGCGCCCCGCGGGTACGACGACCCCGTGCAGCTCGACGTTACGGGTCGTGGTGCGGGCCAGGCCCTGCACGGGCGAGGTGAGCCGCAGGAACTCCTCGACCGCGTCCGCCACCAGGCCCGGGTCGCCCGCCAGCAGCGCCCGCTGGTCGGGCCGCTGCGCGAGCAGCTGGACGGCGCCGCCGAGCGCGCCGGTCGAGGTGTCGTTGCCGCCGGCCACCATCGTGAACACGAACGCGAGGATCTCCAGCAGGTCGACGTCGGCCCGGACCAGCTGGGAGACCGTGTCCTCCCCCGGCTCGACCCGACGTCGCTCGACCAGCTCGGAGAAGTAGCCCATCAGCTCCATCGTCGCGTCCGCCGCGGAGGCGGCCGCGGCCACGCCCTCGGCGGCGACGTTGGCGGCGACGATCGCGCTGCTCCAGTCGTCGAAGCGCGGCTGGTCCTCGACGGGGACGCCCAGGTAGTGGCCGACCACCAGGCTCGGCAACGGCTTGAACAGCTCGGCGACCACGTCGCCACCGCCCTCGTCGCGCAGTCGCTCGAACCGCTCGACGGCGAACGCCCGGACGACCGGCTCGAGCTCGCGCACCTGCCGGGGCGTGAACCCCCGGGCGACCAGCTTGCGGAAGGTGGTGTGGACCGGCGGGTCGGTCATCACGAACGGCGGGTTGTCGGCCAGGCCGATCCGCTCGAGCTCGTCGTACTCGACGGTCAGGCCGTGGTTGCTGGAGAAGGTCGCGACGTCGACGGCCGCGGCGAGCACGTCGGCGTGCCGCGAGAGCACGTAGTGGTCGTGCTGCGGCCGGCCCTCGGGGACGACGTGGTGGACCGGGTCGTGCTCACGCAGGGCGGCGTACGACGGCCACGGCTCGCGCCACGCCGCACCGCCTCCGGGGCGGTAGGCGACAGGTGCAGACAGATCGGCTGACATGTCACTAGAATGAGACAGGTCAGCCAATCTGTCCAGTGCCTCAGGCGAGGAGCGCCTCCGGCACCGAGGCCTCGGGGACCCGGCGCTCGGCATCGGTCAGCCAGGCGAGCTGCTCGAGCCGCTCGAGGATGGTGTGCAACAGGTCGGCGGTCGTCGGGTCGGCCGCGTCGACCGCGTCGTGCACCTCGCGCACGGTGCCGGTCACGGCGTAGATCGAGGCGACGATCGCGTCGATGACAGCACCGGTCACCACCTCGCCACGCGGGAACGCCGGCAGGCTGGACTGGGCGGCGGTCCGGGCCGAGGTGCCGTCCGGGACGACGTACAGGGCGCGCATCCGCTCGGCGACGGCGTCGGTGAACTCCCGGGCGGCGTCGACGATCTCGTCGAGCTGCAGGTGGAGGTCGCGGAAGTTCGGGCCGACCGCGTTCCAGTGCGCCTGCTTGCCCTGCAGGGCGAGGTCGTTGAGGTCGACGAGGACCTGCTGGAGGTGCCCGGCGAGCTGCTCGTCGGCACGGAAGGCGGGGTGCGAGACGTGGCGCTCGGTGCGGTGCTGGGTCGCGGTGGTCGTCATGGGTGGTGCTCCCTTTCGCTCGTTCGCTCGTTGCGGTTCCTCCACCCTGCCACGCTTTCTTGAATGATTCCAGAAAAGCAAGCCTTGCCTTCGCCGCGATGAATCCGGTTGTCGGCGGTGGTCCCTAGGGTCGAGAGCACCTGGGGACGGCACGACGAGGAGACACGCAGAGCGATGGGCGAACCGATGATCAGCGCGACCGGACTGGTCAAGCGCTACAAGGACGTCGAGGCCCTGGCCGGTCTCGACCTGGCGGTGCCGGAGGGCAAGGTGCTGGCGCTCCTGGGGCCCAACGGCGCCGGGAAGACGACGGCGGTGCGCTGCCTGACCACCCTGCTGAAGCCCGAGGCCGGCAGCGCCCGGGTGGCCGGCATCGACGTGATCGCCGACCCGGCGGCCGCGAAGGCGAAGATCGGCCTCTCCGGTCAGTACGCCGCCGTCGACGAGCACCTGACGGCGTCGGAGAACCTCGTCATGATCGGCCGGCTCTACCACCTCGGCCGCCAGGTCGCCCGGACCCGGGCCCAGGAGCTGCTCGAGCGCTTCGACCTGACCGAGTTCGCCAACCGGCCGACCAAGACCTACTCGGGCGGCCAGCGCCGGCGCCTGGACCTCGCCTGCGCGCTGGTCGCCGCGCCGCCGGTCATCGTGCTCGACGAGCCGACGACCGGCCTCGACGTCCGCAGCCGCCAGCTGATGTGGGACGTCATCCGCGAGCTGGTCAGCGACGGCGCCACCCTGCTGCTCACGACGCAGTACCTCGAGGAGGCGGACGTGCTCGCCGACGACATCGTGGTCATCGACCACGGGCGCGAGATCGCCCACGGCACCGCCGACGAGCTCAAGGCCCAGACCGGCGGCCAGCGGATCGAGGTCGTCCTCGCGAGCAGCGCCGACACCGAGGCGGCGGTCCGGGTGCTCAACGAGGTCGCCGTCGGCGAGGTGCAGGTCTCCGACGGTGGCCGCGAGCTGAAGGCCGCGGCCGGCGAGGAGGCCGCCAGCGACCTGCGGCGCGTGCTCGAGGCCTTCGAGCGAGAAGCAGTCAAGGTGCTCGACGTCGGCCTGCGCCGGCCGACCCTCGACGACGTCTTCCTGTCCCTGACCGGCCACGAGAGCACGGAGGAAGACCAGTGAGCAGCGCAGTGCAGGCCCTCGGCGACGGCTGGGTCGTCGCCCAGCGCAACCTGATCAAGATCGTGCGGGTGCCGGAGATCCTGGTCTTCGTCCTGCTCAGCCCGATCATGTTCGTGCTGCTGTTCGCCTACGTCTTCGGCGGCGCGATCGACACTCCCGGCGTCAACTACCGCGAGTGGCTGATCGCCGGCATCTTCGGCCAGACCATCGTGTTCGGCGCGACGTTCACCGGCGCCGGCCTCGCCGAGGACATGCAGAAGGGCATCATCGACCGGTTCCGGTCGCTGCCCATGTCGCCCTCGGCGGTGCTGGTGGGCCGGACGTCCTCAGACGTGGTCTACAACGTGCTGTCGCTCATCATCATGGCGCTGACCGGGCTCCTCGTCGGCTGGCGGATCCGCGAGGGCGCCCTCGACGCGCTCGCCGGCTTCGCGCTGCTGCTGGTGTTCGGCTACGCGATCAGCTGGGTGATGGCCTGGGTCGGCCTCATGGTCCCGAGCGTGGAGGTCATCAACAACGCCTCCTTCATGGTGATCATGCCGCTGACCTTCATCTCGAACGCGTTCGTGCCGACGTCCTCGTTCAACAGCGTGCTGAAGCCGGTGGTGGAGTGGAACCCGGTCTCCGCGGTCACCCAGGCCAGCCGCGACCTGTTCGGCAACACCGGCGTCGGCCCGGGCTCCGACGCCTGGTCGCTGCAGCACCCGGTCGCCTACACGCTGATCTGGGTGGTCGGCATCATCGTGGTGTTCGCGCCGCTGTCCGTGCGGCAGTACCGATTGACCACCAGCAAGTAGGCGGCGACGCCCGGTCGCCGACTAGGGGTGGGCGACCCGGGCGGCGTGGAGGCGCGCGTGCGCGATCGCGTCGGGCGTGCGCGCGAAGAGGTGGCGCTCGTGAGCGAGCCGCTCGTGGACGCCGGTCCAGGTGGTCCGGGTCTCGCGATGCCCTCGCCACGAAGCGGTCCCACGGGCGCGATGACGGTCGTGCTCGTTGACCTGAAAACATCTTCAAGTCGTCAACTGGTACGACGACCCGGTGGCGCCCGCCGACCCGTCGTACCGGACTCAATGGCTGCGAACGGCGCGCATCCACAGCCACTGGGTCCGGTACGACGGGCGGCGGAGCCGCTCAGGCGTGACACCGAGGGCGTGGCTGCGCGCCCGTCCGGGATGAGCAACGATTACTCAGATCGAGACGGACTCGCGGTCGCCGTCGAGCAGCACCGGGAGGGCCTCGACGCCGTACACGGCGGAGAGCTTGCGGAAGTCGAGGTCCTTGATGTCGGCGGCCATGGCGAGGTTCGGGAACCGCTCGGCCAGCATCCGCAGCGCGGTGCGCAGCTCCATCCGCGCGAGCTCGGCGCCGACGCAGCGGTGCATGCCCCAGCCGAACGCGAGGTGGCGGGTGGGCTCGCGGGAGGGGTCGAAGGTGCCGAGGTCGTCGCCGAGGGAGGGGTCGCGGTTGGCGGCGAGGAGCGAGACGCCGACGGCGTCGCCCTCCTTGATCAGCATGCCGCCGACCTCGACGTCCTGCTTGGCGAAGCGGAGGAAGGCGAGCTGGACGACGCACAAGTGGCGCAGCAGCTCCTCGATGACCTGGTTGACCTGCTCGCCGTCGCCGGAGCGCAGCATCTCGCCGGCCTTCGGGGTGGTCGCGATCAGGTAGGCGCCGAGCGCCAGCATCGACGCGGAGGTCTCGTAGCCGCCGAGGAAGACGCCGTCGGCGATGCCGCCGAGGGTCACGTCGTCGAGCTCGTCGCCGTGCTCCTTCAGCAGCGCGCCGATCAGGCCGTCGCCGGGGTTCTCGCGCTGCTCGCGCACCGCGTTGATGAGGAACTCGCGGGTGTGCGCGGCCGCGCCGAAGGCGCCGGCACCGCCCCCGGAGAGGTCGAAGCGCGCGACACCGAGCTCGAGGAAGCGGGCGCGGTCGTCGACCGGGAGGCCCAGCAGGTCGCAGATGACGTCGAAGGGTACGGCGAAGGCGAACTCCTCGACCATGTCAACGGCCCTGCCGTCGCGACCCGCCGCCTCCATCGCGTCGAGGCGCTGCTCCACGATGGCGTCGATCCCCGGCTGCAGGCGGGCGAGCCGGCGCATCGTGAACTCGGGCGTGAGGTAGCGGCGCAGGGCGGTGTGCAGCGGCGGGTCGGTCATGCCGAGGCCGCCGATCTGCTCCTCGTCGGAGCGGCCCTCCTGCGACACGAACTGCCCGAGGTCATTGGACCACACCTCGGCGCCGCCGGCGAGCACCTCGCGGGACTCCTCGTAGCCGCTGACCAGCCAGACGGACTTCCCGAACAGCTCGGCCAGCTTCTTCACCGGCGCCTCGCCCTGCACCTTCATCATCTCCGGCAGCGGGTCGAGGCCGTCCCGCTTCAGCGGGAGCGTGACCGACTCCGGCAGGAAGCGGAGCTTGCGCAGGTCGATGCCGTTGCGCATGGTCCGGTTGAGCAGCCAGATGCCCACCCGCTGCTTCACCGGGCCGAGCACGGGGTCGAGCACGGGGCCGACCGCGCTGATGAGAGGGAACCGCATGGCGCCATTCCACCAGACGAGAGCCCTTGGCATATCCATGACGACCCTGATCCCCACCCTGAGATGTGTCACACCCGGTTAACCGAACCGCCTCCCCGGCCCCGCTAGCCTGAGGCGGTGCCTGACACAGCAGTGGACTGGGACCTGTACGACGCCGTGCTCTTCGACCTGGACGGGGTGGTGACCCCGACGGCCGACGTGCACAAGCACGCCTGGGAGGCGATGTTCACGGCCTTCCTGACGGCACGGTCGGCCGCGGACGGGGTCGCCTACGCGCCGTACACGGAGCAGGACTACTTCGACTTCGTCGACGGCAAGCCCCGCTACGACGGCGTGCGCGACTTCCTCGCCTCGCGCGGGATCACGCTGCCGGAGGGCGAGCCGGACGACCCGCCGACCGCGCAGACCGTGTGCGGGCTGGGCAACCGCAAGAACGACGCGTTCAACCAGATCCTCGCCTCCGAGGGCGTCACGGCCTACCCGGGCTCGGTGGCGCTGCTCCAGCAGCTGCACCAGCGGGGCAAGCCGATGGCGGTGGTCTCGTCGTCGCGCAACGCACCGGCGGTGCTGGCCGCGGCCGGCCTCACCGACTACTTCGGGCTGATCATGCACGGCGGCCTGGCCGAGGAGCTGGGCCTGCCGGGCAAGCCGGCCCCGGACACGTTCACCCACGCGGCGAAGGAGCTGGGCGCGACCAACGCGCGGTCCGTCGTACTCGAGGACGCGATCAACGGCGTCGCCGCGGGGCACGCCGGGGCCTTCGGCCTGGTGATCGGCGTCGACCGCGGCGCCGGCGTGGAGGCGCTGACGGCCGCGGGCGCGGACGTCGTCGTGCAGGACCTCGACGAGCTGGTCGCCGACGAGCCGGCGACCGATGAAGGAGCAGGCGCATGAACGCACCCGAGGGCCCCTCGCACAAGGCGCCGCCGGCCGACGACCCGCTCGACCGCACCCGCTTCCCCGTCGACGAGTGGCGCCTCGTCGAGACCCGCTTCGACGCCTCCGACCTCGGCACGACCGAGTCGCTGTTCACCGTCGGCAACGGCTACCTCGGCCTGCGCGGCAACTACTCCGAGAGCCGCGACGCGCACCTGGACGGCACGTTCATCAACGGCTTCCACGAGACCTGGCCGATCTCGCACGCCGAGGAGGCCTACGGCTTCGCCCGGATCGGGCAGACGATCGTCAACGTGCCGGACCCCAAGGTGATCCGGCTGTACGTCGACGACGAGCCCCTGCAGGTGTCGGTGGCCGACCTCATCGAGTACGAGCGCGCGCTCGACTTCCGCACGGGCGTCCTCACCCGCGAGCTCGTGTGGCGCACGCCGGGCGGCAAGCGGGTCCGGATCCGCAGCACCCGGATGGTGCCGCTGGAGCAGCGCCACCTCGCGGTGCTCACCTTCGAGGTCACCCTGCTCGACCAGCGTGCGTCGCTCTCGATCTCCTCGCAGCTGATCAACCGGCAGGACCAGGAGCAGGAGGCCGCGGGCGGAGCCGGTGGCGAGGGGGCCGGGGCGGGCGCCGACCCCCGCAAGGCGGAGATGTTCGAGCGGCGGGTGCTGGTGCCGCGGATCCACGGCGCGGACGCCGAGACCGGCCGGATCAAGCTCGGCTACCGGACGGCCGAGAGCGGCATGACGCTCGGCGTGGTCGCGGACCACCGGCTGGAGACCGAGGCGTCGTACTCGATGGAGGTGCACTCCGAGGACGACATGGCCAAGGTGATCTACCGCATCGCGGCCGAGCCCGGCGTCCCGGTGCGGCTCACCAAGCTGGTCTCCTTCCACACCGCGCAGAAGGTCCCGCCGCGCGAGCTGATCGACCGCTGCGAGCGGACCCTGGACCGCACCCACGAGGAGGGCGTCGAGCACCAGTACGACGCCCAGGCGGCCTGGCTGGCCGACTTCTGGGCCCGCGCCGACGTCGAGGTGCCGGGCCAGCCGGCGCTGCAGCAGGCGATCCGGTGGAACCTCTTCTCGATCCTGCAGGCGTCGGCCCGCGCGGAGGGCCAGGGCATCGCGGCGAAGGGGGTGAGCGGCTCGGGCTACGGCGGCCACTACTTCTGGGACACCGAGATCTACGTGATGCCGTTCCTGACCTACACGATGCCGTGGGCCGCGCGGAACGCGCTGCGCTTCCGCTACACGCTGCTGGGCAACGCGCGGCACCGGGCCCGTGAGCTGTCGCAGAAGGGCGCGCTCTTCCCCTGGCGCACCATCAACGGCCACGAGGCGTCGGCCTACTACGCCGCGGGCACCGCCCAGTACCACATCGACGCGGACATCGCGTACGCCCTGAGCCAGTACGTCGGGGCCACCGGCGACGAGGAGTTCCTCGCCCGCGAGGCCGTCGACATCTTCGTGGAGACCGCGCGGCTGTGGGCCGACATCGGCTTCTGGCGCGACGAGAGCAGGCGCACCTTCCACATCCACGGCGTCACCGGGCCCGACGAGTACACGACGGTCGTCAACGACAACCTGTACACGAACGTGCTCGCGCGCTTCAACCTCCGCCGGGCCGCCCGGGCCGTGTGGGAGCTGCAGCGCGACGACCCGGCGGCCTACGAGGCGCTGGTCCGTCGTACGGGGCTGACGGAGGACGAGCCGGAGGAGTGGGCCGAGTGCGCCCAGGGGATGTCCATCCCGTACGACGAGTTCCTCGGCATCCACCCGCAGGACGCGCACTTCCTCGAACGCGAGATGTGGGACCTGGAGAACACCCCGCTCGACAAGCGGCCGCTGCTGCTCAACTACCACCCGCTGGTGATCTACCGCTTCCAGGTGCTCAAGCAGGCCGACGTGGTGCTCGCGCTCTTCCTGCAGGGCGAGGAGTTCACGCCCGAGCAGAAGAAGGCCGACTTCGACTACTACGACCCGATCACCACCGGCGACTCCACGCTCTCGGCGGTCGTGCAGTCGATCATGGCCGCCGAGGTGGGCTACCAGGACCTCGCGCTGCGCTACTTCGTCTCGGCGCTCTTCGTCGACCTCGCCGACCGCCACAACAACACCGCCGACGGCGTCCACGTCGCCTCGACCGGCGGTGTGTGGAGCGCGCTGGTGGCCGGCTTCGGCGGCTTCCGCGACATCGGCTCCGGGGCCGGCGACCAGCAGTGGCAGGTCGACCCGCGCCTTCCCGAGGGCTGGTCCTCGCTGACCTACCGGGTCACCCTGCACGGCACCCGGGTGCGGATCACCGTCCGCCCCGAGGAGCTCGAGCTGTACGTCGAGCAGGGCTCCGGTCCGGTCACGCTGTCCGTGCGCGGCGAGCTGGTCAAGGTCGGGGCCGGTGCGCCGGTGACCGTCCCGCTCGCGCACCAGGGCCCGCGCCTGGCCGGCGAGCCGCCGTACCCGGCGGGGATCCAGCGGGCCGACGGCACGGTGATCTCGGCGATCGTGCCGAGCGGGGAGTGATAGTCCACATCTCGGAATAGTTCGTCTCATTTTGTGGACACCTGTGGTTGACTGGTGCGGTGACGACGACCGACGCCCCGCCGACCCGGACGGTCACCCCCGCCCGCCGCTGGGCCATGCTCGCGGTCGGTACGACGGCCCAGGCGTCGTCCGCGGCGATGGTGGTCGCGCCGTCCTTCCTCATCCCGGAGCTGCACCGCCCGGTGGCCGAGGGCGGGCACGGGATGTCGCTCGCCGAGGCCGGCCTGGTCGCGTCGGCCGCGATGGCCGGCATGATGGCGACGCTCGTGCTCTGGGGCCTGGTGGTGGACCGGCGCGGCGAGCGGTTCGCGCTGCTGACCGGCCTGGTCATCGCCGCCCTCGGCGGCGGGATCGCCACGACGACCGGTGACCCGTGGCCGATGGCGGCCGCCCTCTGCGTGGCGGGCGTCGGCGCCGCCGCGACCAACTCGGCATCGGGGCGGGTCGTCGTCGGCTGGTTCCCGCCGGAGCGACGCGGACTGGCGATGGGCATCCGGCAGACCGGCCAGCCGCTGGGCGTCGGGCTCGCCGCGGCGACCGTCGCCGTCATCGCCCACCACCACGGGATCGGACCGGCGCTGTGGGTGCCGACGGCCGCGACCGCCGTCAGCGCCGTGCTGGTGGCACTCGTGGTCCTCGACCCGCCACGACCGCCTCGCGCGGAGGCCGGGACGGTCGCCAACCCCTACCGGCGCGACGGCTTCCTCGCCCGGGTGCACGGTGCGTCCGTGCTGCTCGTCGTACCGCAGTTCCTCGTGTGGACCTTCGGCCTGACCTGGCTGGTCGAGGACCTCGACTGGTCCCCCGGTGTCGCCGGGCTCGTCGTCGCCGGGACGCAGGTCGCCGGCGCCGCGGCGCGGATCGGCGCGGGCTGGGCCTCCGACCGGGTCGGCAGCCGGATGCGCCCGATGCGCGCGGTCGCGGTGGTCGCCGCCGCGACGATGGCCCTGCTCGGCCTCGCCGCCGCGGCCGCCGACGGCTCGGGCGCGGTGACGGCCGTGGCTGTCGTGCTGCTCGTGGTCGCCTCCGCGGTCACGGTCGCCGACAACGGCCTGGCCTTCACCGCGGTCGCCGAGCGGGCCGGACCGTTCTGGTCCGGCCGCGCCCTCGGTCTGCAGAACACCGCCCAGCACGTCGCCGCCGTCGCGGTCCCGCCACTGGCCGGGCTCGCGATCACGGCCTGGAGCTACGGCGCGACCTTCGCGCTGGCGGCGGCCTTCCCCCTGCTGGCCGTCGCGGTGGTGCCGGTGCAGGGCGAGCGCGGGGTCAGCTGACCTCTGGTCATTCGATAATGGTGCTAGTACGATTAGCACCATGTTCTGGGCCATCGACCACACCTCCCCCCAGCGCCTGCAGGACCAGGTGGCGGCGTCGGTCGTGCGCGGCCTGCGCACCGGGGAGCTGTCGGTCGGCGAGCAGCTGCCGCCGGCGGCCGAGCTGGCCGGCGCGCTGTCGGTGGACCGCAACACCGTGCTGGCGGCGTACCGACAGCTCCGCGACGCCGGCATCCTCGAGTTCCGGCGTGGGCGCGGCGCCCGCATCGCCACCGACGCCGAGGCCGGGCCCGGCGACCTCACCCCGGTCCGCGACGCCGTCCGGGCGACCGTCGACCTCGCCCGGCGCTACGGGCTGGACCCGTCCGACGTCATCACCCTCGTGAAGGAGCTGTCATGACCACGACCGCCTACACCGGGCGCGCGACCAACTGGACCATGGTCGCCGTCAGCGGACTCCTGCTGGTGCCGCTCATCGGCCTCGCCTCCTCCGACGTCGACCGCGCCTTCGTCCTCGTCGTCGGCCTCGCCCTGCTCGGCGTCCTGGCCGAGGTCGTGACCGCGTCCGACGTCCGCGTCGCCTGCGGGACGCAGGGCGTGAGCGTCCATTGGGGCGCCCTCGGCTGGCCGCGGGCGAGCTACCCGCTCGACCAGATCGAGGACGTGTCGGTCGTGCACGTGCCGTGGTGGGCGGTCAGCTTCGGCTTCTGGTGGACGCCGTGGCGGACCGTCTGCACCGTCCGCAGCGGCCCGGCACTGCGCCTGCGGCTCCGCAACGGCCGGCGGGTCACCATCACCGTCCCCGACCCCGCCGCGGCGGCAACGGCCCTGCGCTCCGTCAGCTGAGCTCGTAGTCGACGACCACCGGCGCGTGGTCGCTGATCCGCTGGCCGAGGTGGTGGCGGTCGACCTCGTAGGCCCGCGCCGCC
Source organism: Nocardioides aromaticivorans (assembly GCF_013408525.1). Lineage (NCBI taxonomy): Bacteria > Bacillati > Actinomycetota > Actinomycetes > Propionibacteriales > Nocardioidaceae > Nocardioides > Nocardioides aromaticivorans. The sequence continues at coordinate 1,904,395 of NZ_JACBZM010000001.1, forward strand.
CGTGCGAGCCCCGGCGTGGCCAGGTGGTAGTCGATGCGCCAGCCCCGGTCCTCGTCGTACGCACGGCCCAGCCAGCTCCACCACGAGTAGGGGCCGGGCGCGTCGCCGTGCAGCCGGCGGACCACGTCGACCAGGGTCCGCGGGGTGAGCTGCTGGCCGAGCCACTCCCGCTCCTCGGGCAGGAAGCCCTCGACCTGGTTGCTGCGCTTGTACGCCGCGACGTCGTGGCGCTGGTGGGCCACGTTGAGGTCGCCGGTCAGCAGGAACTCCCGCCCCTGCGCCGCCGCGGCCTTGCGCGAGGCCGCGAGGTGGCGCGCGAAGCCCGCCATGAACGCCATCTTCCGCGCGTACTTCGCGCCCCCGTCGGGCGCCTCGCGCATCCGCTTCGAGTCCTGCAGGTGGGCCGGCAGCCCGCCCTTGGGGAGGTAGAGGCTCGCCACCGTCAGCGGCACGTCGGCGAGGTCGACCTCGATGTAGCGCCCCTCGGTCGCGTGCTTGCGCAGCGCTCGTGGCAGCGGCGAGGCCGGGTCGGGCACCGACCAGGTCCGTACGGCGGCGGCGGGCTCGCGGGTGAGCACGGCGACCCCGTTGCGGCCGGCGAGCTCACCGGCGTCGTAGGCGGCGTGGTAGTCGCCGAACGCGCCCTCGGGCAGGGCGTCGACCGGGCAGCGCACCTCCTGCAGGGTGACCACGTCGCAGCCCCGGGTCGCCAGCCAGTCGTCGAAGCCGCGGCGGTGGGCGGCGCGGATGCCGTTGATGTTGGCGGTGGCGATGCGGAACGGGCGAGGCACCGGAGGATGTTAGGTGGTGCGGGCCCTCCACCGGGCCAGCAGGTCGGCCTCGCGCTCGCGGGTGATGCCGCCGATCCGGGCCGCCGGGTCGGACTCCAGCCAGGCGCGGGTGTCCCGGGCCGTCTCGGCGACGGACCGGACGACGAGCCCGGCGTCGAGGGCCGGGCGGGCGTCGTGGGCCAGCATGCCGTCGTACTCGGGTCGGGGGAGCCAGACCGGGATGCTGCCGGGCCCGGTCCACGGCTCGACGCCCTCGGCCTCGAGGAAGGCGTCGGGCAGCCAGGTCACGGTCGCCTCCGGGGCGACCTCGCCCACCAGGTCGGCGAAGGGCATCGCCGGACCGACCGCGTCGAGGGTGCCGGTGGTGCGGCGCTCGGCGAGGGTGACGATCCACGCGGCCAGGTCGCGCACGTCGATCACCTGCACCAGCGACGCCGGGTCGCCGGGGCCGACGAGCTCACCGGTGTCGCCGGCGCGGCGGCCCCAGTAAGCGAAGCGTCCGCTCGGGTCGCCCGGACCGACGATCAGCCCCGGCCGTACGACGACCGCGGAGACCGCCGCGTCCAGGACCAGCTGCTCGCAGGCGACCTTCAGCCCGCCGTAGGCGTCGGGCTCGTCGGCCAGGTCGACGTCGTCGGGGACCGGGTCCTCCAACCGCCCGGCGCCGGGGCCGGCCGGGTCGGCGTCGTCGGCGTAGACGGAGATGGTCGAGACGAAGACCCAGTGCGGATCGGAGGGGGGCGAGGCGGCGAGCGCCGCCAGGGCCCGCCGCACGTGGGACGGCTGGCGGGCGACGTCGACCACGGCGTCGTACGGGCCGCCTTCGGTGAGTGCGGCGGGGGCGTCCTGGTCCCGGTCCCACCGCACGAGCGTGGCTCCGGGTGGGACCGTGCCCGACTGGCCGCGGCTGGCGCAGACCACCTCGTGCCCGCGCCGCACGGCGTCGGCCGCGACCGCGCGCGAGAGGAACTGGGTGCCGCCGAGGACGAGGAGCCGCATGCTCAGAGGTACTGCGTCGGGTCGAACTCGTCGATCGGGATGATCCGGACCCGCGGCAGGCGCTCGTTGAACGCGTGCACGTCGTACTCGATGTCGAAGAACTCCATGCCCCGCGCGGTGAGCTCGGCGAAGCCCGCGTTGCGGAACTCCGCGAAGCCCATCAGGCCCAGGCGGCGCCCGTCGAGCAGGTCCTCCATGTGGTCGACGAAGTCGCCGTCGTTGCTGACCAGGACGACATCGCCCTCGCGCTTCTTCAGCTCCGCGAGGGTCTTCTGGATGGCGATGTCGACGACCTTCTGGCCGGGACCGCCGGAGAGCGGGATCGGCCGGAAGCCGATCGCCAGCAGCGCCTGCACGAAGGACATCGGCAGCTCGGAGTTGGCCGCCAGGAAGAACAGGCCGTTGGTGTCCTGGCCCCAGCGCCGCTCGACGAACTGCAGCAGCCGCTCCCAGCGCGGACGCTCCTCGGGCCGCGGGCGACGGCCGAGGATCGAGGTCCCCAGCGTCGCGTCGATGTTCTCCCCGTCGATGAGGACGTGGGTCATGCGCGCGGTCTCGGCCATGCCCTGACCCTAGCCGTCGGCGCGCCGAAGGACAGCGTGGAAGGCTGGGCGCATGGGCACCCGTCTGGTCGCATTCGCCGCGTGCGCGTTGCTGGCGAGCGGGTGCGGCGACGGCACGCCGAAGACCGGTACGCCGACGACGACCCCGACGACGGCCGCCACCCCCACCACCCCGACGCACGAGCCCGCGCCCCGGCGCGGCATCGATGCCTCCCACCACCAGGGCCCGATCGACTGGCCCCGCGTGGCGGAGGCCGGCATCTCCTTCGCCTACCTGAAGGCCACCGAGGGCACGACGTTCACCGACCCGCGCTTCGCCGAGCACCGGCGCGCGGCGACCCGGGCCGGGGTCGACGTGGCCGGCTACCACTACTTCCAGCTGTGCTCGGACGGCGCCGCGCAGGCGGAGCACTTCCTCGACGTACTCGGGACGCCGGGCGACCTGCCAGCCGCCCTCGACCTCGAGCTCGCCGGCAGTTGCGCCGACCCGCCACCGGCCGCGACCCTGCTCGCCGAGGTCCGCGCCTTCCTCGCCGTCGTCGACCGCCGCACGGGCACGCGGACGCTGGTCTACCTCTACCCCGACTTCGAGGAGCGCTTCGGCTTCGCCGACGACCTCGCCGGCCACCCGCAGTGGGTGCGCCGCCTCGGCGAGAAGGAGCCGCGGCGGCCCTGGGCCGTGTGGCAGTACGACGACGCCGGCGCGGTGCCGGGCGTCGCCGGCCGGGTCGACCTGGACCTGGCCGGGGAATCTCTCACCACGAAGGGACGTTGAGGGGACATGTCCACCATCGACCTCACCGCAGGCAACTTCCAGGAGACGGTCCTCGACAACGAGATCGTGTTCGTCGACTTCTGGGCGTCGTGGTGCGGCCCGTGTCGCAACTTCGCGCCGATCTACGAGGCCGCCGCCGAGAAGCACGGCGACCTGGTCTTCGGCTCGGTCAACACCGAGGAGGAGCAGCAGCTCGCCTCGGCCGCGCGCGTGACCTCGATCCCGACGCTGATGGCCTTCAAGAAGGGCCAGCTCGTGTTCTCCCAGGCCGGCGCCCTCCCCGCGAACGCCCTCGAGCAGGTCGTCGCCGCGGTGCGCGACTTCGACGTCGAGGCGGCCGCGCAGCAGTCCGATGGCTGACCAGGCTGACCAGGCTGACCGGGCGGGCCAGGCGCTGCAGCTCGGCCTCGACACCTTCGGCGACGTCACCCTCGACGCGACCACGGGCGAGCGGGTCCCGCACCCGCAGGTGATCCGCAACCTCGTCGAGGAGGCGGTGCTGGCCGACCAGGTCGGGGTCGACGCCTTCGGCATCGGCGAGCACCACCGCGACGACTTCTCGGTGTCCGCCCCCGAGATGGTGCTGGCCGCGATCGCGCCGCGCACCGAGCGGATCCTGCTCGGGACCGCGGTCACCGTGCTCAGCTCGGACGACCCGGTGCGCGTCTACGAGCGCTTCGCGACCCTGGACGCCGTCTCCGGCGGCCGCGCCGAGATCACCCTCGGCCGCGGGTCGTTCACCGAGTCCTTCCCGCTCTTCGGCTACGACCTCGCCGACTACGACCGCCTCTTCGCCGAGAAGCTCGACCTCTGGGCGGCGCTCCAGGGCGAGGGCACCGTCACCTGGGACGCAGGCGAGCTGAGGGCGCCGCTGCGCAACGCCCGCGTCTTCCCGACGACCGCCCGCGGCGCGATCCCCACGTGGATCGGCGTGGGCGGCTCTCCCGAGTCCGTCGTGCGCACCGCGCGCTACGGCTTCCCTCTGATGCTCGCGATCATCGGCGGCGACCCGGCCCGCTTCGCCCCGTACACGGACCTCTTCCGGCGCGCGCTGAGCGAGCTCGGGCAGCCGGACCTCCCGATCGGCGTGCACTCCCCCGGCTTCGTCGCCGACACCGACGACGAGGCGCGCGAGCTGCTCTACCCGCACTTCAAGGCCGGCCGCGACCGGATCGGCGCCGAGCGTGGGTGGGGTCCGGTGACCCGCGAGCAGTACGACGCCGAGGTCGACAACGGCTCGCTCTACGTCGGCTCGCCGGAGACCGTGGCCCGCAAGATCGCCGCGACGACGCGGGCGCTGGGCATCCAGCGCTTCGACCTGAAGTACAGCAACGGGTCGATGCCGCACCCCCTGCTGCTGCGCAGCGTCGAGCTCTACGGCACGCAGGTGATCCCGCGGGTGCGCGAGCTGCTCGCGCAGGAGCCCGTCACGGCCTGACGGGGCGCGCCAGCCCCTGCACGATCGCGAGGAACTGCGCGACCAGCACGTCGACCAGCCGGTCGCGGTCGGCGGCGATGTCGCCGCGCAGCACCGCGCCGATCGCCTGCGCGACCCCGCCGATGAGGAACTGCGCGGTCAGCCGCAGCTCGACCGGCAGGTCGTCGGCCGCGGCGCCGGGGTCGCCGCTGGACGCGGTCGCGGCGACCATCCCGGCGAACCGGCTGCTCTCCTCGAGCACCCGGGGCCCGAGCACCGGTGAGGTGACCGAGTCGATGAGCACGACCCGCCCTTTGCGCGGGTCGTCGAGGAACAGGTCGACCATCTCGCCGAGGACCGCCCGCACGCGGGCGGCGGGATCGTCGGCGGCGGCCGCCAGCGCGGCGATCGCCCGTTCGGCCGCCTCGGCGGCGACGGCGTCGAAGACCGCGACCTGCAGGGCCTCGATGCCCTCGAAGCTCTCGTAGAAGTAGCGCGCGGCCAGGCCCGACGCCTCCGCGACGCCCCGCACCGTGGTCGCCGCGATGCCGCGCTCCCCCATCAGGTCGAGCCCGGCGGCGACCAGCCGCGCGCGACGCTCCGCGGTCCGCTCGGAGGCGTCCTGGCCGCCGTACCTCCTCGCCTGCTCGGTCATGGGCACCATCTTGACACAGCCGTTGACAGATGGGTCTGATGGTATCTGTCAACGCACGTTGACCGATTCCGAGGAGCCGTCATGACCGTCGCCCCCTGGCACCCGTCCCAGCCACACCACGCGCTGGCCGCCGACGTCCGCTGGTGGATGGGGACGCCGGCCGCCTTCGCGCTCTACGGGCGGCTGGCCCTCGACCAGGTCGCCTACCGCGAGGTCGCCGCCGCCGTCGACGCGAGCGGCCGGTTCGCCGAGAACTTCACCGACCGCGGGATCCGCAGCGGGCTGTGGGGACCGTTGCTGCTCTTCGGCGACGACGCGGACCGCCGGGCCACGGCCGACCGGCTCAAGGACCTGCACGGCCAGGTGCGGGGGCGTGGCAGGGGCGCGTTCGAGGGCGAGCGCTACAGCGCGCTCAATCCCGACCTGTGGCGATGGGTCGGCACGACCAGCATGCTCATCTTCCACACCGGCTACGTCACGACGTACGGCGCCCGGTTGAGCGAGGAGGAGAAGGACGTCGTCTACGCGACGGTCCTGCACCTCACCGACTTCGACCTGCCGAGCGAGCGGGCCCAGGTCCCGGCCACCCGCGCCGAGGCCGAGGCCTACTACGACGAGGTCGCGGACACCGTGCTCGCCGACAACGAGTTCCTCCGGTGGGCGAACCGCGCCTTCGACGACCTGCCCGTGCCGACGCTGGTCGGCCCGCGCTGGCTGCACCGGCTGGCCACGCCGGCGTGGCGGGTGCTCACGCCGGTGCTCGGCCGGCCCGCGAAGGTGTGTGCGGAGAAGGCGGCACACCCGCGGATGCGCGAGCTGCTCGGCGTGCGGTGGACGTGGCGCCGCGAGCGCGAGTTCCGCCTGTACGCGGGCCTGCTCCGGACCGCACGCCGCGTCCTGCCGAAGTGGCTGCTGCTCGACCCGCTCGCCTACAACCGCCTCAACTACGAGCGGATCAGGGCGTTCTACACGGCGACCCAGCTGACGTCGTTCGCCCCGCCGCAGTAGCGCTTGCCTGCGGCGGGGCGAACACCCGGCGGTCGGCCATCCCTGGCACCGGCCGGGCCGTCAGGCGCCCCTCGTGCTCCCGTCGGACAGACACGGCGAGGGGCACCCGACCATGGTCAGGCGGAGTGGGGACGCCTCACCATGACCAATCCGGCGCCCAGGAGGACCAGGAGCGCCCCGAGCGGCGGCAGGAGTCCCGAAGGGCCACCGGTGTTGGGGAGGGGCTCGTCCTCGCGGATGCCGCCCTCCTCGCAGTCGTCGGCGGTCGTCGGGGTCGCCTCCGTGTCGTCGCATTCCTCGACGGGGGTGCACAGCTCACCGTTCTCGTCCACGGCGTCCGGGTTGGTCGCAGCGTCGTCGCAGGGCTCCTCGATGATGCCACCGGCACACTCCACGTCGACGCTGAAGTCGTCAGCGGTCTGGCCGGGCTCGGCCACCGCGAACACGGTGTACTCCTTGCCGTCCAGGATGAAGGTGAAGGGCAGCGTGCCGAGGAAGCCGTTGGCGTTCGCGAGAAGCTCGTCGATGATCTCGATGACGACGCCGTCGGCCTTCGCCTCCAGACGGGCGTTCTCGATGGGCAGCTCCGGGTCGATGGTCGTGACACAGGCGGCCAGCGCGCCCACCTCCGGGCACTCCTCGCCGGAGTCGGCCGGCAGCTCGAAGGTCAGCGTCGACTCACCACCCGGGAACTCGTAGCCCGGCTTGGCGGTCAGCACGACGTCGCCGTCGACGACCTCGACCGAGTACTCGTCGGTCCCGGGAACCTCCGGGAAGGCGATGTTGTCCGGGCCGCACGGGTCGACCGGCTCGACCGACGGAGGAGTGATCTCGGCCAGCGGGCAGTTGACGAGCTCCTCGTCGCCCGGCTGCTCGTTGCCGACGGCATAGCGGATCGCGACCGAGTCCTGCGCGTCCGGGAAGACCCACGGGAAGGTCACCCCGTCCCAGCCCTTGTTGAACAGGGTCGCGTCGCTGACCACGATGATGTGGTCCGGCACGCCCGGCGGGGTCCCGACGTACTTGCAGACCACGACCTTCTTCCCGTCGACCGGGCACTCCTCGCCCGAGTCGACCGGCGCCGCCAGCTCGTACGTCGCCGACGGCCCCTCGAAGGCCCAACCGTCCTTGGCGGTCAGCGTGACGCTGCCGTCCTCGTTGACCGTCACCGTGTACTCGTCGGTCTCCGCAATGGCCGGGTACGCCGCGTTGTCCGGACCACACGGGTCGTCCGGCTCCACGTCCGGCGGGGTGGCGATGCAGGGCTCACCCGAGTCGGCCGGCAGCTCGAGGGTGAGGGTGGACTCTCCGCCCGGGAACTCGTAGCCCGGCTTGGCGGTCAGCACGACGTCACCGTCGACGACCTCGACCGTGTACTCGTCGGTCTCGGGAACCTCCGGGAACGCGATGTTGTCCGGGCCGCACGGATCGACCGGCTCGATCGTCGGAGGAGTGATCTGGGCGAGCGGGCAGTTGACGAGCTCCTCGTCGCCCGGCTGCTCGTTGCCGACGGCGTAGCGGATCGCGACGGAGTCCTGGGCGTCGGCGAACGTCCACGGGAAGGTCACCCCGTCCCAGTCCTTGATGGCGTTCTTGCTGACCACGATGATGTGGTCCGGCACGCCCGGCGGGGTGCCGACGTACTTGCAGACCACGACCTTCTTCTCGTCGTCGTCCTTGGCGGCCGCGATCCGGCGCGACCGGATCTGCTGGGCACCGTCCTCGGCGCCGTCACCCGCGGGAACCGCGTCGGCCGGGACGTCCTGCGGAGCGGGAGCGTCGGCGGGCTGGTCGTCCTGCGCGGGCGCCGGGTCGGGAGCGGGCTCGGGCTCGGGGGCGGGCTCCGGCTCCGGCGCGGGCTCCGGCGCGGGCTCGGGCTCGGGAGCCGGCTTCGGCTCCGGCGCGGGCTTCGGCTCAGGTGCCGGCTCGGGCGCGGGCGCCGGGGTGTCCTCCTGGACGGCGGACGGCGCGTCCGCCCCGTCCGCGTCGTCGGCGAAACCGGGAGAGGTGAAGGCGGAGACCGCCAGCAGTGCGGCAGCCGGGATCGTCAGTGCGGCGCGGCCTGCGAGGCCGGTGCGTCGGGCCTGGGCCCGGCGGAAGAGGCGGCGCGAATGCCGCGAAGAGGTGTTCATCTCGTTGTCCCCATGTAGGTCTTCGGCCGCGCCCCCCGCACGACCGTCAGCAGTTTCCGGACCACGGGACCGGCCGAGAACCGGCGAGGGAGTGCTGGACGGAGGCTCACGATCAAGACCGCGAGTCCCCGTCCGGCACCCCCCACTGCTGGCTTCGTCCCCACCCGCCGCCAGACCCGTTTCGAGGCTAGGCACACCGGGCAGCCACCGGAATGGGAATCGATGGAATCCATCGCTTCCGATAGCCGTCGCGCGACGTCGCGAAAACGTGGTTCGCCCCGCCGCAGTAGCTTGCTGCGACGGGGCGAACACCCGACCGTGTGGCCGTCCGTGGCCCGACCGGGCTGATGGTCAGGCGGAGTGGGGACGCCTGACCATGACCAGACCTGCACCCACGAGCACCAGGAGGGCGCCGAGCGGGAGGAGGATCCCCGCGGGACCGCCGGTGTTCGGCAGGGCGTCGGGGTCGTCCGTGTCGACGATGCCGCCGGTCTCGCCGCCGTCGGGGTTGCACGGCTCACCGTTGGCGTCGACCGCGTCCGGGTTGGTCGCGGCGTCGAGGCAGTCCTCGTCGACGACCTCGCCGCCGGCGCACTGCGTCTCCACGCTGAAGTCGTCAGCGGTCTGACCGGGCTCGGCCACCGCGAACACGGTGTACTCCTTGCCGTCCAGGATGAACGTGAAGGGCAGCGTGCCGAGGAAGCCGTTCGCCTCCGCCAGCAGCTCGTCGACGATCTCGATGACGACGCCGTCGGCCTTCGCCGCCAGACGGGCGTTCTCGATGGGCAGCTCCGGGTCGATGGTCGTGACACAGGCGGCCAGCGCGCCCACCTCCGGGCACTCCTCGCCGGAGTCGGCCGGCAGCTCGAAGGTCAGCGTCGACTCACCACCCGGGAACTCGTAGCCCGGCTTGGCCGTCAGCACGACGTCGCCGTCGACGACCTCGACCGAGTACTCGTCGGTCCCGGGAACCTCCGGGAAGGCGATGTTGTCCGGGCCGCACGGGTCGACCGGCTCGACCGACGGAGGAGTGATCTCGGCCAGCGGGCAGTTGACGAGCTCCTCGTCGCCCGGCTGCTCGTTGCCGACGGCATAGCGGATCGCGACCGAGTCCTGCGCGTCCGGGAAGACCCACGGGAAGGTCACCCCGTCCCAGCCCTTGTTGAACAGGGTCGCGTCGCTGACCACGATGATGTGGTCCGGCACGCCCGGCGGGGTCCCGACGTACTTGCAGACCACGACCTTCTTCCCGTCGACCGGGCACTCCTCGCCCGAGTCGACCGGCGCCGCCAGCTCGTACGTCGCCGACGGCCCCTCGAAGGCCCAACCGTCCTTGGCGGTGAGCGTGACGCTGCCGTCGTCGTTGACCGTCACCGTGTACTCGTCGGTCTCCACGATGGCCGGGTACGCCGCGTTGTCCGGACCACACGGGTCGTCCGGCTCCACGTCCGGCGGGGTGGCGATGCAGGGCTCACCCGAGTCGGCGGGCAGCTCGAGGGTCAGGGTGGACTCTCCGCCCGGGAACTCGTAGCCCGGCTTGGCGGTCAGCACGACGTCACCGTCGACGACCTCGACCGTGTACTCGTCGGTCTCGGGAACCTCCGGGAACGCGATGTTGTCCGGGCCGCACGGATCGACCGGCTCGATCGTCGGAGGAGTGATCTGGGCGAGCGGGCAGTTGACGAGCTCCTCGTCGCCCGGCTGCTCGTTGCCGACGGCGTAGCGGATCGCGACGGAGTCCTGGGCGTCGGCGAACGTCCACGGGAAGGTCACCCCGTCCCAGTCCTTGATGGCGTTCTTGCTGACCACGATGATGTGGTGCGGCACGCCCGGCGGGGTGCCGACGTACTTGCAGACCACGACCTTCTTCTCGTCGTCGTCCTTGGCGGCCGCGATCCGGCGCGACCGGATCTGCTGGGCGCCGTCCTCGGCGCCGTCACCCGCGGGAACCGCGTCGGCCGGGACGTCCTGCGGAGCAGGAGCGTCGGCGGGCTGGTCGTCCTGCGCGGGCGCCGGGTCGGGAGCGGGCTCGGCCTCGGGCTCGGGGGCGGGCTCCGGCTCCGGCGCGGGCTTCGGCTCGGGAGCCGGCTTCGGCTCCGGGGCCGGCTCGGGCTCCGGCGCGGGAGCGGGCGACTCGACCTCGGCGGAGGGAGTGCCGTTGCCGCCGTCCGCGTCGTCGGCGTAGCCCGGCGCCGCGAAGGCCGACACGGCGACGAGCGCGGCGACCGGGACGGTCAGGGCAGCGCGTTGCCAGAGGGTGCGGCGGGCAGGCCGCAGTGACTGCTTCATTTCGTTGTCCCCATGTGTGTGTTCGGTCGCACCCACTGCACGACCGAGGGAGCTTCGGAGCGGGCATGGCCGAAAACCACGAAGGGAGCGCGGCGCCGGGCCCGCGTCCTGCGACGCCCTGCGTTGCACTCCCCTACCGACCGCGCCCCACGCGCAACCGGTCCCGCACACCAACCTAGGGATCTTTACCCAGCGGATCCGCTGAACTGCGGAGATTTTACTCAGGCCGATGCCCGCGGCCGGGCGATGTTGCGCCCGTCACACTTTTCGTGCAGGACGACAAAGAGCCGCCCCGACTCTGTTCGACGGCACGAGCGGGCACCCCTGCGCCGTGACGAGACTTCCCGTGTCGAACCAACCAGCACCCCGACCTGGGACGGAGCCACCAGCGATGAGCGACCTGATGCAGCTTGTGCCGATCTTCACCTTCATGCTGATCCCGGTGTGGATCCCGCTCGTCGCGGCTGCGTTCGGGATGGTGTCGGACGCGATCAAGGCGCCGGCGAAGGCCGTCACGCACCACGGCGCGGCGCGTCCCGCCCCTCGCCACGCGGGCGTCAGCCCCGTCGGTCCTCGGGTCCTCGCGGAAGGAACTGCTCGGTGAGCATCGGCCACGCGTGGTCGATGAGCTCCTCCATGTCGAGGTAGGTCGCCCGCTTCACGTAGGGCTTGGCCAACTCGGTGTCGATCACCTTGAGCACGAAGCGGCGCAGCTCGGCGTCCAAGCCGGTCATCTTCCGCAGGATCGCCCCGCGCCGGGTGTCGGTCTTCAGCTCGAGCCCGATCTGGTTCTCACTCGGCGTGAGCAGCTCGAGGCGGAGCTTCAACGGGTCCTCGGTGTGCACCACCAGGACCAGCGGGATCACGACCTCGGCGTTGAAGTTCAGCTTGTCCAGCGGCAGGTCGAGCTGGAAGACCACGCTGATCGGCAGGTCGATCGCGTAGGTCAGCAGCTCGGCCGGCACCTCCTCGCCCGACGTCGGGCCGAAGGTGCCGGTGAAGCTCACGCTGGCGAAGGCCCGGCCCGGGCCCGCACCGATCGGCCCGAGCGAGATCTGGTCGCCCAGGACCGCGTCGATCGTGCGCAGGATCCGCTCCTTGTGGAGCACGCGGCGTACCCAGTGCACACCGAAGCGCTCGTACGACGCCGGTCCGGTCGCCTCCGGCTCCAGCTCCTGCAGCTCCGGGTCCGGCAGCTCCGCCACCGCATCCACCCCCGCCAGTGCGTCGACCACGGCTCCCCCTTGCTCGTTGTCACACCGCCCGGAGCCGGAAAGCCCCGTCAGCACTGACGATTCTCCTACATCCTGCCGCAGCGCGGGCGGCTGCCCATGGTTCCGGGCGCCCGGACCTGCCGGTGGGGGCGCAGGCCGGCCGCGTGTCGCCCGGGTCACACCGGCTTGGCGCGCCGCGTCGGCTGTGCGTACATTCCGACCCGAGCCAGTCACACCCCCGAGGTGAGGGAATCCGGTGAGAATCCGGAACTGTCGCGCAGCGGTGAGGGCGACGGACGAGGCACGCAGCCACTGGACCGAAGGGTCTGGGAAGGCGTCTCGTCCGATTGACCCCGAGTCCGAAGACCTGCTGGCTCGCCGTGGTCCCACCGAGCTTCGCGATTGAGCTCCCGACACTGAGCAGGTCCCACCCGTGCACCACCTCGATGCCGTCGAGCGACGCTCCGACGCGCGCCGCCTGCCCGTGCCCGTGCTGCTCGTCGTGCTGGTGCCCTCGGCCGGGGCGACCTTGCTCCTGTCGACCGCCCACGGAGCCGAGCCGCTGCCCCTCCACGTCGTCGTGGACGCGCTCCGCGTCCGGTTCGCCGGGGCGCCCGTGGACCCGGCGTACGACGCGATCGTCTGGGACATCCGGCTGCCCCGGACCATCCTCGCGTTCGTGGTCGGCGCCGGGCTCGCCCTCGCAGGCGCGGGGATCCAGACCCTCGTGCGCAACCCGCTCGCCGACCCCTACCTGCTCGGTGTGTCGTCGGGAGCGAGCGTCGGTGCGACGGCCGTGCTGACGATGGGCGTCCTCGCCGGCGCCGGACTGTGGGCCCTGTCCCTCGGCGCGCTGCTCGGCGCGCTCGCCGCCTCGGTGCTGGTGTTCGCCGTCGCGATGCTCCAGGGGGGCCTGACGCCGCTGCGGCTCGTGCTCACCGGGACGGTGCTGTCGGCGGCGTTCTCCTCACTCGCGAGCTTCATGGTCTTCCGCAGCGCCGAGCCGCAGACGGCGCAGTCCGTGCTGTTCTGGCTCCTGGGCTCGGTGTCCGGCGCCACCTGGGGCCAGCTGTGGCTGCCCGTGGCCGCGGTCGTCGCGGCCTTCGTCGTGCTGATGGCCGCCAGCGGATGGCTGGACGCCCTCGCCGTCGGACCCGACACCGCAGCGGCGCTCGGCGTGCCCGTGCGGGAGCTGCGCGTCGGCCTGTTCGTGCTGCTGTCGGTGCTGGTCGGCGTGCTCGTCGCGGTGGCCGGCGGGATCGGCTTCGTGGGCCTGGTCGTCCCCCACCTCGCCCGCCTGCTCGTCGGCCCGCGGCACCGCGCCGCGCTCCCGGTCGCGGTGCTGCTCGGCGGGGTGTTCCTGATGTGGGTGGACGTCGTCTCCCGCGTGGCCGTCCGCCCGACCGAGATCCCGCTCAGCGTCGTCACCGGACTGATCGGCGCGCCGGTGTTCCTCATCCTGCTGGGGCGCCGCAGCTACCGCTTCGGAGGAGAGTCGTGACCACGACCGGGCCGGCCCTGGCCACCCGGGACCTGGCCTGCGGCATCGGCCGCCGAACCGTGCTGACCGGCATCGACCTGGAGGTACGACGCGGTGAGGTCCTCGGCCTGATCGGGGCCAACGGGACGGGCAAGTCCACCTTGTTGCGGGTTCTCGCCGGGGTGCGGGCGCCGACGGCCGGCGAGGTCCGGCTCGGCGATGAGCCGCTGGCGTCGTACTCGGCGAGGGACCGGGCGCGGCGGATCGCCTTCGTCGCCCAGGAGGAGGCAGCCCCCTCCGACCTGCTCGTGGGGGAGCTCGTCGCCTTGGGCCGGCTGCCGCACGCGCGGTCCTGGGGCGGCGTCGACGACACGTCGCGCACCGCCGTCGACGAGGCGCTGCGGCTGGTCGGCCTGGAGCGTGCCGCCCGGGTGCCGCTCGACCAGCTCTCCGGGGGCGAGCGACGCCGGGCCGTCTTGGCGCGTGGCCTCGCCCAGCAGGCTCCGCTGCTGCTCCTCGACGAACCCACCAACCACCTCGACATCCGCCACCAGCTCGCCGTGATGAGGCTGGTCCGGCGGCTGAGCCGCGAGCACGGGCGGGCGGTCGTCCTCGCCCTCCACGACCTGGACCTCGCCGCCACCTTCTGCGACCGGATCGCAGTGCTCCACGACGGCACGCTCCTCGCGTGCGGCACCCCCGACGACGTCCTCACCCCGGACGTGCTCCACGACGCCTTCGGCGTCCTGGCCACCCGCGTGACCCACCCGCTGACCGGCCGGACGCACCTGCTGTTCAGCCACGACGAGAGAGAGACCCACCCGTGATGCCCCAGCCCCCGCGCGGCCGGTACCGCCGCTGCGTCGTCCTCGCCACCACCGCCGCCCTGGCCCTGACCGCCTGCTCGGCCGGCGCCGACGGCGGCGCCGCGGACGGCGACCGGGCCACGGTCGAGAACTGCGCCCGGCAGGTCGACTTCCCCACGCCGGCGCAGCGGATGTTCGTCAACGACTCCAACCTGATCTCGATGGTCCTGGCGCTCGGCGCGCAGGACCAGGTCGCCGCCGTGTCCAGCATCGGCCGCGACGAGGCGGTCCTCACCGAGCACTACGGCGACGTCGTCGCCGATCTCCACCAGGTCTCCGACGACTACCCGAGCCTGGAGACGGTCGTGGCGGCGCGGCCCGACGTGATGGTCGCCGGCTGGAACTACGGGTACGACGAGACGAAGCAGCTCACGCCCGACTCCCTCGCCCAGCGCGACATCGCGGCCTACGTCCTCACGGAGTCCTGCCGCCAGGCCGACGGCGCCGCCCGCGGCATCGTCGACCCCTGGACCGCGCTCCGCGCCGACCTGACCAACCTCGGCACGATCACGGGCCACGAAGACCGGGCCGCCGCGGTGGTCGCCGACCTGGACGAGCGGCTCGATGCCCTCGCCGCCGCGCCGGCACCCGCGAGCGAGCCCGTCCTCTTCGTCTTCGACAGTGGGGAGAAGGCCGTCTTCACCTCCGGCGCGTTCGGCGCCCCGCAGGCGATCATCGAGGCGGCCGGCGGCGCGAACGCCACCGCCGACGTCCGGGACACCTGGGTCGAGGTCTCGTGGGAGAAGCTCGCGTCCTCGCGACCGGACGCGTTCGTCTTCGTCGACTACCCCGGCCAGACCTTCGAGCAGAAGGTCGCGGTGCTGAGGGCGAACCCGGCCACCCGTGACCTGCCGGCCGTCAGGGAGGGACGCTTCCTCAACCTCCCGTACGCGATGTGGACCAGCGGTCCGCTGAACGTCGATGCGGCCGAGGACGTGCGGACGGCCCTGGAGAAGTGGGGGCTCACACCCGCGCGCTGAGCGGGCGGCCACCAGCGGCAGGGGTGACCCATCCGACACCGCGGCGGAGGAGGTCGGCGCGCGAGCGCATGTGAGGATGGGGGCTTCCCGACGACAGGAGCCCCCCGGATGACCGAGGCCGTGGCCGTGCGGTACCCGACGCCCACCCTCGTCCGGACCGCCGACGGCACCGCCAAGGGACTCCTCGTCCTCCTGCTGGTGCTCGCGGTCGTCGACCCCGACGGGAGCCACCTGCGCGACAAGGCGGCCGAGGCGCGCGCGATCGGCTACCCGCTGGTGTCCTTCACCGTGCCGGCGATCTGGCTGCTCTTCTGGAAGGACCGTGCGTCCTTCCCGTGGCTGGCCGACCTGCTGGTGACGCTCACCTGCTTCACGGACATCCTCGGCAACCGGATGGACCTCTACGACACCGTCGTCTGGTTCGACGACCTCATGCACTTCGCCAACACCGGCCTGATCGCGGCGGCCGTCATCCTGCTGACGCTGCACCGCAGCGCACCGCTGTACCGGGTCGTCGAGCGGGCGCTGGCGGTCGGAGCCACCGCGGCGATCGCCTGGGAGATCGCCGAGTTCTTCGCCTTCATCAGCGGCGGCGCCGAGCACGCGTTCGCGTACGAGGACACCCTGGGCGACCTCGGACTCGGCGTCCTCGGCTCGGTCACCGCGGCGCTCGTCATCCACCGGCTCTGGCAGCGCGGCCAGCTCCGGGAGGCGGCGCCGCAGCTCGACGACCGCCACCTCGTCTGACGGCGGACCGTCAGGAGTCGGCCACGACCGGCACGCCCAGCTCCTGCGCGACCGCGGTGATCGCCTGGGCGAGCGCGACGTCGGCGTCGGTCACGGTGCCGGTGTCGTGGGTGCCGAGCCGGATCCCGACCTCGGGATAGCTCAAGGTCAGGTCCGGGTGGTGGTTCGCCTCCTCGGCGAGCCGGCCGATCTCGTTGACCAGCGCGAGGCCGGTCACGAAGTCACCGGTCCGGAACCGGACGACCGCCTGGTCGCCCTCGACCCGCCACTCCCCGAGCCCCGCGGCTGCGGTGAACTCATCGGCGGTCACGGTCTGGTAGCTGCGTGCCATGGTCCGACAGTACGCCGCAGCGACCCTCACCCCGCGTGCACGTGCGGCCGCTTGCGCGGATCGGGCTCGGCCCGCCGGATCACCTCGCGGGTGAGCGGGGCGACCTCGCCGGTGCCGAAGAGCAGGAAGCGCGCCATCTGCGCGACCGGGCTGCCCTCGGTCCACTCGAAGTACATGTGCGGCCGGACGCCGGTGCGCCCGCGCAGGTCGAGCAGCAGGGCGGCGAGGGCGTTGGGGATGGTCGCGGCGTGCACCGTGAGCACCCGGAACTCCTTGTGCGCGACCGAGCCCTGCACCACGATCCGGCTCTCGAAGTCGGAGTAGTCCTCGACCACGACCTCCACGAAGACCAGGTCGCCGCCGTGGTCGAGCTCGTGCGCCTCCACGATCTGGCGGACCTTCGCGCGGTAGGCGCCGGCGTCGTGGTGCTGCGGGTCGTGCGCGACCAGCCGGAGGGTACGACGGGCGCAGTCGCGGACGAAGGCGTCCGCCTTGGCGTCGTACTCGATCTCGGTGGTGCGCAGCTCCAGCGACCGGGTCATCCGGGAGAGCAGCGACACGAGGACGATCGCGGCGATGAAGCAGGCGCCGATCTTCACGCCGTCGGGGCGCTCCTTGACGTTGTCGAGGGTCGTGTAGGTGAACACGACGGCGATGAGGGTGAACGCGATCGTCCAGCCGCGCTGGCGGGCCTTGCGGGCCGCGAGGGCCACGGCGACGCTCGCCGAGGTCATCAGGACCAGGACGCCGGTGGCGTAGGCGCCGCCCTGCGCGTCGACGTCGGCGTCGAAGATCCAGGTGATCACGAAGGCGGTCACGGTGAGGATGCAGACCAGTGGGCGCACCGCGCCGGCCCACTCCGGCGACATGCCGTAGCGCGGCAGGTAGCGCGGGATCAGGTTGAGCATGCCGGCCATCGCCGAGGCGCCGGCGAACCACAGGATGAGGATCGTGGAGACGTCGTACGCGGTGCCGAAGGTGTCGCCGAGGTAGAGGTGGGCGAGATAGGCCAGCGCGCGGCCGTTGGCCTCGCCGCCGTCCTCGAACGCCTCGGCCGGGATCAGCAGGGTGGTCACCAGGCTCGAGCAGATCAGGAAGACGCTCATGACGACGGCCGCGGTGGTCAGCAGGCGCTTGGTGTCGCGGATCCGTACGGCGGGGCGAACCGGGTCGTCGTCCGGCGCTCCGCGCACATGCCCCATCACCGCCACACCCGTCTCGAAGCCGGACATGCCGAGGGCGAGCTTCGGGAACAGGGTCAGCGAGACCGCGATCATCAGGGCGATGTTGCCGTGCTCGGCGGTGAGCGCCGAGGTCCAGTCGGTGACGACGTGGCCGTGCTCGAGCACGTGCACCGCGCTGACCGCGATCACCACGACGTTGAGGGCCAGGTAGGCGCCGACGAGGGCGACGGCGAGGCCGATCGCCTCCTTGAAGCCCTTGAGGAAGACCGCGCCGAGCAGGGCGATCAGGCCCATCGTGATCCAGAGCTCCTGGCCGTGCAGGGCGGCCGGGACGTGCGGGTTCTCGACGACGTGGGCGCTCGCGTCGGCGGCCGACAGCGTGATCGTGATGATGAAGTCGGTCAGCGCGAAGCCGAGCAGCGCCAGCACGAACAGCTTGCCGCGCCACAGCGGCAGCAGCCGCTCCAGCATCGCGATCGAGCCCTGCCCGTGGGGGCTCTCCTGCGCCACCCGCCGGTAGACCGGCAGCGCCCCGAAGAGGGTCAGCAGCACCAGCACGATCGTCGCCAGCGGGCTGAGCAGCCCGGCCGCGAGGAAGGCGATGCCCGGCTGGTAGCCGAGGGTGGAGAAGTAGTCGACGCCGGTCAGGCACATCACCTGCCACCACGGGCGGGTCTGCTCGTGGTCGTGGGCGGTATCGCTGTCGGCGGGTTGGTCCGCTGCCGGTACCGGGTCGGCGGCAGGGGTCGTGGACGTGGTCACGGCACCATGCAACGCCCGGATCAGCGCGCACGGCCCCGCCCTAACGGGATCCTGACAGGTGCGTGGATCGCGTCAGGATCCCGTCAGGACCGGCCGGTGCCATGAGGAGGCGGGCTTCACTGGACGGGTGAGCACGCACGCCCGGCCCGACGTCCACCCCACCGTGCTGGACCAGCCGGGCGCACGCTGCGGGATCGCCGGCGGCACGCTGTTCGTCGCCTCGGCGATCTGCACCGCCGTACCCCTGCAGGGGTGGTCGGGCGTGGCCGCACTCCTGGTCCTCACGGCCGCGTGGTGCCGCTTCCTGCCGCTGTCCCACGGCCTGTTCCTGGCCGTGGCGGGCTGGGCCTTCGCGACCGGCTTCGTCGTCAATGCCGGCGGCCAGCTCACCTTCGCGCCGGCCGACCTCGCCCGGCTCGCCGTGTACGCCGCCACCGCGTTCCTCGTCGCAGGAGCACAATGAGCGACATGAGCAGGCAGCGCCGGGTCGGCGGACTCGTCGTCGCCGTGCTGGCGCCGCTGCTCCTGGTGCCGGTGCTGGTGCCGCTGCGCGATCAGGTCAACCTCGCCAGCGACGTCGCCCTCTTCCTCGTCGTCGTGGTGGCCTCGGCCCTGGTCGGCGGTCCCGGGCCGGCCGTCGTCGCCGCGGTGCTCGGCGCGACCCTGCTGAACTTCTGGTTCACGCCGCCCTTCCACACCTTCGCCATCGACGACGCCAACAACGTGGTGGCCCTGATCGCCTTCGTGGTCGTGGCCGTGATGGTCGGCTGGGTCGTCGACCTCGCCGCCCGCAGGGCCGAGGCCGCCGCGGCGGCCGCCGGCATCGAGGCCGCCGACCGGGTCCGGGCCGCGCTGCTCACCGCCGTCGGCCACGACCTGCGCACCCCGCTGGCGGCCGCGAAGGCGTCGGTGTCCGGGCTGCGCAGCACCGACGTGTCGGTGTCGCCGCAGGACCACGACGACCTCCTCGCCACGGCCGACGACGCGCTGGACCGGCTCGCCGCACTGGTGGGCAACCTGCTCGACATGAGCCGCCTGCAGGCCGGGGCGATGCCGGTCCGGCTGCGGCCGGTGGCCCTGGGCGACGTGCTGGCGAGCGCCCTCGACGACCTGGGCGTCGCGCCCCGGGGCGTCGTGGTCGACGTACCCGACGACCTGCCGGCCGTCGTCACCGACCCGGGCCTGCTCGAGCGGGTGCTCGTCAACCTGGTGGCGAACGCCCAGCGGTTCAGCCCGGCCGGTCGCCCACCCCTGGTGCGGGCGGCCGTCGCCGGGGACGGGTCGACCGTGGTGGTGGAGGTCGTCGACCGCGGGCCCGGCATCGCGGCGGAGGACGCCGAACGGGTCTTCCAGCCCTTCCAGCGGCTCGGCGACACCGACAACTCCACCGGCATCGGCCTCGGCCTCGCGGTCGCCCGCGGCCTCACCGACGCCGTCGACGGTGACCTGGTCCCCGGCCGGACCGCAGGCGGCGGGCTCACGATGACCCTGTCCCTCCCGGCCGAGCCGCGCACCGGGGAGTCCTCGTGACCCGGGTGCTCGTGGTCGACGACGAGCCCCAGATCGTGCGCGCCCTGGGCATCAACCTGCGGGCGCGCGGCTGGGACGTGGTGACCGCCGGCGACGGGGTCGAGGCCCTCGACGTCGCGGAGCACGCCGACCCCGACGTCGTCGTCCTCGACCTCGGCCTGCCCGACCTCGACGGGGTCGACGTGATCACCCGGCTGCGCCGGCGCTCCAGCGTCCCGGTCCTGGTGCTGTCCGGGCGCAGCGACAGCATCGACAAGGTCGACGCCCTCGACGCCGGCGCCGACGACTACGTCACCAAGCCGTTCGGCATGGACGAGCTGATGGCCCGGCTGCGGGCGCTGGTACGCCGCGGCCAGGCCGAGGAGACCACGCCGGAGCAGGACCGGGTCGCCTTCGGCCGCGTCGTCGTCGACCTCGCCGCCACCCGGGTCACCGTCGACGGCGAGGAGGTCCGGCTCACCCCCACCGAGTGGCACCTGCTGGACGTCTTCGTCCGCAACCCCGGCCGCCTGATCAGCCAGCGCCAGCTGCTCAGCGAGGTCTGGGGACCGGGCTACGAGAACGCCCACGGCAACCTCCGCCTCTACATGGCCCAGCTGCGCCGCAAGCTCGAGCCCGAGCCGTCGCGGCCCGTGCACTTCCGCAACGAGCCGGGGATGGGGTACCGGTTCGAGCCCTGAGGGGTGCTGCCCGGTGGGTGGTCGTGTGCCTGAGGCAGCGGAAACCCGCTGCGTGGGGCACACGACCCGGCACGGCCGGCCGCGGCTGTGGACAACCGGATCGGGAGGTTCGGGCCCGCAGGAGCGGCGGGCAGGTCGCCTTGCATGCGTCCCGATGTCCACGAGCTCGCCGCCCGGCAGTGCGGCCTGCTCGCCCGCCGACAGCTGACCTCCCTCGGCATGTCCTGGAACGCGGTCGACCGCCAGGTCCGCGCCGGACGGTGGGCGGAGTGCTCCCCCCGCGTGGTGTGTACGACGACGGGTGCCCTCACGGTCGACCAGCAACGCTGGCTCGGGGTGCTGCACGCCGGTCCCCGCAGCGTCCTCGGCGGCCTGACCGCGGGTGCCCGTTGCGGCCTTCGTGGCTGGGAGCGTGCCGAGGTCACGGTCCTCGTCGACGACGAGCTGGCCTTCGAGCCCGTGTCGGGCATCGCGTTCTTCCGGTCGCGGCGACCCTTCGACCTGCTCACCGATCCGCGCCCCGGCATCCCCTGCGCCCGACTCGAGCCGGCGATCCTCCTGTGGGCGGGCTACGACGCGCCCCTGCGGGCCGCGCACGGCGTACTCGCAGCTACTGTCCAGCAGCGCCTGACGACCGCGGCCCGGCTGAGCGCGTGGGTCGAGCAGCTCCGTCCACTGCGGCGTGCCGCGGGCTTCCGGTCGATGCTGCGCGACGTCGAGGGCGGCGTCCACTCGGGGGCGGAGCGGGACGTGGCGCGCCTGTGCCGGCGCTTCGACCTGCCCTTCCCCGACCGACAGACGATCCGGGTCGACACCTCCGGGCGGCGCCGGTGGACCGACTGCGAGTGGCGGCTGCCCGGCGGTCGGATCCTCGTCCTGGAGGTCGACGGCGCTTTCCACATGGAGGTCACCCAGTGGACCGCCGACCTCCGCCGGGACCGTCGACTGACCGCACCGGACCGGATGGTGGTGCGGGCGTCGGCGTACGAGCTCCGGCACGAGCCGGCCGAGGTGGCCGCGGACCTCGTCGCCCTCGGTGTCCGCCCGCTCCGCGGGGAGTCGTGTGCCTGAGGCAGCGGAATCCCGCTGCGTGGGGCACACGACTCCCGGCCGGCACCCGGCTGCGAGGATGCGCGCGTGGGCGAGGTCTTCGAGTGCGAGATCCAGGCGCGGCTGCGCGACGTCAACCTCGGCGGGCACGTCGACAACGTCGAGGCGCTGCGGGTGCTGGACGAGGCGCGGCTGCTGTTCTTCCGGCACGCGCCCCTGGCCGGCGGGTCCGCGGGCGACCGGCCGGGGCTGTTCCGCGAGGTGCCGTCGGGGATCGTCGAGCTGGTCGGGTCGCAGCGCATCGACTACCACGCCGAGATGAGGTTCGTGGCCTTCCAGCCGTTCGTGGTGCGGATGTGGGTGGGCCACGTCGGCCGCTCGTCGATGTCGGTGTCCTACGAGCTGCGCGTCGCGCCCGACCAGCCGCCGGCGATCGTCGCCGAGAGCTCGGTGGTCTTCTGGGACCCTGCCGCCGGGTCGTCGTGGGCGATCTCGGACGAGGTGCGGGCCACCCTGGCGTCGTACACGGGGGCGCCGGTGGCGCTCAGGGAGCGACCCGGCCGCTGACCTCGTCGTCGGGGGTGGGGGCGAGCAGCCAGGCCAGGGTGACGCCGGCCAGCGCCAGCCCCAGGGACACGATCCCGACGACCGCTGCGTCGAAGGCGGCGCTCTCGAACGGGCGGTCCAGCCCGGCGAGGAAGGTGCCGACGGAGAGCAGCGCCGCGGCGCCGACCGCCGCGGGGAGCGTGACGGCCGGGAGCCGGCGGGGGCGCGGGGCATCGGCGAGCACCGGACGTCGTACGACGGCGAGGAGGGCCAGTCCCACGACCGTGATCCCGACGACGCCGCTGACGTGCTGCGCCCACTGCTCGCCCCGGAGCGGGCCGTGGAAGGTGTGCAGCCACTCGATGTTGCGCACGCCCCAGCGCCCGCGGTGGGTGAAGGCGTCCCACACGACGTGGGTCACCGAGCCGAGGACCGCGGCGAGCGGCGCGAGCAGCCAGGCCTTCGCACCGATGCGCGCGCGGCCCGGCAGCCGGTCGCGGACCCGGGCCGGGGCGGTGTCGACGATCGCGTCACGGCCCCAACGGTCCCAGCCGAGCAGCAGCACGAGGGTCAGCGCCAGGTCGACGGTGAGGATCCCGGCGAGGCTGTGGGTGTAGCCGTAGAGGCCCCACGACTGCGAGAAGACCGGCAGGTCGGGCGCCATCGAGCCGATGACCATCGCCGAGAGCGGTAGCCCGAGGCCGCGCAGCGGCAGGACCGCGGCCGGGTGGGCGATGGTGACGGGCACCCGGACAGGCTAGGCATTGCGGCCTCAGCCGCGGCACTAGGGTGACGGGCATGAGGCTCGGGATCGTGGTGCTGTCGGCCGTGCTGCTGCTGAGCGGCTGCTCCGACGACGGAGGCAGTGACGGCGACGAGGGGCGGGGCGGAGGTTCGCCCGCCGGCGCGGTCGACACCCGCGCGATCGAACTGCCGGCCGAGCTCGCCGGCCTGCGCGACCGCAGCGACGTCATCGAGGACCAGGCCGGCGCGGAGCGCGCCGAGACGGACCGGGAGAACGCCGAGAAGTCCGTGGCGCTGACGAAGGAGTGGTACGACCGGGCCTACGACGGCGCCGGCTTCGGCATGCGGACCTACGCCGACGACGAGCTCGAGCTCCTGCCGACCGTCATCGCGGTGCGGGCACCGGCCCCCGGCCTGACCAGCGGTCCGGTCGCCGACCCCGAGGTGCTGGGGATCGAGGCGGGCCCGAGCGTGCCCCGGCACGTCGAGTCCGACGGGGTCGAGTGCGTGGAGTTCTCGACCGTCACCGTCCCGGCCGGCCAGGAGGTCGACCCGGACAGTGTCGTCACCGGGCTCTGCTCGGCCACCGACGGCACGAACACCGTCTTCGTCCACGGCATCACCGGCGGTCGCGAGGGCCAGGAGCGGGCGATGGAGCTCGCCCGGGCAGCACTCGCCGCGATCGACTGACCCGGTCGCGCCGCCCCCTCACCGGCCCGCGATCCGCAGCGACGCGGTGAGCTCCTGCCCGGGCTCGATGCCCTCGAGTCCGGCCTGGCGTCGTACGGCCACCTTGAGCGGCACCAGGTAGCGACCGTCCTTGGGGAAGAGCGCGGTGGTGAAGTCGGTGTCGCCGATCCGCATCTCGACCGCGACCTGGCCCCAGTACTCCAGCCCGCGCGCGGCCTCCTTGATGTCGTCGCTGTCGTCCTCGGGCACGGCCAGGAACCAGTACGGCGCCGGGCCGCGCCACTCGACGACGGTGCCGGTGAAGGTCAGGTCCACGGCACGAGGGAAGCACCCCCCGGCGACAACCGGTCGGCACACCGGTCAGCGCACCGGCGAGCGCACCGGTCAGCGCAGCAGGGCGGCGATGTCGTCGTACCCGCGCCGCTCTGCGTGCTGCAGCGGCGTGACCCCGTCCTGGTCCCCGATGGTGCGGTCGGCCCCGGCGGCGAGCAGGATCCGGACGATCTCGACGTAGTCGTCGCTGCCGTCGCCGAGGATGATCGCCTCCAGCATCGCGGTCCAGCCGAGGTCGTTGACGTGGTCGATGTCGACGTCGGTCCGGACGACGCGGCGGATGTAGTCGACGTGGCCGCGCTCGCCGGCGGGGATGGGCGACAGGCCGCCGTAGCGGTTCCTGATCGTCAGGTCGGGGTGGGCCGGGAGCAGCGCCTCGAGCATCGCGACGCTGCCGGTCACACCGGTCACCAGCCACGGGGTGTCGTGGCGGTCGTCGAGGGCGTCCGGGTCCGCGCCCATCGCGACGAGCAGCTCCGCGACGGCGACGCGGTCGAAGGTGCTGGCCAGCAGCAGCGCCGTACGACGACGGGCGTCGCGGGCCTCGATGTCGGCTCCGGCGCGCAGGGCGACCGCCACGGCATCGGCGTCGCCGCGCTCGGCGGCCCGCAGCAGCGCGCCGTCGGGGTCGGCGGGGGCGTCGGCGGTGGTCACGGTCCTCAGGATCCTCTCCAGTCCGTCGTACCCGCGCTCGCGGGCCATCTGCAGCGGGGTCAGGCCGGCCGACGGCGAGACCTTGTCGAGCTGGACGCCGCCGGCGGCGAGGACGCGCAGCGTGGTGGCGTAGGCCGGCGTGTCCTCGCCGAGCCAGACCGCCTCGTGGATGGCCTGGTAGCCGATCCGGTTGACGTGGTCGCGCTGGATGCCAGCGCGCAGCAGCTCGCCGACCACCAGGCCGTGGCCGCGCTCGGCGGCGCGGATCAGGCCGGTGCCGTTCCAGCTGTCCTTGTCGTCCACCTTCGCCCCGTGGCGCAGCGCGAGCCGCAGCAGCTCGAGGTGGCCCTCGCTGGTCGCGACCAGGTAGGCGGACTGCTCGGTGCTGTCCTTGGCGTTGACGTCGGCGCCCTGCCGGACCAGCCGGCGGGCGGTCCCCACGTCGTTCGCCCACGCGGCGTCACGCAGCTGCTGGTCGAGCGCGGCCTGCTGCTCCGTCGTGAGCCCGGGGGTCGTGCCGGCCGCCTCCGCCCGGGCCGTGCCGGGGTCTCGTGACGGTTGCTGCGCAACCTCCTCGACCACCGGCCGCTCGCCGCCACCCCCGCAGGCGCCCAGGAGGAGCGCGAGCGGGAGGGCGGCCAGGACGGCGCGGTTCATCGCGTCGGGTCCGTGACGACCTCGTACGGGCCCGACGCGACGGCCTCGTCGAACTTGCTGTCGACGTACAGGATCCGGCCGCGCAGCGTCTTCGCCGTGGTCAGCACGCGGTCGGCCGACGAGGGCTCCTGGCCGAGGGTGACCAGGCGGCTGCCGTCGGCGGAGACCCGCAGCGTGGCGACCATCCGGCTGAAGTTGCGTACGACGGTGAGCCGGTTGCCCCGGCGGACCAGGCCGTCGGCGTTGACCAGGTCGGTGTCGGTCGCGATCTCGCTGGCCTCGCCGGTGCGGGAGTCGAAGCGCCACATCCGGCCGACATTGCCCTGCGCGACGACGAACGCGCTGCGGTCGGCGGAGAGCACGATGCCGCCCAGGTTGAAGCCGGCCGAGCGGGTGATGGTGCCGGTGGCGTCGGCCCACAGGGTCGCCTCCCAGCCGTCCTCGCCCTCGGCGACGCGGAAGACCTGCGGGTCGTTGGAGTTGGTGAAGTACGCCGCCCCGTCGCGGCCGATCGCCACGTCGTTGAGGAAGGCGTCGGCGGTGCCGGGCACGCGGAGCGCGGCGAGCAGGGCGCCCTCCTTGTCGTAGACCCAGAGGTCGGGGCGACCGGTGCCGATGCCGTTGGGGCCGCCGGCGACGTACACATTGCCCTCGTGGTCCACGGTGATGCCGCGGGCGGTGAAGCGGCCGTCGGTGCCGTCGCCCTCCAACCACTCCTCGGTCTGCGCGGACTGCACCGAGCCGCGGTGGATCTCGCCGCCGGTGACCTCGCTGACGTAGAACAGGCCGCGACGCTCGTCGGCGCCGATGCCCTCGAACTTCGAGCCGACCGGGCTGGCGGCGTCGCCCTGCAGGAGGTACGACGCCGGGCGGCCGCCCTCGTCGGCGGACGCGGGGGTGGCGGTCGCGGCGAGGCCGAGCGTGGTGGCGGCGGTGGCGAGGAGCAGGGAGCTGGGGATGAGGTGGTTGCGCTTCATGTCTCCACCTTGCGCCGGTCGGGCCGTCCGGCACGTCGGGCAGGTGGGTAGCCCTCGATAGCCAATTGGATGATGCCGCCGGCCACCCCGCATCCCTAGTGTCGTGCGTCGGAAGTTGTTGGTCGGTTGGCGTGCTCAGCGTGCGTGCATCGCAAGGCGCCGGCGCGAAGCCATACCGGGTCGTCTCGCGAGCGTCGGCAACGCCGCGAGGTGCGTGCGATGGGTGCGCGAAGCGCTCAAGAACTTCCGAGGCGCGACACTAGGGTGAGGAGGTCATGTCTGTCCTCAGCTCCGTCGCGCGCCGTCCGGGTGAGCACGGCATCCTCGCCCCGGCCGCGCGGCTGGACCGCTGGCTGCTCGCCGTGCTCGTGGTGCTGCTCGTGACCTGCGCCGTCCGGTACGCCGAGCGCCACGGCCTCGACGCCCGGGGCTTCGCCGTGCTGGCCGGGGCCCTCGTGCTCGGCCTGGCCTACGCGACCCGCGGGCTGGTGCGGGGCACCAGCTGGTGGCCGACCGCGTGGGTGACCGGCATGGTCGTGCTGTGGGGCGCGCTGACCGCGGTCGCGCCGTCCTTCGCGTGGTGCGCGGTGCCGGTCGCGTTCGCCGTGCTGCAGGTGCTGCCGTTCGCGTGGGCGGTGGGCTGCGTGGTCGCGATGACCGTGCTGCTGACCGCCGCCTGGCAACGCATCACCGACGGCTTCGACCCGGTGCAGGTCGCCGGCCCGATCGGCGTCGCCCTCGTCACCGTCCTCGCCTACCGCGCCCTCGACCTGGAGACCCGTGCCCGGCAGGCCCTCGTCGACCAGCTCGTCGAGGCGCAGGCCGAGCTCGCCGAGGAGCAGCACCGCACCGGTGCCCTCGCCGAGCGGACCCGCCTCTCGCGCGAGATCCACGACTCCGTCGGGCAGGGCCTCTCCAGCATCAACCTGCTCCTGCAGGCCGCCGAGCAGGCGTGGGCCGCGCAGCCGGAGACCGCGCGCGGGCACGTCCGCACCGCCGCCGCCACCGCCCGCGACGGCCTCGACGAGGTACGCCGCGTGGTGCGCGACCTGGCCCCCGCGGAGCTCACCGACGACGCCGACACCGCTGCCCTGGCCGCGGCACTCGAGCGCGCCGCCGCCGAGTCGACGCTCGCGACGGCCGGCCTCGACGTCGCCGTCCGCGTGCACGGCATCCCCGTCCCGGTGCCACCCGACGTCGCCGCCGCCCTCGTGCGCACCGCCCGCGGCGCCCTCGCCAACGTCCGCGAGCACGCCGCCGCCGACCGGGTCGCGCTCACGCTGACCTACCAGCTGGACGAGGTGGTCCTCGACGTCCGCGACGACGGACGCGGCTTCGACCCGGCGCTGGTGCGCCCGTCCGACACCCGTGGCCGCGGGCTCGCCGGCATCCGTGAGCGCGCCGCGGGGCTCGGCGGGCGCACCGAGGTGGAGAGTGCTCCCGGGGAGGGCACGACCGTCTCGGTCAGCTTCCCGCTGCGAGCCCAGCCAGAGGAGGGACCGTGATCCGGATCGTGCTGGTCGACGACCACCCCGTGGTCCGGGCCGGGCTGCGGGCGCTCGTCGACGGCCAGGAGGACCTCTCCGTGGTCGGTGAGGCCGACGGGCTCGACGCGGCCCTCGCCGTGGTCGCGGCGGACCGGCCGGACGTCGTACTCATGGACCTGAGCCTGGGCGCAGGTGAGGCCGGGGGCGCGCAGGTGACCGCGGCGGTCCGCGCGCTGCCGGAGCCACCCGAGGTGCTGGTGCTGACGACCTACGACACCGAGTCCGACATCCTGCGGGCGCTGGAGGCCGGCGCGCGGGGCTACCTCCTCAAGGACGCCCCGCCGGACGAGCTCTTCGCCGGGATCCGCGCCACCGCGCGCGGCGAGACCGTGCTGGCCCCGTCGGTCGCGGCCACGCTGGTGCGGCGTACGACGCCGGGCGCGACCACGATCACCGAGCGCGAGGTCGAGGTGCTCGAGCTGCTGTCGCGCGGCCTGGGCAACAAGGAGATGGCGCGCGAGCTGTTCGTCTCCGAGGCGACGGTGAAGTCCCACCTGTCGCACATCTACACCAAGCTCGGGGTCGACACCCGGGCCGGCGCGGTCGCGGCCGCGATCGAGCAACGCATCATCCGACCCGTGGGAGGTTGAGGACATGCCCATCAACGACGACGACCGACGACACCTGGCGCGCTGCGTGGAGCTCGCGTCCCACGCCGTCGACATCGGCGACGAGCCGTTCGGCTCCGTGCTGGTCGACAGGGACGGCCTCGTGCTCTTCGAGGACCACAACCGCGTCAGCGGCGGCGACGGGACCCGCCACCCCGAGCTCGCGATCGCCCTGTGGGCGGCGGCCAACGTGCCCGTCGCGGACCGGCCGGCCCTGACCGTCTACACCTCCGGCGAGCACTGCGCGATGTGCTCGGCCGCGCACGCGTGGGCCGGCCTGGGCCGGATCGTCTTCGCGACCTCGACCCCGCAGCTGCTCGGCTGGCTGGAGGAGCTCGGCGTGCCGGGCGGCCCGGTCACCCCGCTGCGGATCACCGAGGTGGCCCCGGGCATCCCCGTCGACGGCCCCGTCGAGGAGTTCGCCGGCGCGGTGCGTGCGCTGCACGAGCGCTACCACCGCCGCTGATCCGTCGTACCGGACCCAGTGGTCGTGATCTCGGGCAGAAGCCAGCCACTGAGTCCGGTACGACGGGCAGCAGGATCGGACGTGGCCGCCATACTCGCGCCATGGCCGATCGACGGGGCGGGACGCCCACGCCACCCACCGACTCCGAGGTCGTCAACGAGCGCTGGGACGGCGAGGACCTGTCCGGTCGCACCTTCACCCGGGTCGCCTTCGTCGACGTCGACCTGACCGAGGCGACCGCGGCCGGCGCGACCTTCGACGAGTGCACCTTCCGCGACTGCGACCTCAACGCGACCCGGTTCACCGACTCCGGCTTCCTCAACTGCACCTTCACGAAGTCGTCCTTCTTCGGGGCGCGCTTCGAGGGCTGCAAGCTGGTGGGCTCGATGTTCGACCGGTGCCGGTTCGGGTCGTTCGAGGTCGTGGGCGGCAGCTGGCACCTGGTCGGACTGCCGGGCGCCGACCTCCGTCGTACCGTCTTCCGCCGGGTCGACCTGCGCGAGGCGGACCTCACCGGCGCGCGGCTCAACGACGCCACGCTCCACCACGTCGACCTCGCCGGAGCCTGGCTGCACCAGGCCGACCTCTCCGGCGCGGACCTGCGCGGGTCCGACCTGAGCGCCGTCGACCCGGTCGCCCACCAGCTCCGCAAGGCGGTCGTCGACCTGGACCAGGCCGTCGCGCTGGTGCGGGCGCTGGGCCTGAAGGTCGAGGAGGACGCGCCGCTCGACCCGTGACGGGCGGTCAGGTCCAGTCGAAGGTCAGCAGCGCGAGCTGCTCCACCGGCTCGTGGAAGAGCAGGATCCCGTCCGCGCCGGCCGTCCGGTAGTGCCAGCCCGGCACCTCGGCGACCAGCTGGAACCGGCGACCCGCGGGACTCAGCGGGAAGGCACCCTCCTCGTCGTCGGTGAACTCCACGGGGAACTCGTCGAAGGCCCAGTTCCCCGCGCCCGCGATGCCCCCGACCTGCTCGAGCACGGGCACCGGGTCGGTGTTGCCCCAGGCGGGCGCGCCGGACTCGTCGAGGCGGACGAGGGTCCCGTGCTCGTCGTACCACGCACGGGTCGCGGCCCAGGACCGCTGCTGCTCGTCACGGTGGGCGACGAGCCGGTCGAAGTCGTGCGGCTCCATCGGGGCGCTGTCGGCGTCGTACGACAGGGCGAAGTACCGCTCGTCGCCGAGGAAGCGCATCCGGTCGCCCTCCATCCTGAAGGGCAGCCAGTTCTCCCGGAGCATGCCGGTCGGGTCGGCCCGCGCGGCGACGGCGGCCGTGCGCCAGCCGATGACCACCTCGTCCGGCTCGATCGGGCTCACCAGGTGGGTCCAGCCCGACAGGGCAGGGTCGACGAGGGACAGGTCGACGGAGACGAGCGGGTGCAGGTGGTCGGCCAGCCACAGCTGGTCCTCGACGAAGACGTCGGCAGGTGGCGGGAACATCCGGAGTCCAGGGGAGTCCGGGCCCAGGTTCGTCAGTGGCTGGGGGGCGCTCATGGTGCCAGCGTGTCAGCCCTTCTCGACCGCTGCGAGGACCTTGTCCAACTTCGCCTTCAGGTCCGGCACCTCGTCGAGCAGCACCAGCTTGTCGTTGAGGTCGCCGAGCAGGGTCTGCACCTGGCCGAGCACGTCACGCGTCTCGGCGAGCGTGGCGTCGACGGTCGTGAGCTTGCCGTCCACATTGGTCAGGGTGCCCTCGACGGTGCTCAGCGTCCCGCCGACCGTGCCGAGCGTGGTGTCGACATTGGTCAGCGCGACCTCGGCGTTCTTCAGCACCTTGTCGGCGCGCTTGAGGACGTCGGCGACGGGGTTCAGGCCCACGGTTTTCTCCTTCGGTACGACGACGGTGTCGATCGGTGTCGGAGGCACACCTTGTCAGGCCGCACCCCCGAGGCGGTGGAACTTCACGCCAGTCGGCCCAGGACGCTCTCGGATTCGATCAGGCCGGCATCGCTCGGCGCCTCGCCCTTCCCGAAGACCTTGTCGTGCTGCTTGGCCCGCCAGGCCAGGTGCGCCTCGGCCGGCCTGTCGTAGCCGTAGCGCTCGCGTGCCTGCTCCGGCGTGAGGACCTCGCGGTTGGTGGGCGGGACCCCGAGGAAGACCGGCGCGACGACCGGGACCGTGCTGGGCGAGAGCAGCCCGAGGATCCGCAGCTGCAGCCGCTTGCTGAAGGTCAGCAGCGCGAAGGTGACCTTGAGGACCGGCAGCACGGCGAGGTCGACGGCGCGCGACTGGTGCAGGTCGCCCATCTCCCGCATCCAGCGCGGCAGGGTCGCGATCACGCCGGCCCGGAAGAACCTCCCCACCACCCACTGGCCGGGCCGCAGGAGCCACGGCACGCGAACGAGCTGGTCGACGTCCATCAGGTGCTTCATCGCCCGCTGCGCGATCGGTGAGCCGGACATCACCGGCCGCATCCGCTCGTAGTAGGCGTGCAGCTCGGCACGGTTGCGCGGGACGTCGGCGGGGTCGCAGGTCTGCAGCTCGGCGGCCACCGCGCACTCGGCCCAGTACTGCGCCTCCTCGGCGGCGGTGAGCCGGCCGGGGCCGTACATCTCGTAGGCCTTGAGCACCGAGTGCCAGCCGGTGACCAGGATCCACAGCTGCGAGTCGGGGTCGTTGGCGTCG
Source organism: Nocardioides aromaticivorans (assembly GCF_013408525.1). Taxonomy (NCBI): domain Bacteria; kingdom Bacillati; phylum Actinomycetota; class Actinomycetes; order Propionibacteriales; family Nocardioidaceae; genus Nocardioides; species Nocardioides aromaticivorans. The sequence continues at coordinate 1,935,692 of NZ_JACBZM010000001.1, forward strand.
TACTGCCCGCCGCCGTAGGGCTCGGTGCCGATCGCCTTGCTGTGCACCTTCACGAGCACGTCGGCGGCCCGCGAGGTGGTGCGGCTGTCGCCGAAGGCGACGAGCGCGAAGTAGCGGATCGTCCGGTCGTAGCGGGTCTTGGGGCGCCGGTAGATGTCCTGGGTCCGGTCCACCGACGCGACCAGGTTGGGGTCGAGCTCCTCGACGACGACGGCGCGGCTGAAGCCGATCGTCAGCGAGGTCGGGTAGCCCCAGACCCGCCACGCGACGGAGTCGGGTCCGAAGAAGCCGTAGTCCTCGGCAGGGGTGATCTCGGAGCGCTTGGTCATCGCCATGGCGGCCATATTGCTACAGTTGTGTAGTAATTGGAAGACCCCAGGACGACCTAGGGTGGGGACGTGACCCAGCAGACCCGGAAGCGGCGCCCGTACGCCGCCCGCATGCCGATCGAGGAGCGTCGTACCCAGCTCCTCGACGCGGCGCTGCGCGTCATCGACCGCGACGGGTACGACGGCGTCTCGATCGACGCGATCGCCAAGGAGGCCGGGGTCACCCGGCCGGTCGTCTACGGCGCCTTCGACGGCCTCGGCCCGCTCCTCACCGCGCTCCTGGACCGCCAGCAGCAGCGCGCGATCACCCAGCTCTTCGCCGCGCTCCCGACCGAGACCGCCACCGACGCGGTCGCCGTCGTCGACCTCTCCGGGCCGCGGCTGCACCAGATGCTCCTCGATGACCCGGTGACCTGGCGGGCGATCCTGCAGTCGCCGGCCAACGTCCCCGAGGTCGTCCGTGCCCGCATCGAGGCCGACCGCCAACAGGTCCGCACCATCATCGAGGGCCTGGTCACCGGCGTCCTGGGCCCGAAGGTCGACGCACCGGTGATGGCGCACGGGATCATCGCCCTGCTGGAGCACTTCGGCCGCCTCGTCCTCGACGACCCCGAGGAGTACGACGCCGCCCGGCTCACCGCGGCCGCCAGGGCGCTCGCGGCATCATGGACGCCGTGACCGGTCGCACCGTCCGCCTGGCCGCCCCCGCCGACGCCGGCGTGGTGGGCCGGCTGCTGTTCGACTTCAACTCCGAGTTCGAGGCGCCGTCGCCGTCGGCCGACGAGCTCGCCCGCCGCTTCACCGCCCTGCTGGCCCGTGAGGACGTGCTCGTCGTGCTGGCCGAGGACGGCGAGGCCGCCACCGGCTTCGGCTACCTCACCCTCCGGCCGACCCCGTACGGCGACGGGCCGCTCGCCCAGCTGGAGGAGCTGTACGTCGTACCCGACCTCCGCGACGAGGGCATCGGCACGGCGATCCTCACCCGGGCGGTCGACGAGGTGCTCGCCAGGGACGCGATCGAGGTGCACATCAACGTCGACGAGGTCGACGTGGACACCCGGCGCTTCTACGAGCGCCACGGCTTCGTCAACATCGAGCCCGGCACGGACTATCGGATGCTCTGCTACCTGCGCGAGCTGTGACGGCGCCCCCGATGGAGATCCGCACCGCGTCGGCCGGCGAGGCAGCCGCGCTGTCGGCGCTGGCCCTGCGGTCGAAGGCCCACTGGGGCTACGACGCCGCCTTCCTCGACGCCTGCCGCGCCGAGCTCACGCTCCGCGAGGACGAGCTGGCGGAGCGTCGTACCCTCGTCGCCGAGCTCGACGGCGCGCTGGCCGGGTTCGGGACCCTCGAGGGCGACCCGCCCTCCGGCGAGCTCGGGATGCTCTTCGTCGAGCCGGCCGCGATCGGGCGCGGTGTGGGCGGCGCGCTGCTCGCGGACCTGATCGGCCGGGCCCGCGGCCTGGGCTTCACCCGGTTGGCGATCGACGCCGACCCGAACGCGGAGGCCTTCTACCTCGCGCACGGCGCGGTCCGGGTCGGCGAGGTGGCGTCGGGCTCGTGGCCCGGCCGGGTGCTGCCCCAGCTGGAGCTGGCGGTCACTCCAGGTTGACGTCGGCGAAGATCAGGACCGGCCAGGCGATCACCTCTCCGACGTACGACGCGGTCGCGTCGAGGCCGTGCAGCTTGCTGAGGTGCTGGCGGTGGGCGTCGGCCCAGAAGACGCCGACGACGAGATAAGGCAGGGCGAGCCAGACCCCGAGGATGATCAGGTCGCGGACCCACGACCGCTGCTCGAGCGCGTTCTCCGTTGCCGTCATGACGTCACGGTAGGCGAGTCCGAGCGCAATTACTACACTTGTGCATTAATTGCGTGGCGTCGATGTCGGCGGTCCCGGGCAGGGTGGCCCCATGACCACCTCCCCCGTCACCGAGCTCCTGTCCGTCTGCATCGACACCTCCGACGCGGCCCGGCTCGCGCAGTTCTACGCCGACCTCACCGGCGGCGAGGTCACCGGCGTCTACCCCGAGTACGGCTACGCCTCGGCCTCCGTCCTCGGCTCGACGCTCAACTTCCAGACCGTCGAGGGCTACTCCGCGCCCCAGTGGCCCGGCCAGGAGCGCCCGCAGCAGTTCCACCTCGACTTCCGGGTGCCCGACCTCGACACGGCGCTCGCCCACGCGACCTCCCTCGGCGCGACGGTCGCCGACAGCCAGCCGGAGGGGGTGACCTGGCGGGTCATGCTCGACCCCGACGGCCACCCGTTCTGCCTGTGCCCGCCGCAGGAGCAGTGAGGGCTCAGCCTCGGCGGTAGGTCAGGTGCGTGACGTGCGGCGTGTGCCGCACGGACACCGGCACCAGCCCGGTCCGGGGCACGCCGTCGAAGAGCCGCGAGCCGTCGTGGCCGTCCGCGGCGGACAGGCCCGACACGTGCGGCACGACGTGCCAGCGCAGCTCGTCGAGCTGGCCGGTCGCCATCACGGCGTTGATCGTGGAGGCGCCGCCGGCGATCGCCACGTTGCGGTCGCCGGCGGCCTCGCGTGCGCGGTCCAGCGCGACGTCGAGGCCCTCGGTGACGAAGTGGAAGGTCGTGCCGCCCTCCATCGGGAGCGGGTCGCGCTCGTGGTGGGTCAGCACGAAGACTGGTGCGTGGTACGGCGGGTCCTCGCCCCACCAGCCGTGCCAGGCCAAATCCCAGGTACCCCGGCCGGGGCTGAACATGTTGCGCCCCATCACGAAGGCGCCCGCGTCGACGATCGCGTCCACCTCGGCCTGGTTGTCGTCGCCGTGGTCGAACATCCACCCGTGCAGCGGCCCCTCGTCGAAGTCGCCGAAGGGGCGCTCCAGGCGCTGCCCCGGGCCGGCCCCGAAGCCGTCGGTCGTGGTGGAGATGTCAGCGGTCACGATGCCCATGCCGGACTGACCGCCGGTGCCCCGAAAACTCATCGTGGCCGTCCGCGGGACCGTGGGAGGATCGGGCCGTGCTGGGCATCACCGACCTGTCGACGTACCTCGTCGGCCTGATCCTGATCATCCTGCTGCCGGGCCCGAACTCCCTCTACGTCCTCTCCGTCGCCGCACGGCGCGGGGTCCGCGACGGCTACCGCGCGGCAGCCGGTGTGTGGACCGGCGATGCCGTGCTGATGACCCTCTCCGCCGCGGGCGTGGCCTCGCTGCTGCAGGCCAACGACCTGGCGTTCTCGATCGTGAAGTGGGTCGGCGCCGGCTATCTCGGCTACCTCGCCTTCACCATGCTGCGCGGCGCCCTGCTGATGTGGCGGGCCCGCGCGCGGGCGGTGCAGGCGGTCAAGGACGGGGCGCCGCCGCCGGTGCCGAACGAGCGTCCCTACCGGCGCGCGCTGGTCATCAGCCTGCTCAACCCGAAGGCGATCCTCTTCTTCGTCGCCTTCTTCGTGCAGTTCGTCGACCCCGCCTACGACAAGCCGGCGCTGTCGTTCCTCGCCCTCGGGACGCTCGCGCAGGTCGCGAGCGTCGCCTACCTGTCGGCGCTGATCTTCGGCGGCACCCGTCTCGCGGACGCCTTCCGGCGCCGCCGGGCGCTCTCCGCAGCCGGCACCTCCGCGGTCGGCGCCATCTTCCTGGGCTTCGCGGTCAAGCTCTCGCTCGCACACGCCTGAGCAGGCGCCGGGTCACCACGAGACCTCGTCGCAGGCCGTCGAGCGGTGGCCCTCCACCTGCAGCGTGGCGTGCTCGATCTGGTGCTGCTCGCGCAGCACGGCCTGCCCGGCGCGCAGCGCGACCGTCGCGTCGGCTCCCTCGCTCAGCACGAGGTGGGCCGTGGCGACGTTCATCCCGGAGGTGAGCGTCCAGACGTGGAGGTCGTGGACGTCGCACACCCCGTCCACCGACGCCAGGGACGCGGTCACGGCCTCGATCTCCATGCCGGCCGGCACGTGCTGGCCGAGCACGGCGAGCACCTCGCGCCCGAGCACCACGGCCCGGACCGCGACGAAGCCGCCGATCAGGAACGCGACGACCGTGTCCCACACGCCGTTGCCGGTCGCGAGGATCAGGCCGCCCGCGGCGAGGACGCCGACGCTCCCGGCGGTGTCGGCGACGACCTCGAGATAGGCACCCTTGACGTTGAGCGAGTCCTTCGCGCCCGCGCGCAGGAGCAGCAGCGCGGCGACGTTGACGAGCAGGCCGAGCAGGCCGACGACGAGCATCGGGCCGGTCTCGACGTCGACGTCCTCGCCCATCCGGCCGATCGCCTCGACCACGACGTAGACGGCGACGCCGAGCATCATCAGGGCCGCCAGGCCGGAGGCGAAGACCTCGGCCCGGTAGGACCCATAGGTACGACGCCCGGTGCTGTCCTCCCGGGTCGCGATCTTGGTGGCGACGAGCGCCGCCCCCAGCGCGACGACGTCGGCCGCCATGTGGCCCGCGTCGGAGATCAGCGCGAGTGAGCCGCTGACGATGCCGACGACGAGCTCGACGACGAAGAAGGCCGCGATGATCGCGAACGAGATGGCGAGCCGCCAGCGGTGGCGCCCGCCGGCGTGCCCGGTCGTCGTACCGCCGGCGTGGCCGTGCCCGTGACCGACGCCCATCACCACTCCTCGTCGCCGTGCAGGGCGGCGGGACCGAAGTTCGCCGACAGGACGACGGCCTCGCCCGTGGCCTCCAGCAGCCGCTCGGCCGCGCGCAGGACGTCCGCGGTGGCCGCGGGGTGGGCGAGGGAGAACATCGACGCCCGTCCGCTGGGCCGGGAGACGACGAGGCCGCAGTCGCGCAGGCAGGCGAGGTGCTTGGACACCGTGGACTGCGCCAGCCCGAGGTGGTCGGTCAGGTCGACGACGCGGTGCTCGCCCAGCGCGAGGTGCTGCAGGATCGCGAGCCGGTTGGGATCGCTGAGGCCGTGCAGCAGGCAGGCCGCCGCGACCAGCGCCTCCACCTCCGACGAGGCCTCCACCTGATTCATCGCCATACGGCGATGTAATCACCGTTCGGCGACGCCGGTCAAGGCGACGCCCGGCCGCCGGGAACGTAAAGTTCTCCGACTTCCCGCGTCCGGTCGGCGGATCCTCGTCTACGGTCGACGCAGGGAGGAGCCCACCTCGGGCACAGTGCGGGGCCCCGTGGAGAGGGAGAGCGGACGCGACCGGTGGTCGCCTCCGCTGACGAGGCGGGACAAGTGGTGGTGCGGGTCGACGGCGGTGGCACGCCGCCCGGTGGCATGCCCTCGGGTGCGTCCGAGCAGGAGGCGCAGCGACTGCGCCTGATCCTCGAGGCCACGCCGAGCGCGATGCTCATGGTGGACCGGACGGGCCATGTCGTGCTGGTCAACGCCCAGGCGGAGAACCTGTTCGGCATCGGTCGGGCTCGGCTGCTGGAGATGGAGGTCGAGGACCTCATCCCGCGGCGCTCCCGGGCGGCCCACCACACCTACCGGACGCGCTATCTCGCGAACCCTGCCGCTCGTCCCATGGGTGCCGGACGCGACCTCTACGGGCTGCGGGGGGACGGGACGGAGGTCCCGATCGAGATCGGCCTCAACCCGATCCGGATCGGCAACGAGTCGTTCGTGCTCGCCTCCGTGATCGACATCAGCGAGCGCCTTGCGACCCAGGCGGCGCTGGAGACCATCGGCCGGGACTCGCTGCGCCGCACCATCCTCGCCAGCATGCCCTGCAGCGTGGTGGCCACCGACCTGGCGGGCCGCATCCTCGCCGCGAACCCCGCAACCGAGGTGCTGCTGGGATATCCGGAGGCGGAGCTCGTGGGGGCGCCGCTGAGTCGCCTCTACGCCGGGGACGGCCAGCGGGAACCCGGCGACCGCGTGCTCGACCTGCCCGCCGTGGCCACCGGCGAGGAACGGGAGCTCACCTATCGCCGCCGCGACGGCTCCGAGGTCCCCGTGGGCGAGGTCATCAGCCCGGTCACCGACGACGACGGCGTCCTCACCGGCTACCTCGCCGTCGGCTTCGACATCACCAAGCGGGTCGAGGACAGGGCGCGCGTCGCGTACCTCGCGAGCCACGACTCCCTGACCGGACTGCCCAACCGGGCCACGCTGACCCGCCACCTCGAGGACGCGATCCGGGAGGCCGAGCGCAAGCAGGAGCGCGTCGCCCTGCTCCTCCTCGACGTCGACCACTTCAAACGGGTCAACGACTCCCTCGGCCACCACGTCGGCGACCGCCTGCTGCTGGGGCTGGCCGACCGCCTGCGGCGTACGGTCCAGGACCGCGACCTCGTCGCCCGGCTCGGAGGCGACGAGTTCGTCGTGGTGATCTGCGGGCTGACCCGCATCGAGGAGGTCAGCGCCCGGGTCGAGCGGCTGGCCGCCGCCCTCCCGGGGTCGGTGAGCGTCGACAACCGCGAGGTCCTGGCGACCGCCAGCATCGGCTGCGCGGTCTTCCCCGACCACGGCCGCACCCCGGCCCACATGCTCAAGCACGCCGACATCGCGATGTACCGCGCCAAGGCGGCCGGGCGCAACAACCTGCGTTGGTACGACGCCTCGATGGGCGCCGACGGCAGCGACAAGCTGGTCCTGTCCACCGCCCTGCAGCAGGCGCTCGACCGGGACGGCGAGCTGTCGGTGGCCTACCAGCCGCAGGTGGACCTCGCGACGGGGGCGCTGCTCGGCTTCGAGGCGCTCGCCCGCTGGACCTCGCCCGCACTGGGCGTCGTACCCCCCGACCGGTTCATCCCGGTGGCAGAGGACTCTGGCCTCATCGCGCACCTCGGGGCGCAGGTGCTGCGGCAGGCGTGCCGCGACGCGGTGACCTTGCGCGAGGAGCTCGGGCTGCCGCTGCGGATGGCCGTGAACGTCTCGCCCCGGCAGTTCGCGCGCAGCACCTGGCTCGACGAGGTGGACGCGGCGCTGTCGGAGTCCGGCCTCGACCCCGCGGCCCTCGAGCTCGAGATCACCGAGGGAACCCTGATGGACGACGACAACGACGTCCGGCTGGTCCTCCACGAGCTCAAGAGCATCGGCACGCGGATCGTCGTCGACGACTTCGGCCAGGGCTACTCGAGCCTTGCCTACCTGACCCGCTTCCCGCTCGACAAGCTCAAGATCGACCGCGAGTTCGTCCGTCGCATCGCTGCGACCCACGCGGACGCCGCCGTCATCGACGCCATCCTCGCCATGTCCCACGCGCTGGGGATGCGGGTGTCCGCCGAGGGCGTCGAGACCCTCGAGCAGGTGGAGTACCTCCGGGCCCGCGGCTGCGACGAGGCCCAGGGCTTCTACTACGGCGAGGGCGCTCCCCTCGTCGACGTCGCGAACCGGACCAGCCGCCTAGTCCCGAGTGCTCACCCATCGACCGCCGGAGCCGAAGGAAGAACGTGACCGAAGCTGTCCTGTACGACGCCGAGACCGGCCTGCCGGGGAGGCCCCTGCTCATCGACCGGCTCCGCATGGCGCTGCGGGGTGCCGAGCGCACCGGCCACGAGGTGGGCCTGGTGCTCGTCGACATCGAGGCGGTGGAGGACCCCGAGGGTCCGGTCGACGCCGCCGACCTGGCCGGAGTGCTCAAGGAGGTCGGGGAGCGGCTCAGCTCGTGCGTGCGCGGTGTCGACTCGGTCGGCCGCCTCGGACCGACCACGTTCGCCCTCGTCCTGCAGGGCGAGGTGGGGGAGGAAGGCCTGAGGGTGCTGGCCCACCGCGTCCTCTTCGAGCTCAGCCCTCCGGTCGTCATCCGCCTCCGGCAGTTCTTCGTGCTGGCCAGGCTGGGCGGCACCATCGCGCGTCCCCGGGTCGACGACCCCGGCACCATGCTGCAGCGGACACGCCAGGCGCTCGCCACGGCCCAGGAGCCCGACGGGGAGCTCTTCGTGCTCCACCTCCCGTAGGGCTAGTCTCGGGCCTCGTGCTGATGCGACCGGCGGAGCTCGAGGCGATCCGCAAGGGCGAGGTCGACCTCGCGTTCCGCCGTTGGGACCGGCCGCGGGTGAAGGTCGGCACCCGGCTGCGCACGGCCGTGGGCCTGGTCGAGGTGGTCAGCGTCGAGCAGACCTCCCTGTCGGCGCTGCGGGCCGAGGACGCACGTCGTGCGGGCGCCGCCTCGCTCGGCGCCCTCAAGGACGCGCTCGCCCAGCGCGCCGAGCGCCCGGTCTTCCGCGTCGGCCTGCGCTACGCCGGCACCGACCCGCGCGAGACCCTGCGCGACGCGCTCCCCGACGCCGACGAGGTCCGCACCATCCTGGCCGGCCTCGACCGCCTCGACGCGGCGTCGCCGATCGGACCGTGGACGCGGACGACGCTGCGGATCATCGACCGCAACCCGGAGGTCCGTGCGCCCGAGCTGGCCGCCGAGCTGGACCGCCCGACCGCGGAGTTCAAGCGCGACGTCCGCAAGCTCAAGGAGCGCGGGCTGACCGAGTCGCTCGCGATCGGCTACCGGCTCTCGCCCCGGGGCGAGGTCGTGCTGGACCACGAGGACGGGCCGCGCGAGCGGGCGCCGCGGCGCGAGGGCCACCCGCTGCCGCGGACCATCGGCGCGCCGGCGACGCGGGCGCTGCGGGCCGTCGACGTACACACCCTCGAGGCGGTCAGCGGCTGGACCCGCCGCGACCTCGCCGCCCTGCACGGTGTCGGCCCGATCGCGCTCGACCGGCTCGAGGCGGCGCTGGCACAGCTGGGCCTGTCGTTCGCCTGAGGAGCCTGAGCAGCGGCGGCGGCGGGACCGCGTGACGTCCGGGACGTCATACGAAGCGGTCGCCCGGACGGCCCCTTCGCATGACGTCCGGCGACCCACCTCCGTGGCGGCCGGCGGACGTCATGCGAAGCGCGCGTGATGGCGCTCGATTCGTATGACGTCCCGGCGACACCACGGGCAGGGGCGCCGGCCGCTGGTCACCCCCGCGACGGTCCGGCCTCGACACAGGCGCCGACCGGCGCGGCCGGACCGGCCGGGTGGTCGTCGAGCGCGCCCGTCGCCCGGGACCGGCCGAGGTTCCACTCCAGCCAGTTGTCGCCGCCGGTCTCCCGTCCGCCGAGCGCGCAACGGCGCTCGTCGCCGGTGAGCTCGGTGAGCACCGGGACCGCGTCGTCGGAGAGCCCGGCGAGGTAGGTCCAGTCCACACGACCGGTCTCGGCGTACCGGTCGAGGTTGTGGCGGGCGATCCACGCGTCGGGGTTGGCGAGGGCCAGGCCGAGGAGGGCGACGGCCCCGCTGACCAGGGCGAAGCGCGGCAGCCAGCCGGAGCGCAGCGCCACACCGCTCACCAGCACCGCGAGCACGAGCAGCCCGAGCCAGCCCTCGAAGACGTCGACGAGCAGTCGCAGCCGGGTGAAGCCGTAGGCCTCCTGGTAGACCTGCATCCGGTGCAGCGCCGACGCCACGACCACCAGCGTCTCGACGCACAGCACGCCGAGGGCGAGCCGCAGCCAGAGCCGGTCGGACGCGGTCTCGCGCGACGCCTTGCGCCCGGCCGCCCAGATGACGAGCAGGGTCAGCGCGGTCGCGATGGTCAGCTGGGCGAAGCCCTCGTGGACGTACTCCGCATAGGTGAGTCCCGTCGTACGACGGAGGTAGTCGTGCCCGCCGAAGGCCACGGTCGCCTGCGCCGCGAAGAAGACCGCGAACACCCCGACGACGAAGCCGACCGGGACGAGCCACTCGTAGCGGCGCGCCACCGCACTGGTGCGGGAGCCCTCGCCGTCGACGCGCGGCGGGTTGAGCGCGAGGTACGCCGCCGCGAGGACCGTGCCCGCGACCGCGACGGAGACGAACGCCCGCAGCGCGAAGGTCTCGCGGGCCAGGTCGGGGACGACCGCGTCGAACCACTCCGCCACGAGCGCGTCGGCCGAGGCGAAGAGCGCACCGAAGACGACCAGGCCGCCGAGCGACCAGAGCGCCGTGCGCACCATCGCCATGCCGTGGCCCAGGCCGGGGAGCGCGGTCAGGGTGCGGCCCAGCCAGGGCAGGCCGCGCAGGCCGGCGAGCGGCCACATCAGCCCGGCGACGAGGAAGCCGCCGAGGCTGCGGCCGCGCGTCACGCCGCACACGCACAGCGCCGCACCGGCCAGCAGGCAGGGCACCACGATCCACTCCGCGTCGCGCAGCAGCGTCGTACCGGCGAGCAGGACGCAGAGGCCCGCGCACGCCAGCGTGAACGGGTCGCGCCGGTCCCGGCTCGCGGCCAGTACGACGCCGCCGGCGGCGAGGAGGACGAGGAAGGTGCCCAGGCCGAGGGCGCGGTCGGGCAGCAGCATCCCGCCCAGCACCCCGACGCCGAGGGCCCCGGCCAGGAGGCCGACCCGGGCGGGCACGTCGTCGGGCCAGAAGCCGACGAGCAGGTCGTCGGCGACCGGCGGGGCCGCCGCCGGGGCGGGGACGGGTGCGGGGACGACGGGCGGGGGTGCGGGCACGGCCTGCTCCTGGCTGCGTTCGGAGGTGGGGGGACGGGACGAAGGACGGGGCGAGGGCTCGAGGGGCAGGTCGACGACGACCCGTGCTCCCCCGGCTCCCGGGCCGGGATCGGCGAAGCCGATGGCACCGCCGTGCAGGTCGCTCACCCAGCGGGCGATGGCCAGGCCGAGGCCGGTCCCACCCCCGCCGGACGTGTCGCCGAGGGTGCCGAAGGGCTCGAAGACCCGCTCGCGGTCGGCCGGGTCGACGCCCGGCCCCGCGTCGCGGACCTCCACCCGGTAGCGGTCACCGCGGCGGGTCACGTCGATGGCGACCGTGCCGCCGGCCGGGCTGTGCCGGGAGGCGTTGTCGAGGAGGTTGGCGACCAGCTGGTGCAGCCGGGCGGGGTCGGCGGTGACCACCAGCGCCGGGGGCTCGACGCGGACGTCGTACCGGACGTCGCGCCCCGACGTGCGGGCCTCCGCGACCGCGGCGTCGATCAGCCCGGCCACGGCCACCGGCCGCGGAGCGAGCGGCGCCTTCCCGGCGTCGACCCGCGCCAGGTCGAGCAGGTCGTCGACGAGTCCGCTCATCCGCTCGGCCTGGGCGAGCGCCGTCCCGAGGGCCGCGGGGTCCTGCGGCGCGACCCCGTCGACGACGTTCTCCAGCACGGCTCGCAGGCCGGCGAGCGGGGTGCGCAGCTCGTGGCTGACGTTGGCGACCAGCTCACGGCGCTGCCGGTCCACCCCGGCCAGGTCGCGCGCCATCGTGTTGAAGGCGCGGGCGAGCTGGCCGACCTCGTCGCGCGACGTCTCGGCGATCCGGACGTCGTAGTCACCCCGCGCCATCTGCCGGGCGGCGCGCGTCATCTGGCGCAGCGGCGAGGTCATCCCCACCGCGAGCAGCTGGGTCAGCGCGAGCGCGAGGCCGATGGTGACCGGGATCCCCAGCCAGACCGGCACTCCTCCCGCGTTGCCCAGCGAGGCGACGACCGCCGCGACCGTCGAGCTGATGGCCACCAGCAGGCCGAGCTTGACCTTCAGCGAGGCGACCCGCGCCAGGGGCTCACTGCTCACGGTGCGGTCCCCGGCGCGTCCGTCTCGAGCGCGTAGCCCACGCCGTGGGCCGTGCGTACGACGCCCGGGCCGACCTTCGCGCGCAGCCCCTTCACGTGGCTGTCGACCGTGCGGGTGCCGGTCGCGCCGTCCCAGCCCCACACCTCGGCGAGCAGCTTCTCGCGGGTCACCACGGCACCGGGGGCGGCGGCGAGGCAGACCAGCAGGTCGAGCTCGGTCGGCGTCAGGTGCACCTCGGTCTCACCCCGCCAGACCCGCCGGGCCGGGACGTCGACCCGCAGGTCGCCGACCTGCAGCACTTCGCCGCGCGCGAGCGCCGCGGCCCGGTCGACACGGCGCAGCAGCGCGGAGACCCGGGCGACCAGCTCGCGCATCCGGAACGGCTTGATCAGGTAGTCGTCCGCGCCGACGCCGAGCCCGACGAGCAGGTCGGACTCCTCGGCGCGCGCCGTCAGCATCAGCACGGGCACCGGCCGGTCGACCTGGATCCGCCGGCAGACCTCGTGTCCGTCGAAGCCGGGCAGCATCACGTCGAGGACGACCGCGTCGGGGCGGTGCTCCGCGCACGCCGCGACCGCGCCCGGTCCGTCCCAGGCGCGCGCGACGTCGTACCCCTCGGCGACGAAGCGGTCGGACACGGCCTGGTTGATGACCGGGTCGTCCTCGACCACGAGGAGGCGGCGGCGTGCGCCGGCGAGGGGCCCGTTGCTCATGGTTCGAGGCTACGAGCGCCGGCCGCCGGGTTGTGGGGACGACGTGTGGAGGTTCTGTGCGGATCGCCCGGGGGCGCGCCGGACTCAGCCGGCGAGCAGCACCGGCATCAGCTCGACCACCTGGGCGCGCAGCTCGTCGAGCACGCCCTCGCGCCCGCAGAGGTAGGCCAGCAGCGCCTGCTGGAAGAGGCCGTCCAGCAGCCCGTAGGCCACCGACGGCAGCATCGCGGGCTCACGCCCGGCGAGCTCGGCGTAGGTGCTCACGACCCGCCAGATCATGTCCTCGAGGGTCTTGTCGATCTGCAGCACGGCCTCGCGCAGGGACTCCTCGAACATGCTCTGCGAGCGCAGGTCGTACCAGAGCCGGTGCATCGGCGCTTCCTCGACGATCGTCTCGACGAGCTTGTCGGCGAAGCCGGTGACCAGCTCGTCGGCGGTGGTCGCGTCGGCCACCACGCCGTCGTACCGGTGCACGCAGGTGGCCTTGTACTGCCGCACGCAGTAGACGATCAGCTCGAGCTTGTCGTGGAAGTAGTAGTGGACGACGCCGTGGGAGAACTCCGAGTTGTTCGCGATCTCGCGCAGGCTGGCGCGGGCGTAGCCGAGCTCGCCGAGGGTCCGCAGGGCGGAGTCGGCCAGTGCGCGGCGGCGCTCGTCGTGCTTGTCAGCAGGCGTACGACGAGCCGTGGCAGTCGTCATGGGGCCCGAGGCTACCGGCTCGGCGGCCCTTTGTGACCGGGTGACAAACAAAAATCTTGACGTTTGTCCAGAAAAGTCTTGACGACTGTCAAGGAGGAGGAGTTGTGTGGCCCACGTCACCCCCTGACACCCACGGGACACCCACCGACGAAGGAGTCGCACCCCATGACTGACCTCGAACTCGCCGGCCGCAAGGCGCTCGTCACCGGCGGCGCCCAGGGCCTGGGCAAGAAGTTCGCCGAGTACCTCACCGCCGCGGGCGCGACCGTCGTGGTCGCCGACCTGCAGGACGAGAAGGGCAAGGAGGTGGCCGAGTCCATCGGCGGCACCTTCGTCCACCTCGACGTCACCGACGACGCGTCGTGGGAGGCCGCGGTCGCCCAGGCGGTCAGCGAGGTCGGCGGGCTCGACATCCTCGTCAACAACGCCGGCATCGAGATCGCCAGCCTCTTCATCAACCTGGACCCCGACGTCGCGCGCCGGATCTTCGACGTCAACGTCGTCGGCACCTCCCTCGGCATCAAGCACGCCTTCCGGACCATGGGCCCCGGCGGCGCCGCGGGCAACGGCGGCTCGGTCATCAACGTCGCCTCGGTCGCCGCCCACATCGCCTTCCCGGCCCTGTCGCAGTACTCCGCCTCCAAGTCGGCCGTCGACCGGATCACCCGGATCGCCGCGATGGAGGCCGGCAAGCTCGGCCTCGGCGTCCGGGTCAACTGCGTCGCCCCCGGCCTGATCCCCAACGAGATGGGCGCGGGCCTGGCCAACGAGCTCACCGCCATGGGCCTCTTCGAGTCGGCCGAGGCCGCCGTCGGCCAGGTCGTCGAGCTCACGCCGTCGGGCGGGCTGGCCACCGAGGGGGACATCGCCGAGGCCGTCGTCTTCCTCGCCTCCGACCGCTCGAAGTTCATCAACGGCGTCGACCTGTCGGTCGACGGCGGCATGGGAATGTGAAGGAGACCCACCCATGAGCACCAAGCCCGTCATCGTCTACGGCGCCTCCGGCTACACCGGCCGCCTCATCTGCGAGTACCTCCGCGAGTTCGGCGTCCCCTTCGTGGCCGCCGGCCGCGACGAGGGCAAGCTCAAGGCCTCGATGGAGGCCCACGTCCCCGGCATCGAGACCGCGGACTACGAGATCGTCCAGGTCGACCACACCGTCGAGGCGCTCACCGAGCTCTTCCGCGGCGCGTCGGTCGTGTGCAACACGGTCGGCCCGTTCAGCAAGTACGGACCCGAGGTGGTCGAGGCCTGCCTCGCCGCCGGCACCCACTACCTCGACACCACCGGTGAGCAGGACTGGCTGGTCACCTGCGACGAGAAGTACGGCGCCGACTTCGCCGCCGCCGGCCTCCTCCTCTCCCCCGGCATCGCGCAGATGTACACGACCGGCGAGATCGCCGCGGAGCTGTGCCTGGAGAAGCCGGGCCTGGACACCCTCGACATCGCGGTGTTCTGGGGGGGATCCCCCACGATCGCCTCCACGCAGACCATCCTGGTCAACGCCGCGACGTCGAGGGCCCACTACCTGCAGCAGAACCAGTACGTCGAGTTCGACCCCACGCAGGGGCTCGTCTCGCTCGTCGTACCGGGGCAGCACGAGCTGGCGCTGTCGCTGCCGTGGGGCGGCACGTCCCACCCGGTCTGGTACCGCAAGGACCCGCGGGTCGCGAACTGCAAGGCACAGGGCGGCGTCTTCAACGCGGCGCTGATGAACGGCGTCCCGCAGATCGTGGCCGGCGCGCTCGAGGCGACCAAGGACATGAACGAGGAGGAGCGCGACCAGGCGCTCACCGCCACCGCGGCGCAGGTGATGAACCAGATGCCGCCGCGCGAGAACCCGCGGCTCAACAAGTCGCTCGACTCCGTGCACGCCTCGGGCCCGCTCGGCCGCGCGCACTGCGTCATCCACGGCAACCAGAACTACAAGCAGACCGGGCTCCTGCAGGCCTACGCGGCGTACTCGCTCCTGCAGCAGCCGCCGCTGCGGGTCGGGTTCGCCTCGGGCTGCAAGGCGTTCGGCCACCGCGAGCTGCTGGGCCAGCTGCGGGCGTTCGGCCTGGTCTCCGAGCCGGTCCTCACCGTGGAGGGCTGAGCCCGACATGACCAGACTGGTCGACTACCTGGACAAGGGGGCGTCGCTGGGGGGCGACGCGCCTTGCCTGGTCTGCGACGGGCGGACGTGGACGTACGACGAGGTGCGGGACCTCGCCGGACAGGTCGCGTCCGCCCTCGCAGGGCGGGGCGTCCGGCCCGGCGACAAGGTCGCCATCCTGTCCTCGAACGACCCGGTGGCCTTCACCTGCGTCTTCGGGATCAGCCGGGCCGGCGCCGTCTGGTGCCCGATCAACCCGCGCAACGAGGCCGACGAGAACCGCGAGCTGCTCGACCTCTTCGACTGCTCGGTGCTGATCTTCAAGGCCGCGTACGCCGACCTGGTGGACCGGATCCGCGGCGACCTGCCGAAGGTCACCACGCTGGTCTGCCTCGACGCCGACGTGGACTGGGCGCTGGGCTGGGAGGAGTTCCTGGCCACCCCGGTGGTCGAGGAGGTTGCGCAGCAACCGTCACGAGACCCCCGGGCCGAGGACGACCTCGCCCTCATCGTCGGCACCGGCGGCACCACCGGCCGGCCCAAGGGCGTGATGCTCACCGGCGCCAACATCGAGACGATGACGGCGCTGACCCTCATCGGCTACCCGTGGCCCGACCGGCCGGCGCGGCCGACGTACCTCGCCCTGGCGCCGCTCACCCACGCGGCGGGCGTGCTCTGCTTCCCCGTGCTGACCCAGGGCGGCTCGATCGTCGTCATGCGGCAGCCGGACGTGGCGGGCTTCCTGGCCAACGTGGCGGAGCACCGGGTGACGCACACCTTCCTGCCGCCGACGCTGATCTACATGGTGCTCGACCACCCGGACCTGGAGAGAACGGACCTGAGCAGCCTCCAGTGCTTCTGGTACGGCGCCGCGCCCATGTCGGCGAAGCGGCTGGAGGAGGCGCTCACCCGCATCGGTCCGGTGATGGCGCAGCTCTTCGGCCAGACCGAGGCACCGATGATGATCTCCACGATGGCGCCGGCGGACCACTTCCGCGCCGACGGGAGCATCGCCCACGAACGGCTGTCATCGGCGGGGCGTCCTGCACCGCTGGTGACGGTCTCCATCATGGACGGCGACGGCCGCGCCCTGCCCCAGGGCGAGCGCGGCGAGATCGTCGTGCGCAGCTCGCTGGTGATGCGCGGCTACTACAGGAACCCGGAGGCGACGGCCGAGGCGTCGGCGCACGGCTGGCACCACACCGGCGACATCGGGTTCCTCGACGAGGAGGGCTTCCTCCACATCGTCGACCGCGCGAAGGACATGGTGATCACCGGCGGGTTCAACGTCTACTCCACCGAGGTCGAGCAGGCCCTGATGGCGCACCCCGCCGTCGCGGACTGCGCGGTCGTCGGCCTGCCCGACGAGAAGTGGGGCGAGCGCCTCACCGCCGTGCTGCAGCTGCGGCCCGGCCAGTCCGTCGAGGTCGGCGAGGTGCAGGCGTTCGTCAAGGAGCGGATCGGGAGCGTGAAGACACCGAAGCAGGTCGAGGTCTGGCCGGACCTGCCGCGGTCGAAGGTCGGCAAGGTGCTGAAGACGGAGGTGAAGGCACAGCTGGCCGGCGCGGGGGCCTAGGAGAGGACCCCACCTAGACTCGGGAGCGATGTCGTCCCCCTCGCTCCCGAGTCGCCTCCCCGGCCTCGGCGCCCGCCTCCTGGTGACGGTCGCCGCGCTGGCCGGGCTGTTCGCGATGCACGGGCTGGCCGACCACCAGATGCCGTCGGCGCCCATCGCGGCCGCCGCCACGGCGGCGACGGACCACGGCGGGCACCACGAGCCCGAGCCGGGCATCCCGGCCTCGCACGGCGCCGCCGAGCTCTGCCTAGCCCTGCTGGGCCTGGCCTTCGTGCTGGTCGTGGCGCTCACGCGCGGGGGCGTGCTCCTCCGCCCGTCCCGCGGTACGACGACCCGCTGGAGCGCGCTCGCCCCGCGCGCCCGCTTCCGCGACCCACCCGACCTGTTCGGTCTCTCCGTCCAGCGCTGCTGAGCGACGGGTGCCACCCGGGCGACGTCCGTCGTCCGGCGGCCCACGCCTGCCCACCAGCACGAGAGCACCCGGAAGAGAGACCGATGAACGACAGCACCCTTCGACGTACCGCCGCCGCGATCACCGCGACGGCCCTCGCCCTGGCCCTCACGGCCTGCGGCTCCGATGACGGCGGCCACGACGGCCACGGCTCCGACGCGAGCGCCGTCCAGACCGCCCGCAACGGCGACGAGTTCAACCAGGCCGACGTGGACTTCGCGACCGCGATGATCCCGCACCACGCGCAGGCCGTGCAGATGGCGAACCTCGCCGCCGACCGGCCGCTGCCGGACGAGCTGCGCACCCTGGTCGACGGCGTCCACACCACGCAGGTCGCGGAGGTGGAGACGATGGTGACCTGGCTGACCGACTGGGGCGAGGAGATCCCCGAGACCTCGATGGACCACGTCAACGGCGGCCACGGCGACGACATGGACGACATGAGCGACATGGACCACGGCGACGAGATGCCCGGGATGATGTCGGCCGAGGAGATGACCGAGCTCGCGCAGGCCTCCGACGCGGACTTCCCCGAGCTCTGGATGAGGATGATGGTCGAGCACCACGAGGGCGCGATCGAGATGGCCGAGACCGAGCAGGACGACGGCCACTTCCCGGACGCCGTCGACCTCGCCGGCGCGATCATCGAGGCCCAGCGCGCGGAGATCGCGACGATGCAGGACCTGCTCGCGGACTGATCAGCCCGTCGTACCGGACCCATTGGCTGCGATCTCGGCCAGTTCCGAGCCATTGGGTCCGGTACGACCTGCAGGGGGTGGGCCTTCCGCACGGCGTCGGCAGAGCACCGGGTCAGTGTCGGCGGACCTGCCCGGCGCTGACCCCGAAGCGCCGGCGGAACGACTGCGAGAAGTACGACGCCGAGGTGAACCCGCAGCGCGCCGCGACGTCGACGGTCCGCTCGCCGCGGCCCGTGGCGAGCAGGGCGTGGGCCAGGTCGAGCCGTCGCGCGAGGATCTGCCGCGGGACGCTCGTCCCGGCGTCGGCGAAGACGCGCGAGAGGTGGCGCTCGCTGATGCCGACGCCCGCGGCGACGTCCGCCGCGCACAGCTGCGGGTCGGTCAGGTGGTCGTCGATGAAGGAGCGCGCGGCGACGCGGTGGGCGAGCGTGGGCGATGACCGGTCACCGGTCGCCAGCACCGACACCAGCTCGAGGACCGCGCTCTCGTCGGCGGCCACCGGCACCTCCGCGGCGACGGCGCGGCCGACCAGCCGGACCAGCGCCCGGGCGTAGGGATCCGCGTCCTGGCCACCGGCGTCGACCACGACCGGGCCGGCCAGCGACGTGAACCCCGTCGTCTCGGCGAAGGCGGCCCGCGGCACCTTCACCGCGAGCTCCTCGAGGCCGTGGCCGAAGCCGCGGACCAGCGGGCGGTCGACGTCGCAGAGCAGCAGCTGTCCCGGCCGTACGACGAACCGCCGGCCGTCGTGCTCGACGAGGGCCTCGCCGCGCAGGGCGGCGTACGCGACGATCGCGTCGGCCGGCCGCTCGGCCACCATCGCGGCGTCGCGGGAGACGGCGTGCGGGGTGCCCGTGACCAGGGCGAGGTGCACCCGGTCCACCTGCAGGTTGACCTCGCGGGCGTGGAACGGGCCGTCCGGCAGGGAGCAGGCCAGCTCGACGAGGAGGTCGGCGTTGTGCTGCTCCCAGTCCGCGACGCGGGTGCGCCCCTCGTCGTCGTCGACGACGAAGGTGCGGAGCTCGGACACCGCCCTCATGCATGAATGATGACACGTCAACCACTTGCGCGGAAGAGGTGCGCATTTCCGCCATCGACCGCCGCGACTGTGGCGGCCGCCACACCCCGCGGTTCATCGTCGGGCCATGGCTGAATTCAACGACGGGATCGACGAGACCGCGCTGCCGGCCGTCGAGGACGTGGTCGAGACCGACGTGCTCGTCGTCGGCTCCGGACCGGGCGGGGCCTCCGCGGCCCTGTTCCTGAGCTCGCTGGGTGTCGCGAACATCATGATCACCAAGTACCGCTGGACCGCGAACACCCCGCGCGCCCACATCACCAACCAGCGGGCGATGGAGATCTTCCGCGACCTCGGCATCGAGGACCAGGTGCTCGCGGACGCCACGCCCCACGAGCTGTGCGGCGACACCGTGTTCTGCACCAGCATCGCCGGCGAGGAGATCGGCCGGATCCGCACGTGGGGCACGCGGCCCGACCGCGAGGCCGACTACCAGCTCGCGTCGCCGTGCCTGACCGTCGACATCCCGCAGACCTATCTCGAGCCGATCCTGGTCAGGAACGCCACCGAGCGCGGCACCCAGGCCCGCTTCTCCACCGAGTACCTCTCCCACGTGCAGGACGGCGACAAGGTCGACGTCCGCGTGCGCGACCGGCTCACCGGGCACGAGTACACGATCCGCTGCCGTTACCTGATCGGCGCCGACGGCGCCCGGTCGCGGGTCGCGGCCGACATCGACCTGCCCTACGAGGGCGCCATGGACATCGCGGGGTCCATGAACATCACCTTCAAGGCCGACATCAGCGCGTACGTCGACCACCGGCCCTCCGTCCTCTACTGGGTGATCCAGCCGGGCTCCAACGTCGGCGGGATCGGCACCGGGCTGGTCCGGATGGTCCGGCCCTGGGACGAGTGGCTGATCGTCTGGGGCTACGACATCAACGACGAGCCGCCGCACCTCGACGACGCCGAGGCCGCCCGGATCGTGCGGGACCTGCTCGGCATGCCCGACCTCGAGCCGGAGATCACCGGCCACTCGCTGTGGGGCGTCAACGAGATGTACGCGACCCACCTCCAGGCGGGCCGGGTCTTCTGCGTCGGCGACGCCGTGCACCGCCACCCGCCGAGCAACGGCCTCGGCTCCAACACCTCGGTCCAGGACTCCTACAACCTCGCCTGGAAGATCGCGGCGGTGCTGGACGGGCACGCGGACCCCTCGCTCCTGGAGAGCTACTCCGAGGAGCGCGCCCCGGTCGCGAAGCGGATCGTCCTGCGGGCGAACCAGAGCGCCCGGGAGTTCTCGGAGATCTTCGACGCGCTCGGCATCACCGGCATGACGGACCCGGTCGCGATGGCGGCCGCGATCGAGCAGCGCAAGGACGCCACCCCCGAGGGCGCGGCCCGGCGGGCCGCCCTCGTCACGGCGATGGACCGCAAGAACTACGAGTTCAACGCCCACGGCGTCGAGCTCGGGCAGTTCTACGAGTCCCGCGCGATCGTGTCCGACGGCACCCGGCCGGCGCCCAGCCCCGACGCCGACCTCTACCACGTGATGTCGACGTCGCCGGGGGCCCACCTGCCGCACGCCTGGGTCGGCGACAACCGGACCAAGCTGGCGATGATGGACCTGGCGCCGTACGACCGGTGGACGCTCATCACCGGCATCGCCGGCGCGGCCTGGGCCACGGCCGCCGACAAGGTCGCGGCCGAGCTCGGGGTGCCCCTGGCCACGGTGGTGATCGGCCCCGGCCAGCAGGTCACCGACCTCTACTACGACTGGTCGAAGCTGCGCGAGGTCGAGGAGGGCGGCGCCCTGCTGGTGCGCCCGGACAAGCACGTCGCGTGGCGCTCGCTCGACCTCGTCGAGGATCCCACCGACGCCCTGCGGACCGCGCTGCGCCACGTGCTGGGCAGGCAGTCGTGAGCTGGACCCACGACACCCTCGGCCAACGGGTGCGGATGGCGACCGGCACCGCCGCGGAGGCGCTGGCCGAGGAGGTCGACCGGCTCGGCGCCCGACGCGTCATGGTGGTCGCCGGCCCGGCCGAGGCCTCCCTCGCCGCGACCGTCACCGCGGGACTGCCGGTCGCGCTGCGCCACGACGAGGTCGTCATGCACGTCCCCGTCGAGGTTGCCGAGCGGGCCCGGGAGGCCGCCACGGCGGCCGCGGTGGACGCGGTCGTCACCGTCGGCGGCGGCTCCACGACCGGGCTGGGCAAGGCGGTGGCGCTCACCAGCGGCCTGCCGCTGCTCGCCGTCCCCACCACCTACGCCGGGTCGGAGGCGACCGACGTCTGGGGGCTCACCGAGGGGGCGGTCAAGACGACCGGCTCCGACCTGCGCGTCCTCCCCCGCACCGTCGTGTACGACGCCACGCTGCTGACCGGGCTGCCCCGGCACCTGTCGGTGGCGAGCGGCCTGAACGCCCTGGCGCACTGCGTGGACTCGCTGTGGGCGCCCCGGGCCGACCCGGTCAATGCTGCCCTGGCCGGCGAGGGCGCCCGCGCGCTGGCCGCCGGCCTCCCGGCGGTCGCCGCGGACCCGGACGACCTGAGGGCCCGCGAGCTGACCATCCAGGGCGCCTACCTCGCCGCGGTGTCCTTCGCCTCCGCCGGCTCCGGCCTGCACCACAAGATCTGCCACGTGCTCGGCGGGCGCTACGACCTGCCGCACGCGGAGACCCACGCCACCGTGCTGCCCCACGTGCTGGCGCTCAACGCACCGCAGGCCCCGGCCGCCGACGAGCGGCTCGCGGCGGCCTTCGGCTCACCCACCGGGCTGGCCGGGCTGCAACGGCTGCGCGCCGAGCTCGATGCACCGCGTGCGCTGCGCGACCACGGCTTCCGCGAGGAGGACATCCCGGACGCGGTGGCGGCGGTGCTGCCCGTCGTACCACCCTCGAACCCGACGCCCGTCACCACCGAGAACCTCACCGCCCTGCTCCGCGCGGTGTGGGAAGGAGCGGATCCCTCATGAGCACGCCCCAGGCCACCGAGCAGCAGGCCCGCGAGCAGGACCTCGTCAACCGCGTCGTCCGCTCCTTCGACGACACCCCCGACCCTCGGCTCAAGGACGTCATGCAGGCGCTCACCCGGCACCTGCACGCCTTCCTGCGCGAGGTCCGCCCGACCGAGGCGGAGTGGCAGGCGGGGATCGACTTCCTCACCGCCGCGGGGCACATCACCGACGACCGGCGCCAGGAGTTCATCCTGCTCTCCGACGTGCTCGGCGCGTCCATGCAGACGATCGCGATCAACAACGAGGCGTACGGCGACGCGACCGAGGCCACCGTGTTCGGGCCGTTCTTCGTCGACGGCTCGCCGCGGGTCGAGGCCGGGGGCGACATCGCGCAGGGCGCGGCCGGCGAGCCCTGCTGGGTGGAGGGGACGGTCACCGACACCGACGGCCGGCCGGTCGTGGGCGCGCGGATCGAGGTCTGGGAGGCCGACGACGACGGCTTCTACGACGTCCAGTACGACGACGACCGCACCGCCGCCCGCGCGCACCTGCTGAGCGGCCCGGACGGGAGCTACTCGTTCTGGGCGATCACGCCGACGCCGTACCCGATCCCGCACGACGGTCCGGTGGGCCGCATGCTCGCGGCCACCGGCCGGTCGCCGATGCGCGCGTCCCACCTGCACTTCATGGTGACCGCGCCCGGGCTCCGGACGCTGGTCACGCACATCTTCGTGGAGGGCGACGAGCTGCTCGACCGGGACTCCGTGTTCGGCGTGAAGGACTCGCTGGTCAAGCGCTTCGACCGGCAGCCGGCCGGCACAGCAGCACCCGGCGGCCGCGAGGTCGACGGGACGTGGTCACGGGTCCGCTTCGACATCGTGCTCGCCCCGGCCTGAGAAAAACCGCGCCGGCCGTGTCACACCCGTGGCACGGCCGGTGTCTCCATGGCATGACCACCTCAGGAACCAGCCAGGGAGACACGATGACCACCACCCGCATCCCCGCCGTCCCGATCACCGGCCTCTATGGAGCGCTCGTCAAGAAGTTCGCCGACAAGATGTTCGGCCGCGTACCCGAGTCGCTCGGCGTCATGTGGCACCACCTGCCGGCCCTCAAGGCGAGCATGGCCTACGGCCAGAAGCTGCAGAAGTGGGACGAGTGCGACGAGACGCTCAAGACCTACGCCCACATGACGGTCGCCTCGCTCATCGGCTGCTCGTGGTGCCTCGACTTCAACTACTTCATGTCCCGCGACAAGGGCCTCGACGAGGAGAAGGCGCGCCAGGTCCCGAACTGGCGCGCCGCCACGGTCTTCTCGCCGCTCGAGCGCCAGGTGATGGAGTACGCCGAGGCGGCGAGCATGACCCCGCCCGAGGTCACCGACGAGATGGTCGCGCCGCTGCTGGCCGCGCTGGGCCCGGCGGGCCTGCTCGAGCTGACCAGCGTGATCGGGTTCGCCAACCTGACGACGCGCTCCAACGTCGCGCTCGGCATCGAGTCCGAGGGCTTCGCATCGGCCTGCGGCATGAAGCCGCTCGCCGAGCGCCCCGCCGACCGCGCCGCCGTAGGCTCGCCGGCATGACCTCTCGGGACGCCGATCCCTTCGTCACCCACCGCAACCTGCTCTTCACCGTCGCCTACGAGATGCTCGGCTCCGCCGCCGACGCCGAGGACGTGGTGCAGGAGACCTGGTTGCGGTGGGCGGCGGTGGACCACGCGGAGATCCAGGAGCCCCGCGCCTACTTGGTCCGCATCGTCACCCGCCAGGCCCTCAACCGGCTCCGGACGCTGTCCCGCCGGCGCGAGGACTATGTCGGCGAGTGGCTCCCCGAGCCGCTGCTGACGGCGCCCGACGTCGCCGAGGACGTCGAGCTCGCGGAGAGCGTGTCGATGGCGATGCTGACGGTGCTCGAGACCCTCGGCCCGACCGAGCGCGCCGTGTTCGTGCTGCGCGAGGTCTTCGACATGCCGTACGACGAGATCGCCACCGCCGTCGGCAAGACGTCGGCCGCGGTGCGCCAGATCGCGCTCCGGGCGCGCAACCACGTCGCCTCCCGCAGGCCCCGGCACGACGTCGACCGCGTCGAGCAGCAGGCGGTCGTGGAGCGGTTCCTGGCCGCCGTACAGACCGGCGACCTGCAGGCGCTGATGGACGCGATGGCGCCCGACATCCTGCTGCGTGCCGACGGCGGCGGCATCGCGCAGGCGATCCGCAAGCCGCTCTCCGGCTCGGAGCCCGTGGCCCGCCTGCTCGCGAACTTCACCGTCTTCGCGCCCGACGGCGTGCTCGACCTGGTCTGGCTCAACGGCGCGCCCGCCGCGCTGATCCGGGCGAAGGGCGAGCTGACCGCGGTCAGCTTCGGCTTCGAGAACGGCCTGATCAGCAACCTGTACGTCGTCCGCAACCCGCACAAGCTGACCGCGCTCGACAGCGAGGCCCGGCTGAGCCGGGAGTCCTGAGCCGGGAGGCCTGAGCCGGGCGTTGGGGTTTGCGTCATACGTTCCGGTCGCCCCAGCGACCACTTCGTATGACGTCCCCGACCCTGACCGGCGGAACCACCGCTGTCGGGGTTTGCGTCATACGTTCCGGTCGCCCCAGCGACCACTTCGCATGACGTCCCCGACCGCACCCGGCGGACCCAGCCGCCGTTGGGGTTTGCGTCATACGTTCCGGTCGCCCGGGCGACCACTTCGCATGACGTCCCCGACCGCACCCGGTCAGATCACCCTTGCGCCCGCGCGCCATGCTGGACCCATGCGCGCCGTGATGCACCACGAGTTCGGAGACCCGGCTGAGGTCCTCACCGTCGAGGACGTGGAGGTCCCCCAGCCGGGACCGGGCGAGGTGCGGGTCCGGACCCTGCTCGCCGCGATCCACAACCACGACCTGTGGACCATCCGCGGTTCCTACGGCTTCAAGCCCGAGCTGCCGGCCCGCGCCGGTACCGAGGCGGTCGGCGTCGTCGAGGCGCTCGGCGAGGGCGTCGAGCACCTGGCGGTGGGCCAGCGGGTCGCCAGCGGTGGCACCTTCGGCGCGTGGGCGGAGGAGTTCGTCGCCCGCGCCGGCGGCCTGATCCCCGTCCCGGACGGGGTCCCCGACGAGGTCGCGGCCCAGCTGGTGTCCATGCCGTTCAGCGCGATCAGCCTGCTCGAGTCGCTCGACCTGCAGCCCGGCGACTGGATCGTGCAGAACGCCGCCAACGGCGCGGTCGGCCGGATGGTCGCCCAGCTGGGCAAGGCCCGCGGCGTCAACGTGATCGGCCTCGTGCGTCGTACCGCCGGCGTCGCGGAGCTCGCCGCCCACGACATCGACCGCATCGTCGCGACCGACACCGACGACTGGGCCGACCAGGTCCGCGCGATCGCCGGCGACGCCCCGATCAAGGTCGGCGTCGACTCCGTCGGCGGCAAGGCCAGCGGTGAGGTGATGTCGCTGCTGGCCGAGAACGGCGTGCTCGTCGTCTTCGGCGCGATGCAGTCGCCCACGATGGAGATCAGCTCCGGCGACGTGATCTTCAAGCAGGCCACGGTACGGGGGTTCTGGGGCTCGACGGTCAGCCGGACCATGCCGGCCGAGCAGCGCCGCGCCCTCTTCGGCGAGCTGATCCAGCGGATCTCCGAGGGCTCGCTCACCCTGCCGGTCGACACCGTCTACTCGTTCGACGAGGTGCGCACCGCGGCCGCGGCGAACTTCGAGCCGGGGCGGTCGGGGAAGATCCTGCTGCGGCCGTAGGCGCCCCTCCTCCCCCGGCGCGCGTCGGGACGTCATACGAACCGGTCGCCCGAGCGCTCGACTCGTATGACACAAACCCCACGACGCCCCCGGCGGCCCTCGGACGTCATACGAACCGGTCGCCCCAGCGCTCGACTCGTATGACGCAAACCCCACCCAACCCCAGCGGCCCCCGGACGTCATACGAACCGGTCGCCCCAGCGCTCGACTCGTATGACGCAAACCCCACCCGACCCCGACGGCCCCCGGACGACCAAGCCGTCAGGAATCGAGAAGCACCCCACCCCCGGCCGCACCTAGCGTCGGGGACATGAACATCGAGTCCCTCACCATCGAGGCCGCCGACCCGGCCGCCGCCCGTGACTTCCACGCCGCCGCCTTCGGCCCCGACCTGCCGCTGCGGTTCCGCACCTCCGACGCCCCGACCGAGGGCTTCCGGGGGTTCCACATCTCCCTGACCATGGCCCAGCCGGCCGACGTCGACGCGATCGCCGCCACCGCGATCGCGGCCGGGGCCGAGGTGGTCAAGCCGGTCACGAAGTCCTTGTGGGGTTACGGCGGCGTGCTGCGCGCGCCCGACGGCACGATCTGGAAGGTCGTCAGCGCCTCGAAGAAGGACAAGGGCCCGGCCAGCCGGGCGATCGAGGGCATCGTGCTGCTCATCGGTGCCGACGACGTCCTGGCGGGCAAGGCCCACTACGTCGAGCGTGGGTTCCGCGTGGCCAAGAGCTTCGGCCGGAAGTACGTCGAGTTCGAGCCCGCCGGCGGTCGGGTGACCCTCGGACTGCTCGGCCGGAAGGCGCTCGCCAAGGACGCCGGCGTGCCCATGGCGGGCAGCGGATCGCACCGGATTGTGCTCAACGGTGGGGGTTCTGCCGTCACCGACCCCGACGGATTCGCCTGGGAGCCGGCGTCCGTCACCGCCTGACGACCCTCGGGGTGGCGGCTCTCAGGGTCGCCACCCCGGTCCGTTCAGGACCCTCACAGGAACACCCGGCAGCATTGCGTGAAGTTTCAACGACCTGTTCCCCACGCCTGCTCGGAGGCCCACGTGAAGACCCTGACCACCCCCGCCACCCCCGCTCCCCTGCGCGACGTCGCCCTGCTCGTCGCCCGCCTCGGCCTCGGCGTCGTCCTGCTCACCCACGGCCTCGACAAGCTCGACCAGGGCTTCGGTACGACGGCCGACGGGTTCGCCGCGATGGGCATCCCCGCCCCGGAGGCAGCAGCGGCGTACGCGCTCGTCGCCGAGATCGGCGGCGGCGCGCTCCTCATCGCCGGCCTGCTCACCCCGGTGGCCGGCCTCCTCGTCGTCGGCCAGATGGCGGGCGCCTTCTGGTTCGTCCACCGCGGCACCGAGGTGATGGCGGCCGCCGGCGGCTGGGAGCTGGTGGGCGTGATCGGCTTCCTCGCACTCGTGCTGGCGGCGACCGGCGCCGGCCGGATCTCGCTCGACGCGCTGATCGAGCGGCGTACCCCGGCGACCGCCTGAGGGCGCCGGGGCCCGGCGGCTCAGAGCTGCGCGAGCAGCTCCTCCATCCGGTCCACCTCGGCGCCCTGGCCGACCACCATCTCCTCGGCCATCTCGGTGACCCGGACGTCGCTGCCGCGCTTCGCGACGGCGTCGGCCATCTCGATGGCGCCCTGGTGGTGCTGGATCATCCCCTCGAGGAAGAGCCGGTCGAACTCCGCGCCGGAGGCGTCCTCGAGCGCGTGCAGCTGCTTCTCGGTGAGCATGCCGTGCATGGAGGCGTGCCCGTGCTCGCCGTGGTCGAAGGCGGCCGGGTCGTCGTTGGCCGACGGGACCGCCACGCCCTGCTCGGTCAGCCAGGCCGCCATCGTCAGGATCTCGGGGCGCTGGGCGGCGAGGATGCGCCGGGCCAGGGCCTTGACCTGGCGGGACTGCGCGCGGGTCGGGGCCAGCTCGGCCATCGTCAGCGCCTGCCCGTGGTGCGGGATCATCATCTGCACGAACGCGATGTCGTCGTGGGCGACGTCGCCGTGGTCCACCTCCGCGTCGGGCGCCAGCGTCGACGCGTCCTCGCCCGGACCGCCCGGCTGGATGACCGCGGGCCCGGAGCCGGACTCCGCGCGGGCGTCGTCCTCGTGCTCGAGGCAGCCGCTCAAGGACGGCGCGGCCAGCGCGAGCGCCACGGCGAGGACGGCAGGGGACAGCGACCGAGAGCGAGACACCGAGAAGCTCCTCAAAGGGGTTGTGGGGAGTGCTCACCATAAGCCAGAGTCAGGAGCTCGGAGCCGTACCAACCTTCTCGGGAGTGAACATGGCGATCCCTGTCCCCCTGCGCCTGCGCAGGCTCGGCGTCTCCGCGCTGGGCGTGCTGGCCCTCGGCCTCACGGCAGTGACCCTGCCGGCCGACGCACACGACGACGGCCCGGACGCGGCCGCCTGCCCGCCCGGCCAGCAACGTGCCGCCGAGCGTGCCGGAGACAACTTCAAGCTGGCCTGCCTGCCCGGCCAGGACCTGGCCAGGCTCGACGACAGTGCCGCGGTCCTGCGCCCCGGCGAGGTCGACAAGAGCGCCAACATCCAGCTGCTCGCGAACCTGCCCAAGTCCGGGCCGTTCGCCGGCGAGTCGTCCTTCGAGACCGACCTCGCCTTCCAGGGCGACTACGCCTTCCAGGGCAACTACGACGGCCTGTCGGTCTACGACATCCGCAAGCCGCACAAGCCGGTGCTCGTCACCCAGGTCGTGTGCCCCGGCTCGCAGAACGACATCTCCGTGTACGACGACCTGCTGGTCCTCAGCGTCGACTCGAGCCGCAGCAACGACACCTGCGACAACGTGCCGCAGTCCGCGACGATCAAGGAGTCGTGGGAGGGCATCCGGGTCTTCGACATCAGCGACCCGACCACTCCGCAGTACGTCGCGTCCGTCGAGACCGCCTGTGGCTCGCACACCCACACGCTCGCCCCGTCCCAGGACGGCAAGGACGTCTACGTCTACGTGTCGTCGTACTCGCCGAACGCGAGCTTCCCGGACTGCCAGCCGCCGCACGACCAGGTCAGCGTCGTGAAGGTCCCGGTCGCTGCTCCGCAGGACGCCGCGGTCGTCGCCGAGCCGGTGCTCTTCCCCGAGGGCGGCAACCCGCCGGGCGGCTACTCGCGCGAGACGTCGGGCTGCCACGACCTCACGGCGTACCCGAGCAAGGACCTCATGGCCGGTGCCTGCATGGGTGACGGCGTCCTCGTCGACATCTCCGACCGCGAGAACCCGGTCGTGACCGAGCAGGTCCGCGACACCGAGAACTTCGCGTTCTGGCACTCGGCGACCTTCAACAACGCCGGCACGAAGGTGGTCTTCACCGACGAGCTCGGTGGAGGCGGTGGCCCGACCTGCAACCCGACCGTCGGCGACGTGAAGGGGGCCGACGGGATCTACGACATCGTCGACGGCAAGCTCGTGCTGCGCTCCTACTTCAAGATCCCGCGGACCCAGGCCAACACCGAGAACTGCGTCGCCCACAACGGCTCGCTGATCCCGGTCAAGGGCCGCGACATCATGGTGCAGGCGTGGTACCAGGGCGGCATCTCGGTCTGGGACTTCACCGACTCGGCGAAGCCGAAGGAGATCGCGTACTACGACCGCGGGCCGCTGTCGGAGGAGCGCCTGATCCTCGGCGGGTCGTGGTCGGCGTACTGGTACAACGGCCACATCTACTCCAGCGACATCCAGCAGGGCTTCGACGTGTTCCGGGTCAACGACCCCCGCGTCGCGCCGGCCCGGGGTGTTCGCACCGACGAGCTGAACGTGCAGTCGCAGACCTCGTACTGACCGAACGGGACGGAGCCCCCGCCAGCGACGGCGGGGGCTCCGTGCCGTCTCAGGCCCGTAGCGAGGTCGCCCGGACCCGGCCGCCGCGGGCCGGGATCAGCGTGACGTTGCGGCTGACCGGCCGCTCCGGGGCGGGGTCGTCGACGACGAGGTCCGCCCGCCGGGCGATCTCGGGCACGACGATCCGCAGCTCCTCCATCGCCAGCGCGGCGCCGAGGCAGCGCCGGGTGCCTCCGCCGAAGGGCACCCACTCGTGCGCGCCCGGCCGGCGGCCGAGGAAGCGCTCGGGCGCGAAGCGGAACGGGTCCGGGTAGAGGTCGGCGCGGTGGTGGAGCAGCAGGATGCCGATGAGCACCCGGCTGTCCGCCGGCGCCACGACGTCGCCGAGCTGCCACGGGACCCGCACCCGCCGCCCGATCAGCGGCACCACCGGCCGGGCCCGCATCGACTCGGTGATCGTCGCCTCGACGTAGCCGTCCGGGTCCTCGCCCGAGCGCACGACGTCGCGGAGCCGGTCGTGGGCCGCGGGCGTGCGCAGCAGCCGCTCGAAGGTCCACGCGATCGTGTTGGCGGTGGTCTCGTGGCCGGCCAGCACGAGGGTCAGCAGCTCGTTGCGCAGCTCTCGGTCGGTCAGCGGGGCGCCGTCCTCGTCGCGGACGTCGAGCAGCAGCGACAGGATGTCGTGGCGGGCACCGGGCTCGTGCGTGGCCCGGCGCCGCGCGATGACGTCGTACATCGCCAGGTCGAGGCGCGCGACGACCCACTTCTGCGGCCCCACCGACTCCTCGCGGTCCAGGTTGAGCAGCTCGCCGAAGCGCGCCACCGGCGAGGTCGACAGCTCGAGCGTGCGGCGTACGACGTGGCGCAGCCGGGCCTCGGCCGGGTCCGCGCGGTGGTCGATGCCGAAGACGCCGGACATGATCACGTCGAGGGTGATCGCCTGCGTCGTCGCCGCGAGCGGGAAGGCCCGGCCGGTCGTCCAGCGGTCGAGGTGGCGGGCCGTGGCGTCGCGGATCTCCTCGCGGTAGCGCGCGATCGCCTCGCCGTGGAAGGACGGCATCATCAGCTTGCGGCGCCGCCGGTGCTGCTGACCGACCGCGGTCAGCACGGACAGGCCGACGACCGGTCGCACCGGCGACTCCCCCGCCAGCGACGGCGCCACCTCCGGGTCCGCCGTGAAGAGCGACCGGACGTGGTCGGGGTGCTGCGTCATCACGACCAGCCTCGGGTCGAGCAGGCTGGCGAAGGAGAAGGTGTCGCCCAGCTCGGCGCCGGCGAAGACCTCGCGGCCGAGGTCGCCCGCGATCCGCAGGCTCTGCCGCACCCGGTTCGGGTGGCCGTGCTGCGGTGCCGCCGCACCGGTGGTGCCGGGCAGGAGCGGTCCCGCCTCCGACGGCGGGGGTACGACGGGATCGAGCCCACCGCCCGTCGCGGGCCGCACGTACCAGGGCACCGGCCCGGTGCGGGTGGGCAGTCGGGTCAGCACGCCGGCCATGCCCGCCATCGTCGCCGAGGGGGCCGGGCCGGACAACCTCCCACGGGGAGGAAGCCGCCCCGCTCAGGTGACGAGGGTCGAGGCCAGGCCGAGGACCGCGCACACGCCCAGGGTGCGCAGGGTCGACCACTTCGCGCCGAAGACCAGCGCGACCGCCACCGCGGTCAGCGCGAACGCGACCGGGTCCCACGACGACAGTACGGGTACGTCGAGGTCGACCGGCCCCCAGGCGAGCGTGCGCGAGCGCTCGAACAGATTGTGCAGGGCGAAGAAGACCGCGAGGTTCGCGATCACCCCGACCACGGCGGCGGTGATCCCGGTCAGGGCGGCCGTGAGGTGGAGGTTGTTGCGCAGCCGCTCGACGTAGGGGGCGCCGAGGAAGATGAAGAGGAAGCAGGGCACGAAGGTCACCCAGGTGACCAGCAGGGAGGCGATGACCGCCGCGACCCACGGGTCGAGCGAGCCCGGGCTGCGGTAGGCGCCGACGAAGGCCACGAACTGCACCACCATGATCAGCGGCCCCGGCGTCGTCTCCGCGAGCGCGAGCCCGCGCACCATCTCCCCCGCCTTCAACCAGCCGAAGACGTTGACGGCCTGGTGGGCGACGTACGACAGCACGGCGTAGGCGCCGCCGAAGGTGACGACCGCGGCGCCGGAGAAGAACAGGCCCTGGTCGACGAAGACGCTGTCCCTGCTGAACACCGCGGCGGCCACGGCCACCGGCGTGAACCACAGGACCAGGCCGAGGGCCAGGACCTTCAGCCCGCGGACCGTCGACGGGGCGTCGTGGTGCAGCGCGTCGTCGCTGATGAGTGGCTCCGGACCGTCGGCCGCGCCGCCGTGGCCCCTGCTCTGCACGAACGCGGGGATCCGCTGCCCGACCAGCCAGCCGATCACGCCCGCCGCGAGGACGACCAGCGGGAAGGGCACCTTGAACACCGTGAGCGCGACGAAGGAGGCGACAGCCATCGCCACCAGCACCGGGTGGTGGAGGGCGCGCTTGCCGACGCGCTGCACGGCCTGGACGACGATCGCGATGACCGCGGGGGCCAGCCCCGCGAACAGGCCCGTGACGAAGGCCGTGGAGCCGGCGCCGACGTACAGGGCCGAGAGCGCGAGCAGCGCGACGACACCCGGCAGCACGAAGAGCACGCCGGCGACCAGCCCGCCCAGGGTGCCGTTGAGCAGCCAGCCGACGTAGATCGCCAGCTGCTGGGCCTCGGGGCCGGGCAGCAGCATGCAGTAGTTCAGGGCGTGCAGGAAGCGCTGCTGGCCGATCCAGCGCTTCTCGTCGACCAGCTTGTGCTGCATGACGGCGATCTGGCCCGCCGGGCCGCCGAAGGTCTGCAGCGAGATCGCGAACCAGGCACGGGTCGCCTCACGGAGCGGGATGACGTCGCCGGCCCGGGTCTTGTCGGAGGTCATGGCACCGCCATCCTCCACCCTCCGGCTCAGAGCCAGCCGGCCCCGTCCACGATGAGCAGGATCCCGAAGAGCGCGAAGAGCGCGGCGGCGCCGTACGCGATGACCTTCTCGGGCAGGCGGCGGCCGAGGATCGCGCCGACGCCGATGGCGAGCGCGTCGGCGGCGACCATGCCGAGCGTCGAGCCGAGCCAGGTGCCGAACCAGCCCTCCTGGGTGGCCAGGGTGATCGTCGCGAGCATCGTCTTGTCGCCGAGCTCGGCGAGGAAGAAGGCGACGCCGACGGCCAGGATCGCGGCGCCGGTCGCGTTGCGGGCCTTGTCGGCCTCCTCGTAGGTGAGCTCGTCGCCGCGCAGGGTCCACAGCGCGAAGAGCAGGAACGCGACGCCGGCGACGACGGCGATCGTGCCCTGGTAGTCCGCGAAGGCGTCGCCGATGACGGCGCCGATCCCGACGGAGGCGAGGTGGACGAGGGCGGTGGCGGCGGTGATGCCGATGATCACGTCGCGGGCGCGGTAGCGCGCGGCGAAGGTCATCGCCATCAGCTGGCTCTTGTCACCGAGCTCGGCGACGAAGATGACGGCGGTGGAGAGCAGGAAGGCGTACATCGGTGGTTCCTCTCGGCACCTGGCGAGAGACCCCCTGGATGGACGCGCGCTCTCGACCAGGCGCCCTTGCGGGTCGGCAATCTGGTCGAAAGTCTCGTCCGCCACCCGATCGCTCGAGGTGGCCTGCCGCACCGGACCCGGAGGTCAGTGTGTCGACGCGGCTGTTGGGGACTACTCCCTTTCGCCGCCGAGCCTATCGCGGGGACGACGCCGGTCCCACATCGCGGGGCCGAGCGCTCAGTGCCGCCCGGCGACCCGGTCGGCGACGCGCGCCAGCGGCGAGGTGCTCGCGCGACCGCGGGACTCGGCCCGGTCGGCGGCCCGGTAGGCGGCGTACAGGGCCTGGACCGCGACCCACCGCAGCGGCTCGACCTCCCAGCGGCGGGCGCGGTGGCCGACCCACGGCAGCCGGGTGCGTTCGGTGTCGTGGCCGAGCACCAGGTCGGCGAGGGTGCGTCCGGCGAGGTTGGTCGCGGTGACGCCGGTGCCGACGTACCCGCCGGCCCAGCCGAGGCCGGTCGCCGGGTCGAGGCCGACGCTCGCCGACCAGTCCCGCGGGACGCCGAGCACGCCGGCCCACGCGTGCTCGATCGGCACGTCCGCCGCGGCCGGGAAGAACCGGCGGAGCAGCCCGGTCAGTCCGGCGATGGTGCGCGCCTGGGTGGCGCCGTCGGTGTCGACCCGCGAGCCGAAGCGGTAGGGCACGCCGCGGCCGCCGAAGGCGATCCGGTCGTCGGCGGTGCGCTGGGCGTACATGTAGACGTGGGCGAGGTCGCCGAGCGTCTCGCGGCCGTCCCAGCCGATCTCGTCCCAGACCGCCGGGGGCAGGGGCGCGGTCACGACGAGGGAGGAGTTCATCGGCAGCCAGGTGCGGTGCTCGCCGCGCAGGTTGGCGGTGAAGCCCTCCGTCGCCCGGATGACGTACGACGCCCGCACGGTCCCGTGCGCGGTCCGGGCCGCGCCCGCGGTGATCTCCTCGACGTGGGTGTCCTCGTGGATCACCGCGCCGCTGCGCTCGACCGCCCGGGCCAGCCCGTGGACGAGGCGTGCGGGCTGCAGGCGGGCACAGTGCGGGTGCCACATCCCGCCCACCGCGTCCGCCACCCGGATCCGCTCTCGCACGGCGGCGGCGTCGAGCAGCGCCACGTCCGTGTCCGGCCACTCCTGCTCGGCGGCGACCGCGGCCCGCAGCCGCGCCAGCTGGGCCGGGGTGCGGGCCACGTTCAGCTCGCCGCCGAGGTGGATGCCGGCGTCGATGCCCTCGCGAGCGGCCACGTCGACCACCTCCCGCACGGCGTCGTTCATCCCACGCTGCTGGGCGACCGCCGCGGCGCGGCCGTGGCTGGCGGCGTACTGCTCACGACCGCCGGTCACGCTGTTGGTCAGCCAGCCGCCGTTGCGCCCGGACGCGCCGAAGCCGGCGAAGCGCGACTCCAGCACGACGACGCGCAGGTCCGGTTGCAGCTGCTTCAGGTAGTACGCCGTCCACAGGCCGGTGTAGCCGGCGCCGACGATGCACACGTCGGCGTCGGCGTCGCCGGGCAGCGCCGGTCGCGGGTCGGGCAGGCCGACCTGCTGCCACCAGAAGGAGACGTCGCCGTTGCGGACTCCGATCACCCGGTCATCGTGGCACCGGGTGGGTCAGCGGATGGGCAGGCCCTGGATCCGTTGCGCCGTGTCGCCGGGCAGGCTGCCGCGGTCCCACTCGGCGAAGGTGGCCCGCGCCTCCAGGTCGACCTGCGGGTTCGCGCGGATGTAATCGGCGACGACGCGCTCCGGGTCGATCCGCTCCCGGTTGACGATGAGCCTCCGGTACGCGACCAGCTGGCGCACGGGGTAGGCCCGCGAGGCGTGCAGGTGTCGAGATTCCCGAGTCATGGCGACCACGCTAACGCGCGGACCCACGACGCGCCCAGTGGGGATGGGAGGCTTGCACCATGCGGGACGAGTACGACGCGGGCAGCACCGGGCCCCGACTGGCCGCCTGGCTCGAGGAGCTCGGCCTCGCCGACCAGCTCGCCGCGGCCGGACTGCCGACGTTCGAGCGCGACCTCGGTGGCGCGGTGGTGTGGCGCGACCCCGGGACGGGTGCGGCGCTGACGCCGGACCAGGTCGCCGACCTCGACCGGGTGCTCCACCAGGACGGGGACGAGCCCGCCCACGCCGTACCCCTCGCCCTGGTGCAGCTGCGCCGCCAGGCCCGGGTGCGGGCGGCCCTGCTCGCCAGCCCCTGGCACACCTACGCCTCGCTCGCCGACGTGCGCGGCGGGTCGGAGAACGCCGCCCGCTTCGCGGTGCACAAGGCGGCCGAGCGCCACGCCCTGCTCGTCGTCGCCCATGACGGCGGCACGCTGGTCCCGGCCTTCCAGCTGACCGATGCCGGCGAGCTGCGCGACGAGCTGGCGCCGGTCCTCGAGCCGCTGCTGGCCGCCCGGATGGACCCGTGGAAGGTGTGGGCCTGGCTCACCCAGCCGGCCGGGCTGCTCGGCGGGCTGGTGCCGCACGAGGCGGCCCGGGATCCCGAGGAGGCCGCGATCGTGCGGCACGCCGCGGTCCGGCTGGCAGAGGTGGCGAGGGCCTAGGTGCCCTCGACCGTCCGCCAGCGCAGCACCTCCAGCGCGACGCCGATCCGCACCGGGTCGCTCGCGAGCGGGCGCGGCAGCAGCTCGTCGGCCCGCACCAACCGGCGCAGCACGGTGTTGCGGTGCGTGAAGAGGCGTGCCGCCGCCGCGGAGGCGTTGCCGAGCTCGGCGAGATAGGCCCGGACGGTCTCCTGCAGCTCGGCGGGCGCGTCGGCGAGGTCGCCGAGGACCTGCGCGACGAACTCCTCGGCCCGCGCCTGGTCCCGGGTGACCAGCGCGGCGAGCTGCACGTCGGCGAACGCCACGAGCTGGTCGGCCGTCCCCATCCGGGCCACGAGGCGTCGTACCTCCGCGGCGTCGTGGTGGCTGCGCCGGAAGCCCTCGACCCCGCGGGCCGGGTTGCCGATCGCCACCCGCACCTCCGGTGTACGACGGAGGGCGGCCCCGAGCGCAGCGCGGTCCGGCGCCGTGGCCACCGGCAGCCACACCCACAGCGTGCTGGCCGCCGCGACGACCGTCAGTCGCTGCCGGGCGCCGAAGGCCCGCATCAGCTCCTCGGCGACGCGCTCGAGCCGGCCGAGGTCGGAGTCGCGGTCGGTCGTCCACACCACCGCGGCGACGTGGTCGCCGTCGAGCGGGTGGGCCAGCACCGCCTCGGCGCGCAGCCGCGGCACCGGCGCGCCCTCGAGGATGAGGGCGACCATGTCGCGCCGCTCGGCCTGGGAGCCGCGGGTCAGCTCGTCGCGCTCGGCGGCCATCCGCTCGGCGACGGCACCGATGGTGCCGTCGACGAAGTCGGCGATCGACGTCGCGGAGACGAGCAGCAGGTCCTCCAGCTCGTCGGCGTCGCGGGTGAGCTCGAAACAGATCTGCATCCAGGCGCGCCACGCGACGTTCTGCCCGGTCCGGTAGGCGTCGAGGCTGACGTCGTCGAGCCCCCGACGGACGAGGTCGCGGGCCACGTCGAGCTGGACGGCGCTGGTGTTCGGCGGCACCCGGTCACCGGGTGCACGCACGTTGGCGGTGGCCCACGCGAGGAGGTTGTCGAAATTGGCTCGCCGCAGCGCGTCCGCGAGCGCCGGGTCGGCGGCGATCGCCGCGGTCGTCGGCGCGGACAGGGTGGCCTCGTGGACCGGGGTGACCCACTCGTCGGGGTTCTGCAGGGCCCGCTCGGCGGCCTGCCGGATCAGCTCGCGCGTGCGTGGCGCGGGATCCACCCAGGTCATGGAGCGAGCATAGGGGGGCCCTCGGACGGACGCTTGACCTCAACCAAAGTTGAGGTTGGAGGGTTGCTCCCATGACCGCGCTCGCCGCCGCTCCGGCCCCTGCCCGCACGGGCACCACCATCGCGCTGACCGTCATCGCCGGCACCGTGATGATCCCGCTCGACGTCACCGTCGTCGCCGTCGCGCTCGCCCGGCTGGCCGAGGAGACCGGCGCCTCGCTGCCGGTCATCCAGTGGGTCAGCACCGGCTACACGCTCGCCCTCGCGACCGTCATCCCTGCGGCGGCCTGGGCCATCGCACGGTACGGCGCCCGGTCGGTCTTCCTCACCGCGATCGCCGTCTTCACGATCGGCTCGGCGCTGGTGGCGACGGCGTGGGACGCGCCCAGCCTGATCGGGTTCCGGATCCTGCAGGGCCTCGGCGGCGGGTTCGTGATGCCGGCGGCGATGACGCTCGCGCTGCGCTCGGCGCCGCCGGCGGAGCGGGGCCGGGTGATGTCGCTGCTGGGCCTGCCGATCCTCGTCGGGCCGGTGCTCGGCCCGCCGCTGGGTGGCTGGCTGCTCGACAGCTTGTCCTGGCGCTGGATCTTCCTCGTGAACCTGCCGATCGGGCTGGTCGCCCTGTGGCTCGGCCGCCGCAACCTGCCCGTCCTGCCCGGCGACCGGGCCGCGCGCCTGGACCGCACCGGCCTGCTCCTGCTGGCCCCCGCGATGGCGCTGCTCGTGCTCGGGACGTCGCTGGCCGAGGGCTCACTGGTCGAGGCCCGCGTCCTGCTCCCGATCGGCGTGGGCCTCGTGCTCCTCGCCGCCTTCGCCCGCCACGCACTGCGCCACACCGCCCCGCTGCTGAAGGTGCGCCTGCTCGGGCTGCGCGCGACCGGTGGCGGGGCCCTGCTGATGGTGCTCTTCGCGGGCGCCTACTTCTCGACGCTGGTCCTGGTCCCGCTGTACTTCCAGGTCGCGCGCGGGGAGTCGGCCACCACCACCGGCCTGCTGATGGTGCCGCAGGCGGTCCTCGCCGGCATCTCGATCCAGGTCGCCGGCCGGCTCATCGACCGGGTGCCGCCGGTCCGGGTCATCGCCACCGGCATCACGCTGGCGGTCGTCGGCTACGGCGGGTTCGCGCTGCAGCTGGCCGGCGAGGCGCCGTACACGACGCTGGTGCCCTTCCTCGCCCTCGGTACGACGGGCGCCGGCGCGACGATGCTGCCGACGATCACCCAGGCGACCCGCGACCTCGACGACGTCGACATCCCGTCGGGCAGCACGATCATCAACGTGCTCAACCAGCTCGCCACCTCGGTGACGACAGCGGCGGTCACCGTGGTGCTGGCCTCGACCGGGTCGATGCGGGACGCGTTCTGGCTGCCGCTCGCGATGATGACCGCCGCTCTCGTGGTGGCGCTCACCGTGCTCGGGCCGCGCGGCGTCAGGGCGCCCGGAACACCACGCTGACGAAGACCGTCCCGTCGCCGTCGCGCCAGGCGCCGACCCCCGCCGACCGGAACCGCGGCAGGAGGAGCACGTCGTGGTGGCTGGGCGAGCGCATCCAGGCGCGGACCACGATCGACGCCTGGGCGAAGCTGCGGCCGCGGGCGATCACCTCGCCGACCGTCGACCCGCCGCAGCTGCCGAACACGCGGCGCAGGCCGGGGTAGTGCACCATCTCGTCGTTGACCGCCATCCGTCGCGAGCGCGACTCGGCGAAGCGGTCCACGCACGACGACATGCGCAACGCCCGCAGGCCGCGGGCGGTCCGCCGGGCGTTGATCTGGCGCAGCACGGCGGCCTCGTAGGTCCTGGACATCGCGGTGGCGCTCTGGGCCGCGGTGGCGCTCTGGGCCTGGGCGGCGGGCAGCGGGGTGGCCGGAGCCGCCGTGAGGGCGGCCGAGGCCATCAGCCCGGCGAGCGCCGAGCGGAGGAGTGTGCTCATGGGGGGTCGTTCCTTCCCGAGATCAGTCCCCACCTGGCTCGTCCCCGGGCGAACCCTCCG
Source organism: Nocardioides aromaticivorans (assembly GCF_013408525.1). Taxonomy (NCBI): domain Bacteria; kingdom Bacillati; phylum Actinomycetota; class Actinomycetes; order Propionibacteriales; family Nocardioidaceae; genus Nocardioides; species Nocardioides aromaticivorans. Next base: position 1,974,486 of record NZ_JACBZM010000001.1, read on the forward strand.
GCGGTACCCGCCGCCCCGCCAGCCACCCCGTTCTCGCCCGAAAGGTGCACTCCGCACCACTCGCACCCCGCAATGGTGTGCTCCGCCCTGCCATCGGGTGGTCTCCCGACCGCACCATGGAGACATGACCACGCACCCCGAACACCTCGACGTCCTCGTCATCGGCGCCGGCATCTCCGGCATCGGCGCGGCCCGCTACCTGCTGGCCGAGCGGCCGGGCACGACCTTCGCGGTGCTCGAGGCGCGTGCGGCGTCCGGCGGCACGTGGGACCTGTTCCGCTACCCCGGCATCCGCTCGGACTCCGACCTCCACACCTTCGGCTACGAGTTCAAGCCGTGGACCGACCCGAAGTCGATCGCGAGCGCGGACCGGATCCTCGCCTACCTGCGCGAGACCTCCGAGGAGTACGGCGTCGAGCCGCACATCCGCTACCAGCACCGGGTCCTCGAGGCGGCCTGGTCGACCGCCGACGCCCGCTGGACCGTGCAGGTCGAGCGCGGTGACACCGGCGAGCGGTTCACCCTGACGGCCGGCTGGGTCTTCGGCGCGACCGGCTACTACGACTACGAGGCCGGCTTCACGCCGACCTTCGAGGGTCGCGACCGCTTCCGCGGCGAGATCGTGCACCCCCAGCACTGGCCCGAGGACCTCGACTACGCGGGCAAGAGGGTCGTCGTGATCGGCTCCGGCGCCACGGCCGTCACCCTGCTGCCGGCGATGGTCGAGGGCGGCGCGGGCCACGTCACGATGCTGCAGCGGACGCCGACGTACATCATGCCGGTGCCGTCGGAGGACAAGCTCGCCAACGGCCTGCGCAAGGTCCTCGGCGAGACCCGCGGCTACGCCGTCGCCCGGCAGAAGAACATCCTCAAGCAGCGGCTGGTGTGGCAGTTCTGCCAGACCTTCCCGAAGACGGCCCGCACGCTGATCCGCTCGGTCAACGCGAAAGCGCTGCCCGAGGGCTTCGACGTCGACACGCACTTCAACCCGCCCTACGACCCGTGGGACCAGCGGCTGTGCGCCGTGCCCGACGGCGACCTGTTCCGCACGATCCGCGACGGGAGGGCGAGCGTCGTCACCGACCGGATCAGCACCTTCACCGAGACCGGCATCCTGCTGGAGTCCGGTGAGGAACTCGAGGCGGACGTGATCGTCACCGCCACCGGGCTGAACATGCAGCTCTTCGGCGGCATCGCGATCACCGTGGACGGCACCGCGCTGCACGCCCCCGACCACGTCGCCTACAAGGGCATGATGCTCAGCGGCATCCCCAACCTGGCCTTCGCGATCGGCTACACGAACTCGTCGTGGACCCTCAAGGTCGGCCTGCTGTGCGAGCACTTCTGCCGCCTGCTGGAGCACATGGAGGCCGAGGGGTACGACGTCTGCGTGCCCGTCGCGCCCGAGGGCATGGCGACCCGTCCGCTCCTGGACTTCGAGGCCGGCTACGTGCAGCGGGCGATCGCCGACCTGCCGCGCCAGGGCGACCGCTACCCGTGGACGATGTCGATGAGCTACGCCGACGACGTGAAGCTGGTCCGCGGCGGTCCGGTGGTCGACGAGGCGCTGCGCTTCTCGACGGCGTCCCCCGCCTGGGCCACGACCGCGAGCAACGAGGCCGTCCCGGCATGAGGCCGGTCGGCGGGCGCGTCCGGTAGTAACACGCCGTCCACCCGACCACCCGCCGGTTGACGGCAGGATCCGGCCCCGAGACCGGCGTGTCGCTGCCGTCGAGAGGCGCCCAGTCGGGTGGACAGCGTGTCACTGCACGCCCCGCCCGGCCGACGCCGAGACGCGCGCCGGCCACCAGAACCGCTCCCCCAGCAGCATCGCCAGGGCCGGGACCAGCACGGTCCGGACGACCAGCGTGTCGAGCAGGACCCCGAGGCAGACGACGACACCCAGCTGGGCCAGCACCACGAGCGGCAGCACGCCGAGCACCGCGAAGACCGCGCCCAGCAGGATCCCCGCGCTCGTGATCACGCCGCCGGTCGCCGCGAGCGCGCGCAGCATGCCGTCGCGGGTCCCGTGCTCGCGCGCCTCCTCGCGGGCGCGGGTGACGAGGAAGATGTTGTAGTCGACGCCGAGCGCGACGAGGAACAGGAACGCGAAGAGCGGCACCTGCACGTCGAGGGCCTCGAAGCCGAGCGGGCCGGTGAACAGCCACCAGGAGGCGCCCATGCTGGCGGCGTACGTCGCCAGCACCGTCGCGACGAGCAGCAGCGGCGCGACGGCCGAGCGCAGCAGCAGGACGAGGGCGAGCAGGACGACGCCCAGGATCAGGGGCAGCACCACCCACCGGTCGCGGCCCGCGCCCTCACGCTCGTCGAGCGCCACCGCCTCCTCCCCGCCGACGTGGGTGTCGTCGAAGCCGCTGAGGGCGTCGCGGAGGCTGCCGACCGCGGAGCGGGCTGCGGCCGTGCCGGGCTCGGCGTCGAGCACCACGTCGATCCGGGTCACGCCGCCGCCCGCACCGGCGACGCGGGCGGAGACGACGGCGGCCGAGTCCTCGACCGCACGCAGGACGTCGTCCGCGTCGGCGCGGGTGAGGACCTCCGTCGGGCTCGAGGTGCCCGCCGGGAAGGACTCCGCCAGGCGCTCCCCCGCCGCGATCGCCTCCGGCTCCTCGAGGAACTGGTCCGCGCGGCCGAGCCCGGTCTCGACCCGGAGCAGACCGATCGCGAGCAGCGCGAGGACCGCGGTCGTCGTACCGACGAGCACGGCGGGGCGCCGCTGGACGACGCCGCCGACGCGCCGCCAGAGCGAGGTGCGCTCGGCGAGCGGCGTGGCGCCCTCGCGCGGCACCCGCGGCCAGAAGACCCACCGGCCGAAGAGCACGAGCAGGGCCGGCAGCACGACCAGGACGAACGACGCGGCCACGATGATGCCGATCGCGCAGGCCAGCCCGAGGCCGCGCGTGCTCGGCGTCAGCGAGAGCAGCAGCGTGAGCAGCCCGAGGACCACCGTGGTGGCGCTCGCGAGGACCGGCTCGACCGTACGCCGCAGGGCGAGGGACATCGCCTCGTGGCGCGAGGCGTGGCTGCCGAGCTCGTCGCGGTAGCGGGAGATCAGCAGCAGCGCGTAGTTGGTCCCGGCGCCGAAGACGAGGACCGAGAGGATGCCGACGGTGGACTCGTTCCACGCGACGTCGAGCGCGGCCATCGCCTGCGTCGCGAGCACCGCCGCGAGCCGGTCGGCGATGCCGACGACCAGCAGGGGGACGAGCCAGAGCACGGGGCTGCGGTAGGTCAGCACGAGCAGGATCGTCACCACCGACGCCGTGGCGAGGAGCAGGCGGGTGTTGGCGCCGTCGAACACCTTGGCCAGGTCGGCCTGCACGCCCGCGGGCCCGGTCACCTGTGCCGTCACCCCCTCGGGCACCTGCTCGGCCAGGACGGCGCGCAGCTCGTCGACCCGGTCGACGGTGTCGGTGGCCGAGGCCGCCGTGACGGGTACGACGACGAACGCGGCGCTCCCGTCCTCGGCGACGGTCAGGCTCCGGGGGACCGCACCCACCGCCCGGACCGCGCCGTCCAGGACCGACCTCCCGGCGCCGGCCAGCTCGTCGCCGTCGGAGGTGAACAGCACGATCGCGACGTCCTGCCCGTCGTCGCCCACCTGCGCGTCGAGCTCCGCCGCCAGCGTGCTGTCGAGACCGCGCGGCAGCGAGTCGGTGGGGCGCTGCTCGCGCTCCCCCTCGCCGAGCAACCCGAGGGCGAGGAGCGCCAACAGCAGCGGGGCCAGGGCGACCAACCAGGCGGCCCGCGGCGCCACCGTGGGCAGCACGCGGGACGGGCGTCGGGTGGAGGGGGACATGGGAGACTCCATCGTCGTCGGGCCGGTGGTCGCGCGGTCACGCAGTCGTTAACATACTTGATAGTTAAGAAAGTGAGACATCTATGGCGCGCACGCAGCCCGGGCCCGGTGACCGGCCGTGGCACGCGACCGCGACCCTGGAGACCCTCCGCAGCCTGCTCGAGGCCGGTGCCCGCATCCGGCACGAGGTGTCCCGGCGGGCGCAGCTCAGCGACGTCGAGCTCGCGACGCTGGAGCGGCTCAGCCACGGGCCGATCGGGCCGGCCGAGCTCGCCCGCCACCTCGACGTGACGAGTGCCGCCGCGACCGGCATCGTCGACCGGCTCAGCCGCCGCGGCCACCTCGAGCGGGTCCCCCACGAGGACGACCGCCGTCGTACCCAGCTCCACATCACGGACAGCGCCACCGCCGAGGTGTCACGCCACCTGCGGCCCATGTTCGAGGGTCTCGCACGGTTGGACGGGGAGTTCAGCGACGAGGAGCGCGCCGTCGTCGAGCGCTACCTGCGCGGCGCGCTCGCGGCGGTCGAGGCGGCCATCGCGGAGCCAGGGGACTGCCCGTCCGACTGAGCGGTCACCCCCGCTCCAGCTTCGTCCACCCCGTCCAGCCCCGCTCCTCGAGCTCGCGCAGCAACCGGCGCGCCATCGGCACGGAGTCGACGAAGACCGCGTCGAGCAGGTCGGCGAGGTCGTCGGGCAGGTCGAGGTCCGGCGCCTCCCAGCCCTCGGGCGGGGCCGCGACGTCCGCCTCGATCAGGGCGACCAGCTGGTCGGCGAGCGCCGGGATCCGCGGGTCGTCGGCCTCCCAGTCGATCGCCGCGGCGAGGTCGCGGTAGAAGCCGCTCTGCTCCGGGTCGTCGAGCTGGACCTCCTTGAGCGCCATGTACGCCGCCATGTGCTGGGGCATCTGCGCGGCGACGAGGATCCACGCGTCGCGCTCGCCCTCGATCAGCCGCTCCGGCAGCCCGATCTCCCGCAGCCGGGCGAGGTACGCCGCAGCCTCCGGCGGCAGCGCGAGGTTGTCGCCGGCGGCCAGCTGGGCGATCCGCTGCCGGTGCTGCTGGCGCTCGCGGATCTCCGCGCGCAGCCGTCGGTCGATGTCGGCGACCGCCGCGGCGAATTCCTCCGCGCCTGCGTCGAGGAGCTCCTCGACGCGGGCGAGGGGGACGCCGGCCTCGGCCAGGGTGCGGATCCGGATCAGCTCGGACACCGCGCGGGCGTCGTAGCGCCGGTAGCCCGAGTGGTCCCGCTCGGGCTCCGGCAGCAGGCCCTTGGTGTGGTAGTGCCGCACCGTGCGGATCGTCACCCCGGCGTACGACGCCAGCTCCCCGATCGTCAGCATGAGCCCATCCTCCCGGTCGTCCCCGACACGACTACCTCAGGCGATCCGGCCGTGGTAGGTGCGCATCGCGAACACGTAGGCAAGGACGAGCAGCCCGGCGCACCACCCGAGCGCGACCCAGATGTCGTCGCCGACCGGCTGCTCGGCGTACAGGTGGCGGATCGTGTCGACGATCGCGGTCACCGGCTGGTGCTCGGCGAACCACCGCACCGGACCGGGCATCCCGGCCGTCGGCACGAACGCCGAGCTGATGAACGGCAGGAAGATCAGCGGGTAGGAGAAGCCGCCGACGGCGTCCGCGGACCGCGCGGTGAGGCCCGGGATCACGGCCAGCCAGGTGAGCGTCAGCGTGAACAGGACGAGGATCCCGGCCACCCCCAGCCAGGCCAGCGCGCCGGCACCCGAGCGGAAGCCCATCAGCAGGGCGACGAGCACGACCAGCACCAGGGCGGCCGCGTTGGCGACGACCGAGGTGATCACGTGGCCCCACAACGCCGCGGACCGCGCGATCGGCATCGACTGGAAGCGCTCGAAGATGCCCCCGGAGACGTCGGTGTGGAGGCGGTACGCCGTGTAGGCGATGCCCGACGCGACGGTGATCAGCAGGATGCCGGGCAGCAGGTAGTCGACGTAGTCGCCGGTGCCGGTGCCGGTGCCGGTGTCGATCGCGCCGCCGAAGACGTAGACGAACAGCAGCAGCATCGCGATCGGCGTGACGGCGGTGGTGATGATCGTGTCCGGGCTGCGCAGGACGTGGCGCAGCGACCGGCCGAGCAGGGTGGTGGTGTCGCGGACGAAGTGGCTGCTCATCGCAGGCTCCCCTCGGTGCTCTCGGTGCTCTCGGTGCTCTCGGTGCTGGTGATGGCGAGGAAGACCTCCTCGAGCGAGGGCTGCTTCTCGACGTACCGCACCTCGGCCGGTGGCATCAGCGCCTTCAGCTCGGCGAGGGTCCCCTCGACGATGACCCGGCCCCCGTGCAGGATCCCGATCCGGTCGGCGAGCTGCTCGGCCTCCTCGAGGTACTGCGTCGTGAGCAGCACCGTGGTGCCGCCGTGGGCGAGCTCCCTCACCGTGCGCCACACCTCGAGCCGCGCCTGCGGGTCGAGGCCGGTGGTCGGCTCGTCGAGGAAGATGACGGGCGGATCGCCGATCAGGCTCATCGCTATGTCGAGCCGGCGGCGCATGCCGCCGGAGTACGTCGCGACGCGCTTGCCGCCGGCGTCGGCGAGGGCGAACCTCGCGAGCAGCTCGTCGGCGGTCCGGCCCGGCTCGGCCAGGTGGCGCAGCCGGGCGACGAGGACGAGGTTCTCGCGCCCGGTGAGGATCTCGTCGACCGCGGCGAACTGGCCGGTCAGGCTGATCGACTCCCGCACCCGGTCGGGCGCGGTCGCGACGTCGTGGCCCGCGACGACGGCGGTGCCGCCGTCGGCGCGGAGCAGGGTGGCGAGGATGCGGATCGTGGTGGTCTTGCCGGCGCCGTTGGAGCCGAGCAGGGCGTAGACCGATCCGGCCGGGACGGAGAGGTCGACGCCGTCGAGGACGACCTGGCCGTCGTACGACCTGCGGAGGTCGGTGACCGCGATGACGGGCTCGACGCGGGGTGTGTTCTGGTCCATGCCGAGAAGCGTCGAGGGTTGACGCTGCGTCAAGGTCAAGGCGCGGGTGGGACGGGCTCCGTCGGGTACCTCCCGACCAGGACCCGACCATGAGCCCGACCATGAGGAGGTCGTGATGAGGAGCACCGGGATCGGCGGGGTCGTGGTGGTTGTGTGGCTGCTGTTCGGCGTGCTGGCGGCGTTCCAGCGCGGCTACTTCAGCGACGACCGCGACGTGAACTGCAAGACCTTCGGCGACACGGCACTGACGATCGTCGCCGGGCCGCTGAACTACTTCGGGGTCAACCCGAAGATCGAGTGCGACACCCGGCCGTCGCGCTGACGGCCGGGTCGTCCACGGCCGTCCTCAGGCGCTGTGGAACCAGGGGTGGTGCAGGTCGTGGAAGGTCGCGCCCTGCATCGCGTACTCCAGCTCGGCGCGTACGTCGGCGGGCGGCTCGACCTGCTCGCCGGCCCGGGCCGCCTCCTCGGTCGTGAACGCGACGGTCTCCACGAAGCTGCCGTCGTCCTCGATCGCCAGCGTGGCGCCGAGGATGTCGGGCCGCATCTCGTGGAGGGTCTCGCTGTCGGCCATCATCGCCTTCAGCCGAGACGGGTCGTCCACGCGGCCGCGGATGATCTGCACGAAGCCGGCCTCGTCGGAGCCGCCGCCCATCAGCAGGGTCACGTCGTCGCAGTCGTGGAACTCCATCGGGCCGTCCATGACCGCCGCGAAGCGCTCCGCCCAGGCGCCCTGCTCCGGCCGCTCGGAGTTGGCCATCGCCTCCTCGCGCGACGCGAACCGCACCACGGCCATCAGCTGGCCGTCGTCGGTGAAGCCGTAGGTCCCGCCCAGCCAGCCCGTCGCGCCCGGCGACAGGTCGCGGCGCCACTCGTCGATCAGCTCGTGCGCGTCGTCCTGGCGGGTGCAGGGTGCCTGGATCATCTGGATGAACATCAAGGGCCTCCTCGGTCGATCTCGCTGTCTCGGTGGGTGTGCGGGGACACCGGTCGAGGCCGAACGGGAGTGGGCTCCGTGGGCCCCGGCCGGGCCCACTTTGCAAGGTACGACGATCGGCCGGGCCGCGCCATGATCAGAATGGGTAGCCTCGGAGCATGGACATCCAGCTCCTGGCGGACGCCCTCTCCCCCGTGCTCCGCGACCCGGCGGCGGAGGACTCGTTCGTCTACGGCCTGGCCCACCTGCCGGCCGCCGGGACCGACGTGATGGTCAACGTCGACCCGGAGGTCGAGGACCGCGACGACGTGGCGGTCGACGAGCTGGTCGAGCGGGTCGCGGCCTTCCTCGCCATCACGCCGGAGCAGTGGTCGCAGGTGCTCACCGACGTCGTGGCGGAGGTCGAGGACGCCGTCGGCGACCAGCCGGTCGCCCAGCCGACGGCCCTGCGCGACGACCTGGCGCTGACGTCCACGGTGGTCTTCGTCGACGCCGTGCTGCTGTCCTTCGTCGCGCCGCTGCAGTTCCCCGACGGCGTGATCCGGGTCCAGCTCGACGCCGCCCTCGCGTTCGAGGACATGGACGTCGAGATCGAGGGTGTCGAGCCGGTCGCCTTCGACGGTCTCGACGACCTGCTCGACCACCTCGGCCAGGAGCCCTGAGCCCGACCGCTGCTCAGGCCAGCAGCGCCGCGGCCACCCGGTCCGGCGCCTCCAGCGGCGGCCAGTGCGCGACATCCTCCAGCGCGAGGAGTGGCGCGTCGGGCAGCCGTTCCCTGATCCGCTCGGCCATGTGCGCGCCGGAGATCGGGTCGAGCATCCCCCACACGAAGCGCAGCGGTACGTCGGTGCGCTCGAGCACCGAGGTCCAGCGCTCCGCGTGCTGCTGGCGGTCGCTGATGTAGCGGATCAACAGGTGCGCGTTGCGGTGGCCGTCGTACCTCTCGAGCGAGCGCCAGATGTCCCCGGCGTGGGCGGCGAGGTCGGCCTCGGTGGCGAAGGTCGGGGCGAGAGCGCCGGTGATCAGCTCCTCGTCGATGATCGCGCTGATCTGGGGGCCCTGGACCGGGTCGAGCAGCGCGGTCTGCACGGGCTCGGGCCGGTGGATGTCGGGGTAGAGGCCGCCGTTGAGGAAGTCGACCCTGACCAGGTCGACCCCGAGCGCGCCGTCGGCGCGGCGGGCGAGCAGCTCCTGCGCCACGGAGACGCCGTAGTCGTGCGCGACCAGCCGGGTGCGGGTGATTCCCTCCGCGGCCCACAGCGCCTCGACGAGGTCGGCCTGCTCGTGGATCGAGTACGTGTGGTCGGCCGGCTTGTCGGAGGCACCGAAGCCGAGGAGGTCCGGGAGCAGCAGGGCGTGCCCCTCCGCCAGCGCGGGTACGACGAGCGCCCAGTCGTGCGACGAGCTCGGGAACCCGTGCACCAGCGTCATCGGATCGCCGCCGCCGAGGCGCTGGACGAAGACGGAGCGCTCCGCGCCGCCGAAGGACAGGGCGACCCGCTCGCCGGACTCCCACCACTCGTCGATCGTCATGCCGCCTCCTCGTCGCGTACGACGGAGTCAACCGCTGCGGTCCGCTCGCCTGTCAAGGGCGGGCGTCGAGCGGCCGCTCAGCCGATCCGGCCGTAGACGACCCTGAGCACCACCGACGTCAGGTCGGCGAGCGCCCGCTCGAACGCGGCCCCGCGGAGCTTCGCGATCTCGGGGAAGCGTGCGTCGCGCAGGGCCGAGACGGCCTCGGCCAGGACGACGGGATCCACGCCGGCCGGCGCGATCCCGGCCGCCTGGTCGCGGGCGATCTTGCCCGCCAGGGCGTCGATCAGGCGCTGGTGCGCGCGGTCGACCCAGGCCACCAGCGGCTCGAAGTCGACGGAGTTCCCCCCGGTCGTGCAGGTCAGGATCGCGGCGTGCTCACGCCAGACCGCGGCAACGAGACGGTGGTGCTCCAGCAGCGCGTCGCGGTCGATCCCGTCGGTGTCCATCCAGCCGTGCGTGCTGCCGAACTGGTCCCACAGCCCGTCGAGGAGCGCGGCCACCACGGCCTGCTTGGTCGGGAAGTAGAAGTAGAAGGCCGTGCGCGAGACGCCCGCTGCCTCGGCGATGGCGTTGATCGTCAGCTCGTCGATCGTGCGCTCGGCCAGCAGGGTGCGCGTCGCCTCGAGGATCTGCGCCTCACGCTGGTCGCCCTTGGTGGGCCCCCCGCGCCGGCGTACCTCGGTGGTCGTGGACTGCGCTGCCATGGTGCGAGCGTACCGGGCGCTGACGCCGGGTCGAAGGTGATTGACGACACGTCATTCATTCTCGACACTGTGTCAATTCTCTGTCACTCTCGATCCCATGACTTCCACGCTCGACCCCGCGACGTCCGTCGAGGCGCCCTCGGCCTCCGGCCCCGCGACGTACTCCCGGCTCGTCCTGCCCGCCATGGCGGCCAACGTCTTCCTTCTCTCCCTCATCCAGACGGTCGTCGTGCCCGCGCTGCCGCTCATCGGCCAGCAGCTGAGCGTCTCGGCGACCACGGTCGGCTGGGTCGCCACGGCGACGATGCTCACGGCGTCCGCCGTCACTCCGCTGTTCGGCCGCCTCGGCGACGTCTTCGGCAACCGTCGCGTCATCCTCGTGGTGCTGGCGCTGACGCTGGTCGGGTCGGTGCTCGCCGCGGTCGGCGACTCGATCGCCGTCCTGCTCGCCGGGCGCGTGCTGCAGGGGGCGTCCTTCGGCCTGTTCCCGCTCGCCATCTCGGTGCTGCGCCAGGAGCTGCCGCTCGCGCGCCTGCACCATGGCATGTCGATCGCGGCGACCGCCCTCGGCTTCGGCTCCGGGTTCGCGCTGGTCGCCACCGGCGTGCTCACCAACAACGGCGGCGACTACCACCGCATCTTCTGGCTGACCGTCGCCGCGTCGGCGCTGATGCTCGTGCTGTCCGCGATCGCCCTGCCCCGGCGGGCGGGCCGCGGCGGCCGCGTCGACTACCTCGGCGCGCTCGTGCTCGGCGCCGGCCTGGTCGCCCTTCTCCTGCCGGTCTCCCAGGGCCACGAGTGGGGCTGGACCGCTCCGACCACCCTCGCGCTGTTCGGCCTCGCGGTCGTCGTACTCCTCGCCTTCGGTGTCCTGCAGTCGCGCACCGAGCAGCCGCTGATCGCGCTCTCCCTGCTCAGCCACCGTCCGGTGCTGGCGACCAACCTGGCCTCGCTGTTCGTCGGCTACGGCATGTTCTCGGTGTTCCTCGGCGCGACGTACTTCGTCCAGGCGCCCGCGGCCCTCGCCGGCTACGGCTTCGACGCGAGCGTGCTGCGCACCAGCATCGAGTTCATGCTCCCCGGCACCCTGCTCGCCATCCCGCTCGGCCCGATCTCCGGCCACCTCGTCGGCAGGTACGGCGCCCGCCCGGTCCTGCTCTCGGCCACCGTCCTCGGCGTGGCCAGCATGGCCTCGCTCGCGCTCTTCCACGACCACAGCGCCGAGTTCATCGGCGCGCTCGTCGCCGGCAACGCCGCGATCGCCGTCGCCTATGCCGCCATGCCCGCCCTGCTGGTCCGGTACGTCGCCCCGCACGACACGGGCATCGCCAACTCGGTCAACAGCATCATGCGCACCGTCGGCGGCGCGATCGGCAGCGCCATCGTGATCACGATCCTCGCCGCATCCGCCGAGACCGTCGCGACCCCGATCGGCCCGGTGTCGCTGCCCACCGAGGGCGCCTACACCGCGGCCTTCGCGCTCGGGGCCGGAGCGTTCGCGCTCGCCGCGCTGCTCGCCGCCCTCGGCTTCCGCAACGCGGAGCCCCACGAGGTCGCTGCTGCCTGACCCTGACCCTCCCGGTCTCCCGTCATGGGCCCGCGGGCAGCACCACCGTCACCCGCAGCCCGCCGCCCTCGCGCGGCTCCAGCAGCAGCTGGCCGTCATGGGCGCGGGCGATGCTCTTCACGATCGCGAGGCCGAGACCCACGCCGTCGTGGTCGTTGCGGATCCGCTCGGTGCCGCGCTGGAAGGGCTCGGCCAGGGTCGCGACCAGTTGCGGGTTGAGGGACGGCCCGGTGTTCTCGACGACGAGGACGGCGCGCCCCTGCCGGTGGCCCGTCGTGACCCGGACGGTCCCCTGCGCGGGGAGGTTGTGGACGATCGCGTTGTGCACGAGGTTGGTGACGAGCTGCACGAGCAGTGCCGGTGAGCCGAGGGCGGGGGCGAGGTCCCCGGCGGTCTCGAGGGTGACGTCGTACTTCTCGGCGAGGGGGAGCAGGGTCTCGGCGACCTCCTCGGCGGCCAGGGACAGGTCGACCTCGCGCCGCACGAAGGAGCGCTGGTCGGCGCGGCTGAGCAGCAGCAGCGCCTCGGTCAGGTCGATGGCGCGCGCATTGACGCTGTGCAACCGGTCGACAAGCACCTCGTGGTCCCCCGACCGGTCGTTGCGGGCGACCTCCAGCAGGGTCTGCGTGATCGCGAGCGGGGTGCGCAGCTCGTGGGAGGCGTTGGCGGCGAAGCGCTTCTGCTCCTCGACCTGGGCCTCGATCCGGGCGAGCATCGCGTCGAAGGTGTCGGCGAGCTCGCTGAACTCGTCGCGGCGCCCGCGCAGCCGGATCCGGTGGGACAGCGAGCCGTCGGCGGCGAGCCGGGCGGCATCCGTGATCCGGGTCAGCGGGGCGAGCATCCAGCCGGCGAGCATCCATCCGCCGACGAGCCCGAAGACCAGCAGCGCGCCCATCGCCATCGCGGCCTTGGGCAGGAACGCCCGCTGCAGGTCGGTGCGGCTCGGCGAGAAGGTCGGCTCGATGAACGGCCCGTCCGGGACGTAGCGCAGCAGATACACCCACACCACCGCGAGCAGCAGGACACCGGCCACCATCAGGAAGCCGGCGTAGCTCAGGGTCAGCCGCAGCCGGACGCTGAGGCCCCGGCCGCGGGCGATCCGCTCGTCCCTCACGGGGACTCCTCCTCAGCGGCGGCACCGGACCCGATCCGGTAGCCGACACCCGGCACCGTCGCGATCAGCCACGGCTCCCCGAGCCGCTTGCGCAGCGCCGACACGGTGATCCGTACGGCGTTGGTGAACGGGTCGGCGTTCTCGTCCCACGCCCGCTCGAGAAGCTCCTCGGCGCTCACGACCCCGCCCTGGGCGGCGACCAGCACCTCGAGCACGGCGAACTGCTTGCGGGTGAGCGCGACATAGCGCCCGTCGCGGTAGACCTCGCGCCGGAACGGGTCCAGTCGCAACCCCGCCACCTCCCACACCGGCGGCCGGTGGTGGGCCCGGCGGCGGTCGAGGGCCCGGAGCCGGAGCACCAGCTCGCGCAGCTCGAAGGGCTTGGTCAGGTAGTCGTCGGCGCCGAGCTCGAAGCCGGACGCCTTGTCGTCAAGCCGGTCCGCGGCGGTCAGCATCAGGATCGGCATGCCGCTGCAGGACGCGACGATCCGCTGCGCCACCTCGTCGCCGGACGGCCCGGGGATGTCCCGGTCGAGGACCGCGATGTCGTACTCGTTGACGTCGATCAGCTCCAGCGCGGTGTCCCCGTCGCCGGCGATGTCGGCGGCGATCGCCTCCAGGCGCAGGCCGTCGCGGATGGCCTCGGCCATGAGCACCTCGTCCTCGACGATCAGCACGCGCACAGCCCGACCCTAGGCGAACCGGGCATATCGCCGGCATATCGAAATTCCCATACGGGCCGGCAACGCGCGCGTGCATTGACTGCGGTGCATGATCCGACTCCGCTTCCTCGTCCTCGCCGTCCTGGGCTTCGCCGCCGTGGTGTGGGGCCCGGCGCTGGCCACCTCGAGCGCCGGCTCCTCGGCCCTGGCCCTGCTCCCCGGCGGGCTCGGCGCCTCCGGCAGCGCCGACGGCCGGCTGCCCGAGGGGACCACCGTCTTCGACGACGACCAGCCCGGCGTCGTCCGCCTCGAGCACGAGCTGCTGGCCGCGCTGCGGGACGCGGCCCGCGACGCCGCGGAGGACGGCATCACGATCGTCGTCAACAGCGGGTGGCGCTCTGCGTCGTACCAGCAGGACCTGCTGGACGACGCCGTCGCGGAGTACGGCTCGGAGGAGGCCGCGGCCCGGTGGGTCGCCACGCCGCAGACCTCCCCCCACGTCTCCGGCAACGCGGTCGACGTCGGACCGCACGCGGCCACCGACTGGCTCGCGGAGCACGGGGCGTCGTACGGGCTGTGCCGGACCTACGCCAACGAGCCGTGGCACTTCGAGCTGCGCCGCGAGGCGGTCGGCGGCCGGTGCCCCGCGCCGTACGACGACCCGACCCAGGACCCGCGGCTGGCGCAGTAGTCCGCGCTACCTGCTCATGTTGCGGAGCCGGGGCCGGGCCCGGTCGACCGCCGGACCACCAGCTCGGGCTTGAACATGTACTCCTTCGGCGGGATGGGCTCGCCGGCAATGGCGTCGGCGACGGCGGCCACCGCGGCCGCGCACATCGGCTGCACCGGCTGGCGCACCGTCGTGAGCGGCGGGTCCAGGAAGCCGATCAGGATCGAGTCGTCGAAGCCCACCACGGACACGTCGTCGGGCACCGCCAGGCCGAGGTCGCGGACGCCGCGGACCGCGCCCATGGCCATCAGGTCCGAGGCACACACGATGCCGGTGGCTCCACGTTCGACGAGACTGCGTGCCGCGGCCGCTCCGCCCTCGACCGTGAACAGCCCCTCCTCGACCCAGGACACGGCCTCGTCGTCGGAGAGATCCAGCAGGCGCTGCAGCGCGCGAGCGAAGCCGGCGCGCTTTCGGCGGGAGGGCACGAAGCGCGCGGGCCCGGTGGCCAGGCCGATCCGGCGGTGCCCCAGCTGCACGAGATGGGCGACGGCCAGCTCCATCGCGGCGGCGTCGTCGGTCGACAGGAAGGGTGCGTCGACGTCCTCGGCGTAGCCGTTGATGAACGCCACGGGCATGCCGCGCTCGACGAGGGACCGGTAGCGCTCGTGGTCGGCCGAGGTGTCGGCATGCCTGCCCGACACGAAGATGATCCCGGCGACGCCGTGGTCCAGCAGCGACTCGACGTACTCGTCCTCGGAGATGCCGCCAGGCGACTGGGTGCACAGCACCGGCGTGTAGCGGCGCCGGGCGAGCGCGTCCTCGATGACCTGCGCGAAGGCCGGGAAGATCGGGTTGTCCAACTCCGGCACGACGAGGCCGACGAGCCCGCCGCTGCGCCGACGCAGCTTCGCGGGCCGCTCGAAGCCGAGGACGTCGAGGGCGACCAGGACCGCCTGGCGGGCGCCCTCGCTGACCCCGGGCTTGTCGTTGAGGACCCTACTGACCGTCGCCTCGCTGACGCCGGCCTCGCCAGCGATGTCCGTCAGTGTCCCCATGGCGTCATCCAACACCCCTTGCAACAACTCCGCAAGGTCTTCCAGATCCTGCAAATCGTTGCTACCGTCCGTGACTGCCGTCACACGACGGCGCTCACTTCCGATCCGTGCTCACCCAAGGAGCCACCATGCGTCGCACGCTGCCCGTTGCCGGCATCGCTGCCCTCGCCCTCGTCCTGTCCGCCTGCGGCGGCGGAGACAGCGAGAGTGACGACAAGAAGTCCCCGAACGAGGTCGACCCGGCCTCGCTGTCGGCCGAGCTCACCTGGTGGGACACCTCGGACCCCACGAACGAGGCGCCTGCGTTCAAGGAGCTGATCAAGAAGTTCAACGCGGAGTACCCGAAGGTCAAGATCAACTACCAGTCGGTGCCCTTCGGCGAGGCGCAGAACAAGTTCAAGACCGCCGCCGAGGCCGGCCAGGGCGCACCCGACATCCTGCGCGCGGAGGTCGCCTGGGTGCCGGAGTTCGCGGCCGCCGGTCACCTCTACGCGCTCGACGGCACGCCGCTGCTGGAGGATGGCGACTTCCTCGAGACCCCGCTCTCGTCCAACGTGTACGACGGCAAGACCTACGGCGTCCCGCAGGTCACCGACACCCTCGGCCTGATGTACAACAAGGAGCTCTTCGCCAAGGCCGGCATCGAGAAGGCCCCCACCACCTGGGAGGAGGTGAAGGAGGACGCCGCGCTGTTGAAGGACAAGGCAGGCGTCGACGGCATCTACGTCAACAGCGCCGGTTACTTCCTGCTGCCGTTCATGTACGGCGAGGGCGGTGACCTCGTCGACACCGAGTCGAAGACCATCGAGGTCGCCTCGGACGAGAACAAGGCCGGCATCAAGGTAGCCCAGGACCTGGTGACGTCGGGCGCCGCGCCGAAGCCGGACGCCAACGACTCCTACGGGACGATGATGACCCTCTTCAAGGAGGGCAAGGTCGGCATGATCATCAACGGGCCGTGGGAGGTCGCCAACATCTCCAACGACCCGAAGTTCGGCGGCTTCGACAACCTGGGCATCGCCCCGGTCCCCGGCGGCTCCGCGGGTGCGGGCGCCCCGGTCGGCGGCCACAACTACGTCGTCTACTCCGGCATGGACGAGGCGAAGGCCGACGCGGCCACCGCGTTCATCCAGTTCATGACCTCGGCGGAGTCGGAGGCCTACCTGGCCGACGAGCTCGGTCTCCTGCCGACCAACGAGGGCGCCTACGACCTCGTGAAGGACAACGAGCGCGTCAGCGCCTGGAAGGCCGCCCTCGACGTCTCCGTCGCGCGGCCGTGGATCCCGGAGGGTGGCCTGTTCTTCGCGCCGCTCGACGAGATGGCCACGCGGGTCCTGGTGAAGGACGAGGACGTCTCGAAGGTGCTGGACCAGACGGCCGACAAGTTCAAGTCCGACGTCGTCCCGGACTACGACCTGCCGTGACCACGGCGATCTCCGCGGGGCCCG
The DNA here is from genome assembly GCF_013408525.1 of Nocardioides aromaticivorans. NCBI lineage: Bacteria > Bacillati > Actinomycetota > Actinomycetes > Propionibacteriales > Nocardioidaceae > Nocardioides > Nocardioides aromaticivorans. The sequence goes on from NZ_JACBZM010000001.1 coordinate 1,990,956, forward strand.
GCCACGAGCCGGGCCCCGCCCCCGCCGCCCGGGGCCGGGTCCGGCGGCTCCTCGACCGGCACTGGTACGCGTGGGCCATGGTGCTGCCGACCGTCCTCGTGCTCGGGGTGCTCGTCCTCTATCCCCTGTTCCAAGGCATCTTCCAGTCGTTCACCGACCTCAACGAGACGAACAACCGCGACGTCATCTGCACCAAGACCCTCGGCGGCGGCGAGGACTGCGTCGACAACCCTGACCGCGCCCAGTTCGTCGGCCTCGACAACTACGTCGACCTGATCACCGGCGAGCGCGGCAAGTTCTGGCTGCTCTTCACCAACACGATCGTCTGGACGACGGCCTGCGTGTTCTTCCACTACACGATCGGCCTGGGGCTGGCCGTGCTGCTCAACCGAAGATTCCGGGGGCGAAGTCTCTACCGCGTGCTCCTCATCGTGCCCTGGGCCGTCCCGGCGTTCGTGAGCGCGTTCGCATGGAAGTTCCTGTTCAACCCGCGGTTCGGCCTGATCAACTCCGTGCTGGTCGACCTCGGCATGGACCCGGTGGACTGGTTCAACCACCGGTGGACCGCGATGTTCGCCGCGATCGTCACCAACGTGTGGCTCGGCGTCCCGTTCATGATGGTCGCCATCCTCGGCGGCCTGCAGGCGATCCCCTCCGACCTCTACGAGGCCGCTGAGATGGACGGCGCCTCGCCGTGGCAGCGGTTCCGCAATGTCACCCTTCCGGGCCTGCGGCCGGTGAGTTCGACGGTGATCCTGCTCGGCACCATCTGGACCTTCAACATGTTCCCGATCATCTACTTCGTCACCGGCGGCGAACCCGCAGGGGAAACCGAGATCCTCGTGACCGGCGCCTTCCGCGCGGCCTTCGAAGGCCTGCGCAACTACTCGCTCGCGGCGACGTACGGCGTGCTCATCCTGTCCTTGCTCGTCGTGTACGCCGCCATGTACCGCCGAGTCCTCCGGAGCAGAGGAGAAGTCTGGTGACCCGTCGTCCCCGTGGCCGCGAGGAGCGCAGCGTCGGCGCGTCGATCGCGCTGCACGGCACCCTGCTCATGGCCGTCACGATCGCCCTCTTCCCGGTGGTATGGGTCCTCCTGGCCTCGCTCAAGCCGAAGAGCGCCATCCAGTCGAGCGAGGTGGCGCTGTTCGACCACCCGACGCTCGACAACTACCACCGGGTGCTCTTCGACACGAACTTCCCCACCTGGTTCCTCAACTCGGTCATCGTCGCGGCGTTCACGATGCTCGTCGGGATGGCGATGTCGGCGACCGCCGGCTATGCGCTGAGCCGGTTCAACTTCCCCGGCAAGCGGAGCCTGATGTGGGTCTTCCTGATCACCCAGATGTTCCCGGTCGCCATCCTGATCGTGCCGATCTACACGATCATGGCGTCGCTGAACCTGATCGACACCAAGGCCTCGCTGGTCATCGCCTACTGCACCGTCGCGGTCCCCTTCTGCACATGGATGCTGCGGGGCTACTTCGACACGATCCCGCGCGACCTGGACGAGGCGGCCGCGATCGACGGGCTCGGCCCTTTCAAGACGTTCTGGTTCGTGATCCTGCCACTGGCCAGGCCCGGTCTGGCGGTGACGGCCTTCTACACGTTCCTGACGGCGTGGGGCGAGGTCGCCTACGCGATCGCGTTCATCCTCAGTGACAAGAAGCTGACCCTGGGCGCCGGGCTCCAGCAGTTCGTGCCGCAGTTCAACCCGCAGTGGGACCTGCTCACCGCGGGCGCGGTGCTGATCATGCTGCCGGCGTCCCTCGTCTTCTACTTCGCTCAGAAACACCTCGTCGCCGGTCTCACCGCCGGTGGCACCAAGGGTTAGGAGCCCCTGATGTCCACCCCCGTCGTCTTCGACTCCGCCACCCGGGTCTACCCCGGCGCGGAAACGCCCGCCGTCGACAGCCTGGACCTCGAGGTCCGGCCCGGCGAGTTCCTCGTGCTGGTCGGCCCCTCGGGCTGCGGCAAGTCCACGAGCCTGCGCATGCTCGCCGGTCTGGAGGACGTGACCTCCGGATCGATCCGGATCGGCGACCGCGATGTCACCCACCTGCGGCCCAAGGACCGCGACATCGCCATGGTCTTCCAGAGCTACGCCCTCTACCCCCACCTCACCGTCGGCGAGAACATGGGCTTCGCCCTCAAGATCGCCGGCGTCGCGAAGTCCGAGATCGCCAGCCGTGTCGCCGACGCCGCAAGGGTCCTCGACCTCGAGCCCTATCTCGACCGCAAGCCCAAGGCCCTCTCCGGCGGCCAGCGCCAGCGGGTCGCGATGGGACGCGCGATCGTCCGGGAGCCGCAGGTCTTCCTCATGGACGAGCCGCTGTCCAACCTCGACGCGAAACTGCGCGTCTCCACGCGGACCCAGATCGCGGCACTCCAGCGCCGCCTCGGCATCACGACCGTCTACGTCACGCACGACCAGGTCGAGGCGATGACGATGGGCGACCGGGTCGCGGTGCTGAAGGACGGCGTCCTGCAGCAGGTTGCCGCGCCGCTGGACCTGTACGACCGGCCGGCCAACGCCTTCGTCGCCGGCTTCATCGGCTCGCCGGCCATGAACCTGGGGACCTTCCGGGTGGAGGGCGAGAGCGCCGTGGTCGGTGAGGCACGGGTGCCGCTGTCCCGCGAGACGCGGTCCGCGCTCACCTCCGACGAGGTCGTCCTCGGCTTCCGGCCGGAGGCGCTCGAGCTCACCTCGTCCGACGCTGCCGACGCCTTCGCGGTCGAGGTCCTGGTCGCCGAGGAGCTCGGCTCCGAGGCCTTTCTCTACGGGACGCTGGAGGGCGCCACCCTGCGCGACCCCCAGCTGGTCGCGAAGGTCGCCCCACGCAGCGTCCCCGAGAAGGGCAGCCGGGTGCACTTCCGGATCCTCCCCGACCGGCTGCACGCCTTCTCGCCGGAGACGGGCGAGGCGCTCGCCCGGGCCTGAGGTGACCGATCGCGTCCTCGTCGTGGGGCCCGCCTCGTGGAACCGGATCGTGCTGCTCGACCGGCTCCCCGAGCCGGTGGCGCACACGGTCGTCGCGACCGATGCGTGGCACACCGTCGGAGGTACGTCGGCGGGCAAGTCCCTCTCGCTCGCCGGCGCCGGTCGCGAGGTGCTGCTGTCCACGCAGCTCGCGGCCGGCGCCGAGGGCGAGTTGGTGCGGTCGGTCCTGACCCTCGCTGGCGTACAGGTGCGCGCGGACCGGGCGGCCGTCACCGAGCAGCACCTCAACCTGATGACGCCGGCGGGCGAGCGGCTGTCCATCTACCTGGCCCGCCCGCCGGCCGGGCCGGACGACGCGGAGCGGGACCGTGAGGTCCAGGAGCTGATGGCCGGGTCCGCGGTCGTCGTACTCGACCTGGGGGCGGAGCCGCGACGCCTGGTGCCGACCGCGCTCGCCGCCCGACGCCCGATCTGGACCGATCTCCACGACTACGACGGCCGGGCGGCCTTCCACCAGCCCTTCCTGGAGGCGGCCGACGCGGTCTTCATGAACGACGACGCGACGCCAGACCCTCTCGACCTCCTGGCTCGCTGCCTGAGGCACGGCGCCGCCTTCGCGGTATGCACCCTCGGCGCCGAGGGCGCGGTCGCGCTCGACCGGTCGGGACGCGTCCATCGGGTCGACGCGGTCCCCGCCCCAGTCGTGGACACGAACGGGGCCGGTGACGCCTTCTTCGCGGGAACCCTCGACGCCCACCTCGCGGGGGCGGAGCTGCCCGAGGCGCTGGCCGCTGGCGCCCGATCGGCTGCCCAGGTGCTCGGCAGCCGGCACCTGCACCCGGCACTGGACGGCCTGCTCAGCGCGGGCTAGGACGACCGGTCGAGCCCCGGAGCACCAGCTCGGGCTGGACCAAGAACTCGGTGCGGTGCGCCGTGTTGCCCCGGATCTCGTCGACGAGCGCGTCGACCGCGGCCGTGCTCATCGCCTCGACCGGCTTGCGGATCGTCGTCAGCGGCGGGTCGGTGAAGGCGGTCATCGGGCTGTCGTCGAACCCGACGACGGAGACGTCGCGCGGCACATCGAGGCCACGCGCCCGCACGGCGCGGATGGCGCCGAGGGCCATGATGTCGCTGCCACAGACGATCGCCGTACAACCATCGTCGAGGAGGGCGTCCGCTGCTGCCCGCCCGCCCTCGAGCGTGAAGAGGGAGTGCTGCACGCGGTCGGCCCCGCCCAGGCCGCGAGCCTCCATCACCTCGGTGAAACCGGCGACCTTGCGGACGACGGGGACGAAACGGTGTGGCCCGAGGGCGAGCCCGATCCGCTCGTGGCCGAGCTCGACGAGGTGCTCGACCGACATCCGCATCGCCGCGCCGTCGTCCACCGACACGAACGGGGCGGAGATCCGCTCGCTGTAGCCGTCGATCAGCACGAACGGCACGCCGCTCGCCGTCAGGCGCGCGTAGCGCGTGTGGTCGGCCGACATGTCGGCGTGCACACCGGAGACGAAGACGATCCCGGTGACGTCGCGCTCGACGAGGACGTCGACGAGCTCGTCCTCGGTCGCGCCACCGGGTGTCTGGGTGCAGAGAACGGGGATGTAGGCGTGCCGGGCCAGGACCTGCTCGATGACCTGCGCCATCGCGGGGAAGATCGGGTTGCTCAGCTCCGGGATGATCAGACCGACCAGCCCGGCGCGGGAGCGCTGGGGCCGGCCGGAGCGCTCGTAGCCGAGCTCGTCGAGCGCGGCGAGCACGGTCTCCCGCGTCGCCGCGGACACCCCCGCCTTGCCGTTCAGCACCCTCGACACCGTGGCCTCGCTGACCCCGGCGTGGTGGGCGATGTCGAGCAGTCGCGGCTGGTCCATTCCCCTCGGTCCCCCGTCGTCCCTCAGACAGCCCACCAAGCCGTGGTGTCCGGCGCCAGCACGGCCTCGCCGTCGGCGACCTCGAGCGGGGAGGACGAGAGGAGGAGCGCACCGGGGACGGCCATGCGCACATGCTCCCCTGTCGTGTTGGCCGTGACCACCACAGGGGTGGCCGCACCGGCGGTCCGGCGGAAGGCGAGGACGCCGGCCGGGGCGTCCAGCCACGCCAGGTCACCGCCCTGCAGCGACGTGTGGGCCCGTCGGGCGGCGAGGGCCGCGCGGTACAGCTCGAGGGTCGAGCCCTCGACCCCGGTCTGGGTCTCCACGCTGAGCTCGGCCCACGCGTCCGGCTGGGGCAGCCAGCTCGGGCCGCCGTCCCGGGGCCCGAAGCCGTACGGCGCGGCCGAGCCCGACCACGGGATCGGCACCCGACAGCCGTCCCGGAAGCCGTCCTGGCCGTCGGCGCGGTGGAAGGAGGGATCGGCCCGCACCTCGTCCGGCAGGTCGGTGACGTCGGGGAGGCCGAGCTCCTCGCCCTGGTAGACGTAGGCCGAACCGGGCAGGCCCAGCATCAGCAGGGTGGCCGCCCGTGCCCGCCGCAGGCCCAGCTCGCGGTCGCCGGGCGTCACCATCTGGATGCCGAGGCCGGGCGGGTTGGCGAACCGGGTGGCGTGGCGGGTCACGTCGTGGTTGGACAGCACCCACGTCGCCGGCGCGCCGACCTCGCCCATGGCCGCCAGGGTCAGGTCGACGATCTCGCGGAGGGCGTCGACCTGCCAGTCCGTGCACAGGTAGGAGAAGTTGAACGCCTGGTGCAGCTCGTCGCTCCGGACGTACTGCGCCGCACGCTGCAGGGTCGGGGTCCATGCCTCGGCGACGAAGATCCGCTCGCCGTCGTACTCATCAAGGACCCGGCGCCAGTCGCGGTAGATCTCATGGACCCCGTCCTGGTCGAAGTACGGCGTCGCCAGGTTGCCGAGCAGCTTGAGCTGGTCCGCCCCGCCCACGTCGGGGAGTCCGGGTGCCTTGACCAGGCCGTGGGCGACGTCGATGCGGAACCCGTCGACCCCGAGGTCGAGCCAGAAGCGCAGGATGGAGCGGAACTCGTCGTGCACGGCGGGGTGGTCCCAGTTGAGGTCCGGCTGCTCCGGGGCGAACAGGTGGAGGTACCACTCGCCGTCCGGCACCCGGGTCCACGCAGGTCCGCCGAACACCGACTCCCAGTCGTTGGGCGGCAGCTCGCCCGCGACGCCCCTCCCGGTCTGGAAGTGGAACCTCTTGCGTGCGGTCGACCCGGGCCCAGCCAGCAGGGCGCGCTGGAACCACTCGTGCTGGTCGGAGCAGTGGTTCGGGACCAGGTCGACGATCACCCGGAGTCCCAGCGCGTGGGCGTCCTCGATCAGCCCCGCCGCATCCGCAAGCTCGCCGAACATCGGGTCGACGCGCCGGTAGTCCGACACGTCGTAGCCGGCGTCCGCCTGCGGGGAGGCGTAGAACGGCGAGAGCCAGACGGCGTCGACGCCGAGGTCGCGCAGGTACGGCAGGCGGGAGCGGACACCGGCGAGGTCGCCGATGCCGTCGCCGTCGCTGTCGGCGAAGCTGCGCGGGTACACCTGGTAGATGACGGCGTGGCGCCACCAGTCGGACGCGGCAGCGGGCTCGTCCTCCGGCGCTGCCGGGGTCACGGGGAGGGACATGCCAACGACGATAGCTCTTGCGCAAGCAGCGCCGCAAGAAATCTGCAACTTTCAGCAAGCCTCTTGCGGTCTTCGGTGGCGCTTCATACCCTCGGCGTCATGGCTGAGCTTCCCGACTGCGCCGTGGGCGTTGACGTCGGTGGTACGACGATCAAGGCCGCCCTCGTCGCGCCCGCGACCGGTGCGCTCCTCGCCCCCCGGGCCATGACGAGCACGCCCCGGCCGGCGGACCCGTCGCGCGTGCTCGCCGAGGTGGTCGGCCTCGCCCGCGCCCTCGCCCCGGTCCCCGGCACCCCGATCGGCGTCACCCTTCCCGGCGTCGTTCGCAACGGGGTGGTGCGCACGGCGGCCAACATCGACCCGGTGTGGGTCGGCTTCGACGCCCGGTCAGCCCTGGCCGACCTGGTGCCCGGCTCCGTGCACGTCGTCAACGACGCCGACGCCGCGGGGGTCGCGGAGACGGCCTTCGGCGCGGCGCGCGACCAGGCCGGCGTCGTCCTGGTCACCACCCTCGGGACGGGCATCGGGAGCGCCCTCCTCCTCGGCGGCACCCTCCTTCCGAACACCGAGCTCGGGCACCTCGAGATCGACGGGCGACCCGCCGAGCACCGGGCGGCGACGTCGGCCCTGCACCGCGAGGAGCTGGGCTACCGGGCCTGGGCGGAGCGGCTCACGACGTACTACCGCCGCCTGGAGGCGCTCCTCTCGCCCGACCTGATCGTCGTCGGGGGCGCCGTGAGCGCCAGCGCTGGGAAGTTCCTCCCCCACGTGGACATCCGTACGCCGATCACCGCCGCCGCCTTGGGCAACGACGCGGGTGCCATCGGGGCGGCGCTCCTCGCCGCCGGCCGGGACCGGACGGCTCAGCCGGCGTACTGGGGATCGGTCGGCGCGACCCACTGCACGAGCTGGTAGACCACCCCGTTGGGGTCGGCCATCTGGAAGTACCGCTCGCCCCACGGCTCGGTCTCGATCGGGGTCACGACCTCGACGCCGTCGTCCTGCAGGCGGGCGTAGTCGCGGTCGATGTCGTCGACCGTGAAGACGACGAGGACCCCGTCGGCTGGTCCGGCGACCGATGCGGGCTTGAAGCTCGCCAGGCCGGTGCGCAGGTAGATCAGGTTGACGCCCGCCTCGGGGTGCTCGAGCGAGCAGAAGCCGTCGGCGGCCATCGCCACGGTGAAGCCGAGGTGGCGCTGCGCCCAGGCGGCGGACGCGTCCACGTCGGCGACATTGAGCGAGAGGGCGGTGGAGGTGATGGTCAAGCGGGATCTTTTCCCTATACGGTGTACATCGTACGCTGTACACCGTACATCGTAAGACGCTGGCGTGCAAGGATGGTCGCCATGAGCGGCACCAGCACCGGCGCAGGCGAGCCGAGCCGCACCCTCGCGCTGCTGTGGGGCGATGCGTCGGCAGGACCACGGCGCAAGGGGCCCGGACGGTCGGTCACCGTCGACCAGCTCGTCACCAGCGCCCTCGCCCTTGCCGACGAGCAGGGCCTCTCGGCCGTGACGATGCGTGCGATCGCCGAACGGGTGGGGGTGTCCGCGATGTCGGTCTACACCTACGTCCCCGGCAAGGCGGAGCTGCTCGACCTGATGGTCGACGCCCTCTACCTCGCCATGCCGCGGCCCGCGTGGCGCAGCCGCTCGTGGCGCACCCGGCTCACGAAGGTCGCCGAGGCCAACCGCGACCTGCTGCTCGCCCACCCCTGGCTGACCGAGGTTGCCGCGCTCAGCCGGCCGCCGCTCGGGCCCGGACTGATGGCGAAGTACGAGCACGAGCTCGCCGCGTACGACGGCACCGGGCTCGACGACGTCACCACCGACGCCGCCCTGACCTACCTCCTCGGCTTCGTGCAGGCGCACTGCCGGGCGGCCCACGACGCGGCCCGGGCCACCACCGACAGCGCGATGAGCGACGCGGACTGGTGGGCCGCCAACGAACCGGTGCTCGCGCGCGCCCTCGACCCGCAGGCCTACCCGCGGGCCGTGCGGGTCGGCGCCGCCGCCGGCGAGGCGCAAGGCAGCGCGTGGGAGGCCGACCGGGCCTGGCGATTCGGCCTGGCCCGCACGCTGGACGGACTGGCCTCCCTCATCGAGAAGGACTGACACCGCTACTCATCGGCGGCCGATCGGGCCATCATGACGAGGTGAGCCTCGAGGCAGCAAGGCAGGCGTACGACGCCCGGGCGTGGCCGGACGCCCGGCGCGCGTACGCCGCCGCCGACCCGGCCGGGGCCCGCGACCTCGAGCAGTGGGGCCTGGCCGCCTTCCTCACCGGCGAGCTGGCCGAGGCGGCCGCGGTCCGCGAGCGCGCCCACCGCGCGCACCTCGCCGAGGGCGACCTGCACGGCGCGTCCCGGGTGGCCTTCTGGCTCGGCCTCACCGCGAACTTCCGGGGCGACCAGGGCCAGGCGCGCGGCTGGTGGGGGCTGATGCGCAGCGTGCAGGGCGACCGCTTCGAGGCATCGGTCTGGCGCGGCTACGAGCAGCTGACCGCCACCATGGCCCACCTCCACTCCGGCCACGCCGCGGAGGCGCTCGAGCTCGCAACCGGGCTGGCCGGGATCGCCGAGGAGCACGACGACACGGACCTGCGGGTCTTCAGCGGGCTCGCCCACGGCCAGGCCCTGCTCGCGAGCGGCGAGCTCGCCCGCGGCCTGGCGGAGCTGGACGCGACGATGGTGCGCGCGACCGCCACCGGGGTCACCCCGCAGGCCGTCGGCATCGTCTACTGCGCGATCGTGGCCAACTGCAAGGCCTGCCTCGACGTCGAGCGCAGCGTCGAGTGGACCCGGGTGCTCGACGAGTGGTGCGCGGCGCAGCCCGGCCTGGTGCCCTTCCAGGGGGCGTGCATCGTCCACCGCTCCGAGGTCCACCAGCTGCGGGGCGACTGGGCCCGCGCGATCGCCGAGGTTGACGGCCTGATCGCGCACCCCGGACCCAACCAGAACACCATCGGCGAGGCCCACTACGTCCGGGCTGAGCTGCACCGCCTCCGGGGTGAGTACGACGCCGCCGAGTCCGCCTACCGCGCGGCGCTCGCGCACGGGAAGGACCCCCAGCCGGGCCTCGCGCTGATGCGGCTCGCGCAGGGCCGGACCGACTCGGCCCTGCTGTCCCTCCGGCGCGCGCTCGAGGAGCCCGGTGCCCCCCAGCTGCGCACCCGGCTGTGGCCGGCCCTGCTGGAGGTCGCCCTGGCTGCCGGCGACCTGACGTGCGCGAGCGAGGCTTCGGCGCGGCTCGACGAGGCGGCCGCATCGGCCCCCGACGCCGCCTTCCTCCGCGCGGCCGCTTCCGCGGCCCGGGGCCGGCTCGCGCTGCACCGCGGTGCTCCGCAGGAGGCGCTCGGCGCCCTGCGCGCCGCCCTCGAGGGCTTCCGGGCGACCGGGTCGCCCTGGGACGCTGCGCGCTGCCGGGTCGCGATCGCCGACGCCTGCGACGCCCTGGGCGACCACGAGACCGCCCGCCTGGAGCGGGATGCCGCACGCGCCACCTTCACCTCGCTCGGGGCGCAGCCCGAGCTCGACCGGCTCGACAAGGTCACCCGGACCGAGCGCCACGGGCTCACCGGCCGTGAGGCCGAGGTGCTGCGCCTGGTCGCGTCCGGCGCCACCAACCGGGGCATCGCCGACCAGCTGGTGCTGTCGGAGAAGACCGTCGCCCGCCACCTGGCCAACATCTTCGCCAAGATCGACGTCACCAACCGGGCCGCCGCCACGGCCTGGGCCCACCAGCACGGGCTCGCCTGACGCCCCTGCTCGATCTGCACACCGACCTGCACAATTCTGCCGACGCGACGACCCCCGCTGCGCTCCTACGGTCCGGGAAACGGACCCAGGAGGACACCATGAAGGCTCTCGTCATCGGGGCAGGCCCCGTCGGCACGTTCACCGCGATCGGGCTGGCCCGCCGCGGCCACGACGTCACGGTCGTCGACCGGGACCCCGGTCCCGCGGCCGACGGCACCTGGCGTCGTAGCGGCGTCATGCAGGGGGACTCCCCGCACGCCTGGCGCGGGCAGATGGTGCGCGCGATGCTCGAGGAGATGCCCGACGTCGTCGAGCGCCTCACGACCGAGGGCGCCCGGATCGGCGAGGTGCCCGGCATGCCGGGGATGGTCACGGCGCTCTTCGCCCGCCGGCCGCTCGTCGAGCGGGTGCTGCGCGAGACCGCACAGGCCGAGCCGAGGCTGCGGTGGCGCACCGGTCACGCCGAGTCGCTGCTCGTCGAGGACGGCGTCGTGCGGGGAGCCGTCGTGGACGACGACCCGGTGTGGGCGGACGTCGTCGTGGTCGCGACCGGGCGCGCGAGCCACCTCGGCGAGGAGCTGCGCGGGCCCGTCGAGGGCGGGACCACCGGGACGTCGTACGTCTTCCGGACCTTCCGGACCCGTCCCGGCGCCGCGTCGTACGACGCCCCGTTCCCGTCCTTCGTGAACGGGCCCGACCACGGCTCGCTGGTGATGCCGGCCGACAACCGCACCCACCACGTGCTGCTCGTCTGCCCATCCGAGGCCGGGGAGATCGCGGCGCTCCGCGACGACGAGGCGTTCCTGCGCGCCGTACGGGCGATCCCGCACACGGCACCCTGGGCCGACGCCGAGGCCCACGAGCCGATCACGCCGGTCCACGTCGGGGGCAACCTGACCAACACCTACCGCCTGCAGGGCCCGGCGCTCGGGCTCCCGCCTGCGCGCGGCCTGGCCTTCCTCGGCGACAGCGTGTGCACCCTGAACCCGGCCAACGGTCGCAGCCTGGCGCTCCACATCCCCCACGCGAAGGTCTTCCTCGACCACGTCGACGACGACGCGACGGACCTGTCGTTGCTGCTCGACCAGTGGGCCGAGGAGCACATCCGGCCGTGGTGGGCCGACCACGTGCTGACCGACGGCTCCCTGCTGCGCCGCTTCCACGGCGAGCCCCTCTCCGCCGACGAGCCGCTGCCCAGCGACGTCATCTTCGCCGCCGGCGAGGTCCACCCCGAGTGGATGCCGATCATCGGCCCCTGCGCCGGCATGCACGCCGGCCCGGCGGTCATCGACCAGCTGCGGGAGCCGGTGGCACAGCTGCTGCGCGAGGGCTGGCTGCCGCCGGTGCAGGGTCCGCGGCTGGCCGAGCTCGTCGGAGCCCCCGCCGCCCGCTGACTTGCCACTTTGCACCGCCGACTTGCCACTTCGCACCGCCGACTTGCCGGTCCGGACCGTCGACGTGCCGGTTCGGCCCGTCAGGCTCAGCCGAGCGGGACGAAGACGGACCACACCCCGAGCACGAACAGCAGGGCGAAGACGGCCAGCATGACGACGTACCGCCGGCCGAGCTCGACGACCCGGCTGCGGTCGGGGTCCTGGGGGTCGTACATCACCTCGAGCACGTCGCCGAGCCGTGGTTCGCCGGCGGGGTTGACCGCGGTGCCGGTCCGGTCGCGCTCGGTCTTGTCCGCGAAGGTGAAGGTGACCGTCGTCGTGGTGGAGGTCGACCCGTCGCCCTGCCGCGAGATCTCGGACCGACGCTTGGTCACGGTGGCCTCGGCGCGGGCCCATGTGCGGGCGCGCCAGTGATGGCGTACGACGACGAAGAGCGCGACCAGGAAGGGCGTCACCAGCATCGCGCTGATCAACAGCGCCACCCAGCGCGGAAGATCGGTCTCCATGGCTCCGATCCTCTCCGCCGGCTCCGGACCGAAACCGGACCGGAGTCCGGGACCTCCTCCAACCGGTCAGGAACGAAGAAGCAACCTGACCACCAGCGCTCCTACGCTCGTCGGGACGAACCGATCCAGAAGGGAAAGAGCCATGGCGAACAGCACGTTCAGCGACGAGGAGAAGGCGGCGATGAAGGAGGCCGCGGCCGAGCGGCGGGCCGCCGCGAGCCGCGGGACCGGCAGCAAGAAGGTCCAGGCCGACCTGCAGGACTGCCTCGACAAGATCGCCGCGATGGACGACGCCGACCGGGCGATCGGCGAGGCGCTCCACGCCATCGTCACCACCCACGCGCCCGACCTGGCCCCGAAGACCTGGTACGGGATGCCGGCGTACGCCAATGGCGACGGGAAGGTCGTGGTGTTCCTCAAGTGCGCGGGGAAGTTCAAGATGCGCTACGCCGAGGTCGGCTTCCAGGAGTGGGCCAACCTCGACGACGGCGACCTGTGGCCCACGGTCTTCGCCGTGGCGACGATGAACGCCGCGGTGGAGAAGAAGCTGACGGCGCTGGTAGAGAAGGCCGTTCGTCCGGCGTGAGCCGCTTGTCGCCTCAGCGGGGGCGGTAGGTCCACATCCGGATCGCACCGCCTGACTCGCTGAGGATCAGACCGCCGGAGAACTGCGCGCCGTACGCGACGGGCAGCTCGCGCGACCGGGCTGCGCCCGTGCGGTCGACGGCGACGAGCCCTTCCCCGCTGGTGTCCAGCGAGCGCCAGATGTAGTCGCCGTCGGCCCACTCGACGGACTGGCCGACGGCCTGCTCGCTGCGTCGCCACACCCCGTCGGAGCCGACGGTCGCCACGGTGTCGACGCAGCACTGGTCCTCGTCGAGTGCCGGCCCGTCCGTCGCGGCGTACGTCCCGTCGGAACCGCTCCCCAGCCGGGCGAACCTGTTCGACCGCGTGATCTCGTGGCCGTCCGCGAGGCTGAACACCGTGGTCCCGACGTAGCCCATGCCGCCGTTGGCGGTCCCCGCCGCGTCGGGCAGGTCACCCGGCAGCCCGGGGTTCGTCCAGCGCACCTTGCCGGTCAGCGCGTCCCGGCCCTGCAACGCACCGACGGTCTCGGTGTCGTCGGGGTCGTCGACCACCCCGGTCAGGACCACGTCGTCGGCCGCCGCGACGAGCCAGGCGCCGGACCTCTCCCACAGCCGCCGGCCCGTGGCGGCGTCGTGGCCCTGGACCAGCGCCGCCTGGCCCCGGTCGTCGACGAGGCTCACCACCACCACCGAACCGGCGGTCTCGATCCGGTCGATGCCGAAGGGCAGGCGCCCCAGGTTGGACCCGGGCGCGGAGGGCAGCAGCGGCACGCTCCACCGCACCTCACCCGTGCGCACGTCGACCGCGTGGAGCGCCTCCCCCTTCTCCTCGAGGCGCTCGTCGATGCCGCAGGCCCGGAGGTTGCGCGCGCAACCGTCCAGGTAGGAGGTGGTCACCAGCACGCCGGAGCCGGGTACGACGTCCCACGGACCATCGAGGCGCACGTCGCCGAGGGGTGAGCCGACCACGTCCGTCAGCCGGCGCTGCCACAGCACCCGCCCCGAGGCGAGGTCCACGGCCTTCATCAGGTCGTCGAGGTCGTCACGGCCCCAGATCACGGCGACGCCGCCGATCCGCTCCACCCGGTCCACGTCGTCGATGTCCCGACCGACTCCGGCGGCGAGTGGCACCTCCCGCACCACGAGGTCGGGCGCCGCCGGACCGTCGTACACCTCCCAGCCGGCGGTCTCCGGGGTCGGGCTCGGCGCCGGGTCAGGCTCCTCGGAGCCGGCGGAGCTGCACGCCGCGAGCAGGCTCACCAGTGCCGCACCGGCGGCGACCCTGGTCACTGTCGACATAGGCATGGGAGCGTTCGTTCCCCCGGGTGGGGGCGCGAAACGACGACGGGCTCGGATCCGCGCGGGCGGTCAGTGCGCCATGTCGACGAACCGGCTGTAGTGACCCTGGAAGGCCACGACGATGTCGCGGGTCGCGCCGTTGCGGTGCTTGGCGACGATCAGGTCGGCCTCGCCGGGGCGGGTCGACTCCTTCTCGTAGACGTCGTCGCGGTGGAGCAGGACGACCATGTCGGCGTCCTGCTCGATCGAGCCGGACTCACGCAGGTCGCTGACCGCGGGGCGTTTGTCGGCGCGCTGCTCGGGACCACGGTTGAGCTGCGACAGCGCGATGACCGGGATCTCGAGCTCCTTGGCGAGGAGCTTGATCTGGCGGGAGAACTCCGAGACCTCGAGCTGGCGGGACTCGACCTTCTTGCCGGAGCTCATCAGCTGGAGGTAGTCGATGACCATCAGGCGCAGGTCGTGCTTCTGCTTGAGGCGGCGGGCCTTGGCCCGGATCTCGGTCATCGTCATGTTGGGCGAGTCGTCGATGAACATCGGCGACGCCGAGACCTTCGCGACGTGGCGCGCGAGCCGGTCCCACTCCTCCGTGCTCATCTTGCCGTTGCGGATGTGGTTGAGCGGGATCCGCGCCTCGGCCGAGAGCAGTCGCATGACGATCTCGGCGCGCGTCATCTCGAGGCTGAAGAAGGCGGCGGTCAGGTTGTTGTGGATCGCCGCGGCCCGGCAGAAGTCGAGGGCCAGCGTCGACTTGCCCATCGCGGGACGGGCGGCGACGACGATCATCTGGCCGGAGTGGAAGCCGTTGGTGAGGTCGTCGAAGTCGGCGAACCCGGTCGGCACGCCGTAGATGCCGGCCTCACGGTTCTCGATGGCCTCGATCTCGTCGAGGACCGAGTCCATGATGTCGCTCAGCGGGGCGTAGTCCTCCGACTTGTTGCGGTCGGTGACCTTGTAGATCTCGGACTGGGCCTCGTTGACGATGCCCTCGACCTCGCCCTCGCCCGCGTAGCTGATCTGGACGATCTTGGTGCCGGCGTCGACCAGGCGGCGCAGGATGGCCTTCTCGTAGACGATCTCGGCGTAGAAGCCGGCGTTGGCCGCGATCGGCACGTTGGCGGCCAGGGTGTGGAGGTACGCCGCCCCGCCGATCTTCTGCAGCTGGCCACGCCGCTGCAGCTCACCGGCGACGGTGACCATGTCGGCGGGCTCGCCGCGCCCGAAGAGGTCGAGGATCGCCTCGTGGATCTCCTCGTGGGCGGGCCGGTAGTAGTCGACGCCGCGGATGACCTCGACGACGTCGGCGATCGCGTCCTTCGAGATGAGCATCGCGCCGAGCACGGACTGCTCGGCCGCCAGGTCCTGCGGTGGCATCCGCCCGCCGGCCGGCGCCTCGCCGGGTGCGTAGGCGGCCGGACCGTCACCCCACTGCTCCGGGGGCTCGGCGGTCCACGACGGCTGGTCGTCGGTGAGGCTCACGGGTCTCCGGCTCCTGGCTCGATCGCGGGTGGCGGCACCGCGCCGCCTGGAGGACGTCGTACGGTGGCGGAGGCTGCCGAGAGGGTCCGACACAATCCCCTGCGCGAGTCGAACCTAGACGCCGAGGAGCCGTGCGTGAAGCCGACGCGGCGTAGTTATCCACAGGCCTTGGGGATAACCGGCGGGGGTAGGTGGACGACACGCGGAAACGGTGTGCACGGTCTGGGGACAACACTGTGGAACAGGGAGGGGGAGGGCTGTGGAAACCGGCTCTGACCTGCGGAAACACTCCTCCCCACCTGTGGACTCAAAATTCCTACCCGCCAGTCTCGTTCACCTGGCGGCCAACCGGGGGCCACGTGGTGGCCGCCGCACAACGGGCCGCACCCACGTTTTTGCGGGCGCATTTCCACAAGTTGCCCCCAAGGCGCCACTGATGTGTTATCCGATCCGGTGACAGCGTCCCCCACTCCCGCCGGCGGGCGCTCGCTCGACCGCGAGATCGCCCGGCTCGCGGTCCCCGCCTTCCTCGCCCTCGTCGCCGAGCCGCTGTTCCTGCTCGGCGACGCGGCCGTCGTCGGGCACCTCGGCACCCGCGAGCTCGCCGGGCTCGGCCTCGCCGGGACGGTGCTGTCGACCGTGGTCGGCCTGTGCATCTTCCTCGCCTACGGCACCACCGCCGGCGTCGCCCGCCAGCTCGGTGCCGGCCACCGCCGCGAAGCCCTCGCCCAGGGCGTCGACGGCCTCTGGCTCGCGGTCGCGATCGGCATCCCCGTCACCCTCGTCACCAGCCTGCTCGCCCACCCGCTGGTCACCCTGTTCGGCGCGTCCTCGGACGTCGAGGCCGCCGCGACGACGTACCTCCGCATCGCCGCCGCCGGCACCACTCCCCTGCTCCTCGTGCTCGCCACCACCGGCGTGCTGCGTGGGCTGCAGGACACCCGGACCCCGCTCGTCGTCGCCGTCGCCGGCAATGTCGCCAACCTCGGCCTCAACGTCCTCCTCGTGTACGGCGCCGGGCCGGCCCCGCGACTCGAGCTGGCCGGGTCGGCGGTGGGCTCGGTGCTCGCGCAGACCGGTATGGCGGTGGCGCTCGTGGCCGTGGTCGTGCGCGCCGCCCGCCGCGAGGGGGCCAGCCTGCGCCCGCACCCGGCCGGGATCCGCGCGGCCGGACGGGCCGGCGTACCGCTCCTCGTGCGCACCCTCACCCTGCGTGCCTCGCTGCTGGTCACCACATGGGCCGTGGTCCTCGCCGCCGGCGAGGTCGCCGGCGGCAGCGGGTCCGACGCCGTCCCCATCGCCACCCACCAGCTCGCGCTGACGATCTGGGGCTTCCTCGCCTACGTCCTCGACGCGATCGCCATCGCCGCGCAGGCCATCACCGGCCGGCACCTGGGCGCCGGCGACGTCGCGGCGACCCGGGCGGTCACCACGCGGATGGTGCGCTGGGGCGTGTGGAGCGGGGTCGTCACCGGGCTGCTCCTGGCGGCGACGAGCCCGTGGCTGGGCGCGCTGTTCACGCCGGACCACGCCGTCCGCGACGCACTCGTCCCGGTGCTCCTGGTCGCCGCGCTCGTCCAGCCCGTCGCCGGGGTCGTGTTCGTCCTCGACGGCGTCCTGATCGGCGCCGGCGACGGCCGCTACCTGGCCTGGGCCGGACTGGTGGTGCTGGGCGGCTACGCTCCGCTCGTGCTGCTGACGAGTGCGCTGGGTGCCGGGCTGACCGGAGTGTGGGTCGTGTTCGGCCTGCTCTTCATGGGCGGCCGGCTGGTGACCCTCGTCCGCCGCGAGCGCGGTGACGCCTGGCTGGTCACCGGGGCGCGCGCGTGAAGCCGCTGCAGGCCGTCGGGCTGGGCCTGGTGCTGCTCGCCCTGGGCCCTGCCGACGCCGAGCCCGGCACCTTCGACCCGCTGCCCGACCCGCTCGGCTGGCTGCTCGTCCTGGTCGGGCTCCACGGCCTCGCGCCCGTGCTCGACGAGCGCCGGCTGCCGGTGCTGCGCTTCCTCGGCGTGCTTGCGCTCGGGTTCTCGATCGCGCTGGTCGTCCCGGCGGTCGCCCGCTGGCTGGAGACGGACCCGTCGCTGGGCTGGTCGGCCGACGTACCCCGCTTCGCGTTCTTCGCCGTGCTCTGCCACCAGCTCAGCCAGGCCGCGCTCAAGGCCCGCTCGACCGGCGGCGCGAGCAGCTTCAGCATCGCCGGGATGACCCTGCTGTTCGTGCTCGCGGCCCCGCCGCTGGCGTTCGGCGCCGGCTGGGACGGCGTGGGTACGGCGGGCGAGGTCGCCGCGCAGGCCGTCCAGATCGCGCTCGTGGTGCTCTGCTTCGTCTTCGCCGGCCGCCGGTGGGCGGGTGCCCCGGAGCCCGAGGCCCCCGCCGAGGCGTGAGGCTCAGCCCTGGAGGCCGCTGAGCACCAGGCCGGCCAGCTGGGGGGCCTGCTGCGACGGGTCACCGGGGTAGTCGGTGCCGTCCTCGTAGGTCATCGTCACGTCGACGTTGGCCTCGGCCGAGCAGGCCCGCAGCGTCGCCACCAGCGGCGGGGTGGCGCTGGTCTTCCACCACGCCTTCGAGGCGCCGGCGGCGTCGGACGGCTCGACGTTGCCGTCGGCGTCGCTGGGCTGGATGCAGCCGAACTTCCCGGCGGTCACGTCGGCCGGGCCGCTGACCTCGATCCGGATGCTGACGAGGTCCTTGGCGGTGAAGGTGCACTCGTCGGTCGTCCACGACGTGCCATTCTCCGTCACCGAGCCGTGGCCGGGCACGCCCTCGCTGAACTCGACCCCGATCGCCTTGGCCACGTCGCCGGACGTCAGCAGGGCGCACGCCTGCGGGCGGTCGGCGACAGGCGGCGCGCTGGTGGTCTCCGTCGGTGCCTCGGTGGCCGACGACTCCTCGGTGGGCGTCTGCGAGGGGGCATCCGTCGTCGGCGCGGCCGACGTGGTCTGCTCGTCGGCGGCGTCGGGCTCGTCGTCACCGCAGGCCGCGAGGACCGGGGCGAGGGCGAGCAGGGCAGCGGGCCAGAGGCGACGCAGGCGCATCAGGGAACTCCTGGGGTTGGGGGAAGTGCCCCAAAAATGCCACGTGGCCGGCCCCCGGGGGGACCGGCCACGCCGACGTACGTCTGACGTGATGTCAGGCCGGGATGACGTTGAGCGTCACCGCGACGGAGACCTCGTCGTGCAGCTTGACCGAGACCGCGTGGTTGCCCAGCGACTTGATCGGGTTGCCGAGGACGATGGTCCGCTTGTCGATCGCCTCGCCGGCGGCCTCGCCGAGCGCGGCGGCGATGTCGGCCGTGGTGACCGCACCGAACAGGCGACCGCCCTGGCCGGCCTTGACCTTGACGTCGACGGAACCGCCCTCGAGCTTGGCCTTGATCTCGGCGGCGTGCGCCTCGTCGCGGACCGCGCGCGCGGAGCGGGCGGCCTTGATCGAGTCGGCCTGGGCCTGCGCACCGCGGGTCCAGCGGATCGCGAAGCCGCGCGGGATGAGGTAGTTGCGGCCGTAGCCGTCCTTGACCTCGACCACGTCGCCAGCAGCGCCGAGGTTCTCGACCTCCTGGGTCAGGATGATCTTCATGAGTTCAGCTCTCCTTCTCTACCGAGCTCAGCGGCCGCTGGAGGTGTAGGGCAGCAGCGCGACCTCGCGGGCGTTCTTCACCGCGATGGCGATGTCACGCTGGTGCTGGACGCAGTTGCCGGTCACCCGACGGGCGCGGATCTTGCCGCGGTCGGAGATGAACTTCTTCAGAAGGGCGGTGTCCTTGTAGTCGACACCGGTGGCCTTCTCCTTGCAGAACTGGCAAACCTTCTTCTTCGGCTTGCGGACGACTGCCTTCGCCATTGTGGTGCTCCTCCTCAGAGCCCGGCCGCGTCAGTCAACGTCGGCCGGAATGGTTGATGTGTTGATGGCCCGGGTTCGTGACGCTCGCTGCGCGACCTCCTCGACCACCGGGCCCGTTGCTCAGAACGGGGGCTCGTCGCCACCGGAGACACCGGGCGCGGCCCAGGGGTCACCGGCCGGCGCACCGCCACCGTTGTTGGATCCACCGGACGGCTGGCTGCCCCACGGGTCTCCGCCCGCGGGACGTCCGCCACCCTGGTTGCCACCGCCGCCGTAGCCGCCCTGGCCACCGCCCTGGTTGCCGCCGCCGTAGCCACCGCCGCCGCCACCGCCGGAGCGGTTGGCGCGGGTGACCTTGGCCGTGGCCCAGGTCAGCGACGGGCCGACCTCGTCGACCTGCAGCTCGTTGACCGTGCGCTTCTGGCCCTCACGGTCCTCGTAGGACCGCGACACCAGACGGCCCTGCGCGATGACGCGCATGCCCTTCTGGAGGGACTCCGCGACGTTCTCCGCGGCCTGCCGCCAGATCGAGCAGCGGAGGAACAGGGTCTCCCCGTCCTTCCACTCGTTGGTCTGCCGGTCGAAGGTGCGCGGGGTCGACGCCACCGTGAAGTTGGCAACCGCAGCGCCCGACGGGGTGAAGCGAAGCTCCGGGTCGTCGGTCAGGTTGCCGATAACGGTGATGACGGTGTCGCCAGCCATGGTGGTCTCCTGTGAGTGGATTCGAGTGGCCCGCCCGGGTCAGTCCCGGGCAACGGCCCCCATCGTGTCCCGTGGCTCCGACAATGAACAGTCGTGTTCCACAGGCACGTGCCCGTCTCAGACGGTGGGGCGCAGGACCTTCGTCCGCAGCACGGACTCGTTGAGGGTCAGCTGGCGGTCGAGCTCGTCGATCGTCGCCGGCGCAGCGGTCACCTTGATGATCGCGTAGATGCCCTCGGCGTTCTTCTTGATCTCGTACGCCAGGCGGCGCTTGCCCCACACGTCGACGTTGTCGACGGTGCCGCCGTCGTTGCGGACGACGTTCAGGTACTTGTCGAGCGACGGCTGAACCGTCCGCTCGTCGAGGCTCGGGTCGAGGATGACCACGACTTCGTAGTTGCGCAAAGCGGTCTCCACCTCCTCTGGACTGACGGCCACGGACTCTCCGCGGCAGGAGGGCTCTGCATGTCCGCACCGGTTCGGCCCGGGCAGACGTGTGTACGGCGCCAGACGGCACCGGACAGGAGAGGTTAACCCGTCACGGCGGAGGCAGCCGAATTGCGGCGGTGCCAGACCATCGGGACGACGACCGCGCGGCCGATGGCGGTCGAGGCGGCGATCGCCGGGACCAGGACCACGAAGCCCACGTTGACCAGCGTAACGAAGCCACCCGCCATCGCTCCCGCGGCACCCGCGACCAGCACGTGCAGCCACTGCCGGCGCTCCTCGCGGCACACGTGGTGGACGAGCAGCACGCCGGCGACGGCGAACGGGCTCGAGGCCGGCACCAGGAAGACGAGGATCCAGACGATCGCCTGGGGCGGGACGGGGTCCGGCTCTAGCATCAGCAGCAGGAGGACGGCGAGGACGACGACGCTCGTCGCCCAGGCCACCACGTAGCCGCGGAGACCGGGGGTGTTGGGGCCTTCGAGCTCCATCCGGCGTCCTCCTCCCAGGGTTGAGCGTTCGCTCAAACGATCGCACGGATTGAGCGAACGCTCAAGACCGGGCAGGATCGCCCCATGACGACCACCCGCGAGAAGCTGCTGGACGCGACCCTGCGCGTCGTCGTCGGCCAGGGGATCGCCAAGGCGTCGGCGCGGACGATCGCGACGGAGGCGGGGGTCAACCAGGCGCTGGTCTTCTACCACTTCGGCTCGGTCGACGAGCTGCTCGCGGCGGCCTGCGAACACGGTGCCCGCCAGCGCATCGAGGCGCACCGCGCCGCGCTGGCCGCCGTCACCGACGTCGCGGGACTCGTCGCCCTGGCCAGGACGGTCCACGCGCAGGAGCAGGCCGCCGGCAACGTCACCCTGCTCGGGCAGCTCCTCGCCGGGTCCCCCTCCCACCCGGCGCTCGGCCCGGCCACCGCCGCCGGCCTGCGGCTGTGGGCGAGCGAGGTCGAGCAGGTCCTCTCGCGGCTGCTCGACGCCGGTCCGCTGGCCGGCCTCGTCGACGTACCCGGGCTCGCGCGGGCGATCAGCGCGTCCTTCGTCGGCATCGAGCTGTACGACGCCGTGGACCCAGCCGGCGCGAGCGACGCCTTCGCGGCCCTCGAGCAGCTGGCCGGACTCGTCGGCGTCCTCGACCGGCTCGGCCCCGTCGAGCGGGCCGCCCTGCGCCGCCGCGTGCGCCGCGCCACCGCCTGAGCCGCTGTCCCCGCCCGTCCCTACAGTGGGGCCCATGAGCGAGCTGCGCATCGGAGCCCACGTCGACCAGACCGACCCGATCGCGGAGGCCGCGGCGCGCGACGCCCCGCTGGTGCAGTTCTTCCTCGGCAACCCGCAGTCCTACAAGGGTCCCGTGCTCTCCTACGAGGGCGGCGCCGCGGCGCTGAGGGCGGCGGCCGAGGACGCGGGCGTGGACCTCTACGTGCACGCGCCGTACCTCATCAACGTCGCGACCACGAACAACCGCCAGCGGATCCCGAGCCGCAAGCTCCTGCAGCAGCACATGGACGCCGCGGCCGAGCTCGGCGCCAAGGGGCTGATCGTCCACGGCGGCCACGTCACCGACGAGGACGACCCGGCGAAGGGCTTCGACAACTGGCGCAAGGCGGTCGAGGCGACCGACATCAAGGTCCCCCTCCTGATCGAGAACACCGCCGGCGGCACCAACGCGATGACCCGCTACCTCGACCGGATCAAGGGCACCTGGGACGCGATCGCCAGCGCCGAGGGCGCCGACATGGTCGGCTTCTGCCTCGACACCTGCCACGCGCACGCCGGCGGCAACGCGCTCGAGACGATCGTCGACGACGTCCTGGCCATCACCGGCCGGATCGACCTCGTGCACGCCAACGACAGCCGCGACGCCTTCGACTCGGGCGCCGACCGGCACGCCAACTTCGGCGCCGGCCAGATCGACCCCGACCTGCTCGCGCAGGTCGTCCGCGACGCCGGCGCCCCGGTGGTGTGCGAGACGCCGGGCGGCGCCGCCGAGCACGTCACCGACTTCGAGTGGCTCGTCGAGCGGATCGAGCGTCTCTGACACCCTTGCGCTCGCGCAGAAGAGGCGTAATCTCGATTACATGATTACAACGGAGCAGCACGAGCAGATCCGCGGCTGGTTCGCGGGCCGGCTGCCGGAGGATCTCTTCGAGTCGCTGGTGGAGGTCACCGTCGACCGCGAGGAGATCACCGTCGTCGGCCGCATCGCACCCCCCGCGCTGGCCGAGGACGCCTCGCCGACCGAGCGCAGGGCCGCGGCGCAGGGCCGCATCCAGGAGTTCCGCGAGCGCACCCGCGACGCCCGGATCGCCATCGCCCGCGAGGCGGAGCGGCAGTACGACCAGAAGGTCGCCTGGGGCGTGGAGTGCGACGGCACCCGCGTCCTGTTCACCCACCTGGCCGTGCCGACGATGACCCGGCTGCGCCAGCCGGAGCGGGCCGTCCTCGACACGCTGGTCGCCGGAGGCGTCGCGCGCAGCCGCAGCGAGGCCCTGGCCTGGTGCGTCCGGCTGGTCCAGCAGCACGCCGACGACTGGCTGGTCGAGCTGCGCGACTCCCTCGAGCAGGTCCACCGGGTCCGCGCCCAGGGCCCCGACGCCCCGGCCGGGAACGCCGCGGAGAGCGCGTGACCGGGTCGCCCGACCCGACGACGCCGAGCATCCTCGCGTGGGCCGGCGGCCTGCCCGCGCTGCGCCGGCTGACCACCGTGTTCTACGCCCGGGTGCCGCACGATCCCGTGCTGGCGCCGGTGTTCGCGGGCATGGACGCCGACCACCCCGAGCACGTCGCCCTCTGGCTCGCCGAGGTCTTCGGCGGCCCTGCGGACTACACCGCGCACCGCGGCGGCCACCCGCACATGGCCCGACAGCACCTCGGCCGCGGGATCACCGAGCAGCAGCGGCGGCGGTGGGTCGACCTGCTGCTCGACGCCGCCGACGAGGTGGGGCTGCCGACGGACCCCGAGTTCCGCGCGGTGTTCGTCTACTACCTGGAATGGGGCACCCGGATGGCGCTGGTCTACTCCGGCGACGACCCGCCGCCGATCGACGCCGCCGACGTCCCGATCTGGCAGTGGGGACAGACGCCGCCGTGGCAGCCGGACCGGCGCGACGAGTCCGACTGACCGACGGCCCGGACCAGCCCCCCGTTTCCGGAGGACTCCGGCCGGAGAGGGTGACGCCATGCGCGTCGTACTGCCTGCTGCCCTGGCGGCCACCCTGCTCCTCTCCGCCTGCTCCACGGCCCACGAGGACGACGGGCCGGAGGTTGCCGCGCCAGAGGTCGAGGACCTCGAGACGGCCTGGCAGGTCGACGTCGAGGGCCTGTACCGCGACGCCGACACCGGTCGCGGCGACGGCATCTGGGTCGGCACCGACCGGGTCGCCCTGATCACGACCGACAGCGTCACCGTCCTCGACACAGCCGACGGTACGACGACCGGCACGATCGACCTCCCCGGACAGGTCTGCGCCGTCGCACCCGACGTCAACGCCGACGGCATCGGCGTCGTGGTCGTCGGCCGCCGGGCCCGGGGCGGCGGGGCGCCCTGCAACGCGGCCCGCGCAGTCGCCGTCGACCTCGCCGACGCCACGACGCTGTGGACCAGGCCGGTGCGGGAGCGGGTCTACCTCGGTTCCATCGGCGTGGGCGAGAAGACCGTGGCCGTCGCCGATGCCGGCGCCGGCGCCCAACGGCTGCGGCTCAGCGACGGCAAGCGGCTGCCGGACGTCGCAGGCACCAAGTCGTCAGCCAACGGCGCGACCATCGTCGCGGCAGGCGACGACTACACCTCCCTCGCGGTCCACGACCAGGACTCCGGCCGGCTGCTCACCACGGTCACCGTGCCAGACGTGTACGACGTCGCGGAGATCCTTCCCGGCGCCGAGCCCCCCGTCGTCGCCGTCAACGGTCCGGACGGCTTCGCCCTCGTGGACCTCGCAGGACGCGAGCCCCGTCCGGTCGGCCGCGCCATCGACAGCAGCTATCCACGCTTCGAGCGGGTGACGAGCCTCGACGGCACCGCCGTCCTCCAGTACGGCAAGTCCTCCGTCGTCGGTCGGTGGAACCCCGACACCCGCACCCTCGACACGATCCCGGCCCTCGACGAGGGCGAGAGCCTCGTCGGTGCGTACGACGGCCGGCTGGTCACCACCATCTCCTCCGGCAACCCGCTCGCACCGGGCGCCGTGGTCCGGCTGGTCGACCCGGCGGATCCCGCGGACCCGCTCGTCCTCGGCACCGTCCCGGAGTCGATCAGCAGCTTCTTCGGAACCGCGACCTCAGCGGTCGCCGGCGACCTGCTGATCGGCGAGGTCGAGGGAGGCGTGGCCGCCTTCCGCCTGCCCGGCGACGGCACCCCGACCAGCCGGTTCGTCGCGGCCGCTCCGGAGGGTGAGGTCACCGCACGCGAGACGGCCGACCTGTGCACGGGCATCGCGCCGGACTCGCTGGGGATCCTCGGCTACCGGGAGACGGAAGGAGTTCCGGCCACCTGCACCTTCTCGCACCAGACCGCCGACAGCCGCGGCGACTTCATCCTCCAGGTCAACGCCTACGCGCTCCAGGCCGGGGACGGGAAGACGGCCGACGAGATCGCGCACGCGACCTTCGCCAACACCGCCGAAGGCGACACCGCGCGGGACGTCGAGCCGTTCGATCCGGTCCCCGGCCTCGGTGACGAGGCGGCGATCGGGGCCGGCATGCGCATCCTCGTGGTCCGCGTCGACAACGCCGTGGTACACCTCCACCTGAACGACCTGAGCGGCGGCCCGCGCAAGCCGGGAGTGCGTCGCGCGGCCCTGGAGGCGATCGCCCGCGACCTGCTCGCCGAGCTCGAGCGCCGCCGGGGCTGAGCCGCGCGGCGGGGCCGGGTCAGCCGACGAGCACGCCCAGCGGCAGGTCGCCGCACGGGATGAGCGCGCCGCGCTGCTCCGGCGCGATCAGCCGCCCGGTCGGCACCCGCGGGTCGGCGGACAGCACGACCCGGAAGGACTGGTTGACGACGGCAGCGCCCGCCTCGCGGACCGCTCCCAGCAGGAGCGACTCGAAGGTGTCGAGGAGGGTGTCCGCACCGACGACGCCGACGATGCGCCCGTCGACCTCGACCGGGACGGTCGTGGTGAGCATGTACTCGTCGCTGCAGACGTAGTCGACGAACGGGCCGGTGACGTGGGCGCGACCCGTCTCGACGGGCGTGCGGTACCACTCCACCCGGCTGTAGTCGACGGGGTCGCCCGAGCCGGAGACGGTCGACTGGGCGAGCAGCTGCTGCTCCTCGCCCTGCCACCAGGCGAGGTAGAGGTGGTGGTCGGCGAGGAAGCCGGGCGCCGCGACGAAGCCGCCACCGAAGAGGGGGAGGCCGGCCAGCAGGTCACGGGTGAGTGGGTGCGCCGCGGCGACGAGGTCGGCCGCGAGCAGCGGCGTACGACGGCAGACGTCCTCGAGCCCGCTGCGGACGACGTCGAGCGCCTCGATCACGCCCTGGAAGTAGGCCTCGACCTCGCGCGCGCAGGCGAGCGCCGCCGGCGACGCGGACCCGCTCGCCCCCTCGATCACCATCGACCCCATGGACACATCCCTTCCGGGGTCCAGCACGGCTGCACCCCCACGGCTACGGAACGGCACGGGCTGCGCGCCTGTCAAGGAGCCCGTCGCGCCGGTGGACCTCCTCATCGGTAGCTCGCGTGCAGCACGGCGAGCTCGTCGACCGCGCGGTCCAGCTGGCGTCGTACGGCCTTGCGGGCGGCGTCGCCGTCGTGGGCGCGCAACGCGGTGAAGAGCTCCTCGTGGCAGGTGCGGGTGAAGGCCTGGAACTCCGGATCACCCAGCGGCTGCCGGAGCAGGGCGCCGAAGTCGGCCTCCAGGCCGACGACCTGACGGGTCATCCGGGCGGACTGGCTCAGCGCGGCGAGGGTCAGGTGGAGCTCCGCGTCGGCATGGCGCCAGTGACCGGGGTCCGCGTCGCCGGCCTCCGGGAGCAGGGACGCGAGCAGGTCGACGTCGGCGGCGTCGGCGTACTCGGCGGCGAGCTCGGCGCAGCCGGCGAGGACCACCAGGTGCAGGGTGCCGCGGTCGTGCAGCTCCACGCGGGACATCGCGGCCAGCCGGGCCGCCTGGGCGTCGGGGTCGTGGAGCTTGGCGCGCGTGACATAGCTGCCGCCGTTGCGCCCGCGCACGGTGCTGATCAGGCCCTGGGCGCGCAGCGAGACGAGCGCCTCGCGGGCGGTCACGGTCGCGACGCCGAGCATCGCGGCCAGCTCCGACTCGCTCGGCAGTCGCTCGCCGTCGCGGAGCACGCCGGAGCGGATCGCGTCCGCCAGCCGCTGCTCGACGCGCACCGCGCGGCCGACGTCCTCGAGGGGCGCGAAGATCGCGCCGCGCGTGCGGGTGCCGTGGCGCGGGCTGGACGTCGAGGTCATCCGTCCCCTCCCTGGCACTGGTCCGACGGCTGTCCGGACGCTGCTCGGCCGGACACGGAAACGTTACAGAGCAGACTCTAGACATATAACCTATGGGATCATATGTTTTCGGTGTGACCCAAGCCACCACACCTCCGGCCGACCTCCCGGCAGAGGCCACCGCAGGAGCCGAGGACGCGGTCCCGGCCATCCGGCTGCGCGGCCTCGTCAAGCACTTCGGTGACGTCGCCGCGGTCGACGGCGTCGACCTCGACATCGCCGACGGCGAGTTCTTCTCGATGCTCGGCCCGTCGGGCTCCGGCAAGACGACGGTCCTGCGCCTGATCGCCGGGTTCGAGTCGGCCACCGCCGGCACCGTGGAGCTCGGCGGCACCGACGTCACGAAGGCCGCTCCCTTCGAGCGCGACGTGCACACGGTCTTCCAGGACTACGCGCTCTTCCCGCACATGAGCGTCCTCGACAACGTCGCCTACGGCCTCCGGGTCCGGGGGATGGGTCGCAGCCAGCGCCGCGAGCGGGCCCAGCAGGCGCTCGAGACCGTGCGCCTGGGCCACCTCGGCTCCCGCCGGCCCAGCCAGCTCTCCGGCGGCCAGCGCCAGCGCGTCGCGCTCGCCCGGGCGATCGTCCTCCAGCCGCGCGTCCTCCTGCTCGACGAGCCGCTCGGCGCGCTCGACCTCAAGCTGCGCGAGCAGATGCAGGTCGAGCTCAAGCAGCTCCAGCGCGAGCTCGGCATCACCTTCGTGTTCGTCACCCACGACCAGGAGGAGGCGCTGACCCTCAGCGACCGGATCGCCGTCTTCGACGCGGGCCGGATCCAGCAGCTGGGCACGCCGCAGGAGATCTACGAGCAGCCGGCCTCGGCGTACGTCGCCGGCTTCGTCGGTACGACGAACCTCCTCGACGCGGCCACGTCCCAGCGGCTCCTCGGCGTCGACGCCGAGCACGCCGTGCGTCCCGAGCGCCTCCGGCTCTCGCCCGCCGCCGAGATGGAGAAGGCCGGGCCCGGCGAGGTCCGCCTCTCCGCGGTCGTCACGGAGACCATCTACCTCGGCGTCGGCAACCGGGTGCACCTGCGCACGGACGACGGCCTGGAGCTGGTCGCCCTCGAGCAGTCCACCGGCTCCCTCGACGACAGCGACCACCGCGGCGACCACGTCACGGTCCGCTTCGCACGGGCCGACGCCGTCGCCCTCGCCGCGGCCCCCTGATCCCCCATCAGCAGAACCCGCACCACCATCCCTCGAAAGAAAGCGGAGCTCTCTCATGAAATCCACCTTCCGGCGCGGCCGCGTGGCCATCGCCTGCCTGACCCTGGTGTCGGTCTCGGCACTGTCCGCGTGTGGCAGCAGCGACGACGACAAGAAGACCGACGCGGTCGAGAAGCTCGGCGACTTCGAGGGCAAGGTCTCGATCCTCGCCTGGCCCGGCTACGTCGAGGACGGCACCAACGACCCGAACGTCGACTGGGTGTCCGCCTTCGAGAAGAAGACCGGCTGCGAGGTCACCAGCAAGGCCTACGGCACCTCCGACGAGGCGCTGAACCTCGCCAAGACCGGTGACTACGACGTGATCGCCGCCTCCGGCGACCTGTCGCTGCGCCTGATCGCCTCCGACGAGGCGCAGGCCATCAACACCGACCTCGTGCCCAACTACGAGAACGTCTACGACTTCCTCAAGGACACCGAGTGGAACTCGGTGGACGGCAAGAACTACGGCGTCCCGCACGGCTACGGCGCCAACCTGCTGATGTTCAACAAGAAGAACGTCTCGGACACCAGCTCGTGGGGCGCGGTCTTCGAGAAGGACCAGCTCGAGAAGAACAAGGGCAAGGTGACGGCGTACGACTCGCCGATCTACATCGCCGACGCCGCCCTCTACCTGATGAAGACCCAGCCCGACCTGGGCATCACCAACCCGTACGCCCTCGACGAGGACCAGCTCGCCGCGGCCGTCGACCTGCTCAAGGTCCAGCGCCAGTACGTCGGCGAGTACTGGTCGGACTACCTCAAGGAGATCCAGGCCTTCGAGACCGGCGACTCGGTGGTCGGCACCACCTGGCAGGTCATCAAGAACAACATCAAGAACAAGGACGTCGACGTCACGCTGCCGAAGGAGGGCGCGACCGCGTGGAACGACACCTGGATGCTGTCCTCCCAGGCGAAGAGCCCCAACTGCGCCTACGCGTGGATGGACTACATCCTCAGCCCGGAGGCCAACGCGCAGGCGACGGAGTACTTCGGCGAGGCGCCGAACAGCCCCGAGGCGTGCGAGAAGACCACCGACCCGAAGCACTGCGAGACCTTCCACGCCGGTGACCAGGAGTACGCCAAGCAGCTGTGGTTCTGGCGCACCCCGGTCAAGGAGTGCCTCGACGGACGCACCGACGTCCAGTGCACCGACTACGCCCAGTGGACGCAGGCCTGGACGGAGATCAAGGGCTAACGATGTCGACCTCGTCGATCACGCCCGACCAGGCGCCGGCCCCCGCCCTGCGGGGGCCGGCCGCCCGGCCGGTCTCCCGGTTCCTGCACCGCTGGGTGTGGGTGCGCCTGTCCCTCCTGCTGTCCGCGCCGCTCGCGTGGATGCTGCTCGTGTACGTCGTGGCGCTGGCCGCGCTGCTGATCACGTCGCTGTGGTCGGTGGACAGCCTGAGCAGCGAGATCGACAAGACCTGGACGCTCGACAACTTCCGCACCCTGTGGGAGAACGAGGTCTACCGGAAGGTCACGCTCCGCACCGTCGGCGTGGCCGCCGCGGTCACCGTGGTCGACGTGGCGATCGCCCTGCCGATCGCCTTCTACATGGCGAAGGTCGCCACCCCGCGAGCCCGGCGGATGCTCGTCGTCGCGGTGCTCACCCCCCTGTGGGCGAGCTATCTCGTGAAGGTGTTCGCCTGGCGGGTCGTCCTGTCCGAGGGCGGCCTGGCCGAGTGGACCGGCCTCGGAACCCCCGGCTACGGGCTGACCGCCGTCGTCATCACCCAGTCCTACATCTGGCTGCCGTACGTGATCCTGCCGATCTTCGCGGCGCTCGAGCGGGTCCCCGACTCGCTGCTCGAGGCGGCGGGCGACCTCGGCGCGCCGTCCGGCATGGTGATGCGCTCGGTCGTGCTGCCGCTGCTGGTGCCCGGCATCGTCGCCGGCGCGATCTTCAGCTTCTCGCTGACGATGGGCGACTACATCACCGTCAACATCGTGGGCGGTGCCAGCCAGATGCTCGGCAACCTCGTCTTCGTCAACGCCGGTGCGGCCAACAACCTGCCGCTCGCCGCGGCCATCGCGATGATCCCGATCGTGGTGATGCTCGTGCTGCTGACGGCCATCCGTCGTACCGGAGCACTGGAGAACCTATGATGGAGAGCGTCCGATGACCCTCAGCCCCCTGGCCCGCCGCCTGCTGGCGGCCCTCACGTTCGGCGTCCTCGCGCTGATCTACGTGCCGCTGCTGGTGGTCGTGGCCAACTCGCTCAACCCGAGCCAGTCGATGACCTGGCCGCTGGACGGCGTCACCCTCGAGTGGTGGCGCCGGGCGGCCCGGAGCGACGGCGCCCGTGAGGCGCTGCTGACCAGCCTGCAGGTCGGCGCCGTCGCGACGCTGATCGCCCTCGTCCTCGGCACGCTGCTGGCGCTGGCCCTGCAGCGGTACTCCTTCTTCGGCAAGAACTCCGTCAACCTGCTGGTGATCCTGCCGATCGCGCTGCCCGGCGTGGTCACGGGCATCGCGCTCAACAACGGCTTCCGGACCATCCTCGGGGTGGACCTGTCGCTGTGGACGATCGTGATCGCACACGCGACCTTCTGCATCGTCACCGTCTTCAACAACGTCCAGGCCCGCCTGCGGCGGATGGGCACCAGCCTCGAGGAGGCGTCGTCCGACCTCGGCGCGGGGGTCTTCATGACCTTCTGGCTGGTCACCCTGCCGCAGCTCCGCTCGGCCCTTCTCGCGGGTGGCATGCTGGCATTCGCGCTCAGCTTCGACGAGATCATCGTGACCACCTTCACGGCCGGCCAGGGTGCCAACACCCTGCCGATCTGGATCCTCAACAACATGTTCCGGCCCAACCAGGCGCCGGTGGTCAACGTGGTCGCGGTCGTGCTGATCGTGTTCTCGATCGTCCCGGTGTGGCTGGCCCAGCGCCTGTCCTCCGACGTCGAGGCCGCCCGCTGACCTGCCCCGCACCGACCACCGACGACCGCACCACCACCCCCAGGAGAACCCCGCATGACCGAGATCGAGTACGCCGTCCGCAACCCCGCCACGGGCGAGCTGGTCGAGACCTTCCCCACCGCCACCGACGCCGAGGTGCGTGCGGCGGTCGACGCCGCGGCGGCGGCGTACACGAGCTGGGGCCGGACGTCCACGGTCGCCGACCGGGCCGCGCTGATCCGCCGGGTCGCCGAGCTGCACCGCGAGCGCAGCGCCGAGCTGGCCGCGGCGATGGTCGAGGAGATGGGCAAGCCGCTCAGCGACGCCGAGGGCGAGGTCGACTTCTCGGCCTCGATCTACGAGTTCTACGCCGACAACGCCGAGCGCTTCCTCGCCGACGAGGAGATCCCGCTCGGCGAGGGCGAGGGCACCGCGGTCATCCGCCGGATGCCGGTCGGCGTGCTGCTCGGGATCATGCCGTGGAACTTCCCCGTCTACCAGATCGCCCGCTTCGCCGGCCCCAACCTCGCGACCGGCAACACGATCGTCCTCAAGCACGCGCCGCAGTGCCCGCGCTCCGCCGCCCTGCAGGAGCAGATCTTCAAGGACGCCGGCTTCCCCGAGGGCGCCTACGTCAACATCTACGCCACCAACGAGCAGATTGCGGACGTGATCGCCGACCCGCGCGTCCAGGGCGTCTCGCTGACCGGCTCCGAGCGCGCCGGCGCGGCCGTCGCCGAGATCGCCGGGCGCAACCTCAAGAAGGTCGTGCTCGAGCTCGGCGGCTCGGACCCGTTCATCGTGCTCTCGACCGACGACCTCGACGCCACCGTCGACGCCGCGGTGTTCGCGCGGATGGACAACGCCGGCCAGGTCTGCAACGGCGGCAAGCGCTTCATCGTCGCCGACGGCCTGTACGACGACTTCGTCGGCCGCTTCACCGAGAAGCTCCTCGCCGCCTCCGAGGGCTCCCCGCTGTCGTCGGTCACCGCGGCCGACAACCTCGACGCCCAGGTGGCGACGGCGGTCGCCGGCGGCGCCGAGCTGACCACCGCGGGCGAGCGCAAGGGTGCGTTCTACCCCAGCGGCGTGCTGTCGGGGATCACGACCGACAACCCGGCGTACCACCAGGAGCTGTTCGGCCCGGTCGCCATGGTGTTCCGCGCCGCCGACGAGGACGACGCCGTCCGGATCGCCAACGACACGCCCTACGGCCTGGGCTCCTACGTGTTCTCGAGCGACCCGGCCCAGGCCCAGCGGGTCGCCGAGCAGATCGAGGCCGGCATGGTCTTCGTCAACGGCGTCGGCCTGGACGCGGCCGAGCTGCCCTTCGGCGGCGTGAAGCGCTCCGGCTTCGGCCGCGAGCTGGGCCGCTTCGGCATGGAGGAGTTCGTCAACAAGAAGCTCATCCGCACCGTCTGACCCTCTCCGGGGCTCCTGATCTGCCACGCAACTACCGAATTCGTCGTCGATCCGCCCGGATCGCAGCGAATTCGGTAGTTGCGTCGCCGACTCCGGAACCCCGCAGCTCGCCCGATAGCCTGATCCCCATGCCCAGCGTGCGCCCGATCAGCCCGACCGAGCACCGCGACTACCTCGCCACGCTGCCATCGGCGAGCTTCCTGCAGACCCCCGGCTGGGGGAAGGTGAAGTCCGAGTGGCGCAGCGAGTCGCTCGGGTGGTTCGACGACGAGGGGAAGCAGGTCGGCGTCGCCCTGGTGCTCTACCGCCAGCTGCCGAGGCTCAAGCGCTTCCTCGCCTACCTGCCCGAGGGGCCGGTGATCGACTGGGCGGACGACGACCTCGCCGCGTGGCTCGACCCGATGGTGGCGCACCTGAGGAAGCAGGGTGCGTTCGCCGTACGGATCGGCCCGCCGGTGGTGACCCGCCGCTGGACCACCGCGCAGGTCAAGGAGGGCATCGCCGACGCCGACGTGCGGCTGCTCAGCCAGATCCCGCCGGCCGAGCGCAACCCCATCGGCGCGCGCACCGTCGCCCAGCTGCACGAGCTCGGCTGGCGCCACCAGGGTGTCGAGGGCGGCTTCGCCGCGGGCCAGCCGCAGTTCGTCTTCCAGGTCCCGCTGCGCCACGCCGACGGCACGCAGCGCACCGAGGACGAGGTCCTCAAGGGCATGAACCAGCTCTGGCGCCGCAACATCAAGAAGGCCGCCAAGGAGGGCGTCGAGGTCGCCACCGGCAGCCGCGAGGACCTCAAGGCCTTCCACGAGCTCTACGTGCACACCGCCGAGCGCGACCACTTCACGCCGCGTCCGCTGCGCTACTTCGAGACCATGTACGACGCCCTCCGCGCCGACGGCGAGGAGCGGTTCACGCTCTGGATGGGCCGGCACGAGGGCGACCTGGTCGCCTCGACGATCGCGATCCGGGTCGGCGAGCACGCGTGGTACTCCTACGGCGCCTCCTCCACCGAGAAGCGCGAGGTCCGCGGCTCCAACGCGGTGCAGTGGGCGATGATCCGCGACGCGATCGCCGCCGGCGCGGCGGTCTACGACCTGCGCGGCATCACCGAGACCCTCGACGCCGACGACCCGCACGTCGGGCTGATCCAGTTCAAGGTCGGCACCGGCGGCGAGGCGGTCGAGCACGCCGGCGAGTGGGACCTGCCGGTCAACCGGGCCCTCTACAAGGCCTTCCAGGTCTACCTGGCGCGGAGGGGCTGACATGAGCCTGTCGCTCACCGTCGACGGCCCGCGCTGGCGGGCCCACCTCGAGTCGGTCGCCGACGCGCACCCCGGCATCGTCCCGGTCGCCAAGGGCAACGGCTACGGCTTCACCCTGGGCCGCCTGGCCCGCAAGGCGCAGTGGCTCGCCGAGCGCGGCCACGACGTGCGTACCCTCGCCGTCGGCACCTACGACGAGCTCCCCGAGGTCGCGCAGCGCTGGCACGGCGACCTCCTCGTGCTCACCCCGTGGCGCCCGTGGGTGCCGCTCCCCGAGCCCGCGCTGTCCCGACGGCTCGTTCACACCGTCAGCCGCGTCGGCGACCTGCGCGACCTGCTGCACGCCGACCCGTCCGCCCGGATCGTGCTGGAGCGGATGACCTCGATGCGCCGCCACGGGATGGCCGCGCGTGAGCTGTGGGAGGCCGGCGAGCTGCTCCGCAAGCACCCCGGCGCCCGGATCGAGGGCCTCGCCCTCCACCTGCCGCTCGGCCAGGGCACCCACCTCGGCGAGGTCACCCGGCTGATGAACGACTTCGTCGCCGCCGAGGTCCCCGCCCACGGCGCCCCCGACGTGTGGGTCAGCCACCTCACCGACGCCGAGCTGGCCACCCTGCGCAGCCAGTACGGCGACTTCGGCTTCCGCCCCCGCATCGGCACCGGGCTCTGGCTCGGCGACCGGGGTGCCCTGCGGGTGACGGCGACGGTGCTCGACGTGCACCCCGTCGAGCGCGGCGACGCGTTCGGCTACCGCGGCCGCACCGCCCCGAAGTCCGGGCACGTGCTGGTCGTCAGCGGCGGCACCGCGCACGGCATCGGCCTCGAGGCGCCCACCGGCGACCAGTCGATGAAGGCGCGCGCCGCGACCATCGCCCGCGGGGGCATGGACGCGGTCGGGTTCGTCCGCTCGCCGTACTCCATCGACGGCAAGCAGCGGCTCTTCGCCGAGCCGCCGCACATGCAGGCCTCGATGCTCTTCGTCCCGCACGGGGCGCGGGTGCCCGAGGTCGGCGAGGACGTCGACGTGCGGGTCCGCTACACCGCCACGACGTTCGACCGCATCACCGTCACGACGTGAGGGCAGGCTGAGGGCCGACCTCGTCGAAGCCCTCCTGTCGCACCGGGTCGCGGTCCGGGCGGTACATGTCGCGCACGATCACCGCGGCCAGGTAGAGCTCGCCGAGCACGCGCACCGCGATGCCGACCCAGTAGAACCCGGCGTCGCCGCCGCCCGCGGGCGAGAGGTAGCCGCCGAGGTACCACCAGATCGTGCAGAAGTAGAGCACCTCGCTGGCCTGCCAGATGATCTGGTCGCGCCAGCGCGGGCGGGCGAGCACGGCCAACGGCAGCAGCCACAGGACGTACTGCGGGGAGTAGACCTTGTTGACCAGCAGGAAGCCGACCACGATCAGGTAGCCGAGCTGGGCCAGCCGTGGGACCACGGCCTCGGGGCGGATGGTGCGCCCGGCGGTCATGCCGATCACGAACACCGCGGCGCACCAGGCGCCGAAGAGGATCCACGACCAGAGGTTGATCGTGTGCGCCGAGAACCCGACGTCGCCGGCCTGGTCGATGAGCATCCACACCGACCCGAGGTCGGCCGTGCGCTCGGCGTTGAAGCTCCAGAAGACCTTCCACTGCTCCTTGCCCAGCAGGTACGCCGGCGCGTTGGCCAGCAGCCACGCCACCGCGGCGCCGACGACCGCCAGGGCCAGGTCGCCGGGTCGGCGACGGCGCAGGCAGATGACGAGCAGGCCGCCGAGTAGGAAGAGCGGGTAGAGCTTCGCGGCGGTGCCGAGGCCGATCAGGATGCCGGTCAGCAGCGGCCGGTCGCGCGACCACGCCCACAGGGCGCCGGCCACCAGCGCGACGGGGATCAGGTCCCAGTTGATCAGGCCCGTCAGCAGCAGGGTCGGTGACAGCGCGAACGCCGCCGCGTCCCACGGTCGCACGGGGTGGGCCCGGGAGAGCAGCCACGTGGCGACGAGCGCCAGCGCAGCGAAGCCGAGGCCGTTGACCAGGAGGAAGATGGTCTGCTCCTGGTCGACCTCCGGGTCGTCGTACAGGTCGGAGACGGGGGCGCGGTAGCGCGCCTCGACGTCGGGGGAGCCGTTGAGCCAGTGCGTGATCCACGCCGTGCCCCACGCCCAGTAGGAGATCCCGACGGGGTACTCCATCACCTCGTAGCGCGCCCGGGTCTGCTCGTCGCCGGAGTAGGGCCATGCGTGCTCGGCCATGCCGCGCGGGACGTAGAGCGGCTTCAGGTCCGTGTAGCACATGTGGGAGTAGACCCAGTTCTGGTCCTTGCCCTCCGCGAGCGTGCACGGCGACTTCTGCACCAGCCCCAGCGCGAACGTGCAGGCCGTCAGGAGGAGCAGCACCCGCAGCGGCGTCCACCACCGGTGCGGCCGCGCGCGCTGGCCCATCGGACCGCCGACGACCTCGCTCAGGCCGGCGACGACCGGGTCGTCCAGGGTGGGGTGGACGTGCGGCGCGCGCTCGGTCACGGCGTCAGGCGGCGTGACGACGTCGGCGACCGCGCGGCGACTTGGTGGGCTTGCCGCCGAGGATGGGAGGCGTCGACGACGTCGGGTCGCCCGTCGGGTCGGTCGGGGTGTCGGTCGGCGGGCCGGGGTCCTTCGTGGTCGGCGTCTCCGACGGCGTCTCCGTCGGCGCGCTCGAGCTCGGGACGTCCCTCGTCTTGCTCGGCTTCGGCTTCGGCTTCTTCGTCGGCTTCGGCACGATCGGGGCGTGGCCCTCGCTCGGGGCGTCACCCTTGACGTAGGCCGGCGGGGGCAGGTCCTCGACCGGCTCGCCCTCGAGCGCCTTGAGCATCACGTTGGTCCAGGTCGCGGCCGGGTAGGAGCCGCCGAAGTACGACGGCAGCCAGTCCTTGAGCTGCTCGTTGCCCTTGCCGCGGACGTACATCACCGCGGTCGCCAACTGCGGCGTGTAGCCCGCGAACCAGGCCGAGGAGACCTCGCCCTTGCCGTTCGTGGCGGTGCCGGTCTTGCCCGCGGCGGGCCGGCCCAGGGCGAGCGCCTTCGTGCCGGAGCCCTGCTGGACGACCTGCTGGAGGGCGTAGCCCACGTCGTCGGAGACGCCCTCGGGGATCGCGCGGTGGTCGGTGACCTTGTGCGAGTAGCGCACCTCGCCGTCGCGGTCGACGACCTTCTCGATGATGTAGGCGTCGGCGGCGACCCCGCGGTTGGCGAGGGTGGCGTAGCCGTTGGCCAT
Organism: Nocardioides aromaticivorans; assembly: GCF_013408525.1. Taxonomy (NCBI): domain Bacteria; kingdom Bacillati; phylum Actinomycetota; class Actinomycetes; order Propionibacteriales; family Nocardioidaceae; genus Nocardioides; species Nocardioides aromaticivorans. The sequence continues at coordinate 2,027,958 of NZ_JACBZM010000001.1, forward strand.
GTTGATCGGGCTGACCGTCTGCGAGCCCAGCGAGACACCGGTCTGCGGCTCGAGGGCCGGCGTCGAGGTCGGGAAGCCGTACGGCGGGTTGGCCGCCTTCTCCGGCGGGATGCCCATCTTGTTCGCGGTGTCGATGATCTTCTGCGGGCCGTCGTCCATCGCCAGCGTCATGTCGATGTAGGCGGTGTTGATGGAGTCCTGGGTGGCCTTGATCATGTTGACGCGGCCGTAGCTGTGGTCGCCCTGGTTCTCGACCTCGCCGCCGCCGGGCAGGTCGTAGGGCGAGTTGCCGTCGAAGGTGTCCTTGAGCTCGAACCCGTCCTGGATCCCGGCGGCGAGCGCGAACGGCTTGAACGTCGAGCCGGCCTGGCCGCCCGAGACCGCCCAGTTGAGCTGCGACTCCAGGTAGTCCTGGCCGGCGTAGATGCCGCGGACGGCGCCGGTGCCCGGCTCGACCGAGGCGACGGCGACGTGGAGGTTCTTGCCGAAGCCCTCCGGCCGCTCCTCCTTGACCCCGTCCTTCGCGGCGTTCATCGCCTTCTTGGTGAAGGTCGTGGTGATCTTGAGGCCGCCGCCGTTGATCTCCTGCTCGCTGAACCCGAGCCGGAGCAGCTCCTTGCGGACCATCGTCAGCACGTGGCCGCGCTGGCCACCGTACTGCTCGTCGCTCTTGATCTTCGGGAACTTCGGCAGCGCCTTGCGGACGCTCGCGACGTCGCTCGCCTTGGCGGTGCCCATGTCCTCCATCGAGTCCAGGACGTACTGGTAGCGGCCCAGCAGGCGCGCCTCGGCGTCCTCGCCGTTGGCCGGGTCGAGCGAGTAGGGGTTGTTCAGCACCGCGGCGAGCGTCGCGGACTGGGGCAGGGTCAGGTCCTTCGCGTCGACGTCGAAGTAGGCCTGCGCGGCCGCCTGGATGCCGTAGGCGCCCCGGCCGAAGTAGATGGTGTTGAGGTAGCCCTCGAGGATCTCCTGCTTGCTCAGCTGGTTCTTGATCTTGAGGGAGAGGATCGCTTCCTTGGCCTTGCGCTTCCAGGTGCGTTCCTGGGTCAGGTAGAGGATCTTCACGTACTGCTGCGTGATCGTCGACGCACCCTGCTGGGCGTTGCCCTGCGCGTTGCTGAACGCCGCCCGCAGGATGCCCTTCGGGTCGATGCCGTTGTCGGTCCAGAAGCTCTGGTTCTCCGCGGCGACGACGGCGTCCTTCATCGTCTGCGGCATGTCGTCGTAGGCGATCGAGTCACGCTTCTGGACGGCGAACTGGCCGATCTCGGACTTGCCGCCGTCGTAGTAGACGCGGGTCGTCTGGGTGAGGAACTCCTCGTTGGGGTTCGGGATGTCGACGTTCTTGTACGCGATCCAGAAGCCCAGCACGCCCAGCAGGCCGAGCACCACCGCCGTGACCAGGCCCCACAGGGTGAGTCGCTTCAGCCGCTGCTTCCACGTCCGCGGAGCGCGGTCGCCCTTCTTCCCCGACCGCCCGCTGCGTCCGGAGGAGGACCCGCCTGCCTTGCGCTTTCCCTCGACCACGCGTGACAGGGTACGGCGCGGAGGGGCACGGTCTCGATTTCCCACCCCGGGCCGCAGCGGTCACCGCGAGCTCACCGGACCGGCTCACTGCCGGTCGAGGACGTCCTTGAGCCTCGCGGCGAAGGCGGCCGGGTCGTTGCCCGGCGACCACTCGTTGGCGACGAAGCCGCCGTGGTCCCCGGGGAACTCGACCACCTCGACGCCGAGCAGCGCGGCCAGCGCCTCGCCGGCGCGGCGCGGCATCTCGGTGGTGCTGGCGGCCCCGACGGCCGGCACGATGCGGACGCCGGAGGCACGCAGGGCCTCGACGTCCGGCTGGTACGCCGGGATCGCCATGTTGTGGCCCAGCAGCGCGTCGTCGCGGCTGCCGTCGTCCTCGGCCGGGAGCCCGAACTGCTCGGGCGACGGCGCCGGTCGGTCGAGGTAGTCGTCCGGCAGCGGACCCTGCACCATCACGAGCTGGATGAACTTGGCCATCGCGGGTCCCTGGCCGTGCGCGCGGTAGGTCGCCACGATGTCGGCGTAGGCCCTCTCGAGCACCTCGCGGTCCTCCAGGATCGCCGACAGCGGCGGCTCGTGCAGCACGACCGTGCCGACCTGCTCCGGGTGGGCGAGCAGCCAGGGCAGCGCCGCCACCGCCCCACCGCTCGACGCGAAGACGTCGACCGGTCCGAGCCCGGTGGCCTCGACGACGCGGTGCACGTCGTCGCCGTGGATCTCGAAGGAGACCTCCCCGTCCTCGTCGAGCTTGCTGCGCTCAGCCATCCGCGGGTCGTAGGTGATGACCGTGCGGTCGTCGAGCAGCGGGACCAGCTGCTCGAATCCCGAGGCCGACATGGGGGAGCCGAACACCATGACCGGCCGGTGCGGGCCCGGCGCGTCCGGGGTGTGCACGTCGTAGGTCAGGACGGCGCCGGGGACGGGCAGCTGGTGGGTGGTCGTGGTCGGCATCGGGGCTCCTTCGCCGGGTGGGGTCGCGGGTCGGACGAGGGGGAGACCGCCGCCGCCGGCCGGACTCATCGGAGGCGGCGCGTGCCGTCGTACGGGGGCGGGACACGTGCTGCCCGGCCCCTCGGAAGACACTCCCGATCCATCGGGAGTTCACGTTCCGCGGATATATCGCTACGATAGATCGCATGGCACGGCGTGGCGACACCATCGAGCTGGCGGTCCTCGGACTGCTGCACGAGGGACCCATGCACGGCTACGAGCTGCGCAAGCGGCTCAACCTGATGCTCGGTTGGGGTCGACTGCTGTCCTACGGGTCGCTCTACCCGGCGCTGAAGAAGATGCTCCGCGGCAACCTCATCGAGGAGACCGTGCCCTCGGGTCCCCAGACCCGCCGGCAGCGGATCGTCTACAAGGTCACCGACCTGGGCACCGAGGAGTTCTCGCGCCTGATGTCGGAGGTGGGTCCTGCCGCGTGGGAGGACGACAACTTCGACATCCGGTTCCGGTTCTTCTCGTCCACCGACATGGAGATCCGCCTGCGCGTCCTCGAAGGACGTCGCTCGCGCCTCCAGGAGCGACTCGACCGCGTCCAGCGCGAGCTCGCGATGACCCAGGCCGAGGCCGACCGGTACGCCGCCGAGCTGCAGCGTCACGGTGTCGAGTCGGTCGAGCGTGAGGTCCGGTGGCTCTCGGACCTCATCAACGCCGAGCGAAGCGTGCAGGGCCAGGCAGCACCAGCGCCGGAGACGCCGACGTCCCCGACGACGTCCTGATCACCCCACCCCCCGATCAGGCACAGAACATTCACGAGATGTCATGAGTACCAAGGAAGGAAACCCCATGGGTTCGGTTCGAGTAGCGATCGCGGGCGTGGGCAACTGCGCCACGTCCCTCATCCAGGGCGTGCAGTACTACCGGGACGCCGACGCCACGAGCACCGTTCCGGGGCTCATGCACGTCCAGTTCGGCGACTACCACGTCGGTGACGTGGAGTTCGTCGCGGCGTTCGACGTCGACGACCTGAAGGTCGGCAAGGACCTCTCCGAGGCCATCAACGCCTCGCAGAACAACACCATCAAGATCACCGACGTCCCCACCCTGGGTGTCGAGGTGCAGCGCGGCCCGACGCTCGACGGCCTCGGCAAGTACTACAAGGCCACCATCGACGAGTCGTCGGCCGAGCCGGTCGACGTCGTCCAGGTCCTCAAGGACGCCCAGGTCGACGTCCTCGTGTCCTACCTCCCGGTGGGCTCCGAGGAGGCCGACAAGTTCTACGCCCAGTGCGCGATCGACGCCGGCGTGGCCTTCGTCAACGCCCTCCCCGTCTTCATCGCCTCCGACCCCGAGTGGGCCAAGAAGTTCGAGGACGCGGGCGTCCCGATCGTCGGTGACGACATCAAGTCGCAGGTCGGCGCCACCATCACCCACCGCGTGATGGCGAAGCTGTTCGAGGACCGCGGCGTGACGCTGGACCGCACCTACCAGCTCAACGTCGGCGGCAACATGGACTTCAAGAACATGCTCGAGCGCGAGCGCCTCGAGTCCAAGAAGGTCTCCAAGACCCAGGCCGTCACGTCGAACCTCACCGGCCCGCTGGCCGACAAGATCGACGACAAGAACGTCCACATCGGCCCGTCCGACTACGTCGCGTGGCTCGACGACCGCAAGTGGGCCTACGTCCGCCTCGAGGGTCGCGCCTTCGGTGACGTCCCGCTGAACCTCGAGTACAAGCTCGAGGTCTGGGACTCCCCGAACTCGGCCGGCATCATCATCGACGCCGTCCGTGCCGCGAAGATCGCCAAGGACCGTGGCGTCGGTGGCCCGATCATCCCGGCGTCGGCGTACCTCATGAAGAGCCCGCCGGTCCAGATCGAGGACACCGAGGGCCGCGCGCTCCTCGAGAAGTTCATCGCCGGCGAGTGACCTCGCGTCGCTGACCAGCAGCACCGCCCCGGTTCGTACGACGAACCGGGGCGGACTGCTTTTTCGGCGCGAGCGCGTCTGCGCCGCCGGGCGGCGAGCAAGCTCGCAGGTGGAGCGGCTCCCGCCGCGCTGCCGCGCAGCCCCGCGTCAGCCCAGGCCGACGTCGAGGCAGCCGATGGTCTCGCTCAGCTGCAGCCGCGACCACACGGCCCGGTGGTCGGAGACGCTCGAGGCGAGGACGACGGCCTGCAGCGGCTGCAGGAAGGCGTCGTGCAGGATGAAGTCGATGCGGACCCGCGGGTTCGCGGCAGGGGCGGTGTCGCCCGCGCCCGAGCCGACCGCCCAGACGTCGCCGAGGCCGGCGCCCCGCAGCGTGCTGACGGCGGTGGAGGAGACCCGGCTGTTCAGGTCGCCGGCGACGACCGTCGGGCGGGCGTCCGCGCGGACCACCTTGGCCAGCGCGGTCGCCTGCGCGATCCGGGCGCCCTGCGACATGTGGTCGAAGTGGGTCGAGTAGACGCTGACCTCGGTGCCCTCGATGTCGACGACCGCGTGCACGGCGTGCCGCGGGAACTTCCCGCCGGCCTGGGGGAGCCCGATGATGTCGTGCTCCTTGACCGGGAACCGCGACAGGATCGCGTTGCCGGTCTCGCCGCTGCCGGTCACCCAGCTCATCCCCAGGGCGTCGGCGATCTGCTGGGCCTGGATCACGTTCCCGGAGCGCCCGCGGTTGTTGTCGACCTCCTGGAGCAGGACGATGTCCGGCTTCCAGGTGCCGATCTCCTTGATCAGCGTCCCCGCCGCGAGGCCGCCGTGCTTGCGGATGGCGGAGTGGATGTTGAACGAGAGCACCGTGAACGGGTGCTCGAGGGTGAGGTCCTTCGGGCAGAGGCTCGACGGGATGTCGAGCGGGGGAGCGCCCAACGAGGAGTTCGCGGAGGGCTGGAACCCGGAGGACGGTACGTCGGGGACGGTCGTCACCGCGTCGTTCCGGTCCGGCGCCGGGGGCGCGTCGTTGCCGCCCTGCAGCGCGAAGACGATGCCGAGCACGAGCAGCACGACGACGACCACCGCGACGGTGGCCACCTGGGTGGCCGGGCTGGCGCCCGGCCGCGCCGCGGGCAGCGGCGGCGGCACGGGCTTCGCCTTCTTCGCGGCCGGCTGCTCGTCCGGCGTCTCGGCGGACTGGTCCCCGGCGGGCTCGGACTCGTCCGGGCCGGGCTCGTCGGGGAGGTCGTCGCTCACGGGGTCATTCAACCCCGGTCCCCGAACGGCCGCGGCAGGACCCGCGGACCCGGGACCCCCGGGACCCGGTCAGGCCTCGGCCTCGGCCTTGATCTTCTCCAGGGTCTGGCGGATGCCGCGGCGCAGCTCCTCGGTGAAGCCCTTCTGGCCGCCGAGGACGGCCTTGGTCAGCACGAGCGAGACGTTCGAGATGCCCTGCGGGGTCTCCCGGCGCTCGGTCAGCCGGGTGCCGCCGTCGGCGGTCGGCGCCAGCTCGAAGGACCACACCGTGCGGTTCTCGCGGATCTTGAAGGCGAAGTCCCCGGTCGCGCCGTCGGCCGGCGGGGTGAACCGGACGACCTTGCCGGCGGTCGGCCAGCGCTTGATGCCCTGCTTGTTGAGGTTCGAGAAGGTCGCGCCGAGCTTGACCTCGCCGCCCTTGACCGTCGACTTCACCACCTGCGGGCTCCACTTCGACATCCGCGGGATGTCGGTGACCAGTGCCCACACCCGGTCGGCCGGGGCGGCGATGTCGATGGAGTCCTCGAGCAGCTTCTCGTACGTCTCGGCCATGGTGGAGCCCTTCGGGTGACGGCGGTGTCGGATCCCCGGAACCTACCTGCCGGTAGCAGACCGGCGGTACGTGATGCCCGCCACAGCGGCGGCGCGGGGTTTCGGCCGGCCGTGGCGCGGGCACCCGGCAGGGATGGCGGTTCCGGCACAGCTGCACTCCCAGCTCACCTCCGGCAACCTCACCACCATCACGATGCGGGCGGACGACGTCGACAAGGCGAGGGAGCACGTCCGCACCGCGATCGACCTGATCCACCTCGCGCGGGACACCCCCAACTGGGAGAGCATCGACGCCCGCGCCTTGTTCAACATGAGCGCTTGGGCGACCCGCGCCGTGGCCGAGGTCTGCCACCTGCGCCTCAACCGGGCGAAGGTCTCGCTCGGCATGGCGGGCTCGGCGTACTCGTGGGCGAGCGGCGAGGCCGACCGGATCCACCACCTCTGGCTGGACTGGGAGAAGACCGCGGTCAAGGGCAGCCTCGCGTGGTTCATCACCTTCCTGCACACGGTGGCGGCGCTCGAGAAGGTCAAGAGCACGTACGGCAAGCAGCTGGACACCGCGCGCGACTACTTCGAGTACGAGCTGACCGACGACCAGCAGGCGTGGTTCGCCAACGGCCTGGCCCGCACCCTGCTCGACGACCTGGAGCGGGGTGTGCTGCCGGGGCCGGTCATCCCGGACACCCTCGCCGCCGGCGACGACGACAACGGCTGGACCCCGCAGGGGCTGGGCGTGGATCCCCAGACGGGCTACCTGCTCCAGACGTCGTACAACGAGAAGGGACAGGCCGTCCTCACCGTGGTCGACCCGGCGACCGGCGAGATCATCAACACCGTCCGCCTCGGCGCCGCCGGGGACGCCGGGATCGCCCCCAATCACGCGGGTGGGGTGAGCGTCGACCCCGAGACGGGCACCGTCCACGTGAACTCCTCCAAGGGCGGCGGACCGTTCGGCGAGGACCCGCTGGTCTACGAGTACGACCGCAACGACATCCTCGGCCCGGGCGCCCAGGCGCCGGGCAGCACCATCGGCGTCACCGGTCCACCACAGGAGATGCCGGAGGGCGCGTACTCCACGTTCCACGACGGCAGGCTCTACGTCGGCACCTTCGACGACGACGACAACGGCGTGCTCAACATCTATGAGAAGCAGTACGACGCGAAGAGCGGCCGGATGGAGTGGGTCCGGGTCGACGGCCCCTACGAGACGCCGGAGCGCGCGCAGGGCGTCGCGATCCGCGACGGGAGGATCTACTTCAGCACGTCGCACAAGCGGCACAACGAGGACACCGGACACCAGCCGGGCGACTACAGCAACCCGGGTCGGATCATCGCCTACGACCTGGCGAACAAGGGCGACGGCGGCGGCTTAGGTGCGCCGGTCGAGACCACGACGCTGCCCACCATGCTCGAGGGGATCGCCCCGCTCGACGACGGGATCTACGGCACCTACGAGAGCGGGTCGGAGGGCTACTCGACGCCGAAGGGCGGCTCCGCGGACTCGCTGTGGCCGAGCCTGTTCTACTCGCGCTCGTCGTACGCCGGCAGCGAGCTGCACAGCGAGTACGAGTCCATGAACAAGGCCGGCCAGCACCTCAAGGAGGCGCAGGACGCCTTCGACGTGTGCGAGACCGAGATCCACGGCCTGGGCCTGCCGGCGAGCAGCCTGGGCGACGTACCGCAGCCGCACACCTATGCCACCGGGGTCGTCACCTTCTTCGACGAGACCGCCCGCTGGCTGGACGCTGGCAAGCTGGCCTCGGGGGTGACCGCGCGGGGCGTCATCGAGAGCGCGATCGAGTACGAGCACTCCGACCAGCTCTCCGCCCTCGGGTCCGCCTTCCTGCAGGCCCGGCTGGGCGCCTTCGTCGACAAGGACTGGAAGCAGTGACCACGCACCGCACCGTGCTGCCCGCGCTCGCGCTCCTCCTCGTCCCCGCGCTCGCGGCCTGCGGCGACGACCCGGCACCGGAGGCCGGCAGCGGCTGGCCCGCTGCGGAGGGCACCGTGGAGGCGCGTGGCCTGGTCTGGGCCGCCGGCCCCACGATCCACCTCGGCGACGGCACCCCCCTCGACGCCGGCGACCCGGTGCGCGCCTTCGTCGTCGGGGAGGGCGGGGCGTATGTCGTACCGGACACGCGCTCCGACGACGAGACCTGGCCCGAGCTGGTCCGGGTGGACGGGCAGGGACGCCAGGGCCTCGGGGTGCACGCGGAGCCCGACAGCCTCTCGCTCTCGCCGGACCGACGGTACCTCGCGTTCCTCGACCACGGCGGGGAGCGCGACGCCTACGACACCCCGCTCGCCGAGGCGGTCGTCGTCGACCTGCGGACCGGGCGCGAGGTCCACCGCAGCGCCGAGGGCATGGGCGATCCCGCCACCGACGACCTGGCCGACCTCTACGAGGACGCACCTCCCGCCGTCCTCGGCGTCAGCGCCGACCACGCCTACTTCCTCACCCCCGGTGAGGTGGTCGCGGTCGAGCTCGCGTCCGGCGAGGCCGAGGTCGTCAGCGACGCGAACAGCGGCTACGACGACCAGCCCTGGTACGCCGCCCTCTCCTCCGAGCCGGAGCTGACCAGCCCCGGCGGGGCGTGGACGATCCGGCAGCCGCCGCGCGGTGCTCCCCAGCTGGTGCCCGCGGCGGGCGGCGCGCCGGTCACCACCCGGCTCACCGCGGCAGACCTCGGCGTCGACCCGCTCGAGCCGCAGCCACGCGACCTCGGCTGGAGGCTCGACTCCTGGCTCGACGACGCCACGGCCGCCGGCATCGCCACCGTCAGCGCCTCGCTCGACGGCGCGCAGACCTTCCCGTTGGTCACCTGCACGGTGCCGGACGGTGCCTGCCGCGTCGTCCCGGGGACCGAGGACGGCGCGATCCTGCCGGAGTCGCGCGCCGGCGGGGCCGTGGTGCCGACGCCGCTTCCCTGACCCGCGCCTCAGCGGCTCGCCCACCACTCCTTCAGCGCGGCGGTGGCGTCCTCCTCGGACATCGGCCCGTTGTCGAGGCGCAGCTCCAGCAGGAACTGGTAGGCCTGCCCGACCTCACGGCCCGGGGGGATCCCGAGGATCTCCATGATCTGGTTGCCGTCGAGGTCCGGCCGGATCGAGGCGAGCTCCTCCTCGGCGGAGAGCCGGTCGATGCGGGCCTCGAGGTCGTCGTACGTGCGGCGCAGGCGCTCCGCCTTCTTGCGGTTGCGCGTGGTGCAGTCGGCGCGGGTGAGCACGTGGAGGCGCTCGAGCTGGTCACCCGCGTCGCGGACGTAGCGGCGGACCGCGGAGTCGGTCCACTCGCCCGAGCCGTAGCCGTGGAAGCGGAGGTGGAGCTCCACGAGGTCGCTGACGGCGTCGATCTCGTCGTTGCTGAACTTCAGCGCCTTCATCCGCTTGCGGGTGAGCTTGGCGCCGACCACGTCGTGGTGGTGGAAGGTGACCGTGCCGTCGTCGACGAAGCGGCGGGTCCGCGGCTTGCCGACGTCGTGCATGAGCGCGGCGAAGCGGGACACGAAGTCCGGGCCGGGCGCGATGTCGCCCCGCTCGGCCAGGCGGGGCTCGAGGTCGATCGCCTGCTCGAGCACGGTCAGGGTGTGCTCGTAGACGTCCTTGTGGCGGTGGTGCTCGTCGCGCTCGAGCTTCAGCGCCGGCAGCTCCGGCAGCACCCGGTCGGCGAGGCCGGTCTCGACGAGCAGGCTCAGGCCCAGCCGGGGGTGCGGCGCGCAGATCAGCTTCACCAGCTCGTCGCGCACCCGCTCGGCGGAGATGATCTGGATCCGGTCGGCCATCTCGGTCATCGCGCGTACGACGGACGGGTCGACCGAGAAGCCGAGCTGGGCCGCGAAGCGGGCGGCCCGCATCATCCGCAGCGGGTCGTCGGAGAACGACTGCTCGGGGGTGCCCGGCGTGCGGATCACACGGTGCGCGAGGTCGATCAGGCCGCCGTACGGGTCCTCGAGCTCGCGGCCGGGCAGGCGCACCGCCATGGCGTTGACGGTGAAGTCGCGGCGGCCGAGGTCGCCGGCGAGGCTGTCGCCGTACTGCACCTCGGGCTTGCGGCTGTCGGGGTCGTAGGCCTCGGAGCGGTAGGTCGTGACCTCGACGACCCAGTCGCCCTTGCGGCAGCCGATGGTGCCGAAGTCGCGGCCCATGTCCCACCAGGCGTCACCCCAGGCACGCAGCAGCTTGTCCATCTGCTCCGGCCGTGCGGAGGTGGTGAAGTCGAGGTCGTTGGAGCGACGGCCGAGCATCGCGTCGCGGACCGGGCCACCGACAAGGGCGAGCTCGTGGCCGGCCTCGGTGAACAGCGCTCCGAGCTCGTCGATGACCGGTCCGATGCGGTCCAGCTCGGCGTCGACAGCGGCCTGCACGTCGACCAGGCGCAGGGGCGCGCCGGGCGCTGGCGAGGCGGGGCGGTCGGCGTCGGTCACGGGTGGGGAGTCTATGAGCCGGACGCTGCTGGGACCGAACGGGGACGTGGGGTCCCCGAGCCGCACAGGGCACCCCACTACCCTCGGGACGTGGTCGTCCGTCGTTCGCTCCTGCCCTGGGGTGTGCTGACGACTCTCCTGATCGGCCTCCTCGGCATGGCCGCGCCGGCCTCCGCGCGACCCGACGACGACACGTACGACGCCCCGCTCGAGATCACGATCGCGGACCTCACCCCCGGCGTGCTGCCGCGCAACGGGCCGCTCGAGATCCGCGGCACCGTGACGAACACCGACCTCGAGACCTGGAGCAAGATCCGGCTCTACCCGGTGTTCAACGTCGGCGCCGAGTGCACCACGACGTCCTGCGCCGAGGTGATGACGACCGCGGCCGACCTCGCCGCCGCCGCCGACTCCGACCCGGTCGCGCCGATCGGCGTCCGGGAGACGAACGTCCGCTTCGACCTGGGCACGCTGGAGCCGGGCCAGTCGGCGTCGTACACACTGACCGTGCCGCAGGCGGTCCTGCGCACCCTCTTCCCCGACCCGAAGACCGGCGTCTACTGGCTGGGCGTGCACGCGCTCGGCGGCAGTGCCCACACCCCGGACGACAGCATCACCGCAGACGGCCGGGCGCGGACCTTCCTGCCCTCGGTGCGCAGCCCCAACGGACCCGAGGTCGACACGGCGGTCGTGCTGCCCCTGCGCGGCCGGATCACGCACGCCGAGGACGGCACGGTGGCCGATGCCGGCGCCTGGACCGAGGCGCTCGGCGTCGACGGCCAGCTCGGCGGCCCGCTGGCCTTCGGGGCGGCGGCCGGCCTCGCGCCGGTGACCTGGCTGCTGGACCCCGCCGTGCCCGACGCGGTCCGCCAGCTGGCCGACGGCAACCCGGCGCGCAAGGTCACGCCGGTGCCGGACCCCAACGAGCCGACGCCGAGCAACGAACCGTCCGACGACGGCGACGGCGCGGCCGAGGAGGAGCCGGACACCGACACCCCGCTCGCCCGGTCGGCCCGCTCGTGGCTGGCCCAGGCGGAGAGCGAGGTCGGCGACGGCACCCTCGCCACGCTCCCGTACGGCGACCCGGACCTCGCCTCCGCGGCCGACTCGCTGCCCAGCCTCTACCGGGCCGCCCGTGAGCAGACCGGGCCCGAGCTGTCCTCGTGGGACCTCGATGCGCTGCCCGTCGCGGGATCGCCCGACGGCTACCTGCCGGCGAACGCGATCTCCGCCGTCGACGACGGCGCCGTGCTGCTGCTCGGCGACCAGATGTTCCCCCGGGAGACCTTCTCGGCGCGCCCGCCCGTCGCCGGGCTCGTCGGCGACCGGCCGGTGGTCGTCACCTCCACGGCCGCCGCGACCGGCGGACCGGGACCCGACGCCGAGCTGTCGCCGGTCGCGCTGCGCCAGCGGATCCTCGCGGAGGCGGTGGTCCGCCTGCTGCGCGCCGGCGACAAGGACCCGGACCCGCTGGTCGTCGTCCTGCCGTCCTCCGTGTCGGCGGCCGGGGCGTCGAGCTTCTGGTCCGGGCTCGACCAGCCGTGGATCAACCTGTCCGGGCTCGACGACCTCGTCGTGGAGCCGGGCACGGGCGCCGACGGCAAGGTGGCGGCCGACCGGCAGATCGACCCGGCCGACCTGAGCTACCCACCCGGCCAGGAGGACGAGGAGCTGCCGGGCACCGTGCTGGTCGAGGCCGGGCAGCTGATCCGCGCCGCCCGCGCCTACCAGGCGATCCTGGGCGACGACTACACCGTCGGGGGCGAGCTGCTCCGCGAGGCGCTCGCCGGGTCGTCGTACGCACAGCGCGGCGACGCCCAGGCGGCCTGGCGGCTGGCGACGACCCGGATGTGGGTCGAGGGCCAGCTGGACAAGATCACCATCGAGGCCCCCGACGGGGTGACCCTGTCGGGCACGTCGGGCGGCTTCAACGTGTCGGTGCGCAACGACCTCGACGAGCCGGTCACGGTCGCGATCGACGCGACCGCGGACTCCGGCGCGACGATCGAGGTCGCCAACCCGATCCGGCTCGCAGCGCACAGCCGCACCTCGGTCCCGATCGACGCCACCATGAGCCGCACCGGCGTGCACAACGTGACCCTGCGCCTGACCGACGTCGACGGCACCGCGCTCGGCGCCGACGACACCCTGCCGCTGCGCACCGGCCAGGCCGGCGTGGTGATCTGGGCGATCATCGGCTCCGGCGCCGGCATCCTCTTCGTCGCGATCGCGATCCGGCTGGTCCGCCGCTTCCGGCGGCGCAGCCGGCCCGCCGACGCGGGGGACGACACCGCGGGCGACGACACCGCGGGGGAGACCGCGTGAGCGCGGCCGACGACACCGGCTCCGACGAGCGGAGGATCCTCGCCAACACCGCGGTGATGGCGGCGGGCACGGTCGTCTCCCGGTTCAGCGGCTTCATCCGCTCGACCCTGCTGGCGGCGGCGCTCGGCGTCTCGCTGCACGCCGACCTCTTCACGGTGGCCAACACCGTGCCCAACATGATCTACATCCTCATCGCGGGGGGTGTCTTCAACGCGGTCCTGGTGCCGCAGCTCAAGCGCGCGATGCTGCGCGACGAGGACGGCGGCGCGGCGTACGTCGACCGGTTGATGACGCTCGCGATCGCCTTCCTCGGCGTGGTGACCGTGCTCCTCGTCGTCGCGGCCCCGCTGGTGATGCAGGTCGTCCTGGGCTCGAAGTTCGACGACCCCGCGCTGGCCGAGCAGCGGCAGTCGGCGATCGACTTCGCCCGCTTCTGCCTGCCGCAGGTCTTCTTCTACGGCATGTTCGTGCTGATCGGGCAGGTCCTCAACGCCCGCGGCCGGTTCGGCCCGATGATGTGGGCGCCGATCGCCAACAACGTCATCTCGGTGGCCGTCCTGGTGACCTACCTGGTCGTCTTCGGCCCGGCCACGAAGGCCGAGCAGCTGGGTCCGTTCACCCCCGGCCAGGAGGCGCTGCTCGGCATCGGCGCCACCCTGGGCATCGCGGCCCAGCTGCTCATCCTGGTGCCCTACCTGCGCGCCGCCGGGATCCGCTACCGGCCCCGCTTCGACTTCCGGGGCGTCGGCCTCGGCCAGACCTTCAAGCTCGGCGTGTGGACGGTGCTCTTCGTCATCGTCAACCAGATCGCCTACATCGTCGTCGTGCGCCTGGCCTCCAACGGCACCGCCTCGGCCGACGACGGCACCGGCATCACGATCTACTCCAGCGTGATGCTCGTGGTGATGGTGCCGCACTCGATCATCACCGTCTCGCTGGCCACCGCGATCCTGCCGCGGCTCTCCGACGCCGCCGCGCGCGGCGACCTCGGGGCGCTGGCCGCGACGCTGGGCAGCACGCTGCGCACGGCGCTCGCGGTCGTCGTACCGTTCGCGGCACTGCTGCCGTCGATCGCCCTGCCGCTGGCCCAGGTCATCTGGGGCCACGGCGCGACCGCGGACGGCTACCACCGCTTCGAGTCCTCGATGGTGCTGTTCGGGTTCGGCGTCGTGGCGTTCACCGTCCACTACCTGGTCCTGCGCGGCTTCTACGCCCTCGAGCGCAACCGGACGGTCTTCTGGGTGCAGTGCGTGATCGCCGCGACCAACATCGGGCTGGCGCTGCTGTTCGTCAGCCGGGTGGACCCGTGGGACACCTCGCCGATGCTGGTGCTGGCCTACACGGCGTCGTACACGGTCGGCTCGGTGCTCTCCAGCATCGTGCTGGTCCGGCTGATGCGCAGGGGCGGCCACCCGGCCCGCGGCGGCGCCCGCCAGTGGCGGGGCTTCGTGGTCCGGCTGCTCGCCGCCGCCGCCGTCGTGTACGCCGTCGCGCGGCTCGTGCTGATCATCGTCGACGACACCATCGGCGAGGTCTCCAGCGCGCCCGGCTGGGTGTGGGCCGGGGTGGAGCTGGCCGTGGTCTCCGCGGCCGGTGGCGCCGCGCTGCTGGCGGCCGCCAAGGTGCTCCGGATCGACGAGGTGAACTCGGTCGTGGGCACCGTGCTGGCCCGCGTGCGGCGCTGACGGCCAGGTGCCTGCGAGGGTGCCCGCTGGTGCCTAGGATGGAGTGACGAGAGAGGGACTGGACTTCCAGGTGGCGACGTCGACGCGGTCGGGGGATGTGCTCGCCGGCCGCTACCGGTTGATCGACCTGCTGAGCGAGAGCGGCGGCGGGCGGTTCTGGCGTGCCCACGACGCCGTCCTCGAGCGGTTCGTCGCCCTCCACGTCATCGACGTCGAGGACGCGCGCGCCCCCGGTCTCGTCGAGGCGGCCCGCACCTCGGCCGGCGTCCTGGACCCCCGGATCCTCCGGGTGCTCGACGCCCAGCAGGAGGACGGCCGCTGCTTCGTCGTCAACGAGTGGGGGACCGGCACCTCGCTCGACATCCTGGTCACCCACGCCGGCCCGCTCGGCCCGCGGCGCGCGGCCTGGCTGGTCGCCGACGTCGCCGACGCGATCGCCCGGGCCCACGCCGCCGGCGTCACCCACGGGCGGCTCAACCCGGAGAACGTCCTCATCGACCGCTACGGCTCGGTCCGCCTCATCGGCATGTGCGTCGACGCCGCCCTGCACGGGCTGCCCCCGGGCGACGTCCAGGGCGACCTGGAGGACCTCGGCGGCCTCCTCTACTGCGCGCTCACCGGCGTCTGGCCCGGTCCGTCGGGCTCGATCGTGCCGGCCGCCCCGCGCGAGAACGGCACCTTCCTCAGCCCGCGACAGGTCCGCGCCGGCGTCCCGAAGCAGCTCGACCTGGTGTGGCGGGAGTTCGAGTGCACCGGCGTGCACACCCGGCGCCGGATGCTCGGCAGCGACCACCCCGACGTCAGCACCGCGCAGGGCATCGCCGAGGAGCTGCTGGCGTTCGTCGGCGACCCGGCGGGCATGCCGGAGTCGCTCGCCCAGGCGATCCCGCAGGTCAACGAGCTGCGGCCGGTGTGGCTGCCCGCCGTCGACGACCCGCTGCCCCACGACTCCTCGCGCGACGACATCCCGGTGGTGCCGGCCGCCGAGCCCGAGCTCGACCTCGAGAGCGTCGACCTCTCCGACCCGCCCGTGCCGACGCCCGCCGACGTGACCGACCTGCCCACCGAGGCGGGGATGCCCGTCTTCGGCGAGGGCGAGGACGACGACGTGCAGTGGCTGCGCACCCGCAGCACCCCGCCGCCGCCCCCGCCGCCCTTCGAGGACCTGCCCGAGCGCCCCCTCTTCGCCGAAGGCGTACGACGACCGCGACCCGACCTCGGACCGGGTCCGGCCGGCAACGGCTGGCCGGCGTCGGTCGGCGACGACGGCCCCCCGGCCACGGGGTACTGGCCGTGGGACGAGGACGGCGCGCCACCGTCGGCCGACCTCGACGGCACCGGGGAGATCGTGCCCGGGCGCAACTGGCTGCGCCTCGCCATGGGCGTCGCCGTGGCCGTGCTGCTGCTGGTCGGCATCGCGATCGCCTTCAACCTCGGCCGCGGCCGCACCCCGCTCGGCGGCGACCCCGACGACGAGCCGGTGACCACGCCGTCGAGCACGGCCAGCCAGGCCTCGGTGCTGCGCGGCGTCACCGTGCGCGACTTCGACCCGCTCGGCACCGACGGCGAGGAGAACGCCGGCGACGTCGACAACCTCGTCGACGGCAAGGCCTCGACCACCTGGCGCACCAGCACCTACAAGGACCAGCTCGGCCCGCCACCCGGCCTGAAGACGGGGGTCGGCGTGCTGCTCGACCTCGGCCAGGTGCGCCAGGTCAGCGCGGTCGACGTACGCCTCGACGGGCAGACCACCCTCGCGGTCTACGGCTTCGACGCGGCCCCGACGGGAGCCCCGGCGGGCAAGCCGCTGGCGCAGGCCAGCGGCACCGGCGTGGTCGGGCTCGCGCCGGCCGACCGCCAGCCGGTCGCTGCCCGCTACCTTGTGCTCTGGCTGACCTCGCTGCCCGAGGTCGACGGCGGGGACTTCCGTGGCGAGATCGCAGAGGTGGTGGTTCGTGGCGAGTGAGCTGAGCGAGCCGACCGACGCCGATCTCCTGGCGGCCCACGTCGCCGGCGACGACTCCGCCTTCAGCACCCTCTTCGCCCGGCACCGTGACCGGCTCTGGGCGGTCGCGCTGCGGACCTGCAACGATCCCGAGACCGCAGCGGACGGCCTGCAGGAGGGCCTGATCGCGGCGTTCCGCCGCGCCGGGTCCTACCGGGGCGAGGCCGCCGTCACCACCTGGCTCCACCGCATCGTGGTCAACGCCTGCCTCGACCGCCTCCGAGCGGCCCGGGTACGACGGGCCGAGCCCCTGCCCGAGGACGTCGACGACCTGCGGCCGGTCCGCCAGACGGTGGGCGACGCGGTCGACCCAGCGGACCAGTCCGTCGCGACGGAGCGGCGCGCGCTGGTCAGGGCTGCCCTCGGGCGGCTGTCCGAGGAGCAGCGGGCTGCCGTCGTGCTCGTGGACATGGAGGGCTACTCCGTCGCGGAGACCGCGCTGATCCTCGACTGCGCCGAGGGCACCGTGAAGAGCCGGTGCTCGCGGGCGCGGGCCAAGCTGGCCGTGCTGCTGGCCGACGTGCTCGACGTGACCGAGCCCACGGGAGCCGGGCCGGCCGCGGGCGCCACCGACGGGAACCCCGCGAGCGGACCGGACGTCGGATCCCTGACGCGCCGGGGACCACCCGCCGCCGAGGCGGGCGCCGTCCCGCAGGCCCCGACCGTCGACTGACCTGCCGCACTCCCGAGGTGCGGCACCGCCCCACCAGGAACCCGAGATGACCGATCCCACCGAGCCGGACGCCCCGGCCGACGCCGCCGACGCCGGCGACGCGCCCCTCGACCCGCAGGTCGAGGCGGCGGTCCGTCGTACCCTCGCGGCCGCGGGGGGCCCCGAGCCGATGCCCGCCGAGGTGACGGCGCGCCTCGACGGCGTCATCGAGGAGCTGGTCGCGGACAGGTCGGCGTCCGGCGCGACCGTCTCCCACCCCGAGAACCCCGGCATCGTCGTACCCCTCGACGCCGCGGCCCGGCGCCGCCGGGTCCGGGTCCGGGTGCTGCTCGGCGCCGCGGCGGCCGTGGTCGCCGTCGCAGCCGGCGCCGGGATCGTCAACAACGACCGGCAGGGCGACGGCAGCGA
This sequence comes from Nocardioides aromaticivorans, assembly GCF_013408525.1. Lineage (NCBI taxonomy): Bacteria > Bacillati > Actinomycetota > Actinomycetes > Propionibacteriales > Nocardioidaceae > Nocardioides > Nocardioides aromaticivorans. The sequence goes on from NZ_JACBZM010000001.1 coordinate 2,045,676, forward strand.
CGCCGCGACCGCCAGCTCCGACGAGGCGCCCGCCCGCGACGCCGCGGGCTCGGCGGCTGACGACGACGCGCTGGGCGAGGCCCAGGACTTCGTCAGCGGCAACGCCGAGAAGGACGCCAGCGCGACGGCCGCGCCCGAGGCGTCCAGCGCGACGCCGCGCCGGGTGGTCACCGAGGAGCAGCTGCGCCGGGTCCGTCCGGACCACCTGCGCGAGGACCTGGTCGCGCTGCAGCACTACTCCCTGCCGCACCCGGCCGCCGCCGACTACGGCCGGGCGACCCTCACCGCCCCCGCCGACTTCATGTGCGAGACCGCCGACTTCGGCAGCGGCTACCTCGTCGGCGTCCTGTACGACGGCAAGCCGGCCGTGGTCGCGTTCCGGGAGCCGGTCGGGTCCAACCAGGCGGCCGAGGTGCTGGCGTGCGGCACCGGCGACGTCCTGCACTCGATGATCCTCGCCGCCAGCTGAACCATCCGCTGAGCCAGCCGCTGAACCATCCGCTGGGCGCGGTTCGCCCCCGGGAATGCCGGAGCCTACGATCGGGTTCAGCGAGTGCAGTCCTTCCACCCTGACAGGGAGTCCCATGACCGAGTCCACCGAGCCCCGCAACGTCATCGTCATCGGCTCCGGTCCCTCCGGCTACACCGCAGCGATCTACGCCGCGCGGGCGCAGCTGAACCCGCTCGTCTTCGAGGGCTCGGTCACCGCCGGCGGTGCCCTGATGAACACCACCGAGGTCGAGAACTTCCCCGGCTTCCGCGACGGCATCCAGGGCCCGGCCCTGATGGACGAGATGCGCGCCCAGGCCGAGCGCTTCGGCGCCGAGCTCGTCGCCGACGACGTGGTCGAGGTCGACCTCACCGGTGACGTGAAGGTCGTCAAGACGGCCACCGACACCTACACCGCGCGGGCCGTGATCCTCTCCACCGGCTCCGGCTACCGCAAGCTCGACCTCCCCAACGAGGAGAAGCTGTCCGGCCGTGGCGTCTCGTACTGCGCCACCTGCGACGGCTTCTTCTTCCGCGAGCAGCACATCGCGGTCGTCGGCGGCGGCGACTCCGCCGTCGAGGAGGCCACCTTCCTGACCCGCTTCGGCTCGAAGGTCTCGCTGATCGTGCGCCGCGACGAGCTGCGCGCCTCCAAGATCATGCAGGAGCGGGCCTTCGCCGACCCGAAGCTGGAGATCGTCTGGAACTCCGTGGTCGAGTCGATCAACGGCGAGGACTCCCTCGAGTCGCTGACCCTGAAGGACACCGTCACCGGCGAGACCAGCGAGCTGCCCGCGACCGGCCTGTTCATCGCGATCGGGCACGAGCCGCGCTCCGAGCTGCTGACCGGCCAGGTCGACCTCGACGACAACGGCTACGTCCTGGTCCAGCCAGGCTCGACCGCGACCAACGTCCCCGGCGTCTTCGCCGCCGGCGACCTGGTCGACCACACCTACCGCCAGGCGATCACCGCCGCGGGCACCGGCTGCGCCGCCGCCCTCGACGCGGAGCGCTACATCGCCGCGCTCGACCACGCCGCCGCGACCGCCGGCAACGCCCTCGCCGGGAATGCCAGCGCGGGCGCGTAGGTTCCACCAACAGACTTCACGTTCACCGATACCGAAGGGGTGCCCCCAGTGGCCGACAACATCTCCGCCGTGACCGACGCCGAGTTCGACGCGCAGGTCCTCAAGTCCGACAAGCCCGTCCTCGTGGACTTCTGGGCCGAGTGGTGCGGTCCGTGCCGCCAGGTCGCCCCGATCCTCGACGAGATCGCCGGCGCCCACGGCGACAAGATCACGTTCTACAAGCTGAACGTCGACGAGAACCCGGTCACCCCGGCGTCGTACCGGGTCACCGGCATCCCGACGATCAACGTCTACCAGGGCGGCGAGGTCGTGAAGACCATCGTCGGCGCCCGCCCGAAGGCCGCGATCCTCAAGGAGCTCTCCGAGTTCATCGACGCCTGACGTCGCAGCGGAGCCCCCGGTCCCCCTAGGACCGGGGGCTTCGTGCTTCCCGGGGCACCGGTGCGGGAGCGTGCTTCGGGCGTCGTACGACGCCGATGAGCCGCTCCCACGCGGCCTCCATCTCGCCCCGCCAGGTCACCAGCGAGCGCATCTCCATCCGCATCCGCGGCGTGCGAGGGTGCGCCCGGTGCGTCTTGAAGCCGACCCGGGCCAGGAAGTCCGCCGGTACGACGCACTCCGCGTGGCTGCCCGGCGACATGCGACCGGTCCGGGCGAACGCCTCGACCGCCCGGATGTCCCCGCGTCCGACGAGATCGCGCGCCATCCCCTGCACGAGCAGGCGGCCCAGCCCGCCGCCGGCGTGGTCGGGGCGGATCCACGCGGTGGTGAGCAGCACCGCGTCGGGGGAGACCGGGGCGGTGGGGAAGGCGGCGGCACCCGGCACGAACGCGGCCGGGGCGTAGACGAGGTAGCCGACCGGCTCGCCGTCGACGACCGCGACCCGCCCGCACGAGCCCCACTCGCGCAGCACCTCGGAGACCCAGGCCTCCTTCTCGCGGGCCCGCTCGGCGGGCGAGAGCCCGTCACGGTGCACCGGGTCGCGCTCCCAGAACAGGCAGGTCCGGCACGGCGCGTCGAGGGCGTCGAGCAGGTCGAGGGTCAGCGGCACGGTGGTGCGGGCCACGTCTCCAACAGTAGGCGTCGCCGCCCTGAAATGGGGTGGCGGGGACCTGCGAGAATGGGGCTCGTGCGCAAGATCAGCCAGAGCAGGAAGCTCCGCAACGTCCGGTACGACGTCCGGGGACCCATCCTCGTCGAGGCCCAGCGCCTCGAGGCCGAGGGCCACAAGATCCTCAAGCTGAACATCGGCAACCCCGCACCGTTCGGCTTCGAGGCGCCCGAGGCGATCGTCGCCGACATGGTGCACAACCTGCCCGACGCGCAGGGCTACAGCGACTCCCGTGGCATCTACTCCGCGCGCACCGCGGTCGCGCAGTACTACCAGTCGCGCGGCCTCAAGGACACGGCCGTCGAGGACGTCTTCATCGGCAACGGCGTCTCCGAGATGATCTCCATGGTCCTCACCGCCTTCCTCGACGACGGCAACGAGATCCTGGTGCCGGCGCCCGACTACCCGCTGTGGACCGGCGCGGTGTCGCTGTCCGGCGGCACCCCCGTGCACTACCGGTGCGACGAGGACAACGGCTGGATGCCGGACCTCGAGGACATCGAGTCGAAGATCACCGAGAACACCCACGGCCTGGTGATCATCAACCCGAACAACCCCACCGGCGCGGTCTACAGCAAGGAGATGGTCGCCAAGCTGGTCGACATCGCCCGCCGCCACGACCTGGTCGTGTTCGCCGACGAGATCTACGAGAAGATCCTCTTCGACGACGCGGTCCACCACCACGCGGCGGCCGCGGCCGGCAACGACGTCCTCTGCCTGACCTTCAGCGGCCTGTCCAAGGCCTACCGGGTCTGCGGCTACCGCGCCGGCTGGGTCATGGTGTCCGGCCCCAAGGAGCTCGCCGAGGACTTCCTCGAGGGGCTCACCCTGCTCTCCAACATGCGCATGTGCGCCAACGTGCCGGCACAGCACGCGATCCAGACCGCGCTCGGCGGCTACCAGTCGATCAACGAGCTGATCGTGCCCGGCGGGCGCTTCTACGAGCAGGCGATGCTGGCCGACCGGCTGCTCAACGAGATCCCCGGCGTGACCTCGGTGCGCCCGCGCGGCGCGCTCTACTGCTTCCCGCGGCTCGACCCGGAGGTCTACCCGATCGACGACGACGAGCAGTTCGTGATCGAGCTGCTGCGGGCGAAGAAGATCCTGGTCACCCACGGCACCGGCTTCAACTGGTTCGCCCCCGACCACTTCCGGCTCGTGACGCTCCCGGACGTCGACGTACTCGAGGAGGCGATCGGGCGGATCGCGGAGTTCCTCGCCACCCGACGCTGAGGGCAGCCGACATTTTTGTTCGCTCGGAGTAGCTTTTCCGGGCACTTCTGCGCGACAGGCAGTCGCGCTTTCCCGGGTCGGGCTGTCAGACTCCACCGGTGCTCGACATCACGTACCCGCCTGTCATCGTCACCGCCAAGATGCTGTTCAAGCTCATGCGCCAGCGGGTGGTGGTCTCCGGGTCGGAGTCGATCCCACGCAAGGGCGGCGCGCTGCTCGCGATCAACCACACCGGCTACATCGACTTCATCTACGCCGGTGCCGGCGCCGAGCCGCAGAAGCGCCTGGTCCGGTTCATGATCAAGAAGGAGATGATGGACAAGCCCGGTGTGGGCCACCTCCTGCGCTCCTTCCACCACATCCGCGTCGACCGCGGCTCGGGGCTGCAGTCGATGAAGGACGCGCTGGCCTATCTCAAGGCCGGCGAGGTGGTCGGGATCTACCCCGAGGCCACCATCTCCCGCTCCTTCGAGATCAAGGAGCTCAAGTCCGGCGCCGCGCGGATCGCCGCCGACGCCGGCGTCCCGCTCATCCCGGTCATCGTCTGGGGTGCCCACCGGCTGATGACCAAGGACCACGAGAAGGACTTCTCGCGCTCGCCCAAGACCATCGTCGTCAAGGTGGGGGAGCCGCTGCACCCGACCGGCGAGGACATCGCCGCCGAGACCGCCGAGCTGCGTGCGGCGATGCAGCGGATGCTCGACGAGGTCATCGCCGAGTACCCCGACGCCGAGAAGGAGCCGGGCTCCTGGTGGACGCCCGCCCGCTTCGGCGGCTCGGCGCCGACACCGGAGAAGGCCGACGAGATGGACAAGGCCGAGCTGCGCGAGCGGGCGGCGAGGCGCGCTGCCCGGGCCGCCGAGAAGAAGGCCGGGAAGTAGGACGCCTGAGCGCGCGGCTCAGCCCTCGGTGAACCACCGCGGGCTCTGCGCGATCTCCAGCGCCCTCGCCGCGGAGAGCGGGGGCAGCTCCCGGAGCGGCCCGCCGGTCTTCTCGCCGGGCGTGTTGTAGGTGTCGACCTGGATCGCCCAGCCGTCGTCGGTGAACAGGGTGACCACCAGCTCCTTGTACGTGTCGGGCATCCCGGCTCCCTGGGACGGCCAGCCGGCCTCGTACGCGCCGCCGGCGACGGACGTGCACTCGACGGGCGGGAACACCCGGTAGGCCCCGGCACAGGCCTCCTGGGCGGTGGTGGCGACCCGCTGGCCCGGGTCCTCCTCGCTGGTCGGCCCGGGCTCGGCGACGCCGACCGCGGAGTACCCGTCCCAGCGCTGGATCGTGATCGAGGTGCCCATGCCGTCCAGCAGGAGGTCGATCCGCCGGCCCTCGCGGGTCGTGTCGGCCAGGTGCCCCGTCACCCCGGTCGAGACGTGCTCCACCTCGGCGCCGGTGACCGTGCCGCTGCTCGCGAGCAGCTCCTGCACGGCCGCCACCAGCCGGGCGTCGCCGACGATGCCGCGGTCGGTCGGGATCTCGGGTCCACCGGGCACCTCGGTCTCCGAGCCGGGGTCGTAGCTGGTCGGGCCGTCCGCGGGCGCGCTGGTGGGGGAGCCCGGCTGGGTGGCGAGCGGGTCCTCGCCGCGCACCGTGTCGCCACCGCCCGCGATCAGGACGACGAGCCCGGCGACGGCGGCCGCGGCCACCCCGGCGGTCGTGGTGACGGCGAGGTGACGGCGGCGACGCCTGCGGGCGCCCCCGTGGATGCTGTCGGCGATGATCCGGTCCGCGCTCGACGGGTCGAACGGCTCCGTCGCGCGCTGGAGCAGGTCGGTGAGTCCGTGGTCGGTCATGGCGTGGTCCCTTCGGTGACGAGGTCGGGGAAGGGCAGGTCGAGCACCGCTCGCAGCTTTCGCAGGGCCCGCATCAGGCGCGCCCGTACGGCGACGTCGGTCATCCCCAAGCGCAGCGCGACCTCGGCGGTCGGCACGTCGTCGACGTGCCGCAGCACGACGATCACCCGGTCCAGCGGCTCGAGTCCGGCGAGGGCGTCGAGCAGCGTGAGCCGGAGGGCGTCGTCCGGAGCCGGGACCGGGTGCTCCGGCAGCCGGTCCATCGGACGCTCGTGGGTGCTGCGTCGCCGCTGCTGGCTGATCCAGGTGCGGGTCAACGTGGTCTGGGCATACGCAGCTGGGTTGTCGATCGTCGTACTCCACCGGGCGTAGACGCGGGCCAGGGTCTCCTGGACCAGGTCCTCGGCACGGTGGCGGTCGGCGCACAGCAGGGACGCGGTGCGGTAGAGGTCGGGCATGGCGGTGCGTGCGAAGTCGCTGAACTCCGCCGCCCGCTCTCGTCCGCGCCGTCCCATGGTGCTTCCTCCTGTCCTCATCCTCCTCGACGCACGGGGGACTGTCGCCGTGACAGGTGGCCGCCATGTCGTCCTCTCGACATGTCGCTTTGTCGTCTTGTCGACAAGTCGATGTCGGCGAGGCCCACCACGTCTCCGTCGCCGACATAGGCTCAGGGCATGCGCACGCAGCTCGGGGCGGTCGCCGCCCTCACCCTCGCCGGACTCGTGCTCGTGCCCGCTCCGTCGGACGCCGCCTCCACGTGCGCGGGGAAGCGGGTGACCATCCATGGCACTGCCGGAGGCGACGTCATCCGGGGAACCTCCCGGGCCGACGTCATCGACGGTGGTGGCGGCAACGACGTGATCAACGGGCTCGGTGGCAACGACACCATCTGCGGCGGCGAGGGGGCTGACGACCTCCGCGGCAATGCGGGCAACGACCGGTTGTACGGCGGCATCGACGAGGTCTACGTGGACGGGTCCGACCAGACCTGGCACGTCGGCGACAAGCTGCGCGGCGGGGCCGGCGACGACACCCTCGTGCCCGGTGTCGACCCGCGGGACGAGCTGCACAACGCGGACAAGGTGCTCTACGACACCGCGCCGCGGGGCGTCTCGGTGAACCTCGCGACCGGGACGGCCGCCGGCGACGGCTCGGACCGTCTGGTGTTCAACACGCGCCCAGGACTCGTCGGGAGCGCGTACGCCGACCGGCTGGTCGGAACGGACGACCGCGACTCCATCGCCGGTGGCCCGGGAGCCGACCGCATCTGGGGCGGTGGCGGCCGCGACCTGCTGTCCCCGGGGTCGGGCAACGACCAGGTGTGGGCCGGCGCGGACGACGACTGGGTGGAGGACTCCGGTGGCGACGACCGCCTCGTCGGCGGGACGGGCAACGACACCCTCACGGCAGAGGGCTACGGCCGGGACACGCTCGAGGGAGGCGACGGCGACGACCGCCTCACCGACACCGAGCCCTGCTGGGTCAGCAGCCAACCCGAGTACGACCGGCTCTACGGCCAGGCGGGCAACGACACCCTCGTCGACACCTACCTCCTGGGCAAGGCCTGCGGCGGCACCGGCTTGCTGGACGGCGGGTCGGGAGCCGACCAGACCGACGTCACGGCGCTGCCTCCGACAGGCTCCACGCAGAAGGTGGTCGTCTCCCTCACCGGCGCAGGCAGCGGGGTCGTCGAGAACGAGAGCGGCCGCGACCTGGCGACACTGGCATCGGTCGAGGTGATCGGACCGCGTGGCCTCGGCGCGACGGTGCACGGCTCGCCCGCCGCGGACTCGGTCGTGGCCGGCCTGCCGTTCTTCGATCCCGCGACCGACGACTTCATGCTGACGCCGCTCACCTTCGTCGCGGGTGCCGGCGACGACAACGTCCTGGTCCACCTCGACGGCACCGTCGTCGACGTCGACGGGCAGATCGGCACCGACTGCCTGAAGGGCACACCCGCTGCGTCCTCCACGCTCACGTCGGTCGAGCTGCAGCCCGCCGGTCCGGACACCTGCCCGGGGTGGCCCTTGCCCGCCTCCTGACGCACGACGTTTCCCGTGAAACATGCGCAACGCGAGGGAGACATGTTGCCAAAGTGACATGTCTCCATGTCGACAAAGCCGACGGCCCGGCTACCGTGTGGGGAGCCGGGCCGTCGTACGTCCGGGGCGGGACCGCTCAGATGATCCTGTCGTTGCGGTTGCGCGGGTCGATGAGGTCGACGATGCGCTGCAGGTCGCCGGTGTTGGCGAACTCGATGCTGATCCTCCCCTTGGCCTTGCCGAGGTCGATCTTCACCCGCGTCTCCAGCCGGTCACCCAGGCGCTCCGACAGCTCGGCCAGGCCGGGGGCCTTCGGCTTCGGACGCGTGGTGCGCTTCGGCGTACCAGTGTCGTCGCCCACCGCGACGATCTCCTCCAGGCCCCGCACCGAGATGCCCTCGGCCACCACCCGCTGGGCGAGGCGGTCCTGCTGGTCGGCGTCGGGCACGCCGAGGAGCGCTCGCGCGTGGCCGGCGGACAGCACGCCCGCGGCCACCCGGCGCTGCACGGCGGGGGTGAGCTTCAGCAGGCGAAGGGTGTTGCTGATCTGGGGGCGCGAGCGGCCGATCCGCTGGGCCAGCTCGTCGTGCGTGCAGGAGAAGTCCTCGAGCAGCTGCTGGTACGCCGCCGCCTCCTCGAGCGGGTTGAGGTTGCTGCGGTGCAGGTTCTCCAGGAGCGCGTCCCGGAGCATGTCGGTGTCCTCGGTCTCGCGCACGATCGCGGGGATCGTGGTGAGGCCGGCGGCCTGGGTGGCGCGCCAGCGGCGCTCGCCCATGACCAGCTCGTAGGCATCCGGGGCCGTCTTGCGGACGACGACGGGCTGGAGGAGGCCGATCTCCTTGATCGAGTGGACCAGTTCGGCCATCGCCTCCTCGTCGAAGACGGTCCGCGGGTTCACCGCGTTGGGCCGGATCTGCTCGACGGGCAGCTCGGCGAAGAAGGCGCCCTCGACGGGCGCCAGAGCCGAATCCGCCGTCTGCGGGCCGCTCGTGGTGTCCGTGGACCTGAGGTCCACCGACGCGCTGGAAGGCGCTCCTGCGGCAAGGTCCGAATTCTGGGCGTCCGGGTTGACAACCACGTCCGTCGCCGGGGCATTTCCGGGCGCCGGGGGAGCGGCGGGCGGGGCCGTCGGGATCAGCGATCCGAGGCCCCGGCCGAGGCCCCGACGGGGCGCGTTCGCGTTCACAGGGCGGCTCCTCGGGTGACGATCTCGCGGGCTGCCTCGAGGTAGCTGAGGGCGCCCGGCGAGCCCGGGTCGTAGGTCATCACGGTCTGCCCGTACGACGGCGCCTCGGACACGCGCACCGAGCGCGGGATGGCCGTCTTGAGGACCTGGTCGCCGAAGTGCTCGCGCACCTCCTGGGCCACGCCCGCAGCCAGGCGCGTCCGGGCGTCGTACATGGTGAGCACGATGGTGGAGACGGCCAGCTCCGGGTTGAGGTGCGCGCGCACCATGTCGACCGTGGCGAGCAGCTGACCGAGCCCCTCGAGGGCGTAGTACTCGGCCTGGATCGGGATCAGCATCTCCGCGCCCGCGACGAGCGCGTTCAGGGTCAGCAGGCCGAGCGAGGGCGGGCAGTCGATGAAGACGTAGTCGAAGCGCTCCTCGCCGATGTCGGCGGCGGTGCCGACCCGGGGGTGCGCGTCGATGGCCTTCTTCAGCCGCTGCTCGCGGGCGACGACGCTGACCAGCTCGATCTCCGCACCGGCCAGGTCGATGGTCGCGGGGACCACCCAGAGACCGGCGGCGTCGGGGCAGGGCTGCGCGATGTCGACGATCGCGAGGCCGTCGACGAGGAGCTCGTACGTCGACGGGGTGCCCTGCCGGTGCTCGATGTTGAGCGCCGTGGAGGCGTTGCCCTGCGGGTCGAGGTCGATGACCAGGACGCGCTGCCCGAGCTGGGTGAGGGCCGCGGCGAGGTTGACCGTCGACGTGGTCTTGCCGACGCCACCCTTCTGGTTGGCGACGACGAAGACGCGGGTCTCCGAGGGTCGGCCCAGCTGCTCCTGGGGGATGCCGGCGCGCACCATCACCGTGGCCTGCGCGGCCCGGGCGAGGGGGGTCTGGTCATCCTCGAAGCCGGCGTTGCGCTCGGCGAGCTGCGCGGCGGTCAGGACGCCCGTACTGGTCACCGTGCCCGTTTCACGTGAAACGGGCGACTCCTCCGAGGAGCCGGTTTCACGTGAAACGTCGTCATCCCCACGCAGCGCGCGCTGCAGGCTTGCCTGTGGATAACCGGGCTCAGTCTGTGGATGCTCACGCTCAGCACCCCCACCCCCATCGGTGGAAAACCCGCCAGGGGCCTCGGCGTCGGTCACGACTTCCTCCTCTTGTTCCTGCCGCGGGAAGGACGTGATGCCCGAACATCACGCTGCGGCCGGGACGGCAACGATACGCGGGCCGGGTCGGCCCACGTCACCCGCACGACGCGGATCGGACTCACGTCGGGGACAGCATCGGCCCCGCCGCCCCACGTCTCGATGACCGGAGCGGCACATCCCAGTCGGGCGAGGACGGGAGCCGCCGCCTCGACCTCCTCGGGTGCCGAGCTCCCCTTCATCGCGACGAGGGCGCCGTGCGGGGCGACGAGGGGCATCGACCACTCCAGCAGGCGGTCGAGCGGGGCGACGGCTCGGGAAGTGACGACGTCGAAGTCGGAGGTGCCGTGGAGCGCGTCGGCACGGCCGCGGACGACCACCACGTTGGTGAGGCCGAGGGAGGCGACAGCCTCCTCCAGGAAGGTCGTACGACGCAGCAGCGGCTCGACCAGGGTGATCGTGATGTCCGGTCGGGCGATGGCCAGCACGAGGCCGGGCAGGCCGGCGCCGGAGCCGATGTCGGCCACCCGGGCGTCCAAAGGCAGGGCGGGCGCCATCAGGGCGCAGTTGAGGACGTGGCGCTCCCACAGGCGGGGCGCTTCACGAGGGCCGATGAGGCCACGGACGACCCCGTCGGTGGCCAGGAGCTCGGCGTACGCCACGGCTGCGTCGACCCGGGAGGCGGGGAACAGCGCGGTGACGGCCGGCGGGGGAGGGGGGAGCTCGACAGTCATCTGGTGCTTCCCCCTGGTGGTCGTGCGGTGATGGACGGAGAACTGACGCGCCCCCGGTGTTTCACGTGAAACACCGAGGGCGCGGTCGTGGAACGGATCAGGCGTCGGCCGGCAGTACGACGACGTAGCGCCGCGGCTCCACGCCCGCCGACTCCGAGCGCAGGCCAGCGGCCGCGACGGCGTCGTGGACGATCTTGCGCTCGAAGGGCGACATCGGCTCGAGCGAGACCGGCTCGCCCGACTCGGCGACCCGGGCGGCCGTGTCGGCGCCCAGCTGCGAGAGGCGGGTGCGCTTGTCCGCACGGAAGCCGGACACATCCAGCATCAGTCGCGAGCGCTCGCCGGTCTCGCGGTAGACCGCGAGGCGGGTCAGCTCCTGCAGGGCCTCGAGGACCTTGCCGTCCTGCCCGACCAGCTGGCTGAGGTCGGCACCCACGATCGACACGGCGGCGCGGTCGGCCTCCACGTCGATGTCCAGGTCGCCGTCCAGGTCGGCGATGTCGAGGAGCTCCTCCAGGTAGTCCGCGGCGATGTCGCCCTCCTGCTCGAGGCGGGCCACCTTGTCGTTGTCGGCGGCCGGGGCCGCGGCCTCGTCCTCCTCGGTCGACTCCACGGCACCCGCGTCGGCGGCGGTCTCGTCGGTCACGACCTCGGTCTCGATCTCGGCGCTCACTTGCTGTCTCCCTCGTTCGTCTCAGGCTCCGTGCCGTCCTGGGCCTCGTACTTCTCCCAGTCGGCGGACTTGTTCTTGGCGCCCGGGGCGCCGGGCTTGGGGGCGGTCTTGCGCTGCGAGCGCGTCTGCCGCTTCGGCTGCTGGCGGGTGGCCGGGCGCCGGTCGGTCGTGGTCGTCGTACCCTCGGCGACGGTCTCGGCCTCCGGCGCGTGGCCGTGGCGCAGGGCCTTCGCCCGGTCGCGGTCCTGCTTGGCCTTGAAGGCCGGCGTGCCGGGCGCGGGGTTGTTGCGGATCACGTAGAACTGCTGGCCCATGGTCCACAGGTTCGAGGTCGTCCAGTAGAGGAGGACACCGATCGGGAACGCGACACCACCGAGGCCGAAGGCCACCGGGAGGATGTAGAGCAGCATCTTCTGCTGCTGGGCGTACGGGCCGCTCATCGCCTCGGCCGGCATGTTCTTGGCCATCAGCTGGCGCTGGGTGGTGAAGGTGGTCGCCGTCATCGCGAGCACCAGGAACGCCGCCACGAGCATGACGCCGGTGTGCGGGTCCTCGCCCCAGGTGCGCGACTGCCAGAACGAGCCGTTGATCGGGAGCACGCCGAAGATCTCGGACTCACCGAACTGGTGCGCCTTCTCCTTGGTCAGGAAGCCGTGCGCCTTGTCGCTCTTGGCCGCCTGCGAGAGCAGCCGGAAGAGGGCGAAGAAGATCGGCATCTGCAGCAGGATCGGCAGGCAGGACGCGAACGGGTTGGTGCCCGCCTCGCGGTAGAGCTTCATGGTCTCTTCGGCCAGCTTGTTGCGGTCGTGGCCGTACTTCTTCTGCAGCTCCTTCACCTTGGGCTGCAGCAGCTGCATGTTGCGGCTGGACTTGATCTGCTTGACGAACAGCGGGATCAGGGCAGCGCGGATGACCAGCGTGAGCCCGATGATCGAGAGGGCCCAGGACAGGCCGCCGTCAGCGTCGAGGCCGAGCACCGTGAACAGCTTGTGCCACCCGAGCAGCACCGCCGAGATGATGTAGTACAGCGGCACCATGATGAAGTGGCCGATGTCGCCGATGAAACCCACGAGTCAGGCTCCTAGTTGGGAGTCGGAACCGCCGGCGGTCGCCGGCAGGAGTGCGGAGTCGCTCCGGGCCGGGGCCTCGGTGCGGGCGGGGGAGTGGTCGTGCCGGGGCGGCACGTGGTCGACCCCGCCGGGCGACCAGGGGTGGCAGCGCAGCAGACGCCGTGCGGCGAGCCAGCTGCCCTTGATCGCACCGTGCACCCGCAGCGCCTCGACGGCGTACGCGGAGCAGGAGGGGTAGTACCGGCAGGTCGGGCCCAGGTACGGGCTGATCACCAGCTGGTAGCCGCGCACCAGCCCGATCAGCAGCCACTTCATCGGGCCTCCCCGGGCTGGACGACGCGCTCGGTCACGCGTTGCAGACAACGCTCGAGGTCCGCCACCAGTTCCGTGTACGACGCCAGGGCGGCCGCCGGCTGGGCGCGGACCACGAGCAGCGAGCCCGGAGGCAGCACCGCGAGTCGTTCGCGCACCGCGTGCCGCAGCCGCCGCTTGGTGCGGTTGCGCACGACGGCGTTGCCGACGGCCTTGCTCACGACGAAGCCGACCCGCGCTGCGGGCAGCGCCGGGCCTGCTGGGGAAGGGGTTCCGGACATGCCGACGACCTGTTGCTCCTGGGGGAGCAACAGGTGCGTGACGACGGTGCGGGCACCGGCTCGATGGCCCCGTCGGCTGGCGGCCCGGAATCCTTCTGGGTCCGTCAGCCGGTTGCCGGCGGCGAGCATCGGTCAGCCCCGCGGGTTCCGCTGAGCGGACACCCCCGGACCTGCCCGGCCTCAGACAGCGAGGCTCGAGCGGCCCTTCCGGCGGCGGTTCGCCAGGATCGCGCGGCCCGCGCGGGTGCGCATCCGCAGTCGGAAGCCGTGCGTCTTGTGACGACGACGGTTGTTCGGCTGGTACGTCCGCTTGCTCACGAATCGGCCTCTCAGGTGCAGGATCGGGAAGGGTCGCGCGGCAGCCTGCGAGCGACTCCGATCAGGAGCCGTGAGGCACGTCGGCCGGCACCGCGCAGCCACGAGGTCCGATCCCAGCAGCTGCTGCGCACCTGCGAGGAGGGATGATTCGTGGACATGCGGCACCGGTCGACCCCGGTTGACCAATCAACGGTACGCGGAGGCCGGATCGGGGGTCAAACCGGCGCGCCTCCCCGTCGTACCGGCCCGCGGGCCAGATGATCCGCGCCCGCGAGTGCCGACCACGGTGCATCGATTTCCGCAGGTGCCTGCGAAACCTGTGGATAGCGGGTTGATCCACAGGCCGGTCGCCCGTTAGGTTCGACTACTCCGGGTTTCCCCGCCGGTCCCGAAAGTCCCCGACGACCTCACTCGTCAGCCGTGCCACTGTCACCGTCTCGGTGCCTCTGACCTGCGCAAACGAGGTCTGATGGATGGTTCGGGCGGCCTCGGTCGAGCATCGTCACGTCGATGATGCAATTGTTCACAACCTGTGGACAAAGTTGTGGAGCCAGACCGGGCCCCGACCACAGACAGACAACAGCGAGAGGTGTGAGGCGTGACCGGCAACCCCGATCAGCCCCCGAACCCGACCACCGACGGCAGCGCCCCCGAGGCGCCCATCGCCCGCCTCGAGCGGGAGTGGGCCGCCGTCGTCGGCGACCTGCAGGCCCACCAGCGGGCCTGGCTCCAGGCCAGCAAGCCGGTGACCCTGCACGGCACCACCGCGATCGTGGCCGTGCCCGACGACTTCACCCGCAAGCGTCTGGAGGGCCGGCTGCGCGGCCAGCTCGAGGACACCCTCACCGAGCGCTTCGGCCACGAGGTCCAGCTCGCGGTCACCGTCGACAGCTCGCTGCAGCACGAGCCGGTCACCGAGCCGGGCTTCCCCGCGGAGCGCTACGACGACGGTCCCTCCTACGAGCAGCCCTCCTTCGAGCAGCCGGCACCGGTCGACCTCGCGAATGTCGACATGCCGACAAGTCCCCAGATCGATTCGTCGACGTACGACGCCCCGCGCACCGCACCCGCCTTCGACGACGGCTACGCGAGCGCCGACCACCCGGCCGTGCTGCCCGCGCCCGGTGCCAGCCCGCCGGCGAGCGGTGAGTCGCGGCTCAACCCGAAGTACACCTTCGAGACCTTCGTCATCGGCTCCTCCAACCGCTTCCCCCACGCCGCCGCCGTCGCGGTGAGCGAGGCGCCCGGCCGCAGCTACAACCCGCTGCTGGTCTACGGCGAGTCCGGCCTGGGCAAGACGCACCTCCTGCACGCGATCGGCCACTACGTGCGCACGATCTACGCCGGCTCCAAGGTGCGCTACGTCTCCAGCGAGGAGTTCACCAACGAGTTCATCAACGCGATCCGCGACGACCGGCAGGACCGGTTCAAGCGGAAGTACCGCGAGGTGGACGTGCTCCTCATCGACGACATCCAGTTCCTGGCGGGCAAGACCCAGACCCAGGAGGAGTTCTTCCACACGTTCAACACCCTCCACAACGCCAACAAGCAGATCGTGCTGACGTCCGACCGTCCGCCCAAGCTGCTCGAGGCGCTGGAGGACCGGCTGCGCAACCGGTTCGAGTGGGGCCTGATCACCGACGTGCAGGCGCCGGACCTCGAGACCCGGATCGCGATCCTGCGCAAGAAGGCCGCGATGGACCGCCTCACGGCGCCGTCCGACGTGCTCGAGTTCATCGCCAGCAAGATCCAGACCAACATCCGCGAGCTGGAGGGCGCCCTGATCAGGGTGACCGCCTTCGCCAACCTCAACCGCCAGGACGTCGACATGACCCTGGCCGAGATCGTGCTGAAGGACCTGATCCCCGAGGGCGGCGAGCCGGAGATCACCGCGCCGCTGATCATCGCGCAGACGGCGGCGTACTTCGGGCTCTCGATCGAGGAGCTCACCGGCCCGAGCCGCGGTCGCCACCTGGTGATGGCCCGGCAGATCGCGATGTACCTGTGCCGCGAGCTCACCGGGCTCTCGCTGCCGAAGATCGGCGCGCAGTTCGGCAACCGCGACCACACGACGGTCATGTACGCCGAGCGGAAGATCAACCAGCTGCTCGGTGAGCGCCGCGCCGTCTTCAACCAGGTCAGCGAGCTCACCAACCGCGTGAAGATGCAGGCCCGGCAGGCCTGAGGGCCACGGATTCCTGTCGTTCGAGCCTGTGGACAACCACGTCCGAATTGTGCGAACTACACGGGGAGGATTCCGTGGAGTCCACAGGCCGGTGCTCCACACGACGCCGGTCATCCCCACGAGCGTGTAGTTCGTCCCGGGCTCTCCCCACAGGTCATCCACCGGCCCCACGGCCGCTGACCTGCGCAAACGGTGGTTCTCCACAGTTTCCACCGAACCTATGACCACTCCCTACCGACGTACGGATCGATCTTCCGCGGAACTCCTCACGACCCCCGACCTGTGGATCGACCACCCTCGGCGCGTTCCTGTCACCACCCCGGCGAACCACACGAACCGACAGGCAGTGCCGCGCTCAGGAGCGACGTGGCAGGATGCAACCCCACCCGCGTGCACGCTCCGCTGACCACACGGTCGCCGAGCGCCGCCCACCCCGACCCAGATGAGGTACGACGAACGTGAAGTTCCGTGTCGACCGCGATGTCCTTGCCGACGCCGTGGCGTGGGCCGCGCGCAGCCTGCCGGTCCGTCCGAGTGCCCCCGTCCTCGCCGGCCTGCTGATCGAGGCCAGTGACGAGGGCCTGATCCTCTCGACGTTCGACTACGAGACCTCCGCCCGCGCCACGCTCAGCGCCGAGGTCCACGACGAGGGCAAGGCCCTGGTCAGCGGCCGGCTCCTCGCCGACATCTGCCGCAGCCTGCCGAACAAGCCCGTCGAGCTCACCCTCGACGGTGCCCGCGTCTCGCTGACCTGCGGCTCCTCGCGCTTCTCGCTGCAGACGATGCCGGTCGAGGACTACCCGACGATCCCCGAGATGCCGGCCGCGACCGGCACCGTGCCGAGCGACGTCTTCGCGCACGCGGTCGCCCAGGCGGTCACCGCCGCCGGCCGCGACGACATGCTCCCGGTGCTGACCGGTGTCCGGATCGAGATCGAGGGCGACACCATCGCCCTGCTCGCCACCGACCGCTTCCGCCTCTCGCAGCGTGAGCTCACCTGGAACCCCGGCACCCCCGACGCGACCCTCGCCGCGCTCGTCCCCGCGAAGGTCCTCGGCGACACCGCGAAGTCGCTGACCGCCGGCCCGGAGGTCACCATCGCGCTGTCCGCGTCGGGCTCCGGCGACGGCATCATCGGCTTCGAGGGCACCGGCCCCGGCGGCGTGCGTCGTACGACGACCCGGCTCCTCGACGGCGAGTTCCCCAAGGTCCGCAGCCTCTTCCCGAGCGAGAAGCTCACCGTCGCGAAGATCGACCGCGCCGAGCTCATCGAGTCGGTCAAGCGCGTCTCGCTCGTCGCGGACCGCAACACCGCGGTCCAGCTGAGCTTCCGCGACGGCGCCCTCGTCCTCGACGCCGGCTCCGGCGACGACGCCCAGGCCTCGGAGTCGGTCGCCGCCCAGATCGAGGGCGACGACCTGGTGACCGGCTTCAACCCGACCTTCCTCCTCGACGGGCTTGGTGCCATCGACGAGGCTGTGGTGGAGCTGGCGTTCACGCAGGCGTCGAAGCCGGTCGTCATCAGCGGCACTCCCGACGAGTCCGCCCAGGACGACGGTGGCTCGTTCCGCTACCTGCTGATGCCGCGCCGCCTGCTCAGCTGACACATCCCACCCGCAGCGACCTGAAGGGACTCCCTCGGATGCACATCGGACTGGTCGGACTCGGCAAGATGGGTGGCAACATGCGCACCCGCCTGCGTAACGGCGGCCACACGGTCGTCGGCTACGACCGCAACCCGGACCTGGCCGACGTCGACAGCCTCGCGGCGATGGTCGAGGCGCTCCCGGCGCCGAAGGTCGTCTGGGTGATGGTGCCCGCGGGCGAGCCCACCCGTTCGACGATCACCGACCTCAAGGAGCTCCTCGGCGAGGGCGACCTGGTCGTCGACGGCGGCAACTCGAAGTACACCGACGACGCGATCAACGCGGCCTCGCTCGCCGAGAAGGGCATCGGCTTCGTCGACTGCGGCGTCTCCGGCGGCGTCTGGGGCCTGCAGAACGGCTACGCGCTCATGTACGGCGGCGCGGCCGAGGACATCGCGAAGGTGCAGCCCGCGTTCGACACCCTCAAGCCCGAGGAGGGCGGTGCCGTCCACGCCGGTCCGACGCCCGGCGCCGGCCACTTCGCCAAGATGGTCCACAACGGCATCGAGTACGCCATGATGCAGTCCTACGCCGAGGGCTGGGAGCTGCTCGAGAAGGTCGACATCGTCGAGAACGTCCCCGCGATCTTCGAGTCGTGGCGCCACGGCACGGTCATCCGCTCCTGGCTGCTGGACCTGCTCACCGAGGCGATCGAGGACGACGAGCACCTCGATGCGCTGCGCGGCTACGCCGACGACTCGGGCGAGGGCCGGTGGACCGTGCAGGCCGCAATCGACAACGCCGTGCCGATGCACGTCATCGCCGCCTCGCTCTTCGCCCGCTTCACCTCGCGCCAGGACGACAGCCCGGCGATGAAGGCGATCGCCGCGATGCGCAACCAGTTCGGCGGCCACGCCGTGCACACGGACCCGCCTCCCGGCGGCGAGGCCAACCCCGACGCCTGAGGCGTACCGGTCGTCGAGCAGGTTGCGCGGCAACCGTCACGAGACGCCCGAGCGAAGAGAGGGACAATGGTGTCGTGCACGTCGCCCACCTGACCCTCCACGACTTCCGGTCGTACGCCGACGTGGACGTCGCGCTCGAACCGGGCGTGACGGCCTTCGTGGGCAGCAACGGCCAGGGGAAGACCAACCTGGTCGAGGCGATCGACTACCTCTCGCGGCTCTCGTCGCACCGCGTCGCCACGGACGCCCCGCTCATCCGGGCCGGCGCCGAGCAGGCGATCGTGCGGGCGGCGGTCGTCCGCGACGGCCGGACCGCGGTCCTCGAGGTCGAGCTCAACCCCGGCCGCGCCAACCGGGCACGGGTCAACCGCTCGCCGCTGCCGCGGGTGCGCGAGCTCGCGGGCCTGGTCCGCACGGTCGTGTTCAGCCCCGAGGACCTCGCCCTGGTCAAGGGCGACCCGTCGCAGCGGCGCCGCTTCCTCGACGACCTGCTCGTGCTCCGCACCCCACGCTACGCCGGCGTCATCGCCGACCACGAGCGGGTGCTGCGCCAGCGCAACACCCTCCTCAAGACCCTGTACGCCGCCCGCGGCTCCTCCCGCGAGGCCGCGCTCGCGACGTTGTCGGTGTGGGACGACCACCTGGTCACCACCGGGACCGAGCTGCTGCTGGCCCGCCAGCGGCTGGTGACCGACCTGGCGCCGTACCTGGGGAAGGCGTACGAGGCGGTCGCGCGGGGCGCCAGCCGCGACGATGCCCGGATCGAGTACTCCGCGACCGTTCCCGCCCCGGTGGTCGAGGAGGTTGCGCAGCAACCGTCACGAGACCCCCGCAACCCCCTCGCCGAAGCCTTCCGCGAGGAGCTCGCCCGCCGCCAGTCGGAGGAGATCCAGCGTGGCGTGACCCTCGTCGGCCCCCACCGCGACGACCTCCTGCTGACCCTGGGCCCGGGCGACGAGCACCGCCTGCCGGTGAAGGGGTACGCCAGCCACGGCGAGTCGTGGTCCTTCGCGCTGGCGCTGCGGCTGGCGTCGTACGACCTGCTGCGGGCCGACGGCGACGACCCGATCCTGATCCTCGACGACGTCTTCGCCGAGCTCGACGCCGACCGGCGCGAGCAGCTCGCGGCGCTCGTCGCCGGTGCCGAGCAGGTCCTGGTGACCGCGGCCGTCGCCGCCGATGTCCCCGACGCGTTGCGGGGTGCGACCTTCCACGTGGCGGCCGGCGAGGTGACCCGTGCCTGACCCGGACGACGAGACGACGGAGGACGCCACCCCCGTGGAGCCCGAGGCGGCCGAGGAGGAGCACCGCGCCGATGGGCTCGACCTCGCCCGCTCGCTCACCCTCGGCACCGCCGCCGCGGGTACGACGCCCGCCCGCCGCCGTCTGCCGCGCAGCTCCGACGGCCGCCCTGCCGGGACCGGCTTCCGCAGCCGCGGCCGGTCGGGTGAGGCGCAGTTCTCGGGGGCCCGGCCCGACGGCCGCGACCCGCAGGGCCTCGGGGCCGAGGTGGACAAGCTCGTCGGCGCCCGCGGCTGGGCGCTCGACCTCCAGGTCCGCGGCGTGTTCGGGCGGTGGACCGAGATCGTCGGCGACGAGATCGGCGCCCACTCGACGCCCGAGACGCTGACCGACGGGACCCTCGTCGTCCGCACCGACTCGACGGCCTGGGCCACCCAGCTGAAGCTGTTCGCGGCGACCCTCGTGCAGCGGCTCAACGCGGAGCTCGGTGACGGGACGGTGACCCTCGT
The DNA here is from genome assembly GCF_013408525.1 of Nocardioides aromaticivorans. Classification (NCBI taxonomy): domain Bacteria; kingdom Bacillati; phylum Actinomycetota; class Actinomycetes; order Propionibacteriales; family Nocardioidaceae; genus Nocardioides; species Nocardioides aromaticivorans. The sequence continues at coordinate 2,065,623 of NZ_JACBZM010000001.1, forward strand.
CGAGGTCCTCGGACCGCACGCGCCGTCGTGGAAGCACGGCCGGCGTGGGCTCCGCGACGGGCGCGGGCCGCGGGACACCTACGGCTGAGCCAGGACTGAGCGCGGAGCGTCCTCTCTTTTGACCCTTCCCGGGGTGCCGATCTCGCTACGATGACGGACTGTTCGATGACCCGTTCGTCCGACGTGGCCCCCATGACCACGCGCCCGGCAAGGAGACCGACATGAGCAACTACCAGCCTCCGGCACCGCCCCCGCCCCCCGGTGGCGGTGGCTACGGTGCCCCGCCTCCCGCCGGTCCTCCGGGAGGCGGCTACGGCGGTCCGCCCGCCGGTGGCGGCTTCGGTGGCCCGCCGGCCGGTGCGCAGCCGTGGGACGTCGGCTCGGCCGTCGGCTACGGCTGGGCGAAGTTCCAGCAGAACATGGGCCAGATGATCCTGGCGTCGCTGGCGATCTTCGCGGCGTTCGCGGTCTTCACGCTCCTGTACCTCTTCGCGATCATCCCGGCGAGCTCGTCGGGCTGCGAGGTCGACGACTTCGGCAACCTCGACTGCAGCGACGGCTGGCCGTTCTTCCTGACCTTCGGCATCGTCGCGTTCCTCGGCGTGCTGTTCTTCGTCTTCGCGCAGGTCATCGGCGCCGGCCTGATCCGTGAGGCGCTGGGTGTCACCGAGGGCCGCCCGTTCACCACCGCCGGGGTCTTCAAGTTCCAGAACATCGGCAACGTGATCGTCACCGCCCTGCTGGTCGGCGCCGGGACGTTCATCGGCTACCTGCTGTGCTTCATCCCCGGCATCATCTTCGCGTTCCTGTCGATGTACTCGCTGTTCTTCGTCGTCGACAAGAACCTCTCCCCGGTCGACGCGATCAAGGCCAGCATCGACCTGACGAAGAACAACGTCGGCTCGGCGATCATCTGGTACCTCGTCGCCGTGGTGATCATCTTCGTCGGCGAGCTCGCCTGCTTCGTCGGCCTGCTGGCGGCCATCCCGGTCGTCCTGGTCGGCTCGGCCTTCACCTACAAGAAGCTGTCGGGCCAGCCGGTCGCTCCCTGACCGCAGCCACCGACTGCAACAACGACGCCCCTGACCCCACCCGGGGTCAGGGGCGTCGTGCTTTTCCGGATGCCTACGCGCGGCAGGTCTTGGTGACGTACCGGTCGACGTGGTCGAGGGCGTCGCCGACCTGGTCGGAGGCACCCTTCAGGGCGGCGTAGTCGCTCTTCGCCGCCGCCACGAGGTAGGCGCCGACGACCTCCAGGTCGTCCTTGAGCTTCGGGGGTGCGGCGGCGGTGACCCGCACCCAGTCCTTCACCAGGCTCGCGGCGTCCTTCTGGTCGGAGATGTCGGTGAGGTAGACGGCCGTGAGGCTGTCGCACAGCTTCGAGACGTGCGGGGTCGACGGCGTGGGCTGGGCGGGCTTCTGGTCGACCGCCCCGCCACCGGAGGCCGAGCTGGAGCCGGAGCCGCCCGACTCGGTGACCTCGGTCGTGCTGCCGGAGGAGAAGGTGCACCCGGAGAGGAGCGCGCCGGCGAGGGCCGGGGCGATCCACGCCAGGGATCGGCGGGGCGTCACAGGAGACCTCCGAGTCCGAGGGCCTTGAGGTCGAGGGCGGTCGGGCTCGGGACGCCCGGTGCCCCGCTCCTGCTGGCCGCGAGGAGCGCGCTCTGCAGCTCGACGATGCATCCGCCGAGCTCGTTGTGGGCGAGCGCCTTCGAGTACGGCGCCAGCGCGGCCGCGAGCTTGGTCTCGGCCTCGAGGAACTGGGTCCGGTAGGGGCCGTAGAGCGGCCCGACGACGTCCAGCCCCTTGGCGAAGAGCGTGCCCAGGCTGGTGATCAGCGGGTTCAGGATCGGCGCGACGACCGGCTCGATGGTCGGGTACTCGGCGAGGATCGGCCCGAGCAGCTGCAGCTCGGGCTGGTACGCCGAGGCCAGGGCGAAGGCCTCCGCGGAGAACGGGCCGAAGAGCGGTGCGAAGGGCACCAGCGACTGCAGGCCTCCCCTCGGGGGGTCCTCGCTGAGCTTGACCGGGCAGGGCGGGAGGGCCCGTCCCGCGGGGTCCTCGCCGCCGGGCGACCCGGTGGGCGGTGCCGGGGTCGGTCCCTTGCCACCGGGCGACGCGGGTCCGCCCGTGCCGCCGGTCCCGCCCGTGCCGGTGGGTACGCCGGGACCGGGCGCTGCGCCGGGCAGGGGGATCCCGCCGTCGCCGAGCGGGATGGAGCCGGTGGCGTCCACGGGCACGGCCGGGATCACGTTGGGGTCGAGGGCGCCGGCGGGGACCCCGGCGGGAGCGGGTGCGCCCGTCGCGTCGGCGGTGGTGGTGCTGGCGACCACGTCGTCGACCTGGACCGCGGCGGCGCCGATCACGACGACGTCGACGAACAGGAAGCCGATCGCGAGCTTGCGGATGAGCGGGAGGTTCATGCCGCGGCCGCCTTCCGTGCGCGACGCTCCAGGATCCGGGTGCCGACGATCAGGCCGACCGCCAGGACGGCGAGGCCGATGGCGGTCGCCGTCAGCGGGCCGGAGACCTGCCACTCCTTGTGGCGTTGGGTGACCGTGCGAGTGCCCGGGGCGCCGGCCGACACCGAGCCGGCGTCGGTCGCGGCCAGGGGTGCGCCCGGGGTGATCGGCGCACCGGGCGTGCCCGCGAGCGGGTCGCCGGCCGCCGGTGCCTGGCCGGGAGCCGGAGCCTCACCGGGCTCGACCGCACCGGGCTGGGCGCCGCTGCCGGAGCCCTGCGACGTCGTACCGGGCTGGCCGGTGGAGCCGGTGCCGGAGCCGCCCGAGCCGCCCGAGCCGCTCGAGCCGGCCGGGACGAAGACGCCCTCGAGGTGCCACTTGCCGGTGAACTTGTCGAACGGGCCGCCCTGCACCTGGCTCGCCCAGTCGAGGGTGAAGCGACCGGTGGCGCGGTCGTAGGTGCCGGTCGCGAGCGTGGTGTTGCCGGGGGTCGAGCCGTCGGGCTTGGGCGCGCCCTGGTTGAAGTACTGCTTGTTCCAGCTCACCGTGAACGCCCGCAGGTCGGCGGTGAGGCGGTTGCCGCGCAGCGTGACGCTGGGGACCGGCACGGACCGGCCGGTCTGCGGCTCCTTGCCGGCGGTCGCGGTGGCGAACGCGGTGCCGTAGTACTGCGCCCGTGCGGTGATCCGGCCCGCGCGCGCGTTGCCGGACGAGTCGAAGGCCGGCTTCGGGGCGGGCTGGTAGCCGACGGTGCTGAGGCCGCCGTCCGTGCCCGCGCCGAGCGGCGTGAAGGACTGGTCGCTGCAGGGCGAGTCCGCGTTGGACATGTAGGGACCGTTGGTCGTGCCGCTCGGCAGGATCATCCGCAGGTAGGTGCCCGAGATCCGGCCGCCGGTGCAGGTGCCCGGCGCGAGCCGGAAGACACCGGAGAGGCGGGTCGCGCTGTCGGCCTGCGAGGTCGGCGCGACCGCGGTCGAGAGCGGCACGAGGCTGCCGAGGAGGAGTGCCGCCAGCAGGGCCGGCGACCAGCGGCGGGAGCGCGCGCTGCGCAGTGTGTACATCGTCATGGCGTCGTTTCTGTCGGGGCGGGAGCAGCCCGAGGAGGGAACACCATAAAGTGTAGTGAACTAGTCGATAATAAGGAACAGAAGGGCGGCGATGTCATGGGGACGCGCAGGTCGTCGGCGCGGATGGTCGCGCTCGCAGTGCTCGGGCTGGGGCTGGTCCTGGCCCCCGCCGTCTTCGGCATGTTCCAGCGAGCGCCCCTCGGCGCCGAGATGATCCGGGACTTCAAGCCCTTCATGACCGAGGAGCGGCTCGCCGGCTTCCAGGGCCACCTGGCCGGGATCGACGCGGCGGTGCAGGAGATCGACCCCCTCGTCGAGGCCCGCCCCGGGATCGACAGCCCGGCCTACGCGACGTTCAGCAGCGACTGGCCCGAGATCCACACCACCATGACCTCGCTCATGGACGACGTCGCCGCGAACCGTGAGGGCTACGAGGCGGTCGCGTCCTTGCCGGACTTCCGCCTGTTCCCCTGGTTCTTCGTGGTGCCGGGCGTGGTCATCCTCCTGCTCGCCGGGTACGGCGCCGTGCGCGGCCTGGACGCGCGCTGGATCCGGTGGCCGATCGCCGCGCTCGGCATCGCCCTCGTCGTGCTGCCGTTCGCGGTCGGGATGTTCGACAAGGCCCCGCGCGGTGCGGCGATGATGGGCGCCTTCGAGACGATCGAGACCACCCAGAACGTGGCCCGCATCCAGGGCTACTTCGCCACGATGGCGGCGGGCCAGGGCGCGATCCGGCTGGACATCGCTCCCGAGCTGGCCCGCGCCGGCGTACCCCATCCGGCGACCCAGGAGCTCGACGCCGAGTGGATCCGCATCCTCAACGACATGACGCCGATGATCGGCGCGATGAGCGACAGCGTCGACAACTACCAGGCCGTCGCCTCGCTGCCCAGCTTCCGGCTCTTCCCGTGGTTCTTCCTCGCCCCGGGTGCCCTCCTCGTCCTGATCGCCCTTGCTCCCCGAAGGAAACCCCGAAAGGCACAGCCATGAAGCTCTCCCTCCGATCGATGCGGCTCCTCGCCGTCACGCCGCTCCTCGCCGCCGCCCTCGCCGGGTGCGGCTCGTCCGACGACGAGAAGGAGGCCGCGGGCGAGCCGCTGGTCGGCACCTTCAAGCTCGATCCCGGGCACTGCGACGCGAAGGGCGCGACCGGTTCGTACTTCCGCATGATCCAGCCGGGCGGGACCGTCGAGAAGGGCGGCTACTTCCTCAACCCCGACTCCAAGTGCCCCGACCAGTCCTTCTCCGTCGCGGTGGCGGGCTCGGACGGCGGCCTGAGGACCGGCGAGTTCCAGCCGGGCCCCGACCCGGCGTTCAACAAGCGCGGCGACGCGCTGGCGGCGCAGATCACCAAGCCCGGCACCTTCACCGCGATCAAGTTCGCGATCTCGACCCCGTCGGTCGACCCGGGCACGGGGGAGAAGCTCCCGAAGCCCGAGATCCGCAACGACGACGGTGAGCTGTCCGGCCAGCTGACGGCGTGGACGGCCGGGTGGAACAACCTCTACTTCAACCAGGGCTCGCCGAAGCCCGACGGCTCGACGAAGGGCCTGACGACGCCGGTGTCCGGGACCTACGACGAGGAGTCGGGCCACTTCGAGCTGACCTGGTCGAGCACCATCGCCGGCGGCCCGTTCGACCGCTTCAGCGGCTACTGGCACCTCGAGGGCACCTTCGTCCCGGCGACCTAGGCGCGGGTGCGTGGCGGGATCACGCGTCAGTGCCACGAAAGCCCAATCACCTTAAAGTCGCCTAAATTAATATGGTTAGATCTAGCCATCGTCTGTAAGGGCATCGCGGTCCACGTGGCCGTCGATGGGGAGGCAGTCGAGAACTGCTGGACATGTGTGGCGTGAATCGACGTCGGACCGACCTTGGGAGAGCGGTCCGGCCCTGCTCGGGTGCAAAGCAGGGGTCGGTGCCCCACGACGCCGTACGTGTCCACCCCTCGACGTGAGCCGTACGGGTCACGTCAACGCACCTACAGAGGAAGGCACACACAGCCATGCACAGGAAGAACCGCGTCGTCCGCGGGGTCGCCGCCGGCCTGCTGAGTCTCGGTCTGCTGACCGCGACCACCGGCCCCGTCGCCGCCGACGACACGAACGGAACGGGTGGCCTGCCGCTACCGGACCTCCCACTGGGTGGTGGCGGCCTGCAGCTCCCGGGCCTCGACGAGCTCGCCGGCGAGGGCCTCTCGCTGCCGAGCCTCGACCTGCTGGACGGCGGTCTCGGCGGGGGCCTCGGTGGGGGTGACGGCGACGGTGGTGCCCTCGGCCAGCTCGGCGACCTGCCGATCAGTGCCGAGTGGCTCGTCAACACCCTGAGCAACGCGACCAGCATCGGGAAGGTCAAGAACAACACGGTGCCCGGCGCGATCGAGCGCCGCGACAAGGCGACGGCCGCGTGGAAGGCCGCTGTCGCGAAGTACAAGTCGGGCAAGGGCCCGCAGCCCGACCCGCTGGCGAAGCCGGAGTACACCGTGGTGTGGTCGGCCAAGCAGAACGCCGCCGACATCAACGCGGACGTCATCAGCAAGTTCGTCCAGAACGCGACCATCAACCCGCAGGGTCTGCTCGACCTGCTGAACCCGCAGTTCCTCCCCGGCCTCGACGGCTTCCAGGTCATCGACAGCCGTGCCAAGAACCTCGACGGCACGGACAACCCGGACTACGCCCGGGTGGTCAACTTCGTGCAGCTGCCGCTGCCGTGGGGCCTGGAGAACGAGTCGCACCACATGCAGTACGAGTGGAACGACGGCGACCCGATCCTCGCCGGCGGCCTGTTCACGGGTACGACGCACGTCCTCGACGCGAAGGACATCCCGAACCTGAAGCTGCTCAACGAGATCCCGGTGACCTCGACGCCGGGCGGCTCGATCGCCGACGCGTACGAGAACGGTCCCGGCGGCCGCTTCTACCTGACGCTGATGGGTGGCCCGCTGGCCAACTTCGGTGGCTCCCCGGGTGAGATCGTGACCTTCAAGCCGGACCCGGTCCGGGGTGTCGTGGTCGAGTCCGAGTCGCCGGCCGGTGGTCCGCTCGGGGCCAACCCGAACGGCATCAAGGAGCCCTGCAACCTGCGCGAGGCCCGCCCGCTCGGCACCTGCGCCAACCCGCACGGCATCCAGTTCCGCAACGACCTCGGCGTCGGCATCACCTCGGACTACGCCGAGCCGCGCGAGATCGTGCTCGACCCGGTCAAGACGATCGACAAGTACGCCTTCCGGCCGACCGTCCGCACCTGGGACAACACGGGTGCCAACGCCGGCAAGCCGAAGCTGGTCGGTGTCGCCCACGTCCCGAACGGCCCGACCGAGCCCGCCCAGCGTGCCCACGAGCAGTACGGGATCATGGAGGCCGCCAAGACCTGGCCCAACGCCGACCGGTACAAGAAGGGCCTGAGCTCCAAGGGCGCCTTCTTCGGCTCGATGTGCGGTGGCGGCGTCTTCTTCGTCCCCGACCTGACCAAGGCCAAGGGCGACTTCTCCGACCAGATCGTGCAGGTCTGGAACGACGGCCTCTCGATCGTGCGGACCGCCGACGGACGCAAGTACGACGAGCCCGGCGGCTGCGCCGGTGGTGCCTGGCACCAGGTCTCGCCGAACAACCGCCTGCTCTTCCGCGCCGTCCAGGGCCGCAACCCCGGCTCGGACAACTACTTCGACGAGGGTGCGGCGAAGATCGTCTACGACATCGACATCTCGCCCGTCATCGAGAGCGCCGCGGACGGCAAGGTCGACTGCGACCTGTCGCGAGGCATCCACAACGGGACCCTGGACATCTCCGGGATCCGGCTGTGGAACAAGCTGGCCCAGGGCGAGACGGTCGCGGACTGCCCGCGCTTCGTCTCCGCCCTGCCCGTGGCCGACGTGACGACGGGTGGCCCGCACTGGGGCGCCCTCGACAACCACACCGTCGACCAGTGGGGCACGCCGTGGCGCCTGCAGTTCTCGGACTACTTCGTCTCCCGCACGGGCGTCGACGGTGACCACCGGCTCTACAACGTGAACATCTCGCCGTCGGGCAAGCTCAGCTACGACGACTCGTTCCGTGACGAGAAGACCGGCGGTCTCGGCGTCAACTTCAACCGGCGCAACTGGCCGGGCAACCCGGATGCGGGCTTCTACAAGCCGCACTCGGAGCTGTGGGTGACGCCGCCGGGGATCTCCAGCCCCAACGCGTCCGGCAAGGATCTGGCCTACCGGGACTACCGTTGATCCAACGGCTGTTCGTCGTCGTCGCGGTCGTCGCGCTGTCTGCCCTCCTGGGCAGCGGCGCGGCGCCCGCGGCGGCGCACCCCAACGCAATCCAGTCCACCCCCGAGGCCGGTTCCGTCGCCCCGGAGTCGCCGAAGGCGATCTCCATCGCGCTCAGCGAGCCGGCGGTCGCCCGCGGCTCGACCTTCGAGGTCACGGGCCCCGGCGGCAAGGCGGTGGCCACCGGCCCCGTCACCGAGAAGGCGAACGGGCAGATCCTGTCCGTCGTCCCCCGCAAGCCGCTGCCCAGCGCGGTCTACACCGTGCGCTGGTCGGCGCTCGGCGACGACGGGCACGTCGTCTCCGGGTCCTTCCGCTTCGGCGTCGCCGATGAGAAGGGCGACGACCCGCCCGGTGCCGCCGACCTGACCGGCGGCGGCCAACGACCCGACAGCAGCGCGGCCGGCGACAGCGTCATCCGCTGGACCGGCCGCTGGGCCGGTATCCTGGTCGCCTCCGTCCTGTTCGCGGGCCTCCTGCTCCTGCACCGCCTGCGCCGCGCGGACGAGATCACGCCCGCCGCGGAGTCGAGGATCCTGCGCTTCGCGCCGACGGCCTGGCTGGTCACCGGCCTCGCCGCCGTCGCCGGAGCACTCACCTCGGCGACGGCCGGCGCCGCGGGCTCGTTCGACCTCGGCCTGCTGACCGACTCGGCCACCGGCCGGGCGGATCTCGCGCGGCTCGCGATCGTCGGCGTGGCCTCGGTCGCGCTGCTCGTCGTACGACGCCGGCGCCGGGTGCGTCCGTGGGTCGCCCTGGTCGCCGCGGGCGGAGTCCTCGCCAGCTATGCGTTCTCCGGCCACGTGCTCACCGAGCCGTCGGTGCCCTACCTGCTGGCCGTCGTCGTCCACGTGCTCGCCGCCGGGCTGTGGCTCGGCGGGCTGGGCGCGGTGGCGCTCGCCGCGCGCGTCGGCGGCGTACCTGTTCGTACGGCGCTGCGGCGGTACGCCGCGATCGCGATCGGCGCGCTCGTGGTGGTCGTCCTCACCGGCGTCGTGGCCGCGGTCCGCGAGGTCGCGCACTGGTACTTCCTGACCTGGTCGGGCTACGGGCGCGTCGTGATCGCGAAGGCCGCCCTGGTCGCGGTGATCGCGGGGATCGGCCTGGTCGCGTGGCGCCGCTCGCGCGGCGATCGTGAGCCGGGTCCCGGCCGTGCGGTCGGGTTCGAGCTCGTCGTGGGCGTCGTCGTACTCGCGCTCGCCGTCACGCTGGGCGCCCTGGTCCAGGGCCGCGACCGACCGCTGCCGGCCCAGGCCGGGCGGCTCTTCGCCGGACCCGCGGCCGCCACCGCCGTCCTCGAGAGCGGTACGGCGGCCATCGGGCTGGCGCCGGCGCGGGTCGGCGACAACGTCCTCACCGTCTCCCTGCCGCCGGAGAACGCGGCGGCGAAGAAGGTGTCCGTCGAGCTGACCAGCCCCGGTGGCGGCGATCGCGCCCGCACCCTCGAGCTGGCGCAGCACGGGGGACGCACCTGGTCGGCCCCGGTCGACGTCTCGGCGGACGGCCAGTGGCGCGCCGAGGTGACGGTCGACGGGGCATCCGCGCAGGCGGTCGCCCTCGAGGTCGGCGTACCGAAGGCACCCGGCTCGACGCCGGTCGAGGTGGTCGCCGTGGCCGACCTCAGCGGACCGGCGGCCGAGCGCTGCAGGGCGCACGTCATCGGCGTCCAGATGGCGCTGGCCAGGGTCAACGCCGACGGCGGCATCGACGGCGGGCGCAAGGTGGCCCTGCTGACGCTCGACAGCGGTGGCACCGAGGAGGGCGCGAAGAAGGCGGTCGCCCGGGCCCTGCGGGCCGGTGGCGTCGCCTCCGCGGGCACTTGCGGGGGCGGTGGCTCGGCCGCGGTCGAGGCGCTGGCCGAGGCCGGTCTCCCCGTGGTCGTCGGCGATCCCGCCGTCGACCCCACCGAGACGAAGGGCGTCTACCGGCTGGCGGCCGACCCGTACGCCCAGGGCATCGCCCTCGGCCAGCTGATCCGTGGCCGGGTGCAGCCCGCGGGCGTCGCGCCCAAGCCCGTCGTCCGCGCGCTCGTCGAGGACGACCTGCAGGGCAAGCGGCTCCTCGCCGGCCTGCAGGTCGGGCTCTCCCCGGAGGCGACGCCGAAGGACTTCGCCGCCTCCTCGTCGCTGCCGACCCCGGAGGTCCGGCTCCTCGAGCCGGGCTCGCTCGCCGAACTCGACGACGACGAGCTGACGGGCGTCATCGACGCCCGCCGGACCACGGCGCTGGTCGTGGACCTGCCGCACGCCGGTGGCGACGACGTCGCCGTCATCGAGCGGCTGGGGCGGGCGAAGGGCGACAAGGTGCTGACCTCGCCGATCCTGCTGTCCGAGCGGGTCCTGTCCGAGACGGTGGTCCGCGCGTCGGGCGCCCTGGGCCACCTCGGCGCGGTGCAGGGCGTCAGCGAGGTCTCGACCTCGTCGACCGACGCCGTGCTCTACCGGATGGCGGTCCCGCAGCTGTTCCGCGGCGAGCTCGCCTCGCTCGACGGGCTGCGCGGGTACGCCGCCGGCCGCGCCTTGGCCGAGGCCCTCGGCGGCGGCACCTCGGCGGAGGACATCCGCGCCTACCTGGACGCGCCCGGCGTGTTCAGCTCGGCGCTGCTCGCGCCGTGGAGCCGGCGACTGCCGGGGGTCGGCTCGGCGGCCGTCGTACCGCTGCAGCCGCAGTTCCTGGCACCGACGCTCGTCCCGGGCTCCACCGGCGGTGAGCGACAGGACGACTCCTACTTCCCCGAGGGGAACTGGACCGTCACCTCCACCGCACCGCTCGGGCTCGTCCCGGGCATCGGCCAGGGCGCACCGCCCACCGGGTAGCCACCACCACCCGCCGGGTGGGGCGAGCCCTCGCTCGCCCCGCCCGGCCCCGAAAGGAGAGGTCGAGACATGACCGCCACCGCACCGGAGTCGCTGCTCCGTCGTACCTTCAGCTTCCCGAACCCCGTCAACGAGAAGGCGGCGCGCGTGGTCGCGGGCGGCGTGGTCGCCATCGCCACGTCCGCCCTGCTGCTGGGCCGCCTGGTCAGCACGGACTGGCTGTGGCTGAGCCTGCCGCTGGCGCTGGGCTTCGTGGCCCGGGTGCTCACCGGACCCACGCTGAGCCCCCTCGGTCGCCTCGCCACCGGGGTGGTCGCGCCGCGGCTGGGGGAGCCGAAGCTCGTCCCCGGACCGCCCAAGCGCTTCGCCCAGGCGATCGGCGTCGTGGTCACCGGGGCGGCCACCGTCGCCGTCGCCCTGGGCCAGACCGGCCTCGCCGAGGTCCTGCTGGCGCTGATCATCGTGGCCGCGGGGCTCGAGGCCTTCCTCGCCTTCTGCCTGGGCTGCACGATCTTCGGCTGGCTGATGCGCGCCGGGCTGATCCCGGAGGAGACCTGCGAGGCCTGCAACAACCTGGCGCTGCGCGCCTGACCCACGGGCTCGGGAGGGCGTCCGAAGGGCGCCTCCCGCGTACCGGGGCCCACCCGAACCCCTGTTCGGCGCTCCCATTGCCGTTTCCGTGGCGCTGAGGGCCTGTTTTCCACACCGGTCCTCCCCCGCGGCGGGGCGCGCACGTGTCCTGAGGCCCGTAGCGGGCTAGAATGGGTTATCGGCCGGGAATGCGTCTCCGGGACGCCATGCTCGGCCTTCGCCATGCCATCGGTGATGGCGGACACACCCCGAGCAGAACAGAGGTCACCGCGTGTCGACTGACGACCAGGCCCCCCAGCAGGAGACCCCGCAGGCGACCCCCCACGAGGGGGAGTACGACGCCTCCGCGATCCAGGTCCTCGAGGGTCTCGAGGCCGTCCGCAAGCGCCCCGGCATGTACATCGGCTCCACCGGTGAGCGCGGCCTGCACCACCTGATCTGGGAGATCGTGGACAACGCGGTCGACGAGGCGCTCGCCGGCTACTGCGACACCATCAAGGTCTCGCTCAACGCCGACGGCTCGGTCACCGTCGTCGACAACGGCCGCGGCATCCCCACCGACACCGCGCCCGGCCAGGAGCTGCCGGCCGCGACGCTGGCGCTCACCGTGCTGCACGCCGGCGGCAAGTTCGGCGGCGGCGGCTACAAGGTCTCCGGCGGTCTGCACGGCGTCGGCTCGTCCGTCGTCAACGCGCTCTCCGACCGGCTCCACCTGCAGGTGAAGAACCGCGGCTTCCTGTGGGAGCAGGAGTTCTCCCTGGGCGTCCCGGACTACCCGCTGCGCCAGGTCCGCCCGCTGGAGGACGGCGAGCGCTCCGGCACGACCGTCACCTGGTGGGCCTCGCCGGACATCTTCGAGACGACCGACTACACCCTCGAGACGATCTCGACCCGCTTCCGCGAGATGGCCTTCCTCAACAAGGGCCTGCGCATCGAGCTGGTCGACGCGCGCCCCAAGGCCGAGGAGATCGCCGAGGCGGTCGAGGGCGGCACGGGCGAGGTCGACGGCGTCGCCGACTCCGCGACCGAGATCCACGCCGCCGACGTCGACGGCCACAAGGCGCTCGAGCAGGTCTTCCAGTACGAGCGCGGCCTCGCCGACTACGTCGACTTCCTCAACAAGCGCAAGACGCCGATCAGCCCGGTCATCTCCTACGAGGCCGAGACCGGCGACGACGCGCCCAACCCGATGAGCCTCGAGCTCGCGATGCAGTGGCAGGCGTCGTCGTACAACGAGTCGGTGCACACCTTCGCCAACACCATCAACACGCCCGAGGGCGGCACGCACGAGGAGGGCTTCCGTGCGGCGCTGACCTCGCTGGTCAACCGGTGGGGCGAGGAGTGGGGCCTGATCAAGAAGAAGGAGGACCGGCTGACCGGTGACGACATCCGCGAGGGTCTCACCGCGATCATCAGCCTGAAGATCTCCAACCCGCAGTTCGAGGGCCAGACCAAGGCCAAGCTCGGCAACACCGAGGCCAAGGGCTTCGTGCAGTCGGTCGTCAACGACCAGCTCGGCGCCTGGCTGGAGCAGAACCCCGGCGAGGGCAAGGAGATCATCCGCAAGGCGCAGGCCGCCGCGACCGCGCGGATCGCCGCGCGCAAGGCGCGCGACCTGGCCCGCAACCGCAAGGGCCTGCTCGGCGGGGGAGGCCTGCCGGGCAAGCTGCGCGACTGCAGCTCGCGCAACCCGGAGGAGTGCGAGGTCTTCATCGTCGAGGGTGACTCGGCCGGTGGCTCCGCGGTCATGGGCCGCGACAACAACATCCAGGCGATCCTCCCGATCCGCGGCAAGATCCTCAACGTCGAGAAGGCGCGCATCGACAAGGTGCTGGCCAACCAGGAGGTCCAGGCGATCATCTCGGCGCTCGGCACGGGCGTGCACGAGGAGTTCGACCTGGCCAAGCTGCGCTACCACAAGATCGTGCTGATGGCCGACGCCGACGTCGACGGCCACCACATCAACACGCTGCTGCTGACGCTGCTCTTCCGCTTCATGCGCCCGCTGATCGAGGCCGGCCACGTCTACCTCGCACAGCCGCCGCTCTACCGGATCAAGTGGAACAAGCCGGCCGAGCACGAGTACGTCTACTCCGACGCCGAGCGCGACGCGGTCATGCGCGACGGGCTCGAGCAGGGCAAGAAGCTGCCCAAGGAGGCCCCGATCCAGCGCTACAAGGGTCTCGGCGAGATGAACGCCGACGAGCTGTGGGAGACCACCCTCGACCCCGACCAGCGCGTGCTGCTCCAGGTCACCCTGGAGGACGCCGCCCAGGCCGACGAGATCTTCTCGATCCTGATGGGGGAGGACGTCGAGCAGCGACGCTCCTTCATCCAGCGCAACGCCAAGGACGTCCGGTTCCTCGACATCTGACCGGTGGTCGAGGAGGTCGCGCAGCGACCGTCTCGAGACCTCTGGCCTTGTATCCCCATCTCTACTGATCTTCCTAGACACACGTAGAACAACTCAGAAAGAGCAATCGTGACTGAGACGCAGAGCAACCTCGGCGACGGAACGGGCGGCGGCCGGGTCCAGCCCGTCGACCTGCAGGAGTCGATGAAGCGCTCCTACATCGACTACGCGATGGCGGTCATCGTCGGCCGCGCGCTGCCCGACGTACGCGACGGCCTCAAGCCGGTCCACCGCCGCGTCCTCTACGCCATGTACGACGGCGGCTACCGCCCCGACCGCGGCTTCAACAAGTGCGCCCGCGTCGTCGGCGACGTCATGGGTAACTACCACCCCCACGGCGACTCCGCGATCTACGACACCCTCGTCCGGCTCGCCCAGCCGTGGGTGATGCGCAACCCTCTGGTCGCCGGCCAGGGCAACTTCGGCTCGCCGGGCAACGACCCCGCCGCGGCCATGCGGTACACCGAGTGCCGGATGGCGCCGCTGGCCATGGAGATGGTCCGGGACATCCACGAAGAGACCGTGGACATGGTCCCGAACTACGACGGCAAGACCGAGGAGCCGACGATCCTGCCGGCCCGGTTCCCCAACCTGCTGGTCAACGGATCGGCCGGCATCGCGGTCGGCATGGCCACCAACATCCCGCCGCACAACCTGCGCGAGGTCGCCGAGGGCGCGGTCTGGGCGCTCGAGCACCCCGACGCCACCCGCGAGGAGCTGCAGGACGCGCTCATCGAGCGGATCAAGGGCCCCGACTTCCCCAACGGCGCGCTGATCGTCGGCCGCGAGGGCATCGAGCAGGCCTACCGCACCGGCCGCGGCTCGATCACCCAGCGCGCGATCATCGAGGTCGACGAGGACAAGAACGGCCGGACCGTCCTGGCCATCACCGACCTGCCCTACATGGTCAACCCCGACAACCTGCTGGTGAAGATCGCCGAGCTGGCCGACGCCGGCAAGGTGCAGGGCATCAGCGACGTCCGCAACGAGACGTCCTCGCGGGTGGGCCAGCGGATCATCATCGTGCTCAAGCGCGACGCCGTGGCCCGGGTCGTGCTCAACAACCTGCTCAAGCACACCGAGCTGCAGACCAACTTCTCGGCCAACATGCTGGCCCTGGTCGACGGCGTGCCGCGCACGCTCAGCATCGACCAGTTCATCAGCAACTGGGTCGAGCACCAGATCGAGGTCATCCGGCGCCGGACCGAGTTCCGCCTGCGAAAGGCCGAGGAGCGGGCCCACATCCTGCGTGGCCTCGTCAAGGCGCTCGACATGCTCGACGAGGTCATCGCCCTGATCCGGCGCTCGCCCGACGTCGCCGAGGCGCGGGTGGGCCTGATGGAGCTGCTCGACATCGACGAGCTCCAGGCCACCGCGATCCTCGACATGCAGCTGCGCCAGCTCGCGGCCCTGCAGCGCCAGAAGATCATCGACGACCTGGCCGAGCTCGAGATCGTGATCGCCGACCTCAAGGACATCCTCGCCAACGTCACCCGCCAGCGGCAGATCGTGATCGACGAGCTGGGGGAGATCGTCGAGAAGTACGGCGACGACCGTCGTACCCAGATCATCGCGGCCTCCGGCGACATGTCGATGGAGGACCTGATCCCCGACGAGGACCAGGTCGTCTCCATCACCCGCGGCGGCTACGCCAAGCGGACCCGCGCCGACCAGTACCGCACGCAGAAGCGCGGCGGGAAGGGCGTGCGCGGCGCGACGCTGCGCGGCGACGACGTGGTCGACCACTTCATCTCGACCACCTCGCACCACTGGCTGCTGTTCTTCACCACGGCCGGGCGGGTCTACCGCACCAAGGTCTACAACCTGCCCGAGGCCTCGCGCGACGCGAAGGGCGGCCACGTCGCCGGCCTGCTGTCGTTCCAGCCGGACGAGTCGATCGCCCAGGTGCTGGCGATCCGCGACTACGACCAGGCGCCGTACCTCGTCCTCGCGACGAAGAAGGGCCTGGTCAAGAAGACCCGCCTCGGCGACTACAACAGCCCCCGCCAGGCCGGCGTCATCGCGATCAACTTCAAGCACGACGACGACGAGCTGATCGGCGCCGAGCTGGTCAACAGCGAGGACGACATCCTGCTGGTGTCGGAGAAGGCGCAGTCGATCCGCTTCCGCGCGAGCGACGAGCAGCTGCGCCCGATGGGTCGTGCCACGGCCGGCGTGACCGGCATGAAGTTCAAGTACGACGACGACGCGGTCCTGTCGATGGCCGTCATCCGCGCCGCCGACGCCGCCCGTGAGGACAGCACCGAGAACGTCCAGTACGTCTTCAGCATCACCGACACCGGCTGGGCGAAGCGGACCCCGATCAAGGAGTACCGCGTCCAGGGCCGCACCGGCACCGGCATCAAGGCGATGCAGCTGGTCGACGAGAAGAAGGGCCGCCTCGTCGGTGCCTTCATCGTCGTCGACGGCGACGAGATCCTCTCGATCACGGCCAGCGGCCAGGTCGTCCGCTCGCCCATCGACGACAACTTCACCCCCAAGGGCCGGATCACCCAGGGCGTGCGCTTCGTGAGCCTGCGCGGCAACGACACGGTCGCCGTGGTGGCCCGCTCCGTGGAGGCCCGGGACGCCGACGAGGAGGCGACGGAATCGCCCGATGAGGCCCCGGATGCCACAATCGGAGGAACGGACGACGGGACGGCCGCCGTGGAGGCACCGCCCGGGGAGAGTGAGAGCTGATGACTGAGCGCGTCGAGGAGACGGCGGTCCGACCGCCGACGGAGGGGCCCATCGGGGCCCCCGTGACCCCGGCGCGCCCGATCCAGGCCGGCCCGTCCACCGACCCGGCGGCGACCGCGGTCCGCCCGCGCGCCCCCCGCCGGGCCCGGCTGCGGCTGACCCGGATCGACCCCTGGTCGGTCATGAAGACGTCGTTCCTGCTGTCCATCGCGTTCGCGGTCGTCACCGTGGTCTCGGTCGCGATGGTCTGGCAGGTCCTCGGCGCCGCGGGCGTCTGGGACTCGATCAACTCCACCGTCCAGGAGAGCATCGGCGGCGAGGACGTGGCCGGCTTCAAGATCGAGGACTACCTCGGCACCAGCCGCGTGCTCGGCTTCACGATGCTCGTGGCCGCCATCGACGTCGTACTCATCACGGCGGCGGCGACCCTCGTGGCCTTCCTCTACAACATGTCGGCCGCCCTCCTCGGCGGCGTGGAGATCACCCTCGCCGAGGACAACTGACCCCTCCTCCGCCACCCCGGTGGTCGAGGAGGTTGCGCAGCAACCGTCACGAGACCCCCGGCCCCACCCACCCACCCCGTTTTGTCCCTCGCGCAGGCGCTCCGGTAGTGTTCCCTCTCGGCTTGCTGCCGCGGGGCTTCCACCCAGAGCGGCTCGCCACCCGGGCCTATAGCTCAGACGGTTAGAGCACCACACTGATAATGTGGGGGTCAGAGGTTCAAGTCCTCTTAGGCCCACCGGAAAGCCCCGGCCGCGTCACGCGGACCGGGGCTTCTTTGGAAGAACGGGAGTGTGCAGTGAAGAAGATCCTCCTCGCGGTCCTCGCCGCGGCGGGCGTCGTCGTCGCCGGCAAGAAGCTCCAGGAGAGCAAGGCGGAGCAGGCCCTCTGGGCCGAGGCCACCGACAAGCTCCCCAAGAACTGAATCTCCCTCGCCCGGTCGTCGAGGAGGTCGCGCAGCGACCGTCACGAGACGCCCGGCCGCAAGGGGCCTTGGCGCAATTGGTAGCGCACCTGCTTTGCAAGCAGGGGGTTAGGGGTTCGAGTCCCCTAGGCTCCACCGTCTGAAGCCGCAGGTCAGCCTGCGGCTTCCTTCATTTCGAGTGTGGTTTGGTTCGGGAACGGGAGCCGCGGGGACTGCAGAGGGAAGCGACGCCCATTCCGGTAACCGCCCCATGGGCTTGCGGTGAGTTCGGCAAGATGGTCCCAGCTTCTGTCTGATTCCATGAAGGACGTTCGTGAGTACTCTCGGCAGTTTCATCTGGTCGATTGCCGACCAGCTCCGCGGGCCCTACCGCCCCAACCAGTACGGCAATGTCATCCTGCCGCTGACCATCCTTCGCCGACTCGACTGCATACTCGAGCCCGACCGCGATGTGGTTCGCGAGTTGGCAGCGAAGTACGACAACCAGAACCGGCTCAAGGTCGAAGTCGCCAAGGCAACCGGTCGCCCGTTCTACAACACATCGAACTACTCGTTCGCCAACCTGCTGGCCGACGCCGATGGGCTCGTCGACAACCTCAACGACTACATCGACAGGTTCTCACCGGACGTCGACGTCTTCGAGTACTTCGACTTCAAAAAGGAGATCCTGGCCCTCGAGAAGGCCGAGCTCCTGCGCGAGATCGTCAAGGCCTTCGGAGCGGTCGACCTCCATCCGAACGTCGTGTCCAACTCCGACATGGGCGACGCCTTCGAGTTCATCATCCGCAAATTCAACGAGGCCGCCAACGAGACCTCTGGCGACCACTACACGCCACGCGATGCCATCCGCCTCTTGGTGGACCTGTTGTTCGCGGAAGAGGACGCCGGCCTGAGCGAGGAAGGGATCGTCCGCTCGCTCTACGACCCCACGGCCGGCACCGGCGGCATGCTCTCCCTGGCCGAAGAGCACCTGCTGGCCCAGAACCCGGACGCCCGGCTGAGTCTGTACGGCCAGGAGTACAACCCGCAGTCCTACGCCATCTGCAAGTCCGACATGATCGCCAAGGGCAACGATGCGACCCACATTGCGTTCGGCAACACCCTGACGGACGACGCGTTCAAGGGACGCCAGTTCGACTTCTGCATGTCCAACCCGCCCTACGGCGTGGACTGGAAGCAGTACGCCAAGCAGGTCACGAAAGAGCGCGATGAGGCGGGTCCCTACGGCCGCTTCGCGCCCGGACTGCCCGCAACTTCCGACGGGCAGATGCTCTTCCTGCTCCACCTGGCACACAAGATGCGAGCCCCAGAGGACGGCGGTGGGCGTGTCGGAATCGTCATGAATGGTTCGCCGCTGTTCAACGGCGCCGCTGAGTCCGGGCCTTCGAACATCCGCAAGTACCTGCTGGAGAACGACCTGGTCGAGGCGATCGTCGCACTGCCGACCAACATGTTCTTCAACACTGGCATCGCGACCTACATCTGGATCCTCGACAACACCAAGCACCCCAGCCGCAAGGGGCTGGTGCAGCTCATCGACGGAACTTCGTTCTGGACGAAGATGCGTAAGAACCTCGGCGCCAAGGGCCGCGAGATCTCCGATGAGGACCGGGCGAACGTCGTGAAGCTTTACGCCGACTTCAGGGAGGCCGACCCTGACTTCTCCAAGGTGCTCCGCAACGACGAGTTCGGGTACTGGACCATCACCGTCGAGCGACCGCTGCTGGACGAGAACGGGAACCCGGTGACCGACCGCAAGGGCAAACCAAAGCCGGACTCGAAGAAGCGCGACGCCGAGAACGTGCCCTTCACCTACGGCGGATCGGCCGTCGGCGCGGGCGGGAAGCTCGCGGTGATCCAGTCCTACTTCGACGCCGAGGTGAAGCCCTACGTCTCCGATGCTTGGATCGACTGGTCCAAGGTCAAGACCGGGTACGAGATCCCCTTCACTCGCCACTTCTACAAGTACGTCCCGCCTCGGCCAGTCGCCGAGATTGACGATGACCTCGAGAAGCAGGTCGGCAAGATCCTCGAACTGCTGCGTGAGGTGGAGGGATGATGATCCCGCTCGGTCGTCTGGTCGATCTCGTGACAGCGAAGGCAACTGACCAATCGTTCAAGATCGGCCTGGAGGCCATCGAGCCCGGCACGGGCCGCATGACCGCGGATCCCTTGACGGATTACGACGGCGACGGCATCGGATTCGAGCCGGGTGATGTGCTCTTCGGAAAGCTTCGGCCGTATTTGGCGAAGGCTTGGCTCGCGGACCGGCGAGGTGCGGCGGTCGGAGAGTTCCACGTCTATCGGCCCTGCGCGGATCGCGTCGATCCCGGATACCTTCGTTGGGCGCTACTTGGCCGCAGCTTCCTGGACCCAGTCGAGTCTTCAGTCGTAGGCGCCAAGATGCCTCGTGCGGAGTGGACGTTCGTTCGCTCGATTGAACTTCATGCTCCGCATATCGCCGAGCAGCGAGCCGTAGCTGGCTACCTCGACCGCGAGACCGCCCGCATCGACAGCCTCATCGAGGAGCAGGAGCGCCTGATCGAGATGCTCCGCGAGCGCCGCGCTGCTGCGGTTTCCGAGGCAGCGTCCGAGATCGAGACCAGGGGACCCCGGCTGAAGCACATCATCCGATCGGTCAGGCAGGGGTGGAGCCCCCAGTGCTATGCGTGGCCAGCCGACGGCGTTGAGACGTGGGCAGTGCTCAAGGCCGGGGCCGCAAACGGGGGCACGTTCCGGCCCATGCAGAACAAGGAGTTGCCAGAGACCGAGTCACCCCGCCCCGAGATCGTTGTGCGAAGAGGCGACCTCATTGTCTCCAGAGCCAACACACGCGAATTGGTTGGAAGTGCAGCTGTCGTGGATGGCGAGTTCCCCCGTCTGATGCTTTGCGACAAGCTCTACGCATTCAGTCTCGACGAAACGCGGGCTCTGCCGCGCTATGTGGCTGCCGTGCTCGGAAGCCGTCGATGGAGGGACATGATCGAGATGGAGGCGACGGGTGCGAGCCATTCGATGTTGAACGTCAGCCAATCTGACATCGTCAACCTCCCGATGCCGCTACCCCGGATAAGTGACCAGCGCCGCATTCTCGCGCGGCTCGACGAGCAGACCGCGAAGATCGATACGACAACTGCCGAGACCGAGCGGTTCATCGAGCTCTCAAAGGAACGCCGCTCGGCGCTGATCACCGCAGCCGTGACGGGTCAGATCGACGTCCGGGAGGTGGTCTGATGGCTGACCACAACGAGATCGTCTTCGAGTCCGAGACCTGTGCGTATCTCGAGGCGCACGGCTGGCTCTACTCGCCGAACGACGCGGGCTATGACCGGGAGCGTGCTCTCTTTCCGGAGGATCTCTTCGCGTGGCTCGAGGAGACGCAGAAGCCGGCGTACGAGAAGGCGTTGAAGGCGGCCGGGTCGTCGGCGAAGTTTCTCGATGTCCTCACGGATGCGCTCGACAAGCCGCTCGAGCACGGTGGCGGGACGCTCAACATCCTGCGTAGCGGGGTGCAGTACATCGGAGGCGGCCGCCTCAAGATGGCCCAGTTCCGTCCGGACACGACGCTCAACGCCACCACGAACATCCAATACGACGCCATGCGCGTCCGGGTGATGCGGCAGGTCCACTTCTCCACCGCTGACCAGCGCAGCATCGATCTGGTGCTGTTCGTCAACGGCATCCCCGTGGCGACCGCCGAGTTGAAGACTCACTTCACGCAGTCTTTGGACGAGGCGATCAACCAGTACAAGAAGGCCCGCAACCCCATCACCAACGGTCGGGCCGAGCCGCTCCTGTCCTTTGGGCATCGGGCGCTCGTGCACTTCGCTGTCTCCAATGACCTGGCAGCGATGACTACCAAGCTCGAGGGCGAGAAGACCCACTTCCTGCCGTTCAACGTCGGCCATGACGGAGGCGCCGGAAACCCACCAGGCGCCGAAGGCCGGTCGGCAACGGCGTACCTGTGGGAGCGGGTCTGGGAGAAGCACGCCTGGCTCAACATCATCGGCCGCTTGATGATCGTCGAGACCAAGGAGGAGTGGGACGTCGCAACCGGCACCTCGGTGCGGCGCACTAGCATGCTCTTCCCGCGGTTCCACCAGTGGGAGGCCGTCACCGAGATCGTTGCCGCCGTCGCCGAGGAGGGCGTCGGACAGCGCTATCTGATCGAGCACTCGGCCGGTTCCGGCAAGACGAACACCATTGCCTGGACCGCGCACCGTCTCGCCCGACTCCACGTCGATGACAAGAAGGTCTTCGACTCGGTGATCGTCGTCGTGGACCGAACCGTTCTCGACGGCCAACTCCAGGACGCCATCCGCCAGATCGACGGCTCAGGCAAGATCGTCGCGACCATCAGCCCCGAGGACGTACGCAAGGCTGGCGCGAAGTCGAAGTCCAGCCTACTGGCGACGGCCCTCAAGAACGGCGAGCTCATCATCGCCGTTACAGTGCAGACGTTCCCGTTCGCACTCGACGAGATCCGAGCCGATTCCGCGCTCACGGGCAAGCGCTTCGCCGTCATCGCAGATGAGGCGCACTCCTCGCAGTCCGGCCAGATCTCCTCCAAACTCAAGGCGGTCCTCACGGCCGAAGAGTTGAAGGAGCTCGAGGAAGGCGGCGAGGTCGATGTCGAGTCCGTGCTCGCCTCGGAGATGGCCGAGCGTGCCGAGTCGGAGAACATCTCCTATCTCGCCTTCACCGCGACGCCGAAGAACAAGACCCTGGAGCTGTTCGGTCGCAAGGGCGCCGACGGTAAGCCACGCGAGTTCCACCTCTACTCGATGAAACAGGCGATCGACGAGGGCTACATCCTCGATGTGCTCAAGGGCTACCAGTCCTACGACACCTCGCTGAAGATCGCCGGCAACGCCAGCACTGAAGGCGAGGTCGAAGAAGGTGCTGCGCGCAAGGGGCTGATGCGCTGGGTGCAGCTGCACCCCACGAACATCAGCCAGAAGGTTCAGATCATCGTCGAGCACTTCCACGCCAACGTCGCGCACCTGCTCGAGGGCAAGGCGAAGGCCATGGTCGTGACGGACTCACGCAAGGCCGCGGTGAAGTACAAGAAGGCCATCGACGCGTATATCGCGAAGCGCGCGGCCCAGGACCCGACGTACAACTATCGCACCCTCGTGGCCTTCTCTGCCGGCGTGAAGTTTGCGGAGGACGAGGAGTGGGGCTCCGATTGGGGGCCGTCGCCGACCAAGGACGACGAGTTCACCGAGGGGAACCTGAATCCCGGGGCAGGCGCTGACCTGGCGGCCGCGTTCAAGGGCGAGACCTACAAGATCATGCTGGTCGCTAACAAGTTCCAGACCGGCTTCGACCAACCTCTGCTGTCCGCGATGTACGTCGACAAGCGCCTGTCCGGAGTGACCGCGGTCCAGACGCTGTCGCGGCTCAACCGAACCCACCGAACGGCTGGTGGCGAGCAGAAGCGCAAGACGTTCGTCATCGACTTCCACAACAAGCCCGAGGACATTCGCGCCTCGTTCGAGCCGTACTTTAAGAACGCCGCCTTGGAGACCGAGACTGACCCGTACGTCGTTGTGCACCTGGCGACCAAGTTGGCGCACGCCGGCATCTACAGCGAAGACGACGTCCGGAAGGTCGCCGAATTATGGGTGACCCGCAAGGGCAACAACGCCCTGTCAGCGGCGATCAGCCCTGCCCAACACGACTTCAAGCGCCGGTATGCACGCGCGATCGAGGAAGACGACAGGGTCACCCTCAATACCCTCGACCTCTTCCGCAAGGACGTCTCCACCTACGTCCGGCTCTACGACTTCATGAGCCAGATCGTCGATTACGGCGACCCCTACATGGAGATGCTTTCGATCTTCCTCCGGCTCTTGGAGAAGGTCATTGCCGAGTCGGCATGGGCGGCCGAGGTCGATCTCTCCGACGTGGTACTGGTCGGGGTGAAACACAAGAAGCTCGCAGTCGTCGACATCTCGCTGACCGGCGACGGCGAGCTCAAGGGGATCAAAGCCGCCGGCACCGGCAGCAAGAAGGACCCGAACTACGTCGCGCTCCAGGTCGTCATCGACCGGATGAACGACCTCTTCGGCGCCGAGTCATTCGCAGAGTCCCAGGTCCGGGAGTTCGTCCAGGGATTGGTGCAGCGTCTGCTGCTCTATCCCGACCTCGTCAAGCAGACCAAGGTCAACTCGAAGAAGCAGTTCATGGAGTCACAGGACTTCCAGGCGGCGGTAACGGAGGCCGTCGTGGACAACCAGGACGCCCACAACACGATGGCCGACTACTTCTTCAGCGATGGGCCGGGGATCAACGGGGTGATAGTGGCGCTCGCGGACGCCTTCTACGAAGCCGCGACCGACGACGAGACCGGCCAGTGACCGAAGCAACGGCTTAGCAGCTCGAACTGACAGCTGCCGTCGGGGGCGAGCTACTGCTCAGCTCGTCGCCTGATCCAAGGAGCCGCAGGCTCACTCATTTCGAATTTCTTCGTTCTCAATAGCTCGTGGTCGCAGATCGACGCGCAGGGCGGAAAGTCTCGCTGCTCCGTCGAGGCCACGGTTTCGCAGCAGCTCCAGCATGTCCTCTTGGCGCGGCTGGCCAAAGGTCAGGCGGTACAGCGCCACATCTGACTTGACCCTGTCGTACCGCGCCTCGTCGGAGCTGAGGACAAACGGGGTGATGTGGCGCTCGATCTTCGCGGGGCCGGGGTAGACCCAGCCCGGGGTGAAGTCGCCATACTCGTGGCGATGGTCCGTCGCGAGCTCGTAGAGGCGATCCCATGGGTTGCCGCCGACTTGGGCAAGCGCAGCGGGTCCGTGCCTGCTAGCGACGTTCTTGCGGACCGCGTGCCCGCGGTAGCGGTCGACACGGCCCTCCCGCTGCTCGAAGTCGACCGGGTTCGGCGGAGTGTTCCAGTGGAAGATGGCGTGGCACCACCAATGGAAATCGATACCCTCCTGGCCCACAGAGGTCGAGGCCAAGACCATCGGCCAGAAGGGGCTGTTGAACGAGCGTCGCACCTCCGGTTGGCGAGCGTCTTCCGCCTTCTGGTCGCGGGCGCCGTACCGCAGGGCGAAGCGGCCAACGAAGCTCAGCGGGACCGAGGCCGCTGCCGGGTCCTTAGCCCGGTAGGTGCTCGGCTTCAGCCCGATAGCGGCTGCCGCTTCTGAGGCGAGTCGGCCGATTTTGGCGTCGTCGAAGTCGCCGACGACGAGATCCGCTTGGAGATGGTGGAGGTACTCGTCGAGGACGGCTTCCAGGTTCCCGTTGGCGCAGTAGGTCAGCACCTTGCGCCAGTACGGCGTTCGCTCGGCACCGAGCCGCTCGACGATCTTGGTGACATCCGGGCGGTTGAAGAGGGAGCGGAGACCGTTGGCGAGGGTGGCTGCGGCTTCGAACAGACCTCGTTCGGTCACATTGTCGAAGTCATGGCACAGGCGGTGGAGCACGCGTACGGCGATCGAGCCTGGCGCGAAGAGCGCGATCTCGGCGAGCAGGTCTGCCGTCTCGTGGTCGAGAGGACGCTCGGGTGCTGCCAGTTCCTCGCGCACGTGCTGGAGGTGCTGCAGCACGCCGGCATGACGCACAGTTGCGCCAGCGGACTCGTCATCGTCGTCGGACTCGGCGGCACCGGACAACGCGAGGGCGACCTCATCGTCACGCATCGTCGCCGGCCAGTTCCCCGCCATCGAGAACGCTGCACGCCACTGGGCGACGCGCAGACCGGATTCGTCACCGTCCGGGTCCGCCTGAGACAGCCCAGGCTCGATGTCGAGCATCGCGAGGAGGCGCGTCCTGACGTCAGAGCGAGCATCTGCGGCCGACACTTGCCTGCCACCGCGCTCGGCGACGATCTGCAGTGGGTCGATCGCGTTGGCCAGGGCCAGGAAAGGCCAATGCAGCATCAACGTCGGCATGCCGCGGAGCCGGCCAGTTTGCTGGGTGACCGAGTAGTTGAAGTGCTTGACGATTCGCTTCCTGGCCTCGGGTGTGTACTCGTCGTAATTGCTGCCAGCCGCCGCGTGACGCTCGGCCTCGAAGCTGAGGATCCCGGCAACGGCAGCAGGCGTCGCGGCCCACGACGAGAAGACGAGGCGCTTCGTCATCGACGAGGCGGCAGGGTCGGCGTATGCCCCGCCGGGTAAGAAGTAGGGGAGCGACGGCGGCACCCAGAGGAGCTGCCACCAACCCTGCCCGACAGTGTCGTGCGTGAGCGCGCGCATCCGCGCGTTCCCGGGATCCAACGGCTTGAACTGTTCGATTGCAGCTGCGTGGATGCGCTGAGTCGCTGCGACGGCCCTCCGCAGGTCGGAGCTGGGAGAGGCCTCGTCGAGCCGTCGGCCGAACTGGTACCCGTCGGCGAAATTGATGAAGTACGGTGCCGACTTCCAGAACTCTGCGGTCACCAGTCCGCGGTCCTTCTCCCGAGCGACCAATCGACCGACCTCCTGGAGGCGCGCGAAACCGACGAGGTCCGCGGCCCGTACATCGTCAGCCGGTCGACGGTGCTCCACCGTCATCGATCCGTCCGGGAGTGCCGGACGCTCAGCACGACTCATCAGCTTGAGGAGGTCGTGGCGAAGGGCGTCCACCACCGATGCATCGCCCACGCCGGAGGACACGAGGTCGCGGTACTCCTTGAGCCGGACGCGGATCGTGTCGACGCTGACGTCGCCTCGGCCCTGGGCAAGGAAGGTCAGCGTGTTGAAGAGGTCCTTTGCGTGGTCCTCCTCCTTCTCCTCCGCATAGGTGAACGGCTTGTACGGCGTTGCCGAAAGCAGGAGCACCTTCGCGGCGTCGTACTCGAAGAGGTGGTGGGCGAGTTCACCGGCCGCGGTGGACGGGTCGAGCAGGTGCCGAAACCGTTGAAACTCGTCGAGGATCACGAGGTCCGGCTCAAGCGTGTGCACACTCGCTGCAGCAAGAGCTCCGCGGAGCTCACCTACGAGGCGGCGGTGGTCATCGTGGAGGTGGGAGGGCACCGAGTCGCGTCGACCGATCGCCGCGATCATCTGGACGAAGCGTGTCTTGAGGCTCTCGGGTTCGTCGGCACTGATGAGGCGCTCGAACTGCTCGAGGATCGCAGGATCGAGGCCCCCCGGCCCGATCTGGCGCCGGAGGTCGTCGACCTTCCAGTCGAACCGCTCAATCTTGCGAACGTTGCCCTGGAGCAAGCGTCGACTGGCTCGCTGGCCCCAGCCGTCCATCTGGACCAGCTCTCGAATGGCCAGCAGGATCATCGCCCTCTCGCGAGACTTTCCAAGCTGGTGACCCGGGTCGAACGAGGTGCCCGGGGTGAACGACACGAGGTTGATCGGCTTGCCGACGTGACCAGCTTGGCGGAGGCGGCGGCTGTGCTCGGCGAGCAAGGTCAGGCGGCTCGAGAACGGGATTTCGGCTTGGCCTGTCACGTTGAGCCTGCGGAGGTTCTGCTTGGCGAGGTCCTCGTTTGAGCAGACGTAGACAACATCGATCCGCTCGACCGAAGGCTCGTCCTGGAGCGTCTCGATCGCGCGGGCGATGACGCCCTGTGCCACACGGGTCTTTCCCAGACCTGTCTCGTCGGCGACGAGAAAGCGCTTCCCGCCGACTGGTCCGTAGAACTGCTCGATCACGTGATCGACGCTGGCAAGCTGGAAGTCGGTGAGGCCGCGAAGGTGCGGCTCTGCGTCGTACCGCTTCATGCCCAGGTCTCTCCCAACATGTCCTGTGCCTCGCGAACGGTTGCCCAGAACGCATCGAACCCGTCGGGAAGCACCTCGCGGCCCTTTTCGGTGGACTGAAGCCGATGAACGAGCCGATCGAGGTCGCCGAGAGCAGCTGGTCGCTCGGAGAGCGCCCGCAACACGAGCTCGAGAATCCCGGGACCGCCCGACTGGCCGATGCCGAAGCCCTGGCCGTCCCCCTCTGCTGAGCCGGCCAGCTGGGCAAGCAGGTGCGGGTTGCCGAGGCTGAGCAGCAGGTAGAGGAAGCGAAGGAACTTGTCAGGGGTGTCGATTTGACGAGCGAGGATCTGGTCGAGTCGATCAGCGGGCGGGTCGATGAGCTCAGCGACGATGACGCACGCGACGTCGAGGCCCGAATCGGTGGTGATCTGGACGACCAGGAACGGGGTGAGGTCCGCGGTGGCGATGCCGCTGAAGGTTCCGGCGAGTGCCTCGCCTTCTGCGGCGACGATGCTGTTGCCGGCCTTAGTCATCAGGCGCACGCTCGCTCGCCAGCCGGTACAGAGCGGGTAGGGCTTGCGGGCAGAGACGCGCACGTCGTGCCCCTCGGTTTCCGACGCCTCGCGATCGCCATCAACGACGGCGACGTGGTGCTCGATCTCGGCGATCTCGCGAAGCGCGTTCTCGACCTTGCGTCGCTCGTCCTCGTCGGGGTCGAGTGCGGCGCCACCCGTGGCGCGGTATGGCTCCAGCAGCACGCGGAACGGCGCGGTTTCACCCAGGAAAGAGTCGATTCCGAGGTGATCGCGATGGCCATGGAGCTCGACGATGAATTCGACATTCCGCTGCAAGGCAGCGTCGGTTGCATTCGCCGAGCCGATGAACACGTGGGCGCTCGCCCATTTGGCCGTCGGCTCGACGACGAACATCTTGGCGTGGAGGTCACCGCCGAGGTTAGTTTCGTCGGTTTCTGTGACGACAGCCATCGAGTCGATGACGTAGGCGTCGAGACGCTCGGCGACCCCAGGTGAAAGCCTCTCGAGCTCAGCGGCACGCGAGAGAACCGTGGTCGCGCCGTTCGGGTCCAGGAGAGCGAGTCCGGCGTCGTTGATGAAGGGGGAGACCACGAGGCGTCGACCTGGCGGCAGGTCTGGCATCGGACGGTTTCCGCCGAGGAAGTGGAAGCCAAGGTGTCGGACGGTGTCGGGCCACTGCCACTCGATACGGCGCGCCTCGCCCGCTAGTTGGCTGATTCTTTCGGCCCGCTCTGGCGCGAGCTCGCGAATCGTCCAAGTAGGCAGCGAGGCCAGGAGGTCGGCAAGCGGCGCGTTGGCGTCCTGCTCCCTATCGCCGAGGGAGGCGGAGTCAAGGCGAACAGCAAGGTCCCAGGAGCGGTCGTTGGTGAGGTTGCGGGTCAGCACCAACAATCGGTACGACGCTTGGCCCGCGTCGTCGACGTACCTGACGAACCAGATCTTCGGGTGAAAGAGGCCGCCACGCGGGCGCTTCACCTCGTGGACCAGCGGCTCCAGAAAGGCGAGCAGGTCGGGCACGTGGCTGGGCGCAGCGATGTTGCCGCCCTGACAGAAGACATCGAGCCGGTCACCGGTCGCTCGGAGCGCTTCGAGCAGAGCGATCGGATCGGCGGAGGATCCTGAGTAGGAGTACGAAGTGAAGGCGAGCGCCGGGATCAATGTCGCGGTCAGGTCGAGCGTGAAGGTCGTCGCGATGGCTGCATCGAACCGCGAGCCCGGAGGCGGCGCGAGTTGCTCCAAGAGCACGACGCGACTGTCAGGAGCCAGCATGGAGCCCCCTCAAGATGTCATTGACGACGGCCCGCACATTGCCCCATCGGTACGCGAGTCGACCTACGCCGGCACTTCCCGACCACGAAGCGAGTAGCTTCTCATTGACCAGTCGCGACTGAGATCCCTTGCGCTTCTCGCGAATCCGGACCAGCTCGCGGAGTCCCTGGTTGTCAGCAGGTGATGCACCCTCGCGAAGCCCAGCAATCCAACTGTCGACGAACGATCGAGTACTTGGTCCGATGTTGGGGTTCTGCCCGATGGCCAGCTCCCACATGCGATCGACGTCCCAAGCCGTGAGGCTTATGCCGTACCGCTCGGAAAAGTCCGCATGCCATTGGGTCAACGCGGTGCGGTAGGTCTCCACCGGCTGGGGGACGTGGTCGAATCCCTTCAGCTCGTACTGCTCCCCGATCAGCAGGTTGTACAGAAGCGGCGCGCCCTCGATCACCGCGCTGAACCACTCGGCGTGGTGAAGTGGTTCGAACTCTGAGGGCGGCGCGGCGTGCCATGGGTAGCGGACGTCGTCGCCGATCACCTCGTGCCGGTTCAAGAGGTGCGCAAGCACGGTGTCAGGTGCCGCGGTGACCATCCGGCCGTAAAGCCACTCAGCCTCGGCCGGGGTCATCGCGAAGCCGCCGGGGACCTCATTGGGGAATCCCTGAGGGGCCGGGGGAATCCCAGGATCCCACTCGCCAACGACCCTTTCGCTGAGCTCGGTCGCGCTGTCGCCGCCGGACCGACGTGCAGCTGAGCCGATCGCACCGGGATTCGTCCGCACCTTGTAGGTGAGCATGCCGGACCAGTAGAGGGTCGACGGCAGGTTCTTCACCTCGGGCCCTACCCGGCTCCCGATGAGGCCGGCGGCGTCATCGAAGGCCGAATCCTGAAAGGTCTTGATCAGCTGGCGTTCCTGAAGCTGGCCGACGCGGAAGTTCTCCTTGTCATAGGCGTGCGCCGCCCGGCCGCTCGTGTAGCACCACGGTACGAAGAGGTAGTAACGAGCGCGCGTCTGCAGCACAGAAGTGCCCGGGAACAGTAGGTCGCTGAACGCGTCCCGAACCTGTCCGATCCCCAGCTCGTCGCGGCTCTCCGTTTGCGAGAACAGGGCGACGAGCTCGCGAGTCACCCGCTGTTCTTCGGGGGTGGAGTCGAGCCACGCGATCAGCGAGGTCACTCGGCTGCTTTACGCCGTCGGATGTTCATCACCTATCGGAAGATAGGGGAACCGTCCGACGACTGGGATGCATTTCGAGGTTGAAGGTCGCTTGTTGCGGCCTGCAAGTAGTGCATTCGATCTGGGGCTCTGTACGCCAAGGCGCCACCATTGCGGCCGTAGGAAACCGTCAGCGAATGGCCGTCGGCTAGGCGCCTGCGTCATTAGTCTCCTGCTATGGCGGAACAAACCCAGGACAAGCTCTACGCGACGGCGCTGCAAACGATTGGCGCGGTTGCCCATCTGCCGGTCGTGAGGGTGGATCGAGAGGCGTTCCTGCGCAAGCACTTCGGCAAGTCGCCGCACATCGACGTGATCCTTGAGCGGGGTCCGCAGGCGGTCTACTCGGTGGAGTCGCTCCGGAAGAAGGCTTCGTCAATCATCAAGAGCAGCGCCACGAAGTCTTCTGCCGTCTCATTCGCTTCGGGGCTGCCCAGCAACCCGTTGGTGATGGTTGCGGCCGGAGGTGCGGATGTCGCGCAGTACTTCGGTTTCGCGATCAACCTCGCACAGCAAATCGCCTACCTCTTCGGGGAGGAGGAATTGTTTGACGGTGGTAGCGCGGAGCTGTCCGAGGCGGCGCAGATCCGCATCATCGGCTACCTGGGCGCGATGTTCGGCGCGGCCGGTGCGGCAGCGCTCGTCTCGCAGACGTCGAAGACAGCGGGTCAGAACCTCGGCAAGAAGGTGGCGGCGCAGGCCCTGACCAAGACGGCCTGGTACCCGTTGGTGAAGAAGGTCGGGGCCCTGGTCGGCAAGCAAGTGACCAAGAAGACCGTCGAGAAGACGATCACCAAGGCTGTTCCTGTGGTCGGAGGCGTCGTCTCCGGTGGGTTGACCTACGTGACGTTCCGTCCTATGGGCAACCGCCTGGCCGACACGTTCGTGAGCAACCTGAACGGCGAGTACGACGACGAGCTCGAACTGAACGCCGACTTCGCCGCGGGCTTGGATGCGGACGTTGTTCCCGGCGAGGTGCTCGCCGAGGAGACCGGAGCCGGCGAGTAGGTCCCGACTGGCGTCCTACGCCATCTTGTCGGCCACGTTGGCACTCAGGTGCTCTAGGCTGTCCTTCAACATCGCGAACTCACCCGGCTCCAGCGCCATCACCTCAGCGATCGAGTCCGGGATGCCCACCGCCTTCGCGCGCAGCTCCACGCCGGCTTCGGTCAGGGTCACGTGCACCGTCCGCTCGTCCTCGGTGCTGCGCGTGCGGGCAACCAGGCCGGCGGACTCCAGCCGCTTCACCAGAGGCGTCACCGTGCCGTAGTCCAGGCCGAGGCGGGTGCCGAGCTCGCCCATGGTCATCGGCGCTGACTCCCAGAGGGCCAGCATGGCGACGTACTGCGAATAGGTGAGGCCGAGCGCGTCGAGGATCGGGCGGTAGGCGGCGGTGACCAGGCGCTGCGCCGTGTAGAGCGAGAAGCAGAGCTGCTCGCCCAGGTCGAGGCTGTGCTTCGGCTTGGCCATGGCTCCAGCGTAGGGCGCAACTACCTTGCGCGAAAGGTTCTTGAGCAAAACCCTTGCGCGCAAGGTAGTTGTTACGTAATGTCTTGCGCACAAGGTAATCGCCTTGGTCGTTCCCCCCGACAAGCCCCAAGGAGCAGCTGACATGTCTGCCAACCCCAAGAACATCGCGCTGGAGCCCGCCGCACAGGCCTTCGTCGAAGCCACCAGCGAGCCGCCCTTCCTCTACCAGCTCCCCGTCGCCGACGGCCGCGCCGCCGTCGATGGCGTGCAGGACGACCCGATCTTCAAGCCGGAGGTCGACGACGAGTGGATCGACGTGCCCGGCGGTCCGACTGGCGACGTCAAGGTCCGCATCGTCAAGCCGCAGGGCGCGACCGGCCCGCTGCCGGTGATCCTCTACGTCCACGGCGCGGGCTGGGTGTTCGGTGACGCCCACACCCACGACCGCCTGGTGCGCGACCTCGCGATCGGTGCCGAGGCCGCGGTGGTCTTTCCGGAGTACGACCGGGCGCCCGAGTTCCAGTACCCCCACCAGATCGAGCAGGCGTACGCCGTCGCGCAGTGGGTCACGAAGCAGGGCGCCGACAAGGGGCTGGACGGCGGCCGGATCGCGGTCGCCGGTGACTCCGTCGGCGGCAACATGAGCGCCGCGCTCACGCTGCTCGCCAAGGAGCGCGGGGACGTGAGCTTCGTCTTCCAGGTGCTCTTCTACCCGGTCACCAACGCCGACTTCGACACCACCAGCTACCACGACTTCGCCGAGGGCTACTTCCTCGCCCGCGACGGCATGAAGTGGTTCTGGGACCAGTACACGACCGACCCGGCGCAGCGCGCCGAGATCACCGCCTCCCCGCTGCGCGCCACCACGGAGGACCTCGCCGGGCTCCCGCCGGCGCTGGTCATCACGGCCGAGGCCGACGTGCTGCGCGACGAGGGTGAGGCGTACGCCGCCAACCTCCGCCGCGCCGGCGTCGACGTGACCGCGACCCGCTACCTCGGCATCGTCCACGACTTCGTGATGGTCAACAGCCTCCACGAGACCGCGGCCGCGAAGGCCGCGATCGCGCAGGCGGTGGGTGCGCTCCGGGGTGCCTTCGCCGGCTGATCAACCCCGCACAGGAGAGCCCCGGTCAACCCGACCGGGGCTCTCCTGCGTCAGCGGACGATCTTGAAGTTGAAGTTCGCCGTCCCCAACGCGCCCATCAGCCGCAGCCAGACCGGCAGCATCATCTCGGTGCCGCGGGCGGTGGTGATGTCGCCGAGGTCGATCACGTCGGTATGGCCGAACTCCTCGAGCAGTGCGGTGACCGTCGCCTTCGCCGACGCGTCGTCGCCGGAGACGAAGACGCTGGTGCCCTCGGGCAGCAGGTCGGGGCGGACCATCAGGTCGGTGGTCAGGGTGTTGAGCGACTTGACCACCCGCGCGTCCGGGAAGGCGCGCTGGACCTGCTCGCCGAGGGAGTCGGTGTCCTTGACCAGCAGGGTCGGGGGGAAGCCGTTCGAGAAGTCGAGGGGGTTCGCGATGTCGAGCAACACCTTGCCGGCCAGCAGCTCGGCGCCGGCCAGGGACAGCATCGCGATCGAGGCGGTGCCATTGGTCGCGTTGACCACGACCTCGGCGTCGGCGACGGCATCGGGCACCGCCGCCAGCGGAAGGGTGGGCGCGTCGTCGCGGGCCCGGGTCGCCTCCGGGTCGCGGGTACCGATGACCACCTCGTGGCCGAGCTCGTCGAGGCGGCCGGCGATGGTCCGGCCGACCATGCCCGTGCCGAGGACGGCGATCTTCATGGGGACTCCTGGTCGGTGAGAGCCCGGTCTGGCCCGGGGTTCGGACGCTACCGCGTCGTACGACGACCGGTTCGTCAATCCCCCGTTGTGACGATTGTCGCCGCGGGCGGCCACGAGTAGTTTGCCCCGCGATAGAGCGGACCGGGCCGCCTGGAACTGCTTCGAAATGGGGTCGAAGTGAACCGCTCCCTGTCCACGCGCGCCTGTCGCGCCCTCGCCACCCTCGTCGGAGCGCTGCTCCTCGCGCTCGCCTCGCTCACCGCCACCACCTCGCCCGCCCTCGCGGACGCCAACGAGGCCGGCCTGGCCGCGGGTCCCTCGATCCGTGCCCAGCAGTCCCTGATCTCGGCGGGCGACGGGCACACCTGCTCGGTCGTCGGTACGGCGGCCACGCTGTGGTGCTGGGGTGACAACACCTTCGGCCAGCTCGGCAACGGCACCGTCACGTCGTCGACGACACCGGTGAAGGTGGTCGGCCTCTCGGGGGTGACGGCGGTCTCCGCGGGATCCCAGCACACCTGCGCGCTGCTCGGTGACGGGAGTGCCCGGTGCTGGGGTCGCGACAACTACGGCCAGCTCGGCGTGGGGCTCGCCCCCAACGGCTTCTCCGCGGTGCCGGTCGCGCCCAACGGCGGGTTCACGTTCACGGCCATCTCGGTAGGCACCGGCTTCACCTGCGGGACGACGGTGAGCCAGGTGTTCTGCTGGGGTCGCGGGACCGAGGGCGAGATCGGCAACGGGGGCCTGAGCAACGTCGCGTCACCCGCGCCGGTCGCCATGCCGGGACCGGCCCGTGCCCTCTCGGCCGGCAACCAGCACGCCTGCGCCGCCCTCCAGTCCGGTCAGGCCTGGTGCTGGGGCAACAACACCCAGGGCCAGCTGGGCCTCGGCTTCGCGAGCGGCCCGCGGCTGCCGCAGCAGCTCGGCATCCAGAACGTCGAGGCGATCAGCGCCGGCGCCCTCCACACCTGTGCCCTCGCCGAGGGCGTCTCGAAGTGCTGGGGGTCCAACAGCGACGGCCAGCTCGGGACCGGGAGCTTCAACTCGGTGCCCTTCCCGACCACCACGGCCAACAGCCCCTCCCTCGACCAGACGATCAGCGCCGGCGGCGCGCACACCTGCTCCCGCGTGTCCAACCAGGTGCGCTGCTGGGGTCGCAACCAGGAGGGTCAGCGCGGGGTCCCGAACCTGAGCGACACCAGCATCGCGACCGCGATCCCCACCTACGCGGGCGAGATCCCGGTGGTGAGCACCGGGACGGCGCACACCTGCGTGCGGTTCGCGAACGGCCGCGTCGACTGCTTCGGGTTCAACCAGCAGGGCCAGCTCGGCAACGGTACGACGACCCACAGCTCTACTCCGGTGCGCGCGCTCGGCGTCCCGGGCACCCCGGGCGGCGCGTCCGCCAGCGTCGTCGCCTACGGCACCATCAAGGTCAGCTGGAGCGCGCCGGCGAGCACGGGCAACATCCCGCTCGACCACTACCGGATCTACGACACGGAGGGCACCCTCAGCCGTCTCGTCCCGGCCGGCCAGACGTCCGAGACCCTCAGCGCCCTGCCCTCGGGGCAGACCTACAACCTGCGGATCGTGGCGGTCAACGAGCTCGGTGAGGGACAGCCCGCCCAGCTCACCGC
The DNA here is from genome assembly GCF_013408525.1 of Nocardioides aromaticivorans. Classification (NCBI taxonomy): domain Bacteria; kingdom Bacillati; phylum Actinomycetota; class Actinomycetes; order Propionibacteriales; family Nocardioidaceae; genus Nocardioides; species Nocardioides aromaticivorans. The sequence continues at coordinate 2,100,421 of NZ_JACBZM010000001.1, forward strand.
GATCACCACACCGACGCAGCCGGTCATCCTCGTCGACGACGTGTCGTACGCCGAGGGCAACTCGGGCACGAAGAACATGACCTTCACCCTGACCCGGTCCGGCCCCGTCGGCGCCACGTCCTCCGTCAAGGCCGCCACCCAGAACGGCACGGCCGTGGCGTCGGGCGACTACACCGCGAAGGCGGCCACGACGATCAGCTTCGCGGCCGGCCAGGTGAGCAGGACCTTCGTGGTGAGCACGAAGGGCGACCTCCTGGCCGAGGACGACGAGTCCTTCAACGTCGTGCTCTTCTCCCCGGTCGGTGCCCAGGTCTACGACACCACCGCGGTCGGGACGCTCGTGAACGACGACCCGGGCGGCAAGCCGGTCTACAGCATCAGCGGCGCGAGCACCGTCGAGGGCGACGCCGGCACGAAGAACCTCACCTTCACCATCACCCGCAGCGGCAGCACCGCGGTGGCCGGGTCGGTGCAGTACTACACCCAGGCGCTCTCCGGCCAGGCGACGCCGACCACCGACTACACGACCAAGGCGGTGACGACGATGAGCTTCCCCGTCGGCGCTGTCACCAAGACGTTCACGGTGGCGATCAAGGGTGACTACGTCGCGGAGAGCGACGAGTACTTCCAGGTCGTGCTCAAGAACCCGGTCAACGGCAGCCTGGCGACGATCCCGTTCGACTACGGGCAGATCGTCAACGACGACTCGAGTGCGACGCCGAGCATCTCGATCAACGACGTCAGCGTGGTCGAGGGCGACAGCCTCACCAAGAACGTCACCTTCACCGTCACCCGCTCCGGCAACCTGGCGGGCACGACGGCCTTCAAGTACGCCACCCAGGACGGCACCGCGATCGCGCCGGGTGACTACACCGCGAAGGCGCTGACCAGCCTCAGCTTCACGGCCGGCCAGACCAGCAAGACGCTCACGGTCACCATCAAGGGCGACACCGTGGTGGAGCCGGACGAGCTGTTCTCGGTCGTCCTGTCGGCCGTCACCGGCGGCACGATCGGCGACGGCACCGGGACGGCGACGATCACGAACGACGACTAGTCCGCGCCGGAGGTCGGGAGGAGCTCGCGCGGTCGCGCGAGCTCCTCCCGGCTGAGGCCAGACCGCGGCTACGACGTCGTGGAGCCGCCGTACCCATCCGTTGTGACGTGAACTCCGAATGGCCAGAAGGGCACGCCCCTTGCGTTGTCGGCGCTGCGCCCTAGGGTCGAACGCAGGCGTCTCCGGCGGGCGCACGGGGCGACCGCGGACGACGAGGAGGCTCGGATGACAGCCAGGCAGTGGACCGCAGACACCCTCCTGACCCGTTACGACGAGGTCAGGTCGCACACGGAGCGGCTCGCGGAGCCGCTCTCGCCGGAGGACCAGACGGTCCAGTCGATGCCGGACGTGTCCCCGACCAAGTGGCACCGGGCGCACGTGACCTGGTTCTTCGAGACCTTCCTGCTCGCCGAGAACGAGTCCGGGTTCAAGCCCTTCCAGGACAAGTACTGGTTCCTCTTCAACAGCTACTACGAGGCCGTCGGGCCGCGCTACAACCGCGCCGAGCGCGGCGTGGTCAGCCGCCCGGGCGCGCACGACGTCGGCGTCTACCGCGGCAACGTCGACGACCGCGTCCGCGACCTCGTCGGCAGCCTCGACCAGGGCACGATCGACAAGCTGGCCGGCACGATCGAGCTCGGCTTCCACCACGAGCAGCAGCACCAGGAGCTGCTCCTGATGGACATCAAGCACGTCCTCTCCCTCAACCCCCTCCAGCCCGTGTACGCCGGCAGCCCGGCCGCCCACGCCGAGCCGGACGCGCTCGGCTGGGTCGACGTGGCGGGTGGGCTGGTCGAGATCGGCCACCGCGACGCGGGCTTCTCCTTCGACAACGAGCTGCCGCTCCACCAGCAGTGGCTGGAGCCCTACCGGCTGGCCGACCGGCTGGTCACCAACGGCGAGTGGCTCGAGTTCATGGCCGACGGCGGCTACCGGCGACCGGAGCTGTGGCTCTCCGACGGCTGGGCGCAGGTCCGGACGAACGGCTGGGCCGCGCCGTTCTACTGGACCGAGGTCGACGGCGTGTGGTTCGAGCACACGCTGCACGGCACCTTCCCGGTCAACCCGGGACTGCCCGTGAGCCACGTCAGCCACTACGAGGCCGACGCCTTCGCGACCTGGGCGGGCAAGCGGCTGCCGACCGAGGCCGAGTGGGAGCACGCGGTGCGCACAGACACCGCCACCGACGACGGCGACACCGCCGAGCGGGTGGGCAACCTCGCCGACACCGAGACCTTCCACCCCCGCGCGGCGGGCGAGGCCACGGGCCGGCTGCGCCAGGTCTACGGCGACTGCTGGGAGTGGTCCTCCTCGGCGTACCTGCCCTATCCCGGCTTCCACCCGCCCGCCGGCGCGATCGGCGAGTACAACGGCAAGTTCATGTCCAACCAGATGGTGCTGCGCGGCGGCTGCGCGCTGACGCCGCCGGGCCACGCCCGCGCGAGCTACCGCAACTTCTTCCCGCCGGGAGCGCGGTGGGCGCTGTCCGGCCTTCGCCTCGCCGACGGAGGGGAGCCGCGATGACCCAGTCGTCGGGCAACGGGCCGCAGATGAAGGTCCTGCTGGAGTCCGACTGGGCCGCGGGCAGCCTCGTCGACGACGTGCGCCGCGGCCTCTCCCAGCACCCGCGCACGCTCCCGCCCCGCTGGCTCTACGACGACCACGGCTCTGCGCTCTTCGATGAGATCACCCGCCTGCCGGAGTACTACCCCTTCCTCGCCGAGCGCTCGATCCTCGAGCAGCACGCCGCCGAGATCGTCACCGCGAGCGGCGCGACCACCCTGGTCGAGCTCGGCAGCGGCACCAGCGAGAAGACGCGGCTGCTGCTCGATGCGTTCACGGCCGAGGGCCAGCTCACCCGGTTCGCGCCGGTCGACGTCTCCGAGGGCACCCTGCGCGAGGCAGCCGACCAGATCGCCGCCGCCTACCCCGGCCTGGAGGTCGTCGGCGTCGTCGGCGACTTCACGCTCCACCTCGCCCACCTGCCCAAGGGCGGGCGGCGGATGGTCGCCTTCCTCGGCGGCACCATCGGCAACCTCTACCTCGAGGAGCGCAAGGCCTTCCTCGGCGCGCTCGCCGACCTGCTCGAGCCGGGCGACTCGCTGCTGCTCGGCACCGACCTGGTCAAGAGCGCCGATCGCCTCGTCGCGGCGTACGACGACAGCGCCGGGGTCACCGAGGCGTTCATCCGCAACTCCCTCACCGTCGTCAACCGCGAGCTGGGCGCCGACTTCGACCAGGCGTCCTTCTCCTACGTGCCCTTCTGGGACCCGCACATGGAGCGGATCGACATGCGGCTGCGCTCGGAGGTGCCGCAGCGGGTGACCATCCCGGGGGCCGATGTCGTGCTCGACCTCGCCGTGGGCGAGGAGCTGCGGATGGAGATCTCCACGAAGTTCCGGGTCAGCCGGATCGCCGCCGAGCTGGAGGCTGCCGGGCTCGCCGTGGCGCGGGTGTGGACCGACGATCCGGGCGACTTTGCGCTCACCCTTGCGGTGAAGGGCTGATCCGACCGCAAAATCTCTCGCGAAGGGGTGGACGCGCGCAGGTCCCGGAGGGCAGGGTCGGATCCGGCCCGGTGGACCCGGGCCGAGCTTCGTTCCACTACTCGGAGGGACCACACGTGAAGAGAGCACTGACGATCGTGGCGTCAGGACTGGCGGCCGCAGCCCTGGTGCTGCCCGCCGGCGGGAGCCCGGCAGCCGCGCGTGACCGCGACGGCAGCGCAGCGGGCGGCAAGCAGGCCGGTGTGCCGTCGTACACGCCACCGGCGCCGGCCTGGGGCGAGTGCGCCAGCGCACGACTCAAGGCCGCGGGTGCGGAGTGCGCGATGCTCGAGGTGCCCCTCGACTACGCGCGGCCGAACAGCACCAAGATCCACATCGCGGTCAGCCGCAAGCTGCACACCGACCCCGACTACAAGGGCATGATCGCGGTCAACCCCGGCGGCCCCGGCGGCTCCGGCCTGATCTACTCGATCCTCGGCGGCGCGATCCCGAACGGCGTCGGCGCCAAGTACGACTGGTACGGCTTCGACCCGCGCGGTGTCGGCAGCAGCGAGCCGTCGCTGAGCTGCGATCCCGACTACGCCGGCGCCGGCTACGACCGGCCGAACTACGTGCCCGAGCGCGCCGCGGACAAGCGCTGGTGGCGCCGGACCACCCGCGACTACGCCCGCGCCTGCTCGCGGTCCGAGGCGCGCGCCCTGCTGCCCTACCTGCACACGACCGAGGTCGCCCGCGACCTCGACAGCCTCCGCAAGGCCGTCGGCCAGGAGAAGCTCAACTACTACGGCTTCTCCTACGGCACCTACCTCGGCCAGGTCTACGCGACGCTGTTCCCGCAGCAGGTGGGCCGGTTCGTGTGGGACGGCGTGCTCAACGCGAAGAACGCCTTCTACCAGGCGAACCTCGACCAGGACATCCAGTTCGACCGCAACCTCGACACCTACTTCAAGTACCTCGCCGACCACGACACCGTGTTCGGCCTCGGCACCGACTGGCGCGCGATCAAGCGCGGCTACTACCGCCTGCGCGCGAAGCTCGACCGCACCCCCGCCGCCGACGGCAAGCTCGGCCCGGACGAGCTCGACGACGTGATGCTCAGCGCCGGCTACTACGTCTACGACTGGGTCGGCCTCGGCGAGGCCTACGCGAAGCTGGTCACCACCGGGGACGGCGACGACATCCTCGCCAACTATGCCGGTCCCGGCGACGACAACGGCTTCGCCGTCTACAACGGCGTCCAGTGCACCGACGCGGTGTGGCCGAACTGGAAGCGCACCCAGGCCGACGCCTGGCGGATCCACGAGCGGCACCCGTTCCTGACGTGGGGCAACACCTGGTACAACGCGCCCTGCCTCAACTGGCCGGCCCCGTCGCGCGACGCCGTCCGGGTGACCGGACGCCGGATCAGCACGCCGATCCTGATGATCGCCGAGACCCACGACGCCGCGACGGTCTACTCCGGCGCGCTGGCCACCCGGCAGGCGTTCCCGTCGTCGTACCTCATCGAGGGTGTCGGCGGCACGACCCATTCCGGCTCGCTGTCGGGCATCGCGTGCACCGACGACACGATCGCGAGCTACCTCGACACCGGTGAGCTGCCGGCGCGCAAGCCGGGCAACACCAGCGACCAGCAGTGTGACCCCGTGCCCGCGCCGGAGCCCGAGGCCGCGTCGTCGCTGCGGCTGCGCAGTGCCGGCGGCGACGTCGTCAAGGACCGGATGCCGGCGGTGCTGCGCGACGCGCTGCAGCAGGCGCAGACCATCGGTCGCTGAGTCGGAGCACGTCTCCGGGGCTCCCCTCATGGCAGACTCAGCGCCGTGAGGGGAGCTCCGACCAGTCGATCGAGGCTGGGTGCGCTGCTGGCGTGCGCGGCGGTGGTGACGGCGTGCAGCAGCGACCCGGAGCCGGTCTACCAGGAGGAGACCGCTCCCCAGTCCGTCGTGACCGAGTACGACGCCTCGCTGGAGCCCTCGGCCGCCGTACTCTCGCTGGTGCCGGACGACGCCACCTCGCTGACGGTCACCGACTTCGACCAGCTGCGGCTGGTGCTCGGCTACGGCGCGCTCGACGGCGACAGCTCGCAGCGCGAGCGCGACGCCTTCTGGCGCAAGGCCCCCACCACGGCCGCCCTCTCGCTGGGTCTCCTCGCCTCCGCCGACGCCCGGCTGCGCGCCGACTTCGGCATCGGTCGCGACGACGTCGCGTGGGAGGCGACCTACGCCGGCGACGCCTCCGGCTGGGTGCTCGCCTTCCACGACTCCGTGCCGATGGCGGCCGTGCAGCGCGCGGTCCGTGCGGGCGTCGGCCCGCTCGAGGGTGCGGTCGTCGACGCCGACCGCCACCTGGTCACCTCGGCCGAGCCGCCCGACGGCGCCGACTCGTGGGGCGCCACCGAGGAGCTGCTGAGCCTCGTCGGCCGGGAGGCCATCTCGACGTACGTCGACCGCTCCTGCCTGGACTTCGACAGCGTCTTCGGCGACGGCATGGAGGCCCAGCTGGCCGATGCCCCGAAGGCGGCGCTGCGTGCGCTCGACGAGCTCGACGCGTACTCGGTCGCGCTCGGCGCCGAGCTGGTGACCGTGCAGCTCGGCCCGAACCGGGGCGACGTCTTCGACCGGGTCCGGCTGGCCGAGGTGATGCCGCCGACCGATCCGGACTTCGGCTTGGTCATGAGCCGCGGGGTCGCCGACCCGTCGAGCGGCCGGCTGGGCTACACGCTGGCGGACGCCCCCGCGGCCGCCGCCCTGACGAAGGCCCGCACGCTGCCCTTCGCCGTCTGCCGTTCGCTCGGCTGATCAGCCCCGCAGGGCGTCGTACTGGCCCTTGTCGTGGGCGCAGATGACCGTGACCTCGTCGCCGTGGCTGCGGGCCAGCTCCTGGAGGCGCTCCAGGTTGGCGACCCGCGCCTTGTTGTCGACGGCCATCATCCGCTGGAAGGCCGCGAGCGAGGCGGGGCAGCCGGGCGGCTCGGCCACCTGGTCGCCGTGGAAGAACGCGTCGCCGGCGTGCAGGAGCCAGCCGCCGTCCGGGCGCCTGACCGCGACGCCGGAGTGGCCGCGGGTGTGGCCGTGCAGCGGCACGATGACCACGTCGTCGGCCAGCGCCTTCACCGAGGCGAAGCCGAACCAGTCGTCACCACCCTCGCGGTGCTCGGCCCAGAGCGGGTGGTGCGCCCACTGGCCCTGGACGTAGCGCGCCTTCTCCCGCAGCGTCGGGCGCTTCGCTGCGCCGAGCTCGGTGGCGTGCACGTGGATGCGCGCGTTCGGGAAGTCGCCGATGCCGCCCGCGTGGTCGAGGTCGAGGTGGGTCAGCACGATGTCGGTGACCTCGGCGGGGTCGTGCCCGAGCGCGCGGACCTGCGCGACGGCGGTCTCCGCGGCGTCGAGCGCGGGGCGGACCATGGTGAGGAACGGCCGGCCGAGCCGCTTGCGGTCGGCGAGGTCGGCGGTGCCGAAGCCGGTGTCGACGAGGACGAGCCCGTCGGGGCGCTCGAGGAGCAGGACGTGGGCGACCATCGGCGGGGCCAGCGGCGGCCGCATCGTCGCGCAGTTCAGGTGGTGGATGCGCACGGCCCGATCCTGATGGGACCGGGCCGGTGCGCGCTACCTACCGGAGCAGGATTTCTAGAGGTCCAGGTCGTGCAGCCGCTGCACGGTCGGCGAGGTCGGCACCGTGCTCGGGTCGGGGGCGGTGCCGAACAGCCGGTCCGCCGTACCGGCCGTGGTGACCGTGAACCAGTAGTGCTCGCTCTTGTAGTGGTGCAGCCGGTGGTTGCGCCAGACCTTGCGGTACCAGGCGGACTTCGGGCGGTAGTCGCTGTGCAGCAGGTAGTGCGTCCACTCGTAGCCGGACTTGATCGTGTAGACGGCGACCAGCAGCGTGAACATCGACGTCGTCGTCGGGGTGACCAGCCACGCGAGCCCGGTCCACGCCGGCGCGAGCCACAGCTGGGCCTGCCACGGGATGAAGACGAGCGGGATCTCGCGCGGGTTGGCGTGGTGGGCGCGGTGCTTGCGCGCGAGCAGCGGGTCGAGCCTCACCGGCCCGACGTGGCGCGGCTTCCAGTGCAGGATGAAGACGTGGACCAGCCACTCCACGACCGGCAGGATCGCCACCAGCCCGACCGGCACGAGCAGCTCCCACCACGACCCGGCGCCGGCGAGGACCCGGCCGACCAGTGCGGCGACCAGGCAGGTGCCCAGCAGGTAGGGGCTCGGGTGTCGCCAGAACTCGGCGAAGACCTCGCCCATCGCGAGGTTGGTACGACGCCCGGCGGCCCGGTCGCCGACGTACTTCCCGTCGAGCTTGCCGTCCAGCTTCCCGTCCAGCCGCTGCTCGTCGGCGGCCACCTTGCGGGCCGCGAAGGCCTCGACCTCGCGGGGGCTCACTGGTCCTCGCCCATCGCGTCGAAGGCGGCGAGGAGCGCCTCGGCCGTCGGCGTCAGCACGCGTGCCGCGGCAGCGCGGGCCGTGGCGGCGTCGCCGGTGCGGACCGCGGCGGCGAGCATCCGGTAGGGCTCGACCTGGCCGACCTCGGCGGCCAGCACGGCGGCCAACGCGGGCAGCGCCGGCTCGTAGGCGGTGCGCAGGCTGTTGAACATCAGCCGGAAGACGAGGGAGTCGGCGCCGTCCACGAGCAGGTCCCAGTAGTCGAGCGCCAGCTCCTGCCACCGCACGGCGTCGTCAGCGGCGGCCAGGTCGTCGATCACCCGGTCGAGCTGGGTGGCGAGCGCCGGGCCGCCCCGCTCGGCGGCCAGCGCGGCGATGCCGGGGCCGACCTCGGCGCGGGCCTCGATCACGCTGCGCGCGATGGAGGCGTCGAGGCGCCCGCCCCTGACCAGCAGTCGGGGCAGGAGGTCGAGGCCGGCGGCGCGGCGGAAGTCGCGGACGGTGGTCGCGCCGCCGTGGCGCACCTCGACGAGCCCGGTCTGGGCGACGCGCTGGAGCGCCTCGCGCACGGCCGGCCGGGAGATGCCGAGCACCTCGGCCAGCCGGCGCTCGCTGGGCAGGGGCTCGCCGACGGCGAGCTCGCCGTCGAGGACGTCGTCGAGGACCTGGTCGAAGACCTCGTCGGCGACGGAGCGGCGGGTCACGGGTCGCAGTGCCATGCCGACGACGGTAGGCCGAACCGGCTTGGTGGTCAAGTGGTCATACCAGTTTGATCGGCCCGATGACGCCTGTGCAGCACGCCGCTCGTACCCTGAATCCGTGGTGCGATGGTGGAGCGTTCGACTGTGGGGCGCCCATCTCCTCGCGCTCGTCTGCGTGGCCTTCGCGGCCGGCATGGGCGTGTGGCAGTACGACGCCTGGCAGGAGCGCCGCGCCGCCGAGCAGATGGACCTGACCGAGGCCTCCCCGGTGCCGATCACCGACGTGCTCGGCCCCGACGACCCGTTCCCCACCGCCGGCCTGGGCCGGCCGGTCGAGGTCCGCGGCACCTTCCTCGACGCCGGCACGGTGCTGGTCTCCGGCCGTGACGGCGCCGACGGCGAGGACGGCCGCTGGCTGGTGACCCCGCTCAGCGTCGGCGCCACCGACCAGCCCGCCGTGCCCGTGGTCCGCGGCTGGGTGCCCGCGGACACCACGATCGACGACGTCCCCCCGCCTCCGTCGGGCGAGATCGAGCTCGTCGGCTGGCTGCAGCCCACCGAGGCGGCCGAGGACGGCGACACGGACCCCGAGCAGGGCGTCATCCCCCACCTGCGGGTGGCCGACCTGGTCCAGCTCCTCGACGGCCAGGACCTGTACGGCGCCTATGTCGTCGCCCGCGAGCCGCTCGCCGCCGACGCCGCGGCCGGCGTGGACGCCGCCACCCTCGACCAGCTGCCGCCGGCCAGCCGGTTCACCGGCCTGCGCAACATCCTCTACGCGATCGAGTGGTGGGTGTTCGCCGCGTTCGCGGTCTTCCTGTGGTGGCGCCATGTGCGCGACACCACGGCGGCCCCCCTGCCCGGGGAGCCCGCCGACGTGGACGACCCGGAGGGCGTCTCCCCATCGACGGCATAGGCTCGGAGCCGTGACCAAGCTCTTCCACACCTATCGCGTGCTCGCGCTCGTGGTGGGTGTCCTCCTCGTGGTCGGCGCGCTCAGCTCCCTGTGCAAGTACCTCCTCGAGGACGGCAGCACCCTCCAGCAGCTGGGCGACGACCTCACGCTGATCTGGATCGTCCACGGCTGGGTCTACATCGTGTACGTCGTCGTGGCGTTCCTGCTGAGCCAGAAGGCCCGCTGGAGCCTCCCCCAGCTGGGGCTCATGCTCATCGCCGGGCTCATCCCCGGCCTGATCTTCTGGGTCGAGCACCGGGTGGTCGAGCGCCTGCGTGCCGACCACCCCGAGCTCGCCCGCGCCTGATGCCCGCCGACGAAATTGATTGACGTCAATCAATTTCGCCGGCGGCCCCTGCCACGCTGACCGAGGCCTGTGGAAGCGGTCGGCGGCGGCCGGCTGCGCCGTGACACGCCGTTGTCGGTGCTCGACGCCCGGTCGCTGCTGGAGCAGCACGCGGCGGCCGCGAAGTCGGTGGCCTCGCGACCCGCCGCGTGAGCTGGTCCGCCCTTCTCAGGCCTCGTCGGCCGACTGCCAGACCGGCTCGCTCCCGCCGCCCTGCAGCTTCTTCGCGATCGCGGCGACGGCCACGCCGAGCCCGGCCAGCACCAGCAGCTTCTTCAACGTCCTCATCCCAGTCTCCTCCTCGATCGGTGTCGACCCCAGCATGGTCCACGCCCCCAATGGCCGCCTCGTAGGATCGTCAGCGTTGCCGGCCACCGATGACCGGCGAGACACGAACCAGCCAGAGACGAGGCACCCCATGGCAGACCAGGCCGTCCTGAAGACGAACAAGGGCGACATCACGATCAACCTGTTCCCGAACCACGCGCCGCTGACGGTCGCCAGCTTCGCCGGCCTCGCCACCGGCAACCCGGTCGAGGTCTCGGCCGACGGCCCCTACACCCCCGACCGCCGCGGTGGCTCCACCGGCGAGGGCCCGTTCTACGACGGCCTCACCTTCCACCGGATCATCCCCGGCTTCATGATCCAGGGCGGCTGCCCCGACGGCATCGGCACGGGCGGCCCGGGCTACCAGTTCAAGGACGAGCCGCACCCCGAGCTCACCTTCGACAAGCCCTACCTGCTCGCGATGGCCAATGCCGGCCCGGGCACCAACGGCTCGCAGTTCTTCATCACCGTCGGCCCGACCACGTGGCTGAACTTCAAGCACACGATCTTCGGCGAGGTCGCCGACCAGGCCGGCCGCGACGTCGTCGACGCGATCGCCGCCGTCCCGACCGGCCGCAACGACAAGCCGGTCGAGCCGGTCGTCATCGAGTCCGTCACCATCAGCTGACCGCACCGGATCGAAGACAACGCGCATGACCAACCCTCCGGTCGGGGTGCCGACCTGCTACCGGCACCCCGACCGCGAGACCTGGATCCGCTGCCAGCGCTGCGAGAAGCCGATCTGCCCCGACTGCATGCGCGAGGCGGCGGTGGGCTTCCAGTGCCCCTCCTGCGTCGCCGAGGGTCAGAAGTCGGTGCGCCAGCCGACCGCGGCGTACGGCGGCACGCCCTCCAGCAACCCGGCGCTCACCTCGATCGTCCTCATCGCGACCAACGTCCTGGTGTGGATCCTGGTGACCGCGACCGGGCGCTACTCCAGCGCCCTCTTCGACTGGTTCGCGCTGAGCCCGCGGGGCGCGTGCCGCGAGGGCGACAGCTACTACCCGTTCATCACGGACGCGGCGACCTGCAACGCAGGCGCGTCGGCGCGGTGGGTCGACGGCGTCAGCGACGGCGCCTACTGGCAGCTGGTCACCAGCATGTTCACCCACGTCGAGCCGTGGCACATCGGCTTCAACATGCTCGCCCTGTGGGTGCTGGGACCACAGCTCGAGCGCGTCGTCGGGCGCGCGCGCTTCCTCGCGATCTACTTCCTCGGCGGCCTCGCCGGATCCGCGGCCGTCTACTGGCTCGCGGCCGAGCAGGGGACGACGATCGGCGCCTCCGGTGCGATCTTCGGCCTGATGGGAGCCCTGGTCGTGATCGGCCTGAAGATCGGCTCCAACCTGCAGGACCTGCTGATCTGGGTCGGCATCAACGTCGCGCTGACCTTCACGCTCTCCAACATCTCCTGGCAGGGCCACTTCGGCGGCCTCGCCGGCGGCGCCGCCGTCACGGCGCTGATCGTGTTCGCGCCGCGCAGTCGGCGCGCGACGCTGCAGGCCGTGGGGCTCGGTCTCTTCGCCCTCCTGATCGTGCTGGCGGTCCTCGCCCGCACGGTGGTGCTCGCCTGATATCCCCAGCTTTATCCACCGGTGTGGATGAATGACACCGATGTAGTTCTCCCCAACTGGGGAGAAAGCTGTGGAGAAGGCCTCAGGCGACCGTGAAGTCGAAGTACGTGTCCGGGTACGGCTCGTCGCGCAGCGTGTAGTGCCACCACTCGCAGTCGAAGCGCTCGAAGCCGCTCGCCTCCATCACCGTGCACAGCTGGTCGCGGTGCCACGCCTCCTCGGCCGTGATGCCCGCGGCCCCGTGGTGCGAGACCGGGTCCATCAGGTCGTGGTCGCCGCCCATCGCGGCCAGCTCGCCGGTGTCGAGGTGGAACAGGGTCAGGTCGACGGTGCTGCCGCGGCTGTGGCCGGAGCGCCGGGCCACGTACCCGAGCTCGATCATCTCCGGGCGCTCGAGGCGCGGGTAGTGCCGCGGCTTCGTGCGGCCGTCGTCGGGCTGCTCCGACCACGCCACGAACCGGTCCACCGCGCGCTGCGGCCGGTAGCCGTCCCACAGCAGCAGCCCGAAGCCGCGCGCCGCCGCCTCGTCACGGGCCACCCGCAGCGCCGCGCACAGCGCCCGGGTGCCGATGATCCGGTTGGCGAGGTAGCCGTCGACCGGCGTGCCGGTGAAGTTGTCCCAGGTCGCGTACTTCGCGTCCCAGCGGACGCCGGGCACGAGGTCGTCGACGTACACGAAGTCGGCGCTCATCGCCCCGCCCGGGCCAGGGTCAGCTCGACCAGCCGGTCGAGCACCGCCGGCAGCGGCAGGCCCGCCGCCGCCATCATCCGCGGGTACCGGCTGTACGACGTCAGGCCGGGCATCGTGTTGACCTCGTTGAGCACGACCTCGCCACCCGGCGTGAGGAACAGGTCGACCCGGGCCAGGCCGGAGCACCCCAGGGCGCGGTAGACCGCGACCGCGACCTCCTGCACCCGGCGCCGGTCGGAGGCCGGGATGTCCGCGGGGACGACGAAGGTCGCGTTCTCCGAGCCGGACTCGGGGGTCGCCTCCTGGTGGATCCGGAAGAAGCCGTGGGACAGGGCGACCCGGTCCACCTCGCCCACCAGCAGGTCGGCGCCGTCGCCCAGCACCGCACAGCCGATCTCGCTGCCGGCGACGGCGCCCTCGACGAGCACCTTGGCGTCGTACACGCGGGCGGTGGCGAGGGCCGCGGCGAGCTCCTCGGGACCGGTCACCTTGCTGACCCCGAAGGAGGAGCCGGAGCGCGCCGGCTTCACGAAGACGGGATAGCCGAGCTCGGCCGGGTCGAGCTCCTCGTCGCTGAGGACGACCCGGAAGTCCGGGGTGGCGATCCCCGCGGTGCGCACGAGCGTGTACGCGAGCGCCTTGTCCATGCAGGCCGCCGAACTGGGCACGTCGCAACCGGCGTACGGGATGCCGGCGAGCTCGAGCAGGCCCTGCACCGCCCCGTCCTCACCGAGCCGGCCGTGCAGCACCGGCAGCACGAGGTCGAGGTGGACGGTCCGCACCCCGTCCCCGGACGGTACGACGAGCCCGTGCACGGCGCGGTCGGGCGCCACGAACGCCGGCCGGCCGCCGGAGCCGTTCCAGTCGGCGTCGGGCCCGTCGCACAGGCGCCACTGCCCGTCGCGGGTGATCCCGACCCAGTGCACCCGGTAGCGGTCCGGGTCGAGGCTGCGGGCGACCTCCCGGGCCGACTTCACGGAGACGTCGTGCTCCTCGCCGATCCCGCCGAACAGGACCCCCACCGCGAGCCGCTCCTCACGCCCGGCCACGGCTGCTCCTCCGCTCGAAGTCGAGGCAGGTCGCGAGGGTCTGCTCGACCGTGTCGGCGAGCGCGTGGTCGGTGTGGAAGGCGGTGTGCGGGCTGATCACCACGTTCGGCATCTCCTGCAGCCGGGCGAGGGCCGGGTGGTCGAGCGGGCCGGTGCCGTGGTCGGCGTAGAAGATCCCGCGCTCGCCCTCGACGACGTCGAGCGCTGCCGCGGCCAGGTGGCCGTCCTCGAGCGCCGCGACCAGGGCGGCCGTGTCGACCAGCGCACCGCGCCCGGTGTTGACGAGCACCGCGCCCGGCCTCATCCGGGCGATCCGGCCCGCGTCGAGCAGGTGGCGGGAGTCGCGGTCCAGCGGCGTGTGGAGGGTGACGACGTCGCTGCCGCGGAGCAGCTCGTCGAGCGGCACGTGGCCGGCGCCCGGGCGCTTGTCGTGGGTGAGGACCCGGGCACCGAAGGCGTGCAACCGGGTGACGACGGCCGAGCCGATCCGGCCCGTGCCGACCACGCCGACCGTGAGGTCGCGCAGCTCCCGGCCGCGCTCGTCGGCGAGCCGGTAGTCGTGCAGGTCGGCCCGGCGCACCATCGACTTCGCGTGCCGCAGGGCCATCAGCACCAGCATCAGGGTGAAGTCCGCGACGCTGTCGGGGGAGTAGCGGACGGTCGCGACCTCGATGCCGAGGCGGGCGGCGTACGCGCGGTCGATGTGGTCGTCGCCGATGCTGCGGGTCGAGAGGTGCTCGACGCCCGCGCGGCGCAGCGCCCGCAGCGTGGTGCGGGTGACGTCGTACCGGTGCCCGACGCTGACGCACCTGCTGCCGCGCGCGAGCTCGGCGGTGTCCTCCATGACCGGCAGCGCGCTGATCGCGGTGCGGATGCCGAGACGCGACGAGGCCGCCCGGAACAGGGCGGCCTCGTCGGGGTCACAGCCGTAGATCGTGATCGTCGTCGGGAGCGCCGGGGAGACGGCGCGCTGGTCTGCTGCGGGGCTGGAGCGCATGGGCCCCAGTCAAGGCAGGACGACGTTGCCGGCCCGTATGCGTTTTCCGATACGCGCGCGATATGCGCGCGCCGTCACTCCCAGCGGGTGGCGAAGGTGAAGCCGACCGCCATGAACGCGATGCCGACGAAGAGGTTCTTCTGGCCCAGGTCGTTGAAGATCGGGATGTCCTTCGGGTCGTTGCCCGTGAGGAAGATGTAGAAGATGCAGATCCAGACCAGGCCGATCAGGAAGCAGCCGAGCATCCCGACCACGACGCCGCGGCCGCGGCCGAGCGGGGTCTTCGGGTGCGCGGAGATCGCCAGGCCGAGGAAGAGCGCGATGAAGCCGATCAGGTAGTTCTTGCCCTCGAGGTCGGCGAAGAACGACGGGCCGCCGGGCTGGTTGGGCTTGCCCTCGGAGTTGAGGCTGCCGAAGCCGTCGGTGGGCCGGATGCCGAAGTAGTAGTAGAGGATCCAGCCGATGCCCCCGAGGATCAGCACCAGCGCGATCGCGAAGCGGATGCTCATCACCGGACCGCGGTCGGGGTCAGCGAAGATGTCGCCGTCGTTGTTCTTCGACAGGCGGGGCAGCTTGGCCACGTCAGGGCTCCTCGATCATTTTCGGTCAGTCTGCCCGGCTGTGCTGCCGGGGCGGGGCGATGCGGTCAGGGGTCCGGGTGGACACTGTCAGTATGACGGGTACGCACGCGGGCGCTCCGCCGGGCCACCGGACCAGCCGGTCGCTGGCCTGGCGGGTCGGGACACCGGTCGTCGCGCTGCTGAGCGGCAGCCTGCTCGCCGTGTCGGCGGCGAACAGCGACGGCACCGATCTCCGCCCCGGACGGTACACCGACATGGCCGGTCTGGTGGAGGCCGAGGCCAACGACTACCAGGGCGTCGAGGACCGGCTCAACGAGCTCACCGACGAGGTCGACCAGCTCGGTGCCCGGGTCAGCGACCGCGGCGTCAACCTGGCGCGGGCCGAGGCCGCCGAGCTGCGCGACCCGGCGGGGCTCACCCCGCGGGAGGGCCAGGGTCTGCGGATCACCATGCAGGACGCCCCCGACGAGCTCGTTGACGAGGCCATCGAGTTCAACAAGCAGGCCGACCCCGAGGACCGGCTCAAGCTCAACCGGTTCGTCGTCCACCAGCAGGACATCCAGGCAGTGGTCAACGCGCTGTGGGCCGGCGGCGCCAGCGCGGTGACCATCGCCGGCCAGCGGGTCATCTCCACCACCGGCATCAAGTGCCGTGGCCCGGTCGTCCAGCTGCAGGGCGTCCCCTACTCCCAGCCGTTCGTGATCGAGGCCGTCGGCGACCAGTCCGGGCTGCTCGAGGCCATCGACGCCGACGGCCTGGTGAGCGGCTACCGCACCGACGCGGCCAACTCCCAGATCGGCATCGGCTGGTCGATGGAGGCCGAGGAGCGGGTCAAGGCGCCGGCGTACGACGGCCTGCTCGACCTGCAGTACGCCCGCCCGCTCAGGAACTGACGCTCAGGAGCCGGCCTTCAGCGACCGGCCCTCAGCGACCGGCCCGCAAGGGACTGGGCAGTCCCCCGAGCGGCCGCTCCGTGCCGCCCCCGGGTCCGCCGCCCGGGCCCGGGTCGAGCGGGTTGAGCGGGTCGGTGCCGTCGGCGACCTCCTGGCCGTCGCTGATCCCGTCGGCGTCGCTGTCCGGGTTGCTCGGGTCGGTGCCCGCCGCGGCCTCGTCGGTGTCGGAGAGCCCGTCGCCGTCGGTGTCGACCGGCTCGGTCGGCTTCACGTAGACCGACACGAAGATCACCACGTCGTCGCCCTGGTTGCGGGTCTCGCCGGCCGCCGGGATCTGCTCGGTGATCCGGCCCTTCTTCTGGCTGTCGTCGGACGCGTCGGCGTCGCGGACGACCGGGTTGAAGCCGGCGTCGCGGATCAGCTTCTCGGCCTGGGCCTGCGTCTTGCCGACGACGTTCGGGACCTTGCTCGGGCCGTCGGACACGCAGAGCGTGACGTCGGTGTCGGTGCCGACCATCGTGCTGGGGATCGGGGTCTGCTCGACGACGGTGCCCTTGGGGTCGTCGGCGTCGCAGTCCTCGAAGCGGATGTTCTCCCGCGGGATGCCCGCGTCGGTCAACGTCTTGAGCGCGACGGCGCGCTTCGAGCCGGTGACCGTCGGCATCGCGAAGTCGCACGGCCCGCTGGAGATGGTGAGGTAGACGGTCCCGGTGGGCGCGATGTAGTCGCCGCCCTCCGGCTCCTGCTTCAGGACCACGCCGGCGTCGAAGTCGTCGCTGCACGCCACCGCGCTGTGGTCGCTCTCGAGGCCGGCCTCGCCGATCTCGCTGCGCGCCTTGTCGACCTGCTTGGTGACGACGTCGGGGACGCGGATCTCGGTGGGGGTGTCGTCGAAGAGCTTGGGCCACACGGCGTACGCCGTGCCGAACAGGGCGAGCAGGAGGACGCCGAGCAGCACCCACAGGCCGACCTTGCTGCGGCGGTCGTCGCGGGCCGGGGGGAGCGGCTGCCGGACCGCGGTCTCGGGACCGGGGTCGTGCGGCACCGGCACGGGCGCGGCCACGGCCGTGGGCCCGGTGGCCGGCTCGCTGACGACGGCCTGGACCGGGCGGCCGGCGAGATAGCGCTCGATGTCGGCGCGCATCTGGGCGGCCGACTGGTAGCGGTCCTCGACCCGCTTCGCCAGCGACTTCATCACGATCGCGTCGATCTCGGGGGTGAGGTCGTCCTCGTGCCGCGACGGCGGTACGGCGGGCTCCCGGACGTGCTGGTAGGCGACCGCCACCGGGGAGTCGCCGACGAACGGCGGGCGCCCGGTCAGCAGCTCGTAGAGCAGGCAGCCCGCCGAGTAGACGTCGGAGCGCGAGTCGACGGTCTCGCCGCGCGCCTGCTCCGGGGAGAGGTACTGGGCGGTGCCGACGACGGCCGCGGTCTGGGTCATCGACGACTGGGCGTCGCTCATCGCCCGGGCGATGCCGAAGTCCATCACCTTCACGTCGCCCGACGGCGTGAGCATCACGTTGCCGGGCTTGATGTCGCGGTGGATGATCCCGGCGCGGTGGCTGTAGTCGAGGGCCGACAGGACGCCGCTGGTGATCTCCAGCGCCCGCTCGGGGAGGATCTTGCGGCCCTCGCGGAGGATGTCGCGCAGGGTGCGCCCGGCGACGTACTCCATCACGATGTAGGGGACGACCTCGTCGCTGCCGTCGGGCTGGACCGCCCGCTCCTCGCCGGTGTCGTAGACCGACACGATGGCGGGGTGGTTGAGCGAGGCCGAGGACTGGGCCTCGCGGCGGAACCGGGCCTGGAAGGTCGGGTCGCTGGCCAGGTCGGTGCGCAGCCGCTTGACCGCGACGACCCGGCCCAGGCGGGTGTCGGTGCCCTTGCGGACCTCGGCCATGCCGCCGCGGCCCAGCAGCTCGCCGAGCTGGTAGCGGCCGCCGACCACCGGCCCCGAGCCGTTGTTGCCGTCGTTGGGTGGGGTGCTCATCCGTCGGCTCCCAGGTCGCTGAGCGGGTCGGTCGGTGCGGTCGTCGGCTCGGTCGGCGTCGTGGGCTCGGTCGGCTCGGTCGGCGTCGTGGGCTCGGTCGGCTCGGTCGGCTCGGTCTGCTCCACCGGACCCCAGTAGTAGATGACGACGGAGTCGCCCTTGTTGAGGGTGCCCGAGCGGGAGAACTCGGCGACCGTGTCCTCGGGGCACGAGCCGTCGTTGGGCGTCGTGAAGCGCTCGACGGAGACCTGCAGCTCGAGTTCGCTCAGGTCCTGCTGCGCCGTGCGGTAGTCGGCGGAGCAGACGTAGTCGTCGGCGTCGAACTCGACGACGGTGCTCTCGCTGGAGGTCTCCTCGGTCGGCGTCGTCTCCGTCGTCGCCTCGGACGTCGTGTCGTCGGCGGTCGGCTCGTCGTCGCCGCCGCCGAGCAGCAGGATCGCGACCACGACCGCCGCGATGACGAGCAGGATCACCGCGATCGCGGCCGGCCACGGCGACGTACCGGTCTTCTGCTTCTCGTCGTCGCCCGCGTACGCCGCCGGCGAGTCGAGCCGGCGCATCGGCGCCGACGGGTCGGGGACCGGCGCCGGGACCACCCCGGTGACGGGCGGCAGGACCCGGGTCGCCCCCTCGGCGGGGGTCGGCGGCGGCACGGCGCTGGCGCCGGACGGGTTGCGGACCGCTGCGGCGAAGGCCGAGCCGTCGGCGAAGCGCTCGGCCGGGTCCTTGGCGAGGGCGCGCGTGACGACGGCGGCCAGGTCGGCGGGCACGCTGGCGGGCAGGGTCGGGACGGGCTGCTGGAGGTGCGCGAGCGCCGTCGCGACGGGGGTCTCGGCCTCGAACGGCCGGCGTCCGGTCAGGCACTCGTAGGCGACCACGCCGAGCGAGTAGACGTCGGAGGCGGGCGTCGACGGGTTGCCGCGCGCCTGCTCCGGGCTGAGGTACTGCGGGGTGCCCATCACCGAGCCAGTGCGGGTCAGCGCCGCCGAGTCGGCGGCGCGGGCGATGCCGAAGTCGGTGATCTTCACCTTGCGGTCGGGGGTCACGAGGAGGTTGGCGGGCTTCACGTCGCGGTGCACGATGCCGGCGCGGTGCGCCACGCCGAGCGCTTCGGCGGCCTGGGCGATCAGGTCCTGCACGACGGCGGTGTCGATCACCCGACCGTTGGAGCGCGCGCTCGCGAGCAGCGCCGAGAGCGGCTGGCCGTCGACCAGCTCCATGACGAGGTACGGCGGCAGGGTGCCGGTGTCGTCCGCGCCGTAGTCGTAGACGCCGGCGATCCCCGGGTGGTGCAGCGCCGCGGCACTGCGGGCCTCGCCCTCGAAGCGGGTCTGGAACATCGGGTCGTCGGCGTACTCGGCCTTGAGGACCTTGACCGCGACCGGCCGGTTGAGGCGGGTGTCGGTGCCGCGCCAGACGACGCCCATGCCGCCCGTGGCGATCACGGAGTCCAGGTGGTAGCGACCGGCCCGGTCGGCGTACTGGCTCTGCTCGCTCACTTGTTCAACACCGCTTCCATGACTGCCTTCGCGATCGGACCGCCGAGCTGCCCGCCCGCGATCTCCTTCCCCGGTGCCTCCTGGATCATGACCGCCACGGCGACCTCGGCGTTCTCGGCCGGCGCGAAGGACACGAACCAGCCGTACGGCGCCTTGCCCTCGACGCCGCGCTGGGCGGTGCCGGTCTTGCCGGCGACCTTCACGCCGTCGATCGCGGCCGGGGACGCGGTGCCGTCGTCCACGGTCGAGACGAGCAGGTCGGTGAGCTGGGCGGCGGTCTGCGGCGAGATCGCGTCGCGGAGCTTCTCCGGCTCGGTCGTCTCCAGCACGTCGAAGCTCGCGGTCTGGATCTGGTCGACCAGGTAGGGGCGCATCAGGCCGCCGCGGTTGGCGATCGCGGAGACGACCATCGCCATCTGCAGCGGCGTCGCCTGCACGGAGAACTGGCCGAAGCCGGAGCGGGCGGTCTCGGCGTCGTTGAGCTCGCGCGGGTCCTGCGGCTCGCCGTCGATGGTGTCGACGACCTCCTTCGGGAAGACCGACCGGGCCTGGGGCCCGAGGTCCTCGAGGTAGTCGCTGTTGAACCCGAACGCCTCGGCCGTCTCGCGCAGCTTCTTCGGGCCGAGCTTGACCGCCATCTTCGCGAAGGCGGTGTTGCAGGAGTTCTCCATCGCGGCCGCGAACGAGATCTCCGCCGGGCTGCATCCGGTGCGGCCCTCGTTGTCGATGACGTTCTGCGAGCCGCTGGTGCCCGGCGCCTGCCAGGTCGCGCCGGAGGGCACCTGGTCGTCCTGGTTGTAGAGGCCCTCCTCGATCGCCGCCGCGGCGGTGACCACCTTGAAGGTCGAGCCCGGGAAGAGCCGGGTCTGGATGGCCCGGTTGAGCAGCGGCTGGTGCTCGTTGGCGTCGAGCCGGTCGTAGGCCTTCTCCCGCACGTCGCGGCTGTGGGAGGCCAGCTCGTTCGGGTCGTACGAGGGGAAGGACACCATCGCGAGGATCCGGCCCGTCTTCGGCTGGATCGCGACCACGGAGCCCTCGCCGTCGGGTCCGACGGTGTCGCGCAGCGCGCGGTAGGCGGCCCGCTGCGCCTTCGGGTCGAGGGTCAGCGAGACATTGCCGCCCTGGTTGGTGTCGCCCTTGAGGAGGTCGACGAGGCGGTTGACGAACAGCCGTGGGTCCTCACCGGAGAGCACCTCGTTCTGGCTGCGCTCGAGGCCGGTCTGGCTGCCGAGCTGGAGATAGCCGGTGACCGGCGCGTAGAGCTCCTTGCCCGGGTAGACCCGGAGGTACTTGTACTGGTCGTCGACCGGCACGCTGCGGGCGATCGGCTCCTCGCCGACCTGGATCAGGCCACGCTCGCGGCTGAACGCCGCCGCCGCGACCCGGGCGTTGCGGGGGTCCTTGTTGAGCTCCTCGGACCGCCAGAACTGCAGATAGGTCACGTTCGCCATCAGGGCGAGGAAGAGGAACATGCAGAAGATCGAGACGGCGCGGATCGGCTTGTTCATCGCAGGCCCTCCCCGGTGGTCGAGGAGGTCGCGCAGCGACCGGTCGTCCCGGTGGTCGAGGAGGTCGCGCAGCGACCGGTCGTCCCGGTGGTCGAGGAGGTCGCGCAGCGACCGTCACGAGACCCCTGTGCCCGGTGCACGTGCTCACTCACGACGGCACCACCTTCACGATCTGCGTGGCCTGCTCGTCCTCGTCCTCGGTCTCCGTGAGGTCGGGCAGCGGGCGCCGGGCCTGGTCGGAGATGCGCAGCAGGATCGCGATGATCACCCAGTTGGCGACCAGCGACGAGCCGCCGTACGACAGAAAGGGCGTGGTCAGGCCGGTCAGCGGGATCAGCCGCGTCACGCCGCCGATGACCACGAAGATCTGCAGCGCGAAGACCGCGCCGAGGCCGGTGGCGACGAGCTTGCCGAAGCCGTCGCGCGAGATCAGCGCGGCGCGGAGGGCCCGCTCGACGACGAGGCCGTAGAGCAGCAGGACCGCCATCACCGCGGTCAGGCCGAGCTCCTCGCCGATGGCGGCGAGGATGAAGTCGGACTCGGCGTACGGGACCCGCTCGGGCATGCCCTCGCCGAGCCCGCGCCCGACCATGCCGCCCCACGCGAAGCCGTAGAGCGCCTGGACGAGCTGGTAGCCGCTGCCGTCGGGGTCGGCGAACGGGTCGAGCCAGATGTCCACCCGGGCCTGGACGTGGGAGAAGATCCGGAACGCGACCGTGGCGCCGCCGAAGAAGAGCAGGCCGCCGACGACCAGCCAGCCCGGTCGCTCCGTCGCGACGTAGAGCATGACGAGGAAGAGCCCGAAGAACAGCAGGCTGGACCCGAGGTCGCGCTGCAGCACGAGGATGCCGAGGCTGACGACCCACATCATCAGGATCGGGCCGAGGTCGCGACCGCGTGGCAGGTCGATGAAGACCACCCGGCGCCCGGCGAGGGCCAGCGCGTCGCGGTGGACGACGAGGTAGCCGGCGAAGGTGACGACCAGCAGCACCTTCGCGATCTCGCCCGGCTGGAAGCTGAACGGGCCGAGCGCGATCCAGATCTTCGCGCCGTTGATGGTGCGCCCGATGCCGGGAAGCATCGGCAGGATCAGCAGCACGATGGCAGCGAGGCCCGAGGTGTAGGTGAAGCGGGCGAGCAGCCGGTGGTCGGGCAGCACCACGAGGGTGCCGACGAAGAGGACGACGCCCAGCGTCATCCAGGTCAGCTGCTGGCTGGCCAGGCCCGTGTCCTTGGCGAGGTCGAGGCGGTGGATGATCGCCAGGCCCAGCCCGTTGAGGGCGGCGACGACGGGGAGCAGCACCGGGTCGGCGTAGGGCGCGACGATCCGCACCGCGACGTGGGCGGCGACCGTGAGCACGGTCAGCCAGCCGCCGTACCCGATCAGGTTGGTGGGGACCTCGCCGTCGACGCCGAGCCCGACGGCGGCGTAGGCACCGATGCCGACGACGAGCGCGAGGACGAGGAGGAAGAGCTCCGCGCCCCGCCGGCGGCGGTGGACGAAGCCCATCAGGGCGGAGTTGGTGGCCATCACTCCACCGGGGCGAAGTCGCTGGCGTCGCCGGTGGGGTCCGGCGTGGCGGGCGACGTCGGGTCGGGGGTCGTGGACGGCTCGGGCGACTCGTCGGCCGGGTCCTCGGCCCGGTCGACCTCGCCGGCGATCTGCTGGACCTTGTCACGGGCGGCGTCGTAGTCGTCGGCGGGGATGCCGTCCTCGACGCTCGAGGCCAGGCCGTCGGGCAGGTCGTCGACGGAGATGTCGGAGACCTCGTGTACCGAGGACAGCCCCGGGACCTCGACGCCGCGGTAGATGACGACCTTGCCGTCGTCCTCACCGACGTAGTACTGCCGCTGGCTCCACCAGTACGCCGTGCCGAGCACCACCCACACCAGGCCCACCAGCACGGCGAGCCCCAGCAGGCGGCGCGGCCAGATGAAGCGCGGCGGCGCCTGGGGGGCGTAGCGCATCGCCTCGGGGTCGGCCGGCGGGTCGGCCCGGATGGCGTAGTCGATGCCCTCCGGGATCTCCGCCGCGACCGGCTCGAGCTCGCCCGTGTCACCGGAGCGGTGGCCGCGGAAGAGCGCGCGGGGGCGACGCTGGCGCAGGTCGGCCGCGGCGCCGACGATCATCGGCTCGTGGGGGACGGCGTCCGGGACGGCCTCGGCGACGTCGGCCACGACGCAGGTGACGTTGTCGGAGCTGCCGGCGTCGAGGCTGGCACGGACCATCTCGATGGCGCTGAACTCCGGCGAGCCGTCGGCGAGGATCTCGGTGATCCGCGGGTCGTCGAGCACGCCGCACGCGCCGTCGCTGCAGAGGAAGAGGCGGTCGCCCGCGACGAGCTCGAGCGCGAACAGGTCCGGCTCGACGTCGTGCAGGCCGTCCAGCGCCTTGAGGATGAGGTTGCGGTGGGGGTGGACCCGCGCCTCCTCGGCGGTGATCCGGCCCTCGTCGATGAGGCTCTGGACGAAGGTGTGGTCGTTGGTCAGCTGGGAGAGCTCGCCGTCGCGGAGCAGGTAGGCACGGGAGTCGCCCACGTGGCCGAGCGCCAGCCGGGTGCCGTCGAAGAGGGCGACCGTGGCCGTCGTACTGGTGCCGTTGAGGGAGGGGTC
Organism: Nocardioides aromaticivorans; assembly: GCF_013408525.1. Classification (NCBI taxonomy): domain Bacteria; kingdom Bacillati; phylum Actinomycetota; class Actinomycetes; order Propionibacteriales; family Nocardioidaceae; genus Nocardioides; species Nocardioides aromaticivorans. The sequence goes on from NZ_JACBZM010000001.1 coordinate 2,124,094, forward strand.
CTGGTCGACCTGGTTGCCGATCGCGACGTGGGCCTCGTGGATGCCGTCGCTGACCCGGTCGAGGACGTCGGCGCTGCCCGGCGGCTCGTCGAGCTGGCGCAGCTCGTTGACGGCCGTGCCGGAGGCGATGTCGCCGCGGGCCGCGCCGCCGACACCGTCGCAGACGGAGAGCAGCCACGGGCCGGCGTACCCGGAGTCCTGGTTGTCCTTGCGGACCCGGCCCACGTCGGAGACGGCGTAGAAGTCGAGGCTGAGCGGCGCCTTGGGCGCCTTGGCCGGCGCGTCGACGGTGTCCTGCTGGAAGACCTCCGGGACCTCGGCGGTCGGGTCGGGCGTGGGCCGCTCGGGCGCCTCGGGGTTCTCGACGGTGTCGGGCGCGGTGCTGTCGAGGGGGGAGTCCTCGAGCGGGACGTCCTCGTCGGGGGTGGGGGCCATCACTTCCTCAGCTCCACGATGGTCTTTCCGATCCGGACCTGCGAGCCGAGCCCGATCGGGACGGGCTGCGTGATCCGCTGGCTGCCGAGGTAGGTGCCGTTGGTGGAGCCGAGGTCCTCGACGTACCACTGGCCGCCGGACGACACGATCCGCGCGTGCCGGGTCGACACGTAGTCGTCGTCGAGCCGGATGGCCGCGTCGTTGCCGCGTCCGATCAGGACCGGCGCGTTGGCGAGGTCGGCGGTGATGCCGGTGTTGACGCCCTGCACCACCGCGACGTGGGTGGGCTGGCCGCGACGCGGCGCCGGCGGCGGCTTGGGGGCGCGCGGCTGCTTGCCGGGCGCGGCCGGCGTGGGCACGCGGGCGCCGAACATGTCCGAGCGGATGACCGAGATGGCCGACAGCACGAAGATCCAGAGGATCGCGAGGTACGCGATCCGCACCAGGAACAGGGTCAGCTCAGACATCGGAGGCCTCCTCGAGGAGCCGGAGGACGAGGGACGTGTGGCCGACCTGGACCCGGGAGCCGTCGCGCAGGGTCGACCGCGCGACCTTCTGCCCGTCGACGCGGATGCCGTTGGTCGAGCCCATGTCGTGCACCTCGACATGGACCGGTCCGTCGCCGGGAGCGGCGCCGGTGCCGGTCTGGGTGGTGATGAGGAACTCGGCGTGCCGCCGGCTGACGCCGGGGTCGTTGATCCGGATGTCGGCCTCGCTGCCGCGCCCGACCACGAGGCCCGGCGCCTGCAGCGGGTGCTGCGTGCCGTTGACCTCGAGGACCGCGCGGGTGCGCTGGCTGCTGCTGCGCCGCGAGTGCCCGGTCACCGCCGCCTCGGCCTGGCTGCGCACCCGGAACCGGCCGGTGGTGAGGTCGTCGGCCGCCTCGAAGGTGATCCGGATCGGCCCGGGGAAGACGTAGGACTGCAGCTCGGCGTGCTCGGTCAGCTGCTCGGTGAGCTCGGTCGCCAGCGTCGAGTCGTACGGCGCCAGCCGCTCCAGGTCGCCGGGGGACAGCTCGACCACGAAGCTGTTGGGCACCAGCCGCCGCTGCCGCGAGAGCACCTGCGCCTTGTTGTCCAGCTCGCGCTGGAGCGCGGCCGCGATCTCGACGGGCTGCACGGCGCTGCGGAAGGTCCGGGCGAACACGCCGGAGATCGCCTGCTCCAGCCGCTGCTCGAATCGCTGCAGTCCCCCCACGTGCCTGCCCTCCTCTCGCCGGTCGGTCGTCCGTCGTCTGCGTCATTGCCCGTCGGGCCTGTCCGGACACGGGTCACTCGATCGTATCGGTGGCGGCCTCGAAGCCCCGGGACCTCGTCCGCCACCCCCCGGTTTTGGGCGATGGGGCGAGGCTGGGATAGCCTTGCCCGGCTGTCGAAAGACAGTGACGCGCGAGTGGCGGAATAGGCAGACGCGCACGGTTCAGGTCCGTGTGTCCGAAAGGACGTGGGGGTTCAACTCCCCCCTCGCGCACGTGAGTAGCCCCGGGGATGACCTGGGGCTTTACTCATTTCCGGAGTTAGCCTGATCGCCCAAGGGCGCACGAAGGGTGCACCAGCCTCTACTCGGAGAGGTTTGGACATGGCATACATAGAGAAGCGACACCGCACAGACGGCGGGATCTCGGCGCGCGTGAAGTGGCGTCTGGGAGGCACCCGAGACGGTGCGATACAGCTCGAGGTCTTCAGTGCCGGGACCGACGCACAGAACCTCGCACGGGCCGACGGCTTCAAGAAGATGGTGGACGCTGCTGGCCAGCGGTGGCCGGCCGGCTGGGTAAAGGGCGAGGGATTCGTCCGACCGGCCAGCGAGGCGGACCCCCTAACCGAGCCCCCGCGGTTCGTTGACATCGGCGAGGAATACGTCCGCCAGATCGTCGACCTCTCGCCCGGCCAGCGCAAGCGCTACCTGGGCCACCTCCGCATGCTGGAAGAGACCAGGATCCGAGGATCACTGATCTTCACAAAGCCGGTGACCGCAATCACCGAGGCAGACCTCAAGGATTGGTTGATCGACTGGGACCGGTCACTCAAGACGAAGGCGAACTATCACGGCCTGATCTACGGAGTCTTCGGATACGCCGTCAAGCGCGGTTGGCTGCCTGCGAACCCTGCCGTCGGGACGGCACCACGGATGTCCAGGGTGAAGCAGTCAAGACCTGAGCTGCGCTTCCTCACCGAACGAGAACTGCAGCGTGCTGTCGAACTGGCCGGACCATACGCCGACCTACTGACCGTTGCCGTGGGCACCGGCATGCGATTCGGCGAACTCGGAGCTCTCTGGGTCTCCGACGTGGACCTCGAGCGTCGCACGATCCGAATCAACAAGGCGTGGAAGCGCAATGGAGAGGACGACGCAACCGACGTGCCCGGGTGGCTCGCCAAGCTGTTGAAGGCCAAGCACACGATGCGCGATCACCACCTCGGCGTACCAAAGACCACCAAGTCGCGCCGGACGATCACCATCTCGCCTGCGCTCGTCGCCGTCTTGCGCAAGCGGATCAGAGGCAAGGCAGCTGACGACTTCGTCTTCGTGTCGAACGCTGGATACCCGCTGCACAACGGGGACTTCAGCACGCACGTGTGGCGAAAGCTGATGACGGCCCTCGAAGCCGAGGGCATCAGTCGATTCAGGTTTCACGACCTGCGGCACACCCACGTCGCGTGGTTGATCGCTGGCGGTGCACCATTGCCCCACATCCAGGCACGGTTGGGGCATGAGTCGATCACGACGACGATCGACACCTACGGCCATCTACTTCCCGCCGGTGACGAACTCATCTCCGGCATCATCGACACTGCGCTGACCGGAGGGACAATCCGCCCCAGCTCTGGGTCGTCCACGGGAACGAAGGCGAAGGGAAAGAAGTCCAAGAAGCACGCCAAGGCGGCTTCGGACCAGCGCTTGTCGCCTTTGGCCGAGAAGAGCGTCGGCACTTGAGGCCGACCCGCTGTAGTTCACCGGGCCCGAGCTTGCACAAGCTGGCGCGGCCGCGGGACCGCACACGGATCAGAGCTTTGAGCGGCGACGGTTGGATCCCGGCGGCCGGACGGCAGTCAGCGCGTCGGGTGAGGCGGAGACTGGCTGCTCTCCCGCCTCGATCAGTTCGTCGAGGTGCTCTGGGCGAAAACGGACATGCTTGCCGATTCGTGTGCATCGCACTCTCCGCTCCCGAACAGCATCCGCGACCCACCTCGTCGGAACGTTGAGATAGGTAGCCGCCTCCTCGATGGTGAACAGCGGACGCCAGCTCGATGCCTCGCTCACAGCCGTCCCCCGGTTTCTCGAACGTCCATGACGACGGTCGACGGAGCGATCCATCGCCGCACCTCGTCGACCGTCGTATAGAGCCGCCCATTGCCGTTGAACCTCCAGAATCGCGGGCCAGACCCTCGTGATTGCCAGGCATGCACCGTCGCCTGCGGCAGTCGAGCAAGACTGCAGAACTCGTCGATGGTCAGCAGTGCGCTGCCATTCCAGTCGGCAGGGATTTCGATGGGCTGCACGAGAACGCTCCTCTCAATGTCCGGACGGTCTCCTAAGTCCGTGCAGCTCCCCGGGGCGATCAAATCCGGCCAACTTGCTAGAAGAGCGACACCGCCGGGTACGTCGGTCGCATCGCAGCTCCCCATCGTGCGTTGGTCGTCTGAGTCGCCTTCCGACGAGCAGACACGCGCTACGACACTGGGCGGTAGAGTTCGCCGCTGATGGTCTCCGCCCTTGACCCCTCAGAACTGCGCGCTGCTCGCGAGAAGGCTGGCCTGACTCAGCACGAGTTGGCACGTCTCGTTGGTGCTGCTGGCGGGGAGCGAGTATCGCGCTGGGAGCTCGGCACGTCCGTTCCCCGGCCGGACTTCCTCGTCAGACTCGCAAGAGCCCTCGATATCCCGACCCTTCGTCTCATTCACATTGACGGCGAGATGCCCGACCTCAGGGCACTTCGACTTCAGGCTGGGCTAACGGTGCCGAGGCTGGCCGCGGCCGTGAACGTGGCTGTGCCTACCTACTACGCGTGGGAACAGGGTCGCTGGGCTCGGCTCCCTGCGTCCAAGCAGCTCGACAAACTCGCCCTCGCGCTAGGGCAGCCCCTTGATGTCGTTGACGCCGCCTTCTATGAGGCTCAACGTCAGCGCGCGCGGGGAACGGAGAAGTAGCCGCAGGCCGGAGTTCCGACGCGGTCGGCACACGCCCCAGGTTTTGACGGATATCCACAAGGAAAAAAGCCCTTCCGGGAGAGCCGGATGATTTGTGGTCCCATGGATCCGGACGTTCGGTGCGCGAAGAGCAGGTCAGTCCCATCGGGGGGACTGACCGCGCAACCGCTCCCGGTCAGGACTCGGGCGATGACATCTCGGAACTGGTCACCTGTGGACAGCAGTCAGGTCGATAGAAAGGCACTAGTGTGTTTGTGTCGAGTGGGGTTGCTGTTGACCGCTCCGAGCCCGTCTTGACACGTAGGTGATCGAGACAGGAGAGGACTCGGGAACCATGTCGATGAACATCACTCAAGAGCACTCGGGCGAGGCGCCCGCGAACAGCTCAGGGACGCCGCCCGTTAATCACTTCCCACGGCTCCGACGACGCCGCAGGCGTTGGGTGTTCGCAGTCTGTGCAGCATTGGTCGCTGCCGGAGCGCTGGGCACCTCGTTCGCCTTCACCTCGGTCAACGACACCCAGGAGGTCCTCGTCGTCGCCAACGACATCAAGCGCGGCGAGACCATCGACGTAGGTGACCTGGCCGTCGTCCGAGTCAGCGTGGATCCCGCGCTGACCCCGGTCCCCGGCAGCCAAAAGGCCCAGCTGGAGGGCAGCCGCGCGGCGGTCGACCTGTGGGCCGGCACCCTGCTCACTGAGCAGGCAGTCACCGACAGCCTGGTGCCGGGGCAGGGGGAGTCACTGGTGGGCATCAGCCTCACTCCCGCCCAGATGCCTTCGGAGCCTCTCTACGGCGGCGACGCCGTCCGGATCGTCACCACGCCCGGCGACCAGGGCGAGGTGACCGACAAAGAGCCGGTCACGATCGAGGCAGTCGTGGTTGGTGTTAGCCGCGTCGAGGAGACGGGGGAGACCGTCGTCGACGTCTCGGTGCCCGAGCGCGAGGCCGCCGACCTGGCCGCCCGTGCCGCCACCGGACGCGTCGCGCTCGTCCTGGACGCCCGGGAGCGCTGAGCCATGGCGCTGATCGTCCTGGCCTCCGCGAGCGGCTCGCCCGGCGTCTCCACCACCGCGCTCGGGCTCACCCTCAACTGGCACCGCCCCGTGCTCCTGGTCGACGCCGACCCGACCGGATCGTCCGCGGTGTTCGCCGGCTACTTCCACGGCACCCAGGAGCCAACCGGCGGGCTGATCAACCTCGCGCTGTCCCTGCGCGAGGGGACGCTGGCCGACGCCCTGCCCCGCGAGACGCTGCTGCTGGACCCTGAGGCGCCGGCCGAGCGGTCGGCGTGGTTCCTGCCCGGCATCCGGGCCCACGAGCAGGCTCCCAGCCTGATGCCGCTGTGGGATCCGCTCATCGAGCAGCTGCGGGCGCTGGAGCGCAACGGCCAGGACGTCGTCGTCGACGCCGGCCGGCTCGGCCTCGCCGGCTGGCCCCAGCCGCTCATCGACGCCGCCGACCTCACCCTGCTCGTCACCCGCAGCTCTCTGCCGGCGCTGGCCGGTGCGACCAGCTGGGCCAAGACCCTGCGGGCCCAGTTCGCGGCGGTCGGTGGCCTCTCCCGCCTCGGGGCCCTCCTCGTCGACGAGGACCGCCGCTGGCCCGCGGTGCCCACCGGAGCCCGAGTCCGCCCCTACACCGCACGCCACATCGCCAAGGCCCTGCAGATCCCCGTGGTCTTCTCGGTCGACTGGGAGCCCGAAGCCGCGGAGGTCTACTCCCACGGCGCCCGCAAGCCCCGCAAGTTCGAGTCCTCTGGCCTGCTGCGCGGCTACCGGGCCAGCGCCGCGGCCATCCAGTCCATCCTCGCCGCCAACCAGGCTGCCCTCGCCCCCACGAACGGAGGCCGAGCATGAGCACCAGCGGCACCAACGGACACCAGCCCGGAACCAACGGCCGCGACCCGCTGCGCGCCGATGAGTGGCTCGAGGCGCGTCACGCTGCGACCAGCGACCGCACCTCACCGTTCGCCCGCCGCCGCAGCACCCAGCCGCCTCCGCCGCCGCCCGCGGAGGACCACGACCCGACCTCGCTGCCAATCTTCGCCTCCGCCTGGACCAGCGAGGAGCAGCTGCCGGGGCGGGCTCGCTCCGAGTTCAGCCTGCGCCCTCTCGTCGCGCCCGCACCGGAGGAGCCCCACGACCACCGCGGCGCGGCCGGCGAGGTCGAGCTGGACTGGGAGCTGATCGCGCAGTACCGCGCCGAGATCTCCTCGCGCCTGACCGCCCGGCTCGACAAGGAAGGCGGCCGCGTCACCGAGGAGGACCGCGAGCAGATGGGCCTCGACGTGATCGAGGAGCTCATCAAGTCCGAGGCCGAGACGCTCGTCTCCACCGGCCGCCCGGCGTGGACCAAGGACCAGGAGAGGGCACTCAAGACCGCCCTCAAGGCCGCGCTGTTCGGCCTGGGGCGGCTGCAGCCGCTGGTCGAGCGCACGGACGTGGAGAACATCATCGTCATCGCCCGCGGCCCGGTGGTCTCGGTGTGGCTCGAGCTGGTCGACGGCACCCTGGTCGAGGCCGACCCCATCGCCGACTCCGAGGACGAGCTGCGCGAGTTCCTCGCCGACCTCGGCTCTCGGCAGAACCGGCCCTTCACCGAGGCCCGTCCGCACCTGGACCTTCGGCTGCCCGGGGGAGCGCGGCTCGCGGCCGGCTCCTGGGTGATGGCCTACACCTCGGTGGTGATCCGACGTCACGGCATGCGCGAGGTGTCGATGGACGAGATGGTCTACGACCGCAAGGCCTGCGGCGCTGTCCTGGCCGACTTCCTCGCCGCCTGCGTGCGAGCCGGCAAGAGCATCGTCGTCTCGGGCGTCCAGGGCTCCGGCAAGACCACCTGGGTCCGCGCCCTGTGCTCGTGCATCCCGCCGTGGGAGATGATCGGCACCTTCGAGACCGAGTTCGAGCTGCACCTGCACGAGCTGGTTGACCGGCACAAGATCGTCCACGCCTGGGAGCACCGCCCCGGCTCCGGTGAGGTCGGGCTCGACGGCCGCCAGGCCGGTGAGTTCAGCCTCGAGGAGGCCATCCACCACTCCTTCCGGTTCAACCTCGCTCGCCAGATCGTCGGCGAGGTCCGCGGCCCGGAGGTGTGGAACATGCTCAAGGCGATGGAGTCCGGCCCGGGTTCGATCAGCACCACCCACGCCCGCAGCGCTGAGCACACCATCGAGAAGCTCGTCTCCTGCGCGATGGAGAAGGGCCCGCAGGTCACCCGCGAGTTGGCGATCAGCAAGCTGGCCGCCGCGATCGACATCGTGATGTACCTGCGCTCGGAGGTCGTCCCCAACGACGACGGCACCTTCCGCAAGCAGCGCTGGGTCGAGGAGGTCCTGGTCGTCCAGCCCAGCATCGACGCGGCCCGCGGGTACGCGACCACCCCGATCTTCGCCCCCAACAAGCTCGGCCATGCCGTGGCCACCGGAAAGCTCGACAACTTCCTCGCCCAGGAGCTGGTCCGCCACGGGTTCGACCTCGAGGCGTACACGGCCGAGTCCCAGGCCAACCCGGGGGTGGCCACGTCATGAGCACCGCATCGTCGGCGTTCCTGCCCGCCGTCTTCGGCGCCTGCATCGTCATCGGCCTGATCGGCATGGCCTATGCGCTGATCCCGGCGCCGCCCAAACCGCCGCGGCCTACTCGGACCGTCACCCCGTTCGGCCGGCTGGGCAGCCGGTTCGGCCGGCTCGACCGCCGTACTCGGCTGCTGGTGATCGGCGGCGCCGTGACCGGTCTCCTGGTGGCGCTGGTGACCGGCTGGGTGATCGCGATCGTGCTCGTGCCGGCCGCGATCATCGGTATCCCGATGCTGCTGACGCCCCCGCCGGCGGCCGCGAGCATCGAGAAGCTCGAGGCGCTCGAGGAGTGGACCCGTTCCCTGTCGGGCAAGCTGACCGCCGGCCAGTCCCTGCGCTCTGCGCTCATCAGGTCGCTGCAGTCGACGCCGGAACCGATCGAGCGCGAGGTCGGGCTGATGGTCTCCCGGCTGTGGAACAACACCTCCTCCACCGAGGACGTGCTGCGCGCCTTCGCCGAGGACCTCAGCGACTCCACCGGCGACGTCGTGGCCAGCCAGCTGGTCCTCGCCGCCAGCGGCCGCGGTCAGGCCGGTCTGTCGAAGGCCCTGGACGCCCTCGCCGAGACCGTCGCGGCCGACGTGCGCGCACGTCGCCAGATCGCCGCCGACCAGGCCAAGCCCCGCACCACTGCACGCACCGTCACCGTGATCACCCTCGTTGTGCTGGGCATCCTGGCCTTCACCGGCGACTACATCGAGCCATACGGCACCCCGCTGGGGCAGGTCGTGCTCGCGGTCCTGCTGGCGGCCTACGTGGCGACGCTGCTGTGGATGCGCCGGATGGCCGTCGCCAAGCCGCTCCCGCGATTGCTCGACCTCGACGCCCGCACCGCGCGCCGCGCCGCCCAGCGCACAGCATCGGGCGCGAAGGAAGGAGCGCTCGCATGACCGGCCTGCAGCTCGCGCTCGCCAGCGGCACCCTCCTCGGGCTGGCCCTCGCCCTGCTCGTGTGGCGTCTCGCTCCGTCGGACCCTGACCTGGTCGACGCGCTGGACCGTCTCTCGCCCGACCACGCCGTGCCGCGCCGCTTCGCCGGCCTCGACGACGCCGGCGCCGACGCCGGATCGGCCGTCGACCGGATCGGCCTGTGGGCGATGAAGAACCTGCCCGGGGGAGCCTGGGCGCACACGCCGCGCAAGGACCTGGCCATCCTGCAGATCAGCGAGGCCCGGTTCTACGGCGAGAAGGTCGTCTGGGCGATGCTCGGCCTGATCATGCCGCCGCTGCTGGCCGGGTTCTTCACGATGATCGGGCTCACGCTGCCGTTCGCGATCCCCACGCTCGGCTCGCTGGCCCTGGCCGTCCTGTTCTGGTTCATGCCCAACTACAACGCCACCGACGAGGCCAAGAAGGCGCGCATCGAGTTCAACCGCGCCCTCGGCGCCTACATCGACATGGTCGCCACCGGCATCCGCGACGGCTCTAGCGGCCAGCAGGCGCTGCGCTCGGCCGCCGAGGTCGGCGACACGTGGGTGTTCAAGCGGATCGAGAGCGAGCTGCGCCGCGCCCGCTACATGACGCGAGCACCGTGGGACTCCCTGCACGGCCTGGCGGAAGAGCTCGGCGTCCCCGAGCTCGACGACCTCGCCGACATCATGCAGCAGTCCGGCCAGGACGGAGCGCAGATCTACAACAACCTCCGCGCCCGGGCCGCGGCCCTCCGCTCGGCGATGCTCAGCGCCGAGCTCGGCAAGGCCAACGCGGCCTCCGAGCGCATGTACATCCCCGCCAGCCTGCTCGGCATCGTCTTCATGGCGATCCTCGTCACCCCCTCGATGCTCCGATTCGCCACCTGACGCCCCTAACACCCGACCCCACCCACCGGCACGGGTCGCCCAAGACCGCAAACCGAACAACCAAGGAAGGAACAACCCGATGTTGAAGCTCTTCATCGCCCTCCAGCTCGCGGTGCTCACCGTGCGCGATGCCCTCGAGGACCGGGCCAGGATCCTGCGCGACGAGCGCGGCTCCGTCACGATTCAGGAGGTGCTCTGGGCAGTGGCGGCCATCGCCATCGTCGGCATCGTCGTCGCCGCCATCAGGGCCTTCGTGACCAGCGAGTCCGGCAAGATCAAGTAGGCCGGAGCCAGTTCGTCATGTCCGCCACCTCTCAGCGCCGTCGCCGGGACGAGCGCGGGTCAGTGACCATCCAGATGGTCTTCTTGATGCCCGCCCTCTTCCTGCTGATGTTCCTCGGCCTCCAGGGCGCGCTGTACTACCACGCGAAGCAGGTAGCGCTCGCGGCCGCGCAGGAGGGCGCCCGCGAGGCGGGCAGCGAGACCGGCACCCGAGAGTCCGGTCTGGCAACGGCGAACACCTTCCTCAACCACGCCGGCGGCTCCGACGTGATGACGTCGACCAGCGTCTCGGGGTCACGCACCACGACCACCGCCACCATCACGGTCACGGGCAAGTCCCTGAGCGTGATTCCCGGGTGGCACGTCACCGTCTCCCAGAGCGCCAGCGTGCCGGTCGAGAGGCTCACCGAATGACCAGGTGGACCAGCTGGCGGCGCAGGCGCCGGGACGAGCGAGGATCGGTGGCGATCGAGGCCGCGATCGGCGTCCCGGCCTTCGGCCTGTTCATCGCGATGATCATCCTCGGCGGCCGCGTGGAGATCGCCAAGCAGTCGGTGGAGGCAGCCGCCTACGAAGCAGCTCGCGCCGCCTCGATCGAGCGGACCCAGAGCGAGGCGATCAGCTCCGGCAAGTCCGCGGCCACCAGCAGCCTGCACGACCAGGGCCTGCAGTGCGCCACCACCAACGTCACGGTCAACGCCGCCGCGTTCAACGCGCCACTGGGCACCACCGCTCAAGTGACCGCCACGGTGACCTGCAAGGTCGACGTCGCCGACCTTGCCATCCCCGGCCTGCCGGGGACCAGGACGATCACCGCGACCGCCAGCAGCCCCGTCGACGCCTACCGGGAGCGCCGATGATCAGCCAGCTGCGCCGCCTCCTGGCGGGCCGGACCCGCGACGAGCGGGGCTCCATCAGCGTGTGGTTCGCCACCGCCTCGTTCGCGATGATCATCCTCGTCGGGATGGCCGTCGACCTCGGCGGCAAGGTCCACACCCAGCAACAGGCCCGCAGCGCCGCCGCCCAGGCCGCCCGCACCGGCGCCCAGGAGGTCCAGGGCTCGACCGCCGTGCGCGGCGAGGACCTCCGCGTCGACATCAACGCCGCCAAGGCGGCCGCGATGGACTACCTCCACGCCGCCGGCGTGGAAGGCAACGCGCGCGTCGTCGACGGCGACACCCTGATCGTCACCACCACCGACACCTACACCAGCAAGTTCCTCGGGATCATCGGCCTGGACACCATGCAGGTCACCGGGGAGGCGTCCGCGCGGCTCATCCGCGCCGAAGGAGGCATCGAAAGATGACCACGCCCACCCACCCCACTCTGGGCCAGCGGCTCACCGGCCTCGCGGCCTCGGTCGCCGTGCTCGGCATCCTCGTCGGGCTCCCTGCCCTGTTCCTCGCCATCGGGGCCAGCCCGATCCCCGACCAGGCCCCGACCCTGGACAGCATCAAGAACGCGCTCCTGGCGCCCGACGACGGCACCCTCGTCCTCGGCCTGTTCAAGGTGATCGGCTGGGCCGCGTGGGCCTTCATGGCGCTCAGCCTCGTCGTCGAGACCATCGCACGGCTCCGCAACATCCAGGCGCCCCAGCTGCCCGGCCTCCGGCTCCCGCAGGCCGGCGCCCGCAACCTGATCGGGCTCGCGGCCCTGCTGTTCATCGCCGCACCCATCGCGACGCAGGCAGCCACCGCCGCTCCAGCCAACGCTGCCGCCCCGGCCGCGGTGGGCCACGTCCACGCCGCCGCCGTCGACCAGGCCCCCGTGCAGCAGGACGTCAAGGTCGAGACGAAGCAGGAGCGCCAGGCGCCCAAGACCGTCAACCACGCCGTGAAGCCGGGGGAGAGCCTCTGGTCGATCGCCGAGGACCACTTCGGCGACGGAGCCAGGTACAAGGAGATCGCCGAGCTCAACCGCGACCTGCTCGGCACGCAGCCGAACTTCCTCGAACCCGGCTGGGTGCTCAAGCTCCCCGCGCACCAGGTCAAGGACGCCCCCGCACACCAGTACGGCGTCCAGGCCGGCGACACCCTCAGCGAGATCGCACAGGAGCAGCTCGGCGACGCCGATCGGTGGCCGGAGATCTACCAGGCGTCGGCCGGCGTCGCCCAGCCCGGCGGAGTGCAGCTGACCGACCCCGACGTCATCGACGTCGGCTGGACCCTCAACATCCCCGGCGCCGACAACCAGCAGCAGCCACGTGAGGTCGAGCCCGAGAACCCCGCCAGCCCCGAGGACCATCAGCCCCTCGACCCGCCGGCCGAGGAGAAGCCGCCGGTCGTCCAGGAGCCCGACGTGCCGGAGGTGCCCGAGACTGCGGCACCCGAGACCGAGGCACCCGAGGTCGCACCGCCCCAGGCCGAAGAGCCGGCGGCCGCCACCGAGGTCGACCAGCTCGACGACAGCGACGACTCGATCCTCGAGGCACCCTGGGTCCTCGCCGGTCTCACCGGCGGGGGCGTGCTGCTGTCCGGGGCCCTGCTGATGGCCCTGCGCTCACGCCGTCGCACCGCGTTCCGCAACCGGCCGCCCGGCCGCGCGATCGCCGCCCCGTCGCCGGAACTCGCGCCGGTGGAGATGACCCTGAACGCCACCGGCGCCGCCGCGGCCGCCACCGTGGAGTTCGCCGACGAGGCGCTGCGTCGCCTCGCGGCCGCCGTCGGCGCCCAGGGCACCACGATGCCGCCGCTCGCGACCGTGGAGCTCGGGCACGGCAAGCTGACCCTGCACCTCACCGCGCCGGCCACCATCCCCGCGCCCTGGGTAGGCAGCCCCGACCAGACCCACTGGCACGTCACCACGGACACAGACCTCGACCAACTCGGTCCCGACACCGACAACGTCGAGCCGCCCTACCCGCTGCTGGCCACCATCGGGGTGAGCGACACCGGCGAGACGTGGCTGCTGAACTGCGAGGAGCTGTCCACCCTCAGTATCAGCGGAGACCCCACCTACGGCCGCGACTTCGCCCGCCACCTCGCCGCCCAGCTGGCGGTCAACCCGTGGTCGCGGCGGGTGCAGGTCGACTGCATCGGCGTGGCCGAGGAGACCGTCGCCATCGACGAGCGGATCAGCTTCTACCCGACCGGAGCAGCCGGGTCGCCGGCAACCGCGGAGATCCTCGCGGCCGCGGTCACCACCGTCGACCGGGCCAAGCGCCACGACACCGACGTGTCCACGGCCCGCACCGGCAGCGTCGACGACGACACCTGGCCCGCCCGGATGCTCCTCGTCGACGCCGCCGCCGGAGATCCCGAGGGCCTCGAGCAGCTGCTGCAGCTGGTCAACGACCACGTCGGACAGTCGGCAACCTCCATCGTCGTCGCCGGCGAACGCCCCAACACCCCGGGCGCGGTGCTGCACATGACCAACACCGGCCGCGTCGTCCTCGAGCACGCCGGCCTCAACCTCATCGCCGTCGGCCTCACCAGCGACGAGGCCCGCGGCTGCGCCCTGGTCTACGCCCAGAGCGAGACCCCGGAGTACGTCGACACCCCGGTGGACGAGACCGCCACCGACGGATGGGAGGCCTACACCGACACCTCCGGCGCCCTCCGCCGCGAGTACACCCTGCCGCGCAACACCCCCGAGGACGCCGTCGACGAACCGATGTCCTCCCTCCTCGAGGGTCAGGACAAGGAGTACATCCGCGAGAGCGCGATCGTGCAGGAGGACCTCGAGGCGCTCGCGCCCAAGGTGCCGGCTCACGTCCGCGCCGAGGTCGAGGAGAAGGACCCCGACCTGGACCAGGACATCGCCGACTGGTTCTCACCCACATGCGACCGGCCCCGACTCACCCTGCTCGGACCGGTCGCAGCACGCGCCCACGGCAAGGCCCTGGCCAAGCGCAAGCCGTACTTCACCGAGCTGCTGGCGTTCCTCGCCCTGCATCGCAAGCACGGCGCTACCCGCGAGCAGATCCGCGAGGCGTTCTCGATCTCCGACGGCAAGGTGCGCGACTACACCAACATCGTCCGCGACTGGCTCGGCACCAACCCCCGCACCGGCGAGGACCACCTTCCCTACGCCGACAAGGCACCGGCCGCGAAGGTCAACGGCGTCAACGTCTACCAGGTCGACGACGGCCTGCTCGTCGACCTGGACCTGTTTGTCCGGCTCCGCAAGCGCGGCCAGGCCCGAGGGGGCGCCGAAGGCGTCGCGGACCTGTGCACTGCGCTCGAGCTGGTCGGGGAGGCCCAGCCGTTCAGCCAGCTGCGCGAGGAGGGATGGTCCTGGCTGGCCAACGAGCCCGACCGCGTCGACCTCATGGCCGCCGGTTGGATCGCCGACGTCGCGCTCATCGTCGTCACCGAGGCACTCGCGGCCGGCGACCTGGTCAAGGCTCGCTCCGCGGCCTACGTGGCCAACCGGGCCGACCCCGACGGCGAGAGCACCCGTCTGTGCCTGGCGCACGTCATGAAGGCCGAGGGCGACCAGCTCGAGGCCGACCGGATCCTGCGCGAGGAGATCTGCAACCGGTCCGACGACGGCGACGCCCCCATGGAACTGTCGGAACGCACGAAGACCATCATCCGTACGCACGGCTGGCTCGCGAGCTGACTCGGAAGGGAGCCCCCAGCACATGACAACGTTCGACCAGGAGCTCACCGGCCGCTACGTCGCGGCCGGCGGAGCCCGTCCCGACCCGGACGCCCGACGTATCGCTCGGGCGGTGTCCGTGCGCGACACCATCCGCACCCTCTACAACGCCGACAAGAAGTTCGGCATCGACCCGGCCGACAACGGCTCGCTCGCGGAGCTCGTCGACGCCGCCGAAGAGCACCTCGAGCACATCGCCAATGACGTCAGCAGATCCGTCACCACGCTGGCCCACACAGGAGGAGACACCGCATGAGGAAGCACCACTCCGCACTCGGGGGAGTGGCCCTCGCGCTCGCCCTGGCCCTCACCGGCTGCGGCGGCGGCGACCCCGACCCCGAGGTCAAGGAGACCCCCACCCAGTCGCCCTCACCGACACCCACTAGCGCGCCGACCCGGAAGACCCCCGAGGAGAAGGCCGCGGCCCAGCTGGAGGCCTACCTCGAGGTGAGAGACATCGCCTACCGAAAGCGGACGATCGACTTCAAGACTCTGAACCCGGTCGCGACCGGCGATGAGTTCCTGCAGCTGCAGCATGCGGTGGCGAGCATGACCCTGAAAAAGGTCACGGTCGAGGGCGAGTACACGCACACGCTCGACGAACCGCGGAACCGTGGGAAGGAGATGCTGATCATCGACTGCGAGGACCGCACGGGCGTGACGTGGAAGAACGACGGCGCGGTTCGGCAGCCCGACTTCACGGATCCGAATGGGAAGCCGCTTCGCAACCCGGCACCGGTCGAGTACACGCTGGTCAAGGACAAGGGCGTGTGGAAGGTCTCCGACTCAGACCTGCTCTGGGATCAGCCATGCTGAGGCGACTCGTAGCACTCATCGTTGCGTTGGCAGGGTCGCTCGTAATCGTGTTCGTAACAGCGTCGATCGCCAGCGCGGACTGCGTGGCCGACCCGGTCACCGGAGAGGTTCACTGCGAAGAGGGCGAGGGCGGCAACAACGGCGGCGGCAACGGGAGCACCGGCGGCTCATCGACCTGCAAGTACGACGGGAAGGAGATCCCGTGCACGGGCCCGGGAGGGTCGGTCTGGAGTAGCAAGTATGCGTGCTGGATCGGCGAGCGCGGTCCGGACGACATGGTCCCGCCGGAGGGTCAGACTAAGGAGGACGGGTGGTGGCATGTCTGCTACTTCCCGCCGCCGGGCTCATCGTGGGAGTACATGTGGATCGAGTCTGGTGAGGTCGGCATCAACCCGGTGGTCCTCGCCGAGCGTGCGATCGCCTCGATGGACCTGGACCCGATCAAGATCGGCATCGTTCCCGAGTCAGGCGCCAACCGTGCCGGCCTGGTCGGCCTCCCGGTATGGATGTGGGTCGACAGCCCGACTGAGGACACGTTCGGTCCGATCACCCGCTCCGCGAGCGAGGGGTCGGTTTCGGTAAGCGCGACAGCCAGCGTCTCCAACGTCGTGTGGGACATGGGCGACGGCACCAAGGTGACCTGCACGGGCAAGGGCACGCCGTACGCGGATCATTACGGGAAGCAGCCCTCGCCGACCTGCGGCCACCGCTACGCGAAGATGTCGTCGGCCCAGCCCGACGGCGCGTACCAGGTCACCGCCACGAGCCACTGGGTGGTGGAGTGGACCGGCGGCGGCCAGTCCGGAACCATCGAGTTCGACCTGACCACCGACCCGCTGCCCATCCGCATCGGGGAGGCCCAGGTGCTGACGCAGTGATGGGCGTAGAGGTGGAGAACGTGTGGGCGCGGCTCACTGAGCTGCCGAGCATGCCGCCCCGGATGGGCCTGTTCACGAGCCTGTCCGAGTGGCTGAACCGGGGGATCGACCCGCGGCCGCAGATGTAAGACATGGCCCCCACCTGGCGGGCCTTCAAGTCCGGCCTGCTCCAGCCTGGGAACCCGGTTCAGTACCGCCGGCTGCCCGGGTGGGCGCTAGACGTCGGCCGCGCTCGTGACGTCAGGATCATCGAGGCCCCGGAAGATCGGTTCGTCGCCGAGCCCCCGGTCGTCGTGGAGGGCGAGTTCGTCGACGACCACCCGGCGGCGTGGATCGAGCGCCTGGCCAGAGACGGCGAGGCGATCGTCGCGGTGGGGGAGCAGGGACCGGATGCGCTCTCGAGCTTCGCCGAGTGGAGCGGGACCTGGCACATGGGCGCATCACCGTGGCGACCTACATGAGTCCACGAGGGGTCGGCGTCACCCCGTAGAGCCCCGATCACAAGAAGCAGGTCCCCGTCCTCGAAGTAGGACGGGGACCTGTTGTTCCCCCGCCCGCGGTCTGCTGCTGGACGCGAAAGAGCCCCAGGCGTCTCGGGTCACCTGGGGCCCTTGGGCCACGTAGAGCACGCACCCTGCGGGCGGCGCCGGGGAATCGGGGATCGCCGGGCAGGGCAGGGTCTCTGCGGCCCGGGCCGCGAGGCCGACGCCGAGGCCGCGACAGCCTCCCGCGCCCGGTCGATCGCCGCCCGCAATAGGGGCGCGCAAGGGGGTCGGCCGAGACTCCTTGAACTTTCGGGGGGACGCCCTCTGACCTGCGGAAACGCGCGTCCCCCCTCAGCGTCCCCCCTCCAAATCAGGGCTTTGGGGGGACGGATGCGGGGACGCCAGCTCGCGACCTTTCTGCCGTGCTCAGCCACGGACGAAAGGAGCGAGTGCGATGAGTGTGGGCGACCAGCTCGGCCTCGACGAGACCCCGAATTCACACAGCGAACTGCTCGACCAGGCCCGCGAGAAGT
This sequence comes from Nocardioides aromaticivorans, assembly GCF_013408525.1. NCBI lineage: Bacteria > Bacillati > Actinomycetota > Actinomycetes > Propionibacteriales > Nocardioidaceae > Nocardioides > Nocardioides aromaticivorans. Next base: position 2,141,653 of record NZ_JACBZM010000001.1, read on the forward strand.
GGCCGGCCTGGGTGGCAGCGGATCCCCGGCTCGGGGTCGTCGAGGAGTTCGACGACCTCCGTGCCTGGCTGCCCTCGGCCGAGAGCGCAGCCTCTGACGAAGTCCTCCTGGCGCTGGCCATGCTCGCGGCCCCCGACGGCGGTGACGACATCGCCGCGGCGGCCGCGCTCGCCAAGTGTCTGCTGCCCGGTGCGTGCCGGCTCGCCGGCTGGCTGAGCACCCTGCCTCCCCGCGAGGTCTTCCGGGACAGCCAGCCCGTCGTCGCCGGCTCCTGGTCAGCCGTCGAGCGGATCGACGAGCTCGTGGCCTCCCAGCTGTGGATCGAGGTGCGGACCTTCAAGTGGCGCCGTCTGCGCAAGGTCGCCGCGAACATCCTGATCAACACCCGAGTCGGGGTGCTCCGCGAAGTCGGCGACTTCTTCCACGTCTCCCGAGCAGACCGCACCTGGGCGAACACCACCCTCGTCGAGTCGTTCTCGACCGGCGACCTGGACGCCTCGGACGGGGCAGCGTGGAGCAAGGGCGAGCTGCAGACCGAGCCGGTCGCTGGCGCCCTGCGGCGCCGGCCCGAGATCCTCGCCGACGCCGGCTCCGAGCAGGAGGAGCCGTCGGCCACCGAGGAGTTGCTAGAGCTGCTGGCGTGGGCGTGTGAGAACCAGGTGATCAGCGCGGCCGACCGCTACCTGCTGCTGTGCTTGGTCGACGAAGCCGACCGGATCGAGACCCGCAACCTGACCCGCGGCTACGGCGGCCTGCTCAGCAACGAGGTGTCCAGCCGCGTCGCACCCCGCATCGGGGTGTCTGAGGCCACCGTCCGCCGCCACGGCTCGCGCACTGTCCGCGCCCTCGCCGCGGCCGCCCCGAGGAAGTTCGGCCATGACGAATGAGCGCAACCGTGATCGCTCTCACCGCCCCGCGACACATAGGCGACTGGAGGTGGTGAAGCCCATGACAAACACCCAGGACGACGGCGAGAGCCGGACGCCGGAGCAGATCGCCGAGCTGTTCGCGATCGCCGGCCGCGAGACCGAGGCGATCGAGCAGCTGACCGGCTGCGTCGCCCAGCTGCACGAGGTGCAGGCCGCCAAGGCCCAGCTGGCCAGCCTCACCCCGGCAGAGGTCCGTGCCGCGCTTGAGTACCGCCGCGGCGGCCTCGGGGAGGCCCAGTGAGCACCCAGACCTCGAGCCGCCCGGTCGGCGTCGACGAGCTCAAGCGGGCTTGGAACGCGGTGAGCGCAGGCGAGTTCCGGACCGGCCCCGGCGCCGGCAAGGGACCCCGCGGCCGCGGCACCGCCGCCGCGGACAACTGGAGCCCGGCAGCGGGGGAGCGCACCATCGCCGTGATCGGCTGCGCCGGTTCGGTCGGGGCCAGCACCGCCGCCCTGGCCGCCGGCCTGGCGGCCGCCAGCCCGGTCCGGGTCATCGAGTGTTGCTCGGTCACAGCGTCGGGCCTCGCCGCGGCCAGCACCGCCGAGCTCGGCCTGCACCCGACCGACTGGCGCCAGGGCAAGCGCGACCACGTCCTGCTCGAGCGGGCCAGCGAGGTCCTCGCCGGCGTCGACGAGGTTCCGCTGCCGACCGAGTCCGAGCACGAGACCCAGCTGACCATCCTCGACATCGGCTGGGAGGCCGGCCAACTTCTGGCCACCGACTGCTGGCTCGCCGAGGCCGTCCGCACCGCCGACCAGATCGTCCTGGTCACCACCGCCACCGTCCCCGGGATGCGCCGCGCCTCGGTCGCGCTCGAGCTGCTGGCCAACCACTGGCAGCCCGAGCAGATCACCCTCGCCGTGCGCGGTCCGCGCCGCAAGAAGTGGCCCCGGGGCCTCGAGCACGCCGGCGGGCCCGCCGTACGGCGCGTTCTGGTCGCAGACCGGTGCGTGGAGATCCCCGAGGACCGCGAGCTCGCGGTCAACGGCCTGGACTCCCGGCCCGTCCCGGCCCCCCTGATCTCGGCAGCCCGCCAGCTGCTCGAGCCCGCACACCTGTCCGACACCAGCGAAAGCGCCTGACCCACCGGGGGTCAGCAACCCAGAAAGGAAGTCCACCCATGGACGTCATGACCGCTGTTCTCCCGATGGCCGCCAAGGTCTGCCCGAAGGCACCCCCGGGTGCTGTCGGACCCACCAACGAGATCACCAGCTACGTGCTGTGGGGCGTCATCGTCCTGTTCGGTCTCGGCATCATCATCGCCATCGGCGCGATCATCGCCGGCCGAGTGTTCTCCCTGCCGCACGCCTCCAAGGTCGGCGTGATCTCGGTGGTCGTCGTGTTCGCCTGCGCGATCGCCTACCTGGTGCTGCCCGGCATGCTTAACGGGATCCTCGGCGAGGGCTGCATCTGATGCGGCGCGCAGCCACGAAGAAGGCCGAGGCCACCACCGAGTGGGGCCGGCGCCGGCTGCTCGGCATCCTCGCCGCCGCCGTCGCCGTGGCTGTGCTCCTGCTGGTCGGCCTCGTCTACGCGGTGTACCTGGCGATCGCCGGTATCGGGGACGAGGCGAACGCGAACACCGGCGTGGCCACCGGCGAGACAGACCACTCGACGGTGGCGCGCGGTGCCGCACACCGCGACGACATCGCGGCGGAGCCGATGCTGAGCGTCCCCGAGGGTGCGGCCTTCCCGGCCGAGACCACGAGCACCAAGGCCCCGGAGATCAAGATCCCGGCCGGCGCCGGGGTCAACGGACCGGCGTTCGTGATGACCGGGTTCCCGCAGACCCCCGAGGGCGCGATCGGACAGCTCGCCCAGATTGACCTCGCGGTGCTGCAGTCGATGAGCCTGACCACCGCCGAGGAGGTCTACAACGCCTGGGCGCTGCCCGGCGGGGTCCGCGCGGAGGATTGGTGGATCACCGCCAGCGTCCGGGCCTTCCTGTCCAGCACCGGGATGGGCGAGGTCAAGGACCCGAGCGCCTCGGTCTCCCTCGAGCCGGCCGGCGCGCTGATCAAGGGAACCGACGGCCCCGACTGGGCCACAGTCTGCGTGCTGATGAAAGTCAGCGCGACCTACAAGTCCGAGGGCCAGATCGCCTTCGCGCACTGCGAGCGCATGCAGTGGGTCGGCGGCCGCTGGATGGTCGCCCCCGGCACTCCGCCGGCACCCGCACCCGCCACCTGGCCCGGCACCGAGCCGGCCCACGAGGCCGGCTGGCGCACCTGGTCCACCGACCACACGACCGAACCCATCATCCCCGGCGACCACGAAGGGGAGCACTGACATGCGCAACGAGATGAGCAACCGGATCAACGGCCCGATGGGGGAGTCCCGCACCACCTTGCTGCGTGTGGGCGTCCTGGTGGTGATCGCCGCCCTGGTGGCAACCGCCGTGTGGCTCGGAGCTCGAGGACGCGCCGACGACAACGGCGGCACCGACAAGACCTCCGGCGGCTCGAGCCAGACCGAGGGGCAGAACGTCTCGGTCGAGCAGGTGGCCCCGGACACAGCCCCCGCGGACGGCGTTGTGATCCCGACCGGCGCAGAGGTGGTCGACGGCCACCCCATCCGGTTCCCGGCCACGGACCTCGGTGCGGTCGCGCTGCAGGTCGAGGTCGCCAAGGCACAGCTCGGGTTTGACTACGACCAGGCCGTCGCCGTGGCTGGCCTGTACGCCGCCCCCGAGGACAAGGCGGTCTTCGAGCAACGCGCCCGCGACGCCGTCGCGCTGCGCCGCCAGCAGGCCGGCGTCCCGAAGCAGGGCGACGTCCCGCCGCCCGCGTCGTACGCCGTGACACCTATCGCCTACACCCTCGAAGAGCTCGACGCCGGCTACTACGCGGTGAACCTGCTCAGCTACGTCACCCTCACCACCGCCAACGGCAAGGTCAGCGATGGCCTCTACGCCGGCACCCAGCTGATGCGCTGGACCGAGGTCGACGGAGTAGGGGACTGGCGCCTGGTCCAGGGCAGCGATGAGGACATCGACCACCTGGTCTCCACCGGCCAGCCTCAGGCGGTCGCGCCGGGCACCCCGGAGTACAAGCAGGCCGGCTGGATCCCGATCAACGGAGCGCCCCAGTGACCGCCACTGCTCTCAGTACTGTCGTCGGCCGAGTGACCAGGCTGGGCCACGTCGCTCGGGCGGCGCTGGCCGTTCTCGTCCTCACCACGCTCCTCGGTGCCGCCACCGCGCTGCAGCCGCCCGCCGCGGCCGCGGCCGAGCCGGTGGCCCGCACGGCCGCCACGACGGCCCGGTCCGCTCCGGTGGCGGCCACCGGCCAGCTGCCGGCCCGTGACGTCAAGATGGGCTGCCCCGGCCCGGACGCGCTGTGCGACCTCGGCGGCGACGCCGTCGACTGCGCCAAGGACCCGATCGACTGCGGCAAAGACGCTGCCGGCGAGGTCAAGGACGGCGCCGGGAACCTGATCAACGGCGCCGGCGACGTCCTCGACGGCGCGACCGGACTGTTCCCGGACGGCTGCGGCATCCTCGACGCGATCTGCGACGGCGGATTGCCTGGACTCCCGGGCTTGCCGGGTGTCCCCGGGATCCCCGGCATCCCTGGCCTCCCGAACGTCGGCGACCTGTTCGGCGGCGGCATTCCCGGCCTCGGTGACATCCCCAACCCGTTCGAGGCCATCGGCGACGTCATCGCCAAGGCCGCGGCCGATGCCTGGACCGCAGCCATGCTCGCGGTCTGGAACTCCGGCCTGTTCGTGCTGCGCATCGTGCTGACGTTCAGCGAGCTGTTCTTGACCCCCGACCTGCGTGCCGACGGACCGGGCAAGGACGTCTACGCCTTCGCGCTCTGGCTCGCGCTCTCCTTGGTGGTCATCTTGGCGATGATCCAGCTGGGAGCTGCCGCCTTCAAGCGCGAAGGGAAGGGCCTCGCGCGGGCGTTCATCGGCGCCGGCCAGTTCGTCGTGGTCTGCGCCTGCTGGTTCGGCTACTGCGTGATGATCGTCGCTGCCTGCGGCGCCATCACCAAGGCGCTGATGAAGTCGCTGCTCAAGGTGCAGACCTGGCCCGACTGGGACCCCCTGGGCGGTCTCGGCATCGACGACATCACCGACGCCGGCGTGGCCACCGCGCTCGCGTTCCTCGGGATCTTCCTGTGGCTGGCCGCGATCGGGCACGTCCTGGTCTTCCTCGCGCGCGCCGCGTCGCTGCTGGTGCTGACCGCCACCGGCCCGCTGTCGGCAGCCGGCCTGGTCTCGGACTTCACCCGCTCCTGGTTCTGGAAGTCGCTGCGCTGGTTTCACGCTGCGGCGTTCACGCCGGTGCTGATGGTGATGGTGCTGGGCATCGGCGTGCAGTTCGCCAACGGTGTCGCCGCCCACCTCGCCGACGACACCGCCAAGGCGTTTGGCACCGCACTGCCGGCGGTGATGACGATCTTGATCAGCGTCGTGGCGCCGCTGGCGCTGTTCAAGCTCCTGGCGTTCGTCGACCCGGGCACCCCCAGCGGAGCGTCGTTCCGACAGGGCATGGCCATCCAGGGCGGCCTCCAGGGCCTGCTCGGCGGCGGTGCCGCCGGCGGCGGTTCATCGGCCGCGTCGACCACGGATGCCAACGGCCGGTCTTCGGGTGAGCAGAGCGCGGAGGCCTCGACCGGTGACCGGTTCAACAAGTCGACCCAGGGCGTCCTCGGCAGCTTCGGGCCGGTCGGACAGGCGCTGTCGACCGGCATGGGCTGGATCAACTCCGCCGGTGCCAAGGCGACCTCGCTGATGTCGGACGAGACCAACCAGGCCGGCGTCGGGCAGAGCACCTACGGCCCGGACTTCAGTGGCATGGGAGGCCGTCAGTCCGGCGGCCAGTCCGGCGACCAGAGCAGCGGAACGCACCCCGGTTCGCAGGGCGGCGGGGACGACGACGCGCAGATGCCGACTCCGCCCATGCCGCCTGCTTCGCCGACACCTCCGACGCTGCCCACCGGCGGTGCGCCTGGTGGCGGCTCGGGTGGCGGTCAGGGCGGTGCCGGTGGTGCCGGAGCAGCTCCCAAGACCCCGGCTGCCGGTGGCGGTGGGGGAGCGGCGGGCGGCGCCGGTGGTGCCGGCGCTGCCGCCGGCGGGATCCCCCCGGTGGCGGTGTAGCGATGCGCCGCCGGATCCGCCTCACGCCCCTGCCGACCGTCCCCGACCTCACCGACATCGAGATTGACCCGGAAGGAAGCCGACGATGACCATCTACGCCGACTACCAGCGCGACCGCATCGGCTGGTTCTTCGGCCTCTCCGGAGGCCAGCTGATGTTCCTGGCGCTGGCCAGCCTGCCGGCGTTCTGGGCGATCAGCCGCGGGGCGTGGTTCTCCGCGTTCCTGTTCGCCCTGGTCTGGCTGTTCTTGCTGGCCATCACCGTCATCCCGGTCCGGGGCCGCTCGGCCACCGGCTGGGTGTTCGCTTCGACGGCGTACGCCGTGGGTGGGCTGCTGGGCTGGACCTCGTTTAGGGCCAAGGCCACGCAGGGCCGCGGCGAGGACCTCGACACCCCGGACCTGCCTGGGGTGCTGCAGGGGGTCCAGATCCACGACGGCCCGCCGCATGGCTCGCAGCTGCAGCGCGTCGCGGTGATCCAGGACCACGCCACCAAGACGTGGGCGGTCACGGCCGCGATCGTGCACCCCGGCATCGGCATGAAGGACGTCGAGGAGCGCAACCGCTACGGCGAGGCGCTTGCCGGGCTGCTCGACGTCGCCGGGCGTACCGAGAAGGTCGACGAGATCCTCTTCATGGTCCGCACCGTCCCCGAGGACGGCGCCGAGCGCGATCTGTGGGTCACCAAGCACCGCCGCGCCAACGCCCCGGAGTTGGCCGAGGTGGTGAACGGCGACCTGGCCCACGGCCTCACCCAGGCGTCGGTGCGCACCGAGACGTTCGTGACGATCGTGGTCTCCGAGACCCGGATCGCCCGGTCGGCCAAGGAGTCCGGCGGCGGCTTCGAGGGACGCTGCCGTGAGATCTACCTGCTCATGGCCGAGATCGAGGCACAGCTGCGCGGCCCGATGGGCATGACCTCGGTCCGGTGGCTCACCTCGCCCGAACTCGCGCTTGCCTGCCGGACCGGGTTCGCCCCCGGCGATCGCGCCGGCATCGTCGAGGCCATGGCGATGCGGGAGAAGGAGCCGGGCGTGAACGCCGACGTCCCGTGGGCATTGGCCGGCCCGTCCGGTGCCGACGCCACGGTGCGGCACTACAGCCACGACGCCTGGAACTCGATCAGCGCCACCATCAAGCTGCCCACCCGCGGCGTGGCGATGGGCGCACTCGCACCGATCCTCACCCCGAGCGAGTCCGGCGAGAGGCGCTCGTTCGTCGTCGCCTACCCGATCGTGTCCCAGTCCAAGGCCGACCGGCAGTCCGGCAACGCCGAGTGGGCCGCCGACCTGGCCGAGGGCATGAACGAGAAGCTCGGCCGCAAGACCCGCGCCAAGCAGCGCGACGAGGCACACAAGGCCCGCGGACTGGACGCCAAGCTGGCCCGCGGCAACTCGCTGACCCGCCCCTACGCGGTGTGCACGGTCACGGTTCCCAAGACGCTGCGGATCACCGAGTTCGGCCGCCGACTGGACGCCTCGGTCCGCCGCGCCGGGTTCGCGCCGCTGCGCCTCGACCTCGCCCAGGACACCGGGTTCGCCGCCTCGACCATCCCGCTCGGCACGAGCCTGACCCGGAGCGGAGACGCCTGATGACCACCTCTCGCCGCAACCGCCGCGGCGCTGATCGAGGCAGGGACATGGCGGCCCTGCTGTCGGACTTCGGGCACGACCTGCCCACGATCCCCGCCCTCGAGCCCGAGGCCAAGGAGCCTCGGATCTTCAAGTACGCCCCGCGCCGCGGCGCAGCTCGTGGCGGCCGCGGCTGGGCGGCCGCCACGGCGCCGGCGTCGGCCTGGTGCATGACCAGCGACCAGACGCCGGTGTTCTGGCCGTTCGTCTCCGCGCCCGCCCTGCCTCCGACCGGCGCGCAGATGGGCGTCGACCAGCTCTCGGGCGGCTCGTTCTACTGCGACCCGTTCGGGTGGGTGCTGCGCGATGACGTGCCTGCGACCAACCCCAACATCTTTCAGTTCGCCAAGCCCGGCAGTGGCAAGTCCGGCACCACCAAGGCGTTCTGCACCCGGATGATGCCCTTCGGCTACCGCACCCTGGTCACCGGCGACGTGAAGGACGAGTACGAGTCCCTGTGCCGCGCGCTCGGGGTCGAGCCCTTCGTCATCGCCCCCGGTTTCTGGGCTCGGGTCAACCCGCTGGACATGGGCCCGCTCGGCGACGGCTGGAAGGACCTCTCCGCCGAGGAACAGCAGCGCCGCGCCACGATCATCTTCAAGCGCTGGCTGGTCCTGGTCCGCGGTCTCGTCGGATCTATGAAGATCGACGACGAGCGCCGGGTCCCGTTCGGTCCCGACGAGAGCGACGTCGTTCGCAACGCACTGCAGATCCTCACCGGCTACGCCGCCGGTAACACCGTCCTCAAGGAGACGACCATCCCGCGTCTGTGGGACCTGTTGCGCAACCCCACCGAGGAGCTCGTCCGGGCCTGCGAGTACGCGAACATCCGCGCGTTCCTCGACGACACCCGGCTGCTGCGCAACGCACTCGGCGAGCTGGTCACCGGTACCCTGGCCGGCCTCTTCGATGACTTCACCAACATCGAGGTCGACTGGCGTGCCCCGATCCAGTCGTTCAGCCTTTCCCGGCTCGACGGCCTGGGCGATGAGGCGGTCGGCATCGCGCTGCTGTGCATGAACTCCTGGGGCCGCGGCCTGCGGGAGATCGCCGAGCCCGGCGACCTGCGCATCGTCGTGCGCGACGAGGTCTGGAAGCAGATGCGTCTCGGAACCGCCGCGGTGGCCAGCTTCGACGCCGACCTGCGGCTCTCCCGCGGCATGGCCGGTAAAGGCGGCGACATCCAGTTCTGCAACCTTCACAAGCCCTCCGACCTGCTCTCGGTCGGCGACGCCGACTCCCAGGCCGCGATGATCGCCAAGGACCTCCTCGAGCTGGCCGACATCAAGATCCTCGGCGCGCAGAAGCCTCGCGTCGCCCGCGAGCTCGACTCGATGCTCGGTCTCGGCCCGATCGCCCAGGACCTCGTCTCCGGGTGGGCGATGCAGGACAAGGGCCGAGCGCTGTGGTGCATCGGCGACGCCACCTACAAGGTCCAGACCGTGCTGCACCCGCTGGAGAAGAAGCTCTACTACACCAACGAGGCCATCGAGGCCGCGGCCTGAGCCGTCCGGGACTGACCAGTCGTGAAGAAGCTGCTGCTCGCCGGACTGCCGGTCCTGATCGTCTTCATGGGGCTGCCGTTCGTCGTGACCCTGATGGTCGTCATGACTACCACGGCGGCGGCCGAGTGCCGTACCCAGAGCTCCCAGTCAGCACCCACCGAGCTCGGCGACCTTGGTGCCATCGACGGCCCCGTGGGCGGCCCGGTCAAGGGCAGGATCACCATGGCCCAGGCCAACATCCCGCGCCGCTCCGGCCTCGATGGGTTCCGGGCCTCCATGCCCAAGGTGCTGTCCAAGAGCCCCGACTTCGTCACCCTGAACGAGGCCGGCGGCTGGAGCCTTGCCCAGATCGAGGCCGCGGCCCCGGGCTACGACGCCTTCCGGGTCTCGGCACCGTCGGAGTCCGGTGCCGGTGCCGAGCAGGCCATGGGCAACGTCGTGCTCTGGAAGCGGTCGACCTGGACCAAGGCCAACGGCGGTCGCGTCCAGCTTGTCGACGACGACAAGACCTTCTACGACGGTCGGCCGGTCACCTGGGACCGGTTCGCGACCTGGGTGATCCTCGAGCGCGCGGACGGCCACGGCGGTCGAGAGGTGGTGTCGGTGGTCTCCACCCACCACATGACCAACCCGCACCGCTGGCCGAAGCAGCACGGCAACCCGCCGCTGACCCGCCCCCAGCAGTACGGCGCCGGGATGGACATCCTGCTGCAGATGCGCAACTCGCTGGCCGCGCACGGCCCGGTGCTCGTCGGTGGCGACATGAACACCCAGGCCTCCTACACCGACCTGCCCTGGGCGGCCGCGGCGAAGATGAAGGGCGCCGGCTACGGCTGGCACAACCACGGCGTCGACTTCATCTTCTTCCCCCAGCACCAGGGCGTCCGGCTCGAGCAGGGCTGGGACGGCACCATGGTGTCGGACCACCACTGGCTTTCCGCGCGCATCGCCATGAACGGCGCCGGCCCCGAGAGCGCCCCGGAGCCCGCGGCCGCCAACGACGGTGTCGTGAACGTTGCCCACACCTCGAGGACAGCGGCCGCGCCGCCGGCCGGCGACGTGCTCGCCCAGCTGATGCGGCTGCGGTTCGCCTCTGGCTACCCGACCATGACCGCCGAGCAGGCCCGCAACGCGATCACCATCGCCCAGGTCGCCCGCGACCTCCAGATTCCCCGCCGCGGCCTGCAGATCGCGATCGCCACGGCGATCCAGGAGTCCAAGCTGGTCAACCTCAACAGCGGCGACCGTGACTCCCTCGGCCTGTTCCAGCAGCGCCCGTCGACCGGGTGGGGGAGCCGGGCCGAGATCACCACCCCGGTGCTGTCCGCGCGTGCCTTCTTCGGCGAGGCCCAGCACACCGGGAACCCTGGCCTGCTCGACATCCCCGGCTGGCAGAGCATGACCCTCACCCAGGCCGCGCAGGCCGTGCAGCGCTCCGGCTACCCCGACGCCTACGCCCAGTGGGAGGACGTCGCCGGCGACATCACCGACCTGCTCGGTGGAGACCTGCCCGACCTGCCCGACGACGGCTCCACCACCGACGTCGCCAACTGCCAGGGCGACACCGTCAACCCGATCACCGTCGGCACCCTCAACCTGCTCGGCGCCGGCCACACCGACCAGCCCGGCGAGCGGCCGGGCTACGACACCTGGGACAAGCGACTGCCCGGCGCCATGCGGACCATCGAGAACGCCGGCGTCTCGATCGCCGGTCTCCAGGAGGTCCACCTGCCCCAGGCCAAGGCCCTGGCCAACCAGTACGCAGCCAAGTGGGGCATGTACCCGGCCACCGGGAAGGTCCAGAACCGGGTGGTCTGGGACCGCAACGAGTGGGAGCAGACCGACGCCCGTCTCGTCGACATCCCCTACTTCGGCCGCAAGGACACCGGTATGCCGCTGGTCCAGCTCACCGGCACAGCTGGAGGCCCCAGCGCCGGGCAGGTGATCTGGGTCTGGAGCATCCACAACCCGGCCGACGCCCAGGGGGACGCCGCGGGGCACCGCAAGGAGGCACTCCGCCGCCAGCTGGCCACGATGACCGAGCTCTCCGGCACCGGCACCCCGGCGGTGATCCTGGGTGACTTCAACGACGGCAACAACTCCTCGCACTGCGCCCTGACCCCTGAGCTGACCAACGCCTTCGGCGGGTCGGCCGAGCCCTGCAAGAAGCCCAAGCAGGACGCGCCGATCGACCACGTCTACGGCACCAACCTCACCTGGGCCAGCGCCGAGGTCGACAACAGCACCAAGGCCAGCAAGCTCGCCGACCACCCGCTCGTGACCGCCACCACGGCCGGGAGCAGCGCCGGGTGCGCCGTCGCCACCGAGACCAACTACAACCTCGGGCCGGTCAAGCCCCAGCTGACCCAGCTGGTCAACATCCTCGGCCCCATGTTCGGCATCAAGACCGTCGGCGGCTACCGCGCGAGCGCCACCGATCCCAACGGCCACCCCGCTGGCCTCGCCGCCGACTTCATGGTCCCGCTGACGCCCGCGGGCAAGGCCCAAGGAGACGCACTCGCGGCCTACGCCCAGGCCCACGCCCGCGAGCTCGGCATCGACTACATCATCTGGTACCAGCGGATCTGGTCCGTCGCTCGGGCCGACGAGGGCTGGCGTCTGATGGAGGACCGCGGCTCCGCTACCGCCAACCACATGGACCACCCGCACATCAACGTGCTGCCCAACGTCAAGGTCTCACCGGTCGGCCTCGAGGGTGCGAGCTGTGACGAGGTGGTCTACCCGGTGCCGGCGAAGTACATCGGCTCCGACAACTACAACTGGCACGAGACCGGGCCCTACTGGTCCAAGTGGCACACCGGCACCGACTTCTCGGCTCCCTGCGGCACCACTGTCTACGCCGCCCACGCCGGCACCATCGAGATCGACACCACCCAGCGCTCCTGGGCTGGTCCCCAGTTGGTGAAGGTCACCACCGGCGCCGGAGGCCTCACCACCTGGTACGCCCACATGCAGAACATCAGCGTGAGCCGCGGTCAGACCGTCGCCGCCGGCGAGCCGATCGGGCAGGTCGGCAAGGAGGGCAACGTCTCGGGCTGCCACCTCCACTTCGAGGTCCACCTCAAGAACGGCTCGATCTACGGCCCCGACAACGTCGACCCGTCCACCTGGCTCGCCGAGAACGCCTCGCGCCCGAGCCGCGCCGTGTGATCGCACCGGAGGGCTGACCGCACATAGGTGACCAGCGAGGCCCAACGACCCACGACCGCCCGGAGGTGGCCAACCGATGCAGCGCGACCGACGACGAGACCCCTACCCGTGGACCTGGGAGGTCCCGCTAGCGGTGACGCTGGCGACCTTGTTCGTCATCGTCATCGGCATCCAGCTCGGCCGATCGGTGGCCAACCTGCTGGCCGGCGCCGGGTGGACCTGGCCCGACGCCAACGCCGGCGCCTTCCCCTCACCGATCGGGACCGCGTTCTGGACCAGCCTGCCCGGCGTCTTGGGCGGTAACGCGGGGGCGGGACTGCCCGACCCGGTCCCCGATCACCTCGCCGGCCGCGGCCTGGTGTGGGCCAGCCTCGCGCTGACCGAGCTCTCGCTGCTGGCCGCGACCATCTGGGCCGGTGTCTGGGCCTACCAGCGCTGGGGGCCCGGCCGGATGCGCGGCATGGCGACTGCAGCCGAGGCCGAGAAGCTCCTAGGAGTCACCCGTCTTCGCAAGGTCGCCGGCATCGTCCGCCCCGACATCTACGGCAAGCACGCGGCCGCCTCGGCCGCGCCGATGCAGCGCCCTGCCGGTGACCACACCGAGCAACCTGGTCCGCAGCTCGGCCACGGGCTCAGCCCCTGGCTCCTGGACGGGCGACGAACGAAGGAGGAGCGATGAAGCTGAGGTTCGACCCGTGGGACGTCGGCTGGCGCATCGGTGACGCGCACGAGCCGAGGGGTGGCGAGCTGTGGGTGCCGTGGGACCGCACCGCCGGCGTGATCGGCCCGCAGGGCTCCGGCAAGACCCTCGACCTGCTCACCCCGGCGCTGCTCGGCGCCCCGGGCGCGGCCCTGGTGACGTTGACGAAGGTCGAGGACCTGCTGCTCAACCTGACCGAGCGCTCCCGCGACGACCGTCCGTGCGTGGTGCTCGATCCGTTCGGGCTGGCCGAGGGCGTCGTCGACGAGCTGATCTGGGACCCGATCGCCGGATGCGTCGACCCCAAGGTGGCCGAGCGTCGCGCCAAGGCCTTCACCGCCGGCACCGTCAAGGGCGCGATCACCGGCGGCACCGGCGACGATGCCGCGCGGTTCTACGCCGCGGAGTCCGCGAAGGTCTTGCAGGGCTACTTCCACGCCGCGGCGCTGACCGGGAAGACGCTCGAGGACGTGCTGCAGTGGGTCGCGAACCCGACCGCGGCCACCCAGCCGATGGAGATCCTGCGCCGGCATCCGCACGCCGAGCCGTTCTGGCACGGCCTGCTGCACGGTGCGCTCAACGGCGACGACCGCACCGCCGGCAACACCGTCACCACGGTGCAGCAGGCGGTGTCGCTGTTCTTCCAGGCCGACATCCGCCGCCGCTGCATCCCCAGCCCCGGACACCCCGCCACCGACCTGGCCGACGTGATCCGCCGCCGCGGCACCATCTACCTCCTCGGCCGAGAGGACCCCTACGCCTCGGCCAGCCCGCTGATGACTGCGGTGGCCGAGCACGTTCTGGACACCGGCCTGGTGCTGGCCAACAACTCCCCGTGGGGAGGCCGGCTGTGCCCGCCGCTTGTCTCGGTGCTCGACGAGCTCCCCTCGACCGCGCCGCTCCCGACGCTGCGGACCCGGATGGCCAACGAGCGCGCGCTGGGGCTGTCGTTCATCTGGGCCGCCCAGACCCGGCCCCAGCTGACCAGCATCTTCGGCGAGCACGAGGCCCGGGCGCTGCTCGGCCTCACCAACACCCTGGTCATGTTCGGCGGGTCCAAGGACGTCGCCTTCAACCAGGAGATCTCCGACCTCCTCGGCCAGGTCCGGATCGGCCGGCGCACGCGCCGCGGTGGTGGCGGCGGGTACGAGGGCGACGACATCGCGATCATGCGGCCTGAGGAGGTCCGCCAACTGCCCGAGCACCAAGCGCTGGTGATCGCCGAGAACGGCAAGCCGATCATCGCCAAGCTGCACCGCTCTGTGGAGGGCAAGGCGGGCGAACGCCTCCTGGCCGACCAGCGGGTATTGCGCGAGCGCCTCACCAACGGCCGCCGCATGGTCATCACCCCCGAGGCCCGCGCCACCGCGGCACTCGTCGAGGCACGCCGTCTCGGCTTCGTCGACGACGACCACGCAAGGAGTGATGACCTGTGACCGCCGAGCAGCAGACCCGGCGGGCGGCGCCCGCGCTGATGGTCTTCCCGTTCCCCATGCCCGGCGACCACGTGCGGCTCGCCTACCGGGAGCTGCACATCGCCATCAACGGCACCGAGGAGGAGAAGCAGGCTCTCGGCAACCACGCGCTGTTGCCGCGGCCGTGGGAGCCGGCCTCCTGCCTGGACCCCGATCTTCGGCACGACCTGTGGGAGTGGCTCGAGGACGTCGTGATCTGGCTGAACCGCGAGTACACCTGGGACGTCTCCGGGCTCATCCCCAGCTGCTGGCCCCTGCACCCGCACCTGGTCCACGAGATCGCCGTGCTGGCCGACCAGCGCCGGCGAGCAGGGCTGGCGATGACCAGCGACGCGCTCGAGGAGTGGCACCGCTACTGCCTGCCGGCGTTCAACGACCGCATGCGCAACAGGCTGCGGGCCCACTGCGACGACGAGCACAAGACATGGCCGGCCAAGCCGCGACACAATGAGCACCTGGCCGAAGCCAGCCGCCAGCGGCGCGAGAACGCCTTCGCCCACGACGTCGACGCGCTGCACCTAGGTCGCCGGACCATCGAACAGCCGGAGTTGCCGGGGCATCCGCGTCTAGTCGAGGTTGACCTGAACACTGGCGAGATCAGGGACGAACCGCTCGGCGCGCAGCCGCACACCCGCACCGCGAAAGGCCCGCGCACCTGACGCGGCAGTCGCGTCTGTGAGAGTCATGGAATCCGCTCAGGTCGTCGTTTGCTCGTTCCGTCGGCGCTCCAGCTTCGAAATCGCTCTTCAGCGGGCGGCAGGACGGCAACGTCAGCCAGACAGGATTCGGACTCGGATCGGGAGCCGCGGGCAACGGTCGGATCAGAAGGTCTCTGTCAGGGCGTCGAGGCCATCGGGGCCTTCGGGTTTCGCTTCGACGGTCGCTTCTTGGCTGGGGCGGGTGGTGGACCTGGTGTCTCCACCCACAGGTGGGTCAGTTGGAACGGCGATTCGGGAAAGGCGCGAGTTAAGGTGTGAACGAGTTCGTGTAGGGG
The DNA here is from genome assembly GCF_013408525.1 of Nocardioides aromaticivorans. NCBI lineage: Bacteria > Bacillati > Actinomycetota > Actinomycetes > Propionibacteriales > Nocardioidaceae > Nocardioides > Nocardioides aromaticivorans. The sequence continues at coordinate 2,157,164 of NZ_JACBZM010000001.1, forward strand.
CGCCGTCGATGTCCCGTTCAGGGACACGGGTGGGACGGCGTTTGAGTTGGCAGCAACGTTGACGTCGGCGATCACGCTTCGAAGGGCAATTCCCTCGAGGTATCCAACCATCGCTCCAGCCCGTACGTACTTTCCGTATTGCCACCCGACGTCGATGAAGCGGGACATGCCGTCGGTGACGTAGCGCTCGGTGAAGTTCCAGCTCTTGGTTGGCTGTCCCAGACGTTTGCACTCAATGACAAAGGCCTTCGCAGACAGCAGCGGGTCAGGGCACTCGTGGTCGATCAGACCGCACTGGAAGTCGGGGATCTTGTTCTCAGCCGTTCCACTCGCGGTCGTGGGGCTTGGCTGATTTCGTGATTCCCACATGACCGGAGTGTCGAGCGCTGCCAGGCCTGCGATTCGGCGGTTTCGATTGGCGCGCAGGACGCACTCGTACAAGAGTCGGTTGAGGTCGGGTTCGGTTCCTCTCGCACCTTGGGCGGCGAGGAGGTGCAGTGCGTCGCGGAATACGTCCAGAATCAGGGCAACGTGGCGATCCCAGAGCGAGAGTTGGGACAGACGAGGCCGGCCCGTCGTCATCTGGACAGCTCCATCGCCTGCAGGAGCGCGACCTCGGCATCCTCGGCTGCAGCGGACGCCGACCAGAACCGCTCGCGGTTCCTCTTGATGATCACCATGCTGGTGTCGGTTGTGATCCGAATCGTGGTGTCGGCACCCACCGGCGTTGCCTCGCCGAGGGCCAAGTCGTCGGGCAGAAGAGACAGCACCTCGTCCCACTCGGCGCGATCGCGGTACAGCGTCGACGGCGGCTCGCCGCTGTAGGTCTCGAAAACGACCGCAATCAGGTCGCGTGCAGGTGCCGTTGCGATTCGCCAGGTGAGAGCGCCATCAGGTGCCAGACGCGCGTTCCACGACTTGAGGAAGCGTGCCACGTAACTTCGAAGCGGCTCGCTCTGTATTCGCTCGACATCGTCCGCGATGCCGCTGGTCTTGTGTGGTGCCGCTGCTCGACGTGATCCGAAACGGTCGGCTCGCGCGCCCGCGAAGCCCAGCAGGTATTGGTGGAAGTCGGTGACGATCGACCTCTCATCGTCAGACATCTCGAACAGGTCGAAGACCGCCTCATCGAGGTCCCTGAGCGTCGGCGGAAGATCGGGGTCGACGATGTCAGTCAGGAGGCCGGGCCGAGTGCCGTCGCGTTCGAGCGCATCGACTGCCTTGACGATCCGTCGCGTGACCTCGTTGTGGGCGTCTGGCAGGTGAACTGGTGTTCCCTTGATGTCACTCGCCAGCACCGAATCGTGCCACAGGCCCCACGATCCGCTGCGCATGAACATGCTGTACCGCCCGAGCGACGACAACAAGGTTGCCCAGATGACCTTCGCCTTCCATGCAGGCAGATTGCCCATCGGCAGGCAGTACACCGGATGCCGAAAGGACATCTCGTCTGTGACGAGGCGGGATCGAGGTCCGAATCCGACGCGGATGCCACGCTTGACGAGGATCCGCTGACCAGAATAGAGACGTTCGTCCGGCTGTCGCTTGACGCCCTTCGGGGGCGGTTCAAAGGATGCTTCGGTCAAGGGCCCCCACGGTTCAAATGACTTGAGCGAAGGAAGCGAGGCCAGGTACTCAGTCGGCTTCTGGGGTCCTCGCTGGTAGCCCCAACCGGCGTTCGGCTGAGCGGGAAGGAAGTCGGCAACGGTGTCCTCGAGTTCGAGACGTGACATCAAGGCAGCGTCTCGGTGGCTACCCCAGGCGTAGACCTTCCAGAGGTAGTCGCGCTGTGCGAGAGCGTGCTGGTCGACCCAGCGACGGTCGACGGAGGCGAATGACATCGACCTGGAGTAGGTGAGGGGCGCACTGGGGCGGACGGTTCGAAATGCAACGGGTCGCTTGCGTGCGGTGGATGCGGCCTCGAATGAGACAAGCAGGAACGGTGCGACTGCTCCGTCGAAGAAGGTTCGCCGCGCCGAAGAGAAGTTGAACACTGAAACTAGTTGAACGCGGTCTAGGAACTGGTGACGAAAGCGCTGAGAGGTCTCGCGGGTGTTGTGGAACGCCGTCGCATTCACCAGGAGGGCTGCTCTGCCGCCGCGTCGCAGCAGCGACAAGCTGCGCCACAAGAACAGTTGGGATGGGTTGCGGTCCCCGACAGCAAGTCCATTCTCGCGTGCCCAACGGTCGGCGAGACTGGCCGGCCCACGGGCAGGTTCGTTCCACGGCGGATTTCCGATCACGATGTCGAACCCAGCGTCAGTTGGATCCAGTTCGCGGTGCTCCGCGTCCGAGCGTCCTCCGGCAACGAGCGTCGACACCGAATCGTCGAAGGCATCCGCTACCCGGAGTACTGGGCGTGTTGCACCCCCTTCAATCAAGCGTGGCAGTGGGCCAGCATCGCGAATGTCGGGAGGTGACTGATAGCTCAAGTAGGCCAGGTACAGGCTAAAGGCTGCAAGCCGAACCGCTTCTGCGTTGATGTCGATCCCCGCCACCCGAGTGAGAAGCAGCTCTTGCAGTTCGGCAGTCGTCAGTCTGCGTTCCCGTCGGGTCATCTCCCACCGCACAATGCGGCGGTAAGCCTCGACAAGGAAGATCCCCGATCCACATGCCGGGTCGCACACGGTTGGATTGTTGGCCAGCCGATCCGCCGTGAGGACCTGAGACGTGACGAATTCGACGAGAGGCTGGGGCGTGTAGTGAGTGCTCTGGTCATCGTCACTGTCGGCGCGGTAGAACCGCTCGTACATGCCGCTGATTAGCGCAGTTGGTACGACACTGAAGTCATAAGCCCACAAGAACAGCGAGCTTTGAGTGTCGACACCTTCGCCGCCAAGCATCTGCTGGATCAGGCGCAGGTGTTCGGTCGTTACGATGTCAGACTCCAGGTCGTCGACCTTGAAGAGGTCGCCATTGAAGTCCTTGGCCAGCGCCGCGAAGATCGCGAACGTCAGCGAGCGATTGGACAGGCACGGGATGAACGAGCTCTGCGCACCGAAGTTCTCAACAGGCGACGCTCTCGTGAGGGCAGCAGTCCAGGACTTGCGGGCGGCGGCGATCGATTCGAGGTAGGTGGGGACGACTACGCCGCGATCCTCCAGGTAGCGGATGAGAATAACCCGCTCGATGAGTCCGTGAGCGACGGACCTGGCCAGGCCACGGGCCACCAGCGCGTCTGTGGCTGCCTCGACGTCGCTCAGCAGGGTCTCGTCGGCGCCGCCTCCACGCGTGAAGGCAGGCTGCTCGAACAACGAACCTGATTCGACACGTTCGCGATGGAAGGCTGCGAGTTGATGCGCGACATCGGCCGCGCGCCTCACTACGTCCAGCGGCTCTAACGCCGTTGAGTCGGAGGAATCGCGGGGCGGCGGAGATGTGAGCGCGTAGACCTGAAGTTCGTCTCCGGTGGCAAGGAAGAGGCAGCGGGCGCGGCCCAGAGACCACGCGCGACGGTAGGCGGCCACGATCCCGTTCGTGTCGGTTCCGTCGGGAATCTCGCTGAAGACGACAACCGGGTCGTCGCCGACGAAGAAGATCCGGTCAGCGCCGACCCTGGTTCCTAGCATCAGCCACTCGCCGAGTGCTTGCCACGACTCATCAGGGGTCTCGGAAGGGTCGGCAGTTGGTTTGAACAGGTGCCCGCCACGGAAGTCGAGGCCGTCGTAGGCAGCCTCTAGGAGTTCGCGAGTAGCGGTGGCGAGCTCAGAGCCGGACATGCGGGAATCGGCGACCAGCGCCTTGCTCGCTCAAAGGAGCCGGCTGCCAGTGCAGGACAGGTCGGCAGATGTCCATGGAAGGGAAACGTACATGAACCCTCCGACGCGGACTCTCTGGCGCGCCGTCCTATGCGTGCTCGACTGCTGAATCAGTGGCTAGATGACCTATCTGACTACGAATCGCTGTGCCCTTGTAACCCGTCTCAGCGCCGCCGCGTGCCACGTCGCGGCGGCTGGGGGCAGTTGGCGTCGCGCCGCTTGCGCACAGTGCCCTGCGACTGCGGCGAGGTCGCTACCTGCTGGCTGGTGTCGATCGGAAGGTTGAGGCGGGACACGATCCGGTAGCGCAGGTCACGGGCCGGGCTGTCGCCCAGCGGCTTCTCGGCGACCAAGCTGCGCGTCGTGCCGCCGATATCGTGACCGTGCTCGTGGGCTTTCTGCAGTATCGCCGCGGTGGCTGCCCAGTCGCCCTGTTCAAGCAGTCGGGGGTCGAGCTCGCGAGCCAGCGGAGCCCAGCGCTCGGCTGGGGTCTGCTCGGCCGTCGCCGCGAGCCGTGCGCGAACCTCGCTGCTCTTGTGCAGCTCGGCCAGCGCCGCCTTCCGCGGGTCGGCATCCCAGCTCTTGACCGCGTCGCGCAGGTCCCGGCGGGCCTGCATCTGGGAGAGCTGCAGGCGAGCCCGCACCTGGTTCACGCCCGGCTCCCAAGCGCGGCTGGGCCGCGCCGACAGGATCCTCATGGCGGCCACCCGCGCCTGCTCGGGGGCGAGGTTGTCCAGCCGCTCGGTGAGCAGCTGGTCACCCAGCGATCGGAAGGCCGGCTGGCCGCTGGCTACTGCGGCGGTGAGCGCTGCGGGCCCGTGCTGGGCGAGCAGGTCGGCGGGGTCGAGGCCGTCAGGGAACCGGGCGTAGCCGGGGTCGATGCCGTGCGGAGTGAGCATCCAGAAGTCCCGCTCGGCCGCGACCTGGCCGGCGAGGTCGGCGTCGGTGGCCACGATCGGGTCGCGGCCGACGGCGGCCAGCTGGGCGGCCTGCTCGTCGGTCAGCGACGTGCCCAGCGGCGCCACTCCGACGTAGAGGCCGGCGCTGGCGATCGTGACGGCGACTGCGTCCATCGGACCCTCGACGATCACCGGTACGGCGCCCTCGGCGAGCAGCTCGTCGACGACGCCGAACAGTTGAGCGCCCTTGTGGAACAGCGGGGTGTCGGCGGTGTTGAGGTACTTCGGGCCGCCCTTGTCTGCGTCGGTGAGGTCGGGTCGGCGGCGGCCGACGAAGCCGAGCACCTCGCCCTGGTGGATCACGGGGAACATCACCCGGTCGCGGAACCGGTCGATGAGACGGCCGGTGCTGGCCTCGGTCGCCACGCCGGTGGCGAGCATCTCGGTGTCGCTGACGCCGCGGCCGCGCAGGTGGTCGACCAGGTTGGTCCACCCGGCCGGCGCCTGCCCGGGCCGGAACCGCTCGTCGCCGGCGAGGTCGACGCCGAACCGGCCGGTGAGGTAGTCGCGGCCCCACGAGTCGGCGAATCGGGCCTCGAAGAACGCCTGGGCCATGTCGTTGATCTCGAGCATGCGCTCACGCGAGACGGGGGAGGACTGCCACTCCTCGGCTCGCTGGTACATGAGCCGGAGGTCGGCGTCGGTGGGTTCCAGACGGGTGCCGCCCAGGTCGCGGATGTAGGCCGACAGGGTGAGGTCGGGTTCGACGTACTGGTCCTCGTCAGCCGCCTCGAGCGCGTTGACCTGGTGCTCGTCGTGCTGGTCCTCGTCGACCGGATCGTGCTCCGGGCCGGGGTCCTCCGTCAGCGGCCACGGGACGTCGTCGGGGTGGTCGACGAACGCCACCGGGTCCGGATCCACGCCCTCCCACAGGTCGGCCGGCGGCTCATCGAAGTGGACCTCGTGCGCGTGCTCGTCGGGGGCAGTCTCCAGCGCGATCGAGGTCCGCCAGACCAGCGCCTGGCACTCGTCGACGCCGTCCCAGCCGTCGCTCGGCATCGCCCGCCCGGCACCCAGCAGCTCGTCGACCTGCCAGCCGCGCTGAACGCCGTGGTCCACGTTGGAGACAAGAGCGGGCCACCAGGTGCTGGCCTGGATGCTCGCGGCGCGCTCGGGACCGAACAGCTCCGCCAGTCTGGGAGTCCACTCGGTGGTGACGCTCTCGCCGTGGGAACCGTCACCGATCTGGGCGGCGACGGCCGGGGTCAGCTGACGGGCCATGCGCCACCACACGGCCGCCGCGGCGTGCTCGTCGGGCAGCGGGCCGGCCGGGTGGTCCGGGGCGGTGGCGGTGCGCAGCAGTTCGTGGGCGGTGACGCCGGCGCGGGACATCGCGGCGAGACGCTCGGCCAGCAGCGGGGTGAACTCGTCGTCGCGGACCTGCGGCGCCAGCGAGTAGAGCAGCTGGCGCCATTCCTTGAGCGCCGGGGTGTGGTCTCCGGTGACGGACTTGTTGAGGCGCCGCTGCCAGGTCGCGGAGATCTTCTGCAACTGCGGCGCGCCGGTCGGTCGCCGGTCGTCGCCGGGGACCTGCATGGCGGCTCGCCAGACCTCGACGTCGGCGATGGTGGCGGACTCGGGGCGGATGCCGTTCTGGGCCCACACCGGCAGCGCACCCTTGTCGGCCTGGTCGGTCGCGCGGGTGCTCACTTGGTCGGCGAGCTCGGTGACCAGGTGAGTACGCTGGGCGAGGTAGGCGCCCCAGTGCGGGTCCTCGGCCAAGCGGGCCGGGACTGCGGGCATCCAGGGCAGCGGGCCGGCGCCGGCGTTGCGCAGGCCGGAGGCGTCCAGGCGCCAGTCGACGACCGCGGCGCGGTCGTGTGCGGTCTCCAGCTCGCGGTCGCCGGCGGCTGCCCGGAGCGCGTCGACGGGGTTCTCTCCGGCGGCGCCGAGCAACAGCAGGTGGGCCCGCAGGGTCGGCCACGCCGCCTCTTCCGAGAGCCCCGGGACGAGCGTCTCGACGGTGCTGTCGAGCGCGTCGACCACGTTGAGCGTCGTCCCGTCGGCCGCGGTGACGGTCTCGTGGCGCAGCAGGTCCTCGGCGGCGACGTAGAGGCTGTCTAGGTAGCGCTGGGCGGCCTCGCCGAGCCGGGTGGCCGGGTCGGCCTGCTCGCGGATGAGGCTGGTGGCGGACCGCTGGGCGTCGTCGCGGGCCAGCATCGACTCGAGGATGTCGGTGGGGGTGAGCGGCCGGACCAGCGTCGGGTGGATCACCGAGTGCGGGTCCCCGTCGCCGACGGCCTCGAGGTAGACGTGGTTGGCGTGCGCGCCGCGGGTCATCATCGTGTAGAGCTGCTGGCGCGACTCGGTGCCGGTGGCCAGGCCGTGCATGGTGTCGGCGGTGACGCCCTGAGCGGTGTGGACGGTGCACGCGTAGCCGAGCTCGGTGGATCGGGCGACGTAGTCGGCGGGCAGCCGCACGGTGCGGCCGTGCTGGGTGTGCTGGACGGTCAGGTCGCCGCCATCGTGGATCTCCAGCACGTGCCAGCGATCGCCGTTCTTCACCCAGTCGGTGGCTGAGGTGCGCAGCCGACGGTCGTTCTCGCGGGTGATGATCAGCTCGCCGATCGAGGCCTCGTTGCCGTCGCCCAGCCGGCGCACCGGTCCGAGGCTGGCGAGGTCGGCCGGGTCGAGCCCGTCGAGCCGGTGGGCGCGTGCCTGCTGGTTCAGCTCGCTGACCAGGTCGCGGGTGGGGGCGAGCATGATCGAGTCCAGACCGGTCGCGCGGTCGGCCTGCCAGGCGGCGAAGACCTCCTCGGTCATCGACGCCAGGTCGCCTACGTGGACCCGGCCGCGATCGAGGTAGAAGCCGAGCGCCTCGGCCTTGCCCACGCGCAGCGCGAGCGAGGCGGCACCCTCGGCGGGGTCCTTGAACCGGACGAGATCGGTCAGCTGCAGCGCCCCGTGGGTGGCGCGGATGTCGCGCAGCACGCCGCCGGCGCCGATCGCGGAGAGTTGCTGGTCGTCGCCGATCAGGCGCACGCTGCCGCCACGCTCGAGGATGTAGGACACCGCGGCGTCGAGGGAGAGGGTGTCGGCCATCCCGGCCTCGTCGATGACCACGAGCGTGGAGGAGTCGATGCCGGCAACCCACGCGGGCATCGCGGCGCCGGGCTCGCGGGCCTCCTGCAGCGAGTGCGTGAGCTTCGCCAGGGTGTCGGTCTGGGTGTCGATCTGCGAGCGCAGCGCGTCCGCGGCCGCGGCCGACGGTGCGAGCCCGATGATCGTGCCGCCGCCGTCAGCCCACGCGCTGGCGAGCGCCCGCATCGCGGTGGTCTTGCCCGATCCGGCGGGCGCGATCGCGAGCTGGAGCCGTGCCCCGGAGGTGGCCATCTCCTTGACCAGGGTGGCCTGACCGGCGTTGAGGGTGATGCCGTTGGCGGTCGACTCGAGCAGCGCCAGGTCGACCGAGTCGGTCGAGACGGCGTATCCGTCGTGGCGGCCGGCGGCCGCGACCAGGCGCTCCTCGGCGCCCAGCACCTTGCTCGAGGTGAACAGTTCGGCGCCGCTCTGGGTGTAGACCGATGCGCCGTCGGCGCGGCGCAGCTCGGCCGGCTCGCTGATCGTGTCCACCTCATGTTCGGGGCGGGCCATGCTCACCGAGCGTCCGTCGAGGACCTCGCTGACCAGCAGGTCGACCACCTTGGCGACGCGGTTGGTGGGCACGTTGGCGCCCCTGACCTGCCGCTGTGCCTCGGCGTAGACGTGCCAGTACTGCCAGGTGCTGCGGCCGCCTTCCATCGTCGACACGATTCGGTCGGTGGTCGTGGCGAACCACGCGGAGTCGGCCAGGGACCGCGCCGCTGCCTTCGGGTTGAGGGCGCCGTGGACCATCTGCTCGACTCGCTGAGGGGTGCCGAGGGCCTCGACGGCCTCGCGGTTCCAGGTCTCGCGCTGCTCGGCCAGCGAGCGCGGCTCGTGCTTGGCCTCGCGGGTCTCCAGCGTTGCCTGCTGGGACAGCTGGATGGTCTCCACCGGCGTCGGCGGCCGCCCGTGGGTGGCCTGGAAGGCAGCCGCGAGGACCTTGCGGCGGTCCTCGACGCTGGCGCGGCGCTTGGAGAACCGGCGGTTCAGCTCGGGATCGACGCCGACGATCTCGCGCACCGGCCGCTTGCGGGCGTCGCCGCCATCGATGCCGTTGGGGCGCTCGTCGAAACGCACGCCGAGGGCGTCGACCAGGTGCCGCTCGAGCGCGGTGTTGTAGGTCTCCGAGGCCGAGACGACCGCCTTGTGCAGCGGCCGGCCGTCGATCGCCAGCCACTTGCCGTCGAGGGTCTGGACCTTGTTCGCCACCGCGACGTGCGTATGCAGGTCAGGGTCGCCGACGCGGGAGTCGCGGTGGGTGAACGCTGTGGCGACCAGGCCGCGGACGTCGACCTGGCGCACGCCGTTGGTGCCGCGGCGGGTGAACAGCGCCTTGGACTCGATGAAGTCCAGGGCGTCCTTGATCGCCGCCTGATGGGCTCGCTCGATCACCGCGGCGGTCTTCGGGTCGGCGATCGCCCACAGCACCGAGACGCTCTTGACCGGCGAGAAGGTCAGGTCGTAGCCGGCCACCGCGTTGGTCTTAGGGCGGGAGTGCTTGGCGATCGTGGCGGCCAGCTCGCGGGCGTCGGCGGGTTCGCGGCCGTGCTCGGCACGGAAGAACTCGGCCGCGACCTCGGTGCGGACCTTGGCCCGATCGGCGGCGGGGACCGGCCAGTCGCCGGGCAGCCCGGCGGCCTCGTTGAGGGCGGCGATGCGCTTGGCGACCTCGATCCGGAACGGGCTGATGTCGTTCTCGTAGACCTTGTACGGCGTGCCGAGCTGGCGGGCGGTCTTGTAGTCAGCCTCGGTCGGCCGGGCGACGCCGCCACCTTCGATGGGGCGGCCGATGCGCAGGTCCAGATCCTTGGTCCGCTGGGTGGCCAGCGGGTGTTGACCGGAGCCGAACAGGCTCTGCATGTGGTCGGCGGTGACGATGTCACCGGCGTCGAGGCCTTCCAGGCCCTCCATGCCCGAGCCGACCCACACACCGGGGGTCTCACCCTTCTCGGTGTAGTAGCTCGCCAGCCCGGTGTGGCCCTTGTCGGTGGCATCCAGCGCTGCGACCTGGCGGGTCAGGTAGTCGTACCCCGACCCCGCCGTCAGCTTGTGGAGGCTCATCGTCACGGTCCCCTACGTGAGCGAGGGCGCGCGGTGCGATCACTTCCGGCCGGACTTCTGGTGTGTTCTTTCTATTCTGCGGACCGAGAATGCAAGAGGTGTGTGGCACTTGGAAGGTCGCGGAAATCTGGGGGGACGCTGAGGGGCGTCGGTGACGGTGAGGTCGTCGGGTTCGGGCTGGCTGGGGTGGATGGGTCGGGCTGGGTTCTGGCTGGGCTGGTTCGGGGGTCGAGGTCGTCGGGTTCGGAAGTTTCTTGGCCGGTGGTGATCGCACGGGCACCGGGATTTGTCGTAGGTGACTGTCAGAGTCCATGTCGACACGGAGTGAGGACCGGATGAGTCAGCAGACGATCAAGCAGCAGGCGCGGCGTACGGCGCGGGAGATGGCCGAGAAGCGGCGCAAGGAGCGCGAGGAGCGCGAGCGCCGGGTGATCGACCTGGCCGAACAGGTCATGGTCGCGATCGGTCAGCGGGACGCGGCGGTGGCCGAGACCGAGAAGCGCGCCGGTGAGGCGCTGCGGGAGTTGACCGAGGTCGAGGGCCTGTCCCTGGGCGAGGCCGTCGAGTGGTGTGGCGAGACGGTCACCGTGCGGGAGGCGACGCGGCTGCGGCGGCTCGCCAACGCGGACGGCGAGCCGAGCCGCGACGTACGCGACGACTCGGGCGACGACGGCGCGGCGCTGGCGTCGGCCGGGAGCGGGGGAGCGGGTGCCGGTTCGTCGGCTGGATGACGCCGGCCCCGCGGCGGTCGCGGCAGCGATCGCGGACCCGGCGGTGCTCACGCGCTACCGGGCGAAGGTCGCCACGGTGCCGGGCAGTGAGTGCCTGTGGTGGACCGGGGCGGTGGCCGGTCGCTCCGAGCGGGAGCGCACGGACGGCGGTGGCCATGGCCGGTTCTGCTACGCGCCGGGGCGGGTGATCATCGCCCACCGGTTCGCGTACGCAGTCATGCACGGCGTTGACGCGCTCGCGGAGGCGCGGCTACTCGGGCACCGCTGCCACAACCCGCTGTGCCAGCGGATTGCACCGGACCACGTCGTGGTGTCGAGCGCGGCGCAGAACCGCCGTGAGTGGTCGGTGCAGCGGCGGCTGCCGTACAGCCCGCTGGCCGACCCGCGCGGCCCGCGTCGACGCGCGCGGGAACTGCGCGACCTGACGCGTGAGGATCCGCAGCTCGTAGCCGAGGACCTCGCTCGGCTCCAGGAGCTGCTGGGCGAGCAGCTGACCTTGTGGTGACGCCCGCCCCAACACAGAAGGACGCCCGCAGCGATGAGCGCTGCGGGCGTCCTTGCGGTCAGAGTGGGTCAGGCGGGTTCGCCGTCGAGGAGCCGACCGAGCGTCTCCCACAGGTCGAGGTAGCCGTCCGCGTCCTCGGGTGCCTGCTCGGCCCACCGGGCGTGAAGGTCCCGGATGCGGTCGAGCCGGTCCAGGCGGTCGGGCAGCGCGGTGCGGGCAGCGGCCATGAACTCCACGTCGGGCGCGTGCTCGGGAACCTCATCCCCGCGTGGGTACGTCTTGAACCCGAGCCGCTGCCATTGAGCACCGGCGTAGGCGACGAGGATGTTGTCCGGGATCAGGGCGTCGGCGGCGGTGGCGCGGATCTTGTCACCGGCAGGAATCCAGGGGCCGGGGGTCGCGAGGGCCTCCAGCGCACGCAGCGCGGCGTCGTCGTCGCTCATGCTGGCTGGTCCTCCCGGGCGGTCGCGGCGGCGAGGTCGAGCCGCCCAGCGGCAGCGGTGGCCACGGCGGTGATCCGTGCGGCGAGCGCGCGCAACTCGGCGGGCGTGCCCTGGATCGCCACCACGTCGTCCCCGGCCAACGTCAGGACCGGCTGGCGGTGCTCACCGGCTCCCACCCAATCCTCGCCGGGGGTGAACACCTGGACGCTGGTCTCGCGGGCGGCCAGCCACTCGATGTGCGCGCTCACGGAGTCACCTCGGCGGGCGCGGTGCCGATGAGGCGGCGGAACGCCTGCACGTCGGCCTCGAGGGAGAACAGGCGGCGGCGGTGCTGGTCGTTCTCCGTGCCGACCTCGGTCAGGACCTGGGCGAGGCCGTCGAGGAACGCCACGACGGCATCGGCGGTGACCGTCTCGCCCATCGCGGTCCACGGCTTCGGGACGCGGCTGCTGGCGGCGTACGGCATCGCCATCATGGCGGCGACGATGCGGCGCTGGTCGCGCTCGCTGATCACGGTGCCGGTCGGCTTCGGCTGGGTCTGCTCGGTCATCACTGCTCCTGTTCGGTGGTGCGGGTGGCGTACTCGGCGTGCAGGGCGTCCAGCGCCGTGGCGACGCTGGACAGGGCCGCGTCCAGGTGGGCGCGGGCGGTCTCGGGGGTCCACCGGCGCACGTCGCGCAGCCGGTGCTCGATGACGATCAGGTCGCAGGCCGTCTCGCTGAGGGTGTGCCGGTCCTTGGCGCTGCTCGCCGCGATGTCGGCGGGGGTGGCGGTCGGCTGGCTCATCGCAGGACGTCCTCGACCGCGCGGCGCTTGGCCTCGTCGAGCGTCGCGGTGCGCATCCCCCAGCGCTGGCCGTAGCCGCCGTCCACGTCGGCGTAGAAGCCCGGCGCGAGGTAGGTCGTGCAGTCGCCGGGCGTGATCCGGATCAGGTAGGTGCGCCCGTGCGCGTGGACGCTGGCGGTGTGCGCGGTCCAGCGCCCCGGCCATCGGTTGTCGGCGTCCACGGCGTGCCACTCGACCGCGGCGGCGTCGGTCGGGCTGTCGGTCTGCTCGCGGGTGGTGGTCGTGTCGGTCATGGCTCCTCCTTCGGTTGGGCCGGTGGCGGGCCGGACTCGGGGTCTCAGCCCGCCACCGGAGGACTTGCGGGACGGACGGTCAGGCGGGGGCCAGCGCGGTCCAGGCGCGGCGCTTGATCCGGTCGGGGTCGTCGCTGGTGAGGACGCGGGTGGCGCGGGCGGTCTGCTCGTCGCCCCCGTGCTTCTTCGTGGTGCGGACCGGGGCGTAGTGGTCGGCGTATTCCGCGACGGCCTGGTAGCCGGCCCACGCGGTGTCGCGGATGCCGGCCTGCGTGTCGGCGTCCGCGAAGAGCCAGTGCAGCCGGGAGCGGCGACGGCGCTCGGTCTCGCGCACGCGCTTGGTGGCGCTGGCCTCGGCCTTGCCGAACGTGGCGTCGATCAGGGCGTCGAACGCGGCGTCGGTCATGGTCTGCTGGATCAGCCGCTCGGCCTCGACCTGGAACGCGTCGACGTAGGCGAACGTCAGGCCGAGCGCGTCGCGGGCGGCCTGCACGGCGGCCTTGGCGTTGCGGGTGTGCCGGATCGAGAACGACGACTCGTGGTTGCGCAGGGCCGCGCTCTGGGTGTTCGCGCACACGACGCGGACCGGGGTCACGAGGATGCGGAACGCGCTGGAGCCGTCGTGGCTGTTGAGCGCGGCGATGTTCAGGTCGACGCGGTCGGTGCCGCCGACGGTGAGCGAGTCCGGCAGCTGCATGGTGATGAACACCTGCCGACCGCCGCGCAGCGACCCGGCGGTGTCGAAGATCGCGCCGGACTCGTCGGCCAGCAGGTTCAGGAACTCGGCGTGGTCCTCGTTCTGCAGCGGCGTGTAGCCGCCGCCCACGACGCCGAGCGCCTCGGGCTCGCCGGTGAACGGGTTGGTGCGCACCGTGGCGAAGCCGGGGACCTCGATCGCGGTGACGCCGCCCTCGCTGACCTCGGCGGTGGTGAGCGGCAACTTGCGGACGTCCCAGCCGCCCAGGTGACCGAGTCGCATGGCCTCTTCGGCGGTGAACGCGCGGTCGCGGACGGTGGTGCCCAGGCGGTGCCAGGCGTCCTTGCGGGCGAAGACGGCGGCGGCCTGCGTGCCGTGGGTCTCGATCTCGTGTGACATGTCGGGGTCCTCCCGGGTAGCGGATCAAACGAACTGAGTTCATTCTATGGTTTCTATTCCACTGAGGGCGGTTCTCCACAGGGAGAACCGCCCTCAGGTGGGGGAGGGGTGACGGGTCAGGCGGCGCTGTCGCTGGCCTCGTCGTCGTTGTCGTCGTTGTCGTCGTTGTCGTCGGCGGCGTCGTCGGCGGCGTCGCTGGCGTCCTCGTCGGTGGTCGGCTGCTGCTCCTCGCCGAGCAGGATCCGCTCGACCTCGCTGGGCTGGTAGCCCCACTCCACGAGCGCGCCGAGCACGCGGGCGTCCCACGCGGTCGGGTTGCGCCACGAGTGCTTGCCGGTCGTCGCCTCCCACGCCGCCACGACCGCCGCGAGCGTGGTCATGGTCGCGGCCTTCGGCGTGCTCGCCTTGGTGATCTTGCGGCACTCATCGTGGCCAGCGCCGTAGTAGCCGGTCGGCCGCTCGACCCCCAGCAGCGTGAAGAGCATCGGGTGGCGGTGGTCCATGGCCTTGCTCAGCGAGTGGTGTCCGGTGACGACGGCCTCGCAGATCAGGGCCTCGGCACCCTTCGGGGCGGTCTTGCGGGCCACGAACCCGGCCAGCCACTCGCGGCGCACCGTCTCCGCGCTCGCCCACGCCTTGTTGTTGGCGATCACGCGGCGGCGCTCCTGGCTCTGCTGCTCGCGCTGCGCCTCGGCCTCCTCCTCGTTCTCGCCCTCGTCGCTGCTGTCGGCGGTGCTGCTGCCGGAGCCGCCGCGACGACGCAGGCCGGAGGCGGCGAGGTCGGTCACGACCCAGACCGGCACGTACTGCTGGTAGGGCACGGCGGGCTCGTAGTCCTCGCTCTCCTCGTCGCTGCCGTCCTCGTTCTCCTCGTCGTACTCGTCCTCGGGGTAGACCCACTCCTTGACGACCTGGACGCGAGCGCCGGGGACGTTGGGCCACTCCTCCTCGGCCAGCGGCTCGCCGTCCTCGGTGACCAGCCGCTCGATGCGCAGCACCTCGTCGGCCTGCTCGACCTCCTCGGCGGTCAGGACCGGCAGGCCCTCGGTCCGCAGGCGCTCGACCTCGGCGGCGTCGGCCTCGCGCTCGGCGGCCTCGTCGCGCAGCCGCTGGGCCTCGTGGGCGAGCGAGCGCCGCCACCGCTTGGCGTTCTCCAGCCGCTCGACGGCCCCGGGGTCGTGCTCGAACTCGGCGAAGATCGCGGCCTCTTCCAAGGTCAGGTCGCCGGCGTCGAGGCGGTTGCGGCTCTGGTCGGCCTTGGTGACCGCCAGGGCGGCGTTCACGGTCGGGCGGTCGATGCTGGTGCGCTTGGCGATCTGCGCGGCGCTCACGCCGAGCAGGGCCAGCTGCTCCACGCCCGCGACGATCTCGGCCTCGCGCATCCCGGCCCGGTGGATGTTCTCGACCATCTGGTCACCGATCCGGTCGGCGTCGGCGGGCTGGGGCACGACCCGGGCCGGGATCAGGCCGGTCGGGGTGCCGACCTCGGCGGCGGTCACCGTACGCCGCTGGCCACGCAGCAGGACGTACTGCCCGTCCTCGTCGCGGTAGACCGTGACGGCCTCCAGCACGCCGCGCTCCTTGATCGACTTGCGGAACTCCTTGTGGTCGGGTCGCAGGTCGGTGCGGACGTTGGTGCCGATGATGATCGCGGCGGGGTCGAGGTAGAGGAACTCCTCGGACTGGACGGCCTCGGTGGCCTCCTCGGCGGCGCTGTCGGCGGGGGCCTGGATGGTGTCGGTCATGATGCTGTCCTCCATGGGTAGAATAGAAAGAACTGACATGACCTAGTCTCCCAACGGGGGCCGACACCTACCGGGCCGCAGGGCGAACCTGTGGAAAGGTGGGCACGTCCGGAGGGTGGGGAAAACCCCCTGCTCTCACCGGGCGCGGACTCCGCTGCGGCGGCGCGGCGCAGCTGCACCTCGTAGCTGTCTGGACGGAAGGAATCGAGCGAGAGTGGGAACGGCTGCACACGGCCCCGCCCGGGAATGCAGCGGCGTTGGTGTTAGCCGCTGCAGCTCGCCGGCGATCGCTCCCGGCACGCGGGGCAGGGGAGTGGCTGAGGTGGTGGTGGCGTGACGAGCCAGACCACGATCCCGGTCGGGATCTACTGGAAGCCCGGCGTGTGGGACCTCGCCCGCTCGGCGTACGTCGCCGACCTGGACACCGATCCAGAGTCGCCCGGTTCGTTCGTCGGCTGGCTCGCCCAGGCGCTCGAGCTGCACGCCCGGCGATCGCCCCAACAGCGGGCCGAGCTCGCGGCCGCCGGCGAGAACCATCCCGCCCTGGTCAGCGTGACCCGCAAGAGCTTCAACAAGAAGCACGACCTGCCGGCCTCGACGATGGAGACGGTCGAGGACGCCCTGGTCGCCGATCGCCAGGAGCTCGGCCGGATGCTCGCCCGGTCTGCGTTCGCCCAGGAGGCGGTCATCGCCGCGGCCGAGCACTCCCGCCGCCGGCTCGGCCGCGAGCTGCCGCCACCTCCGCAGAAGCTCAGCAACCGACCGCCACGGCGCCGGCCGACGGGGTGAGCCGGCGCGGGCAAGGTCACTTGAGCTGCATGCGGAGCACGGCTGCTCCCTGCTTGAGCGTCTTCTCGGCCTCGGACAGGGTGCGCTCCTTGCGGCGCTTCTTGTAGAGCGGGTTGTCGCTGTCCCTGAGTTGCTCGAGACCATGCAGCATCAGCTTCAACGCACGTTGGCGCTCGACGAGCTGCTTCGCGCCGCGGCGCTTCCGATCGCTGATCGGCACCTTGGTCGCGTCCTCGATCTGCTGCGACCAGCGGATGGCGCGGTTCTGTCGCGACTCGAAGGTCAGCGCCCCGAACGCAGTCCGCTGGTCGGGCGCTGGAGCTCCCGGCGCAAGGCCGCGCGCCGCGTCGTTGATGGCGACGACGAGTCCCTCCGGCGTGAACTGGAAGAGCGCAACCCCAAGCCGGTCCGCCTCGAGGATCGCCGCGGTGGTGTAGCTCGACGCGTAGAAGATCCGACTCCGGAGGCCGTGGGCCGCCCCGATGAGCCGTTGAATGTCTGGTCGGCCCGTGGGGCCCTCGTGATACTTGACCTGCGCTGCAGCGTCGTGAGCGATCACGTCGAGTCCTGCGTCTGCTCCACCTGGTGTGACCGTCGCGCCGCTGAACCCGAGATCCACCATGTGCGCCGCTGCGAGCAGCTCCGCTTCTTGCCAGCTCGTGACTGGGCGCCCCCATCGCCATGCGCCCGTGGATCCGGGAGGAGGAGCCGTACCCGCGGGATCGGGGGGCGCCGACGGCGGTGGGGGAGGTGCCTGGGTGGTGGATCCTGAGGGTGAACTGGCCCCACCGGTCATCTGCAACGCGCGGAGGTCTGGTTCCTGTAGCAGGAGGCTGAGGCAGAGCCCGCGTGCGTCGAAGACGTCGACCGACTGCCCGATCAGCCGCTTCTTCCCCAGCACGATGGTGAAGGGGCGTTCGATCGCCTGAGTCGATCTGCCGATCATGGAGATCGTCAGGAGCCGGGAGTCGGTGGCCACGACGAGCGCAGGAGCCATGCCGGTGCTGATTGCCACCCACTCGGCACGCTCGTTTGACCGGAGATCCGCAAAGAGCCGGTCGGCAACCTTTTCAAGCTGGCGCCGCGCCCCACGGTCGCCGGCCAGCGTCGCGGTGCGGTGATCGTTGCTCAAGCGGTCCACGCCGCCATCCTGCCCGGACGGTCCGACACGTGGAGTCAGAAACGGCGACCTGGTAAGCGGACGCGTCGACGAGACCGTGCAGAAAATCTTCCCCGAGCTGATCGCTGCGGAGCACCGATCGCACCTAGGTGACTGCGGGAGCGATTACCTCTCGCAGTCACCTAGGAGGAAGTCATGTCCACCACCGTCACCTTCGCCGGCAACCTGGCCGAGGCTCCCGAGCTGCTCTACACCCGCGAGAACAAGCCGTTCGTCAGCTGCCGGGTCCTGGTCAACCGGCGCGTGCAGAACGACGAGGGGGAGTGGGTCAACGACGAGCCCACCGCACACAACGTGAAGATCTTCGGCTCGGCCGCCACCCACGTCCACGACAGCTGCGGATCCGGCGACCCGATCTTCGTCCACGGCCTCGAGCGCACCGAGAGCTGGCCGGACAAGGAGACCGGCGAGAAGCGCACCAAGGACGTCGTGGTCGTCGACAACCGCTTCGGCGAGGTCGGTGTCTCGCTCAAGTACGTCTCCGCGCGCATCGAGCGCACCACCCGCCCGGCCCAGGCCAGCTGAGCCGTAAGGAGGTTCGCTCCGATGGATCTCGTCGTACAGTCCCCGGACGAGCTGCTCGCCGCGGTGCCCCACGTCCTGGGCTTCAAGCCCGAGGAGTCGATCGTCTTGGTGCCGTTCCGGCCCGGACTGCCGATCACCCGCGTCGACCTCCCGACGACCGCCGCCGACCGCGAGGCGGTCTGGGACGCCGTCAGTGGCCCCTACGGCCGGCACGCCCGCCCCGGAGCCCGGCTGGCCATCCTCTGCTTCACCGAGGACCGCCGCAGCGCCGAGCTGGCCAGCCAGCACCTGTCCAACCGCCTTGAGACCGTGGGCATCACCACCCACATCCGACTGTGGTCCGACGGCGAGCGCTGGCGCGAGTTAAACACCGGCCAGACCGGCCTGCAGACCCAGGCAACCGCCGATCGGATCGCGGCCGCGACCGTGCTCACCGGCGCCGCCCAGCCGGCGGCCAACCGCGCCTCACTGGCGGCCTCCATGGTCGGAGACCGCGAGCCGATCGCCCAGCTGATCCCCGCAGCTCGAGCAGCAGCCGCCGCCAGCAGCCCCGCCGTCGAGCAGGACTGGGCACTGGACCGCCTCGAGCAGTTCCACGCCGACGGCAACCGGCTCTCCGACCTCGACGGGGCCCGGATGCTCGTCGCCCTGGAGACGATCAGCACCCGCGACGCGCTCTGGGAGGACATGAGCCGGGAGAACCACACCTCCCACATGGCGCTCTGGAACGACCTCACTCGCCGCGCACCCGACGAGGTCCGCGCGGCCCCGGCCTCCATGCTCGGCTTCGCCAGCTGGCTTCACGGCGACGGCGCCAAGGCCTGGTGCGCGCTGGACCAGGTCCCCGCCGACCGGCCCTACTCCATGGCCGCCATCGTCGCCTCTGCCCTGCAGAACGGCATCCACCCGCGCGAGTGGGAGAGGTACCAGACCCAGATGCGCGACCTCGCCGGCGAGCTCGACGAGTCCTTCGTCCCCCAGCCTCCGAGCCAGCAGCGCGGCCTACCGGGCACCCGGCCCGCCACCGACCGCCCCGCCCCGGGCCGCTGAGGAGGGAAACGCCATGTACCACGACGACACCGACCCGATCGCCCAGGCCCAGCCCAGCGCCACCGAGCGCCAGCTGCGCCGCCTGGTGGTGCCCGAGCCCGCGGCCTACGCCCCCGACAAGCGCCTCGACGTCATCCACGAACCCGACCTCGAGCTGCTGTGGGGAGGCCAGGCATGAGCGGCGACGTCGACGAGGCCGACCGGCTCGCCAGGGTGACCCTGAGTCGGGCGATCGAGCCCGGCGACCTCCGCGTCACCGGCCTGGTCAGCGAGCTCGGCGCGGGCAAGGTCCTCGGCTACCTCGAGGCCGCGGCCGAGGTCGAGTCCCACTGGGGCTTCGGGATCGCCCAGGAGCTCGGCCGCGTCGACCCCGCCCAGGTGCTCGAGCAGGCAGCCGCCCGCGGCATCCGCTTCATCGTCCCCGGCGACGCCGAGTGGCCCACCCAGCTCGGCGCCCTCCGCGACGCCGGCGCCCTCCACGACCGCGGCGGTGAACCCTTCGGCCTGTGGGTCCTCGGATCACACGACCTGCGCCACCTCGCCGGCAACGCCGTCGCGGTCGTCGGCTCACGAGCCGCCACCAGCTACGGCACCGAACAGGCCACCGAGCTGAGCCGCGACCTCGCGACGATGGGCCACACCGTCATCAGCGGCGCCGCGTTCGGCGTCGATCAGGCCGCACACCGGGGCGCCCTCCTCGCGGGCGGCCCGACCATCGCGGTCATGCCCGGCGGCGTCGACCGGCCCTACCCGGCCGCGCACGCCCAGCTGCTCGAGACGATCGCCGAACGCGGTCTGGTCGTCTCGGAAGCACCGCCGGGCGCTGGACCAACCCGGACCCGTTTCCTGGCACGGAACCGGATCACCGCCGGCCTCGCCGAGGGCACCGTGGTCGTCGAGGGAGCCGTGCGCAGTGGCGCGATGAACACCGCCCACTGGACCACCAACCTGCACCGGCCGCTCATGGGCGTCCCCGGCCCCGTCAGCAGCGTGGCGTCCACCGGCGTCAGCCAGCTGATCCGGCTCGGCTCTGCCAGCGCGGTCACCAACGCTCAGGACGTCGTCACCGACGTCATGACCCACGCCGCCCGGGCCGCCGGCGACGGCGCAGACCTGGTCGACGAGTCGTTCGTCCCCGGTCCCGTGCGGTCCGGCCCGCAGGCGGTCCCTGCGGGCGCATCACCGTCCGCCACACCGTGGCGATGACCCCTCCGCCGGCCCCCTGTGGATAACCCGATTCGTGTCGGAATCCGCACCTACTCTGCTGAGAGTTCCTAGGCCCGGCTGGCGACGTCGACCAGGACCGCACTCGGGAGGAAGAGACCATGAATCCCCCACCGCACAACACGCCGCACCGCGAAGCGACGTCGCGCGAGTCCGCCGACCGGCCGGCCCCGTGGCTCCTCGATCTGGGCCTCGAAGTCGCCTCTGGGCGGCGGCCTTGGCTGTCCCCGGTGGCCTTCGCGCTGTTCATGGGCACCGGGCCGTTCCTGCTCAAATGGCTCACCGAGGGCCTTTCCCCGTCAGCAGACACGGCGCCCGAGCTCGTTGCGATGACCGAGCGGTTGAACGGCGTGGTGGCGGTCGTCATGTGGGTTCTGGCGGGGATCTCCCTGGCAGTCGGCGTGGGCTACTGGTGCGTCTGCCGGCGCGCCCACCGCGCCTGGCGCTCACTGCCCGAGCACGAGCGCGAGGAGCTGACCCGCAGGCGCATCGACCGGCTGAACCAGGCGCTGGTGGCGCTGGGCGGGATCGCTCCTGACGCGCTGCCGATCAGGCTGGAGGACCTAGACGGACTCAACGACCGCCACCGGCGCCTCCTGGAGGACCTGCGGGCCAAGGCCGAGGAGACGACGTCGCCCATCTGCGGCGGCGCTCGAGCACGGACCGAGGACCTGGTCATGGCCGGCCGGCTCCACCGAGCGCTCTCCAACGACACGATCGTGCGGCCGCCGCACACCGCCTCCGCCGCCACTGACCCCCGCGTGGTCGCCCTGGTCGAGCTCGACGAGGAGATCCAGGCTGCAGCTGCAGCGATCGGCGAGGCGCTGGAAGCCGGCCGGTGCAACTGCGATCAGGACACCCACCGCCGCCTCATCCGCGCCGGCGATCACGCCCATGCAGTCCTCCACGGCCTCGACCCCGAGACGCCCGAGCTGACACGGCCGCGGCCGTGCTGGATCGGTCGCCTGACCTGGGCCGGCGTAGTGCTCTGCGCCATCTGCACCAGCCCGGTGGCCAGGGCACCGCTGCCGGCGCCGGCCGACCAGGGCCGCGAGCGACCGTCGACGGTCTCGCCCTGGCGGGCCTGCCCCAACGTCCTCCATCCGTCGACGGCACCGACCGGGCTGACCGGCACCATCAGCGGAGCCTCGAAACCGAGAGCCACGGGCACGCCGGCGCCGAGCGCCTCGAGGACCGCGAGCGCTGCCCCCTCGGGATGGCTGCCCCCTTCGCCGACCGGACGCCGGCCAGGCAAGTCGAGGGCGGCCCAGGCGAAGTTGCTGCGCACCGACCCGACGTCGATGGCGACGACCCGCGGAGCCATCACGCGCTCGTGCGACAGCAACTGAGGATGCCTGCGCGCGGGCGGGGCTCCTGCCCCCTCTTCCTCCTCGTGATCTTGCTGCTGTTCGTGATCTTCATGCTGATCCGCTTCCTGTCACAGAAGCCCCGGGACGGGGCACTGGGCGAGCAATGACGGAACCACTGAGGTGCCCCGGACGTAGGCGGCGGCGGCCGGGGCGACCCAGGCGAACAGCTCGTCGACGTCGCGCATGCGGTCGTGGAGGCCGGAGGAGGTGGAGAAGACGGGCTCGTTGTGCGCCAGTCGGTTGCGGAACTTGTTCACGCGGGCCACCCGCTCATGGACCTCGCCACGCGTGGGGGAGCCGTTGAAGGCATGACGGAGCATCGGCGTCCAGAAGGTCGCGGTGCGGTCACGGTCGGTGAGCTTGGTCCAGAACCCGAACGTGGTGGCGGCGACGACCTTGCCGTGGCTGGGGCTCGCTCCAAGCCCACGCTTGGCGTCGTTGAGCGCGCGCTGACTGCCTGTGTTGAGCGAGATTTGCTTCGTCACCGCACGGCCGTGACCCTGGGTGCGCGTGAACAACTGGCTCGCCGGGTCCACTGACCAGTCTGGGAACTGCTGAGCCATTTGCCGGTCGTAGGCGTTGCGCAGCGCGACCTCGAGATGGCAGGTGTCCGCGAGCGCGGCGGCGGCAAGCTGGCTGTTCCAGCAGTAGAGCTCGAGCGCCAGGCCGGCGTCGCCGCCGCAGGGGAACAGGTAAGTGTCCAGGCGTGGTGTACTCAGCCACGCCTCGAGGTCGGCGGTGCTGAGCGGCGCCGCGGCCGCGGCCGCGATCGCGGGTGCGTCGTCTTGCTCCTCAGCCGTCACATGCGTACCCTAGTGACATCGCCCCGCGGATAACCGCCCTCTGGCACGGCTCGCAAGAGCCGGGTTAGGCACCGCGGGGCTCAGGCATTTCCTGGGGCCGTTCTGCGGCGCGCTCACGACGCCGGAACCTAGTTCAGCTGCCCAAGCTTGGCTTCGACGGCGCGGCCGGCGAAGGGATGGGCGAGGATCGTCACGTCCTCGCCCGGCGGCGCCGGAGTGAACTCGAGGGTCTCGGCGTCGACGCAGAGCAGGTAGGGGCCGAGCTCGACGTCGCGGCCGCAGATCTGGGCGATGTATGGGGCAGCCGCGTCGACCTCCAGGCGGTGAGCGGGTGCTGAGGCTGTCGACTCTTGAAAGCGCGCCGCGGCGTCGGGCTCCATCACGATGCGTGCCGGCCCTCGGCCGACCTTCACCGCGCCGCCGGCGAGCAGGGTGACAGCGCGGCGCACCGCGAGGAGGTCACGGCTGGACCATTCCGCCGGCGTCGGGAAGGAGTGGCCCGTGCTCGACTGGATCCGGTCGAGCCCCTCGACGAACTCGAGGTAGGAGTCGATGCCAGGCAGCGCCGCGGTACCGATGGGGACGGCCGCGGCCGGTGGCGCGTCGCCCACCCCGAAGGAGAGCCGGTTCGGGGCGGTGGCATGCCGCATGAAGCGGACGACGGGGAGGAGAGCACCCGGCAGAAGGGGCGGCGGCTCCTCGTAGGTCAGCTGCAGCTTCACGTTGAGGAACCGGTGGTCCAGCCGCATCTTCGCCGTGACGATCCCTGTGCTGTCGGACCCCACCACGGTGGTGCCGCTGCGGCCGTGGCTGCGGTCGACGAGCCGGGCGGGCAGGGTCGCCAGGCGCCGGCCATCGGGTGCCCAGACGACCAGCTCGAGGTCGAGGTCGACGGCCTCGACCTCCGGCGTGAGGGTGATGTTGGCCTGGTCGAAACTGCCACCCAGCCCATGTGGTGCGCGGACCTCGAAGTCGCGGACGTGCGTGGCCGGGAGTGTCGCCGGCTCGCCCCACTCGAACGCCGCCTCGAGCGCGTTGCGAACCTCCTGATCGGCGGGCGAGGTGCCGGAGACCACGTTGAAGCTGAGTGTGATCGGGCTGTCCAGCTCGGCGCCGACGTACTTGGGCCGCAGGCTGGCGGAGGTGATCTGGCCTGCGTCGATGGTGAACGCGACGCTGTAGAAGGGGTCGGAGGCCTCGACCTTGGCAGCGATCGCCTCCAGCCGGGGCCGCGCGGCGGGGAGACCGTCCACGAGTGCGTCCTGCTCCTGCTGCAGCTCGCGCAGCAGCTGGACGTACTGGTCGTTGGCGCCCATGAAGTGCCGCACGATCTGCGGGTGGCCAGCCAGCTGGGCCTCGAGCCAGTCGCCGGCGCACCAGGCGAGCGGGAAGGGGTAGTCGGGCTGCAGGTTGTTGAACCAGGCGAGTTCCTCCGGCGTGGGGACCATCGGCGTGACCAGTGTCCAGTGGTCCGGCTGCAGGGCGGCCGCGGTGATCAGACTCTCGGTGATCTGCCGCTTCCGGTTGCCCGTGCTCAGGCGGCCGAGGAAGTACTTGGACTGCCAGACCAGGAGCTGCCCGTCGATGTGGAACTGGTGGTCGCGACCGCCGTCCCCGCCAGCACCGTCGATACGGCGAGACCCGGGATTCAGGGTGCTGAGCAGGACGCCAACGATCTTCTCGAAGCGGCCACCCGCCCCAACCTCGGCCCAGTCGATTCCGTCGCGCATGGGCTTAGCCGGCTCCGGCGAAGGCTCGCGCGGCCGCGAGCACCGGCGGGCCGACCTGCTCGATGTTCCCCTCACGCAGCAGCCGCGCCGGGGCGACGTCGTCGAGGTGCGGGTTCATGCCCTGGAACCAAGACTGGATCACCGCGGCCGAGTCCTTCTCGTGCAGCAGAGCCGTGATGCGGTAGGCCATGCGCAGCCGGTTGACGACCTCGGTTGACGGGGTGCGCGCGTCGACCGGGTCGGCCCACTGGCGTACAGCGCGGGTCTCCTGGACCGATCCCAGGTAGGCGACGAGCTTGGCCCCGAGCAGGTCGCGCAGCCGCGCCACCAGTTCGCTCGTGGGCAGGCGAACCGACTCCTCGTAGGCGCGGAGGTCGCCGCGGGCGATGGTCGACGGTGTGCTCATGGCTGAACTCTCCCACGTGGTGACGCCGTTGCCCAGACAGATCACACCCGAAATCACACGCAAACCACACCGCCGATAACCTAGATCATGACAATCTGCCAACAAGAGGAGCAAAATGCACGCGGATACGCATGCAAACTGTTGCGTGAGTGGATGCGACGTGCCTACCCTCCTCGCATGGACAACACCAGGCCCGCCGCCGGCATCGTGAAGGCTCTGCGCACCCTCGCGGGGATGTCGCAGCGCGAGCTGGCCGAGGCGTCAGGCGTCGCGGCGTCGACCATCGGACGCATCGAGAGCGGCGCCATGGACCCCTCGCTGGAGACCGTCTCGAAGCTGGCGGCCGGCGCCGAACTGGGAGGACGCGTCGTGAAGACCATGACTGCCGAACAACTCTGGGGCGAGAGCGCCAAGCTCATCCCCAACCCCGTCATGCGCACGATGTGCGCCCACACGGCGATGGCGGCCGCCGACCAGGTGCTCGAGGGATTCAGGCTGGGCACGGGCTACCAGCCCGGTCAGGCGGTTCATCCAGGCGACCCCTTCGGCAAGGTCCTGGCCTGGCTGTGGCTGACCGACCGCGCCGCGGCCATGCTCACCCTCGCCGACTTCTGCGCCCAGCTGCGCGACCACGGCCGCGACCCCGCCCCGGTCACCCTCGACGACGTCCTGGCCGGTCTGACCTTCGCCATGCCCGCCCGGTTCCCCGATGCCGAGTTCGAGGCCCTGATCGCCGAGGCGCGCCGCATGGTGCCCGGCATGTACGGCCGCCCGTTCTGATGTGGCCTGTGGAAAGCCCGGCCAGTGTCGGACCCATCAGACAGACTGGCCCCATCCCCTTCGACCACGGAGCCCCCGATGACGAAGCTCAACAGTGAAGCCCGCCGCATCCTCGCGGACGCGGGCATCACCGTGCGCGACTGGATCGCCTACGGCGGGTGGCTCAAAGAGATGACCGACGAGGCCGGCGATCGCCAGTGGGTGCCCGAGACCGAGTGGCGCGGAGACGAGTGCGGCTGCAGCGACGACCGATGCATCGGCTTCCACCATGACGAGGGCGAGGAGTGCGGCTGCCTCCCGGTGCTCATCGAGAACCGCGCGAAGGACCGCGAGGCCTACGACATCTGGCAGGCCTACCGCACGGCTGTCGAGGCCAACGACGGCCGCGGCGACCAGGACGCCTACGACGCCGTCTGGAGCCGGGCGGAGACATGGGTGCGCCGCCACTACCCGCGCGCACTGACCTTCTCCCTAGACGCCGTGGTGAAGGGTGAGCGGGGCATCTCAGCCACCTACCCGCCGTTCCCGAACGGGTCGATCCCGGACTACGTCGGCGCCACGCCAGAGGGCGACGGCTACCGCCAGCAACTTTGGACCGAGGGCACTGACCCCAACGGACACATCAGCCACGAGCGCGCCCGCACCATGTTCCGCCAGGGCGAGGAGAACGGCAGTGCCAACTGAGGCGAACTACGTCGCCGGCCTCGCGCTGAGCTGGGCCCGGAACGACCCACTTGAGCAGTGGATCAACGCAGCGCCCCGGGGTGGCGCCACCCCGCTCGAGGAGACCATCAGCGAGTACCTGGGATCCCACAACCCCTTCGCCGACGGCTCGCGCGTCGAGGTCCTCGGCGGCCTCCACGGCGACGCCCCGACGGCCTGGGTTCCAGTCACGATCGTCGAGCGGACCGCCGTCGACGAATGGACAGTCGAGTTCGACGACGGCGACCAGGCCTGCCGCGATCACCACGAGCTGCGGCCCTACTCTCAGGGCCTGTGACCGACGCCGCCGAACAGAAGCTCACCCTGTACGCCACCGTGCAGGAGATCCCGCCAGACCACGCGGCGGCTACACCCTCGGCCGAGACGAGCTGACCGTCGAGGACATCGACTACGACCAGGCGCTCGAGGCCGCCTGCCGGCGCGTTCCCGAGGGCTGGCGGATCATCGCCCTCCGAGTCGAGCGAGAGCCAGTCCCCGCAAGCTGATCGCTCCCACCCCTCCACTGCACGTAGGTGCCAGGAAGCGAGGTGGACCATGAGCACTTCCCCAGCCGAGAACCCGGTCCCCGGAGTCGTCACCTTCACCGCCCACGGCAACGCCGCCCTCGACCAGCTGGCTGAGGCCCTGGCGGCTGACTGTGACGGCTCCCCCACGAGCATCGCCGACATCCTCGAGCGGGTCCTGGAGGCCGACATCGAGGACCTGGCCGAATCACTGAGCGCGACCGCGCGACCAGCTGGCCGCGCATCCCTGGTCGGTCTCGACGTCGAGGAGGTAGGGCCGCCGGCCGAGAGTCCCGACGAGGCGGCCCGCCGCCGGCTCTCGCCGAGGACGCCCGCCGGCAACAACCGCGCTAGTCGGGGCCCTGGCATCGCCCGCTGAACTCAGAGCTTGCGCCGGGCCTGTCGGCGCAGGACTGCCTCCAGCTCGGCAATGCCCTGGCCCAGCGGAGTCGGCGGGGCGACCTCGACAAGGTCGTCGAGCAGCTCGTCAACGTCGCCGGCCTCGAGCTGTGGTGAGGCGTAGGCGTTCCACTCCCCACGGCCGCGGCGAGCCGGCGTAGGCCTCGACGTCGGCCGGCGCGTTGAACCAGGCCGCCGCGGCGAGCGCGACCCGCCGCGTGATCAGGGCCCCTGGTCATCCATGGTCGGTCAGTCGGCACGGGCGGCAACGAGCTCGCCGACCTTCTCCGCCCCGCACGCCTGTAGGGGACCCCTGCGGGTTATCCACAGCCTCGCCAACGGCCGCGCGCGCTGGGCCGTGAGATCAGCGAGACTCGGGCCCTACCGCACGGCAGGAAGGGCACCCGGTGGACGACAACGACCAGCTCGGAGCAGGCGGACATGCACAGGCGGCCCGCGAGCACGTCTACGGCTTCAACCGCGCCACCATGTGGGAGCAGGACCAGATCCCATCCGAGACCTCCGACCAGCTCGCGGAGTTCGCCGACCTCGCGGCCGCGCTCCCCCAGGCGTTCTCCCAGCTGTCCAGCACGCTCGAGCAAGCACAGGCCAACCAGGTGCTCAGCATGGACACGATGACCAACGAGTCAGACCCGGCAATGGCCATCAGCGTCGCCCGCCTTCACTTGGAGGAGGCCCGGGGCCTGGCGGTCGACCTGCACAAGCACCTCGACGCCGCGCGCAACGCCACCGCGCACATCATTAGCCAGGGCGTCGACGACGGCCAGGAGTCGATGCCCTGGGACCAGCCCTGACCAAGGCCCGACGCGCGGTAGCCGAGATTTCTTTGCGGTAGGTGATCGCCCCCACGGGTCGCACTTCCTTTGGTGACTGAGAGATGACCCCGGTCCACCGAGGAGCTGCCCCGTGAGCACGCCCACCGAATCCCCGTCCGCCGCGGCCGATCGTGACCCGGTCCAGGAGGCCCGCGACCACCTCGAACAGGCACTGGCCGCGCTCGATCGTCTCCGCGAGGTACTGCCCCCGGCGGGCAGCACGCCCCCGCCCGACACGCGAGGCGGTGACCCGGCATGACCACCAACGACACAGCCTTCCACGCCGCCGACGCCATCTTCATGGCCGAGCAGGCGGTGGGCCGCGCCCGCCATGTCGTCGAAGAGCTGCACACGACCATCAACTCCGCGTTGCGGGTGCTCGACGACGCCGAGCTTGACTCGGCCAAGGCGCGGCTCTCCGACCGCGGCAACTACTACCTCGAGACCGCCGGCGAGCACCTGGGCCGCCTGCAGCGCCGCTGCAGCGACAACGCCGAGCTGACCGACGAACTCACCGGGCACCTGGAGCGCGCCTCGCAGGCGGTGGCCGACGCCCACGACCTCCTCCGGGACGCCGACACCACCGATCCCGCTCTCGCGCGCGACGTCGCGCAGTTGAAGCCGCGTCTTGCGGTCGTGGGCGAGATGGTCGACCTGGCCAAGCCGATGGCTCGCCTGGCCGCTCAGCATGTCGAGAGCGCGCACCAGGCCGCGCAGCAGGTGACTCCGCCGTCTCTGCTGGAGCCGGTCAGCCTTGAGCGGAGCATCGCGACTGCCGGCAAGGAGCTCGGCCGCGCCGACGAGGACGTGCGCCTGCTCGAGAACGTCGTCGACCACGCCGCAGCCAGCGCGCGTCAGTCCGCCGGCATCGCGTCCGAGATCACCGACAACGCACGCCGTCGCATGGCCGAGCATGGCCGAGCCGAGGGGGTCCCCCGCCAGGCAGCACCGGCCGTCGGATCTCCGGTGCGGTAGGCGGGAGGCGCGTCATGGACTTCGACGAGGGCGGCCGCCAGCTGGCGGGCCTCATCCTCGAGGCGGCCAGCGGTGGCCAGCACGACCAGGTCGCCGAGCTGATCGCACCGCTCGACGCCGAGCAGCTGCGGTCCTTGGTGACCATGCTGGCCGTCCAGGTCGACCAGAGTGCCCCCAGCTCCTCCGCTGCTGGCCCAGCCGCGGTGTGCGAGCTGGCCATCAAAACTGCGGCCCCGATGTTCGGCACCACCCCGGAGGCGATCCGCAGCGCTGAACGCAGCCGACCGGTCAGCGACGCCCGTGCGGTGGCCATGACCGCCGCGCGCGAGGTCGGTCTGTCTATGCCGGTGATCGCGGAGCACTTCGACAAGGACCATGCCTCGGTGATCCACGCAGTACGCCGCACAGCTGAGCGACCGCGTCTGGCTGACGCCGCGGCCCGCGTCACCGCGCACGTCAACGACCGCTACGACGCCCAACTCTCCCGCCCCGAGACCACGGTGGCCCCCCCTCCACCCGCCGGCCTCAACGTTCGAGCCTGACGGCCCGGTCGAGCACGCCGTGGTCGCGGCCGCTGAGGCCTTCGGCACCACCCCGGAGGTCCTCCTGGGCGCCGACCTGACCCGAACGGCCTCGGATGCCCGCGCCGTGGCCATGACCGCGGCCCGGATCCACGGCCACAGCCTGCCGGCGATCGCGCGTCACTTCGACCGCGACCACACCACCGTGCTCCACGCCACCCGGCGCATCGAGAAGACCCCGCCGCTGCGGGACCTGGCCGCAAAGATCGCCGCCGACCTGCCCAAGCAGCCCTCCAGCAGCATCGGCGCAGGCGACGCCATCGAGTACGTGCCCGAGCGCGGTCACGGCGCCCTCGGGGTGCGCGAGCAGGAGCGGGCGATCCCCGGTGCCAGCGAGCGGGCCCAGCTGAGGGAGGCCCGGTGAAGGCCCTGATCGGCCTCGCGGCGGCCGCGGTCCTCGCGCTGACCGCCGGCGGGATCAACGCTGCCATCCCCGGAGGTCCGACCGGCCCCGAGCCAACTGAGGGCGCGGCCACCCGGGTGCGCGTGACCGCCGTCGTCGACGGCGACACGATCCGCGTCGAGA
Source organism: Nocardioides aromaticivorans (assembly GCF_013408525.1). Classification (NCBI taxonomy): domain Bacteria; kingdom Bacillati; phylum Actinomycetota; class Actinomycetes; order Propionibacteriales; family Nocardioidaceae; genus Nocardioides; species Nocardioides aromaticivorans. The sequence continues at coordinate 2,187,025 of NZ_JACBZM010000001.1, forward strand.
CCCTCGGCGGTCCCCAGCTCGGCCGCGTACGACTACTGGGGATCGACGCCCCCGAAGTCGCCCACCCACCGGAGCCGGCGGAGTGCTACGCCGAGGACGCCACCCGGCTGCTCGAGCAGCTCGCCCCGATCGGCAGCACTGTCGAGCTCGTCACCGACAGCAGCGAGCCCAACCGCGACCGCTACGACCGGCTGCTGCGCTACGTCGACCACGACGACGTCGACGTAGCTCGTGAGCTCCTGGCCAGTGGCGCCGCCCGGCGCTACGAAGCAGACCAGGCGCTTGCCCGCGAGGAGTCGTACACCGCGGCCGTCGACGACGCCCAGGGCGCGGAGCGCGGCCTGTGGGGCACCTGCTGACAGGCCAAGGGGGCGGCGAACCGATCATGGACGAGCAGCTGGCTGCGAACGCGAAGGCGCTGGCCCGCTGGTGCTACGCCCGCGGCGTCGACGAACGCCTCCTCGGCGCCGGTGAGCAACTGCGCAGATCCGCGGTCGACCAGGCCATCGGCCGACCGGCGCCGGCGCATCTCGAGCAAGCGCTGTGGCAACACACCACCGCGCTGCTGCGGCAGCGTCGCGACTGGGACCGCGCCCACCGCGCCCACCAGGTGAGCCCACCGGCGCCGGCTGGGTGTCTGCCTTGCGCCGTGGCGGCCGACCAGTGCCCCACCCACGCCGGCCGCTGCTGTCGTGCCTGCGGTGGCCAGCTGCACGCACCGTCGTCGACGAGGGTTTCGACACCCACCCGTGCTGCGACCGGCCGGGCGGTAACGAATCCTTGGCGTTCCTCGAGAACACCGCTCAGCTGCTGGGAGCCACGCTGCTGGCCTAGTCGGCGGGACCGGAACCGGCCAAGACGGATCCGCCGAGGGTGATCGCTCCCACCCCTGTTCCCAACTTAGGAGACCAAGGAGGACTGGCGCAGCCGGTGCCAGTCCGCGGTATCGATGGGAGTTCACAATGAGCGAAGCCGCTCGCGAGGAAGCCGCGCTCGAGGAAGAGGCCTGTCAGCGCGCTGAGGAGATCAGCACCACCGAAGCTGCCGCCGCTCAGGCCGCGGCCGCCGACACCGGCCCTTCCCCCGACGCCGAGATCGCGCAGGTCCACCGATCCGGCCGCCAGCACGACAACACCGACACCGCCGCCTACCAGCGGCCCCAGCTCGGCCGCCGCCGCGGCCCGCGCCGCTAGGAGGCAGCGATGGCTACCGCACTCGCGTCGACAACCGGCCCCTCGACGGTTCGTTGGGTCGACTGCTCACACAAGCTGGGGTCGCTGCCGTGCATGAACCACAAGCCGCACGAGGGCGACGGCCGCGGCTGCGTTCACCACTCCACCTCCGGCTTCGCCGACGACGAGTAGGCCCACGGACCTGCCGCGCCAGCGAGAGCCCTCAGCCGTGCACCAGGTGCAGCCGCGGCCGCGCCTGCTGCGCGACGGGTGCCTCCAGACGCTGCAGCTGCTCGAGCGTCATCGGATGTCCATGACGCCGCAACAGGCCAGCCAGCACGGCACCCAGGCCGAGGGAGACCACCAGCTCGTCAGCCGCGGCGTCCGCACGGGCCTCGATTCGCCGGCTGGCCGCTGGCACCAGGTAGGTCAGGGCGATGACCGCGCCGCCGAGGATGCCCGGAGCGGCCCGGCCCTCGGCCACGGACTGCACGACACAGATCACTCCGACGACGCCGCGCAGCGTCCAGGCCAGCCGCATGAACGGCAGCCAGGCGAAGGCCCGGCCGATGCCGCGGAACGCGCCCACGACCAGCCGCCAGGGCGTCGTCGCCGCCAGCACGGCAAGCTCCAGCACGGGCCGGCGCGCCCGCCCTCGACCGACGGCATGAGCGATCGCCGCGGCCGCCTCTGCAGCGGTGACGCCTCCTCGGAAGGTGGCGTCGACCAGCCCCGGGCTGACCACCGCGGCGCGATCCGCGATCACCACAGCCACCGGGGTGCTCGGCACCTGGCGGCGGCGTACGAACAAGGCGTCGACGTCAACGCCGCGGACGCCCAGATCGGCGAGCACGGGTGCCATCACCTGGAGCTCGGCCGAGCTCGCGGGACGAGACCTGGTCAGCGCCGTGATCGCCGGCACCTCAAGCTGGCCGATCGCCAGCGCAACGAGCAGGCCGCCGGCGGCCAGGAACGCCACCAGGCCAAGGGCCGGCGGGAGCAGAGCGCACACCACCACCGTCAGGACGAAGCTCACCAGCAGCGCCGGCGCCAGCGTCACCACCCTCAACACGGTCATCGGGAACCTCATCATCACGACCCTCCTCCATCTATCAGCACTAGTGCGAATCTCTTGACTTTGCTCGCGGTGATCGTCCGGCGACCACCGAACGACATAGGCGAACGAGACCAGTTTGTGCCCAGCCACCGACACGATCCCGAGTTATCCACAGCCCCCCGCTCCGCGGAGCGAGGACCGACCCGGACGTGGGTTCATGGGCCAGACCGACCTCCAACCGAAAGGAACACCCGTGGACACACTCAACGCTGACGGCACCTGGGACCGCCTGGGCTCGATCGCCCTCCTGCTGCACCAAGCCGCCAACCAGGTGTGGAGCGACGCCGACAGGGCCACCTCCGACTCGCCGCTGCACGACCTCGGACTCGGCGTCTACCTCGCGCACTCCCAGGCCAGTTCCCTGCTGCCCGACGACTACGAGCTGCCCGACGTCGACGAGGACGCCGAGCTCGAGGAGCGCACGCCACTGCAGCTGCTCACCGAGGCCGAGGAGCTGACCCGTCCCCTACCGCTGCACCGGCCCGACCTGGTGCACGGCTCCCAGCTGGTCGTCGACCTGTGCGACCTCATCCGGGAAGCCCGCGGCCTTGGCTACTGACCTGCGTCTGGCGTACGCCGACATCGACCAGGAGCTCTTCGACGTCGACCAGATCCCGATAACCACGCGCGACGTGCGCAGCGTCGGCGAGATGCTCTTCGACGTCGACTACCTGGCCCGCCAGCTGCTCATGGACGTCGACGGCGACGACGCCGGCACGCTGCTGCGCAGCTGGCCCACGATGGTCGCAGCCGCGGAGGACCTCTGGGCCTCCCTGCCGGGTTGGAGGCCGGGCGTCGACGAGCGCGATCGTCCGATGACCAGCCTCGCCGCTCAGGCCGCCACCATCGAGGCCAGCCTGGCCGGCCGGAAGGCCTGGCCGGGTCAGGGGCCGACCAACCCTCGTCTGGAACAGATGACCCAGACCCTCATCAGCGCCGCAGCCCTCGTACGCCGCTACGGCGCCGAGATCCCCCACGAGCAGCCCGAGGCCCACCGCGACCTCGAGGCAGCTCGCGCCAGGATCATGCACGGGCTGTACCTGACCGCTCACGCCGTCAACGTGGCCCTGCACGACAACGGCCGCGACCGCGTTAACGACGCCCGCGAGTCCGGCCGCCGCGTCCACCTCGCCCAGCACCACTCCCCCTACGCCGTCGCGCCCACCGGAGCATGGCTCGACCGCATGACTGCATGCGAGAACACCGCCCACAGCTACCTGAGCGACCGGTTCGCCCAGGCCCTCGCCGGCGTGGCGATCAGACCTGTCGAGGACCCCAGTCGACTGACCCAGGCGCTGGCCAACTGGGACATCCAGTCCCACCGTGCCCTGGCCTGTCAGCTTGAGCCCTCCAACATCCTCCTCATCACCCGCACCCAGGGCCTCATCGCCGGCGCGAGCATGGTGCTCGTTGACGCGGCCGCCACCGCCGGCATCCTCGAGCCCTCCGACCGGCTCGTCCCCGCGATCGCCGACGCCGGCCGCTCCTGGAGCGACCTAGCCAGCCGCTGGAGCGACCTCGCGCCGCCGGGCGCCCGGATCCAGGAGCCGCTCTCTCGCGCGGCCGCGGAGGTCCGCGCCGCCTACCGCCAGATGACCCACGACGCCAGTACCCTCGTTAGCCCCGAGGTGATCGCGGGACGCCCGGGACTCCCCCAGGCCGTGACAGCGACCCTGCGCGCCGTCGAGGCCGGCTCCGAGCTCGCGCACGTCGTCGCTGAGAAGGCCGATAACCGCAATCTCACGGGTTCAGCTCGCACGCTCTCGCGTCGAGCGCACAACGACATTGACTCGGGCATGGTCGCCGCTCCGCCCGAAGGTGACGTCGTATGGGTGTCTCCGGCCGACATCCTTGCCCGGCGTTGGGTACCGCTGCCGAAACCCGTGGCGACAGCTCTGCGGGCTGCGAGCGCCGCGGCCGCGACTGCTTCGGGCGCTGCATCCCGCGAATCTTCACTACATTTGCCACCGGCGCGAGTCGGGGGCATCCCGAGCGACCGGGGGCGGGGGAGGGACTCGCGAACGCATGCAGGCTGGCGGCCACTGGGTGCGACGAAAAGCAGGGGCGTAACGCTGTGAGCCGTCGGCCAAGTGCCGTTCTAGCATGCGTGCCGCTCGGTTGGCAGGGCCGGATGGGCTGTCCGACGGAGTGCGTGTCGGACTCGTCAAGGCACGTCACTGCTGGGGGAGGGCGACAGTGCGGCGTGGTGGAACGGAGTCAGCCGTTGCGCGATGGATCGTTCGGACGGCGCGTGGTTCGACGGCCTGGTTCGCTGCGAACTCGCCCCGACAAGTCCGTAACCCGTACTTCCTGTGTCGCCTCCAGATCCACGAAGTTCGTCGTGGCAACTATTGATCGGGCCCCGCCGCGCTTCCTGAGCGTTCGAGCGAGGGCACTCCAACCAGGGGGAATGTTTCGAATGAGCACAACGCAACTTCAGTCGCGCCGATCGCTGTTGGCGATCGTGATCCTGGGGGCGATCGCGATCGCTCTCGGGTTGCAGCTGGTCGCGACACGCAGCGACGCCGGGCCGCGGGTGGCGCCGGTGGCCAAGCCCGCCAAGACCTCGTCCATGGTGATGCAGACGACCGGTCGCGGCCGTCTCGAGGAGCACCCGCCGGGTGTGGTGGACGGTGTCCGCTTCGAGGGGCGGTTCGTCATCTGGGGCATGAGCAGCGCTGGCGGTCAGGTGTTCGGCGACGACGCCTCGCTCTTCGATGAGGACTGTGTCGAGCAGTACGGCCGCGGCCCTCAGTGTGCGCACCTCGTGGCCGTTCGCAGCGGGTCCATCCTCCACGGTTTCGTCACCGGAAACGGCGCTGACCTGAAGGGAGAGAGCGTGGGCCGGACGACGGCAGCCAGTCGGTACCGGATCTTCTACGACGCCCACCCCGACGGCTCGCGGGACTACGAGGAGCGCGCGGGGTGGCTCCGTGGTGAGCTCGTCGCGACCTACACCTCCGACGAGTTCTTCTCGATCGACGCTGCCGGTGGGGTGTTCGACACCCGCGTCGACTACTCGATCATCAGCAGCACGCCGTTCGAGCTGAATGGCGTGAAGGTCGACTTCGCGAGGCTCGCGCCCCACATGACCGAGCTCGACCACGGGCACAACCCGCAGCCCGACCCGCAGCCCGAGCCCGTTCCGTACGACGAGAGCTGGTTCGCGAACAAGGGACCCGGGGAGTTCGCCAGCTACTTCCCTGTCGGGGGAGCAGTGCTCGCCGCGGACTGAGCGGGGAGCGGCGGCTCTGCCGCCGAGAACCACACGACGCCGAGGGGCGAAGCGGGCATCTTCCGCTTCGCCCCTCGTGCTGTTCTTTGGGCAGGGGACGCCCGTCGGTGACGCGTGGTCGTGATCCGGGTACGGAGCACACGCAAAGCGTGAGGGGCGCTGCGGATCATCCGCAGCGCCCCTCGCCGAGCGGGTCAGAGAATCATTCGGCGGTGCTGATGAAGACGTTCTTCAGCTCGGTGTAGCCCTCGATCGCCGCGAGGCCGAGCTCGCGGCCGAAGCCGGACTGCTTGAAGCCGCCGAAGGGCGTCTGGATGCGAACCGACGAGTTCGAGTTCACCGAGACGGTGCCGGTCTCCACGGCGCGCGCGACGCGGAGCGCACGGCCCACGTCGGAGGTCCAGATCGAGCCGCTGAGGCCGTAGATCGTGTCGTTGGCCATCCGGACCGCCTCCTCCTCGCTGTCGAAGGGGATGATCGCCGCGATCGGGCCGAAGATCTCGTCGCGGACGATCCGCGAGCCCGGGTCGGGCGCGACGACCACACGCGGTGCCATCCAGAAGCCGGGGCCGTCGGGGGCGTTTCCGGCCAGTACGGCGTCGACGTCGTCGGTCAGGAAGGACGACACGGTCTCGCGGTGGGCGGCGGAGACCAGTGGTCCGAGGTGCGTCGACTCCGACTCGGGGTCGCCGATCGTCATCGCCTGGGTCTGCTCGATGAAGCCGGCGACGAAGTCGTCGAGGACCTTGCGCTCGACGAGGATGCGGCTGCGTGCGCAGCAGTCCTGGCCGGTGTTCCCGAAGACGCTGCCCGGAGCCGCCTTGATCGCGCGCGAGAGGTCGGCGTCAGCGAAGACGATGTTTGCCGACTTGCCGCCGAGCTCGAGCGTGAGCCGCTTCATCGTGCCGGCGGCCGAGCGCATGACAGCCTGGCCAGTCTCCGTGGAACCGGTGAAGCTGATCTTCGCGACCGACGGGTGGCTCGTGAGCACTGCTCCGACCACCCGGCCCGGGCCGGTGACGACCTGGACGAGGTTCTCCGGCAGGTCCAGCGCTGCGACCAGCTCGCCGAAGCGGATGGTGGACAGTGGCGTGAGCTCGGCCGGCTTAACCACGACCGAGTTGCCGGCGGCCAGCGCGGGCGCGATGTTCCAGGACGCGATCGGCAGCGGGAAATTCCACGGGGCGATGACGGCGACCACCCCGAGCGGCTCGCGGAAGGTCATGTCGACGCCGCCCTCGACCGGGATCGTGTCGCCCAGGATCTTGTCGACAACGCCGGCGTAGTACTCGAAGCACTCGGCGACGCCGCCGATCTCGCCCCGGGCCTCGGCGATCGGCTTGCCCACGTCGCGGCACTCGAGAAGCGCCAGCTCCTCGACGTGGTCCCGCACCGTTCCGGCGATCGCGCGGAGCGCGTCGCGGCGCGCGGAGAGCGACATCCGGATCCATTCGCGCTGTGCGATGACGGACTTCTCGACGGCAGCCTCGGCGACTGCTGTGTCCGCCATCGGGATCTCGGCGATCACCTCCTCGGTGGCGGGGTTGATGACTCGGTTCAGATCGTTCACGGGAGGTCCTCACAAGGATCAGCAGGGTGTAGCAGGGGCCTGCAGAAGAGGTCTGCGCAGCTCTGCTCGGGACCGTTCCATGCTCTGGCCGGACCGACCTCGCGACAACGTACGCAGTGCCCTCCCGGCTGGCGAAGCATGTGCACGACGGCCACAGTGGCGACGCTCTCCGACGCTTACGTTCGTGGCACACCACAGGGCGGAGCGCTCCCCGAGATGAGGAACGAGCGAGGCCCGAGGACGAACAGCCGTCACGACCATCACAGGAGATGCCCATGTCCGTTCACACTGGCAAGTTCGCCGCCGTCACCGGGGCCGGCTCCGGCAACGGAAAGGCGATCGCCGAGACCCTGCTCGAGGAGGGTGCCTCGGTTGCGCTCATCGACATCGCCCCGGACTCGCTGGCCGAGATCACGGACAAGTATCCCGCCGCCATCGCCGTGGAGGGCAACGTCGCGGACGCTGCTTCGGTGCGGAAGGCCGCCGCCCAGATCCAGGAGCAGTTCGGCCGCCTCGACATCCTCGTGAACAACGCCGGCATCGTCCGCGGCACGAACTTCGAGGAGCTTTCCGTCGAGGAGTGGGACCAGGTCTTCGCGGTCAACTCCACCGGCCCGTTCCTGATGAGCCAGGCAGCCATGCCGCTCCTGAAGGCCGGGGCCGAGGCGCGGGGCGAGAAGGCCACGGCCGCCATCGTCAACATCACCTCGGTCGAGGCCCACATCGTCATCTCGAGCAGTGGGCACCCGCAGATCCACTACAACGCGTCCAAGGGCGCGCTGCTCCAGCTGACCCGCGCCCTCGCCGTGGAGTGCGCTTCGAGCCGCGTCCGCGTCAACGCCGTCGCCCCCGGCTTCATCGAGACGCCGTTCACGAAGGCCGTGCTCGGCAACCAGGACGTCCTGAACTGGCTGCTCGAGCGCACCCCGATGGGGCGCGTCGGCCAGCCCGAGGACGTCGCCAACGCCGTCTCGTTCCTGAGCAGCGAGAAGTCCAGCTGGGTCACCGGCAGCACCCTCTTCGTCGACGGCGGCTGGACGGTCTACTGAGATGTCCCGCCCCCTGATCGCAGTCTCGGCGCCGATCGAGCTGGCGCCCACCGCCTTCGGTGAGCAGGACTGCACGAAGCTCACCACGGCGTACACCAACGCGGTCTATGCGGCCGGTGGACAGCCCGTCGTCATGCCGGTCGTGGTCGACCCGCCTGCCGGTCTCCTCGACCGCTTCGACGGCCTCGTCCTGACTGGTGGCGGCGACCTCGACCCGACCCTGTACGGCGAGGAGCCGGACCCGACCGTCTACGGCGTCCGTCCGGAGCGGGACGCCTTCGAGATCGCGCTCTACAACGAAGCGGTCGAGCGAGGTCTCCCCGTGCTGGCGATCTGTCGCGGCATGCAGCTGGTGAACGTGCTGCGCGGCGGCTCGCTGATCCTCGACATCCAGGACGAGGTGCAGCACTGGCAGACGATCCCCGCCCACGAGGCCTCTCACAAGATCGACGTCGTCGACGACGCCCGGCTGGCCGGGATCTTCGACCAGGCCTCGGTCGGTGTGAACAGCTACCACCACCAGGGGCTGAAGGATCTCGGTGCCGGGCTTCGCGTCACCGCCACCTGTGGCGCCGTCATCGAGGCGGTTGAGGCGGACGACGCCAACCTCGTCGCCGTCCAGTGGCACCCGGAGCAGATGGCAGCCACCGACAGCCAGCAGGCAGCGCTCTTCCAGGCCCTCGTCGCTGCAGCCGACTCTCGCACGAACAACAGCAAGGAGACCTACTGATGTCCGACCAGCAGGTAGAGCCCAAGGACTTCGACTTCCACGGTCCGTCGCTCGACAACATCTTCGACACGTACGACGACCTGCGTGCCCAGTGCCCGGTCGGGCGCAGCGACAAGCACGGCGGCTTCTGGTACATGATGAAGAGCGAGGACATCTTCGCCGCCGAGCAGGACCCCGAGACGTTCGCCGTGGCGCCGTCAATGCTGCTTCCCGCCTTCGGGACCGATGTTCCGCTCATCCCGATCGACATCGACCCGCCGGAGCACACCGACTACCGCCGGATCCTGCTTCCGCTGTTCACGCCGAAGGCGATCGCCAAGCTCGACGACGGCATGCACCAGACCTCGCGTGAGCTCGCTGAAGAGGTCGCCAAGCTCGACGTGGCGGACGCCTCAGCGATGTTCGCGCGGCCGATGCCGACCATCATCTTCAGCCGTCTCGCCGGCTTCCCCGAGGAGGACTGGCCGAAGTTCGACCAGTGGATCGACGACATCATCTACGAGCGAACCGTCGACCCCGAGCGGGCCTACGCCGCTGGTGACGCCGTGATGGCGTACTTCGACGAGCTGCTCAAGTCGCGCGAGGGCCAGCCGCCGCAGGACGACCTGATCGAGATCCTGACCAACGCGGAGATCAAGGGCCGCAAGCTCAACCACGACGAACTGCTGTCGTACTGCTACCTGCTCTTCCTCGCTGGACTCGACACGACGGCATGGGCGATCCGGTCCAGCCTGTGGCACCTCGCGCAGGACAAGGAGGCGCAGAAGCGGCTTCGCGAGGACCCGGACCTCATTCCCGACGCAGTCGAGGAGTTCCTCCGGACGCTCTCGCCCGTCCAGGCGATGGCCCGGACCTGCATGAAGGACACCGTCGTCTCCGGCCAGGAGATCAAGGAGGGTGAGCGGGTGGTGCTGGTCTTCGGCGCCGGCAACCGCGACCCCGAGACCTACGACGAGCCCAACGAGATCCAGCTCGACCGGGAGAACAACCGGCACCTCGCCTTCGGCGGCGGCATCCACCGCTGCCTCGGCTCGAACCTCGGCCGCCAGGAGGTCGTGGTCGCGCTCGAGGAGTTCCTCGACGTCGTCGACGACTTCTCCCTCGCCGAGCCGGACCAGGTCTGGCACGGCGTCGGACCCCTGATGCTCAAGATCGGAGGATGACCATGTTCACCGTGACCGTCGACGCTGAGCGTTGCCAGGGCCACGCCCGCTGCCTCGCCTTCGCGCCCGAGGTGTTCGACTTCGACGACGAGGGCTACGCCTTCGTGCCGGAGGAGAACCAACGATTCGCTGAGCTTCCCGAGAACGTGCGAAAGGCGATCTCGAGCTGCCCCGAGCGCGCCATCCTCGTGGCTGAGGAACCGGCACCGTGACCGAGCGCGCCGCGGTCGTGGCCGTCGGCGCGTCGGTGGCGACCGCCGCCCTGGTGTCGCAGCTCCGCGAGAGCGGGCACCAGGGGCGGATCGTGGTCATCGACCGCGATCCCGACATGCCCTACGACCGTCCGCCGCTGTCCAAGGAGTTCCTCGCGACGGACGGCGAGCGCCCCGAGGCTCCGTGGTGGACTGACTCCTGCGAGCTCGTCCACGGTCGGGTCGAGGGGTTTGAGACCACGACCCACACCCTCAGCGTCCGGATGCCGGGTGGCGAGCTTCGAGAGATCGCGGGGGATCACGTGGTCATCGCCACGGGTTCGACGCCGGTCAGGATCCCCGGCCAGCCCGAGGGCGTCCTCGAGCTGCGGTCGGCGTCCGATGCCCGCGAACTGCGTGTCCATGCGCGCCCGGGGCAGCGCGTCGTCATCCTCGGGGCCGGGACCGTCGGAACCGAGCTGGCGTCCAGCCTGTCCGCAGCTGGCGCCGATGTCTGCCTCATCGACCTCGCCGAACGCCCGCTCGACCGCTTCTTCGCCGGTCACCTCGGCGTCGATGCGGCCAGCTGGATCCAGGACGCGGCGGTCGACCTGCGACTAGGGACGCGGGTCGCGGGAATCGAGCGGTCCGGTGACCGGTGGCTCGTCGCGACCGACCGCGGCATCGTGGCCGGCGACGCGGTGGTCTGCGCGGTGGGGACGCGCCCCGCTGTCGGCTGGTTGGCCAACTCCGACGTCGCACTCGACAACGGTGTCCTCTGCGATGCCGACGGCCAGGTGCTCGACACCGCGGGGAATCCTGTTCCCGGAGTCCACGCCATCGGCGACGTCGCCAACTGGCCGTCGTACGACGGCACGCGACGCCGCCGGGAGGACTGGACGTCCGCGCAACGACAGGGCCGCCACGTGGCACTCGCTCTCGTTGGTCAGCAGAGTGATGACCTCTCAGCAGAGCGGGACTACTTCTGGACGACGCAGTTCGGGCGACGGATCCAGGTCCTCGGCACGCCGATCCGTGACGGGGTGCTCGTCCAACAGGTCGCAGATCCCGACCGGAACGCAGCGTTCTACACCGTCGAGCGCAACGGCGAGACCGTCGCCTGGATCTCCATCAACCGGCCGCGCGAGTTCGCGCTCGCGATGCGCCAATCAGTCGTCGGCGCTTCCTGATCCCACTCGCGTCGTGGTCAGGGGGCTTCGACCCCGCTGGTGCCGGACCAGCGCGTGGCCCGGGTTCTCACCCTTCTGGAGGGAGTGAACCCGGGCCGCATCCTTTTTGGAGCTCAGTCCTCAACGACGCCCGGCAGGACGACGGTGCCGAGGGCCGAGGCAACGACGGCCTGCGCGCGGTTCGACGACGTCCGCGGGACGGAACGCGCCTCCAGCGCCAGGCGGCGATGGCCGACGTCGGACGAAATCACCCGAGCCCTCACCTCGACGAGGGCGCCCATCTCCGGCGCGGCGTCGATGCTGACCTGCGAGCAGGAGGACAGGACGCCTTCCCCGCCGTCAGTCCGCCGCACGACGTCCGCGGCGACCTCCCTGAAGAGCTCGTCGACGACGCAGCCGAGGTCACGGTCGAGCCACGCGGCGTGGAGCGCACCGTTGACGCGCTGACGCCGTCGCGCAGGGTGGTCCGCCGAGGTCATCGACCCGCGCCGGAGACATCCACCAGCACACGGACGCTGCGCGGCTCCTCCATGGCCTCGAACGCTTCGTTGATCCGGCTGAAGGGAAGGACGGTCGTGACCATCGCCCTGAGGTCCAGCCGCCCGAGACGGTACTGGCTGCAGTACAGGTCGACATCGCTCAGGAACCGGTTGGCGCCCAGGTAGGCGCCCTGGAGCCGACGATCGCCGTACACCAAGGCGGCGGCGGGGATGACGAGCTGCTCGCCGTCCGGCATGAGGCCGAGGATGGTCGCCGTTCCGCAGGGACCGAGGACCCGAAAAGCCAGTTCTGCCGTTTGTGGTCTCCCGACCGCCTCGATGGCGTGGGAGTAGCCGCTCGGCTCAAGGAGCCCGAGCGCCCGTTCTGTCGCGAAGGGGTCGGTCGAGGCCCGCACGACATCGGTCGCCCCGAAGCGGCGAGCGAGGTCCAGCTTCTCGGCCTCGAGGTCGACCGCGACGATTCGCCGCGCTCCCTTGAGCCGCGCAGCCTGGATGGCAGCCGCACCCACTCCGCCACAGCCGATCACGACGACGGTGTCAGCGGGAGAGATCGTGGTCCCGTGCAGCACCGATCCCGCGCCGGCGCTGATGCAGCACCCCAGCAGGCAGGCGACGTCCATGGGAACGTCGTCAGGAACGGTTGCGAGCGCAGACTCGTCCACAAGGAACGCGCTCGCGAAGGCGCCGATCCCGGCGAGCGTGCCGACGGGCTCGCCGAGGTTCGACACGAGCTTCGGCCGGCGCCGGTCTCGCGACAGGTCGAGGTTCGCGCACTGGGTCGGCCGACCGCGGAGACAGAAGGCGCACTGTCCGCAGGCCGGGCTCACGGTCGCCACCACACGGTCGCCGGGCGAGAGCCGTCGTACGGCGCTACCGACGCGTTCGACCACCCCCGACACCTCGTGTCCGAGAACAGCCGGAGCCGGGATCTGGAGGGAGCCGGTGACGTACAGCGCATCGCTGCGGCACAGGGCCACGTAGTCGGTGCGAACGAGCACCTCGGTGCGAAGTGGGGAGTCCAGGAACAGGTCCCGCAGCACCAGTGTCTGGTTCGGCGCCGTCATCAGGGCGGCGGCGACGCGTGTGCGCACGAAGTCTCCTCGGGCCGGGCCGTTGCGGCCGACGGCGATGTCTCATCGTCGCTGCGGCGACGTGCGCGGACAACGTGCACCGGGCACTGCGTCGGTCCAGATCATGTGCTCCCGAGCCACCGCAACGCCCGCCGATTGTTCCTAGCGTGTTCCTCCACATGGTCGTGCTCGTCAACCCGTCGAGCCACCGTCCGGCACCAGGAGGAAGACCCCCATGACCTTCGTCATCACGCAGGGATGCTGCGACGACGCCTCCTGCATCGCCGTGTGTCCCGTCCAGTGCATCCGGCCGCGGCCGGGCGACCCCGACTTCACCACGGCCGAGCAGCTCTACATCGACCCGGCCACCTGCATCGACTGCGGGGCGTGCATGGACGAGTGCCCGGTCAGCGCGATATATTCGGAGTGGGACCTTCCGGAGGAGTTCAGCGACTTCCTCCAGATCAATGCGGACTACTTCGCCACCAACCCCATCGAGGAGTCGTCCCCGGCCGACCCTGTACGACGGACGCTTCCGGCCGATCGCCCCGAGCTGTCCGTCGCCATCGTCGGCACCGGCCCGGCAGGGTGCTACGCGGCGGCAGAGCTCAGCGACATCAAGGGCGTCACGGTCTCGCTGTTCGACCGCCTCCCCACACCGTTCGGCCTCGTGCGTGCCGGCGTCGCTCCTGATCACGCGAACACCAAGCAGATCACGAAGCGGTTCAACGGGCTGTTCTCCCGGCCGAACGTCAACGCCTTCTTGAATGTCGAGGTCGGTCAGGACGTCACCATCGACGAGCTGCTTCAGCACCACCACGCCGTCATCTGGTCAGCGGGCGCTTCCGACGACCGCAAGCTCGGCATCGAGGGCGAGAGCCTCGCCGGATCGGTGTCGGCGCGCGAGTTCGTCGCCTGGTACAACGGCCACCCGGACTTCGCCGACCAGGAGTACGACCTCAGCGGGAAGCGGGTCGTCGTGATCGGCAACGGCAACGTGGCCCTCGACGTGGCCCGAGTCCTTGCGCAACCGGTCGAGGCTCTGGCAAAGACAGAGGCGGCGGACCACGCCATCGACGCGCTGCGAGAGAGCTCTGTCGAGGAGGTCGTGGTCACGGCCAGGCGCGGGCCGGAGTTCGCGGCGTACACGACCGGCGAGATGATCGGGCTCCACCATGTCGATGGGGTTCGCGTCGCGGTCGTCGAGGACGAGGTCGCCAGCGCCGTCCGCGATGTCCCGCGCGTCGCGAAGGTACTCGGACCGGCGCTCGAGGCCGCTGGGGCGGGCGAAGAACGCAGCGTCACCTTCCGGTTCGGCCTCACTCCCTCGAAGATCAACGGCAATGGTGCCGTTCAGTCCGTCACCTTCCAGCACGCCGACGGCTCGCTGGAGGAGATCGAAGCCGGTCTCGTCGTCCGTGCGATCGGCTACCGGGGACAAGAGGTCGAAGGCCTTCCGTTCGACGAGCAGGCAGGCGTGATCCCGAACGTCGCCGGCAGCGTGTGTGATCCCGAGACCGGTGAGTCGGTCGCCGGCATCTACTGCTCGGGTTGGATCAAGCGCGGTGCCACCGGCATCATCGGCACGAACAAGGCCGACTCCGCCGAGACCGTGGACTCGCTCCTCCGTGACTTCGGCGCCGGCCGGCTGCCCACCCCGGAGTACGACGTGGCGCACCTTGCGACCCTCGTCCTTGACCGGTGCCCGGACCTCGTCGATGCCGAAGGCTGGCAGCGCATCGACCAGGCCGAGCGCAAGGCGGGCCGCCGCGCCCGCCGACCCCGCGCCAAGCTCGTCACCGTCGACGAGCTGCTCGCTGCGTCCCGGGCCGGCTGATCGTGCGCACCCGTGCGTGTGGCACGTGCCACACGCACGAGGTGTGCCCAGAGGCCATTCCAACGACCCAGTGACCCTCTTAGCATCGATGAAACACCCGTAGAAAACGAGGTAGGACCCGTGTCCCAGAACCTTCCGGAAACGCCCACCGCCGAGGACCTCCAGAGGTTCGTCGAGGAGAACGGCATCAAGACCTTCAAGGTCGGAGCCGTCGACATCGACGGACTCTGGCGAGGCAAGCGGATCGCGGCGCCGTACTTCCTGGAGAGCGTCGCCACCAAGGGGACCAACATCTGCAACATCCTCTTCGGATGGGACATGCAGGACGTCTCGGTCGCCGACCTGACCTACACCGGTTGGCACACGGGGTACCCCGACATCACGCTGCTGCCCGACCTGTCGACCCTGCGCGTCGTCCCCTGGGAGCCGGGCACTGCGTCGGTCATCTGCGACATCTACTCGATGGACGGCACGCCGCTGGAGCTCTCGCCCCGCCAGGTCCTGCGTCGGGTCCTCGCGCAGGCCGAGCAGGCCGGCTACGCCGCGAAGTGCGGTTACGAGCTGGAGTTCTACCTGCTCAAGGGCACGCCGGACGAGCTCGCGTCGAAGGGCTACCGCGACCTCGAGACCTTCACGCGCGGCAACCACACCTACAGCGTCTACCGCGACACCGCGTCGGAGCACATCCTCGGCGAGATCCGGGAGCAGCTCGCGGCGTACGGCATCTACATCGAGGCCAGCAACAGCGAGCACGGCCCCGGCCAGTTCGAGGTCAACATGCGCTACTGCGACGCGCTGCACGCCGCGGACGGTGCCATGCTGCTGAAGAGCTCCGTCCGCGAGCTCGCTGCCCGGCACGGCTACACCGCATCGTTCATCGCGAAGCTGTCCTCCGAGTGGGCTGGCTCGTCGGGCCACTGCCACCAGAGCCTCGTCGGCCTGGACGGTGCGCGCGCGTTCGCCAACTCGGAGGACGAGGCGAACCTCAGCGCCGTGGGCGAGTCGTTCATGGCTGGTGTGGTGGAGCTCGCCAAGGAGATGACGGCCTTCTACCTCCCGACGATCAACTCCTACAAGCGGACCGAAGGCGCCACGTGGGCCGGTTCGAGCGCGACGTGGGGCTTCGACAACCGAACGGTCGCGCTGCGGGCCATCCCGGGCTCGGGGCCGTCCGCGCGGATCGAGAACCGGATCGCCGGCGCCGATGCCAACCCGTACCTGGTGATCGCGGCCAGCATCGCGGCGGGTCTGCACGGTGTCGAGAAGGGGCTGACCCCGCCGGCGCCGATCGCCGGCAACGGCTACGAGCAGGCGGCCAAGGACACCATCCTGCCGCAGACCCTCGAGGACGCCGTGCGGGTGCTGGAGACCAGCAACACGGTCCGTACCCTCCTGGGCGACACCTTCGTGGACCACTTCGTGGCCACTCGGCGCTGGGAGATTCAGCAGTTCCGAGCCGCTGTCACGGAGTGGGAGGTTGCGCGCTACCTCGAGCACATCTGACCATGCAGCTTCGCCGTACGCTGGTGCTGAGCGCTGATCACTGCGAACCTCAGTGGTTGGAAGGGGGCACGGTGGGAACGAGCAGCACGCCGCGAGAGGCAGATGTCGAGGCCCTGCGCCTGGCGCTTGCCGCCTCCGAGCGGCGCGCTGCGACGCTCGCCGAGCTCACCGCCCTGATGAGCGAGGGGCGCGATGCGCTGGCACTCGCCCAGCGTGCGGTGGAGCTGACGGCACGTGCCACCAAGGCGGCTGGCGCCTTCGTCTACCTGTGGGACAAGGACGACGAGCGCCTGGTGCTCCGGGTGGCGACGGACGGCTGGCAGCGACGGCATCTCGACACCATCCGGTTGCGGCTGGGTGAAGGTGTCACCGGATGGTCGGCGCTGATGCGGCAACCCGTGCTCGTTCCCAAGGACCCGTCGCAGGATCCGCGCTTCAAGGCGTTCCCGGAGCTCAGGGAATCGACGTTCAAGTCGATGGTGGCCGTGCCGATCGTGGCGCCGGGCGAGGAGGTGCTGGGGGTCTTCTCGCTCTACGCGCCGACGGAGGACGCCTTCAGCGCCAACGACGTGAGCCTTGCGACCGAGGTGGGTTCGCTCCTCGCCAGCGGTCTGGTCCAAGCCGAGACCCTGACCAAGCTCCAGGTGCAGTCGACCGCGGCCCGCTTCCTGCACGACCTGCCCGACCAGGCCTGGAGCTCCCTGACGGACTGCCTCCGCGTCATGGCCCAGCACTGCGCGGCGGATCTCGAAGCGGATCTCTGCTCTCTCGAGGTCACGACGGACCGCACCCATGGCCAGGGCTCCGTGCACGTCCTCGCGGCCGCTGATGCCTTTGGCGCAGTGCATGGTGACATCGTCCGTGACGGGGAACAGGACAAGGCGACCTTGGCCCAGCAGGTGGCGCCGCTCAACCTGTCGCGCCTGCGCATCCCCTTGGGGGTGGCGGCACCCATCGGCGCGGTCACGGTCTTCAGGCCTCGTCGCTTCTCTCCCGAGGACGAGGTCCTGCTCGAGGCCATCGGAGCGCAGATCGCCGCAGGTGCCTTGTCATTGATCGGTGCCGAGGCGCTGCGGCCCGCTCGCGATCGCCTCCTGTCAGCGGCAGACGCGGAGGCGACGGAGAACCTGCTGCTCGGCCTGGGCTGGAAACGCCGGGCCACCACGCCTGTCGTGCTCCGGAGCACCGCAGCCGCCGGCACTGGCCCGGTCGAGGTGGACCGATTCCGGTCCACGCTGGTCGAGGCCCTGGCAGAGCCGGGGCGACGCGTCGAGCTGCTCGGCGACGCCGGGCACTTCCTGGTCCTTGCCGAGACGCCCGACGCGCAGGCGCGGTCTGTCCTCGTCGAGAGGCTGGCCGAGCTCGGCCGGCGGCCAGGCGTCCGGATCGCCGTTGGCGTAGGATCAGTGGCTGGCGCTCTTCGTGAGGTCCACCGCTCACTGAGGCAGGCGACTCTCGCCTCGCAGTGGGCGGTCATGGCCGGCTCGGAGGCGGGAGTCGTCCGGTTCGAGGATGTCGTCCATCTCCGCATGCTGCCGTCGGCAGCCCTCGACATGTCGGACTCGCTGCGTTCCGTGCTCGGGATGCTGGGCGCTGTGGTGACCTACGACCTCGAGAACGGGACGGACCTGGCGCAGACTCTGGAGGCGTTCTTCGCCAACAGCGGTTCGGTCGCCCGGGCGTCCGAGGCCCTCTTCATCCACCGCAACACCCTGCGGCAGCGGATCCAGAGGATCGAGGAGTTGATCGGTCAGTCGCCTGAAGCCTTCGATGACTGGATCTCAGCGGGGCTCGCGGCACGTCTCGTGCGCATGAGCAGGGCCGAGCTCGCCGCTGGCGGTCCCGCGCGGGGGTCGGCCCGGTGCCCGAACGGTGTCGCCACCATCGGCAAGGCGTGCTGCGGCTCGGCAGCAGCCTGCGTCATGATCCCGAAACGGGGTTGAGATCCCCCCGAGACCGGGGTGCGGCAGATCACATCTGCAGCAGCAACAGTGGTCACCGCGGCCATAACGGGTAGCGGCCACCAGGGGTTGAATGACCGGTGAATCGGCGATGGCCGGACAGCCGACCGACGTGGGGAGCTGAGGATGACGCTGGACGAGTTGAGCGCGGAGTTGCTGTCTGGGGATGACGCGGTTCCGCCTGCCGAGTACTGCCCGGTGTCCATCGGTGCAAAGCTCCTGGGCGATCGCTGGACGCTGCTGATCATCCGGGAGCTGATCGCCGGCGCTCGCGGGTTCAACCAGATCCACCGGGGCCTTCCGGGCCTCAACCGCAGTGTGATGTCCGAACGGCTGCGCCACCTGGAGCGGGCCGGGCTGATCGTGCGGACCGACGCAGAAGGCTCGGCGCGGCCCGAGTACAACCTCACCGAGGCTGGTGAGGCGCTCACTCCCGTCATCATCGCCATCGGTGAGTGGACGATCGACTGGCAGTTCCCTGCGCCGCGGGAGGAGTTCGTCGACGTACCGCTCCTGCTGTGGCGTATGTATCAGGGCCTCGATCCTGAAGCGCTGCCGGGTCGTCAGGTCAGCATCGAGTTCCGTTTCCCTGACACCGACCCCTCCCGCGGCTGGATCCACATGGACAAGAAGTCGTCCGGCGCCTGTGTCGGGGCCCCCGACCGCGAGGTCGACGTCGTCGTCTGTGCTCGACCGAAGGTCCTCTACGAGGCCTGGTACGGCTTCAGGAACTTTCGTACGGCGATCGACGACGGCTTGATCGAGATTGCCGGCGCGCGCTACGCCGAGAGCGAGTTCCCGAACTGGTTCAAGCGCAGCTACTTCGCTCCGAGCATCGAGGGCAGTAGCCGCCGGCTGGGCTGACTCGCCCCCCCAGACCGAGCCAGCCGCAGCCCTGGGGCTCAGCTCGACGCGATGATCGCCCCGCCGACCGGGAAGTGGTCGGCAAAGACACCGGGGCCGCCAGCGAGGAACGGCTCCTCCATGGGGATGTCCTCCGGGGAGGGGTCCGGCTCCGGGTTGTGCCCGTGTGACAACTCGACCATCACTGGTGCGAGCTCAGCGAAGTCGACCGTGACGCCCGCGTGCTCGAAGGGCTTGCTCTCGATGAGGGTGTAGTTCACGCGCGTGTCGAAGACACCCGCGCGCGAGTCCATCTGGAAGTACTCCTCGGCGCGGTAGGTCGCGACGAGCTCTCCGGCCATGAAGGCCTTCCGGTCGTCGAACCGTCGGGAACCGTCTGGAGCTGCGTCGTAGTAGATCCGGAGACGGGTCTGTGAGGACGAGCGGCCGATGGTCGTGCCCTCGATCGTGTCGTCGCCCGTGACGAAGCCCTCGAGGAGGAAGCCGCTCCGCATGGCGACCAGATGAGCGCTCTGGGGGCCCCGGCCGTGCTCGGCAACGGCCCCCGCATCGAAGAGCGACACGTCCTCGCCGAACAGCGGGCCCTGTGCATCGGCCAGGGCGTAGATGACGAAACGGCCCTCGAACCGGACGCCATCGACTTCGCCGGGCGGGTGGCCCTCGAGGCGGCCACGCCCTGCGATCTGCAAGGCCAGGCGAGTGGTGGGTGAGGTCATGGGGTGGGCTCCGTTCGAACGAGATGTGCAGCGGTGCATCTCCGTCAAGGTAGGTCGCTCGCCGTCGTCGTCCCACCGAAAAACGGTCCGGAATCCGTACTAGTGACCTTTCTCGCCGCAGAACTAGGTTCGCCGGAACATTCGACCCACCGGCGACCCATGCGAAGCCGGATGCCCGTCCTGGTGGGAAATCCGAGGAGTTCTGCATGACCCAGGCATCAACGTCTCCCAACTCGATGCGGCGCATCGCCGCAGCCGGTCTACTCGGGACCACCGTCGAGTTCTACGACTTCTTCATCTTCGGAACCGCAGCTGCGCTCGTCTTCGGCTCGCAGTTCTTCCCCGCACTCGGTGACAACGCCGCTACCCTGGCTTCCCTTGCGACCTACGCCGTCGCTTTCGTCGCCCGGCCCTTCGGATCGATCCTGTTCGGTCACTTCGGAGACAGGATCGGTCGCAAGGCGACCCTCGTCTCCACCCTGCTCCTGATGGGTGCTGCGACGGTGGCGATCGGTCTTCTCCCGACGGCCGCGAGCATCGGTGCCGCGGCCCCCATCCTGCTCATCACCTGCCGGATCCTGCAGGGCCTCGCCGTGGGCGGCGAGTGGGCGGGGGCTGTGCTGCTGACGGGAGAGCACGCGCCCCCCAAGCAGCGTGGCTTCTACGCGCTGTTCCCGCAGCTCGGCCCGGCCCTGGGACTCGCGCTCGCGATGGGCACCTTCCTTGCTGCCCACCTGATGATGAGCCCGGAGGCGTTCCTCGACTGGGGATGGCGTCTGCCGTTCCTCGCGAGCCTGGTGCTCGTCGTGATCGGTCTCGTCGTGCGTCTGCAGATCGAGGAGACGCCGAGCTTCAAGGCCATGACGCAGACCAAGACGGTCGCGAAGAACCCGCTGTTCGACGTCGTCAAGATGCAGCCCCTCCAGCTCATCCTCGGCGCTGGTTCGCTGTCCATGGTCTTCGCGCTGTTCCACACCGGCGCCACCTTCCTGACCAGCTACGGCGGCGCCACCCTGCTGCTGTCGCGGACGACGGTGCTGACGGGCGGCATCATCGGCGCCATCGTCTTCGCCGTGTTCATCGCCGGCTCTGCCGTGTACTCGGACCGGCTGGGACGTCGTCGGGTGACGATCAGCGCCTGCGTCATCGCCATTCCCTGGTCCCTCGTGCTGTTCACGGTCCTGGGTAGCGGTGGTGCCTTCGCCTACATCGTCGGCGTCTCGGTCACCCTCGCCATCGCCGGGATCGGCTACGGCCCGGTGGGAGCCCAGCTGCCGGAGCTCTTCAAGACCCGCTACCGGTACACGGGCGCCGGCATCGCCTACAGCCTGGCCGGTGTGCTCGGCGGTGCCATCCCGCCCGTGGTGGCCGAGGCCGCTATCCCGCACTGGGGCACGGGCTTCGTCGGCTACTACCTGGCCGGCTACGCCGTCCTCAGCCTCCTGTGCCTCCTGGCGATGAAGGAGACCCGCGAGGTGGCGATGGACGACTCGACAGAAGCGGCGGGCGACGCCGTCACGGTCGGGATCTGAACGGTCGCATCGGGCGACCGCACAACAACCAGAGAGAGGCAATGCTCCCAATGAAACTCACCTTCAACGTGCGTCGGCGAGTCGGGGTGGTCGCCACCGCCCTGCTGGTCCCGCTGGTCGGGGTGCCCGTGGCTTCGGTGCCGGGCGCTTCGGCGGACGAGGCCGCTCCCCTCACCGTCGAACAAGCGAGGACCAAGATCCTCGGACCGGGCTGGAACGACCCCAACACGGTTCGTGTCCGCTCCATCGGCAACACGACCCAGCTGTTCTCCTTCGGCGGCACCGTCCTGCTGTCGGACTCGACGATCGAGGATCAGCTGACCGACACCGGTGCCAACCGAAACACCAACGGCTACGTGAGCCTGGAGGACGTGATCGCAGCAAAGCCTGTTGCGATCCTTCAGAACCACATCCACTTCGACCAGAACCACAACGCGGTTGCGCTGGCCGTCGACGGTGGCATCCCGCTGGTCACGGATCTGGGTGGCTGCCTCTTCACCAAGGTCACGGCGATCAAGCTCGGCAAGAACCCGGCCAAGCTGAAGTGCAACCTGCTGCGTGACGCCAAGGGCAAGCCGTTCTTCACCGGCGACTCCTGGGCCGGTGGCCTTCCCTACCTCGGGCAGGGCCTCGACCTCGGGCTCGAGGACCTGCTGGGCCCGGTTCTGGGCAGCCTGCCGCTGAACCTGCTGGGCCAGGACATCGACCTCACGGCGTTCCTGCGCTTCAACGACTTCGGCGACAACGCCTGGCCGGAGACCCCGATCCCCGGCCTCAAGGAGATCCGCGCAGTCCAGGTCAAGCACACGCCGTCCTTCATCGGCCGACCGCTGTATCCCGAGAGCCTGTCGGGTGCGCAGCTGAGCATCGACCAGAACATCAAGGACATCCTCGAGGACTACGCGGGCAACCCGACCGCGATCGCGCAGAGCATCTACGAGCAGTACGCGCCGTTCGACCTCGAGGGCTCGAACGTCGCCTGGGTCCTGCGCTACAAGGACTTCAGCATCGTCCAGCACGGCTCGACCGGCGCCACCAACAACCTCGAGCCCGGTGCGAAGGAGATTCGCGAGGCACTGGAGAAGATCGGTGACACGGACCGCGTGGACCTCGAGATCGGCGGTGTCGCGGAGATGACGTTTTTCACGGACGCCAACTACTTCGCCGACAACAAGGGCTACTCCAAGGCGATCGGCGCCAAGCGGTTCATGCCGACGCACCACTACAACTGGTACCCGCTGTGGCTCACCAACCCCGCGTCGAAGTACTGGCCGGGACTCTCGAAGACCTTCGCCGACGGAAAGGCCGAGGCCGGCGAGGCGTTCCCTGACCTGTGCTTCCTGACCGAGGACAACTACGCCACGCTGTGGGACGTCAAGGTCAACACGTGGGCCGGCAACGCCAAGGGCGTCATGCAGCCGATGACCGGACCGGGCTGCTACACCGGGGGCCCCGTCGAGTTCTACGAGAACAAGTCAAGCTGACGGTCTCATGTCCGAGGGGTCATTGGTGATGAATTCCATGTCGACGAGTTCTGTTCGACCGTGGCATGTGGTCCGCCGTCTGGGGGGATCGGTGGCGGTGCTCGTCGTGGCACTCGCTCCGTTGCTGGTCCTCCCGGCAGCGCATGCCCACCGTGACCCCACCCTCGTCGTCCGGCTGACCGGGATCTCCCCGGCTCAGCCGGACGGCGTGGCCATCGAAGTCATCGACGACGAACTGACGTACTTCGTCCTCGGCAACGATTCGGTCGAGCCCGTCTATGCGCTGGATCCTGACGGCAAGCCGTACCTGGAGGTCTCGGCCGCCGGCGCGTTCGGCGACGTCGACTCACGCTACTTGCGGGCCTCTCCCAAGAACCGTGCCGGTGCGAAGGTCGTCGAGCGGCCGTGCTGCAAGGGTGACGGGACCTGGGTACGCCTCACTTCGAAGGCGTCGTGGATTTGGCCCGACCCTCGGCTCGATCCCGTCCTCCGCGACGACTCCAGGGACCAGGCGCGAGGTCTGGGTGCTCTTTCGTCCGAACCGCTTGCCAACTGGTCCGTCACCTTCCGCGGCGTGGACGGGGAGTTCGAGGTCAACGGCGTCGTCGAGCGGAAGCGGGTCGGGAAGGTCGTCACCTCGGTGACGGCCGCTCCCGCGGAACTCGATGTCGACATCATCGAGGCGCGGCCGCCGCAGATCCGGATCGGATCGGGAAAGCATGAGGTCGTGGTCCTCGATCGCGCCGGCCGACCGTACCTCCGTGTCTCTCCCAAGGGCGCCTTCGGTAGCCGGAGCAGCGAGGACTATCAAACGAACCTGAAGGCCCTCCTGTTGCCGGAGGACCGGGGAACGGGATGGGCTCGGGTGGCGGGAAGCGCACCCGGCTGGCTCACCTGGGGTGAGCCGCGACTCGACTACAGCGCCAAGCTTCCCACTGCTTCGTCCGACGAACAGCAGTTGGTGATCAACCGGTGGCGGATTCCGATCGAGATCGACGGGCGACAGGCCGAGATCGCCGGCCAGTCCGAGTGGTCTGCCGTCGATCCCCCGGTCCTCGATCCTCCCGTTGAGGGACCGGGCTTCTGGGCCGGCGACGCGCGAACGTACGCCGTGGCGGCCGGCCTGACCGTCGCTGTCGCGGCGGCCTACCGGGCAGCACGAATGAGGAGAAGGCGAAATGATGCAGAAGGCTAGGCGCACGGTTCGCTCGGCGACCGGACTCGTCGCAGTGGCGATCCTCGTCGGAGCCGGGTTGTCCGGTTGCGGCGGGGAGTCGAAGCAGGAGGCGAAACCGACGATCACCGACCCCACCGAGCTGGTGGATGGCGCTGCCATCGAGTACAAGGCGAAGGAGTCGTTCGAGCCTCAGCGCCTGAAGGCGATCCAGGGACAGTTCCTCTTCGTCGCCGTCGTGAGCGACACGACCGGTCAGCTCGACTTGGAGGGCGATGAGTCCGTCAAGCAAGCGGTCAAGCCGGGCAAGCTCGCGACGGTTGTGGTCAACGCCGTCGAGACCGGTGAGTTCGACCTCACCCTTCGTCACGACGGTGAGAAGACGGTGCTGGCGACGGTCGAGGTCGCCGAATGAACGTCCCGGCCGTCCGGGCGCTCGGCGGATCGGTCTGGGCCGCGCTGTTGCTCGTCCTGACAGCGTGGGCGTGCTCGGTGGAAGACCCCGAGCCGGGGGCGGCAGCCACCGAGAACCACGCGGAGTCCGGCCACGGGACCGAGGCCGAGGGTCCCCAACGTTCGATCGAGGTGCGGAACGGCGAGGTGGTGGGGGGAGTGCAGCAACTCGAGGTCAGCCTGGGCGAGTCGGTGACGATCGAGGTCCTGTCGGACGAGGCGGACGAGATGCACGTCCACGGCTACGATCTCGCCGAGGACCTCGAGGCCGGAGAGCCCGGAGCTGTCACCTTCGACGCCGACATCCCCGGGGAGTTCGACGTCGAGCTGGAGGATCACCACCTCTCCCTGATCGTGCTTCGTGTGCGATGAGAGCGCTGACCGAGGCCGTCAGCCGCGGCGAGATCCTCGCTCATGGAATCGGTGGGCGGTCGGACCTCCCGGTCGCGCCATGGCTTGCCACCTACGCAGGTGTCGCGGTCGTCGCGGTGTCCTTCTTTGTCGCTACGGCGCTCTGGGCCAAACCGCGGTGGGAAGGCAGGCCGGGTGAGGCCCGCCTCGACGTGCTCGGACGAATCGTGGACTCAGCGCTCGCCCGAGCCTCGGCACGGACGCTGGGAGTCCTTCTTCTGGTTGGTTTCCTGGTCGTGGGGTGGATGGGGCCCGACGACCTCGGCCGGGCGAACCCCGCGCCGACGTGGTTCTACGCCTGGTTCTGGGTCGGACTCGTCCCGCTCTCTTTGTTGTTCGGCCCGGTCTGGAAGCGACTCAACCCGCTGCGCACCATCGCGTCCGCGGCCTCGATCCTGAACCCGGCACAGGTTCGTCTGCCTCAGGCCGTCGGGATGTGGCCCGCAGTGGTCGGCCTCGTCGCCTTTCTCTGGCTTGAGCTCGTGTACGACGGCGCCGCATCGCCGCGGACGGTTGCCTGGTTCGTGTTCTGGTACGCCGTGGTGCAGGTCGTTGCCGGCGTCGTGTTCGGACCGCGGTGGTTCGAGCGCGGTGACGGCTTCGAGGTCTACTCGACCATGGTGTCGCGAGCGTCGCCGTGGGGTCGCGACGCCCACGGTCGCCTGGTACTGCGGAATCCGATGCGCGGTATTGCGGAGACGCCGGCCAGTCCGGCCCTGACGCCGGTCGTCGTGACGGTCCTCGGATCAACCGTCTTCGACGGGATCAGCCGGTCCAGTTGGTGGGCTGGCCGAATTGCCGACACCACTCGCGCCGAGTACCTGCTCGTCGGCACCGTCGGGCTGGCCGGTGCGATCGCCGCGGTCGGCGCCACCTTCGGACTTGCCGTGGCGCTGACGCGTGGGTTCGTCGCTGCCGACCGTGCGAACGGGCGCGGAGTGGCGGCCCTCTTCGCGCCGTCGCTCATCCCGATTGCGATCGGCTACACGTTCGCCCACTACCTGTCCTTCGCCATCTTCCAGGGCCAGCAGGGCTACCTGCTGGCCAACGACCCGTTGGGTCGGGGATGGGACCTTCTCGGCCTCACCGGCAGGACGGTGGACTACACGATCGTGACGACCTCCCAGATCGCGTTCCTGCAGATCGCCGCGATCGTCGTCGGACACGTGGTCGCGGTCCTGTCGGCACACGACCGCTCGCTGGCTGTACTTCGGCGCGGTGACGGTATGCGGGGTCAGTACCCGCTGGTGCTGGTGATGATCGCCTACACCGGCGGCGGGATCGTCCTCCTGGCCGGAGGCTGATCCCGCCCGCGGGGCTCAGCCGAGCACGGCGACCAGGTCCTGCCCCTCGACGGCCCGGGTGCCGGTGATGACCGTACGGACGACGGTTCCGGCGTGGGGCGCGGTGATGGCCGCCTCCATCTTCATCGCCTCGATGGTCGCCAGACGGTCGCCGGACTCGACCTGGTCACCCTCGGTGACCACGACGGTGACCACACCCTGGAACGGCGCCGCAATCTGGCGTGGATCGCTCAGGTCGGCCTTCTCTGCGGCGCCCAGGTCCACCGCGATACTGCGGTCGCGTGCACTCACTGGCCGCAGCTGGCCGTTCAGCCGGCACATGACGGTGCGGTAGCCGCGTTCGTCGGGGGCCCCGATGGCTTCCAGCTCGACCAAGAGGCGCCGTCCGTCACCCAGGTCGACGGCGTGCTCGGCTCCCGGTTGAAGGCCGTAGAGGTACTCGAGGGTGGGCACGACCGACACGTCCCCGTGGGCGGCGCGGGTTGCCAGGAAGTCGGCCGTCGGCCCCGGGAACAGCAGTGTGTTGAGCGTCGCGCGGCGGTCGCTGGCCAGTCCCTTGACCTGGGCGTCGGTCAGGTCTGCCGCAAGCGGCGCGCAACTCTTACCGGCCAGCGCCTTCGAGCGGAACGGCTCGGGCCAGCCGCCGGGCGGGTCGCCGAGCTCGCCGTTGAGGAAGCCGATGACGGAGTCGGGGATGTCGAAGCGGCCGGGCTCGGCCTCGAACGCGGCCGGGTCGGCGCCGGCGGCGACGAGCGAGAGGGCGAGGTCGCCGATCACCTTGGACGACGGGGTCACCTTCGGGACGTTGCCGAGGATCCGGTTGGCGGCGGCGTACATGTCCTCGACCTGCTCGAACTTCTCGCCGAGGCCGAGCGCGATCGCCTGCTGGCGCAGGTTGGAGAGCTGGCCGCCGGGGATCTCGTGGGTGTAGACGCGCCCGGTGGGCGCGGGCAGGCCGGACTCGAACGGCGCGTAGAGCCGGCGGGTCGCCTCCCAGTAGGGCTCGAGCGCGTTGACGCCGTCCAGCGACAGGCCGGTCTCGCGCGCGGAGTGGTCGGTGGTCGCGACGAGCGCGGACAGGGCCGGCTGCGACGTCGTGCCGGACATCGAGGCGCAGGCCGCGTCCACGGCGTCCACGCCCGCGTCGATCGCGGCGAGGAGGGTGGCGAGCTGTCCGCCGGGGGTGTCGTGGGTGTGCAGGTGCACCGGCAGGTCGAAGCGCTCGCGCAGCGCCGTGACCAGCGTGCGCGCGGCGGGGGCGCGGAGCAGGCCGGCCATGTCCTTGATCGCCAGCACGTGGGCGCCGGCGTCGACGATCTGCTCGGCCAGGCGCAGGTAGTAGTCGAGCGTGTAGAGCTTCTCTCCGGGTGAGGACAGGTCGCCGGTGTAGCAGAGCGCGACCTCGGCGACGGTCGTGCCGGTCTCGCGGACGGCGTCGATCGCGGGCCGCATCTGGTCGACGTCGTTGAGGGCGTCGAAGATCCGGAAGACGTCGATGCCGGTGGCGGCGGCCTCCTCGACGAAGGCCTGCGTCACCGCCGTCGGGTACGGCGTGTAGCCGACCGTGTTGCGCCCGCGGAGCAGCATCTGCAGGCAGATGTTGGGCACGGCCTCGCGCAGCGCGGCGAGCCGCTCCCACGGGTCCTCGGCGAGGAAGCGGAGCGCGACGTCGTACGTCGCTCCGCCCCAGGCCTCCAGCGACCACAGCTGCGGGGTGAGCCGGGCGACGTGGCCGGCGACGCCGAGCAGGTCGATGGTGCGCACCCGGGTCGCGAGCAGGGACTGGTGGGCGTCGCGGAAGGTGGTGTCGGTGACCGCGACGCCGGTGCGGGCGCGCAGCTCGGCCGCGAAGGCGTCCGGGCCCACGGCGAGCAGCTGCTGGCGGGAGCCGTCCGGCACGGGGAGCGACCGGTCGAGCACCGGGAGCTTCTGCCCGGGACGCAGGGCGACGGGGGCTTCGCCATACGGCTTGTTGACGGTCACATCGGCCAGGAAGTCCAACAGCCGAGCGCCGCGATCGCCGGCAGCGCGCGTCGCGAGCAGCTCGGGCCGGCGTTCGATGAAGGACGTCGTGATTGACCCGTCCAGGAACGGCTGGTCGCCCAGAAGTGCCGTCACGAAGGGAATGTTGGTCTCCACTCCACGGATCTTGAACTCGCCGAGCGCCCGACGTGCTCGGCGGACGGCGTCCGGGAAGGACCCTCCGCGGCACGTGAGCTTGGCGAGCATCGAGTCGAAGTGGGGAGACACGTCTGCACCGGCGTGCACCGTGCCCGCGTCGACCCGGACGCCCGGGCCGCCGGGCGCGCGGAATCCGGTGATCTTGCCGATGTCGGGGCGGAAGCCGTTGGCGGGGTCCTCGGTGGTGATCCGGCACTGCAGCGCAGCTCCACGCAGACGGATGGCCTTCTGGTTCAGCCCCAGGTCGGCGAGGGTCTCGCCGGCGGCGATCCGCATCTGCGACTGCACGAGGTCGACGTCGGTGACCTCCTCGGTGACCGTGTGCTCGACCTGGATGCGGGGGTTCATCTCGATGAAGACGTAGTTGCCGGCCGGGTCGAGCAGGAACTCCACCGTGCCGGCGTTCTTGTAGCCGATCTCGCGCGCGAAGCGCACCGCGTCGGCGCACATCCGGTCCCGGATCTCCGGGTCCAGGTTGGGCGCGGGGGCGATCTCCACGACCTTCTGGTGGCGCCGCTGGACGGAGCAGTCGCGCTCGTAGAGGTGGATCGTGCCCTCGTCCGTGCCGGTGCCGTCGGCGAGGACCTGCACCTCGATGTGGCGCGGGTCGACGACGGCCTGCTCGATGAACACGGTCGGGTCGCCGAAGGCGGCCTCCGCCTCGCGCATGCAGGTCTCGATCGCCTCGCGCAGCTGCTCACGGTCGTCGACGCGACGCATGCCGCGGCCGCCGCCACCGGCGACGGCCTTGACGAAGAGCGGAGCCGGGATCGCCTCGGCGTCCGCCACGAGGGCGTCGACGTCGGTCGACGGGTCGACGCTCTGCAGGGTCGGTACGCCGGCCGCCTTGGCCGCCGCGATCGCGCGCGCCTTGTTGCCGGTCAGTTCCAGCACGGTCGAGTCGGGCCCGATGAAGGTGATGCCGGCCTCGGCGCAGGCCTCGGCGAGCGCGGGGTTCTCCGACAGGAAGCCGTAGCCCGGGTAGATCGCGTCCGCCCCGCAGGCCACCGCCGTCGCGACGATGGCCTCCGGGTCGAGGTAGGCCCGCACCGGGTGCCCCCGCTCACCGATCTCGTAGGCCTCGTCGGCCTTGAACCGGTGCTCGGACCACCGGTCCTCGTAGGGAAAGACGGCGACCGTCTTGGCGCCGACCTCCCATGCGGCACGGAAGGCACGGATGGCGATCTCGCCACGGTTGGCGACAAGGATCTTGTTGAACATGACACTCCTGAGCTGTGCGGCGGGCATGCAGAAGCGGCGCCGACGCGGCCCGTGACTGGAAGGGTGGCCGCGCCGGCGCCGCGAAGGCGTCGGCTGGGAGCTGACGCCGGCGACTCAGGCCAGAACCGAGTCGAGCTCAGTCGCCTCGATGCCGACGGCCTCGGCGACCGGCTTGTTGGTCAGCTGCGCCGCGTGGGTGTTGAGGCCGAGTGCGAGGCTGCGGTCGTCGCGGCACGCCTGCGCCCAACCCTTGTCTGCGAGAGCGACCGTGTAGGGGAGGGTGGCGTTCGTGAGCGCGTAGGTCGACGTGTTCGGCACCGCTCCGGGCATGTTCGCCACGCAGTAGAACGTCGAGTTGTGCACCTGGTACGTCGGATCGGCGTGCGTGGTCGCGTGGCTGTCCTCGAAGCAACCACCCTGGTCGATCGCGATGTCGACGAGCACGGAGCCGGGCTTCATCTGCGCGACGAGGTCGTTCGAGATGAGCTTGGGCGCGGCGGCGCCGGGGATGAGCACGGCGCCGATCACGAGGTCGGCCTGCTTGACCTGCTGCTCGAGGGTCAGCCTCGACGACGCGAGGCCGTGGACGCGGTTGTTGTAGCGCCAGAACGACATCCGCAGCTTGTCGAGGTCGGTGTCGAGGAGGGTGACGTCGGCACCCATGCCGAGCGCGATGTTCGCGGCGTTCTGGCCCGAGACACCGGCGCCGATGATGACGACCTTGGCGTTCGCGACACCGCCGACGCCGCCCATCAGGACGCCCCGGCCGCCCTGGGCCTTCATCAGCGCGTGCGCGCCGACCTGGGGCGCGAGGCAGCCGGCGACCTCGGACATCGGGTAGAGCAGCGGCAGGGCACCCGAGGGCAGCTGCACGGTCTCGTAGGCGATGCCGGTGACCTTGCGGGCGAGCAGCTCCTCGGTGAGCGGCTTGTCGGCGGCGAGGTGGAGGTAGGTGAAGAGGGTCTGACCCTCCTGCATCCGCGCGTACTCCTCCGCGATGGGCTCCTTCACCTTCAGGACCATCTCCGCCGACCCCCATACGTCGTCGGCATTGTCGAGGATCTTGGCGCCGGCTCCGACGTACTCGGCGTCAGTGATCGAGGAGCCGACACCGGCTCCCGCCTCGATCACGACGTCGTGCCCCCGCGAGACCAGCTCGTGCACGCCGACCGGCGTGATGGCCACCCGGTACTCGTGGTTCTTGACTTCCTTGGGTACGCCGATCCGCATGATTCCTCCATCTAGGGCGTGAGTTTGCGCGGTTCAGTGTGGGTCGCACCCACCCGCACCCGGACAGTCCAGCGACGCACACACATGCGCCTCGATGTGTTCCGTGCGGCTATACGTGGCGTGGCTCACGCGGCCTAGTTTCAGCGAGTCCGAACACCGGCTCGTCCCATCGGGGTGACGCGCCCGACCATCCGAGGAGGATGTCCAGATGGGCCAGATCTCCGCATCCCAGTCCGGGGCTGGGAGCGTCTCCACGCAGCTTCTCCGCAGCTCGATCAACTTCCTACACATCGTGCTGATGGTGACCGCTGCGGCGGCGCCCCTGGTCGTCGCGTCGACCTACATCCCGATCTCGATGGCAGCGGGCGCCGGAATGGCGACCGCGTTGACCTATGCCGCGACCACGGCCATCCTGCTGATCTTCTCGGTTGGCTTCGCCCAGATGGCCAAGCGGATCACGTCCGCCGGCGCCTTCTACACGTTCTCAGCGCAGGGCCTCGGGCGTCCGATGGGCCTCAGCGTCGGGTTCGTCGTCCTCGCCGCCTACAGCATGATCTCTGCAGCGATCGTGGGCGGCTTCGGCTTCTACGGATCTGCGCTTCTCGACGAGCACTTCGGCCTGTCGGTCCCCTGGTACTGGGTGTCCATCACCGGTCTCGTGCTGATGTTCGTGATCTCCTACTTCAGGGTCACCTTCACGGCCCGCATCCTCGGGGTGCTGCTCGCACTCGAGGTGCTGGTCGTGCTCGTGGTCGCTCTGGCGACGGTCTTCTCCGGCGGCACCCAGGGCCAGCAGCCCGAGGCGTTCAATCCCGGCGAGTGGGGAGCCGCTCCTGCGGTCGGCATCGGCTTCTTCCTCGCGTTCTGGTCGTGGATCGGCTTCGAGACGACGGCGATCTACGGGGAGGAGACCCGCGACCCGAAGGAGAGCGTCCCGCGCGCGACCTACATCGCTGTCCTGACTCTCGGCATCTTCTACACGTTCGTCGCGTACGCCGGCACGGTCGGCTTCGGCGACGACTCTCCCGCCCAGGCGGGCACGCTGATCGACCAGTACTTCTTCGTTCTGGCCGACTCGCACACGTTCGGATTCATGCGGACCTTGATGGACTTCCTTGTGGTCTCCGGCTTCTTCGCCTGCGCGTTCGCGTTCCACAACAACGCCTCGCGGTACTTCTACTCGCTGGGTCGCGACGGCATCCTGCCGCGTGCGCTGGGCCGGACCCACGAGCAGCACAAGTCGCCGCACGTCGCGGCCGGCGTGCAGGCCACGATCGCGATCACCGCCGTTGCCATCTTTGCGATCGGTGGAGCCGACCCGCTGGTCCACCTCGCAACCTGGCTGCCCATCTTCTGCACGCTTGCCGTGCTGCTGGTGCAGTTCCTCGTCTGCCTGGCGGTGATCGGCTACTTCAACCGAGTCGGACGGGTCACCGGCGCTGACTGGGCGAAGACGCTCGCTGCTCCCGTCGTGGGTGCCGTCGCGCAGGGCGCGGTCATGTACCTGCTGGTCAACAACCTCAGCTTCCTCGCGGGAGGTGACGTCATGGTCGTCAAGCTGATCCCGCTCTACGTTGCGGTCATCGCGGTCGCCGGCTTCCTCTACGCCCTGTGGCTCCGCTCGAGCGACCCCGACCGCTACGCGACCATCGGCGACCTGCACGACGACGAGCTCGAGGAGCTCTTCATCGACGAGCAGTACGTCGAGTCCGGCCTGGAGCACGACCGCAGGGTCGACTGACCTCCAGGCAAACCGGATCCGGGCAGCGGTGGCGGGGGTCGCCGCTGCCCGGAGCCCTTCCTTCCACGAGGAGATCTGAACGTGACGAGTTCGTTGCCTGCCGATCGCGAGAAGCAGCACCGGGTGGTGGTCATCGGTTCCGGGTTCGGTGGCCTGTTCGGCGCTCGGGCGCTGCGCCATTCCCACGTCGACGTGACGATGATCGCGAAGACGACGCACCACCTCTTCCAGCCGCTGCTCTACCAAGTGGCGACCGGCATCCTCTCCGAGGGCGAGATCGCGCCCCCGACCCGCGAGGTGCTCGCCAACCAGAAGAACGCCCAGGTCCTGCTGGGCGAGGTCACCGAGATCGACCTCGCTGCACGCGAAGTGAGGTCGACTGCCCGAGGCGAGGAGTTGGTGACGCCGTACGACTCGCTCATCGTCGCCGCCGGCGCCGGCCAGTCCTACTTCGGCAACGACCACTTCGCCGAGTTCGCCCCCGGCATGAAGAGCATCGACGACGCCCTCGAGCTGCGCGGCCGTATCTTCGGCGCCTTCGAGATGGCCGAGCTCGGCGCGGCCCGTGGCGAGAACGTCGACCACCTGCTGACCTTCGTGGTCGTCGGCGCCGGCCCGACCGGTGTGGAGATGGCCGGCCAGATCGCTGAGCTCGCGCACCGCACGCTGACCCGCGACTTCCGCGCCATCTCGACCCGCCAGGCGCGGGTCATCCTCGTCGACGCGGCGCCGCAGGTGCTGCCGCCGTTCGGCGCCAAGCTCGGCAAGTGGACCCAGGAGAAGCTGGAGAAGCTCGGTGTCGAGGTCATGCTCGGCGCCTTGGTCTCCGAGGTCGACGAGCGCGGCCTGACCGTGAAGTACAAGGACGGCAGCTCCGCGCGGATCGAGGCCGTCGCCAAGGTGTGGGCCGCCGGTGTCCAGGCCAACCCGCTGGGCCAGCAGCTCTCCGCCCAGACCGGTGCCCCGCTCGACCGGGCGGGCCGAATCTCGGTCAACCCCGACCTCACCCTGCCGGGCTACCCCGAGGTCTTCGTGGTCGGCGACATGATCTCGCTCAACAACCTCCCGGGTGTCGCGCAGGTCGCGATCCAGGGCGCCAATCACGCAGCGAAGCTCATCAACCGACGCGTGAACGGATTCCCCCGCGACGACGCGTTCCGCTATCGCGACAAGGGCTCGATGGCCATCGTCGGACGTTTCCGCGCGGTCGCGATGGTCGGCCGGCTGCGGCTGACCGGTCTCCTGGCCTGGTTGATGTGGCTCGTCGTCCACCTCTTCTACATCGTGGGGTTCAAGAACCGCATCACATCGGTGATGGACTGGGCCGTCTCCTTCCTCGGCAAGGGCCGCTCGGAGCGCACCTTCACCGAGCAGCAGATCTTCGGCCGGCTCGCCTTGGCACAAGTGGCCGATGAACGACCTACGGCGGTTGGCACGCCGGCCGTCCCCGGACGTTTGCCCAGCGGCGATGCAGCCCCGGTTGACGACGGCCGCCTGGTCGGTGTCGCAGTAGTGGCAGCAGTGCACAGCCGTGCGTTCTGACCGGTGCACGGCAGACGTTGTCGCCGCGTATCGGCGCCGCGACGATCGGAGAGCGTCCCGCCAGCGGTCTTGCCCCGACACCTTGGGACATCGACAGGAGAGCTACGTTGCCCACCACCATCACCGCCGCCGTCCTTCGTGAGGTCGGAGCGCCGCTCAGCCTCGAGTCCGTGCTGATCGATGACCCGCTCGACAATGAGGTGCTGGTCAGGGTCGAACGCGTGGGCCTCTGCCACAGCGACCTCCACTACGTGCACGGCTCCTTGTCGATCGACCTGCCGACAGTCCTGGGGCACGAGGTCGCGGGTGTCGTCGATCGTGTCGGCGCCGCAGTGACACGCTTCGCGCCCGGAGACCGGGTGGTCGCCACGGTGACGCCGGCGTGCGGCATGTGCGACCAGTGTCTCCGCGGTCGGCCCACCCAGTGCCAGCGTGTCGACATCGTTCGCGCGCGGCCGCGTCCGAAGCACTGGTTGCCGAACAGCGATGCCCTCGGCGCCCTCGGAGGGGTCGGGGCATTCGCCGAGGCCATCCTCGTGGGCGAGGGCTCGCTGGCGACGGTCGACGATGCGCTCCCGTTCGAGGTGGCCTGTCTCCTCGGCTGCTGCATCACCACGGGTGTCGGCGCCGTCGTGCACGGTGCCGGCATCGGTCCCAACGACACGGTTGCCGTGATCGGCTGTGGCGGCGTCGGCGTCTCCGCGATCCAGGGCGCCCGCATCGCGGGTGCTCGCCGAGTCGTCGCGATCGACGCCGTTCCGGCCAAGCTCGAGGCAGCCAAGCGCCTGGGAGCAACCGACGTCTTGGTGGCATCGGCAGACGCCGACGAGACCGTTGCGGCCCTGCATGCCCTCGTCCCGGGCGGGGTGGACCATGCGATCGAGGCGGTCGGACGAACGGCGACGGCCGAGCTGGCGTTCGCGTGCCTGGCGCCCACGGGAGCTGCCACCATCCTCGGGTTGATGCCCGAGGGCTCCCGCCTGTCGCTGCCGGCCGACGCGCTCGTCTACGGCGACCGCACTGTTCGTGGTGCCTACATGGGAGCGAACCGCTTCCTGAGTGATGTCGCCATGTTCACCGACCACTACCGGGCTGGCCGGCTCGACCTCGACGCCATGGTCACCCGAGTCGTCGACTTCGGCGACATCAACGACGGGCTCGCGGCGATGAGCGATCCCGACACCGTCCGGATCGTCGTCGACATGACATCCGCCCGCGCCTGACGCCGGCGCCACGCATCCCTCCCCATCACTGCGACAGGAAGCCGAGCCATGGCCGCGACTCACGAACCCAAGCAACAGATCGACTACATCGACGGCGCGTGGTCCGTCCCGGCGCACCAGCTCCCGGGAACGCTGGACGACCCCAACACTGGTGAGGTCCGCCAGCACCAGGTCGCGACCGACGCGGCCGAGGTCGAGCGCGCGCTTGCCGCTGCGCACACGCTCCACGCCGACGGATCGTGGGAGGCGGCGGGGACGGAGGCACGGATCGCACTCCTCGACCGGCTCGCCGACGGGCTGGATGCCCGCTCGGCCGAGATCGGCTTCGAGGATGCGATGGGCAACGGCAACCCGTTGCGGATCGCGACCCAGATGGCGAGATATCTCGGACCGCGGGTCCGCTCGGCACGCGACCAGCTCCTCGAAGTCGGCACCGGAACGGACCTCGACGGCAGCGGTCGCCCGGTTCGCCTCCTGCGCCGTCCGCTCGGCCCGGCGGCAGTGCTGGCTCCCTGGAACGCCCCCACCTTCGTGGGTGTGGCGAAGCTGGCGAGCGCCCTCGCTGCCGGCTGCCCGGTGATCCTCAAGCCGTCCGAATGGGCGCCCGCGGGCTGCCAGATCGTCGCTGAGGTGCTGGCCCAAGCCGTCGACGACCTTGACCTCCCGCCCGCGGTCTTCCAGCTCGTGCACGGTGCAGCGGCGGTCGGAGCGCAGGTCGTCGGCGACCCCCGGATCCGCGCCGTCTCCTTCACCGGTGGCGGCGCTGGCGGCCGTGCGGTCGCAGCAGCGGCAGCGCCCCACTTCGCCGCACTGCAACTCGAGCTCGGCGGGCACAACCCGGCGGTCGTCCTGCAGGACGCCGACATCTCGGTCACAGCCGCTGCGCTCGTCGACGGCATGACCAAGCTCAACGGCCAGTGGTGCGAGGCTCCCGGCAAGGTGATCGTCCACGAGTCCCGTCACGACGAGCTGGTGGACGCGCTCCTCGACGAGCTGCGCTCTCGCACCGTCGGGCACTGCATGGACGACGCGACGGACGTCGGGCCGATCGCACACTCCTCCCACCGCGACCACCTGACGGGCCGGATCAACGACCTGGTCGCTCGCGGAGGCAAGGCACTCACGGTCAACGAGCTCCCCGACCTGTCCGGTTGGTTCCTCGCGCCGACACTCGTCGTCGGTACGGCCGCGGAGGACTCGACGGCAGAGCTGTTCGGCCCGGTGATGTCGGTGCACGCGTCCAGCAGCGACGACTCCTCCATCGCTGCGGCGACCGGCCCCGAGACGGGCCTCGCCGGCTTCGTCTTCGGAGCGGACGTCGACCGGGCACTGGGAGCTGCTGCCCGGATCCCGGCCGGCGAGGTCCGGGTCAACGGGTGCAAGCTCGCGGACCTCGCCGACGGCTCCGAGCAGACCTTCTGGAACTCGGCAGGCATGGGTGGTCACGGACCGACGGACATGGTGCGCTTCTTCCAGGGCAGCCAGGTCGTGGGTCTCGACGACCCCGCTCTCCCGATCTGACCAGTGCCCCACGGAATCGTTCCTGAGAGGTTGGCCCGCATGACTGCCGAGCGTCCCCCGGCCCCGACGCGTGAGGTGCTGGTCGTCCAGCCCGACCCGCTCGACCCGATGTACGAGCTGGAGGGCTGGTTCACCGAGGCCGGTGTCAGCTGGACCTGCGTCCGGCCCTACGCAGGTGAGCCCGTTCCAGAGCGACTCGAAGCCGATGGCCTGGTCGTGCTGGGCGGGGACATGAGCTCGCTGGACGACGCGGGCTATCCCTGGCTCGAGGACATCCGGGCTCTGCAACGCGATGCCAGCGACCGAGAGGCTCCGAGCCTCGGCATCTGCCTCGGCGCTCAGTTGATGGCACAGGCGTTCGGCGGCCGCACCGCAGTCGGCGACCGGGGGTTGGAGACCGGAGTTGCCCGTGTCGAGTGGCTTCCTGCTGCAGCGGTCGACCCGGTGCATGCGGGACTCCCGCACCCCTTCCTGGCAGGCACCATGCACGGTGACATGGTCGCGGAGCTCCCGAAGGATGCGACGTGGCTGGGCACGGGGCCGGAGTACCCCCACCAGGCCTTCCGCGTGGGAAGGACCTCGTGGGGGGTCCAGTTCCACCCGGAGATCAACCATGCGGCGTACCTGACGTGGGTCCACGACCACCGCAATCCGAGCGAGCAGGACCGGGAGCGCCTGGCCAGCGGAGATGAGGACCTGTTGGCCCACGAGGACGTGGTCCTGCGCGGCAACCGCCGCCTGATCAGCAACTTCACCGGCGTGCTGCGTGCTGCGGCCGACCTCGGAGCTGCGAGCCGGTGAGCGCACTCCTGAAGCAGCACGTCGACCGCGCCTATCCGACCATCAGTCACGGCCAGGGTGTCTTCCTCTACGACACCGAGGGACGTCGGTACCTTGACGGAGCCGGCGGCGCGATGACCGCCAGCATCGGCCACGGCGTCCTGGAGATCGCCGACGCCCTCAATCGTCAGCTCTCGCGTGTCGCCTTCACCTATCGGACGCAGTTCACCAATGAGCCCGCTGAGGAGCTCGCCCGCCGGCTGGCCGCATTGGCTCCCGGCGACCTGAACCATGCGTTCTTCGTGAGCAGCGGCTCCGAGGCGACCGAGTTCGCCATTCGGGCGGCTGTCGGGCACTGGCGGGAGCGCGGCAAGCCGGAGAAGGTCAAGATCCTCAGTCGCGACATCAGCTATCACGGCATGACGATGGGTGCGCTCTCGATGTCCGGCCATGCCGCGCGGCGTCCCGACTACGGGACGCTGCTGCATCCCTTCCCCGTGGTGCCCGCGGTCCATGCCTTCCGCCACGCCCGTCCGGGCGAGAGCGACGAGCAGTATGCCGAGCGAGCGGCAGCGGAGTTCGAGGCCGCCGTGATCACGGCTGGTCCGGAGACCGTTGCCGGCATCATCGTCGAGCCGATCGTCGGCGCGGCGGGCGGCGTACTGGTGCCGCCGACCGGCTACCTGCAGCGACTCCGTCAGTTCTGCGACCGACTCGGCGTCCTCCTCATCCTCGACGAGGTCATCACCGGCATGGGTCGTACGGGCGACTGGTTCGCCAGCATCACCGAGGGTGTCGTGCCCGACCTGCTGGCCACGGGCAAGGGACTGAGCGCTGGCTACTCGCCCATGGGTGCCGTGCTGATGCGGGATCACATGGTCGAGGTCATCCGGGCAGGCAGTGGTGTGGCGCCGTTCGGGCACACCTTCTCCGGCAACCCGCTGGGTGCCGCGGCGTGCCTCGCCGTGCTGGACCACCTCGAGCAGAACGAGGTCCTGGCCAATGTCAGACAGCGCGGCAAGCAGCTGGCGGCCGGCCTGCTGCAGCTTGCCGTGCGCTTTCCCTTCGTGGCCGACGTCCGGGGCCGCGGTCTCCTGTGGGGCTTCGAGTTCCTCGCCGATCCCCTGGCCAAGGCTGCTCCTGACCCGGTCCATCAGGTGTCCGGGTTGTTCGTCGATGCCTGCTTCGAGCGGGGTCTCATCGTCTACCCCGCGGGCATCGCTCCCTTGAACAACGCGGTGATCCTCTCGCCACCGCTGACGATCAGCGAGGACGAGGTCGATCTGATGCTCGAGATCCTCGAGGGTGCCCTCGAGGAGATCTCCGGACAGGACTTCCTGAAGCCTGCCGTCGCTGGCGGCCAGGACAACCCGACAAGACAGGATGTGATCGCATGACCGACTCGAAGGGCGCACCCACCGGCGCCGTCGACCAGTTCGAGGTTCTCTTCGCTGGCTACGTGCCGCCGGCCGTGCCGTGGGAGGTGGGCACTGCCGGTTCTGTCGCGTCGACCGTGGCCTTCCTGCGCGACGGCGACCAGCTGATCGTCGTGGACCCCGGGTTCGTGCCCAGTCGGGGATCGATCCTCGATCCTCTGCGGGAGTTGGGCATCGAGGCGGGTGACATCACCGATGTGGTGTTCAGCCACCACCATCCGGACCACACCTTCAACGTGGCGCTCTTCCCGAACGCGCAGGCGCATGACGTGTGGGGCATCTACCGCAACGACCAGTGGGTGATGCGGCCCGCCGAGGGCTTCCAGGTGTCCGAGAACGTCAGCCTGATCCAGACCCCGGGGCACACCGACCAGGACATCACGACGCTCGCACGCACCGCGGACGGCCTGGTGGCGTTCACCCACCTCTGGTGGACCGAGTCGCGGCCTCCCGGCGACGACACCGTGGGCACAGACCAGGACGCCTTCCACACCAGTCGTGCACGTGTGCTCGACATGAAGCCTGCACTGATCGTGCCGGGCCACGGAGCGGCGTTCGCGCCGTCGGAGACCACGCCTCGCTGACTCGGTGGTGCCGGCGGCCGTGAGGGCGGGACCACTCACGACCGCCGGTGCTCAGGAGGGCTCAGGCCGTGACGACCGGGCGCCCGAGCGGCAGTGGCTGCCCGCCGGTCGCCTGCCGCACGGTGCCCAGGAAGAGGTAGGCGCCGATGGCGGCGAAGCTCAGAGCCGTGAAGCCGGAGGCCTTTGCGGCACCGGTGTTGTTGCCGAGGACGCCGACGATCTGCAGGACGAGGGTCAGGTCCACCAGGGCGAGGACCGCGGTGAAGCTCAACGGAAGGCGGAGCGAGCCGAGGGTGAGGACTCCGACGACCACCAGCCAGCTGATCAGGAACAGTGCCTGCGTGTGCTGGATGTCCTCGAGCGGCACCGGCAGCCATCCGTGCGTGAGGCCGAGCACGAGGCCGGCGTAGCTCGCCCAGAAGCCCGCGAAGACGCCGAAGACCGCCGCGACCGCGTTCTGGCCGAGTCGAGCTGCCCAGACAGTGGCGATCAGGGTGCACACGGCGCTGGCCGCGAGGATGATCGCGAGCGGCGCCGCCGCGGCGGCGGCCGAGACGAATCCGGTCAGTTGCAGACCGAGGGCGACCGATCCGACGACGAAGCCTGGCAGGCCGACAGACAAGGGATCGCCCGTCGGGGCCATGGCCGTCGATCCGGCCTCGGTGGTGGCGGGGGCGGTGTCTGCACTCATTTGGAGCTCCTCTCAGTGCCACGGCGTGGTGCCGTGACGAACTGGTCGGCGAACCTATGGAGCGCTCCCAGCATATGTCAATGATTTCTGACAAATTGACATGTTGCCGTGGGTTCGAAGGCGCGGTAATCTGTTGTTGTGTCATCACCCATTGACACGTTGAGGAGGTCTGGATGATGGGCGCACCCGCCCAGGACGCGTTCGACGCACTGTCCGATCCGACGCGGCGCGAGATCCTGCGCCTGCTCGCGGAGAACGGCGAGATGACCGCGGGCGAGGTCGCCGACAGCGTCTCTGCTGTCGGCCGTACGGCTGTGTCGAGCCACCTTCGGATCCTGCGTCAGGCGGGGCTGGTGGTCGAGCGCCGCGAGGGGCGCTTCCGTCATCTTTCGCTGGACCCCGAGGGTCCGGTGCGCGATGCCATGTCCTTCCTGTCGGTGTTGCTCGGTTCAGGTGTTCCGACCGACTCGGCAACAGTCGAGTCGAAGGCGATGAAGGGGTCCCGGGCGCGTTCTGCGTAGCGATCCGGGCTTGGGGGTGACGGTCCTTGGGCGAGGTGCTCATCACGGCGACGCGCGAGCTGCGCCATTCGCCGTTCGAGGTCTTCAACCTCTTCGGCTCGGGCTGCGGGGGTAGCTGGCTCTTCGACGCCCGGTGTGACGTCGTGCGGACGGGTGTCCCTGTGGGCATCCGGTTGCCGTCGGACGGTCTCTCCACCGGTTCAGTCGACATCCTGGGCCGGTTCGGCCGAGTGGTCCCGGGGCGGCTCGTCGAGATCGTCCACGACCAGCCCTGGTCAGGTCGCCTCAAGATCTTGATCCGTCCCGGTCCCGACGGAGGTTCACTGGTGTCCGTCACCGGCGACGTGGACCAGAAGGGCATGGACTGGTTGCTGCGCCGGCGGGGCTGGCCGATGCCGTCGCATGTGGATGCCGGCGTCC
This sequence comes from Nocardioides aromaticivorans, assembly GCF_013408525.1. Taxonomy (NCBI): domain Bacteria; kingdom Bacillati; phylum Actinomycetota; class Actinomycetes; order Propionibacteriales; family Nocardioidaceae; genus Nocardioides; species Nocardioides aromaticivorans. Next base: position 2,228,342 of record NZ_JACBZM010000001.1, read on the forward strand.
ATCGCATCGGTCTGCTCACCAGCAAGTCGGGACCGGGCGCTGTGTTCAGCGTGGCTTCCGAGTACATGGCGGAGCTGGCCGTCGAGGAGATCAACGCTGATGGAGGTCTCGACGGACGTCCGGTGGAGCTGGTCGTCGGCGATGACGAGACGAATGCCGATCAGGCTGCGCGGGAGGCTCGACGGCTGATCGCCGCTGGATGTCGATCGATCGTTGCGAGCGTCACGAGCGCCAGCTTCGGCTCGGCGGTCGATGCGCTCAGCGGAACCGGTCGTCCCGTGATCCACTCCTTGCTGAACGAGGGCGGCGCGGGTGCGGGTGATGTGCTGCGCTGGGGAGAGCGTCCCTTCGACCAGGTTCGTGCGGCGGCCTCGACGGTCATGAACAGCGCTGCCGGCAAGCGGTGGTACATGATCGGCAACGACTACCGCTGGGCGCACGGTGCCCATCTCGCTGGCGAGCGGGCACTGGCGGAGGTGGGTGCCACGATCGTGGGGAACCAGTTCGTGCCGCTCGGTACCGAGGACTTCGAGTCCACCTTGGCGGGCATCGAGCGGAGCGGTGCGGACTGTGTGCTCTCGACTCTGGTGGGAGCGGACGAGGTCGCCTTCGAGCGGCAGACGTGGGACCAGGGCTTCCGGTCCCGTTGGCAGACGCTGTCGTTGGTGATGGAGGAGTCCGCGCGGGAGAGGATCGGCGATCAGGCATCACAGGGGATCTGGACGGCCCTGGGCTACTTCGAAGCACTCGACACCCCCGAGAACATCGAGCTCGTGGGCCGCTACCGCAGTCGGTACGGCGAGCTGGCCCCGCCGCTGTCCTCGCTCTCCGAGTCGGTCTACGAGGCGATCGTGCTCTATGCGTCGGCGGTTCGTCAGAGCCGTGGGGACGAGAGCACGGTGACCAACATGTTGCGCCGCAGCCGTGGACGCATGCCTCGGGGTGCGGTCCGGTCCGAGGGCCCTCACCGCATGCGGCAGGACCTCTACGTTGCCAGGGCCGAGTCCGGCGGGTTCCGCATCCAGAACGGTTGAGCTTGCAGTGCCCGATGAAACCTCCTGGAACACTGGGGTCTGGGATTCCGCGGTCCGGCGTCTTCGCTCCGAGGCAGGCGCCTCGGTGGCCTTCGGCGGTGCGGTCGAGGGCGAGCGGCTGAGGCTCGCCTGGATCGACGGGGCCAACGCCGGATCCCTCAGAGGCCTCGAGCTCCAACGCGGACGGGGGCTCGGAGGGCGGGTGTGGGCGGAGCAGCGAGCGATGGCCGTCGACGACTACTACGGCACCCAGCGCATCTCCCACGACTACGACCGACAGGTTCGCGCGGAGGGCCTGACAACGATCGCCGCAGCGCCGGTGCGCGTCGGGCGGTCTGCCCGAGGTGTCCTCTACGTAGGCTTCCGCGCCGCGATCGTGGGCGATCGGACGCTGGACGTCGTCATCAGGGCATCGCGTGCTCTCGCCCACGAGATCAGTGTCGAGGAGGAGATCCACCGGCAGGTGGAACTGCGGACCGCGGAGCTCAGGCGACGCCACGAGGAGATGGCCGCGCGGGCGCGCCGGCTCCATGCCGGTCTGGTGGCGATCCGCAGCTCCACCACCGACGACTGCGCGCGCGATGCCGCAACCTTGTTGCTGGAACAGATGGCTGTCGCCGGCGGTGGGACTGCGCCACTGTTGACGGCCCGCGAAAGGGATGTCCTCGCGCTGGTTGCCACGGGGCTGACCTACGCCGCCGTGGCCGAGCATCTCGGACTGACGGCCCTCACGGTCAAGTCGTACATGCGCGACGTTCTGTCACGGCTCGGCGTGGGGTCGCGGCACCTGGCGGTGATCGAGGCCAGGCGGTTGGGGCTCGTGCTGTGACGGTCGTCGCGCTCGCCCCCCATGGGGGGGTGTTCGGAGCGGGCTCGGTGGTTGAACCATCTGCCGCATGGAAGCCACTCACGCTCTGCGCTCTGCGCGCGACCTCCTGATTCGTCACCGTTACGACCGCGCTGCCGCCCTGGAGGACTTTCGCTGGCCCGATGTGGGGTCGTCGTTCAACTTCGTGCACGACTGGTTCGACACCTATGCGCGTGGCAACGAGCAGCCCGGGCTCGTGATCGTCGAGGAGGACGGCGCGCGGGCGTCGTACACGTTCGGTGAGCTGGTCATGCGTTCGGAGCAGGTCGCGAACCATCTGTCCGCGCTGGGGGTGCGGGCAGGTGACAGCGTCGTGGTGATGCTCGGCAACCAGGTCGAGCTGTGGGAGTCGATGCTCGCGCTGATTCGGCTCGGCGCGGTCATCATGCCGACCACGACGGCGGTCGGCCCGGCCGAGCTGGTCGACCGCCTCGCCCGCGGCAACGTCCACGCGGTGGTCTGCAACGCCGCGGACGCCCCGAAGTTCGACGAGGTCCCCGGCGACTACCTCCGGGTCGCCGTCGGCGAGGCGCCCGAGGGCTGGAGCCCGTACGCCGCTGCCTTCGCGACCCCGGCCGCCCCCGTCCCGCACCCGGGCAACGCCAGCGACGACCGCCTGCTGCTCTACTTCACCTCCGGTACGACGAGCCGGCCCAAGCTGGTGGAGCACACCCACACGTCCTACCCGGTCGGGCACCTGTCGACGATGTACTGGCTGGGCCTGCAGCCCGGCGACGTGCACCTCAACATCTCGAGCCCCGGCTGGGCGAAGCACGCGTGGTCGAACTTCTTCGCCCCGTGGCTGGCCGAGGCGACCGTGTTCGTCTACAACTACGCCCGCTTCGACGCGGCCGCGCTGCTCGAGCGGATCCGGAGCGAGGGCGTGACGACCTTCTGCGCCCCGCCGACGGTCTGGCGGATGCTCATCAACGCCGACCTCTCCGGCGGCAAGGGCGCGCTGCGCGAGGCGATCGCCGCCGGCGAGCCGCTCAACCCCGAGGTGATCAGCCAGGTCGAGAAGCACTGGGGCCTGACCATCCGCGACGGGTTCGGCCAGACCGAGATGACCGCCGCGATCGCGAACCCGCCGGGCCAGCCGGTGAAGTCGGGCTCGATGGGCCGCCCGCTGCCGGGCGTCCCGGTCGTGCTGGTCGACCCGCTGGAGGGCACGGTCGTCGACGGCGTCGGGGAGGGCGAGATCTGCCTCGACCTGGCGGTGCGCGACGGCGCCGGGCCGCTCACGCTGATGACCGGGTACCAGGGCGACGCTGCGAAGAACGCCGAGGCGATGGCCGGCGGTTTCTACCACACCGGCGACGTCGCGGCCCGTGACGAGGACGGCTACGTCACCTACATCGGGCGCACCGACGACGTGTTCAAGGCGTCGGACTACAAGGTGAGCCCGTTCGAGCTCGAGTCGGTGCTGATCGAGCACCCCGCCGTCGCCGAGGCGGCCGTGGTCCCCGCGCCCGACCCGGTGCGGCTCGCGGTCCCGAAGGCGTACGTCGCCCTCGTCGCCGGCCACGAGCCGACGGCGGAGACGGCGGAGTCGATCCTGCGCTACGCGCGCGAGCACCTGGCGCCGTACCTGCGGGTGCGACGGCTGGAGTTCCACGACCTGCCGAAGACGATCTCGGGCAAGATCCGCCGGGTCGAGCTGCGCCAGCGCGAGAACGAGGTCGAGGGCAACCGGCCGGCGGGCGAGTTCCGCGACGAGGACTTCCCTGCACTGAAGGGCTGATGGCGAGCGATGTTTCCGGTAACAGCGAGTTCCCGTTTCAATATGTCGCGATCTGTTGACATATGGACGGATTGACACTTCACTTGGCGTGACGCGGACCACAACCCGCGCATCCGAGAGAGGAAGGTCGCATGCCGATCGAGAAGCCGACCGTGGCCGCGATGGCCGAGCTCGCCGCTGCCGCAGGCCTGGGGATCGACGACGCCGACATCGTCACCTACCAGGCGGTCGCCGACGGACTGCTCGAGTCGTGGAACCGGGTGGAGGAGCTGTACGCCGACCTCGCCCCCAGCGTGCCGGAGCGCACCTGGGTCCGACCGGCTGAGGGCCACAACGAGCTCGGTGCCTGGTACGTGCAGACCGACCTCGCCGAGGCGGCCGAGGGGCCGCTCGCGGGTAGGACGGTCGTTATCAAGGACAATGTCAGCGTCGCCGGCGTTCCGATGATGAACGGTTCGTTGACCGTCGACGGCTACATCCCGGCCGAGGATGCGACGGTGGTCCGACGCCTCCTCGCCGCCGGGGCGACGATCGCGGGCAAGTCGACGTGTGAGGACCTCTGCTTCTCCGGGGGGTCCCACACGAGCAAGCCCGGTCCCGTGCGCAATCCCTGGGACCGGGAGCGGTCGGCCGGCGGCTCATCGAGCGGCAGCGCCGCACTCGTCGCCGGCCGTGAGGTGGACCTGGCGCTCGGTGGCGACCAGGGCGGATCAGTACGAATTCCTGCCGCCTTCTGCGGCATCGTGGGCCACAAGCCGACCTTCGGTCTCGTTCCCTACACGGGCGCCTTCCCGATCGAGCAGTCCATCGACCACCTGGGCCCGATGGCCCGCACCGTCGAGGACGTCGCGACGATGCTCGACGTCATCGTCGGCGTCGACGGTCTCGACCCGCGGCAGCCTGACGCGACGGCGCCGGCCGACTACGTGCAGGCACTCACCGAGTCGGCCTCAGGTCTGCGCCTCGGCGTCGTCACCGAGGGCTTCCAGCTGGCCAACGCTGATCCCGCAGTCAACGAGGCCGTGCGCGCAGCCATTGCGCAGCTGGTGTCCGCAGGGCTCGAGGCCGAGGAGGTCTCGATCCCGTGGCACGCCTACGGACCGGCGATCTGGGATGTGATCTCGGTCGAGGGAGCGACCTGGCAGATGGTCGACGGCAACGCCTACGGCATGAACTGGAAAGGCTACTACGACCCCGACCTGATCGCACACTACGGGCGCCGCTGGCGCGAGGACCCCAGCCGGTTTTCGGAGACCGTCAAGCTCGTGATGATGGCCGGTCGGCATGCACTCGACAACGAGTTCGGGCGCCACTACGCGATGGCGCGTGGCCTCGAGTCACGCCTCGCGGCGGCGTACGACACAGCCCTCGAGAACTACGACGTGCTGGTGATGCCGACGCTGCCGATTACTGCGAGCAAGCTCCCGGCCGCTGACGCCGAGCTCGCCGACACCCTCGGCAGGGCCCTCGAGATGCTCGCCAACACCGCGCCGTTCGACGTGACGGGCCACCCGGCCTGCTCCGTTCCGGCCGGTCTCGCAGATGGACTTCCGGTCGGCCTCATGGTCATCGGCAGGAAGTACGACGACGCCACGGTTCTACGCGTGGCGCACGCACTGGAGAACGCGGTCGGTGGGTTCCCGCTGCCGGCCGCCGAGAGGAGAAACGCATGAACGGGGTGTTCGACCTGGGAGGCACCGACGGACTCGGTCCGATCGATCCTCCTGCCGAGGAGCCGATCTTCCGCGCGGAGTGGGAGAAGCCGGCGTTCACGATGTTCGCCGCCTGCTTCCGTGCCGGCTGGTTCGGCGTGGACCAGTTCCGCTACGGCATCGAGGTGATGGACCCGGCCGTCTATCTCAAGGCGCCGTATTACGAGCACTGGCTCCACACCTTCGAGTACTACGGGATCGGCGGGGGGCACATCGACGAGGCCGAACTCGACCGGCGTACCCAGTTCTACCTCGACAACCCGGATGCACCGCTGCCCGAGCACGAGCAGAGCCAGGAGCTGATCGACTTCGTGAACGCGGTCGTTCCGGCTGGTGCACCTGCTGGCCGTCCGACGGACAAGGAGCCGCGGTTCAAGGTCGGGGATGTCGTGCGCATGGGCATCGACGTGCCCTTCGGCCACAGCCGTCGTGCCGGCTACGTCCGCGGCAAGACAGGGGTGATCATCAGCCACCACGGCTCGTTCATCTACCCCGACTCCGCGGGCAACGGACACGGCGACGCTCCCGAGCACCTCTACACCGTGCAGTTCTCGGCCGAGGAGCTGTGGGGTGCGCAATACGCCGACCCCAACGGAAGCACGTGCTTCGACGTCTGGGATCCCTACATCGAGCTGGTCGAGAAGGAAGGAGCGGTCGCATGAGTGGCCTCGTGAAGTCGCAGGAAGAAATCGCCGCGCGCGTCAAGGCGCTGGAGTCGATGCTCATCGAGCAGGGCGTGATGACGACGTCGATGGTCGACCGGATGGTCGAGATCTACGAGAACGAGGTCGGACCGCACCTCGGCGCCCAGCTGATCGCCAAGGCGTGGAGTGACCCCGAGTTCAAGGCTCGCCTGCTCGAGGACGCCACCGAGGCCGCGAAGGAGCTCGGCATCAGCGGTCTCCAGGGCGAGGACCTCGTCGCACTGGAGAACACCGACGACGTCCACAACGCCATCGTGTGCACTCTCTGCTCCTGCTACCCCTGGCCGGTGATGGGGCTGCCCCCGAACTGGTACAAGGAGCCCCAGTACCGGTCCCGCATTGTCCGCGAGCCCCGCAAGGTGCTCGCCGAGGAGTTCGGGTTCGACGTACCGGTGGACAAGGAGATCCGGGTCTGGGACTCGAGCTCGGAGATGCGGTACTTCGTGATGCCCCAGCGTCCCGCCGGCACCGACGGTTGGTCCGAGGAGCAGCTCGCTGCCCTGGTCACCCGCGACTCGATGATCGGTGTCGCCCCGGCGAAGGCCGCATCATGAGCGTGGGTACCCGTGATCGGCCCTCGGCAGAGGAACGCCGGGCTGTCGAGGACCTCGTCTGCGACATGCCCGGCGTCCGGGCCGGCGATCTCGCGTTCGACGAGCCGTGGGAGATCCGTGCCTTCGCGCTCGCGGTCAGCGCCCACAAAACCGGACAGTTCGACTGGTCGCAGTTCCAAGGTGCGCTGATCGCATCGATCTCGGCCTGGGAGAAGGAGAACCCGGGCCTCGACGACCCGTCGTGGTCGTACTACGAGCACTGGGTCGCCGCCCTGGAGCAAGTCCTGGGGAACCAGGGGGTCCTCCTGCTCGACGAGCTCGACGGACGAACCCTGGACGTGCTCGCCGTACCGGCCAACCGCAACCACCACGAGGCTCACACCGAGCCCATTGCCGTCGACCCGGCCAACCGGGCCTGACGGGAAAGGAGACCACCATGTCCAACGCATCCGTCGCCGCCACCAAGGCGGCCATCGCAGTCCCCGCCTGGGTCTGGGCCGTCGCGGCCTTCGCCCTCTTCGGTGCCTACTTCCTCGTGCAGGAGAACGGCGCTCTGCTCTCGGCGAATGCTGCGCAGTTCCTGCACGAGTTCACCCACGACGGCCGCCACGCCCTCGGCGTGCCCTGCCACTGATCCTGATGCGGACCACGTGGACGCAGCGCCTCGTTCGGGGCGGTGCGAGCGGAATCGCAGGGGGCACGGCTGCGGCTGTGGTCCTGTGGATGGCAGTCGAGCCGGTCCTGTCCCGCGCGATCGCGTTGGAGGGCGCAGGCGCCGACGCGCACGATCACGCGGGATCGGAGGGCGCCCACAGCCACTCCCACGAAGCCGGCGAGGTCGTGACCCGGCTGCAGCAGCAGATCGGCGGCACCCTGACCGTGATCATCGTTGCGGCTCTGATGGGCCTGGCCTTCTCGGTCGTCTATGCGCGGTCGCGGCATCGCCTTCCCGGGCGCACGGACCTCGGCAAGTCGACTGCGCTCGGTATGCTCGCCTTCGTCGTCATGGCCTTGCTGCCCGCTCTCGTCATCCCGGCCAATCCCCCCGGCGTCGGTGATCCGGACACCGTGAACTACCGCACGCTGTGCTACTTCGTGGTCATCGGGCTGGGAGTTCTCGTCGTCGGCGCAGCCTTCGGGACTCAGCGCTTCCTGGAGCGGCGGGGGACTTCGTTGGGACTGACGTGGCTCGCTGTGGCTGCGGTGGCGACGCTGGGTGCGGGCGCCGTCCTGCTGTTCGCGCCGGGCCCGGCTGACGTCGTACCCGGCTCCGTGCCGGCGGCGCTGCTCTGGGACTTCCGGGTCGGGTCGCTCGCCCAGCTCGGGGCAATGTGGGGCGTGATCGGCCTGGTGCACGGGGCGGTCACTCACCGAGCTGAGGTGGCTCGCCCAGGGGCCGGGCGACCGATGGCCGTCCGGGCGTGACCCTCTTCGGAGGCGTCGTGGCAGACCGTGACCAGTGCCTGGTCACGGTCTGCCGTGGCTGTTGTTGCGGCGACGTCGGCCGCCATCCTGACGTCGACCACGCCGCACAGGTCAATGCGCTCATCCATGGTCTGCGTGGCCGTGCCGAGGTGCGGGTGAGTACCTGTCTGCTGGTCTGCGGGGAGTCGAACGTCGTCGTCGTCTCGCCAGCGCCCTCCGCGCGTGTCGAACGGAGAGCTCGACCAGTGTGGCTCGGCGGGGTTCTCCAGCCCTCGGTGATCGACGCGATCGTCGAGTGGGTACGCCGAGGAGGACCGGGACGGGCCGAGATGCCGTCAGTCCTCACGGCGAGGGTGACCGAACCGTTTCGCGCCCTTATACCCTAGGGGGGTATTCCGGACGTATGGACACCGCTACGCGGAGATCAGCCTCCATCGCACTGCTGGTGATCACCACGGCGCAGCTGATGCTGGTGCTGGACGACTCGATCGTGAACATCGCGCTGCCGAGCATCAAGCGGTCGCTCGACGTGGAGCCGGTCGACCTGCCGTGGGTCGTGAACGCCTACATCGTGGTGTTCGGATCCCTGATCCTCGTCGGCGGACGCATCGGGGACGTGTGGGGGGCGTCGCCGCACCTTCTCGACGGGGGTCGCGGTCTTCGTGGCAGGGTCGCTCGCCGGGGGCATGGGGCACAACCTCGAGACATTGGTCGCCGCTCGCGCCCTGCAAGGCCTCGGTGCCGCGTTGGCGGCCCCGAACGCGCTGGCGCTCATCGCGACGTCGTTCCAGGACAAGAAGATGCGCGACACCGCGCTGTCGCTTTATGGCGCCATGTCCGGGCTCGGCATCATCGCCGGGCTCTTCCTCGGGGGAGTGCTGACTGAGGTCGGGGGCTGGCGCTGGGTGTTCTTCATCAACGTGCCGATCGGCCTTCTCGTGCTGTGGGGGAGTCGGTCGCTCACTGCTGCCGTCCCGTGCCGGGGCCACTTGGCGGCATCGGTGCGGCGTTCGTGAACGGGGGCATGCTGACGATGACCTACGGGATCACGCGCATTGGCGAGGACGGTCTCTCCGACGTGCTCGGTCCGCTCCTGATCGTGGGCGCAGCGATCCTGTTGGCTCTCTTCGTGCTGTCGCAGGCGAAAGTCCGTCGCCCACTCCTCCCGCTCGGAATCCTGGCAGACAGGTCCCGATCCGGCGCCTACCTCGGCATGCTCCTCCTGGCCATCGGTCCGATGGGCACGTTCTACGTCATCACGCTCTACCTCCAGGACGCGCGGCACTTCACCCCCGTCGAGGCCGGAACCGCGTGGCTGCCATTCGCGTCGGGATCGTGGTGGGTGCGGCACTGGCTCCTGTGATGATCGGCCGGACCTCCGTCCGTGCGGTCGCTCCCTCGGGCGCGCTGCTCAGCGCGATCGCCATCCTTTGGTTCTCCAGGGTCGGCGAGGAGACGTCGTACGGGACCCACCTCGCGCCCGCGATGTTCCTGCTCGCGGTGGGGTTCGGATTCGGCGTGATGGCCCTGACCCAGGCGGCGGTGTACGACGTTCCCGAGGACCGCGCAGGTGTCGCTGCCGCCGTGCTCAACGCGGCACAGCAGGTCGGGGTGGGGCTCGGGCTGGCACTGCTGGCCGGTGTCGCCGCGGCCGCCACGGGCGGGAGCGGTCAAGGTGCAGCGGCCTTGGTCGACGGCTATCAGCGGGCGTTGGAGGTGGCGACCGTGATCCTTCTGCTGGCCGGAGTCGTCACCGCGCTGCTCCTCAGGGGCAGGGCGCAGCCCGCCCGATGATGCTGACGGCGGGTGGTGGAGGGCGACACCGCCTTCGTCACCTGGCTGCCGTGCGTCAGCTGGGTGGTCGTGACCGCAGGTTCTGAGTGATCGCCCGTGATGCTGACATCAGCAACTGACCGATCGAGTCGCATCGGGTATCGACGGTCTCGCGGCCGGGAAGTTCTCCGACGAGACAGCGCGGACGACCTGGGCAGGGGCGACCATCTGAGGACCACCGACAAGCGCAGACGTCGCCGGGTGCATCCTCTCCAATGCCGGCTCGATGTAGCGGTTCCGACCCCTTCAGTCACGAAGGCGCTTAGGCGGGTGTCGTCTTGGTACGACTCTTGGCGGCTGAGAGCACGGAAGCGCTTACCCCCGGCGTAACCCCACGGTGCAATCACTACGGTTTCATGCGTTGTTTTGCCCGCACTGCAGGCGTGAATCCGACGAGCGAGGGCCCGGGAAGCCATTCGGAGTGAGACGCCCAGGCAGAGGTGCTGCCTATCGCCGCCTTAGACCGCACCGCCTCCGAGCGATCCGTCATGAGGAGAGGGCGCGGATCACCATCTCGGACACCTGTTCGATGCGATCTTCGGAGATCTTCGTCGGTTGCGCGAGCAGCCACTCGGCGACCCGGTCGCCGTGCACAAAGGTGCACCGATCTTTGGCCACACCTTGAGGGAAGTTCGCCCACAACACCATGACGGGCACGATCCACACGTTCAGCCGCGACGCAGCGAGTACTCGATCATGCGTTTCCTTCGCCAGAGCGATCACGTGGCCCGCGCCGGGATGGGCGTAACCCAGCGTCGGATTGTCGAGTCGCTGAACGGCCACTCGCCCCTCGCTGACGGTGACGGTGCCGTTGATCCGCTTCGAGTCCAGGAGGAACACTCCACCTGGTCCGACGACCAGGTGGTCGATGTTGCCGTGGTGAGCAGGCAGGTCGTGAGTCACTACCCACCCTTCGGCCTTCAGCGGTGCGACAGCAGCCGCGGTCGCCTCTTCGCCCCACGCGCCCGCCTGCCAGTTCTCGATCCATCCGGGTGGGCTCATGCGTGCGAAGAGGTAGAAGCAAAGGGCGGCTCCCGCAAACACGCCGGCGATCCAGGCGAGGGCCGGCCAGGTGGCGGCGATTGCGAAGGAACCGACGATCACCGAGCCGCAGATCGCCCCGACCGCAAGGAAGAGCTTGCGGTTGCGGCGCCGCCACGATCGGGTCAGGGCGTCGTACTGTGCCTGGCTGGAGCGTCCAGGTTTGCCCACGGGCGAGGACATGTCATGAGCATGGCGAATCGCTGCGGCGCGCGAGGTGGAATCAGGAAGGCTCGCGAGCTGCGATGTCCGCGGCCGAGGACAGAGCCCCGTGGGGTGGTGGGCTTTGAGGTGATCCTCGGTGCCTACGCGTCGCCGTTGTCGATGGCGGCGACGGGTTCAGTATCGCTGGTGTCGTAGAGCTTGGCCATGGAGCCTTCTGAGAGGTAGCGCCGTTCGCCGGCGATCCACTCGTCGTGCATGTCGATAAGCACGGCTCCGACGAGCCTGATCACGGCCGCGGCGTTGGGGAAGATCCCGACGACGCGGGCGCGGCGTTTGATCTCCTTGTTGACTCGCTCGAGCGGGTTGGTCGACCAGATCTTGCGCCAGTGCTCGCGCGGGAAGCCGGTGAAGGCGAGGACCTCGGCCTTCGCGTCGTCCATGTACGGGCCGAGCTTGGGGAACCGGGCGGCGAGTTCGTCGCGGGTCTTGTCCCACGCTGCGTCGACGTCAGCGGGCGTGGGTTGGGCGAAGATCATCCGGAACGCGGTGGCCACGAGCTCGGCTTGGCCCTTGGGGACGTGGGCGAGGAGGTTGCGGGCGAAGTGGACCCGGCACCGCTGGTGTGCGACGCCCTGGAATGCCCGAGAGAGGGCCTTCACAAGGCCTGAGTGCTGGTCTGAGATCACCAGCTTCACACCGGACAGGCCGCGCTGTTTGAGGCTGAGCAGGAAGCTGCGCCAGAACACCTCGTCTTCGCTGTCGCCGACGTCCAGGCCGAGGATCTCCCGCTCACCGCGGGCGGTGACGCCGGTGGCGACGACTACGGCCATCGACACGACCTGCCCGCCCTTGCCGGGCTGATTGCGGACGTGGAGGTAGGTCGCATCGAGGTAGATGTAGGGGAACTCGACGTGGTCCAGGGCCCGGGTCCGGAACGCGCCGACGGTCTCGTCCAGGCCGGCACAGATCCGGGACACCTCGGACTTGGAGATCCCGGCGCCGCCCATCGCTTCGACCAGGTCGTCGACCGCTCTGGTTGAGATGCCGTGGACGTAGGCCTCCATCACGACCGCGTACAGGGCCTGGTCGATGCGGCGGCGGGGCTCGAGGATGATCGGGAAGAACGAGCCCTTCCTGAGTTTGGGGATCCGCAGCTCGACGTCGCCGGTCTTGGTGGTCAGCATCCGCGGGCGATGGCCGTTGCGTTCGGTCGTACGGTCCTCGGCGCGCTCGTAGGGGGCAGCGCCGATGCGTTCGGTCGCCTCGAGCTCGATCAGTTCCTGCAACGCGACACGGACCGATTCACGAACCAGATCCACGCCGTCACCGGCACGGAACGCATCGAGGAGCTCAGACAGGGCAGACTGGGGCAAGGCCATCGGTGGACCTCTTTCTTCAGTGAGTGCTTGGCCGTACACACCGAAGATCCCGCCGATGGCCGTCTACGTGCTGACGCCCCGCCGCTGCTCCCTCAAACCCCACCACTCCCAGGGACTCTTACCATCCCAAGCGACCGGTGGCGGGGGAGCGATTCGCGAACGCATGCAGGCTGGCGGCCATTCGGTGCGAAGCAAAGCAGGGGCGTAACGCTGTGATTCGTTGGCCAAGCGCCGTTCTAGCATGCGTGCCGCGCATTTGGCAGGGCTGTGAGGACGGACGGGGCGAACCGGAATCGGACTCGTCAACGGTCGTCACAGGCAACAGGTGAAGATCGGCAGCGTCCAGGATCGAGACGGAGACAGTCAAAGCAGGCGACAGGCCAGCCGGTCCAAGTCAACGCGGCGAACGTAGCCATGGTCCCGGCGAGGAGGTATGCCCAAGCAAGCCCGCGGAAGAATGCCGCCCGGTTTCCTCGATGGAATCCGGGGTCCAACTGAGCCGGAGTTCCGGTTTGACCTGCCTGCGCTCGCGATGGGGCAGCGCTCCGACGAGGTCGTCCTCGTCTGCCGCTTCTACAAGAAGTCCCTTCTGCGAGGCTGCGAGATGGGGCGCAGCAAGGAACATCTGCATTCCAGTTCCGACGGTCAGGAGAATGGACGGATCGATGTCGGCCAGAGTGTTGGCCACGACGCCTACTTCCGCACCTGCGGTGTGCGCGAGGAGATAGCGCGGTCACAACGATCTCCGGGTTAACCGCGTGGCGTTCGCGCCGCTGCTCCCATTCCGCGGAGCTGCGCCCTGAGGTTCTTGGTGACGGCGGTGCCGCTCCGAGCGGGGGCCGAGTGGTGGGGCAACTGGGCGGGCCACAAGGGGGCGGACAGGTCAGCGCTCGTGTGTCGCGCGACGCTCAACCCAGGTCTGTAGGGCGCGACGCAAGGGTCCTGGTCGTCGAGCCCATGCTTCGATCTCGACGAGCGCACCGAACGGCAGCCGAACGCCCGCGGTCGTCCGGGCTGGCAGGCGATCCTGATCGAAGAACTCCAGGTAGACCCGATTCATCCTGTCGAAGTCATCGATGTCAGCAAGGTAGATCGTCGTCTTGATGACATCGCTCATTCGCAGCCGGTGCTCGCCCACGACGGAAGCCACGTTGCGAAGCGCCTGGCGTACTTGGGCCTCGAGCCCGCCGCCGACCAGCCGGAAGTCGACCTGGCCGAACTGGCCGGAGACAGCGAGGAGTCGTCCACTTGCCACGCCCCTGCGTAGTGGGAACGGGTAGCCCACCGGCGCGAAGATGGCACTCGGGCGCAGCTGGACCTCCTCGATTGACGGGGTCGGGTCGGTCACTGCGCCGAATCGATGGGAAGGTACGCCCACGCCTCGACCTCGACGAGGGCCCCGAACGGCAGACCGCTGACGGCGCAGGCCGTGCGCGCCGGCAGGCGGTCCAGGTCGAAGAACTCCAGGTACACGTGATTCATGGCGGCGAAGTCCGCGATGTCGGAGAGCAGGATGTTGGTCTTCACCACGTCGCCCATAGAGCCCCCGTGCGGTTCCAAGGCGTCGCGTAGGTTGCTGAGTGCCTGACGGAGCTCGTCCTCCATCCCGCCGGTGACCAGGCGGAACTCCCGATGGCCGACCTGCCCGCTGACGACCACCCAGTCGCCCGCCCGGACCGCGCCTCGCAGGGGCATGGGATGCCCCGTCGGAGCGAAGGACCCCGCGGTGCGCTCCGGAGGCCGGCTCACGCCACGCCTGACTGGAGCTGCTCGATGTGGTCGTAGCGGTCGTAGTGGGCGCGCTTCTCGCTGATCAGGCCGTCCTCGATTGTGAAGAGATTCAGCATCGACATGCGCAGATGAGCCCCTCGAGGTTCGACGCCGTAGAACTCCTTGCACTGATCCCCCTCGAAGATCACGTAGGCGGCCACCTTGTCGCCCTCGCCGATGGTCTCCACCCCCATGCTGAATCCTTTGAAGGCGTCCAAGTGCTTCTTCTCGGCCGCAACGAAACCGGCCGCCCCTGGCCGGGGAGTGTCGATCTGGTTGTAGAAGACGAACTTCTCGTGGCACATCGCTGCTGCGGCGTCGTAGTCCTCGCGCACCAGCGCGGCGTAGAAGTCGTGCACCAGCTGCTTGTTGTCCTGAACGGTCACGGGATCACCTCGTAAGAAGAGCTCGACGAGGGAGCTGACGGTGGGCGGTCAGATCACGTCGAGGGGGACGGTACGACGACGGCAGGCTGCCGCGGCCGCGCAGGCCCTGGAGCCTTCCCCAGCGCCTGGGGCGCGCCCCGGATGTGGGCGGCCAGGTCCCGATGCAAGACCCGGCCGGTCGTCCGGGGCAACCTTCGGGTTCCGCGGAATGGAACGTCGCGGGGCAGAAGAAAAAGGCCGCCGGAACCTGTTGACGGCGCCGATAAATGGCACTTAGGTTCACGCCAAGAACCATTTAACTGCTGGCTTCTCATCCCCGCAAACTCCGGCGGCTGTGATGACGCTCTCATGCCGGCCCCGTCCGTACGACGACTTCTGACGCCCTTCCCCTTCAAGGAGATGCACGTGCTCTACCTCGCCCGCCTCGAGACCTTCTTTCCCGCTGACATCGATCCGACGCTCCGTGACGACATCGTCAGCCGGGAGAAGGCATACGGTCAGCAGCTCCAGGCCGCCGGCAAGATCGCCCACCTGTGGCGCGTCGTCGGGCCGAAACTGGCAAATCTCACGATGTTCGACGTCGAGTCGAACGAGGAGCTGCAGGAGATTCTCGCCGCCCTCCCGATGCGGTCCTACATGGACATCGAGGTCACGCCGATCGCCCGGCACCCGTCCGTGATCCACCAGGCGAGCTGAACTCGTCGGCACCAAGTCCCACGAGGCGGAACCGCGCGTTGGCCAGATCCTGCCTCGCTGGTCGCACCATCACCGGGTGCCCTCGAAGAGGGACACCGCATCCACTACGACCTCCAGCGGTACGGCTCGGGTCGCCGCCCACTTGAAAGGAACAACCACTTCCATGCGATCATCCATCAAGGGGATGGCGCTCCTCGCCGTCTCGGCGGTGTCCGCGTTCTGCCTGGCTGCCTGCGGCGGTTCCTCGGACGAGCCCGTCACCGTCGCCTCCAGCTATGACTGCGCGAAGCCGGACTCCTCGAACCCCGCGGACATCACCATCGTCGGAATGCCCATCCTCAGCAACGGCGCCCTCTACCTCGGCGAGGACAAGGGCTTCTTCGCCAAGCACGGTCTCAACGCCAAGATCTCCATGGTCCCGTCCCCGCCCGCCGCGGCTTCCGCCGTCGTCGGCGGCAGCGCCGACTTCGCGTTCGGTACCACGATGGGGCTGTTGCAGGCCGTGGAGCAAGGGCAGGACCTTCGCGGCGTCGCGCCCTTCGCCGGCATCGAGCCGGGGTTCTTCGACAAGATGCAGGCGGGAGAGGCCGGCTACGAGACGGGGGTCAATGCCCTTCTGGTCCAGGAGGACAGCGGCATCACCCGGCCCAAGCAGCTCGAGGGCAAGACGGTGGCGGTCGCTGACCCCGCGCTGTCGTCGTTGCTCACGAGGGCCCGCATCAAGATGGACGGAGGCGACCCCGACAAGGTCAAGTTCGTCGTCATGACCGGTCCGGATGCCTACAACGCCGTCATCGCCGGCAAGGTGGATGCGGCCCAGAGTTTCCAGCCCATCATCCAGGGCTTCGAGGGCAAGGGCCTCAGGAACCTGTCGTGGCTCGAGGTCGACGTCCTGCACGACGGGCCGACCTCGATCATCATCTCGACGTCGGAGTTCGTCCGGAAGCACCAGGACGTCGTCGCTCGCTTCAACTGCGCCATCAAGGAAGCGGCCGCGTACAGCAACGAGCACCCGGAGGACATCCGCGCCGTCACTGCCCGGGAGCAGAAGGTCGATCCTGCCACGCTCAAGAGCGCACTGGTGCCGTACTTCTACACCGAGATCGACGTCGAGGGCGTGCAGCGGATCGAGGACCTGATGGTGGACCTCGGCTTCCTGCGCAAGCGGCTCGCCGACGACGACGTCCTGGTTTCGGTCGAGAGCGACGCTGAGGTTTCGTGAGGTCATGAAGGGCAAGCTCGCCTCGAGACTGGGCCTGGCGGCCTCGGGATTCGTGCTGTGGTTCGCGATCTGGGAGTGGGCGACAGTGGCCGGTCCATTGCGGGACGTCTACGGGATCCCGACCGCTCGCGAGACCATCGGCGAGGTCGTGACGCTGGCATCGGACGGCACGTTCTGGGAGGCCGTCGCGCAGACACTCGGGACCACGGTGGTTGCGCTCGGCATCGCCACGGTCCTGGGTGTGGCACTGGGAGTGGCCATGGGCATGTCCCCGTGGGTCAGTGCTGCTCTCGGGCCCCTCACCCAGTTCCTGCGGCCGGTCCCGGCGGTCGTGGTCCTTCCACTGGTGCTGTTGATCGTGGGGCCGACGACGGAGCTGGCCATCGTCCTGGCCGTGATGGGTGCCATCTGGCCGATCCTGATCCAGTCCCAGGTGGGAGTTCGCGACGTCGACCCCGTCGCCCTCGACACGGCACGCGCCATGGCCCTCTCGAAGGGCCTCACACAGACCTCGGTCGTCCTCCCCAGCGCCTTGCCCTACGTCGCCACCGGGGTCCGGATCGCAACGGGGGTGGCGCTGATGATGTGCATCGGTGCCGGCATCCTCGGAGGGTCGCCGGGACTCGGGCGCTCGATCGCGGTCGCCCAGCAGTCCGGCGACCCGGCCAGGGTCTTCGGGATGTTGCTCTGGGCCGGCGTGATCGGGCTGCTGCTCAACGCCGTACTCGCGTCTGGGGAGCACCGACTGTCAAGGGGCCGCCGAGAGGAGGTCGTGACATGAAGACGGTGATCCGTTGTGCGGTGGGATGCGCGATCCCTGCCCTGCTCGTCGCCGTCTACGCGCTCGTCACGACCTCGGCGCCGAGTCCCTTCTACCCGCCAATCGGCGACATCGGCCAGCGATTCCGCGAGCTGTGGGTGTTCGAGTACGTCGGAAGCGATGTCGTGCCGAGTCTCCGCAACATGGCGGTCGGCTTCGCGCTGGCGGTGGCGGTCGGACTTGGATCGGGGGTGGTGATGGGGCGCGTCAGGGTCGTGGGTGATCTCCTGCTTCCCCTCGTCACGTTCGGACGGTCGATCCCGCCGATCACCCTGATCCCGCCGCTCGTGCTCGTGCTGGGCATCGGCGATGCGTCCAAGATCGCCATCGTCGCCTTCGGATGCGTCTTCCCTGTGTGCCTCGCGACCATCGACGGCATGCGACAGACGGATGACGGCCTCCTGGACGCCAGCCGCTCGATGGGCCTCAGCCGCGCGATGACCTTGCGCAAGGTCTACCTACCGTCGGCCATGCCGTCGATCTTCGGGGGTGTCCAGGTCGCCGTGCAGCTGGCGCTCGTCCTGATGATCGCCAGCGAGATGGTCGCTGCCTACCGAGGGCTCGGCTTCATCACGATGCAGGCTCAGCTCTCGTTCGACGCTCGCACCGTCTGGGCCGGGATCGTTCTGCTCGCCCTCATCGGATTTGCCCTTCATCTGCTCTTCTTGTTGGTCCAGCGCCATGTTCTTGCCTGGCACATCGGCCTCCGAGCGCAGAGCTCGTCGAAGTAGAGGAAGAACCAGTGACCATCATGAATGCCGTGACCACCCGGTTGTGCGTCGAGAGCCTCGACAAGCAGTACCAGCAGGGAGTCCCCGTCCTCGTCGACATCACCTTCGACGTCCGCGCCGGCGAATTCGTCTCGATCGTCGGGCCGTCCGGTGCCGGCAAGTCGACACTGTTGCGGTGCCTGACAGGACTCATGCCTCCGTCAGGAGGTCGGGTGGTCCTCGACGGCGAGGTCCTCCGGGGGCCGAGCCAGAACATTTCGATCGTGTTCCAGGAGTACACCCGCTCCCTGATGCCCTGGCTGACGGTGGAGAAGAACGTCGGGCTGCCGCTGAAGGCGCGCGGCGTTCCCCGTTCGGAGATCGAGCGGCGCGTTGCCGACGTGCTGGTGAGCGTGGGGCTCACCGGCACCGGTTCGAAGCATCCCTGGCAACTCTCGGGGGGCATGCAGCAACGTGTCGCCATCGCGCGTGCCCTGGTGACAGAGCCAGAGGTCCTCGTGATGGACGAACCGTTCGCGTCGGTCGATGCCCAGACTCGTCTGGAGCTGGAGGACCTCACGAGGGCGATCCAGCGGGAACGGTCCGTTACGGTCGTCCTGGTCACGCACGACATTGACGAGGCGGTCTATCTGTCTGATCGGATCGTGGTCCTCTCCCGCAACCCGGCCAGCGTCGTCGAGGTGATCGAGGTGGGGCTCGGAGACGACCGCGACCAGATCAGTACCCGCGGGATGCCCCGCTTCGGTGAGCTCCGCTCACACGTGCTGGGCACGATTCGAGACGTCCAGGATCGAGCGCGCGCCACGTGAACGGAGCTCGCGCAGTCGACGTGACGGTCGCCGACCATGTACAACCGTCGAAAGGCATCACGCGGACCACAGGAGGAGCGACGGTGACCCACACCGGACTTCGGACGGTGCGGGTCGCAGCGATCCACGAGCTGGTCATCGACGAGATCCGGCGAGCGGTCGAGATGTGGGTCTATCGTCCGGGTGACCTGCTGCCGTCCGAGCGCGACATGGCCGAGGCCATGGGGGTCTCCCGGAACACGGTGCGCACCGCCACCGCCATCTTGGAGAGCGAAGGCTTCCTCTCCGTGCGGCGCGGCCGAGCAGGCGGCTACAGGGTCGAGGATCCCGCACTGGCTGACGACCGTGGTGAGGAGATTCGACGGCGCCCACAGGAGGTCCAGCGAGTCTGGGACTACCGCATCGCGGTGGACGTCGGTGCGGCCCGGCTTGCTGCTGAGCACCGCACCGCGGCGGACCTGCGGGAGCTCCGGCGTCTGCTTCAAGAGCTTGCCCCGGCCTACCGCGTCTACGAGCGGGAGAAGTCGCTCGACAACGCTCGGAAGGTGCAGGCGCTGGACTCCCAGTTCCACGTTGCCATCGCCCGGTCGACGTCGAACGACTTCATCGTCGATGCCGTGCTCGACGCCCGTCGAAGGCTGTGGGTCGCCTACAGCTCCTATCTGACTCGCCTGGACCCGGACTCGGAGCACCGCCGTGTCGGCATCGTGGACGCCCTCCGGCGCCGGGACGCCGACCTGGCTGAGCAGTTGATGCGCGAGCACCTGACTGCGGGCCGCGGACAGTTCGAGCGCTGGCTCGCGAGCTCAGACGAGCCCCCCGCCTGATCATCGACTCCTGACCTTGCCGGTCAGGCTCTGAGCCACGTTTCCCGGGCACGCCCACCCCCGGGGTGGCCGCAGCCATCCCTTCTGCGGGTCGCTCTCGCCTGCATGCCCTTTCGCTTCCAACGAGGAGTTCGCCCATGAAGATCACGAGTGTCGACATCATCCGTCTCAACGGCGGTCGCAGCCCCGTCCCGGGCGCTGCGTGGCATCCCACCGTCGTCCGCGTCAACACCGATGAGGGCCTGAGTGGTCTCGGCGAGGTGGGCCTCGCCTACGCCAGCTCACGGCACGGCTCCTTCGGGGCGGCCCGCGACTTCGCCTCGCTGGTGATCGGGCAGGACCCGACGCAGGTCGAAGCCATCTGGGAGCACATGTATCGCGACAGCTTCTGGGGGCTCGGCGGCGGCGGGTTCGTCTTCGGCGGCATCTCTGCCGTCGACGTCGCGTTGTGGGACATCCGCGGGCAGGCGCTCGGTGTTCCCGTCCACCAGCTGCTCGGCGGCAAGACCAACGATCGACTTCGGTCCTACGCGAGTCAGCTGCAGCTGGACTGGGGAGTCCCGTGTCATCCGTTGACCAAGCCGGAGGAGTACGCCGAGGCGACCCGGTCGGCGATGGCCGAGGGCTACACCTGCGTCAAGGTGAATCCCATCTTCTTCGGTCACGACGGTGGGTGGTTCGACGTGCGCTACACCGGGATGCTCGAGAACGCGCAACTTCGCGCTGGAGTCGACCGGATCGCGGCCATGCGTGACGCCGGCGGCCCAGATCTGGACATCATCGTCGAGCTCCACGCACTGACCGACACGAACACAGCTGTCCAGGTCGCCCGGGAGCTCGAGCCCTACCGAATCCTCTACTGCGAGGAGGCGGTGTCACCGCTCAGCCCGGTCCAGACCCGAGCGGTGGCGGACGGTACGTCGATTCCGCTGGCCGGCGGCGAGCGCATCTACGGGCGCTCAGGCTTCCGGCCCTTCCTTGAGAACGGGTCGCTGCGGGTGCTCCAACCCGATGTCGGCAACTGCGGTGGGCTCACCGAGGCCAAGAAGATCGCAGACATGGCCTACACCTACGACGCAGCCGTCCAGGCCCACGTGTGCGGAGGTCCCGTCGCGGTCGCGACGGCACTGCAGCTGCAGGCGGCGATTCCCAATTTCCTGATCCACGAGCACCACGCCGCAGCGGCCCTCGAGGAGAACATCGCCCTCGGTCGGCACGACTACCAACCCAAGGACGGTTTCGTCGAGGTGCCGGACCGTCCGGGCATCGGCCAGGAGCTCAGCGAGTACGCCCTCCGTGACGCCGACATCGTCACCGTCACCGAGCAGTCATCCCTTTCACGATTCCCACAGAGAAGAGAACCATCATGAAGTATCTGATCGTCGGTGCTGGCGCCATGGGCTCGGCACTCTCGGCCTTCCTGGCCAAGGCCGGAAAGGACGTAACCCTTGTCGCACGGGGTGACAACCTGGCGGCGGTTCGGGAGAACGGCCTCCGGGTCCGGCTCCCCGACGGCAACTCGTGGGTGCAGCCCGTTCCCGCGGTTGCGGAGTCGGAGTACACCGATGTGCCCGATGTCGTCGTGGTCTGCGTCAAGGCCTACTCGCTGGACTCGGTCGTGCCGCTGCTTGACCGCATCTCTGGGCCCGACACCATGATCCTCCCGATCATCAACGGGCTGAATGTCGGCGACCGGATCGAGGGCGCCATGAGGTCGAGCGCGCAGATCGCGGAGGGCGTGGCCTACGTGGCCGTGCAGCTCACCGGTGCTGGCGAAGTGACCCAGAAGCTCGACCTCTTCCGTTTCGTGCTCGGCGCTCGCAACGGTCATGAGGCACCGTCGCACGTTGGAATGGTCGCCTCCGACCTGCGTGATGCGGGCATGACCGTCGAGGTGTCTTCCAACATGCTGCGCGACGCGTTGCGCAAGTTCGTCCGCGTGTCGACCCTCTCGGCGGCTGAAGTCCTCTACGACGCGCACGCTGGCGGCGTCCGGGAGAACCCGGAGTCGATGGCCTACCTGATGGAGCTGGCGGGCGAGCTCCTCGCAATCGCCGAGGCTGCGGGCATCCCCTTGGACGGCGACCCAGCCGGTGAGTTGCGGACCGCGGTCAACGAGGTGCACCCGGAGTACACGACTTCGCTCATGCTCGACCACGAGAACGGCCGGCGTGCCGAATTCGAGTCGCAGTTCTTCGACGTCGTCGAGCTCGGACGCTCCCTCGGGCTGCCCATGGACGCCTACGCCCGGGTGTCGCAGAAGGTGGGCTACGTCGGGGCACGCGGGTGAAGGTCGGGCTCGCGCAGATCGCGTCGACCTCGAGCAAGCAGGAGAACCTTTCGATGTTGTCGGCTGCAGTGCGCAGCGCTGCAGCGGACGGTGCCGAAGTCGTTGTCCTGCCGGAGTTCGCCATGTACAATCTGCCTGTCCCGGACAGCTCGTTCGTCGAGGAGGCGGAGCCACTCGACGGGCCGTTCGCGACTCGGGTGCACGGCGTTGCCGCTCGCGAAGGTGTGGTGGTCGTCTTCGGAATGCTCGAGTCGGTCGGAGCCGATCGAGCGGCCAACACCATCGTGGTGACCTCGCCCGCTGATCTGAGCGTGACCGCCTACCGGAAGATCCACCTCTACGAGGCGTTCGGGGCGAGCGAGTCGACGTTGATCCAACCAGCGGAGGACTTGGCGCCCGTGCTCTTCGACGCGGGAGGACTCCGTTTCGGCCTGAACACGTGCTATGACCTCAGGTTCCCCGAGGTCGCCCGCCGCCTCGTCGACGAGGGTGCGGACGCCGTGCTCCTTCCGGCTTCCTGGGCGCCGGGCTCCCGTAAGGAAGACCACTGGTCGACACTGATCCGCGCCCGCGCGATCGAGAACACGGTCTACTACGTCGGGGTCGGTCAGGCGCCACCGATCTCAGTGGGCAACAGCATGTGTGTCGATCCGATGGGCGTGGTGATCGCGCAGCTCGGAGAGCAACCTGGCGTCATGGTCGTCGATGTCGACGCTGAACGGATCGCGCAGGTGCGGCGGGTCAACCCGTGCCTGACCGATCGTCGATTCGTGGTCAACCCTGCCTAGATGAGTGACGGCCGGTATGACTCGCGTGCGCCCTTTGCGCTTCGTGGTCCGCTACGTGGAACTGCGGAGGTGCAACTCCCGGGCTGACGTGTGGTACTCGGGCCAGGAGGTGGTCCGATGTCGTGGTGGTGCTCTGGGTGGCCGCATGCCCGGGCGGTGGAACATCGCTCGGAATCAGACCGGAGCCCGTCGGCGCTGGACTTGGATGGCCGCCCGGAGACCGCGGACGTGGCTCAGATCGTCGAGCGCCTCATGTTCTGGGCGGGGATCTGAGCGGCTCACTCGGGACGGAGCTGATGGTCCCGGCGCCATGCTGTGGGCGTAAGACCCGTCGCGCGCCGGAACGCCCTGCTGAAGGTGGCGCTGTCACTGAAGCCTGAGAGCCGGGCAGCTTCTGCGACGCTGGCTGAGCTCGATCCGGCCAGGATCACCTGGGCACGGGCCAGGCGCAGGGATCGCAAGTACGCCGCGGGCGACAGGCCTTGACGTGCGAACAGGCCCTCGACGTACCTCCGCGAGACCTTGAGCCGTCGTGTCATCTGGTCGATCGTGAGGTCCGCGTCCGTGAAATGACGCTCGAGATGTGTTCGCACCATGACGAACGCCGAATCCTCGTTGGCGACGACGTCCGAGGCCTCGTCGTGCTCGTTGAGCGCCAGCAGCAGCAGGTCCCGCGCGATGAGGCCATACGGCATCGAGTGGTCCTCGCCCAGGGCGCTTCCGGCCAGGACGCCGTGCATGAAGTGACGCAGGACCGCTACTCGAGCGGTGCTGCGCAGCGGGTCCGCGTGGGCGGCGTGGATCCTGTCGTCTGCAATCGGGAGCAGGCTCCGGTCGAGCTGCAGTGTCAGCACGACGGCAGGTGCCTGCATCCCGAGGCCGTACTCGGTGTCTGCCGCGCACAGGGCAGCGTGACCTGCGTCCAGGACACTCGCCGTCCGGCTGGTGCTCAGCAGGGTCGAGCCACGATCGACCACATTGAACAGGACGTCGGAGCGGGGTGCGGACCGGATGGCCCGGCGGGAGCGGCCGACCACGCAGGGACCGCACGTGACACGCGAGATCGTCACACCGCCCATCTGCACATGCTCGATCCGGCCCACGAAGTCCGTGTCCGCGACCGTCTCCAAGGGGACGAAGGTTTCGCTGCACAGGCGTCGCCATGACTCTGGGCCAGCCGCCTCCATGACCTCCATGCCAGTCGATGGTGGCGGCCGCCGCGCTGCCTGGCAATCGGTTCGTTCTGCAGGGCTGAACCGGCCTTGCGCAAATTGCCCGGGCCGCGCGCGCGTTCTGCCTCTCGCGATCGCTCCATCGCTCCTAGCGTCTCCGAGGCGGGGACGAAACCATGGTCAAAGGAGAAGCAACATGAGCCAGACAGAGGACGTCGTTGTCGTCAACGGCGTCGTACGGACCGTCGACGAGCGTGACACGGTCGCACAGGCGGTGCTGTTGAGTGGAGGACGCATCGCCGCCGTAGGCACGGAGGAAGCTGTACGCAACGCCGCGAGCGGCACTTCGGTCGTTGTTGATGTCGGGGGTCGCACGGTGGTGCCCGGATTCATCGACAACCACAATCACCTCAGCGTGGCGGCCTTCGACCCGGTGGGCGTGGACTGCTCGACGCCTCCCAGAAGTACGCTCGGTGAGGTCCTCGAGTCGATCGAGAGCTATTGCAAGGACCTCCCGGAGGGGCAATGGGTGATGGGGAGCGGGTTCTTCCACGCCCACGTCCGGGAACAGCGGAACCCGACGCGCCAGGAGCTCGACGAGGTGGCCCCCATGAATCCCTTCTTCCTGCGCGACATCTCGTGCCACGCTGGCTATGCCAACAGCCGGGCCCTGGACCTCGCCGGGATCAATGCTCATGCGCCGCAGCCATGGGGTGGAGAGTTCGAGAAGGACAACAAGGGCCAGCCCACCGGCACGCTCCTCGAAGCCGCGATCAACCTGCTCCACGAGGCAGCGTGGGGCTCCTACGTCGAACGCGACTGGGAGACGGCGGTGGAGCTGCTCTCCTCGAAGATGCGTGAATACCTCTCGCTCGGCATCACAGGAGTCGGGGACACGCTTGTCACGACGAAGGTGGCCGAGCTGTATCGGCGAGCCTCGGCCGGCGGAGCACTGCCGCTCACGGTGCAGCAGTACCACGGCGGGGACCTGTTCTACAGTCCGCCCGATCTTCGTCGGAGCGACATCCTCGATCGTGTCCTGGCCGGTGGCGACGACCGCCTCCGGGGCGGTGCGGTCAAACTCTTCGTCGACAGGTTCTTCCCTGACGGACCCACGATCGACGAGGTGCACGATGGCTGTGTCACCCACGTCGGGACGCCGTTCCACTCGCGAGAAGAGATCGTCGAGCTCGCCGTGGGCGCCGCTGATCTCGGGATCTCCACTGCCATCCACGCCATGGGCGGTTGCGCGGTCGGCGCCTGCCTCGACGCCTACGAGGAGGTACGGCGCCGCGCCCGTTCCGGGTCGGTGCTGCGGATGGAGCATGCCTTCGTCGCTGAGACCCGCCACGCCCAGCGGATCGCCGACCTCGACGTCGACTTCGTCGGCAACCCGGGGCTTGCTTGGCTCTGGGGCGAGGTCTTCACGGGTGTGCGCCACGACGGGCAGGACCACCTGAAGGTGTTGCCGATGCGGAGCATGATCGACGCCGGCGCGCGGGTCTCGCTCGCGTCCGACTCTCCGTGCGGACCGGTGTCCCCGATGGTCATCATGTCGGCGGCGGTGAATCGGCTGACGCAGCACGGCACGCCCATCGACCCTGACGAGGCCATCACCCCCGCTGAAGCCCTTCTCGGCTACACGCGTAACGCCGCCCACGCCGCGGGCAGGGCCTCTGAGGAGGGCAGCCTGGAGGTGGGCAAGCGAGCGAACCTGCTCGTGCTGGAGAGGGACCCGATCACCTGCTCCGCGACCGACATCATGGACATCCAGGTGGACCGCACCTATGTGGACGGCGAGCTCGTGCACCATCGCTCAGGCCGCTGACGGGCTCGAGGAGCTGAGCCGGGAGCGGAGGACGGGGCTCGCCCCCCGTCCTCCGCGATCCTCCGGGCAACGAATCCGGGATGAGTTCCAGCGCCCGGAATCGAAAGGTGGCGAAGGGTGGTCTGGTCGGCAAACCTTTAGGGGTGAGCACGCGAATCAGTGACCTGGTCGACCCCGTCGAGGGGCGGGTGAGCGCCCGCATCTACGCCGATGAGCAGATCTACGACGTCGAGATGGAGCGCGTCTTCGGGCGCAGTTGGCTCTTCCTCGCCCACGAGTCGATGCTGCCGAAGCGGGGCGACTACATCACGACGTCCATGGGCGACGATCCCGTCGTGGTGGTGAACCGTGGCGACGGCGAGGTCGCGGCGTTCATGAACCAGTGCCGCCATCGGGGCATGCGCATCTGCCGTGCCGATCAGGGGAACGCGCGGGCCTTCACCTGCTCCTACCACGGCTGGGTGTACGACCTGCAGGGCAACCTCACCCAGGTCCCGCACGAGGACGACGGCTACCTCGGCGCCCTCGACAAGTCGCAAATGGGCGCTCTGCGCGTCCCTAGGATCGCGAACTATCGTGGTTTCCTCTTCGGCTGCTGGGACGAGAAAGCGCCGTCGTTCGAGGACTACCTCGGAGACATGGCGTGGTACTTCGATTCCTTCGCCAACCGGTACGAGAACAACGAGATCCTGGGTGCCCCCAACCGGTGGACCATCGAGTGCAACTGGAAGTTCCCCTCCGAGCAGTTCGCGACGGACGTCTACCACGCGGAGACGAGCCACATCTCGGCGCTCATCGCGCAGGGTGGTGACTGGGTCACCGCGGACACCAAGGGCCTGCAGTTCAGCAGTCCAGGCGGCCACGGTACTGGCTTCTATCTCGACGATGCTCCGGACATGACCGACTACGGCCCCGCGGCTCGGCAGTACCGAGCGGAGAGTCGCGAGCGTGAGGTCGAGCGCCTGGGCGAGACCCGGGCGGTGCACGTGCGCGGGCACAACACGATCTTCCCGAACTTCTCCTTCCTGATCGGCACCAACACGTTCCGGGTCTGGCATCCGCGAGGGCCGCACCAGATCGAGGTGATGACCTGGACGCTCGGCGACGCCGACGCACCCGATGAGGTCAAGGACGCCATGCGGCGCAACGCTCTCCGGACGTTCAGTGCCGGCGGCATCTTCGAGGCCGAGGACGGGGAGAACTGGGCAGAGATCCAGGACGTCCTCAAGGGCGGGCGGGCCCGACGCTCCAGCTTCGACTTCACGATGGGCCGCGGCGCTGCCGGTACGACGGAGGGATACCCCGGCACCACGAACAACATCTACAGCGAGGAGGCGGGACGGTCGTTCTACCGCCGCTGGGCGCAGCTCATGGAGGAGGACCAGTGACCACGGACGCCGCTCGACCCGTCGCCGCCGACCTGGTGCTCCATCACGAGGTGAGCCAGTTCCTCTTCCGCGAGGCTCGACTGCTGGATACCCGCCAGTTCGAGGAGTGGCTCTCGATGATCGCGGAGGACGTCCGCTACGTCGCTCCGGTCCGGCTCGCGCGCATGCCGCGGGAGGACCGAAAGGAGTTCGAGCCTGTCGGCGGAGGAGCCCACTTCGACGAGAACAAGGAGGACCTCGCCCAGCGCGTGCGCAAGGTCAACACGGGTCGGGCATGGTCCGAAGTGCCGGCGTCGAGGACGCGCCACCTGGTCACCAACATCGAGGTCACAGCCGTCGAGGGCGACGACTACCATGTGTCGTCGCACTTCCTGCTCTACCGCACTCGGAGTGCGACCTACCAGGACCAGTTCGCGGGCGCCCGTCACGATGTCCTGCGTCGACGTTCTGGTGGGTTCGGCGATCTCGAGCTTGCCGAGCGAACGATCCTGCTGGACCAGACGGTACTGCTCGGCAACAACCTCGCGGTCTTCCTGTGAGCCGTCGATGAGTACGTCGGTCGCGATCATCGGAGGCGGGCAGGGCGGCGCCAGTGTCGCTCAGGCGCTTCGGAACCGTGGGTACGCCGGCGGCATCCATCTCTTCTCGGCCGAGGACGTCCTTCCCTACGAACGCCCACCCCTCTCGAAGGGCATGTTGTGCGGGGGCGACGCGCCGACGTGGGTTCTCCCCGAGGAGTTCTACGACACCCAGCGCATCGAGTTGCATCTCGGAAGCAAGGTGACCGACGTGCGTTCCGCTGGAGTCCGCCACATGGTCGTCGTCGACGGAGCTCCGGTCCTCGAGGTGGATGAGGTGGTCCTCGCCACCGGCTCCGTCCCAAGGGCGCTCCGCATTCCCGGCACCGAGTTGCGTGGCGTCCACGCGCTGTCCTGCGTCGCCGACCTCGGGGCGCTGCTGGACGACCTCGGGGCCGCTCGACGCGTCGTCATCGGGGGAGGCGGGTTCATTGGCGCAGAGGTCGCTTCCGGACTGGTGGAGAAGGGAGTGGAGGTCGTCGTGGTCGATCCCGTCGCCTCACCCATGGCAGCCAGGACGGCCGCGTGGGTCGCGCACCGGCTTGAGCAGCGTCACCGGAAGGCCGGCGTGCGCAGTCTGACTGGAACGGTCGTTGAGGTCCGCGGTCGCGACAGGGTCGAGTCGGTCCTCACCGGCGACGGGCACGAGCTGCCCTGCGACGTCTTCCTCGTCGCCATCGGCAGCCGTCCCGCGACCGAGCTTGCGGAGCGCATGGGCCTCCCGTGCCCCGACGGCGTCCTGTGCGACGACCGGGGACGCACTGCCACTCGCGGTGTCCACGCCATCGGCGACGTCGCCTCGTGGCTCCACCCGGCGCTCGGCCGGACCCGGATCGAGCACTACCGGACCGCCATCGACCACGCCGACGTCGTCGCAGCCGACATCGTCGGTGCCGACATCCCTGCTCTCCGCGTTCCGTGGTTCTGGACCGACCAGTACGAGCACCGCGTCGAGGTGGCCGGGCGGCCTTCGCTCGCGGACCAGGTCGTGGAACGCCCGGGGGCGTCGGGCGAGACTGCGCTCTCGCTCCACCTGGCCGACGGACGCGTCGTGGGTGTCGTCGGCATCGACGTCCCCCGTGACGTGCGCACGGCCAGCCGATTCATCGACAACCAGGACGTCGTCGACCCCTCTGTGGTCGCCGATCCCACCATCGATCTGCGAAAGGCAGTGATGAAGTGACGAACAAGGTACGGGCCCTCGGCTACCTGGGACTGACGACCGACGACCTCCAGGGCTGGCGCGAACTCGCTGGTCCACTTCTCGGAGGACAGGTCGCGGAACGCGGCGAAGATGCCATTGACGTCCGGCTCGACCGTCGCGACTGGCGGGTCCGCATCACCGAGTCCGGCACCAATGACCTCCAGTTCGCGGGATGGGAACTGGCCGATGATCGTGAGCTGGACGCGCTCGTCAGCGACTTGGTGGCAGCAGGTCACGACTTTGTCGATGCGAGCGAGGCACACCGTTCGGACCGAGCGGTGCAGCGGCTCGTGGTCGGCTCCGATCCCGATGGCAACGCGGTGGAGCTGTTCCACTCGGCCGCCGTCTCCGGTTCGCCGTTCGTCTCGCCCCGGGGTGCGTCGTTCGAGACCAGCCCCGGCGTCGGGCACATGGTGCTCTTCGTCTCGGACCTCGACCGGATGCTGGAGTTCTACTGCGGGCTGCTGGGGCTCAAGGTCACCGACGTCATCCATCTCAGCAAGGAGACGATCTACTTCCTTCGATGCAACGAGCGTCACCACAGTCTCGCCCTGGTTCCCGGCCGCGAGAACTTCACGCTCCAGCACATCATGCTGGAGGTGGACAGCGTCGACGCCGTCGGCGCCGCCTTCGAGCGCTGCGACGTTGCCGAGGTGGCCCAGACCAACCTCGGCCGCCACTCGAACGACGAGATGTTCTCCTTCTACGCACTTGCTCCGGGCGGATACACCGTCGAGTACGGCGCCGGCGGACGACTGATCAACGAGCACGAGCATCGCGGTGCGAGCTACACCACGACCAGCTGGTGGGGTCACCGCGACCTCAAGCCCAGCCGCTGAGGGGCCGTCGCCATGACCTGGACGATGTTGACACCTGTCGACGACGTGCCCGAGGACGAGGGGCGGCGGATCGAGGTCGGGGACCACATCCTCGCCGTGTTCCGCGTCGGAGACGAGTTCTTCGTGACCGATGACCTGTGCACGCACGGTGAGTCGTCGCTGTCAGAGGGCTATGTCGAGCCGGACTGCGCTGTCGAGTGCATCTCGCACATGGCGCGGTTCTCGCTGCGCACGGGTGAGGTGCTCGCACCGCCGGCCACGGCTCCGTTGAAGGTGTACGCGGTCCAGGTTGACGGTGACAAGGTCATGGTCGACCTCGATGCCTGAGGCAGGGCAGTCAGAGCGCCTGCGTGGGCGCGTCGCTGTCGTCACCGGAGGCGGCTCGGGCATCGGCCGGGCAGTCGTCGACCGGTTCGTCGCGGAGGGTGCGGCCCTGGTCGTTCTCGAGCTCTCTGAGGCACGGGCTCAGGCGTTGCGCGACTCTTGTCCGGAGCAGGTCGTCGTCATCGTGGGTGACGCAACCCGGCTCGAGGACAACGTCGCAGCGGTCCGCGCCGCAGTGGACACCTTCGGCCATCTCGACTCCTTCGTCGCCAACACGGGGTACTGGGACTTCGGGACCACTTTGGTCGACCTCCCTGACGACGCTCGTTTCGATCTCGCCTTCCAACAGCTCTTCGACCTCAACGTGAAAGCCTTCCTGGCGGGCGCGAAGTCGGCACACGAGGCGCTGCGCGCCACCGGCGGTGCCCTGGTCATGACCGGTTCCAACGCGAGCCAGCACCCCGGCGGTGGAGGCCCGCTCTACACGGCGTCCAAGCACGCCGTCGTCGGACTCGTACGGCAGCTCGCCTACGAGCTGGCTCCGGAAGTGCGGGTCAACGCGGTCGCTCCGGGCGGCATGCTCACGGCCCTGACGGGCCCGCCAGCCCTGGCGCACAAGGCACGGGACATCTCCGACCTGCCGATGGACGAGCTCATCTCGACCGTGTCCCCACTGGGCTTCCTGCCCAAGCCCGAGGACTACGTCGACTGGTATGTCGCCCTGGCCTCAGCCACGGAGGCCCGCACGATGACGGGTGCCGTCATCGAGTGCGACACCGGCGAGAGGGTGCGCGGTCGCGCCTTCTCGGAGTACGCGCGCGCACGGGCCGGAGACCTCCGAGCGGCGACGGTCGCGACGCCCGGCGCCCCCGGTTCCGGGGGCTGAAACCACGTGGTTGGCGCAGCATCGGCAGCAGGCAGACACTCGACACAACGCTTGAGAAAGTACTACGGAGGACAGATGGCCAGCGAGTTCGTTGCGACACCCGAGGAGATCGCCCGCGTCCGTGCGGCCGTTGCCGAGCACGGCATCGAGAGGGTCCTCATCGGTGGTGCCGATATCCATGGTCAGTTCCGCGCGAAGTTCATTCCGGCGTGGCGCTTCGAGAACGAGCCCACCGCGGCCATGCACATTGCCGATGTGCTCGCGATCATGGACATCGAGGACGGGATGATGCCCAGGCCTTCGGGCTACGAGGGCTGGTGGCCGACATGGGACGCGGGCTTCGACGACCTCGATGCCGTGCCGGACCTGAGCACGTTCACGCCAGTCAGCTGGATCGACAAGGGTGCGCTGGTCCTCTGCGACTACCTCGACCAGGAGCACCAGCCGCTCAGTGCCATGCCGCGCAACGTTCTGCGGCGGATGGTCCAGCATGCCGGCAGCATGGGCTTCGAGCCGCTGATGACGACGGAGTTCGAGTTCTTCGTCTTCAAGGAGACGTTCGGATCGGCCAAGGCCAAGGGATTCCGCAACCTCGACGTCCTCGGAGAGTCCGTCACCATGTACGGCGCGGAGCAGGCGCACGCAGACCTGCCCCTCACCTCGGCCATCGAGAAGGCCTGCGGTGACATGGGGATCCGGATCGAGGCCATCATGGCCGAGGGCGGTCCGTCGCAGTTCGAGCTGAACCTCACCCCTCAGCCGGCGCTACGTGCTGCTGACGAGGGTTTCCTCTTCAAGTTCGCAGTCAAGCGGGTCGCGGCGGAACTGGGCTACTTCGCATCGTTCATGCCGAAGTTCGGTCCCGGTGAGTTCGGCTCGAGCCTGCACGTCCACCAGTCGCTGTGGTCGGGTGAGCGCAATGCGTTCTACGACGCCTCCCGGCCGGACGGGCTGTCCGTCGTCGCGAGGCAGTACATCGCGGGGATGACGAAGACCCTCCGCGAGTTCACCGCTATGTACGCGCCCTACATCACCTCGTACAAGCGCTTCGAGGCCGACAGCGCGGCGGGCAGCCAGGTCGCCTGGGCCGTCGGCAACCGAACGACGGCCATCCGCGCGATTCGCGGCCCCGAGGGGGCGACCCGGGTGGAGAACCGCACACCCGGGTCGGACGGCAACCCGTACCTCGTGCTCGCCGCGATGCTCGCTGGTGGCCTGTGGGGTATCGAGAACGATCTCGATCCCGGAGAGGCCTACGCCGGGAACGCCTACGCCGACGAGCACGTCGAGTCCGTGCCGCGCTCGCTGCAGGAGGCGACCGAGCTCTTCGCGCAGAGCGAGGTGGCCAACAAGATGCTTGGCGAAGAGGCGGTCTCGTACTACGCCGAGACCCGCCGCTGGGAGGTCGAGCAGTTCAACAGCGCGGTCACCGACTGGGAGCTGAACCGCTACATCGGCAACGCCTGACCCGACCGTGGGCGACCGCCGCGCCGCCCCTGTGGGTCCGCATGTCCTCATCCACGACCACATCGCCTCCCGGAGGCTGGCGGCTCGGACCGCTCCGGAGATCAGGAGTCCGCAAATGTCTCAGCAGGTCCAGGGCAACAGTTCCCTGAAGGAAGGATCCCTGGGGGTCCTCGGAATCGTCTTCTTCGTCGTGGCTGCCGCAGCGCCACTGGCGGCTTCGGTGGCCACCGCGCCCGTCGTCTTCGGCTTCGGAGGCGTCGGTGCGCCGCTCGCCTACCTGATCGTGGGCGTGGTGCTGCTGCTGTTCTCGGTGGGATATGCCTACATGAGCGGCAAGGTGACGAGCGCTGCCGGCCTGGCGGCCTACGTCGAGGTGGCGTTGGGCAAGAGGGCTGCCTCTGCGTGCGCGTTCGTGGCCGTCCTCTCCTACGGCGTCTTCGTCATGGGCCTGTACGGCGGGTTCGGCTTCTTCGCGAGCTTCGCCCTCGACTCGACGCTGGGGATCTCGGCTGACTGGTTCGTCTGCGCGACGCTGGCCTGGCTTCTCGTGGGTTTCATGGGCCACCGCGCCGTGGACCTCAACATGCGGGTGCTCGGCGTGCTGATCGTCCTCGAGATCTCCGTCCTCTTCTTCTTCGATGTCGCGACCGTCGGCAAGGGCGGTGAGGACGGCATCTCGTTCGCCGGGTTCGATCCGTCGGCCATCAGCGGCGGTACCGGCTTCGGCATCGCACTCCTCTTCGCCGCGGTGGCGTTCCTCGGCTTCGAGGCCACCGCCATCTACGGTGAGGAGGCGCGCTCTCCCCGCCGGACAGTAGCCGTCGCGACCTACGGGGCGGTGGTGCTGATCACGGTCTTCTACGCCTTGACGATGTGGTCCTTCGGCAACGCCTACGGCAACGACAAGGTGCTCGACCAGGCGGCTTCGAATCCGGGTGGGTTCGTACTCGAGGTGATGCCGGTGTACCTGGGAGCGTGGAGTACCGACGTGCTCACCGTGCTGGTCCTGACGAGCTACTTCGCAGCCCTGCTCGCCCTCCACAACACCCTGTCGCGATACGTGATGTCGCTGGGGCGTGCGGGTGGACTGCCCTCCCTGCTGGGCGCCACCCATAAGCGGTTCAAGTCGCCGAGCAACGCCAGCGTCGCCGTCTCGGTGGTCACCGCGGTCGGTGTGGTGGGCTTTGCAGTCGGCGGTGCGGACCCCTTTCTGCAGCTGTTCGCATGGCTCAGCGGTCTGGGCACCTTGGGCATCTTCGTGCTCCAGGCGAGTGCGACCGTGGCAGTCGTCGTCCACGGGCGACGCAGCGGCGAAGGCTCCGCGTGGCAGACGCTGATTGCGCCAGTGGCTGCCTTCGTCGGCATCTGCGTGATCGTCGTGCTGGCTCTGCGCAACTGGTCGCTCCTGTCCGGAGCGACGGGCGGCCTGTCCAGCATGCTGCCCTGGCTCATTCCGGCCGCCGCCCTCGCGGGGGCTCTCATGGCCACTCTCCGGGCTGACCGGGTCGGGAGCCTGAACCCCGAGCGCACCGACGCCGACGCTGTTGAAACCGACAGCGCTGAGGCGACGACACCCATCAACGACAAGTGAGGATCCCGTTGCGATGACCAACACCTTCCAGCTCTCCGCCGCCGTCCACTGCCGACCGCTTTCCGCTTGGCCCCGGCTCAGCGTCGAGCTGCTCGGGACCCAGACGAGGTTCGTGCAGGGCGCGCGTTGGCGGCACCGCGTCATCGAGAGTGGCGACGCAGACGGCGAGCCGCTCATCCTGATCCATGGAGTCGGCGGTCACGCGGAGTCGTTCGCCCGGAACATGCACGGCCTGGCCCGGCAGGGCTTTCATGTCTACAGCATCGACGCGCTCTACCACGGGTTCAGCGACAAGCAGCCCTACGACGACGACAAGCGCTATGTCCACCAGGTCGAGGCCGTGGTCGACCTGATCGATGCCTTGGGCCATGACACGGTCCACATCGAGGGTGAGTCGATGGGAGCCACCATCGCCTTCCACTTCGGGCTGAGCCACCCTGAGCGCACCCGCAAGGTGGTGCTCAACACCGGATTCGGACACGTCAAGCTGAACAAGTCGGACTTCAAGCCCGTGAAGGGCGACATGGGGGAGCTTGCCCGCCTCTCTCGCGAGGTCGTCGTCGACCCGAACGCTGCGGCCATGCGCAAGCGGCTGGAGTGGGTCGTCGCCGAACCGGAGTCGATGACCGACGAGATGGTCGAGATCCGGCTGGCGCTCTACTCGGATCCCCTCATCAACGACTCCATGCGGAAGGTCTTCCGGCTGGACAAGGACTGGAGCTGGGACCTGCCCTACTCGGAGGAGGACCTGGTCGACTACCGGCCGGAGACACTGGTGCTGTGGACCGAGCACAACCCGGGCGATGGTCCCGACTACGGCGAGTACATCGCAAGCATTCTGCCGAACGGCAAGTTCTACTGCATCGACGGCGCGGGGCACTGGCCGCAGTGGGAGCGCCCTGAGGAGCACGACGCCGTGCTCACCGAGTTCCTGTTGGGACGGGCCTACCAGCCTTCAGGCTCCTGACCCCGGACACCACGCACGGCCTGCCGGCCGGTCGCCTGTCATCGTGACAGGTGGCCGGCCGACTCAATTGCGCTCGACACGTCATCGAAAGTCGCATGCAGGTGGTCGCGCATCCGCTGGGCTGCCCTGTTGCCGTCGCCGGCGCGAACCGCAGCCAGGATGCCGTGGTGCTCCTCGTGGCTTCGCGCGATCGTCCCAGGAAGGATGAGCGGCTCACTTGCCGGCGTGAACAGCTCACCCCGCGCAGTCTCCATCAGCCGGTGGAGCCGGGGTGAGCCGGCCGCGCGAGCGAGCAGCCCGTGGAACCGGCTGTCGGACTCACGGAACTGACGGGGCGTCAGCCGGTCACCGTCGACGTCGATCGCCTCGGCGAGCTGCTGCAGGTCCTCGGCCGTTCTCCGTTCGGCAGCCAACCACGCGATGTGCGACTCGACAGCCGTGCGCACGTCGATGATCTCGCGCAGCAGGGAGCCGTCGTCAGCCATTTGCGCGAGCCAACGTGCGTAGGGCTGTGCGAGCTCGGTGACGAACGTTCCTCCTTCGACGCCGCGACGAACCTCGACGTAGCCCTCCGCGCGAAGGCGGCTCAGTGCCTCGCGAAGGGTGGACCGGGACACCGCGAACATCTCGCTCAGACGTCGCTCGGCGGGCAGCCGGTCCCCTGGACGCAGCTGCCCGCCGTGGACCATGGCCCGGATGCGGGCGTGGACGTCGTCCGTGGACGTGCGGACCGCCTCGCCGTGGCGGTGCCAGTGCGAGTCGGTGTCGATCAGCTCATCCGGCGGCGTGGAGGGAGTGCTCACTCAGGTCAGTTCCTCGGGTCCTGTCGACGGCCCGCTCGACGAGCCAGTCGAACAAGGGATCACCGCCGAACATCTCGGGGTGCCACTGTACGGCGACGACGTCGGCGTCGGGCATCTCGATGCCCTCCACCACCCCGTCCAGAGCTCGCGCCGAGACCACGACGCCCTCGCCGGGGGTCAGGACCGCCTGGTGGTGGTAGCTGTTCACGGAGATCCGGGCACCGAGGACGCGGGAGAGCTCGCTGTCCTCGGTGACGTTCACCATCTGCGGCCGGTGGTTCCCGGGATAGCCGTAGAAGGAGTGGGACTGCCCGTCGGAGGCCGAGAGATGGGGGACGAGCGTGCCGCCACGAGCCACGTTGATGAGCTGGCAGCCCCGACAGATTCCGAGCACCGGGATGCCCTTCACTAGAGCGGCTTCGAACAGCCCGATCTCGAACGCGTCGCGCCCGGGGTCCATCACCGTCGCGAACTCGGTGGGGATGCCGCCGTAGCGTCCCGGGTCGACGTCCTCCCCGCCCGC
This sequence comes from Nocardioides aromaticivorans, assembly GCF_013408525.1. Lineage (NCBI taxonomy): Bacteria > Bacillati > Actinomycetota > Actinomycetes > Propionibacteriales > Nocardioidaceae > Nocardioides > Nocardioides aromaticivorans. Next base: position 2,264,707 of record NZ_JACBZM010000001.1, read on the forward strand.
GAGGACCAGTGCGTCGAGTCGGTCGACGACTGCTACGGGGTCGGCTTCCCGCGTGAGCAGCACGGGCGTGCCGCCGGCACCGGCGACGCTGCGGATGTAGGGGGAGAGGAAGACCTCGATCGGCTCCTGGCCGACGAACGCGGGCAGCCGGCCGACCTCGTGGCCGTACCGGTACTGGCCGGTGACGCCGATCAACGGTTGGGGGAGCGAAGGTGGGGTCCGCAGGTTCACGGGCGTCCTTTCGATGGTTCGGATGCGGAGGTCACGTGCCGGTGGCGATCAGGTCGACGTCCGGCCCGGCCTTCCGGGAGACCTGGACCGCGGCGTTGCGAACGGCGCTCGCGATGGCGTCGATCTTCAGGGTTCGTGCGGAGCCCGCTACCGAGATGGCGGCCACCGCCCGACCGGACGGGCCGAGGATGGGGGCGGCCACGCAGACGAGACCCTCCCGGCACTCCTCGCGGTCGAACGCCACCCCTTCCTGGCGCGCAGCCTCGAGCTGACGGAGGAACATGCCCGGCAGCGCGATCGATCGCGTCGTCGTCGGCCGGAGTCCACCGTCGAGGACGCGCTTGACGGCCGTCCGGTCCGACCGGGACAGGATGGCCTTTCCGAGGCCGGAGGTGTGTGCGTTCAGCCTGCTGCCCACGCGCGACGGTGTCGAGGTGGAGCGGTGCCCGTAGATCTTGTCGAGGTAGACCACGTCGGTGCCGTCGAGGACGCCGAGGTGGACGTTCTCGTGCGTGAGCTCGTAGAGCTCGGAGAGGTACGGCAGCGCGACCTCGCGCAGGACGCCCGCTCCGCCGCGCAGGGCCACTGCTCCGAGGCGGAGCATCGGAGCGCACAGGTACCAGTCCATGCCGTCCCGGTCGACGAGCCCAGCGTCGCGCAGCACACCGAGCAGGCGATGGGCCGTCGACTTCGGAACGCCGGCGATGTGCGCGAGTTCGGTGAGGGTCGCGCCGCCTGCGGCGTCGCCGAACGCGGTCAGGAGCGAGATCGCCTTGCCGACAGACCCGCCGTCAGGAGTGCTGTGCTCAAGAGTGGGGACTGATACGTCTAATGGTCGTGCCCTCATACCAATACCGTACGCCGTTGATGTGTGCTGCGCCACCCCCAACTTCGGAACCGGTGCCACAGAGGCGCGGGGCCAGCCAGGAAGTGGCCGGTCAGGCGCCGGCACGTGTCGTGGCTGGCGTGTCGACGTGGCCCTCGACGGCGTCGAGCATGTCGCGCAGGGTGCGGGTGAGCGCGCTGACCTTGCGGCCGGAGAGCTGACTGATGATCGCGGACTCGACGGCGTGGAACTCGGGATGGACCTGCTCCGTCAGCGCGGTGCCCTTGTCGGTCAGGCGGAGCCGGACCAGGCGACGGTCCCGCTGGTCGCCCTCCCGGAGGAGCAGCCCTCGGCCCTCGAGGGTCTTCACTACCCCGGTCAGCGTGGCCTTCGAGACGTCGGCGCACTCGGCGACGTGTCGGGTCTCGACGCCGTCCGAGTTCCACACGACGGCGAGGACGATGAACCCGGTCCAGGTCAGGTCGTATCGGCGCAGGACGCGGTTGGTGAGCTCGGAGCGGACTGCGTTGGCCACTCGGAAGAGGTCGGACAACGGGCTGGCGGCAGCGAAGTCAAAGGGCGAGTTGCCGACCTGGCCGTTCATGCGGGCTCAGTTTCCGCGGGCGGTCGGAAGGGGCATCTGGCCATCCAAGTCCGGGCGTCGGGAGCTGGGAAGCGTGACGTTCCACGCCCCAGAACCGCGCGGGTTTCGGTGGAGACCGGACGAGGCGGACCGCACGTGGCGTTCCGCGGTCCGGCACAGCGTCCTGGCCACGGCGGGCCGGGCCGTGCTCCAGTGGGTGTTGCCAGACAGTCGGTGCCGGGCGTGACGAGGCTCGGCTACGGTGTGGGCGACGTACAACTGAACACCGGCCGTTCGAAGCCGAAGCAGGAGAGCCCCCGTCTGGCCTGATGGGTCGGGACGGGGCGCCGTAGGAGCAACTCTCCCCGAGAAACTCTCAGGCCCCATCACTGCTCGCGCGAGGCAACTCTGGAAAGTCAGGACCCGTGTCCTGCGCCCACGGTGCAAGCCGCTCGTCGCGGTGAAGCTCTCAGGCACCCATGACAGAGCGGGGAGGCAAGCGAAGCAGGGTGCAGTGCACCCTCGACGACGGGAGCCTCCGTGTCCTCGAACGACCCCACCCCTTTCGGGACCCCCTTCAGCGAGCGCCACATCGGCAGCGACGCTGCCGCGCAGGCGAAGATGCTGGCCGAGATCGGCTACTCGAGCCTCGACGACCTGATGGCCGCAGCGGTGCCGGCCGGCATCGTGTCGCCGGAGCCGCTCCGGCTCCCGCCCGCGGCCAGCGAGGCCGAGGCGCTCGCAGAGCTGGCCGCGCTGGCGGGCCGCAACGACGTCGGCGTGGCGATGATCGGCTGCGGCTACCACCCGACCATCACGCCCCCGGTGATCCGCCGCAACCTGCTGGAGGCGCCGGCCTGGTACACGGCGTACACGCCCTACCAGCCGGAGATCAGCCAGGGTCGGCTCGAGGCCCTGCTCAACTTCCAGACCGTCGTCGGCGACCTCACCGGCCTGCCGACGGCCAACGCCTCGCTGCTCGACGAGGCCACGGCCGTGGTCGAGGCGATCCTGCTGATGCGCCGAGCGTCGCGGTCGAAGTCCCCGCGGGTGCTCGTCGACGCGGACACGTTGCCGCAGACGCTCGCCGTCATCGGCACCCGCGCCGAGGCGGTCGGGCTCGAGGTCGAGCTCGTGGACCTGGACGGGCCGCTCCCGGAGGGCGACTTCTTCGGCCTGCTGGCGTCGTACCCCGGCTGCTCGGGGGAGGTCCGCGACCTGCGCCCGCTCGCCGACGACGCACATGGCCGGGGCGCCGCGGTGGCGGTCACCTGCGACCCGCTCGCGCTGACCCTGCTCACGCCGCCCGGCGAGATCGGCGCCGACATCGCGGTCGGGTCGACGCAGCGGCTCGGCGTCCCGATGTTCTACGGCGGCCCGCACGCCGCCTTCATCGCCGTGCGCGAGGGCCTCGAGCGGCACCTGCCGGGCCGCCTCGTCGGTGTCTCGATCGACGCGTCCGGACAGCCGGCGTACCGCCTCGCGCTGCAGACCCGCGAGCAGCACATCCGCCGCGACAAGGCGACGTCGAACATCTGCACCGCGCAGGTGCTGCTGGCGATCACCGCCGGGATGTACGCCGTTTACCACGGGCCCGACGGCCTGCGCCGGATCGCCGGCCAGGTTCACGCCCGCACCGCCGAGATCGCCTCCGAGCTGGAGGTGCGCGGCGTGCGGCGGGTCAACCGGCACTTCTTCGACACCGTCGTCGTCGAGGTCGCGGACGCCGTTGCCGTCGTCGCCCGCGCCCGCGCCGCCGGCATCCTGCTGCGCCCGGTCGACGCCACGCACGTCGGCATCACCTGCTCCGAGATCACCACCGCCGAGCACGTCGCGACCGTCGTCGACGCCGTCGAGCCCCGGACCGACGGTGGCGTCATGGTCCAGGTGGGCACCGGGATCCCCGCGGCGCTGCGTCGTACCTCCGCCTTCCTCGAGCACCCGGTCTTCCACCGGCACCGCTCCGAGACCGCGATGCTGCGCTACCTGCGGGCGCTCTCCGACAAGGACTACGCGCTGGACCGCGGCATGATCCCGCTCGGCTCCTGCACGATGAAGCTCAACGCCACCGCGGAGATGGAGCCCATCTCGTGGCCCGGCTTCGCCGACATGCACCCGCTCGCCCCGCTCGAGGACGTCGCCGGCTACCGCGTGCTCGTCGAGCAGCTCGAGGAGTGGCTGGCCGAGATCACCGGGTACGCCGCCGTGTCGATCCAGCCCAACGCGGGCTCGCAGGGCGAGCTCGCCGGCCTGCTCGCGATCCGCGCGTACCACCACGACCGTGGTGAGGCGCGGCGCGACGTCTGCCTGATCCCGTCCAGCGCGCACGGCACCAACGCCGCCTCCGCGGTGCTCGCCGGCTTCCGGGTCGTCGTGGTGGCCTCCCGCGAGGACGGAACCGTCGACCTCGACGACCTGGCCGCGAAGTGCGCCGAGCACACCGACCGGCTCGCCGCGGTGATGGTCACCTACCCCTCCACCCACGGCGTCTACGAGACCGGCATCACCGACCTCTGCGACCTGGTGCACCGCCACGGCGGCCAGGTGTACGTCGACGGTGCCAACCTCAACGCCCTCGTCGGCATCGCCCGGCCGGGCACGTTCGGCGGCGACGTCTCGCACCTGAACCTGCACAAGACCTTCGCCATCCCGCACGGCGGGGGCGGCCCGGGGGTCGGCCCGGTCGCGGTCGCGGCCCACCTGGCGCCGTACCTGCCGAGCCACCCGCTGCACCCGGTCCCGGAGCAGCGCGTGGGCATCGGCCCGATCAGCGCGGCGCCGTACGGTTCGGCGGGCGTCCTGCCGATCGCGTGGGCCTACGTGCGGATGATGGGCGCCGACGGCCTGCGCCGCGCGACCCAGACCGCGGTGCTGGGGGCGAACTACCTCGCGCACCGGCTCGCGCCTCACTTCCCGCTGCTCTACACCGCGGAGAACGGCCTGGTCGCGCACGAGTGCATCGTCGACCTGCGCCCGCTCACCGCCGAGACCGGCGTGAGCGTCGACGACGTCGCGAAGCGGCTCATCGACCACGGCTTCCACGCGCCGACCATGAGCTTCCCCGTCCCGGGCACGCTGATGATCGAGCCCACCGAGTCCGAGGACCTCGCCGAGCTCGACCGGTTCGTCGCGGCGATGGTCGCGATCCGCGGCGAGATCGACGCCGTCGCCGCCGGCCGCTGGAGCGCGGAGGACAGCCCGCTGCGGCACGCCCCGCACACGGCCGCCTGCCTCGTCGAGGAGTGGACGGCGCCGTACACGCGCGAGGAGGCGGTCTTCCCGTCCGGCACCCCCGCGGGCAAGTACTGGCCGCCGGTTCGCCGCATCGAGCAGGCCTACGGCGACCGGAACCTCGTCTGCTCGTGCCCGCCGATCTCCGACTTCGAGAACTGACCACCCCACCCACGCCACCACCTAGGAGCACTGCCGTGTCCTCTCGAACCACCCCGCTGCACGAGGTCCATGCCGGCCTGGGGGCGAGCTTCACCGACTTCGCCGGCTGGCAGATGCCGGTCCGCTACAGCTCGGAGCTCGCCGAGCACCGCGCCGTCCGCACGACCGCGGGACTCTTCGACCTCACCCACATGGGCGAGATCGAGCTGACCGGGCCGGGCGCCGGCGCCGCGCTCGACCACGCCCTCGTCGGCCGCCCGTCGGCGATCGGCGTCGGCCGGGCGCGCTACTCGATGATCTGCGCCGAGGACGGCGGCATCATCGACGACCTCGTCGTCTACCGCCTGGCCGACGAGCACTACCTCGTCGTCGCCAACGCCAGCAACGTCGCCGTCGTCGCGCCGGAGATCGCCGCCCGGGCCGAGGGGTACGACGTCACGGTCCGCGACACGTCCGCCGACTGGGCGCTGCTGGCGGTCCAGGGGCCCGCGTCCGCCGCGATCATCGCCGCGCTGACCGAGCTCGACGTGCCGTCGCTGAAGTACTACGCCATCGACGCCGGCACGGTCGCTGCCGCTGACGGCGCGGTCGAGGTCCTCCTCGCGCGCACCGGCTACACCGGCGAGGACGGCTTCGAGGTCTACTGCCGCCCGGCCGACGCCCCCGCCGTCTGGGCCGCTCTGGCGCAGGCGGGGGAGGCCCACGGCCTGGTCCCCGCCGGGCTCGCCTGCCGCGACACGCTGCGCCTGGAGGCGGGCATGCCGCTCTACGGCCACGAGCTGAGCCGCGACACCACGCCGTACGAGGCGAACCTGGGCCGCGTCGTCGTGCTCGACAAGCCCGGCGGCTTCGTCGGCCAGGACGCGTTGGCGAAGCGCAAGGAGGAGGGCCCGGCCCGGGTGCTCGTCGGCCTGGTCTCGACCGGCCGCCGCTCGCCGCGCGCGGGCTACCCGGTCGTCGACCCGGCGACCGGCGCCGAGGTCGGCGAGGTCACCAGCGGCGCCCCGTCGCCGACCCTGGAGAAGCCGATCGCCATGGCCTACGTCCCGCCGCACCTCGCCGTACCCGGCACCCGCGTCGCCGTCTCCCTGCGCGGCACGCTCGAGGACGCCGACGTCTTCGAGCTCCCGTTCTACTCCCGCGCCCGCTGACCGCCCCTTCCCGCACCGACACCACCAGGAGCACCCGATGAGCAACCCCACCCACCTCCAGTACACCGCCGAGCACGAGTGGGTCGCCCTCGACGGCGAGACCGCCCGCGTCGGCGTCACCGCCTACGCCGCCGACGCCCTCGGCGACATCGTCTACGTCGACCTGCCGGCCGTCGGCGACACCGTCACCGCGGGCCAGACCTGCGGCGAGCTCGAGTCCACCAAGTCCGTCAGCGACCTCTACTCGCCGGTGACCGGCGAGGTCGTCGAGGTCAACAAGGACGTCGACAGCGACCCGAGCCTGGTCAACAGCGACCCCTTCGGCGAGGGCTGGCTCTTCGTCGTCAAGGTCACCGCGACCACGGACCTGCTCGACGCCGCGGCCTACGACGCGCTGCTGGAGGCCTGACATGCTCGACCAGCGACTGGTCGACTACGACCCCGACGTCCACGCGGCCATCTCCGCCGAGCTGGCCCGCCAGCAGTCCACCCTCGAGCTGATCGCGTCGGAGAACTTCGCCCCCGTCGCCGTCATGGAGGCGCAGGGCTCGGTCCTGACCAACAAGTACGCCGAGGGCTACCCCGGACGCCGCTACTACGGCGGCTGCGAGCACGTCGACGTCATCGAGCAGCTCGCGATCGACCGGGTCAAGGAGCTCTTCGGTGCCGAGGCCGCCAACGTGCAGCCCCACTCGGGCGCGCAGGCCAACGCGGCCGCGATGTTCGCGCTGCTCGACCCGGGCGACACGATCCTCGGTCTCGACCTCGCGCACGGCGGCCACCTGACCCACGGCATGCGGATCAACTTCTCCGGCAAGCTCTACGACGTCGTGGCCTACCACGTGGACGACCAGGACTTCCGGGTCGACATGGCCGAGGTCGAGCGGCTCGCGCTGGAGCACCGGCCGAAGCTGATCGTGGCCGGCTGGTCGGCGTACCCGCGCCAGCTGGACTTCGCGGAGTTCCGCCGCATCGCCGACCTCGTCGGTGCCTACCTCATGGTCGACATGGCGCACTTCGCCGGCCTGGTGGCCACCGGGCTGCACCCGAGCCCGGTGCCCTACGCCGACATCGTCACCACGACCACGCACAAGACCCTCGGCGGTCCGCGTGGCGGCGTGATCCTGAGCAAGGCCGAGCTGGCGAAGAAGATCAACAGTGCGGTGTTCCCCGGCCAGCAGGGCGGTCCGCTCGAGCACGTCGTCGCGGCGAAGGCGGTGGCCTTCAAGATGGCGGCCTCGCCCGAGTTCAAGGAGCGGCAGGAGCGCACCCTCGAGGGCGCCCGGATCATCGCCGAGCGGCTCACCCAGCCGGACGTCGCCGAGGCCGGGGTGTCCGTGCTCACCGGCGGCACCGAGGTGCACCTGGTGCTCGTCGACCTGCGTGACTCCGCGCTCGACGGGCAGCAGGCCGAGGACCGGCTGCACTCCATCGGGCTGACGGTCAACCGCAACGCGGTGCCCTTCGACCCGCGCCCGCCGATGGTGACCTCCGGCCTGCGGATCGGTACGCCGGCCCTGGCCACCCGCGGGTTCGGCGCGGAGGCCTTCGCGGAGGTCGCCGACGTCATCGCCGAGGCGCTCAAGCCGTCGTACGACGAGGGAGTGGCCGCGAAGCTGCGCGACCGCGTCGCGGCCCTCGCCGCCGCGCACCCGCTCTACGCGGGCCGGTGACGGCCGTCGTGCCGGAGGGGCGCAGGCTCCTCCGGCTGGAGGTCCGCAACGCGGAGACGCCGATCGAGCGGAAGCCGTCGTGGATCCGCACGAAGGCGACGATGGGTCCGGAGTACCGGTCGCTGCAGAAGCTGGTGAAGTCCGAGGGGCTGCACACGGTCTGCCAGGAGGCCGGGTGCCCGAACATCTTCGAGTGCTGGGAGGACCGCGAGGCGACCTTCCTCATCGGTGGCGACCAGTGCACGCGCCGCTGTGACTTCTGCCAGATCGACACCGGCAAGCCCCAGCCGCTGGACCGCGACGAGCCGCGCCGGGTGGCGGAGTCGGTGCAGCAGATGGAGCTCAAGTACGCCACCATCACCGGCGTCGCCCGCGACGACCTCCCGGACGGTGGGGCGTGGCTGTACGCCGAGACGGTGCGTGCGATCCACGAGCTCACTGCTGACAACGAGGGGGGCGCCACGGGGGTGGAGAACCTGATCCCCGACTTCAACGGCCGTCCCGAGCTGCTGGCCGAGGTGTTCGAGTCGCGCCCGGAGGTGCTGGCCCACAACGTGGAGACCGTGCCGCGGATCTTCAAGCGGATCCGCCCCGCGTTCCGGTACGACCGTTCGCTCGACGTGCTGACCCAGGCCCGGGCGTTCGGGCTGGTCACCAAGTCGAACCTGATCCTCGGCATGGGCGAGACCCGCGACGAGGTCTCCCAGGCCCTGCGCGACCTGCACGAGGCGGGTTGCGAGCTGGTGACGATCACCCAGTACCTGCGTCCCTCGCCGCGCCACCACCCCGTGGAGCGGTGGGTCAAGCCCGAGGAGTTCGTCGAGCTCGCCGCCGAGGCCGAGGAGATCGGGTTCGCGGGAGTCCTCTCGGGACCGCTGGTCCGTTCGTCGTACCGGGCCGGACGGCTCCACCGGCAGGCGATCGAGCGCCGGGGTGCGACGTGCCGCTAAGCACCTTCGACCTCTACTCCATCGGCATCGGCCCCTCGTCGTCGCACACCGTCGGGCCGATGCGGGCCGCGAAGACCTTCGCCGACGGGCTGGCCGCCGACGGCCTGCTCGACGCCACCCTGCGCGTGAAGGCCGAGCTGTTCGGTTCCCTCGGCGCCACCGGGCACGGTCACGGCTCCGAGGGGGCCGTCGTGCTCGGGCTCGAGGGGGAGCAGCCGGCGACCGTGGACGTCGTCGCCGCGCGAGGCCGGCTCGACGTCGTACGACGCGACCAGACGATCGAGCTCGCCGGCAGGCGGACCGTCCGCTTCGACGCCGCCGACGACCTCGTCCTGCACCGCCGCCGGTCGCTCCCGGCCCACCCCAACGGGATGACCTTCACGGCGTACGGCATCGAGGGCGCCATCCGCGAGCGCACCTACTACTCGGTCGGCGGCGGCTTCGTCGTCGACGAGGACGCGGTCGGCGCGGATCGCGTGGTGGTCGACCGGACGGAGATCCGGTACCCGTTCACGACGGGCGCCGAGCTGCTCGCGATCTGTGAGGACACGGGCCTCCGGGTCAGCGACGTGATGCTCGCCAACGAGCTGTCGTGGCGCACCGAGGCCGAGGTCCGGACCGGGCTGCTGGAGATCTGGGCGGTCATGCAGGAGTGCGTCCGCGCGGGCTGCAGCGCCGAGGGCGTGCTCCCGGGCGGGCTCAAGGTGCCGCGGCGCGCCCCCGGCCTGTACGCCGACCTCGGCGCCCGGGCCGAGGGCGGCGACCCGCTCGACGTCATCGACTGGGTCAACCTGTTCGCGCTCGCGGTCAACGAGGAGAACGCCTCCGGCGGCCGCGTCGTCACCGCACCCACCAACGGCGCTGCGGGGATCATCCCGGCGGTGCTGCACTACTACACGCGCTTCGTCCCCGGCGCGGACGACGACGGCGTGGTGCGCTTCCTGCTCACCGCCGCCGCGGTCGGGATCCTGTTCAAGGAGAACGCCTCGATCTCCGGGGCCGAGGTCGGCTGCCAGGGCGAGGTCGGCTCGGCCTGCGCGATGGCCGCGGGAGCGCTCTGCGAGGTCCTCGGCGGTACGCCGACCCAGGTCGAGAACGCCGCCGAGGTGGGCATCGAGCACAACCTCGGCCTCACCTGCGACCCGGTCGGCGGACTGGTCCAGATCCCCTGCATCGAGCGCAACGCCATCGCGTCGGTGAAGGCCATCAACGCCGCACGCCTGGCGATCAACGGGACCGGTCACCACAAGGTGTCGCTCGACAAGGCCATCAAGACCATGCGCGACACCGGTCGCGACATGCACGTGAAGTACAAGGAGACCTCCCGCGGAGGTCTCGCCGTCAACGTCATCGAGTGTTGAGAGACCTCGGTCGCCGCGCATTCGTCGCATCACTGAGAGAAGAGGCGCATGAACGATGTGAAACCTGGTCCGCGAGTTCTCGTCATCCAGCCTGATCGGGCCGATCCATTGGATCGGTTCGAAGCGTGGCTGCAGGGCTTAGGAGTGCAGCTCACCATTGTGCAGCCGTTCAGCGGACACGAGGTGCCGAGCACGTTGGACGCTGACGGCCTGATCGTCCTGGGCGGCAAGATGGGTGCGTACGAGGACGCGGCATATCCATGGCTCGAGGACATCCGAGCGCTTCAGCGCGACGCTGTGGCGCAGGGTGCTCCCACCTTGGGGATCTGCCTCGGCGGACAGCTCCTGTCCCAGGCCTTCGGTGGCAAGGTCGTGCTCGGGAATGAGGGCGTCGAGGCCGGAGTGGTCACGGTGCGGACCTCCGGAGCTGTCCTCGATGATCCGCTCCTGCACGGCTTTGGCCCCGAGTTCCCCGTGGCGTCGATGCACGGCGACATGATCGCCGCGCTACCGGACGACGCGGTTCTGCTCGGATCGTCCGAGGACTACCCTCACCAGGCCTTCCGGATCGCTGACTGCGCCTGGGGGCTCCAGTTCCATCCCGAGATCGCACCCACGACCTACGCCGTCTGGGCCGGCATCTTCAGCAGCCCCGATCCGGAGGAGATGCGCAAGGTGGCCGAGGGTGTCGAGGAACTGTTTGAGGCAGACCCGTCGGTACGCCGAACGTCCGCAGTGATCGCAACTCGCTTCGCTCAACTGGTCGGGGCGAGCGCCGGGCGGATCAGCTAGCGGTCAGCTGCTGGATGTGGTCGAGGCGGTCGTAGTGGGCGCGCTTTTCGATGATGAGCCCGTCGGCGAAGGTGAACATGTTGAGCATGGACATACGTAGGTGCCGTCCCGTGGGCTGCACTCCGTAGTACTCGCCAACGTGCTCGCCTTCGACGATCACCAGAGCGGCAACCTTGTCGCCCTCGGCAACCAGCGTCTCGACCGTCATGGTCATGTGGGCAAAGGCATCGAGATGGCCCTGCTCCGCCGCCATGAAACCCTGCGCGCCGGGCCGCGGCGTGTCCAGCTGACCGTAGAAGACGAAATCTCCGTGGCACATGGCACTGGCAGTGTCGAAGTCCGCACTGACGAGCGCAGCATAGAAGGCGCGCACGCATTGCTTGTTGTGCTCGGTCGCTGAACTCATCCGGGGATCCTCGTCCTCTCTCCAGGGCGTTCCCAGCCAACCGCGACGGCAGCGCGCACGGCCAGTCCGGATGTCGTACCGGCGGCGCCCCGGGTACACCTAGTCGGTCGGATCCTCGGCGGGGCGGAACCAGTGCCGAAACCCTTGGACCAGTTGCCCGGGTCCCGTGAAGCGGATCTCGCCGGCGGCGATTGTCTGCTCGCAGACGCGGCGGCCGTGCCAGAGATCGTCCAGCACGACCGGACTGGTCTGGACCAGGAGATCGACATCGGCCTCGGGGCCGTCGACCGAGGAGCGCACGTGTCTACGCTCGGCATGGAGCCAGCCTCGGGAATGCACGTGCTGGGGGAACTGGAACTCGATGCAGACCTTGGGCTGGGGGAGCGAGGTGACCTGAAGGCTCCGCTGCAGGCCGACCAGGAGCGCCGGCACTCCGACGGGTGTCTCCGGCGACAGCTGCCAGGTGCTGGCCCAGGACCCCATCGCCGCCAGAACATCGCGCAGCGCCATTCCCGAGGGAGTGAGAACGTACTCGTGCCAGTTGGTGCCCTGGACGGGCTGTTTGAGCGCTACGCCCATTCGCTCGAGATTGCGCAGTCGTGCGGCGAGCATCGATCGCGACAGCGTGGGTAGGCCACGGTGAATCTCGTTGAAACGACGCGCACCGCCGAGCATCTCGTGCACGACCATCAGCGTCCACCTGTCGCCGAGCAGCCGGGTGCCGGCCGAGATCGCGCAGAACTCGGTCGCCGGCACGCCCAGCGGATGGTGATCGGTCGTGATGCTCATTGGCTACGCCCCCGTGTGGCTCGAGCGTGCATGGGAGTTCCAGTGGACAGCAGGACTCGCAACGCCGTCAACGGCAATCGGGGTTCGAGCAGCCTGAGGTTCCACGGTGCGGAATCCGAGGCCGATGGCCGCCCGAGTGGTACGGGATCGGGACTCGTGGCGGGCGCGGGACCGTGCGACGCTCGCTGCATGTCCGCGCTGACTAAGGTGGCCGACGGAGTGCATGTCGGCGCCCTCTTCCCTCGCAATGTCTTCAACACCGTGGTCCTCGACGGACCGGACGGCGACGTCGTCATCGACGCAGGTCCGCCCTGGTCGCGACGCCGCTTCGCGCGCTACCTCAAGGGGCGGGACGTGGCGGAGCACGTGGTGACCCACGCCCACGGTGACCACGTCGGCTCGACCGCCTGGTTGTGCAACCACACCGGCGCGCCCCTCGCGATGAGCGCGGTCGAGGCGGACGACTTCGAGAGTGGCAGCATCGCCTACCACGCCGGCGCAGGTGGCAAGTACTGGATCGCGCCGCTGGGCCGCAAACGACGGAAGGTCGATCGCCGACTCCGTGAGGGCGACGAGGTGGCCGGGTTCAAGGTGCTGGCACAGCCTGGTCACAGCCCCGGTCTGCTGGCGTTCTGGAGGGAGGCCGACGGCACGCTGGTGGTCGGCGACGGTCCCATCAACCTGTCGACCGATCCTGACAGACCCCGGTGGCTGCACATGCCGACGAGGCTGCACCACAACCCCGAGGCGGCCGTCGCTTCCCGTTGGAAGCTCACCGAGCTCGAGCCCCAGCTGATCGTCTCCACCCATGGCTATCCCGTGCGCAATCTCGACGCTTGGATCGAGGGCGTGCGCACCGTGCCGCACTGAGGGGCGTCGCCAACGACAACGGGCTCCGGCACACGCCGGAGCCCGTCATCGTACGCGCTTGCGTCAGTTCGTCCTGGACGCCACGACGTCGAGGGCGATGTCGATGATCATGTCCTCCTGGCCGCCCACCAGCCCGCGGCGGCCACACTCCATCAACAGGTCCCTCACGTCGACGTCGTAGCGCTTCGACGCGTTCTCGGCGTGGCGCAGGAAGCTCGAGTACACGCCGGCGTAGCCCAGGGTGAGAGTCTCGCGGTCGACCCGCACCGGGCGGTCCTGCAGGGGCCGGACGACGTCGTCGGCGGCGTCCTGCAGCCGGAAGAGATCGCACCCGTGCTCGAAGCCGAGGAGATTCGCGACGGCGACGAAGGGCTCGATCGGACAGTTGCCCGCCCCGGCGCCCTGACCGGCCAGCGAGGCGTCGACCCGGTACACACCGTGCTCGACCGCGACCACCGAGTTGGCCACGGACAACGACAGGTTCTCGTGCGCATGGATGCCGATCTCCGTGCCGGGGTCGAGGACGTCGCGGTATGCCGTCACCCGTGCAGCCACATCCTTCATCGTCAGCCGGCCGCCTGAATCGGTGACGTAGACGCAGTGGGCGCCGTACGACTCCATGAGCTTCGCCTGCTGCGCCAGCTCCTCGGGCCCAGCCATGTGGGACAACATGAGGAAGCCCGATACATCCATGCCGAGCTCCCGCGCAGCGGCGATGTGCTGCGCAGAGATGTCGGCCTCCGTGCAGTGGGTTGCGATCCGCACGGACCGCACGCCCAGGTCATAGGCACGCTTGAGCTCGTGGATGGTTCCGACCCCGGGGAGAAGAAGTGTGGTCAGCCGCGCGTTGCGGATGGCGCTCGCCGCAGCCTCAAGCCATTCCCAGTCAGTGTGAGACCCGGGTCCATAGTTGACGGAGCCCCCGGCGAGGCCATCTCCGTGCGCCACCTCGATCCCGTCGACACCGGCGTCATCGAGGGCGGTCACGATGCGAGCGACGTCCTCGGGGGCCATCCGGTGCCGGACGGCGTGCATGCCGTCACGCAGGGTGACGTCCTGGACGAAAATTCGAGTGGACATGGGGTGTTCTCAGCTTTCGTTCGAGGCAGCAGCGATGCGCTCGGCCATTTGCAGCGCTGCCGAGGTCATGATGTCGAGGTTGCCGGCGTAGGCAGGGAGGTAGTGCGCTGCCCCCTCCACCTCGAGGAGGACCGAGACCTGGTGTGTGGGCCGTTCGTGTCCCTCCTCGATCAACGTCTCGACGGGCTGGTCATCCGGGATCGCGTTGATCTGGACGGGTTGCTTGAGGCGATAGCCAGGCACGTACGCCGCGACGTCCTGCACCATCTTCTCGACCGACCGGCAGATCTCCTGCTCCTGGCTCTCGTGATGGAGGGAGACGAGCGCGAAGACGGTGTCGCGCATCATCAGCGGCGGTTCGGCCGGGTTGAGGATGATGATCGCCTTGCCCCGCTCCGCGCCCCCAACCTCGGTGATCGCACCCGAGGTCGTCTCCGTGAACTCGTCGATGTTGGCTCGCGTCCCGGGGCCGGCCGACTTGGACGCGATCGAGGCGACGATCTCCGCGTAGGCAACCGGAGCCACCCTGGACACCGCGGCGACGATCGGGATCGTGGCCTGACCGCCACAGGTCACCATGTTCACGTTGGGCGCGCCCAGGTGCTCGTCGATGTTCACGGCGGGAATCACATAGGGACCGATCGCCGCCGGGGTGAGGTCGATGAGTCGCTTTCCCAAGGGCTGGAGGAGCGCCGCATTCTTCTCGTGCGCCCCGGCAGACGTCGCGTCGAAGACGATCTCGATGTCACAGAATTCGGGGAGTGCCACCAGTCCGGCGACACCTTCGTGCGTCGTCGCCACGCCGAGGTCGCGCGCGCGGGCGAGGCCGTCAGAGGCAGGGTCGATGCCGACCATGGCTCCCATCTCGAGGTGCTCGCTGGTCTTCATCACCTTGAGCATCAGGTCGGTGCCGATGTTGCCCGACCCGATGATCGCGACCTTGGTGCGTTGTGTGCGAGTCATACCTGCTCCTTGTCGTTGGGCTCATCGAGAGTGAAGGTGACGGATCCGAGGCCCGAGATCTCGGCGCGAACGGTCTGGCCAGGAGCCACCGGTCGCATCGGGCCGAGCGCGCCCGAGAGCACGACCTGCCCCGCCCGAAGCGGCTCGCCGAGCTCGCGGGCCTTCTGGGCGAGCCATACGACTGCATTGATCGGATCGCCGACGCACGCTGCACCAGTTCCGCTCGAGACCTCGACGCCGTCGATCGACATCGTCATCTGGGCGACGCGGGGTTCGAACTGGTCGAGCCGGGCGCGCACCGGACCCAGGACGTACGCTCCGGCGGACGCGTTGTCCGCGACCGTGTCGCCGAACCGGATGTCCCACCCGCTGATCCGGCTGCCGCAGATCTCAAGCGCAGGGATGGCATGGCCTATCGCCGCACGGACCTGGGCCTCGTCCAGACGTCCTTCGGCCAGATCGCTCGCCAGGGTGAAGGCGATCTCGGCTTCAACACGTGGCTGGAGGACTGCGCCGACAGGTACGACGTCTCCTCCGAGGTAGGCCATGTCGGAGAAGAGGAACCCGAAGTCGGGCTGGTCCACGCCCAGCTGTCGCTGCACCGCCTCCGATGTCAGTCCGATCTTGCGGCCCGTCACCGCTGTGCCGGCGGCCACGCGCGCCTGGGTGACCAGTTCCTGGACGGCGTAGGCGGCATGGACGTCGTCGGCTCCGATCAGGTCGCGAACTGGCGCGCAGGGCTCTCCGGCCGCGGCAGCGGTGAGAAGCCGCGCAGCCGCGGCGCGCACTGCCTGCGCCGCGGCGACGCTGGTGGTTGCATCGGTCATGCTGGCATGGTCTCTGGCAGGTTCGTCGGGTCGCCATCGCGAGGTTCCACCCTCCGGCACTCGGTCCGGCGATGCGACGGGCATCACGCCGGACTCCCTTCATCGGGGTGACGAGGCGCGGCGCCAGCCCTCCGGGGTCTCGCCGTGCGTCCGGCGGAAGGCCCTGATGAAGGTGTTCACGTCGGAGAACCCGATCGCAACTCGGTCGCCATGTCCGCGATCTCCGCGACCGTGTCGAGCTCCTCCGCGGGCTCGTTCCCGGCGGCCAGCAGACCTGCGAGGAAGTGGCGCAGCACGGTCAGGCGAGGACCTGCGACGAGCGTTCTTGCAGTCGAATCGCGGACGATCGAGTCCCTGACGCCCAGTCGTGCGCGAGGAACCTGGAGAACGATCTCACTCATCGGTCCGGTGAAGAGCAGCTAGTAGGCGCGATCGGCGTCGTACGCGGGACTTGACCCGATCGGACCCATCGATCTCTGGCGGGGCTGAGGGATGGGCATAGGATCGGATGACCGGCCTCGAGGGCTGGTCTCAACTCAACACTGGCTGGTGCACCCCTGGGGTGCACCACCCCGAGGTAACGGGAGCAAACCGGAGACAACGGGAGGCCGAGACCACGCTCAGGACGGTCGTTCCAGCGTGATCGAGCGTGGTATTCCGCCGGTTCAACTCCCCCCTCGCGCACGTGTGACGAAGCCCCGGGTCCTCGGACCCGGGGCTTCGTACTTTCGGGCTCGAAGGTCGAGGGCAGTGCCCGATGTGCGGTTGTCGCAGCGCTGTACTGCTCGGGTTGGTTGCGGGTGCGTCTCAGCGACCAAAGTCGGCGCCGTGCCGTGGGAACGAGTATGCGGCAACCTTCGGCGGCGAGTGGATGACTAGGACCGGCCGTGACCCCTAAGGGGCACGGCTTGCCGATCGAGTGGTCTCGGCTGCCCGCGGGCGCATATTGCGGAGCGTCGCCGGCCGCGCAGGCGACATCGTCCCTCAACCCATCGCCTGCCGACGAGACCAGTGTCTTCATAGAGGCCTGGCCGACACCGCCGCCTCGGCACGACAGGATCGACATGATCCCGAGCTCAACGGTCCGGCCGCTGCTCACGCCGGTTGTGATCGTCTCGGGGTTTCGAGCGCCGATGAGTTCGTACTCGCCTGGTCCGTCCTCGTCCTCTTGAGGTCGGTGCAGTGCGCGCGGATTGCCAGCCAGGAAGGCGCGAGGGCGCCGACCACCGGACGCGCCGTCCTCGCGTCCGCAGCCCGCTCTATCGGCGAAGGAGGCGGAACTATTGCGAGCCGATAGCGAAGACCCCCGAGACCCTCGACTGCGAGATCGCCAATCACGGTAGCGCTGAGTTGTCCTCAGCAGACTCGTCGTCTGAGTTCTTGGAACAATGGATAGTCATCGAGATCGGAAGCTTGCAGGCTAGTTCTCATCATGCTTTCGAGGTTTGCTGACCTTGCATGGTCGCCACTCAGGTTCTGATGCCACGCAATCAGGGGCGCGATATCGTGGCCGCGAATGATAAGGCGAGGATCCGCTGGTACTAAGGAGTGAAAATACTCGGCGCGCCCGACAACCTCGTCGAGGCTACTTGATTCACCTCGCGCGGCGAGTGATCGTCTAATGAGTTCGGGAACCTCTATCCGTGCGTCCCCGCCCTTCTTCGAGATTGCGCGCACGAATCGATCGACAACGGGTACCCCTACCTCGTGCAGGGCCCTTCGCGCGACCGCGAGGTCTACGAGCAGTGGTGTCAGGTCACTAATGAGAGTGGATGCCGAGAAATCTCGCCCGAGCCCGACGCTCAACATTTGTTGGAGCGGGCGTTGTTGAAAGGCGTAGGCGTCCATGCTGCCGAAATCTGTCCGAAGGAGGACCTCGCTGGCCCCTTCGTCCTGATTAGCGCCAAACCCATCCCGGTCTGAATCGACCACGCAGGTGATCGACGGCTCTTCGAGGCCGCCAACTTCTTGAGCCAGGGCAATCACGTAATCGCGCTTGCCGGGATTGGAGCCCGGCGAGGTCAAGGACTGAGGGTCGATCCGGTCATCGACCGCGTACACCCGGGCGCGCCCGCCTCCACGCTCGTGGAGATACCACGAGACAAGTCGCCGGTCGACGCGACCTTCGACGATTACGTCGCGCACATCCGGTTGAACTTCATAGAGGACGCGGAGTTCACTCGGGGTGCGCCGCTCAGGCGCAGAATACACGGGATATACCTACTTCAGGCCGACCAATGCCTCAGGATTCCCTGAAGAGATTTCGATCGAGTGAGTGGCGACAATCAACTGCATCGGAGTGCCTTCGGTCAACGACAGCAACGCGTCGATCAACTTCCTCTGCCACTTCACCCCCAGGCTCAGTTCCGGTTCGTCAATGATGAAAAGTCTGCTGTTGCGACGGGCGAGAACCGCGGTGCAGAAGAGCATGACCAGTTGACGTTCACCGGAACTGAGGCTGGTCGGATCCAGCGGCTCGCCGGACGGAGTGAAAATCATCAGGCCCGAGGCCGGATTGAACCCCACAGTCTTTTCTTCAAGGAAGTCGTTAAGTAGTGATACGAGTTTCCGTACGACCGCCTCAAGTTCTTCAAGAGCCGAGAAGCGTGTCTGAAGCGAGGCTAAGTACGGCGATAGAATCTGTTGCGCCAGTAGCAACTTCTCTCCGCCTTGGCTTCTCAACTGGCTCAATAGCAGCAAATATTCTTCGCTCGGAAAGCTGGGAACTAGATCGAACTCTTCGAATCTAGCGGACGCATTTCCAGCCTCTGCTACTGCCATCATGAGATCGTCAGGTGAAGACAGGTTGCTGGCTCCAGGAGACGCGTTGGATGCCAACTGCACGAGTACGTCGCGATAAATGCTGTTTGCGCCTGCCGATCCCGTGTTCTGGCCTCCAAGCGTCAACTGCCGCGACCAGTCGGTAAGGCGACGAAGCGTCATCCGTAGTTCGGCCGCCGCTAGGTCGCTGGAGCGTGTGTGTAGGAGGTGTCGGCCTCCCCGCATGAAGCGCTCTTCCTCCTGACGAGCGAATCTTTCCCGTTGTCTTGCGATCTCTTCGTCGTCGCTGTATAGCGTGCGATCGTCGGCAAGGAAGAGAGGCATAAAACCCATCTCCTCCAAGAAGGCGAGGTATATGGCGTCGCCATCCGGCTCGTCGACGACCTCCATTCCTGGAAGCATGTCTACGACGCGCCATCCTGCTTTGTCCCGCTTGTGCCCGACTTGGATCGAGCGTCGTCGCTCATCTTGGTTGGGCACGATTGCGCCATCGCTAACGACGTACTGAGCGACGGCCATCGGCTCGCCGCGCCGCTTGACAACAATCTCAAAGTCGCCCAGTAGGTCGTCCTTCTTGCGGCAAGTCAGGACCGAGCCGTCGGCGAAGGTGATGATGAGACGTTTGAATGGGACGCGGGCAATCTGAGTTCGGTGGCCTTTGTCGTCAGCCGAACTGAGAACATTCCAAATGAGCTTTAGGACCGTAGTCTTACCGGTGCCGTTGCTGCCGTGGACCAGTACGAGGCGACTATCGTTAGCCTGTGGGACGTCGAGCTGGTAACTGTAACGCCCAAAAAGACCTTCGACTGAGATCGAGGTGATGAGTGCACGATCGGGAGTACCGAGTTCTTCGAGCTTCACGCCGTAAGGATGCCAGAGAAGTCCGAAATCTCTCTTGCGGGTTTAGCAGAAGGCGCTCGCGCTGCTCGGCGCGGTCGTGGACGCCCAGTGGGAGCGGTACGCCGCCGCGAGGTGAGCTGATCCGCTGCGCCCCGGATCAACCCGCGTCCCCCGGGTACGGCCCGGCCTTCACGGTCGGACGAGGGAGCCCCCATGGTGGACAGCGGCAAGGCAGTGCGTGTGATCAGGAAGGCGGTCCGCAGCGCCGTCACGGAGGCGGCGGAGGCCGCGCTGGCGAGGGTCGCGGACCGGGAGGCGTCCCGGGCACCGGGGGCCCCGGCGCCGAAGCCGCCGAAGGTGGCCGAGCCGACGAAGCCGGTCGAGCCGCTGCCGCCCAAGCCGGACCAGAGCGGGCCGGACCGTCGTACGGCGACGGGGGCGGAGACCCTCGCGACGCGCGACGACGTCGCCCAGCAGGGGCGCTTCCTCACCACCTCCACCGGCGCCCGGCTGCGCGACACCGACCACTCCCTCAAGGCAGGTGACCGCGGACCGACGCTGCTGCAGGACCACCACCTGCGGGAGAAGATCACCCACTTCGACCACGAGCGGATCCCGGAGCGCGTCGTGCACGCACGCGGCGCGGGCGCCCACGGCGTCTTCGTCGGCTACGGCAACGCCAAGCCGATCTGCCGGGCGGGCTTCCTCGCGCGGGGGAAGGAGACGCCGGTCTTCGTGCGCTTCTCGACCGTGCTCGGCTCGCGCGGGTCCGCGGACACCGTGCGCGACACCCGCGGCTTCGCGACGAAGTTCTACACCGACGAGGGCACCTTCGACCTGGTCGGCAACAACATCCCGGTCTTCTTCATCCAGGACGGCATCAAGTTCCCCGACGTCATCCACGCCGGGAAGCCGCACCCCGATCGCGAGATCCCGCAGGCGCAGAGCGCCCACGACACCTTCTGGGACTTCGTGTCGCTCCACACCGAGGCCCAGCACCACACGATCTGGAACATGTCCGACCGCGGGATCCCGCGCTCCTACCGGACGATGGAGGGCTTCGGGGTCCACACCTTCCGCACGGTCAACGCGCAGGGCGAGACGGCGCTCGTGAAGTTCCACTGGAAGCCCCGCCTCGGCGTGCACTCCCTGACCTGGGAGGAGGCGCAGCTGACCGGAGGCATCGACCCCGACTTCCACCGGCGCGACCTCGCCGACGCCATCGAGTCGGGCGCCTACCCGCAGTGGGAGCTCGGCCTCCAGGTCTTCGAGGACACCGACGACGAGACCTTCCAGGGCATCGACCTGCTCGACCCGACGAAGCTGGTCCCGGAGGAGCTCGCGCCGGTGCAGCCGGTCGGCCTGCTGACCCTGACCGGCAACCCGACCAACTTCTTCGCCGAGACCGAGCAGGTCGCCTTCCACGTCGGCAACCTGGTGCCGGGGATCGACGTCACCAACGACCCGCTGCTGCAGACCCGCCTGTTCTCGTACGTCGACACGCAGCTCACCCGCTTGGGCGGACCCAACTTCAACCAGATCCCGGTCAACCGACCGCACGCGCCGGTCAACGACATGCTCCGCGACGGTTTCCACCAGCACGCGGTGCACGCGGGCGTGGCGCCGTACCGGCCCAACTCGCTCGACGGCGGCTGTCCCTTCCACGCCTCCGGCGCGCGGGACGGGGCGTTCGTCGACGTACCGGTGCGTGTCGCCGAGTCGGTCAAGGAGCGCGACGTCCCGGTCTCGTTCGCCGACCACTTCAGCCAGGCCCGCCTGTTCTGGCTGAGCATGACGCCGGTCGAGAAGCAGCACATCATCCTCGCCTACACCTTCGAGCTCTCGCGCTGCTACGAGCAGGCCATCCGCGAGCGGCAGCTGCTGGCGCTCGCGCAGGTCGACCCCGAGCTGTGCGCCGAGGTGGCCGCCGGACTGGGCCTGCCGGCTCCGGAGGCGCCCGGCCCGCTGGCGGAGCCCCAGCCGAGCCCGGCCCTCTCGCAGTTGGGCCGGGAGTGGCCCACGGACGGCCGGGTGCTCGGCGTCGTCGTCGGCGACGAGGGTGACCTCGACGGGGTCGACGCACTGGTCGAGACCATCGCCGACCACGGCATGGTCGCGCTCGTCATCGGACCGCACGGCGGCAAGCTGTCCGACGGCACCGTCGTCCAGCGCACCTTCGGCGGCGCTCGCTCCGTCGAGTTCGACGCCCTGTTCGTGGCCGGCTGCCCCGCTCCCGCGCCCGACGCGATCCCGGTGCGCGACGCCAAGGCCGACGACCCCGGCGAGCCGCTCGACCCGAGGGTCCGGCTGATGCTCGAGGAGTGCTACCGCCACGCCAAGACGATCGGCGTCTGGGGTGCCGGCGCCGAGGCGCTCGCCGCGGCCGGCCTCCCCGTCGACGCGCCCGGGATCGTCCGGGGCAGCTCGCCGACCGGGGTCCTCGCCGAGGTCGAGGGACTGCTCGGCAGCCACCGGGCGTGGGAGCGGTTCGTGTCGCCGACGCCGTGAGACCGCTCCGCGACGGATCGCGCGCCCCGGGGGCGGGACCGGAGTAGGTTCGGGAGCCCGACACTCGACCGGTGAGGGCGACGACCATGGTGAGGTTCCCCCGACACCCAGCGCCTGCGCTGGTGCTCGTCGGCGCGCTCCTCCTCGCGGGCTGCAGCCCGGCCGGACCCGGCCCCGACGCCGGGTCCGCGCCGGCCTCGTCGGCCGGGGCCTCGTCGCCCGGGGCCTCGTCGCCCGGGCTCGAGCCGCTGTCGAAGGTGCTCGTCGTGATCGAGGAGAACCACACCCTCGACCAGATGCGGGCCGGCATGCCGTACGCCGCCTCGTTGGCCGACGAGTACGGCTACGCGACCCACTGGTCCGCGCTGACCCACCCCAGCGAGCCGAACTATCTCGCCATCGTCGGGGGATCGACGTACGGCGTCGTCGACGACCGGGCGCCCGATGCCAATGCGGCCAAGGTGGGCCACGCGCAGTCGATCTTCGGCCAGGCCCTCGCGGCCGACAGGACGGCCCGCACCTATGCGGAGTCGATGCCCGGGACGTGCCACGTCTGGGACCACCCCGACAAGGCCGTCGCGACCCCGACGTACGCCGTCCGGCACAACCCGTGGGTCTACTTCGCCGACGAGCGCGACCAGTGCGCCGAGCACGACGTCGACCTGAGCACCTTCGCCGACGACGCCGCCCACGACAGGCTCCCGAACGTGGGGCTGCTCATCCCGGACCTGACCCACGACGCGCACGACGGCTCGCTCGCCGCCGCGGACCGCTGGCTCCGGCAGCAGCTCGGACCGGTGCTGGACAGCGCTGACTTCAGGACGGGGCGGCTCGCCGTCGTCATCACCGCCGACGAGGACGACCGCAGCCGGGACAACCGCGTCCTCACCGCCGTGCTCCACGTGGGCCTGTCCCACGAGGTCGTCGACACCCCGCTCAACCACTACTCGCTGACCCGCTTCATGGCCGAGGTCCTCGGAGTCCGACCGCTGGGGGAGGCCGACGGCGCGCCGGACCTGCGCGCCGCCTTCGGCATCTGACGGCCCGCACGCCGTCATCGACGCCGTCGGGATGGAGGCGCACGGTTCGCCGGGCGCGGCCTTCCTGCAGAAGTTCACCGGGATGGTGCCGGACGCGCTCGCCGAGCCGCTGATCAAGAAGGCAGGCGTCGACCGGCTCGCCGCGCTGTCCACCGCCATCGACGCGTTCGCGACGCACCACCTCCCGCTCGCGGAGGCGCCGGAGGCCTACCGCCACTTCCAGAAGAAGGAGGAGGGCGTGGTGAAGGTGGTCTTCCAGCCGTGACGCGCGGGCGGTGCTCCGGGCCGAGCCACCTGATGACGGACGGCCCCCACCGGCCGTTTGCTGGACCGGAAGGGGCCTCGCCACCGTCAGTCCGCATGCGGCTCTCGGTGTGACTGCTCGCGCCGTACCCGCTTCGCGAGGGCGTACCCGGCGTCAGACGAGGTCAGGCGCACCCGGGTCGGTGTCGGCGACGACGCGCCGCGCGATCTCGGCGAGTCGCACGTTGAGGTGGTTCGAGGCGGTCCGCAGCCTCTCGAACGCCTCGTCGTCGGTGATGCCCTCCGTCACCATCAGGACGCCGATGGCCTTGCCGATCTCCCGGTTGTTGATCAGGCCTGCGAGGAGGTTCTCGGCTCCGGACTTCTCGCGAGCGGCGGTGATGGCGACCGAGGCGAACGAGGCGAGGATCGCGCCGACCTCCGCGCCCTCCATGCTCAGGGCGTCCGGGGCATCGGAGAAGAGGTTGAGCGCGCCCACCTTCTGCGGCCCTGCCGTGATGCGGTAGCCGACCATCCCGCGGACGGGGGTGAGGGCCAGGACCCGTTCGGCGAGGCGCGGCCAGGTGGGGTCCTTGGTGATGTCCGAGTCGCAGTCGAAGCGGTCGGTCAGGATCGCGTCGACGCACGGACCCTCGCGGACCTCCCACTCCGTGCGGTCGATCAGCGCCGCGACCTCGTCCGTGGTCGCCTCGAGCCGCGGGGACCGACCGGCGCTGATCGTGGTGATGCACGCATGGTCGCAACCGGGGACGACCTGGAGCGCGATCCTGCAGATCTCCTCGTAGATGCCGGAGTACGACTCGCCCTGGTACACGAGCTCGGCGAGCTGCCGGAGGGCGGCCGCGGCCTGGTCCAGGGAAACCGAGCTGGTCATCGGAACCGAACCTCCACCTCGCTGCGGTGCACCCTTCTGCACCCGCCGTGACGACCCGCTTCTCGAGTCGCGTGAATCATCGCATGCGATCCGGCAGCCTCGGGGTGGCCCTCGCTCCGGATCAGTGACATAGTCGGGACCGGCTCAAACAGTGCGGGCCACCCCAGGTCGATGAACCGACGCTGCGTTCCCAGGTGGAGCGCACCGGGATCCTCGGTCGCGACCTCCTCTCGGGGTTGGATTCCACATGGCACTGAACTTCGTCGTCCCAGGTCGTCTGATACCTGTGTCGGAGCAGAACGACCTGGAGCAGGTACGACGCTCCGCCCGTCAGGTGGGCGACGGCGCTCGCCTCGACGCTCCCGACCTCAGCGACCTCGCGGAGGCGGTCACCGGGATGGCGACCCGCCTGCTGGCCTCCGGCGCTGGTGGCTACGTGAGTGTGCGCGACCTCGGGACGGTCGGCGGCCCCGGGGTGGAGGCGGTGTCCTTCGCCCGCCGGGACGGAGTGGTCGGTGGTGATTCGCCGTCCTGGGGCCGCTTCCCGGCGTCGCCGGACGACGCGACTGCGTACGTCACGGGCCTGGTGGCGACCGGGGTCGGCGGGGGCGCGCACGGCTGGAGGGCGTGGCGCGGGCCCGCCGGCGTCGGCATCCTGGTCTGCGCCGTCGGCGGCTCGGCGGCACAGGCGCCGCAGCTCCTCGAGCGTGCACTGAGCGTTCCCGTCGTCGCCGGGCCGAACACGATCCTTCGAGTGCTGCACGGCGTGCTGTCGGGGACCCCGGGGGCGGCAGCCGCCGCGGTCGAGCTCGACCTGGTCGGGGGGACGGCGCGCGCGGCCTCGATCGGGGACATCGGCGTCAGCGTGGTCGCCGATGGCGTCCGGACGGCACCGCCGACCCGTGCCGGAGTCGTCGGTGTGGGCAGCAGGTCTCCGGGCCGCCGCGCCGACGAGGTCGCCGTCCGGTGGAGCCGCGAGCTCTCCGTGGTGGTCCACACCGCCGGCATCGACCCGGCCGGGCCGGCCCGGGCGCCGGAAGGCTCGCCCGAGCACCCCGCGTTCCTCTGCGCTCGACTGATGCAGGACCACCGGACCGCCGGCGGCGATGCGTGCGTGGTGGCGGCACGCGTCGGACGCGCCTGAGCCTGCGGGTGAGGCTCAGGCGCCCGCGGCCCGCAGCTGGTGCTCGGACCCCAGCCACGGCTTGACCCAGGTCATGTCCTCGGGCCGCAGCTGCTCGCCGCACGCCGAGCACCGCTCGCCGTCGGTGGTCTCCTCGCCGCACGCCTGGTGCACCAGCGCCATGTGGGCGCCGCCCTCGGGCTCGACCGTGTGCCTCTCGCCCCAGATGGCGAGGTGGTGCAGCAGCGGGAGCAGGTCGGCGGCGGCCTCGGTGGCGACGTACCGCTGGCGCACCCGGCCGTCGCGCTCGTAGTCGACGGTGGCGAGGAGCCCGGCCTCGCGCATGGTGCGCAGCCGCCGGGAGAGGACCGCCTCGGAGATGCCGAGGTTGCGGTGCAGCTGGTCGAAGCGCCCGTTGCCGTGCAGCACGTCGCGCACGATCAGCAGCACCCACGGGTCGCCGAGGACGTCGAGGGAGCGGCGGATCGGGCAGTACTCCGTCGACCAGTCCGAGCGCAGCGGCATGCGTGCTAGCGTACCGGGGTGACTTCGTTGAAGAAAGCCAGCCGCCTGCACCCCGCCTGGGTGGTCGCGGCGGTGGCCTTCCTCGCCCTCGTCGGCGCCGCCGGCTTCCGGGCCGCGCCCGGCGCGCTGATGGTGCCGCTGCACGACGAGTTCGGCTGGTCCACGAGCGTCATGTCGCTGGCGGTCAGCATCAACCTGGTCCTCTTCGGCCTGACCGCCCCCTTCGCCGCGGCGCTCATGGACCGCTTCGGTGTACGACGGGTGGTGGCCTGCGCCCTGACGCTGGTCGCGCTCGGGGCGGGCAGCAGCGTGTTCATGACCGCGTCGTGGCAGCTGCTCGTGTGCTGGGGCGTGCTGATCGGCCTGGGCACCGGGTCGATGGCGCTGGTCTTCGCCGCGACGATCGCCAACCGCTGGTTCGAGCAGCGGCGCGGCCTGGTCATGGGCGTGCTCACCGCGGGCTCCGCCACCGGCCAGCTCGTGTTCCTGCCCATCGTGGCGGGCCTGGCCGACCACGCCGGCTGGCGCCCGGCCTCGCTCGTGGTCGCGGCGGCCGCGCTGGTCGTCGTACCGGTGGTGTGGGTGGTGGTCCGCGACTTCCCGGAGGACCGCGGGGTGCGGCCGTTCGGGGCCGGCGACGACTGGGCGCCGCCGCCGCGCCAGCACGGCGGAGCGACGCGGCGGGCGCTCGAGGGCCTGGCCTTCGCCTCGCGGCAGCGGGCGTTCTGGGCGCTCGCCGGCGCCTTCGCGATCTGCGGCGCGACGACCAACGGCCTGATCGGCATCCACTTCATCCCGTCGGCGCACGACCACGGCATGTCGAGCACGACGGCCGCCGGGCTGCTCGCCGTCGTGGGCGTCTTCGACATCGTCGGCACCATCGCCTCGGGGTGGCTGACCGACAAGTTCGACCCGCGGGTCCTGCTCGTCGCCTACTACGCCTTCCGCGGGCTCGGCCTGCTCCTGCTGCCGCAGCTGCTCGCCGACAGCGTGCACCCGAGCATGGTGCTGTTCATCGTGATCTACGGCCTGGACTGGGTCGCGACCGTCCCGCCGACGGCGGCCCTGTGCCGGGAGGCCTTCGGCGAGCGGGGCACGATCGTCTTCGGCTGGGTCTTCGCCTCGCACCAGGTCGGAGCGGCCGTCGCCGCCCTCGGGGCCGGGGTCATCCGCGACCAGCTCGGCGCCTACACCTGGGCGTGGTGGGGAGGCGCGGCGCTGTGCGCGGTCGCGGCCGTGCTGTCCGTGGTCGTCGGCGGTGCGGACGACGACGAGGCCGCACCTGCGGAGCCGTCGAGGGTGCCGGGCGCCGTGGCCTGAGGGCGTCGTCCCGCCCGGGGGGCGCCGCCCGCCCTCCTGGTGCGGGTGGGTCGGGTTCGCCCCGGGCTCCTTGTGCAGGTCTCGAGGCTCGCGCTCCGGTCCCTCCTTCGTCGGGACCGGAGGGCTCGCACCTCGACCTCCCGGTCGCTGGTAGCCGCGACTTCGTCGCGGCTACGGCTCGACCGTGACCTTGATCGCCTCGCCGCGCTGGACGATGCCGAACGCGTCCATCACCTCGGTGAGCGGGATGTGCCGGGTGATCAGGTCCTTCACGGGCACCTGGCCGGTGGAGATGTACTCCAGCGCGCGCTTGTTGTGCTCGGGGGCGGAGCCGTTGGCGCCGTGGATGTGCAGCTGGCGGTAGTGCACGACGTTGGAGTCGCAGGTGATCGTCGGGTCGGTCTTCGGGAGGCCGCCGAAGAAGGAGATCCGGCCGTTGCGCGCGGCCATCGCGATGGCCTGCTCCTGGGTGACGTTGGCGGCGGTGGCGGTGATGATGACGTCCGCGCCGCGTCCTCCGGTGAGCTCCATGACCCGCGCGACGACGTCGACCTCGCTGCCGTCGATGATCTCGTCGGGGTCGACCGCGTCGGCCGACATCTTCAGCCGCTCGGCGTTGACGTCGACGAGGTAGACCGGACCCGCCTTGTGCACGCCGCGGGCGATCCGGATGTGCATGCAGCCGATCGGGCCGGCGCCGAAGACGACGACGGTGTCGCCCTCCTCGATGCCCAGCAGCTCCTGGGCGTTGATCGCGCACGCGAACGGCTCGGCCGCCGAGGCCTCGTCGTACCCGACGTTGTCCGGGATGCGGTTGAGCCCGTCGACCTTCAGCACCTGGCGTGGCACGACCATGAACTCGGCGAACCCGCCGTCGTACTGGTAGCCGACCGAGGTCTGGTTCTGGCACACGGCCATCCAGCCCTTGCGGCACTCGTGGCACTCGCCGCACGGCACGGCGGCGATGACCTGGACCCGGTCGCCGACCTGCCAGTCGCTGCCGTAGGTCGCGTTGACGTCGGCCCCCACCTCGACGACCTCGCCGGCGACCTCGTGGCCGGTGATCCGCGGCGGCGTCAGGTTCTGGTGGCCGTTGTGGAGGATCTTGACGTCCGTGCCGCAGGTCGAGCAGTTGCGGACCCGGATC
This sequence comes from Nocardioides aromaticivorans, assembly GCF_013408525.1. Taxonomy (NCBI): domain Bacteria; kingdom Bacillati; phylum Actinomycetota; class Actinomycetes; order Propionibacteriales; family Nocardioidaceae; genus Nocardioides; species Nocardioides aromaticivorans. The sequence continues at coordinate 2,293,024 of NZ_JACBZM010000001.1, forward strand.
TTGACCTCATCGGCCCCGCAGTCAGGCTCCGGGACCTCCTCGAGACGGACGTCCTCGGGGGCGTAGTAGCGCAGGGCGAGCATGGTCGTTCCTTCCGGTTTCGGGGCTTCCGATGGACACCGTATCCCCAAAGTGGGCAAGAAACCACATCAAATGATGCCCGAATCTGCCCGAATGTGTTGCGCTGTGCCCGATTGTGAGGTTGACTGCTGCTGTCCCTGTGATCGGCGTCACGTCGCCGGCCCACCCGAGCAGGGCACGAAGGAACGGAGAACCCCGCGATGTCGACCACCCTCCCGGCCCAGCGGACCGGTGTCCGCCTCCACGTCCAGAAGTTCGGCACGGCGCTGTCGAACATGGTCATGCCGAACATCGGCGCCTTCATCGCCTGGGGCCTGATCACGGCCCTGTTCATCGAGGTCGGCTGGCTGGCCAAGCTCGGGATCGGCGACAGCCCCGGCAGCTGGGTCGCCGAGATCGGCGGCTGGGGCGAGTACGCCGGCGGCGGGATCGTCGGCCCGATGATCACCTACCTGCTGCCGATCCTGATCGGCTACACCGGCGGCCGGATGGTCCACGACACCCGGGGCGGCGTCGTCGGCGCGATCGCCACCATGGGCGTGGTCGCCGGCACCGAGATCCCGATGTTCCTCGGCGCCATGATCATGGGCCCGCTCGGCGGCTGGACGATGAAGCGCCTCGACGCCCTGTGGGACGGCAGCATCCGCCCCGGCTTCGAGATGCTCGTCAACAACTTCTCGGCCGGCATCTGGGGCGCGATCGTCGCGACCTTCGGCTTCTTCGTGATGAGCCCGGTGGTGACCTTCCTCAGCGACCGGCTCGGCGACGGCGTGGACTTCCTCGTCGACAACAGCCTGCTGCCGCTGACCTCGCTGATCATCGAGCCCGCGAAGGTCCTCTTCCTCAACAACGCGATCAACCACGGCGTGCTCACGCCGCTCGGCACCACGGAGGCGCTCGAGGAGGGCAAGTCGGTCCTCTTCCTCCTGGAGGCCAACCCCGGCCCCGGCCTGGGCCTGCTGCTCGCCTACATGGTCTTCGGCCGGGGCATCGCCAAGGCGTCGGCCCCGGGCGCCGCGATCATCCACTTCCTCGGCGGCATCCACGAGATCTACTTCCCCTACGTCCTGATGAAGCCGAAGCTGATCGTCGCGATGATCGCGGGCGGCATGACCGGCGTCTTCGTCAACGTCGTCTTCGACGTGGGCCTGCGCGCCCCGGCCGCACCCGGCTCGGTGTTCGCCGTCTACGCCCAGACGGCCAGCGACAGCTATGTCGGCGTCACCCTGTCGATGCTGGCCGCCGCCGGCGTCACCTTCCTCGTCGCCGCCCTCCTGCTCCGTGGCGACACCGACGGGGGCGAGGACCTCGCCGGCGCGACCGCCAGCATGGAGGCGATGAAGGGCAAGCGGTCGATCGCGTCCAGCGCCCTGGCCGGGAGCCGGCGCGGCACCATCGAGCGGATCGTCTTCGCCTGCGACGCCGGCATGGGCTCGTCCGCGATGGGCGCCTCGGTCCTGCGGCGCAAGATCCAGGCCGCCGGCTTCGGCCAGGTCAGCGTCGTCAACCAGGCGATCGCCAACCTCACCGACACCTTCGACCTCGTCGTCACCCACCGCGACCTCACCGACCGCGCCCGGCAGAAGACGCCGTCGGCCCTGCACGTCTCGGTCGAGGACTTCATGAGCACGCCGCGGTACGACGAGATCGTCGAGCTGCTGGCGGAGAGCGGGTCCACCGCCACCGCTCCTGAGGCCCCCGCGCCGGCAGACGCCGAGGTCCCGGGCAGCGGCGGGGTCCTGTCGACCTCCTCGATCGTGCTGTCCGGAACCGCCCGCACCCGCGACGAGGCGATCACCGAGGCGGGCGAGCTGCTCGTCGCGGCCGGGGTCGTCGACCCGTCGTACGTCACGGCCATGCACGAGCGTGAGAAGTCGGTCTCCACCCACATGGGCAACGGACTGGCGATCCCGCACGGCACCAACGAGGCCAAGGCGGCGGTGCGGCGCACCGGCATCTCGTTCGTCCGCTACGCCGAGCCGGTCGACTGGAACGGCAAGCCGGCGGAGTTCGTCATCGGCATCGCGGGCACCGGCAACGAGCACCTCGGGCTGCTCGGCCAGATCGCGCACGTCTTCCTCGACAAGGACCAGGTCGCCCGGCTCCGGGCCGCCAGGACCGAGGACGACGTCCGCGCGGTCCTCGACGGGGTGCACGCCTGAGGGTGCAGCACAATGGCGCCGTGGACTCCGAGACCAGGCAGGCGCAGATCCTCGAGCACGCGCGCACGCGCGGCCGGGTCGAGGTGATCGCCATGGCGGACGAGCTCGGTGTCGCGACGGAGACGATCCGCCGCGACCTCCGGGTGCTCGCCGACCGGCGGCTGGTGAAGCGGACCCACGGCGGTGCCATCCCGCTCGAGAGCGCGACCTTCGAGTCCGGGGTCGAGTACCGCAGCCGCGTCGACCTCGCCCAGAAGCGCCGGATCGCCGCCGCGGCCGCCGAGCTCCTCCACGGTGCCGAGACGGTCTACATCGACGAGGGCTACAGCCCGCGGCTGGTCGCGGAGAAGCTGGCGGACAAGGAGCTGACGGTGGTCACCTCCTCGCTCCTGGCGGCCGAGGCGCTGGCCGACAGCGACTCCGTGACGGTGATGCTGCTGGGCGGCCGGATGCGCGGACGCACCCTGGCGACGGTCGGGGAGTGGAACGCCAGCGTGCTGCGTGGCCTGACCATCGACCTGGCCTTCCTCGGGACCAACGCGGTGTCGGTCGAGGACGGCCTCACCACCCCCGACCCGGCCGTCGCGGCCATCAAGGGCGAGGCCGTACGGCGGTCGCGGCGCCGCGTGCTGATCGCGGCCCACAGCAAGTTCGGGATCAGCAGCTTCTGCCGGTTCGCGGACGTCGCCGACTTCGAGACGATCGTCACCGGCACCGAGCTCGACAAGGACGAGGCCGAGCGCTACCACGCGCTCGGCCCCGTCGTCGTCAGGGTCTGACGGCTCCGCTCAGCGGACCGGCACCAGCTCCCCGTCCTTCGAGACCCACTCGGTCGGCGGTGCGGGCGGCGCCGGCGGACCAGCCGGCGCGGGCGGGACGGGCGGACGGCGCCGCGGCCAGGCCCGGTCGCCGAGGAGGACCAGCGCGGCCGGCAGCACGACCAGCCGGATGACGGTCGCGTCGACGAGGATCGCGGCCGAGAGCCCGACGCCCATCATCTTCATCTCCATCATCGAGAGCGTCGCGAAGATGGCGAACACCGACACCATCACCGCGGCCGCACTGGTGATCACACCGGCCGTGTCGGCGATCCCGCGGTGCACGGCGTCGCGCACCGGCATCCCGCCGTCGACCAGCTCGCGGATCCGGCTGAGCACGAACACGTGGTAGTCCATGGAGAGCCCGACCAGCACCACCAGCACGAAGACCGGGATCCAGTCGATCACGAAGCCGGGGCTGGTGAAGTCGAGCAGGGACTCGCCGACGCCGTGCTGGAAGACGATCGACAGGATGCCGAAGGCGACGCCGACGGACGCCAGGTTGAGCACCGTCGAGAGCACGCCGAGCACCACGCTGCGGAACGCCACGATCATCATCACCATCGTCAGCAGGAGCACGAGCCCGAGCAGGAGGGGCATCCGCTCGCCCTGCTTGTGGGCGTAGTCCAGCGACTCGGCCGCACCGCCGCCGACGGCGTGCTCCGCCCCGGCCAGGTCGTCGCCGAGGGCGTCCGGGACGAGCTCCGACCGGAGCCGCTCCACCGCGGCGGTGGCGCGGTCGTCGGACTCGTCGTAGGGGATCGGCAGGTGCAGGACGGACGTGCCGCCGTCCTCCGAGGTCTGGACGGTGGCACCCGCCGCGACGAAGTCGCCCGTCCGTCCGGCCGCCGCGGCCAGCTCCTTGAGCGCGCTCTCGGCCGCGCCGGCGTCGGCGCCCGCGACGACGACCTGCGCCGAGGTGCCCTCGCTCGGGAAGGCCTTCGTGATCGCCCGGAAGGTCTGTACGACGGGGATGTCGGCGGGCAGGGTCTCCGCGCTGGCCTGGTGGGTCTTCATCGACAGCGCCGGTACGGCGAGCGCGACCACCCCGATGCCGGCGACGGCCAGGGCGGCCACTGGCCGGCGCACCACGGGGCCGAGCAGGCGACCGCTGATCGCGCCGGTCGTCGTACGACGGGTCAGGCGCCACAGCAGCGGGACCCGGGGGCGGTCGACCCAGCGACCCAGCTTGGCCAACAGCGCCGGGAGGACGGTGATCGAGCCGAGCACGGCCACGGCGACGACGATGATCGAGCCGGTGGCCAGCGAGTTGAAGGTGACGTCGGTGAGGACGAACAGCCCGGCCAGCGAGGCGATCACCGCTCCTCCGGAGACGAGGATGGCGTGCCCGGAGGTCTCGGCGGCGATGGCGACGGCGTCGAGCGTCGTCCGGCCGGCGGCCCGCTCCTGGCGCTCGCGCTTGAGGTAGAAGAGCGAGTAGTCGACGCCGACGGCCATGCCGATCAGCACGACCATGCTGTAGATCGTCGGCTCCGCCGGGACGAGGTGGGAGACCGGCGCGCAGATCCCGATCGTGGCCGCGACGCTGGTCGCCGCGAGCAGCACCGGCAGTCCGGCCGCGATGAGGGCGCCGAAGGCGAGCAGCATCAGCGCCAGCGTGATCGGCAGGCTGAACAGCTCCGCGGAGTGGAGGTCCTCGCCGACCCGCTCGTCGATCGCCTCGTCGATGGTGACGTCGCCGGCCTGCTCGACGACGAGCTGCGGGTGGTCCGCCTGGACGGCTGCGGTGGCGTCGAGCAGGGGATCGGCGTCGATGTCGTCGGAGGTGAGCTCGACCGGCACGAGGAGGGCGCTGCCGTCCTCGCTCGGTACGACGTCGCCGACGCCGGAGACGCCCTCGACGCCGCGCATCCGGTCGGCCACCTCGGTAGCCGCGTCCCGCGCCTCGGCGCCGTCCAGGCGGCCGGAGCGGGAGGTGATGAGGACGTTCTCGGTCGGCGGGCTGTCCAGGCCGGCGGACTCCATCAGGGCCTCGGCGCGACCGGACTCGCCCACGCGGTAGTCGGCGTCCTCGACCTCGTTGGTGGGGACGGCCCCGGCGAGGCCGACGGCCACGACGACGAGGAGCAGCCACGCGCCGATCGCGCGCCACGGGTGGGTCGCGCTCCAGCGCGCGGCCCGGGTGGGCAACGCGGTGAGGGGGTTGGACATGAGGTGCTCCTTGGGGGCTGGGAGGGGGTGCCCGGAGGCGGTGCTCCCAGCGAACCGTCGGCGGCGCCCGGGGTCAGGGGTGGTGCGACCCGACCCGTGGTGGTGCCTGCACCACTGCCGTTTCCGCGATCGCGCGGGAGGATGGGGCGGTGAGCACCCGCCCGGAAGCCGTCGTCGACAGCGCCGTCGACGCGCGTGCCGGACGCTGGGCGGCCACGGGCTTCGCGGTCCTGCACGTCCTGCTCTTCGTGCCGGTCGTGCTCACCTTCGTGCTCGTCACGGTCAGCGCGGTGCTGGTGGTCGTGTGGCTGGGCGTCGTCCTGCTGGCCGGCGTGCTCCCGGCGATGCGTGGGCTGGTCGGCATCCACCGCTGGATCGCGTCGCGCCTCCTCGGGGCGCCGCTCCCGGCGCCGTACCGACCGCTGCCCGGAGGGCTCCTGCGCGACCTGAACACGCGCGCGACCGACCCCCTGACCTGGCGCGAGATCCTCTGGATGCTGTGGGCGATGACCTTCGGCTTCGCCATCTCGCTCCTGGCGCTGGCGCTCTTCCTCGGCGTCGTCACCTGGCCGATCTGGTGGTACGGCGTCGGCCCGCTGATGCGCGCCCGCGCAGTCGTCGACCGGGCGATCCTGACCATCGGCCGCACCGAGCGCCTGGAGCAGCGCGTGCAGGCGTTGACGGAGTCGCGGGCCGTCGTCGTCGACCACTCCGCCGCCGAGCTGCGCCGGATCGAGCGCGACCTGCACGACGGGCCGCAGGCGCGACTGGCGGCCGTGTCGCTGAGCCTCGGCCTCGCCGACGACCTGTTCGAGACCGATCCCGACGCCGCGCGCAGGCTCATCAACGAAGCCAGGACGACGTCGTCCAGCGCGCTGGGGGAGCTGCGCGACGTCGTCCGCGGCATCCATCCGCCGGTGCTCGCCGACCGGGGTCTCGGGGGTGCGGTCGCGGCCCTCGCCATCGACATGCCCGTCCCCGTCGACCTCGACCTCGAGCTGCCCGAGCGGCTGCCGGCGCCCGTCGAGTCCGCGGTCTACTTCACCGTCGCCGAGTCGCTCGCGAACACCGCGAAGCACGCCGGCGCCGGACAGGTGGCGATCCGGCTGCACCACGCGGACGGCCTGCTGCGCGGCGAGGTCCGCGACGACGGCCGGGGCGGCGCGAACCCCCGCTCGGGCACCGGCCTGCAGGGAATTGCCGCGCGGCTGGCGGCCTTCGACGGCACGATGTCCGTGTCGAGCCCGGTGGGCGGGCCGACCGTCGTGAGCTGGGAGGTCCCGTGCGCATCGTCCTCGCCGAAGACCACGCCCTCCTGAGGGCCGGCCTGACGCAGCTGCTGGAGGCGAAGGGCTTCGACGTGCTGCACGCCGTCGACAACCTGCCCGAGCTGGAGCGGGCGCTCGAGGATCCCGACGCGGACGCGGCCGTCGTCGACGTACGGATGCCGCCGACGTTCACCGACGAGGGTCTGCGGGCGGCCATCGCCGCCCGCGCCAGCCGGCCGGGCTTCCCGGTCCTCGTGCTGTCGCAGTACGTCGAGCAGCTCTACGCCCGCGAGCTGCTGGCCAGCGGCGAGGGCGCCGTCGGCTACCTCCTCAAGGACCGGGTCGCCGACGTCGCCGAGTTCGTCGACGCGCTGCGCCGGGTCGCCGCCGGCGCCACGGTGCTCGACCCGTCGGTCGTCGCGGCGGTGCTCGAGCGGCGCCGCGACTCGCCCCTCGAGCGGCTCACCGAGCGCGAGCGCGAGGTGCTGGCGCTGATGGCCGAGGGCCGCGCCAACGCGGGCATCGCGCAGTCGCTGGTCGTCACCGAGAAGGCCGTCGCCAAGCACATCAACAGCATCTTCGCGAAGCTCGACCTGCCCGCCGACACCGACGACCACCGTCGGGTGCGGGCGGTGCTGGCCTATCTGGGGGTCTGAGGCGCGCGGCTCAGCGCGCCAGCTCGTCGATCAGCGCACGGGCCGCGACGGCACTGCCCGGGAGGCGCTCCCACCAGGCGCGGCACCGGCCCTGGCTGGGGGAGAGCGCCATCCGGCAGTCGAGGTCGGTGACGACCCCGGTGAGGCGCCGGTCCAGGTCGGGGGCGCGACGGACCACGCCGCCGAGCCGGCGCGGGTTCAGCTCGGCGACCATCGCGCACTCCGGCACGACGCCGGTGATCAGGTCGGCGGCGCTGGCCCGGCGCAGAGACGCCTCGAGCCGGGCGAAGCCGGCCTGGACGTCGTCGCGCACGACGGGCAGCTCGACGACCATCATCGCGTGGGTGCTGGCGATGTCGTCGTCGGCCAGCCAGCCGTCGCCCGCGATCCGGTACAACGCTGCGACCTGCGACTGGACGTGCTGGATGCTGGCCAGCCCGGTGAGCGGGTCGGCGCAGCTCAGCCCGTTGTAGCGCTCCTGGGTCGCGTCACCCCAGGCGAGGGCCACCAGCCGGGTGAGCCGCGCGCCGGGCGCCTCGCCGCGTACGGCGGCCACGGTGTCGTCGAGGTCACCCAGGCACACGTCGAGCCCCTCGCCGTTCAGCGCGTACGACGACCCGAAGGCGCGCGCCGCGTCCTCCAGGTCGAGGTCGTGGACCAGGGCGTCGGCCAGGTCGCGTCCGCCGCGGGGGACCACGGCGGTCGGCCGCACCCCCGGCTGCGCGGCCCGGCCGCGCAGCCGGCGCCAGCGAGCCATCACGCGACCGCACTGCCCGGCGCGGTGCGTGCGCCCGCGCCGAGCAGCTCCGCGATCGCGTCCGCGCAGCGCGCTCCGGCGCGCCCGTCCCCGAAGGGGTTCCGGAGCTGTGCCATGGCGCGGTAGGCGACCGGGTCGTGGAGCAGGCGCTCGGCCTCGGCGACGAGCAGCGCGGGGTCGGTCCCGACGAGCCTCGCCGTACCCGCCTCGACGGCCTCGGGGCGCTCGGTGCTCTCGCGGACGACGAGCACCGGCTTGTCGAGGCTCGGCGCCTCCTCCTGGATCCCACCTGAGTCGGTGACCAGCAGGTCGGCGGCGGTGAGCAGGGTGACGAACTCGGGGTAGGGCATCGGCGAGCACACGGTGATGTCCGGGCAGCGGTCGACGACCTCGCCGACGCTGGCGCGCACGAGCGGGTTCGGGTGCAGGGGGACGACGACCTTGAGCCCCGGGCTGCGGCGGGTCAGCTCCTCGAGCGCCTCGGCGACCCGGCGCAGGGGAGCACCGTGCGACTCGCGCCGGTGCAGGGTGGCGACCACCAGGCGCTCGGCCGCATCGATCGTGGCGCGGACCAGCGGGTCCTCGATCGGGTGCGCCCGTGCGCTCGTCTCGAGCAGGGCGTCGATCACCGTGTTGCCGGTGACGACGATCGCCTCCTCGCGCACGCCCTCGGCGAGCAGGTTGGCGCGGGACAGCGCGGTCGGCGCGAGGTGCAGGTCGGCCATCACCCCCGTGAGCCGGCGGTTCAGCTCCTCGGGGAAGGGCGAGAGCAGGTCGTGGGTGCGCAGGCCCGCCTCGAGGTGGACGACCGGTACGCCGGCGTACCGCGCCGACAGCGCCCCGGCCATCGAGGTGGTCGTGTCCCCGTGCACCACCACCGCGGACGGCTGGAGCCTCTCGAGCTCGGCCGTCAGGGCGACGACGACCCGGCTGGTCAGCCCCGCCAGCCCCTGGCCCTCGGTCATCACGGCGAGGTCGACGTCGGGCTCCATGCCGAACCAGGCGTGGAGGCCGGTGAGCAGGTCCCGGTGCTGGCCGGTCGAGACGAGCACGGGCCGCAGTCGCGGGTGGTCACGCAGCGCCCGCCACAGGGGCGCGACCTTCACCGCCTCGGGACGGGTGCCGTAGACGATGGCAACGGTCTTGCGATGGGTCTCTGGGTGCTGCACTTTTCCTCCGGAAGCTGGGTGCGGGCGGCCTCCCTCCAGCCGCCCACACCCCTCCTGACACCGCCCCCGCCACTCCCTTACGCGACTCGGCCCGTGCCGCCGCCGGCGGCCGGAAGGTAAAGAAATCCGGAATCGCGTAAGGAAACGGCTGCACGGGTGTCTGGTACTGCGTCGGCGCCGCCGGCCCTTCTCGCGCGCCCGCGGGGAGGATCAGGACCAGCACCACCCGGGGACCACGTGAGCCAGCACCACCCAGCGACGATCCCGTCGCCGCGGGAGCCCGCGTCCCTGCCCGGCGCGCCTTTGGACGGTGGGCGGCACCGCGCCCCGGCCGGCCGGTCCCGCGCCGAGCGCCACCGCCTGGGCCTGATGGTGGTCGCGGAGCTGGTGCTCACCGCCAGCGCGCTGCTGCTGCTCTACCTCGGCTGGTACCTCGTCGTGGACGACCACGCCGTCGCCGCCGACCAGCACGCGGCGGCGACCCGGATGCTGCGGGAGTGGGACGCCCTCCCGGCGTCCGGTCCCCGCGCGCCGGAGAGCCCGAGCGCGCCGTCGGACGTCGAGGTCGGCGACCGGTTCGCCGTGATCCGGGTCCCCCGCTTCGGCGACGACTGGCTGCGGCCCGTCATCGAGGGGACCTCGACCGCCCAGCTCGACGAGGGGGTCGGCCACTACGCCGGTACGGCGTTGCCCGGCCAGGTCGGCAACTTCTCGGTGGCCGGTCACCGGCTCACCCACGGCAGCGCCTTCACCCGCATCGCCGAGCTGGAGGTGGGCGACGTCGTCGGGGTGCGGACCGCCACGACCTGGTTCGTCTACCGGGTGACGAGCAGCGAGATCGTCGCGCCGGGCGACGTCCAGGTCATCGCCCCCGTCCCGGACGCACCGGGAGCCGCCCCGACGGAGCCGGTCATGACCCTGACGTCGTGCCACCCGCTCTACGGCAGCAGCGAGCGGTATGTCGTCCACGCGTCCCTGCTCGCGTCCGCGCCCGCCTCCGACGGTGTGCCCGACGAGCTGCGCGCGGAGGTGGCGTGAGATGTACGCCTGGCTCTGGCGCCACCTGCCCGGTGGCCGGCGCGCCCGCACGGCCCAGGCCTGCCTCGCGCTCCTGCTCGTCGTGCTCGTGTGCTTCGTGTGGGTCTTCCCCGCCGTGAGCACGCTGCTGGAGCGCAACGGCGCGACCGTGGGGTCCGCGCCGCACCTGATCGACCGAAGGGAACCACCGGTGGCCGTGACGAGGGCTGACGCATGACGGCACAGCTGGTCGATCCGCTGCACGACGGCGACCCCGTCCTGCTCAGCAGGGTCCGGGCGGGGGACGCCGAGGCCTACGCGCTCCTCTTCGAGCGCCACCGTGCGGCCGCGACGGCGTTCGCCGGCGGCCTGGCCGGCCACTCCCAGGCCGAGGACCTCGTCGCCGAGGCGTTCACCAAGGTCCTCGACGCGCTCCAGCGCGACCTCGGTCCCACCGTGTCCTTCCGCTCCTACCTGCTCACCTCCATCCGCAGCATCTTCAACAACACCGTCCGGCGCGAGCGCCGCTACGACCTGGTCGACGACTACGAGACGTTGCCGCCGTCGGAGGCGCTGATGACGACCGACGACCACGACCAGCGCTTCGACAACGACGCGGTCGCGGAGGCCTACCGCAGCCTGCCGGAGCGCTGGCAGGCCGTCCTCTGGTACACCGCCGTGGAGGGGCTCCCGCACGGCGAGGTCGCGCTGCACCTCGGCATCAAGCCCAACGCGGTCGCCGCCCTCAGCTTCCGGGCGCGGGAGGGCCTGCGCCAGGCCTACCTGTCCGCGCACCTGCGCGCCACCGCCGACACGGCCTGTGCGACGTGGGCGCCCCTGCTGGCGGCGTACGCGCGCGGCAACCTCGACAAGCGCAAGCAGCCGGGGATGCGGGCGCACCTCGACTCCTGCGTGACCTGCACCCTCGCGCTGGCCGACCTCGAGGAGGTCAACAACCGGCTGGGGGCGCTGCTGCTGCCGATCGTGCTCGGGCCCGGCCTCGTCGGTCTCGACCAGCTGTGGGCGGGCATCACCGGCGGTACGTCGGCCACGGGCACCGCGGCGGGCACGGCGACGGGCACCGTCACCACCGGCAAGGCCGGCGGGGCCCTCCTCGCCGGGAAGACCGGGCTGGCGGTCACGCTCGCCGCGAGCATCGTCGGGGCGGCGGTGGCGGTCCCCGTCCTCCTCGACAGCCTCCGTCCCGACGCCGGCCGCCCGCGTGCGGAGGACCTCAGCAGTCGCGCGGTCGACAGCGCCACGCCCTTCGTCGGGCCGGAGGCGGGACCGAGCGGCCCGCCTCCGGCGCCGGGTCCGGGTCGCGGTGCCGGCCCTGCCGACGAGGACACCGCGGAGACGCCGTCGCCAGGAGTCGTCGACGCTCCGTCCGGGGACGGCGCCGCGCCCTCCCCCGGGCCGGACCGGCAGGTGGAGACGCCCGCGTTGCCGGTGGAGCCACCGCCGACGGAGAGCCCGAGCGAGCCGTCGACGCCCGGTTCCGCACTGTCCCCGGACGTCGGTATCGGCGACCCGACACTCGGCCAGGTCTCCCTGCTCGGGCAGGCCCTCACCTCCGTCACCTTCCCGCTGACCAACGTGCGCACCGGCACCACCGTGACCGTCGTGGTCACCAACCTCGTGGGCTTCCCGCTCACCTGGGGCAACACCGGGTGGCGCTGCCCGGGCGCCGTGGGCGGCCTCCCCGGCGACGTCATCCGCACTGAGACGACCATCACCTGCACCCGCACGGGCGAGGAGCAGGCCTCCGGGCTGCTGACGTTCGCGCTGCTCACGTCGGGCGCCTCGGAGGTCACCGCCACGGTCAGCCAGGTGCCGGGCGTCGTGGACCCGGTCGCCGGCAACGACTCCGTGACGGTCCCGATCCTGTCGTGAGCGACGTGGTGGGGTTCAGCGGTCGGCTGGTTCCCGTCGTGGAGCCGCACGCGGAGGAGACGGCCGCCGACGCCGTGCTCGCGGCCGCCCTCGGTGTCCTCGACGGGTCGGCCCGTGCCGACGTCGCGCTCATGGACGGTCCGCACATCCTGGTGTGCACCGACTCCGAGACCGGCACGACGACGTACACCGGCCCCTACGGCACGGGGTACGACGCCCTGGCGCACCTCGAGGACCACGAGGCCGGCCAGCAGCCGCGGCCCGGCGTCCGCACCGTGGTCTGCACGCTCGCCCCGCTCCTGCCCGGCTGACCGCGCCCGCCGCGAGAAAGCTCGGCCGATCCGCGTAAGCGGAGCCGCGCTCGATTGTCGGGTCGATGACACGACGTCGAGGAAGAGCGCGAAGCGAGGCAGCGATGTACAACGGCGGCACCACGGTCACCGGGGCCACGGGTGGAGTTCTGGCGGCGACCGGTTTCGAGGGTGTCGGGTTCCTGCTCCTCGGCCTCGCGGCAGCGATGGCCGGAGCGGTGCTCCTGCGCTACGCCGCGGTCGACCTCGCCCGCCGGACCCGCTGACGTGGCCCCCGGGAAACGCGCGGCCGAGCGGTCCCGCTGGGCCGTGCTGAACCCCCTGCCGGGCCGGACCCGCGGCCGGCGTCGCGCCGACGTCGTACCGTCGCGGGCGGCGGGTCCGCGCCGCCGCCTGGTGGCGCTGGCGCTGGTGGCCGCCGCGGTCGCGCTCCTCGTGTTCGCCAGGCCGGTGCGGCTGGCGGAGGCGTGGACGCAGACCCGGCTCCTCGAGCTCGGCGGCATCCACGCCCAGCAGATCGGCACCGCCGTGCTCGTCGACGTCCAGGGCCGGCTCGCCGGGATCAGCCTGGCCGCCGGCTGCAGCATCGGGCCGCTGCTCGCGGTGATGCTCGTGTGCTGCGCCCCGTTCGTCTGGTTCCGCTCGCTGTCGGTGGCCCGGGTCGCGCTGTCGGTCGCCCAGCTCGCCGCCGTGCTCGTGCTGGCCAACGAGGTTCGGATCGCGGCGATCATCCTGTCGATGCGTGAGTGGGGCTTCGAGCGCGGCTACGACTTCTCGCACGTGTTCCTGGGCAGTGCGATCACCACCGTCGGCTTCGTGCTGGGCGCCGTGCTCTTCGTCCGGCTCTTCGTCTCGCGGCCCGAGGCGACGCTGCGATGATCCTCGGCTCCGCCGCGGTCGACCTGGCCGCGCTCCTGCTCTGCATCCTCTTCCTGGCCTATGTCGCCGCGATCCTGGTGCCCTTCCTGCGCCGGAGGCCCGACCCGGCCGGCGACGCCCGCGACCTCGACGTCCACCTGATCCTCCCCTGCCTGGACGAGGAGGTGGTGATCGCGCGGACCGTCGCCCGGCTGCGCTCCGACCACCCGACCGCCCACCTGTGGTGCGTCGACGACGACTCGTCCGACGGGACCGGCGAGATCCTGGCGCGCCTCGCCGCGACCGACGACCACGTGCACCTCGTGAGCCGCCGCGCACCCGAGGCGCGGCAGGGCAAGGGTGCCGCGCTCAACGCCGCCTGGCGGCGGATCAAGGCCTGGCTCGCGACCGAGCAGCCGTCGTACGACGCCTCGCGGGTGGTCATCGGCGTGGTCGACGCCGACGGCCGGTTGGCGCCCGATGCCCTCGATGTCATCGCCGGCCCGGCCGGCTTCGGCGACCCGTCGATCGGGGCCGTCCAGGTGCAGGTGCGGATGATGAACCGCGGCATCGCGGGGCGCCCGGACGCCGACGACCCCGCGGCGGACACCCGCCTCGGACGGCTGCTCGTGCTGCTGCAGGACCTCGAGTTCCGCACCGTCATCGCGGCGATGCAGCACCTGCGCCACCGGATCGGCTCCGCCGGCATGGGGGGCAACGGCCAGTTCACCCGGCTCGTGGTGCTCGACGCCATCGCGGACGAGAACCAGACGCCCTGGCACGGCGCCCTGCTCGAGGACTTCGAGCTCGGCCTGCACGTGCTGCTCGCCGGCTGGGGCAACCGGTACTGCGACGACACGTGGGTCGCCCAGGAGGGCCTGCCGCGGGTCCGGCCGCTGATCCGGCAGCGGGCGCGCTGGGCCCAGGGCGGCATGCAGTGCGCGAAGTACTTCAAGCGGGTGCTGCTGAGCCGCGAGATCTCGACGCCGTCGGCCCTGGAGATCTCGTACTTCCTGATGATCCCGTGGACCCAGCTCCTCGGCACGGTCGTCTACACCGCGGCGACCGTGATCCTCGGCTACTGGGCGACGGTCCACCCGACCGGCGTGACCGGCTGGTTCCTCGAGGGCGCCTGGGGCCTGGTCCCGCTGGTCGCCGTCTTCGGTGTGGGACCGCTCGTCGCCTGGGGCCTGGTCTACCGGCTGCGCTGCGAGCCGCAGCTCTCGCGCCGGGCCGCGGTGGGCCTCGGCCTCGCCTACTGGGGCTACACCTACCTGATGCTCGCGTCCGTGTGGACCGGCTTCCACCGCGTCCTGCGCTCGCACGACAGCTGGGCGAAGACCAGCCGCGTCCTGGCGGAGCCCGCCGCGGCCGACGTCGCGCCCGCCGCCACCCCCCGCCTGTCCGACGCCACCAGGGCGCCGGCCACCCCGTAGAAGAAGGAACGAAACATGTCCCGTCCCACCGGACTCCGCAGCCTCTCCCATGGGCTGCGGGTCGTCGCGGCCGCGGCTGCCCTGACCCTGCTGACCGCCGGGTCGGCGCAGGCCGCGACCGTCAGCCAGGCCGAGGCGTCGGCGATCCAGATCGCCGCCCTGTCGACCCCGCTCATCCCGTCCTCCGACGCCACCAACGACGGCTCCGTCCCGACGGTGACCGACTCCCTCGACGGCGCGATCCCGCTCTTCCCGGGCGTCACGCTGACCAACACGGGCGTCTACAGCCAGACCGCGGTCGCCGGGGACGACGGCACGTCGGCCGCCTGCGCCGGCATCGTCGGCAACGGCGGCGCGCTCTCGGTCGGCGACGACGGCACCTGCTCCGCGACCACCTCGGGCCCGGCCCTGGTCAACCTGCCGAGCTTCGCCGTCGCGGGCACCGGCTTCCGGTTCCGCCTCGAGGCGAGCTCGCTCTACTCGTACTGCACGGCCGGCCCGGCCGACGGGACGAGCGGGTTCTCCGCGGGCTCGACCCTGGCGAACGTCACGTTGATCGCGCAGACCGTCATCCTGGGCATCCCCGGCCCCCAGGTGAGGATCCCGGTCAACGCCAACGGCTCGTTCTCGATCCCGGCGCCGTTCTCGTCGGTGATCAGCCTCGACGTCAACAAGGTCGACACCACCGGCCCGCAGACGTCGGCCACCGCCCTGCACATCGGCCTCGGCCCGAACAGCTCGATCGCGTCGATCGACATCGGCAGGAGCGTGTGCGGTGACAACGCGCTGACGGCCGACGTGCCGGGCCTGCCGCTGACCCCGGGCGGCATCGCGACTGCTGCGGCCACCGTCGCGGTCCTCGGCGGTTCGGTGTACGCCGGCCGCAGGCTCCGCAAGGACCACGCGGCCGCGGCCTGACCGCCATCTCCCCGGGCGCCCTGGTCCCTCCGGGGCGCCCGGGGTCCCGCGATACTCGTCACATGAACCCGGTCGACATCGCCGAGCCGATGCACTCCCGCTGGAGCCCGAGTGTGTTCGACGACGCCCACCAGCTGACCGACGCCGAGATCACCCGCCTGCTCGAGGCGGCCCAGTGGGCCCCGAGCTCGGGCAACCGCCAGCCGTGGCGCTACGTCGTGGCGCCCCGTGGCAGCGCCGCCCACGCGGTGCTGGTGCCCCACCTCAGCCGGGGCAACTCCGGCTGGGTGCCGCGCGCGTCGGTCGTGTTCCTCTCGACCGTCGTGCTGGGCACCGACGGCGACGAGCTCAAGGACCTGCTGATCCCCGCCCACGACGTCGGCCAGGCCTCCGCGCACCTGACCCTCCAGGCGGAGGCGATGGGCCTCAAGGCCCACCAGTTCGGGGGATTCGACCACGCCGCGGTCGCGGCCGGCCTGGGCCTGCCCGACGACGCCCGGCTCATCGCCGGCATCGCCGTCGGCGTCCGCGGCAACCCCGCCGACGTCCCCGAGCGCGACGCCGAGCGCGACCACCGGGTCCGCGACCGCCGTCCCCTCGCCGACACCGTGTACGACGACCGGTGGGGCCACGCCTGGCCGGGGCTCGCGCCGTCCGGGCCGGCCACCGCCCCGGCCGAGCGCAGCTAAGCCACCCGCCCGATGCGTCCCGGCCGCGGCGCCGTCGCCGCCCTCCTCTTCGTCGCCGTGCTGGTGAACCTGCCGTTCCTGCACCACTCCTGGCAGCAGTGGCGCGTCAGTCGCGACGGCGTCGAGGTGACCGCCGAGGTCACCGACACCGACGTGCTGCGCGAGCAGACGGACCCGCACTACGTCATCCGCCTGCGGCTGCCGGAGGACATCGACCCGGACCGGCAGACCTGGCCGGCCGAGGTCGACCGGGCGACCTGGCAGCGGGCCGAGGAGTCCGGCGAGATCGGGGTCCGGGTGCTCCGCGACGACCCCGGTGCGCAGCACGTCGACGGCGAGCGGGCCAGCCCGCTCGGCTACGTCGTCATCGGTGTCGTGGACGTCGTCGTGCTGCTGCTCGGCCTGCTGCTGTGGCGGGTCCGCCGGGGCGGCATGACCTCCGACGTCATCGCCGGGGACACCTCCGAGGGGTGAGAGTCGGGTCATCCGCTCGACCCGACTCCCCGAGGAGGAACCGATGACCACTCTCACCGCACCCCACGCCAGCTCCGCCACGACGAGCCGCCCGGGCCTCTGGTTCGCCGCCGACGCCGTGATCACAGGCGTCAACGCGCTCGCCTACCTCGCGGCTGCCGGCCCGCTCGCCGACCTGCTCGGTGGCGACCCGGCCACCTACCGCGGCATCGGCCTGTTCATGGTCGCCTACGCCGTGGCCGTCGGCCTCTACGCCCGCAGCTCCCTGTCCGCCCGGGTCGGCTGGGGCATCGTCGTCGGCAACCTGGTCTGGGTCGTCGCCTCCCTCGAGGTCGCCCTGACCAACGCCTTCGACCTCGACGGCCTTGGTCGCGCATGGATCGTCGCGCAGGCGGTCGTGGTGGTCGACCTCGCGCTGCTGCAGGCGCGGTCGCTGCGTCGCCGATGACGCCCCTGCCACACTTGCCCGCATGACCTCCCTCAGCGACTTCTCCGCGACCTCGATCGACGGCAAGCCGGTCGACCTGTCGTCGTACGACGGCAAGGTGGTCCTCGTCGTCAACACGGCCTCGAAGTGTGGCTTCACCCCGCAGTACAAGGGCCTGCAGGAGCTGCAGGACACCTACGGTGACCGCGGTTTCGAGGTGCTCGGCTTCCCGTGTGACCAGTTCGGGCACCAGGAGCCGGGCGACGAGGAGGAGATCGCGACCTTCTGCGAGCGCAACTACGGCGTGACCTTCCCGATGTTCGCCAAGATCGACGTCAACGGCGACGACGCGCACCCGCTCTTCCAGTGGCTGAAGAAGGAGGAGGGCGGCCTGCTCGGCGGCGGCATCAAGTGGAACTTCACGAAGTTCCTCATCGGTCGCGACGGCCGGGTCATCGACCGCTTCGCGCCGACGACCAAGCCGGAGAAGCTGACCGGCGACATCGAGAAGGCGCTCGGCTGACACCCAGGTACGACGAGGGGGGCCGTCCCGATCGGGACGGCCCCCCTCGTGCTTGCTGCCCGGGCGGCGTCAGACGCCGGCGAGCTCGCGGTCCTGGTCGAGGTCGTCGTCCAGGTCGTCCACGTCGTCGGTCCGGGTGACCGCACCCGGGATCGAGTCACGCTCGAGCGAGGCACCCTCGACGTCGACGTTCGGCAGGATCCGGTCGAGCCACCCCGGGAGCCACCAGGCCTTCTCCCCGAGGATGTAGAGCAGCGACGGGATGAGGACCATCCGCACGATGAAGGCGTCGAACACGATCGCCAGCGCCAGCGCGAAGCCCATCGACTTGATGATCGCGTCGTCCTCGAGGATGAAGCCGGAGAAGACGGCGATCATGATCGCCGCGGCGGCGGTGACCACCCGGGCGCTGTTGCGGAAGCCGTCGACGACGGCCTCGTGGGTCGACAGCCCGTGGACGTGCGCCTCCCGCATCCGGGTGACCAGGAAGACCTGGTAGTCCATGGCGAGGCCGAAGACCACGCCGATCACGAAGATCGGGATGAAGCTGACGATCGGCTGGCCCTCGAAGATCCCGAAGGCACCCTCCTGGAAGATCGCCACGGTCGCGCCCAGCGTCGCCAGCACCGAGAGCAGGAAGCCCAGGGTGGCGGTGAGCGGGATCAGGATCGAGCGGAACACCAGCATCAGCAGGATGAACGCGAGCCCGATCACCACGGCGAGGTAGACCGGCAGCGCGCCGTTGAGCTGGTCCGACACGTCGGTGGTGATCGCGGTCAGGCCGGTGACGCCGACCGTCGTACCCGTCTCGTCCTCGATCGCCGACTGGCCCTCGCGCAGCGCCTCGAGCAGGTCGAGGGTCTTCGGGTCGTCCGGGCCGGAGGCGGGGATGATCTGGATGATCGCGCCGGTGGCCGGGCCGTTCGGCACGCCCTTGTCGTCGCGGGGCGCGTTGGTCGCGACCAGCTGGGCGTTGGCGACGTCGTCCTGGCCGGCGGCCCAGTCGACGACCCGGTCGAACGCCTCGGTGCGCTGCTCGTCACCGGTGATCCCGCGGCCGTCGACGACCACGGCGAACGGACCCTGGCGGCCCGGCCCGAAGGCCTCCTCGGCGAGGTCCGCCGCCTTGCGCTGCGTGGTGTCGCTCGCGGCGGTGCTGTCGCTCGGGAACGCGAGGTACATCTGCGAGATCGGCACGGCCAGCGCCCCCAGCAGGACGACGACGCCGAGCACCCACGCGACGGGCGCCTTGGCGAGGACCCGCGCCCAGCGCACGCCGTTGTTGACGACGAGACCGTCCTGGTCGCGCTTCGGGCTGTACTGGCGGATCCGCATCCAGCGCAGGCCGGGGACGGGGACGTGCCGGCCGCGGAAGGTCCACGACTTCGTCATGCCGAGCAGGGCGGGCAGCAGGGTGAGCGCCACCAGCACCGCGATGAGGACGGTCGCGGCGGCTGCGAGGCCCATCGAGGTGAGGAACGGGATGCCCACGACGGAGAGCGCCGACAGCGCGATGAGCACGGTGAGGCCGGCGAAGACGACGGCCGAGCCGGCGGTGCCGACGGCGATGCCGGCCGCGTGCCTGCGGTCGTCGGTGTGGTGCAGCTCGGTGCGGTAGCGGGCGAGGATGAAGAGCGTGTAGTCGATGCCGACCGCGAGGCCGATCATCGAGGACAGGGCCGTGGTGGAGGAGCTGAGGTCCATGAAGGCGGTCATGGCGCTGACGCCGGCCATGCTCAGGCCGACCCCGAAGACCGCGTTGACCAGCGGCATGCCGGCGGCGACCAGGGAGCCGAAGCTCAGCAGCAGCACGACGAGCGCGATGCCGAGGCCGATCAGCTCGGCGGTGCCACCGGGCGCCTCCTGGACGGTCATGCCCTGACCGTTGGCCTCGGCGACGAGGCCGGTGTCGGCGGTGGTCTCGTGGAGGAGGTCCTCGAGGGCCTCGACGGAGGTGGCCTTCAGGTCGGCGACCGTGTCGACGTCCCACTCGAAGGAGAGCGTGCCGATCCGGCCGTCGGCCGAGAGCGGTGAGATCGCCGCGGCGTCCTCCTTCGCCTGGGCCACGTCGCCTCCGGCGGCCTTCGCACCGTCGACGTACTGCTTCTCGAGCGCGTCGGCCGCGGTGGTCGGGTCGACAAGGCCGGGCTGCAGGGCGTCGGCGTCCATCTGCGGGAGACCGGGGATCTCCGTGACCAGGTCGGCGATGGCGTCGGCGTAGGGCTTCTCGGCGAGCGTGTGGCCCTTCGGCGCTGCGACGACGACGTTGACGGTCGCGTCGTCGAAGGCGTCGCCGGAGTCCGGGAACAGCTCCTTCTGGATGTCCGCGGCCTTCTCGGACGGGATGCCGGGGATCGTGAACTCGTCGTTGAACGGCTTCGACGCGACGCCGGCGATGGCGCCGACGACCACGACGAGCAGCAACCATCCGGCGATGAAGAACGGCCAGCGCCGATGGGCGGTGGAGCCGAGCTTGTAGAGCAGGCGGGCCATGGTGAGGTCTCCTGGGTTCGAACGGCTCCGGGGTCTCCGGGTGCCGGGTGGGTGGGGGAAGCAGGCGGAACGGGTCAGGCGAGCGCGCCGCGGATGTCCGCGACGCAGGCGTCGAAGTGCTCGTGGAAGGTGCGCGTGGCGTCGGTGCCGGTGCGCTCCAGGGCGTCGTCGAAGCAGGTGATGAGCAGGCGCAGGATGGTGCGCGAGCGCGTGACCGGGAAGTCGTCGCCCTCGCGCTGGCGCATGCAGTCGCCGAGCAGCGCGGCGGCCACCTCGAAGCGCTCGTGGACGAGCTGGATCAGGCGCGGGTCGTTCATCACGGCCTCGCGCACGGCTGCCATGTGGTGGTCGGTGTGGGCCTTCTCGCGGGTCGCCTCGTGGGCGAGCACGATCAGGTCGTCGAAGAGCCGGCCCGTGGGACCACCGTCGACGAACTCCTGAATGAGCTCGTCGTCGACCTCCGGCTCGGGACCGAGCACGACCTCGGCCTTGCCGTCGAAGTAGTTGAACACGGTCCGGCGCGAGACGTCGGCGGCGGCGGCGAGGTCGTCGATGGTCCAGCCGTCGAAGCCCCGCTCGACCGTCAGCTGCACCGCGCACTGCTGCAGGCGCAGCGCGGTCTGGTACCGCTTGGTCTCGCGACGATTCGTGCACAGCTCGGACATGAGTGCATCTTTGCACCAAAGTGGGAATGAGTGCAAATCTGTGACGACCGTCACCACCGGCGGGTCGGCCCGGAGGGGGTCACGCACCTACCGGATTCGTCGCGGAACGACCGCCGGGAGGACGAATTCGGTAGGTGCGCGGCGGCTCAGGAGCGGCCGGGCGAGACCAGGCCGTTGTCGTAGGCGTAGACGATCGCCGCCGGCCGGTCGCGCAGGCCGAGCTTGGTGAAGATCCGCCCCACGTGGCTCTTCACGGTCAGCTCGGAGATGACCAGCTCGTCGGCGATCTCGCCGTTGCTGCGGCCCAGCGCGATGGCCTGCAGGACCTCGAGCTCGCGGGCCGTGAGCGGGTCGGTCGCGGCGCTGGTCCGGGCCGCGGCGACCGGCGAGCCCGTGCGGAACTGCTGCAGGACGCGCCCGGTCACCGACGGGTCGAGCCAGTGGCCGCCGTCGGCGACCGTGCGCACCGCCCGGATCAGGTCGTCGGCGGAGGAGTCCTTGAGCAGGAAGCCGGCCGCGCCCGCGCGCAGCGCGCCGGACAGCATCTCGTCGTCGTCGAAGGTCGTCAGCACCAGCACCGGCGGCCCGTCGGGGCGGGCGACGACACCGGCCGTGGCGGTGATGCCGTCGACGGTGCGCATCCGCAGGTCCATCACGACGACGTCGACGCCCCGGTCGCCCCCCTCGCCGTCGGGGGTCGCGAGCTCGTCGAGCGTGCCGGGCACCTCGCTGCCGTCGCCGCACTCGGCGACGATCTCGAAGCCGTCGCGGCGGCGCAGGATGCGGCGCAGCCCCGAGCGGACCAGCTCCTGGTCGTCGACGAGCACGACCCGCACCAGCTGGTCGACGGCGCCGCTCATGCCAGCCCCGGCTTCCGCAGCGTGCGCCCGCACGGCAGATCCATCGCGCCCGCTCCCCGCGGGCCCGTGCCCAGCAGGACGTCGACCGTCCACCCCTCGGAGGTCGGTCCGGCCTCGAGCGTCGCACCCAGCTGGTGGGCCCGCGCCTGCATGCCGGCGAGTCCCGAGCCGAGCCCGTCGTCGCGCGGACGGCCGGAGGGGAGCGGGTTGCTGATCCGCAGGTGGACGCCGGCGCCGTTGACCCGGAGGCGCACCCGAGCGCGGGGCTCGGAGCCGCCGTGGCGGGCCACGTTGGCGAGCGACTCCTGCGCGATGCGGTAGAGGCCGAGCCCGGTGGCGGCGGGCAGCGAGGCGGGGTCGCCCTGCTCGTCGTACTCGACCTCGAGGCCGGCGCCGCTCATCTCCCGCACGAGGGCGGCGATGTCGCCCGCGCCGGGGAGTGCGTGGCGGTCGCCCGCTCGACCAGTGCCGTCGGCCATCGCGCTGACGGTACGACGGATGTCGGCCATCGCGCGCCGGCCGACCTGCTCGGCGTCGGCCAGGGCCGCGTCGACCTCGGCCACCGCCTCGGCGGTCTCGGCGGGGTCGCTGGTGCCGGTCACGTCCCGCAGCGCGCGGCGGGCGCCGGTGACCTGCAGCAGGGAGATGCTCAGCGAGTGCGCCACGAGGTCGTGGATCTCGCGCGCGATCCGCTCGCGCTCGGCGGTGGTCGCCTGGTCCCACGCCTGCTCGCGGGCCTTGCGCTCGGCGATGAGGGCGCGCATCTGCCACAGCAGCATCGCGCCGATGACGAAGCCGAGGAGGAGCACGAAGGTGTAGAGCGGCGCACCGTCGAGGCCGGGGCCGAGGGCGGCGCCGATCAGCACCAGCTGGCCGATCCCGGCCACGGCGAGGCCCTCGCCGATGCCGTCGCGGGCGGTGATCTCGGCGGTCGCGAGGGCGAGCATCGCGGGGGCGAGGTCGACCACGCCGTCGGCGGGCCGGGCCAGCAGCAGGCCGGCGGCGACGACGGTGCCGAGGATGTCGACGTACCAGGGCAGCCAGCGGGTCGTCGTGAACTGGATCAGCGCGGAGGCCATCACCAGCGGCAGGCAGACCAGCAGCGGGTCGAGCGGCCAGAGCGCGTCGCGCAGCGCGAGGCTCACCAGCACGCACGCCACCTGCCCGAGGTGGGAGGTCAGGGGGACCCACCACGGGTAGAGGACCTGGTGCCGGTCGAGGTTCGCCTCGATCCCGGCCCGCAACCAGCGCAGCATGACAACAGCGTAGGGAGCACCGCGACCGCGGTCATCCCGCCGCGGGAGGTGTGCCGTGTCCTCCCCCGGTAGGAGCCGGAATGACTGCCGTCGGCCGATGCCCGGGCCACGTGCGACTGCGTACCGTCGACCCATCACCCGGAGATCCCGGGTCGACCCGGACCACCGGGTCCCACGACAGAGAGGTCGTGATGACGATGACCTGGAGCGAGACACACCGTCGCTGGCAGGTGCTGCGGGCCGTGGAGGAGGAGCTCGCACGCACCGAGTCCCCCGTCCTGCCCTGGCGCACCGAGTACGCCGAGCTGTTCGGCGACCGGGCCGGCCTGCTGGCCGCGCTGCGCTACCGCTGGCAGCTCACGGTCAACGCGCAGCTCGACACGCACCTCCCGGAGCGCGAGCTCGAGGAGCAGCGCCGCAGCCTGGCCCGCCGCGCGCGGGGTGTGCTCCGGGTGCTGGAGGCCGAGGGCGCCACCCGTGTCGTCGCCTGACCTCGCGCTCGTACGACGCAGCCGGCTCCGGACCGCGCTCGACACCCCGCGCTCGTTCGCGGCCTGGGGCCTGGCGCACGGCCTGCAGCGCGCCATGATCCAGCGGGGCGCCCGCCGCGGCGACCTGATCAGCCGGATGGTCATGGACCCGTCGCTGCGGCGCGACCCGTTCCCGGCGTACGAGGAGCTGCGCGGGCGCGGGGCGGTCAGCGCCAACGGCCTGATCTCGGCGAGCGTCGACCATGCCGTCGTCAACGAGGTCCTGCGCAGCGACGTGTTCGGGACCGCCGGTGGGCAGGGCGAGCTGCCGAAGCCGCTGCAGTGGCTGCACCACAAGCTGATCGACCCCGAGACCCTCGGCCCGGTCGACCCGCCGTCGATGCTGGCGGTCGACCCGCCCCTCCACACCCGCTACCGCAAGCAGGTGGCGCGGGCGTTCACCGCGCGCAAGGTCGGCCGGATGAGCGACCGCGTCGAGCAGGTCGCCGCCGACCTGCTCGACGACCTCGCCGGGGCGGAGTCCTTCGACCTCGTCGACCGCTACGCCTCCCAGCTGCCGGTGACCGTCATCGCCGACCTCCTCGGCGTGCGAGAGCAGGACCGCGGCCGGTTGCTCGAGCTGGGCAACGAGGCCGCCGTGACCCTCGACCCGGGCCTGACGTGGGGCCAGTTCCGGCGGGCCGAGCAGGCGCTGCGCGAGATGCACGCCTGGTTCGCCGGCCACGTCGACCGGCTCGTCGCCCAGTCCGACGAGCAGCCGGGCGACGACCTGATCAGCCAGCTCGCCCTGCTGGACGGGCCCGACCGGCTCGACCGGGTCGAGCTGCACCAGGTCGGCCTGCTGGTCCTCGCGGCCGGCTTCGAGACCACGGTCAACCTGATCGGCAACGCCGTCGCGATGCTCGACGCGCACCCCGACCAGCTGCGCTGGCTGCAGGACAACCCGGACGGATGGGGCAACGCTGTCGACGAGGTGCTGCGCCACCAGTCGCCGGTCCAGCTCACGCTGCGGATCGCGCTGCGCGAGACCGAGGTCGCCGGCAGGAGGTTCGAGCCCGGGCACGGGATCCTGCTCTACCTCGGCGGCGCCAACCGCGACCCCGCGGTCTTCGAGGACCCTGCGACCTTCGACGTCACCCGCCCCAACGCGGACCAGCACGTCGCGTTCTCCGCCGGCGTCCACTACTGCCTCGGGGCGAGCCTCGCCCGGCTCGAGGCGGCCGCCGCCCTGCGTGCCCTCTTCGAGCGCTTCCCCGACCTCCACGTCAGCGGGACGCCCGAGCGCCGGCCCACCCGGGTGCTGCGCGGGTTCGAGCGGCTCCCGGTCGCGACGGGGGCGCGCGTCAGCGCGTAGCGCCCTCGCCGTGCGCGGGGTCCGGCATCGCCGAGAAGTGCTGGTAGTCGGTCGGCTCCTCCCACCGGCCGGCCCAGTACCACCCCGCCCGCTCGAACACGGCGACCACCGGCCCGCCGGCCAGCAGCACGCCGGGGCGGTCGCGGGCGCGGTCGAGGTAGGGGATCGACCGCTCGTGGCTGGTGCGGCGGCCGTCGTACACGTAGGGGTTCTCGAGCGGGTTGAGGTCGATCGCGCGGCCGTAGGCGTGGTGCGACCAGCTGCTCGACCCGGTCTTCGCGCGGCAGTTGAACGCCGAGGTGTTGTCGGCCTCGATGGAGGCGAAGTCGTCGCCGTCGTACGCCTCGATCGGGACCATCCGACGGATGGGGAAGTCGAGCTCCCACAGCCGGCGGAAGATCCGGGTCACGTCGGCGACGACGTCGCGATGCACCACCAGCCGTCCGGTACGACGCCCGCCACCGAAGTCGCGGTAGGTCAGCCGCACGACGCGGAGGTCGGCGAGGGGCACCGGGCAGCCGGGGTGCCACGTCACGCCGCGCATCCGGCGTTGCTCGGCAGGGGTGAGCGGTCGGCTGCTGGCGGCGTACCCGGTCGGCTCGGCGCTGGGGTCTGCGTGCGTCGGCGCGTGCGTCGGCGCCGGCGTCGTGGGCGCGGCGGCGGTCGTCGGAGCAGGCTGCGGCGCCGGGTCACCACCGGAGCAGCCCGAGGCAGCGAGCAGCGCGAGGCAGGCGAGCGTCCGCCTGGGCCTCAGCACGCCACCTCGACCTCGTAGGAGTCGATGCCGTCCAGGTGCAGCGCGGACACCCACCCGCCGCTGGTCGTCCGGGCCCACACCCGCGAGCTCCCGCCGACGCTCTGCGAGGACACCTCGTCCCCGTACGCCTCGCACACGACCTGGTGCGTGCTGCCGTCGTCCCAGCGCACGCTCCTGCCGTTGCGGACGAGCTCGCCGGCGCTGGTCGACCGGCCCTTCCGGACCTGGAGGTAGCAGCTGCCGTCGCCGCACGTGCCGACCACGGTCACGGGGATCGGCTCGCGCGCGCCGCCGCTCGCCGCGCCGCCGGTGGGGCTCTGGGGCGTGGGGTTCGCGGACGCCTCGATGCCGCCGACCTCCCCCTCCTCCGAGGTCGTCGGGGAGCCGGCCGAGCCCGCCGAGCCCGCCGAGCCCGCCGAGTCGGACGCGCCGCGGTCGTCGGTGGCTCGTCCACCGTTGTCGTCGTCGGCCCACGGCTGCAGGGCGAAGGCGACGCCGAGCACGATCGCGAGTGCGACGAGCGCGGCGCCCGCGGCGATCCACCCGGCCCGGCGGGGCCGGGCCGGGGGCGCCGGCGGCAGCGGCCCGGAGACGGTCGGCGGGACGGGACCGGTGGCGACGGGCGCGGGCGGCCGCGGAGCGGGCGGAGCCGGCACCACCGGCGCAGGGGGTACGACGCCCGCCACCGTGGCGTCGGCCGCGGTGGCCCGCACGAGCGACTCCCGCCGGCCCATCGGGACCCCGGCGAGCACGTGGTCGAGGGCGACCCGCATCGCGTCGACCGTCGAGAACCGCCGGGTGGGCTCCTTGGCCATCGACTGGGCCAGCACGGCGTTGAGGTCGTCGACCCACGGCTCGCCGGCGGCGAGCTGGCGCACCGGCGCCTCGATGTGGTCGCGGGCCATCGAGAACTGGGTGCCGCCGTAGGGCGGCTCGCCGGTGAGCATCGCCCACAGCAGGCAGCCGAGCGCGTAGACGTCGGTGGCCGTCGTCGCGGGGGCTCCCTGGAAGCGCTCCGGGGCGAGATAGGGGAAGGTGCCGATGACCGCGCCGGTGACGGTCAGGCCGTGGTCGGGCTCGGTGTCGCGGGCGATGCCGAAGTCGCAGAGGTAGGCGAACGGGGCGTCGGCCGGACCGGTCACGAGCACGTTGCTGGGCTTGATGTCGCGGTGCAGGATCCCGGCCCGGTGCGCGTCGGCGACGCCGGAGGTGATCTGCACGGCCAGGGCGAGCGCCGGCCCCACGGGCAGCGGGCCGGACTCGAGCCGCCCGGCGAGGTCGCCCCCGGCGACCAGCTGGGTGGCGATGAAGAGCGAGCCGTCGGTCTCGCCGTGGTCGAGGACCTGGATGATGTGCGGGCTGTCGAGGCGGACGAGGGTGGCGGCCTCGTTGAGGAAGCGCACGCGGTACTCGTCGGTCCCGGCCAGCTCGGGAGCGATGACCTTGAGGGCCACCCGCCGCCTGATCCGGGTGTGCGTGGCGGCGTACACGACGCCCATGCCGCCGCGGCCGAGGACGCCGTCGATCTCGTAGTCGCCGAAGGTCTCGCCCTCGCGCGGGTAGCCGGCCATGTCCGCATTCTTCCCCGAGCGCGCCCGGGTGAACGCCGATGACCACGGTGGCTGTGATCCCCATCACTTTACAAGCACGACCCTCTTGTCAAACGGACTTTACAAGTCGTACCCTTCTGTCAAGCGATACGTAACGTCGCGGCAACGGAAGGCAGGCGCATGACCGGATCGATGGAGATCGGACAGACCGTCCCGGACGGTTCCACCGAGCAGTGGAAGGACAAGAAGCGGTACCTGTGGCTCTGGGGCCTGATGGTGCCCGGCTTCGGGGTGCTGTTCGCCCTGGCCTACATCGCCACCGGCGGCTGGTGGGGCTTCACCCTGGTCGCGCCGTTCCTGGTGAACTTCCTGATCCCGCTGCTCGACCTGGCCATGGGCACCGACCAGAGCAACCCGCCGGACGAGGTCATCGAGGAGCTCGAGAACGACAAGTACTACCGCTGGGTCGTCTTCGCCTACGTCCCGATGATGTTCGCCCTCGTCTTCGCCGGCTACTACATCATCGGTGAGGGCAACCCGGTCGCCTGGGTGCTCAACCACGTCGGCCTCGGCGACTGGGGCGACGCCCACCTGAGCGCCAACCTGATGGCCGACCACCTCGAGCTGCCGTGGTGGGAGAAGGCGCTGTGGGCGCTCTCCATCGCCGGCGTCGTCGGCATCGGCATCAACACCGCGCACGAGCTCGGCCACAAGAAGGAGTCCGTCGAGCGCTGGCTGGCGAAGATCACCCTCGCGCCGACCTTCTACGGCCACTTCTACATCGAGCACAACCGGGGCCACCACGTCCGCGTCGCGACCCCTGAGGACCCCGCGTCCTCCCGCCTCGGCGAGAGCCTCTACCGCTTCTGGCCGCGCACGGTCTGGGGCTCGCTGAAGAGCTCGTGGGAGGTCGAGGCCAAGCGCTACCGCCGCAAGGGCACCCACCCGTTCCACATCGGCAACGACGTCCTCAACGCCTGGGCCATGTCGGTCGCCCTCTGGGCCGCGGTCATCGCGCTCAACGGCTGGCAGGTCGCGGTCTACATCCCGATCACCGTCGTGTTCGGCTTCTCGCTCCTCGAGGTCGTCAACTACCTGGAGCACTACGGCCTCAAGCGCCAGCGGGTCGGCGAGAAGCAGCGCTACGAGCGGGTGCTGCCGATGCACAGCTGGAACAGCAACAACATCGTCACCAACATCTTCCTCTACCACCTGCAGCGCCACAGCGACCACCACGCGAACCCGACCCGGCGCTACCAGGCCCTGCGCGACTTCAAGGAGTCCCCGGCCCTGCCGACCGGCTACGCCGGCATGATCAACCTCGCGCTGATCCCGCCGCTGTGGCGCAAGGTGATGGACCACCGCGTGGTCGAGCACCTCGACGGCGACGTCACCCTGGCCAACATCGCGCCCGGCAAGGAGGCGAAGTACCTCGCGAAGTTCCCGCCGCCGGCCGAGCACAACCTGAAGACCGACGACCTCTTCGCGCAGAGGTTCGAGGGCGAGGTGCTCGCCGCCAAGTGCCCCGGCTGCTCCTACGTCTACGAGGTCGCCGCCGGCGACGAGCACGAGGGCTTCGCCGCCGGTACGGCGTGGAGCGACATCCCGGACGACTGGTGCTGTCCTGACTGCGGGGTTCGCGAGAAGATCGACTTCATCCCGTTCGACCCTGAGAAGGTGAAGGCCTGATGTCCATGAAGATCGTCGCCGACCTCGACAAGTGCGAGGGCCTCGGCATGTGCGAGGCGATGGCCAACGACTACTTCGAGGTGGACGAGGACGAGGACAAGGTCAACGTCCTCGACGACTCCCCCGAGGAGTCCGACCGCGCCCACGTCTTCGCCGCCGTCCAGGCCTGCCCCGTGCTGGCCCTGACGCTCGAGGGCTGAGGGAGCACGATGTCCATCGTGGCGGGACGAGCCGGTGACGGGGTCGCGGACGCGATGGCGTCCGCGCCCCCGTCGCTGCGGGACCGCCTCCTCGAGGCGGCCGTCAGGATCATGACCACGTCCGGCTGGGGCCGGGTCACCATGGCCCGCCTCGCCGACGACGTGGGCGTCAGCCGGCAGACGGTCTACAACGAGATCGGCACCAAGAACGACCTCGCCGAGGCGATGGTCATGCGCGAGCTCGACCGCTTCCTCGCCGGGGTGACCCGCTCGTTCGACGAGAACCCCGACGACCTGATCGGCGCGATCCGCGACTCCGCGCGCCGCGTGCTGAAGTACGCCGAGGACAACGCGCTCCTCCACGCTGTCGTCTCCGCCACCCACGGCGCCGACACCGAGCTCCTGCCGCTGCTGACCACCCACTCCGAGTACCTCCTCGAAGGCGCGAAGTTCGTCGTCGCGGAGCGGGTGGCGTCGTACGACGTCCAGCTGCCGGAGGGCCGGCTCGAGGCGAGCATCGACATGGTGGTCCGCCTGGTGCTCAGCCACGTGATGCAGCCCAGCGCGACGCCGGCCCGCACGGCCGACGACATCGCGTGGATTGCCGAACGCGTCCTCGCCTGACGCCCGGCGTCATACACTCGGTGGCGGGAGGACTGCCGGGAGGGCCGGTGGCGGGGAAGGGGCCATGGGGCTGGCGCGACGCGCGAGGATGACGGCTGCACTGACGACAGGGGTGTCGGCGGTGCTGGTCGCCACGCTGCTGTCCGGCTGCGGCGACTCGGGCAAGGACGGCAAGGAGTCCGCCGAGGGCGACACCAGCGCGGCCGCCGCGTCGACGGCGCCCATCCCCGACAACGCGCTCGACCCCGCGCACGCCGTCGCGGCGCCCGGGAAGTTCGACGGCACGCAGTACGGCGACGACCTGCTCCTCGTGAGCCAGGAGACCATCCCCGACGACGACCTCGACAAGCTGCTCGCGGTGAAGGTCAAGAAGAACAAGGGCGTGGCGGCGTACACGACGCTCTCCTACGGCAACTTCTCCGCCGACGGCCGCTTCTACAACATCGCCGCCGTCGACGGCGCCGCCTACCGCGCCTTCACCGGCAGCCGCAGCGCGGAGTTCCAGGAGCAGTGGGACCGGATCGCCGGAGGCGAGGTCGCCGTCGACGACGGCCTCCAGCAGGAGCTCCAGGTCGACGGCGAGGGCTACCTGAAGGTCGGCAAGGAGCGGATCCACGTCGGCGCCTGGTCGCCGTCCGAGGTCGACAGCGTCGACGCGATGGTCAACGCGAAGTGGGGCGAGGAGCTCGGCCTCCAGAAGGACAACGCGATCCTGATCAACACCGGGATCGCGTCGCCCCAGGCCGTGCGCGAGGCGATCGAGAAGACCTTCGGCAAGAAGCGGTTCTCGATCACGGCGCTCGACATCGTCGCCTCCGAGGGCCTCGACCTCGGCACCTTCCAGAACGTCATCCCGGTCGGTGCCTTCCGTGACGCGGTCGGCGTGTTCCGCTACACCCCGATCGGCGGCGGCCGGATCGCGCCCGACCCGGCCTGGGTCCGCTCGCACATCGTGACCGAGCAGGTCCCGATCCTCGGCAGCGTCACGTGCAACAAGTTCATGATCCCCCAGCTGCGCGCCGCGCTGATCGAGGTGGTCAACCGCGGCCTGGCCAAGGAGATCCACGCCAACGAGTACGCCGGCTGCTACTACCCCCGCTTCATCGCCGGGTCGACCACGCTCTCCAACCACTCCTTCGGGCTGGCCCTCGACTTCAACGTCCCCGGCAACCAGCGCGGCACCGTCGGTGAGATGAACCGCGAGGTCGTCGCGATCTTCAAGTACTGGGGCTTCGCCTGGGGCGGTGACTGGGCCTGGACCGACCCGATGCACTTCGAGCTCGCGAAGATCGTCAACCCCGGCTGATCGACCTTCCGGTCGTCGTGGAGGTCGCGCAGCGACCGTCACGGGACGCCCGCTACTGGACAGTAGCCAACTGTGACAGCACTACTGTCACGATCCGTGCCATGATCGGCCCATGACGTTCGCGCTGGGACAGGGAACCGGTCCGCTCAAGGGCCTCAAGGTCGTCGAGATCGCCGGCATCGGGCCGAGCCCGCACGCCTGCATGATCCTCGCCGACCTGGGCGCCGACGTGATCCGGGTGGAGCGTCCCGGCGGCCAGATGCTGACCGGTGGCTCGCACGACCTGCTCAACCGCGGTCGCCCGAGCGTCGCGCTCAACCTCAAGGACCCCGAGGCGGTCGCCACCGTCCTCGACCTGGTCGAGCAGGCCGACGTGCTGGTCGAGGGCATGCGCCCCGGCGTCGCCGAGCGGCTCGGCTTCGGCCCGGAGGCCTGCCTCGAGCGCAACCCGCGCCTGGTCTACGGCCGGATGACCGGCTGGGGCCAGGACGGCCCGTGGTCGCAGGCGGCCGGGCACGACATGAACTACATCGCCATCACCGGCACGCTCCACGGCCTGGGCCAGGTCAAGGAGAAGCCGCAGTTCCCGACCAACCTCGTGGGCGACTTCGGTGGCGGGTCGACGTACCTCGTCATCGGGATCCTCGCCGCGATCTTCGAGGCGCAGGCGTCCGGCAAGGGCCAGGTCGTCGACGCGGCGATCGTCGACGGCACCGCCAACCTCAACGCGATGACCTCCGCCTTCCTCGCCGGGGGCGGGTTCAAGGAGGAGCGGGCGGCCAACCTGCTCGACGGCGGCGCGCCGTACTACGACATCTACGAGACCGCCGACGGCGAGCACATGTCGGTGGGCGCGCTGGAGCCGCAGTTCTACGACCTCTTCGTGAAGCTGCTCGGCATCGAGGGCACCGCCCCCGACCGCTGGGACCTCGCCAAGACCGACGAGCTGCGCGAGCTGATCGCCACCACCTTCAAGACGAAGACCCGCGACGAGTGGTGCGCGATCTTCGACGGCACCGACGCCTGCGTGGCGCCGATCCTCCGGATCAGCGAGGCCAAGGACCACCCGCACATCAAGGCCCGCGAGGTCTTCGTCGAGCACGAGGGCATCGTGCAGCCGCAGCCCGCGCCGCGCTTCTCCCGCACGCAGGCGACGCTGTCGCACCCGCCCGCCCCCGGCGCCGGCGCGCACACCCGCGAGGCCCTCGAGGCCTGGGGTGTCAAGGACGTCGACGGGCTGCTCGAGCGCGGCGCCGCGGTGCAGATCACGCAGTGACGCCACGCCGCGGATTCTCCTTCGGGGAGTCCGCGGCCCTAGGCTGGGGTCACCGATCCGGCCAGTCTTGCCCCGGATCCCGGCGCACCGCACGAGCACCACCGTCGGCCGCGCCCCTCGCAGGAGGCACCGCTTCAACGCCTGTCACCGGACAGGCAGCACGGCGAGACGCCCAGCACAGGGGATCGCCGCGCCTTGCGTCGTGCTCCCCGGAGAGAACATCCGTGCCCACGACTGGTATCACCACGTTCGCCGACCTCGGCGTTCCCACTGCCCTGCTCGACGTCCTGACCGCGGACGGCATCACCGTGCCGACGCCGATCCAGGCCGCGACCCTGCCGGACTCCCTGAAGGGCCGCGACGTCCTCGGCCGCGGCCGAACGGGCTCCGGCAAGACCTACGCCTTCGGCCTGCCGCTGGTCGCGCGTCTCGACGCCGACCGCCGTCGCCCGGCCCCCAAGCGGCCGCGTGCGCTGGTGCTCGCCCCGACCCGTGAGCTCGCCTCGCAGATCGCCGCGACCATCACCCCGCTGGCCAAGGCCGTCGGCCTGAGCACCACCACCGTCTTCGGCGGCGTCGGCCAGGGCCCGCAGGTCACCGCGCTGCGCAACGGCGTCGACATCCTCATCGCCTGCCCCGGCCGGCTCGAGGACCTCATCGGCCAGGGTCACTGCAGCCTCGCCGACGTCCGCGTCACGGTCCTCGACGAGGCCGACCACATGGCCGACCTCGGCTTCCTGCCCGCCGTACGACGCCTGCTGGACCAGACGCCGAAGGACGGCCAGCGGATGCTCTTCTCCGCGACGCTCGACGGCGCGATCAACGTGCTGGTCAAGCGCTTCCTCGACAAGCCCGCGGTCCACGAGGCCGACTCGGCGCAGTCGCCGGTCGCCAAGATGGACCACCACGTCCTGCACGTCGAGCGCGAGCAGCGCCTGCCCGTGCTGCTCGACCTGGTCAGCGCGCCCGGTCGCACCGTCGTCTTCACCCGCACCAAGCACGGCGCGAAGGCGCTGGCCCGCCAGCTCAACAAGAACGGCGTGCCCGCGGTCGACCTGCACGGCAACCTCAGCCAGGGCGCCCGGACCCGCAACATGGAGGCCTTCCACAGCGGTACGGCGACCACCCTCGTCGCGACCGACATCGCCGCCCGCGGCATCCACGTCGACGACGTCTCGCTCGTCGTCCACGCCGACCCGCCGGCCGAGCACAAGGCCTACCTGCACCGCTCCGGTCGTACGGCCCGCGCCGGTGCCGCCGGCACGGTCGTCACTCTGATGACCAGCGACCAGCGTCGCGACGTCAGCGACCTGACCCGTGCGGCGGGCATCAAGCCGACCACCACGCGGATCTCCGGCTCGCACCACCCGGTGCTGCTCGAGCTCGCCCCCGGCGAGCGCAGCCGCCCCGGCGGCATCGACCTGTCCCCGGCCCCCGCCCAGGGCGGCGGCAACGGTGGCGGCGGCGGTCGTCGTCGCAGCGGTGGCGGCGCGAAGAAGCCGGCCGCGAAGAAGTCCGGCGGCCAGGGCGGCCAGCGCTCCGGCGGTCAGGGCGGCCAGCGCTCCGGCGGCCAGGCCCGCTCCGGCCAGGGTGCCGCGAAGCCGGCCGGCCAGCGCTCGGGCGGCGGCCGCGGCCGCTCCCGCGGGCGCGGGGCCGGCGCGGGCTCCGGCGGCAGCCACAGCGCCGCGAGCTTCAGCTCCGGCCGCCGCTGATCCGCGGTTCACCTACCGAATTCGTCCTCCGCGCGGCCCCAGGACGACAAATTCGGTAGGTGAACGGCTCCCGGCCCGGTGACCTCAGCGTGGGCCGCGCGGGTTCCGTGCCGCCCGCGCGACGGCCGACTCGTAGGCGGTCACGAGGCCGCCGACGGACAGCGGCTTGAGCCGCTCCATGATCTCGCGGAAGTGCTCCGAGGTGGCCGCGTCGTCGTACAACGGGGCGAGCTGCTCGTTGATGACCTCGTAGAGCTCCTTGGCCATCTGCTCGCCGTGCTCCTGGTAGACCGCGGCCGCCGCGACGGCGACCTCGCGGGGGAAGCCGAGCTCGAGCAGGCGCACGCCGATGGCCAGCTGGTTGCTCGCGACGAGGTACGACGACCCGCGGACCCGCAGCACGCCGAGCGCCTGCAGCGTGGCGAGGTCGTCGGCCGAGAGTTCGCGCCCGGCCTTCCTCTCCAGCTGGGCGAGGTCCATCTCGACGGGCAGGTCGGACTGCCACGGCGCGAGCATGGTGCGCGCCAGCGCGATCTCCTCGGGCGTGGCGTCGTCGGGGATGCCGGCGACATAGCGCTCGATGGCCGAGAGCGTGAAGCCGTGGCTCTGCAGCTCGAGGACGAGCTCGATCCGGGCGATGTGCTCGGCGGAGTAGTAGCCCGAGCGGCCGCGCCGGATCGGCGGCGGGACGAGGCCGCGCGAGGTGTAGAAGCGCACGGTCCGGACGGTCAGTCCGGTGCGCTCGGTGAGCTCCTCGAGGGTGAGCAGCACCGGCTCCGGGCTGCCGCCCGGTGCGGTGTGCGTCACACCACCTGCTGGACCCTCGCTCTTGACCATGACAGTAATAGTGTCACAATCGACCCCAGGGACATCCATCCCGTGCGGCGCGCCTCGCGACTGCCGCACCACGCCACTCGAACCAGGACACAAGGACGGTCATGGCAGAAGCATTCGTGTACGACCACCTCCGCACGCCGCGCGGCCGGGGCAAGGCCAACGGCACGCTCCACGAGGTGAAGCCGGTCGACCTCGTCGTCGGGCTGATCGACGCGCTGCAGGAGCGCAACCCCGGTCTCGACACCAACCGCATCGACGACGTCGTGCTGGGTGTCGTGTCGCCGATCGCCGACCAGGGTGGCGACATCGCCAAGACCGCCGCGATCGCCGCCGGTCTCCCCGACACCGTCGCCGGTGTCCAGCTCAACCGCTTCTGCGCGTCGGGCCTCGAGGCGGTCAACCAGGCCGCCAGCCGCGTCCGTGGCGGCTTCGAGGACCTGATCATCGCCGGTGGCGTCGAGTCGATGAGCCGCGTGCCCATGGGCTCCGACGGTGGCGCCTGGGCGTCCGACCCGGCCACCGCGTTCAAGGCGGGCTTCGTGCCGCAGGGCATCGGCGCCGACCTGATCGCGACCATCGAGGGCTGGAGCCGCGAGGACGTCGACGCGTACGCCGCCCAGTCGCACCACCGTGCCGCCAAGGCGTGGGCCAACGGCTACTACGACCGCCCGGTCGTCCCGGTCAAGGACGTCAACGGCCTGGTCGTGCTCGACCGTGACGAGACCGTCCGCCCCGACACCTCGGTCGAGGGCCTCGCCGGCCTGAAGCCGTCGTTCGCCCAGCTCGGCGCCGACGCCGGCTTCGACGACGTCGCGCTCGAGAAGTACCACTGGCTCGAGAAGATCAACCACGTGCACCACGCCGGCAACAGCTCCGGCATCGTGGACGGTTCCGCGCTGACCCTGATCGGCAACGAGCAGGTCGGCCAGGACCTCGGCCTGACCCCGCGGGCCAAGATCATCGCGACCGCGGTGTCCGGTGCCGACCCGATCATCATGCTCACCGGTCCCGCCCCGGCGGCCCGCAAGGCGCTGGCCAAGGCCGGCCTCGAGGTCGGCGACATCGACCTGTTCGAGATCAACGAGGCGTTCGCCGCCGTCGCGATGCGGTTCATGCGCGACATGGGCATCGACGACTCGATCACCAACGTCAACGGCGGCGCGATCGCGATGGGCCACCCGCTGGGTGCCACCGGCGCGATCATCCTCGGCACGCTGATCGACGAGCTCGAGCGACGCGACCTGCGCCGCGGCCTCGCCACGCTCTGCGTCGGCGGCGGCATGGGCATCGCGACCATCGTCGAGCTCGTCTGAGCGTCGTACCCGAATCCTCGAACTTTCACGGAACCGAAAGAAGACATGAGCACTGACACGCAGACCGCGGTGCGCTACGACCGCGACGCCGACGGCATCGTCACCCTCACGCTCGACGACCCCAACCAGAGCGCGAACACCATGAACGAGCTCTACCGCGAGTCCATGGCGGCCGCGGTCGAGCGCCTGTACGCCGAGCAGGACGACATCACCGGTGTCGTCATCACGTCCGCCAAGAAGACCTTCTTCGCCGGCGGCGACCTCAAGCTGATGGTCCAGACCACCAAGGAGAACGCGGGCGACGTGTTCGCCCAGTGCGAGAGCATCAAGCAGGCCCTGCGCCGGCTCGAGCTGTTCCCGAAGCCGGTCGTGGCGGCCATCAACGGCGCCGCGCTCGGTGGTGGCTACGAGATCACCCTCGCCACCCAGCACCGGATCCTGGTCAACGACCCGAAGATCAAGGTCGGCCTGCCCGAGGCGACCCTCGGCCTGCTCCCCGGCGGCGGCGGCGTCACCCGCGCCGTACGCAAGTGGGGCCTGCAGACCGCGCTGATGGACGTCCTGCTGCAGGGCACCCAGTTCAACCCGGAGACCGCGCTCAAGAAGGGTGTCGTCGACGAGCTCGTCGCCACCCAGGAGGAGCTGGTCCCCGCCGCGAAGGCGTGGATCAAGGCCAACCCCGAGGCCGCCCTGTCGCCGTGGGACGCCCCCGGCTACAAGATGCCCGGCGGCTCGCCGAAGAGCCCCGCGCTCGCCGGCTTCCTCCCGGCCTTCCCGGCCCTGCTGCGCAAGCAGCTCAAGGGTGCCGACTACCCCGCGCCGCGCGCGATCCTCTCGGCCGCGGTCGAGGGCGCGCTCGTCGACTTCGACACCGCCTCGCGGATCGAGTCGCGCTATCTCGCCAACCTGGTCGTCAACCAGGGCTCGAAGAACATGATCCAGGCGTTCTTCTTCGACCTGCAGGCGATCAACTCGGGCTCGCTGCGCCCGCAGGGCATCGAGCCCTACAAGGCGAAGAAGGCCGTCGTCCTGGGCGCCGGCATGATGGGTGCGGGCATCGCCTACGTGCTGGCGAAGGCCGGCGCCGAGGTCGTCCTGAAGGACATCTCCGACGAGGCCGCCGCCAAGGGCAAGGCCTACTCCGAGGGCCTGCTCGACAAGGCGATCAGCCGCGGCAAGTCGACCGAGGAGAAGAAGGCCGAGCTGCTCGGCCGGATCACCCCGACCGCCGACCCGGCCGCCGCTGCCGGCGCCGACATCGTGATCGAGGCGGTCTTCGAGGACCCGGCCCTCAAGGCCAAGGTCTTCGCCGAGATCCTGCCGCACCTCGCGCCCGACGCCCTGCTGTGCTCGAACACCTCGACGCTGCCGATCACCGACCTGGCTGCCGGCCTGGAGAACCCCGAGGACGCCAAGCGCTTCATCGGCCTCCACTTCTTCAGCCCGGTCGACAAGATGCCGCTCGTCGAGATCATCGCCGGCAAGGAGACCTCCGACGAGGCCCTCGCCAAGGCGTACGACGTCGTCCTGCAGATCCGCAAGACGCCGATCGTCGTCAACGACAGCCGTGGCTTCTACACCTCGCGCGTCATCGGCTTCATGGTCAACGAGGGCATGGCGATGCTCGCGGAGGGCGTAGCGCCGTACTCCATCGAGCGGGCCACCACCTCGGCCGGCTACCCGGCCCCGGTGCTGCAGCTCTCCGACGAGCTCAACCTCGAGCTGATGGCCAAGATCGCCAAGGCGACCGCCGACGCCAACCCCGACCTGCCGGTGCACCCGGGCCAGGCCGTGGTCGGCAAGATGCTGGAGGCCGGTCGTGCCGGCCGCCTGCGTGGCGCGGGCTTCTACGACTACGAGGACGGCAAGCGTGGCTCGATCTGGGCCGGCCTGTCGGAGCTGTTCCCGCTCGCCGAGGAGCAGCCGCCGATCCAGGACATCCGTGACCGGATGCTCTTCGCCGAGGCGCTCGAGACCGCGAAGACCTTCGAGGAGGGCGTCATCACCTCGGCGGCCGCCGCGAACATCGGCTCCATCATGGGCATCGGCTTCCCGCCGAACACCGGTGGTGCCGCGCAGTTCATGACCGGCTACGAGAACAAGGCGACCGGCGAGATCGGCCTCAACGCCTTCATCGCCCGCGCCGAGGAGCTCGCCGAGAAGTACGGCGACCGCTTCCAGCCCACGCAGTGGCTGCGCGACCTCGCCGCGTCCGGCAAGGGCTTCCCCGCCTGACGCACTGATCCACCTGCTCCACCGCACCGGCCCGGCTCGTTCACGAGTCGGGCCGGTGTGTTTTTCGGGGCCGGTCTGGTGGTCCGCGAAGTGTGAGAGTTTCTCCGCCGAAGTGGGGATGTTTCTCCGTCGAGGTGTGACGAATTCTCCGCGGGCACCAGCAGTGGTCACACCTCACTGGAGAAGGCCTCACACTTCGGCGGAGAAACTCTCACACCTCGGCGGAGAAGACCTCACACTTCGCGGGCCGCGGCGGCGAGGGCGGCGGCGACCTCGGGGGCGTCGTCGGGGGAGACCAGGCCCGACGTCACCCGGACGTACGACGGGCTGCCGGGCCCGCCGGCATCGGCTCCGCCCGCCAGGAAGGGCGTGCCCCCGGCGACCCGGATGCCGGAGGCGGACAGGTGCACGAGGGCCGCCCGCTCGTCGCGGACCGGCAGCCAGAGGTTGATCCCGTCGGGCGCCGGCAGGTCCACGCCGAGCTCGGACAGGGCGGAGACCAGGGTGCGCTGGCGGGCGAAGTACTGGCGCCGCGCCTCACCGACCTCGTCGAGGGCCTGGGCCGAGGTGAGCAGGTCGAGCAGGATCGTCTGCACCATCCGGGAGGTCCAGGCTGGGCCCAGCATGCGGCGCGCGACGATCCGGTCGACCATCTCCGAGGGTCCCGAGACCGCGGCGATCCGGAGGTCCGGGCCGTGCGACTTCGAGTACGAGCGCACGTGGACGACCCGCTCCGGCAGCCAGGTCGCGAGGGTCACGTCGGCGGAGGTGCTGATGCCGGCGGAGTGGTCGTCCTCGACGATCCACGGCAGCTCGTGGGACGAGCGCCGCAGCACCCGGACCAGCCGTTCGGCGCGCTCCGGGTCGGTCGCGACACCGGTCGGGTTCTGGGCGCGGGGCTGGAGCACGACCGCGCAGGGGCGGGTGGCGAGCCCGCGCCGCAACGACTCGGGGCGGATGCCGCGGTCGTCGAGCTCGACCGGCACCACCTCGCCGCCGAGCGCCTCGACGAGGTCGAAGAACGGCGGGAAGCCGGGCGACTCGAGGACCACCCGGTCGCCGTACCCGACGACCTGCTCGAGCGTGCGGGCCACCCCGTCGGTGGCACCGTCGACGACGGTGAGCGCCTCGGCGGCGTAGGGCCAGGAGGCCTCGAGGACGGTGCGCAGCTCGGGGAGCACGGGCTGGTCCTGGTAGGTCAGCGTCCCGGCGCGCTGGGAGACGCGGTGCAGGGCCGGGCCGAGCGAGGGCAGCAGCTGCGGGTCGGGGGTGCCGCGGGAGAGGTCGAGGCGCAGCCCGTCGGGGCCGGCGCCGACGAGGCCGCGCTGGCGCGGGGAGAGCCACGGCGTCGGGCTGTCCTTGACGAAGGTGCCGGCGCGTCCGCGCGACACCACCCCACCGGTACGACGCAGCGCCTGCCAGGCCGCGGACACGGTGGCCGGTGACACGCCCAGCTCGGCGGCGACCTCGCGCACGGTCGGGAGCCGGTCGCCGGGGGAGAGGTCACCGGCCCGGATGGCGCGGCTGAAGGCGCCCGCGATGCCCGCGGGGGAGCGGTCCTCCAGCGTCGACAGATCAGGCCCCGCGGTCACGGGCTGACCCTCTCACCGGATCCGTGCATGCGAAAACCCTTGACAGGCGAGAAATCGAAGCGAAATGTTCAGCCCCAAGGATAACGAAACACCGATCCCCCCGGAGGTGCACGTTGACCATTGTTCGAGCAGCCATCAGCCAGACCACCTGGACCGGCGACAAGGCCTCGATGCTGGACCGTCACGAGCAGTTCGCCCGCGACGCGGCCGC
The DNA here is from genome assembly GCF_013408525.1 of Nocardioides aromaticivorans. Classification (NCBI taxonomy): domain Bacteria; kingdom Bacillati; phylum Actinomycetota; class Actinomycetes; order Propionibacteriales; family Nocardioidaceae; genus Nocardioides; species Nocardioides aromaticivorans. The sequence goes on from NZ_JACBZM010000001.1 coordinate 2,333,074, forward strand.
CGACAACGCCCAGGTGATGTGCTTCCAGGAGCTCTTCTACGGCCCCTACTTCGGCATCACCCAGGACCAGAAGTACTACCGCTACGCCGAGCCGGCCGACGGCCCGATCGTGCAGCGCTTCGCCGCGCTCGCCAAGGAGCTCGGCATGGTGTTGGTGCTCCCGATCTACGAGGAGGAGCAGACCGGCGTCTACTACAACACCACCGTCGTGGTGGACGCCGACGGCACGATCCTCGGCAAGTACCGCAAGAACCACATCCCGCACGTGGAGAAGTTCTGGGAGAAGTTCTACTTCCGGCCCGGCAACCTGGGCTATCCCGTCTTCGAGACCGCGGTCGGCAAGGTCGGCACCTACATCTGCTACGACCGCCACTTCCCCGAGGGGTGGCGTGAGCTCGGCCTCGGCGGCGCGCACATGGTCTTCAACCCCAATGCCACCAAGCCCGGCCTCTCCAACCGGCTCTGGGAGGTCGAGGGCCCCTGCGCCGCGGTCGCCAACGGCTACTTCGTCCTCCAGCCGAACCGGGTCGGCCTCGAGGACAACGAGTACGGCGACGAGGCGGTCAACTTCTACGGCACCAGCCAGGTGATCGACCCGCGCGGCAACTTCGTCGGCGACCTCGGCAGCAGCGAGAAGGAGGAGCTGCTGGTGCGCGACCTGGACCTCGACATGGTCCAGCAGATGCGCGACGACTGGCAGTTCTACCGCGATCGCCGGCCCGACTCGTACGGACGGATCGCCCAGCCATGAGCACCCTCCTGGTCAAGGGCGGCACGGTCGTGAACGCGACCGGCACGGTCGAGGCGGACGTGCTCGTCGACGGCGAGCGGATCGTGGCGCTGCTGGCGCCGGGCGACCAGTCCCTCGGACCGGTCACCGCCGACACCGTCATCGACGCCACCGGGAAGTACGTCATCCCGGGCGGCATCGACGCGCACACGCACATGCAGCTGCCCTTCGGCGGCACCTTCGCCAGCGACACCTTCGAGACCGGTACGACGGCGGCCGCGTGGGGCGGCACGACGTCGATCATCGACTTCGCGGTCCAGAAGTACGGCGAGCGGGTCGAGGACGGGCTCGCCCACTGGCACGAGCTCGCCGGTGGCAACTGCGCGGTCGACTACGGCTTCCACCAGATCATCGGCGGGGTCGACGAGGAGTCGCTGAAGGCGATGGAGAACCTCGTCGACGAGGGCATCACGTCGTACAAGCTCTTCATGGCGTACCCCGGCGTCTTCTACAGCGACGACGCGCAGATCCTCCGCGCCATGCAGAAGGCCCGTGAGTTGGGGCTCCTGACGATGATGCACGCCGAGAACGGCCCGGCGATCGACGTCCTCGCGGCCCAACTGGCGGAGTCGGGGAGGACGGCGCCGTACTACCACGGCATCGCTCGCGCGTGGCAGATGGAGGAGGAGGCGACCCACCGGGCGATCATGCTGAGCGACCTGACGGAGGCGCCGCTCTACATCGTGCACATGAGCGCGAAGCAGGCCGTCGAGCAGGTGGCGTGGGCGCGCGACAAGGGCAAGAACGTCTTCGGCGAGACCTGCCCGCAGTACCTCTACCTCTCCCTGGAGAAGCAGCTCGGCGCGCGCAGCGACGAGTGGGGCGACTTCGAGGGCGCCAAGTGGGTCTGCTCGACGCCGCTGCGCTCGGAGGAGGAGGGCCACCTCGACGCGATGTGGCAGGGCCTGCGCACCAACGACCTGCAGATGGTGTCGACGGACCACTGCCCCTTCTGCATGAAGGACCAGAAGACGCTCGGCAAGGACGACTTCCGCGCGATCCCCAACGGCATCGGCTCGATCGAGCACCGCGTCGACCTGCTCTACCAGGGCGTCGTCGACGGCCGGATCTCCCTGTCCCGCTGGGTCGAGCTGATCTCGACCACGCCGGCGCGGATGTTCGGCCTCTACGGGCGCAAGGGCGTGATCCAGCCGGGCGCCGACGCCGACATCGTCGTCTACGACCCGAACGGGCACACCTCGATCGGCATCGGTGAGGGCCGCACCCACCACATGAACATGGACCACTCCGCGTGGGAGGGCTTCGAGATCGACGGCCACGTCGACGTGACCATCTCGCGCGGCACGGTGCTGGTCGCCGACGGCGAGTTCAAGGGCACCAAGGGCCACGGCCAGTTCCTCAAGCGCGACCTCACGCAGTACCTCGTCTGACCGGGGTCTCGTGACGGTCGCCGCGCGACCTCCTCGACCACCGGACCGGAAAGCAAGGAGAAGAGATGGACTTCGGCGTCGTCCTGCAGACGAACCCCCCGGCGTGGCGCACGGTCGGCCTGGCGAAGCTGGCCGAGGAGCACGGGTTCGACTACGTGTGGACCTTCGACTCCCACCTGCTCTGGCAGGAGCCCTATGTCATCTACTCGGCGATCCTCGCCGAGACCAAGCGGGTGATCGTCGGCCCGATGGTGACCAACCCGGCGACCCGCGACTGGACGGTCAGCGCGTCGGTCTTCGCGACCCTCAACGAGATGTACGGCAACCGCACCGTCGTCGGCATGGGCCGCGGCGACTCCGCGGTGCGCGTCCTCAACGGCCGGCCGTGCACGCTCAAGGAGGTCCGCGAGGCGACCCACGTGATCCGTGAGCTGGCGAACTGCCGGCCGGTCGAGGTCAACGGTGCGACCCTGCAGTTCCCGTGGGCGCGCACCTCCGCGCTCGAGGTGTGGATCGCGGCGTACGGACCGCTCGCGCTCAAGACGGCGGGCGAGGTCGGCGACGGCTTCATCCTGCAGCTGGGCGACGTCGACGTCACGAAGTGGATGATCGAGCAGGTCCGCACGGCCGCCTCCAACGCCGGCCGCGACCCGGACTCGCTCACCTTCTGCGTCGCCGCCCCGGCGTACGTCGGCGCGGACACCCCCGAGTCGTGGACCCACATGCGCAGCCAGACCCGGTGGTTCGGCGGCATGGTCGGCAACCACATCGCCGACATCGTCGAGAAGTACGGCGAGGAGGCGGACTTCCCCGAGGTCCTCATCGACTACATCAGGGGCCGGACCGGCTACGACTACAACACCCACGGCAAGGCCGACAACGACCACGTCGACTTCGTGCCCGACGAGATCGTCGACCGGTTCTGCATCCTGGGCACCCCCGAGCAGCACATCGCCAAGCTCAAGGAGCTCAAGGACATCGGCGTCGACCAGTTCGCGGTCTACCTCCAGCACGACAACAAGGAGGAGACGCTGCGGGTCTACGGGGAGTCGATCATGCCGGCGCTGCGCGAGCACGTCACCGCGAAGGCATGAGCGTGAGGAACCCCCGCGGAGGTACGCCGAGCGCCAGCGAGGTGTGCCGGAGCGAGGTACCGCAGCGCTCATGCGAGAAGGGCAGGGCCTGACCTTGGCGGCGTTCCTGTCCCGCTTCCGCGGCGTCCTCCTCGGAGTCCTGGGGGTCGCGGCGGTCGTCGCCGCGTGGGACCTCTACAAGGCCTTCGGCCCCGAGCAGGGCGTGCTGGTCGGCGACACGCGCATCCTGCCGCGCACGACCGACCTCGCGATGCCGCACTCCTGGGAGATGCTGCAGCGCTTCGGCGAGCCGGTCACCTCCCTGCGCGGCGCCCCCGACGCCTTCTCCGCCGTGTACGACGCCAGCATGTTCTCGCTCGGACTGGCCGCCCGCGGCTGGGTGATCGGCGTGGTGGTCGGGCTCGTCCTGGCGCTCGCGATGAGCCGGTTCCGCATCGTCGAGTCGGCGTTGTTGCCGTGGGTGGTGTTGAGCCAGACCGTGCCGCTCATCGCGATCGCGCCGCTGGTGCGGCGGTGGGGCTCTGAGATCGAGATCGGCGGCTACACCTGGACGAGCCAGGACTCGGTCGCGGTGATCGCGGCGTACCTCGCCTTCTTCCCGGTGGCGGTCGGCGCCCTGCGTGGGCTGAAGTCGCCCGACCAGACGCACCTCGACCTGATGCACGCGCTGGGGGTCGGCTGGTGGCGGACCCTGCTCACCCTGCGGCTGCCGGCGAGCGTGCCCTTCCTGCTGCCCGCGCTGCGCCTCGCCGCGGCCAGTGCGGTGATCGGCGCGGTCGTGGCCGAGGTGTCGATCGGCCTCAAGGGCGGGCTGGGCCGGATGGTCATCGACTACGCGGTCGCCGCCAGTGGCGACCCGGCGAAGCCGTGGGCGCCGATCTTCGGCGCCGTCGCGATCGGGCTCGTGGCCGCCGGTGCCGTCGGCCTGCTCGGCCTGGTCCTCCGCCCGTTCCGACTGACAGGAGCCCCTCGATGACTCACGCTGCCAGCGACCCCACCGCCGGCCACGCGGCGATCCAGGTCCGCGGCGCCCACCGGGTCTTCGGCAAGGGCCGCAAGCGGGTCGACGCCCTCAGCGCGGTCGACCTCACCGTGGCCGCCGGGGAGTTCGTGTCCCTCATCGGCCCCAGCGGCTGCGGCAAGAGCACCCTGCTGCGCCTGGTCGCCGACCTCGACAGCCCGACCTCGGGCGAGATCTCGGTCTTCGGCAAGAGCGCCCGGCAGGCTCGGCTCGACCACGACTACGGCATCGCGTTCCAGCAGTCCGGGCTGCTGCCCTGGCGCACCGTCGCCGGCAATGTCGAGCTGCCGCTCAAGCTCCACGGGATCAACTCCGACGTACGCCGGGAGCGGGTCGAGGAGCTGCTCGAGCTGGTCGGCCTGACCGACTTCGCGAAGAGCCACCCCGACCAGCTGTCGGGCGGCATGCAGCAGCGGGTCGCGATCGCGCGGGCCCTGGCCGAGAGCCCCCGGCTGCTGCTGATGGACGAGCCCTTCGGTGCCCTCGACGAGATCACCCGCGAGCGGATGCAGAACGAGCTGGTGCGGATCTGCGCGGAGACCGGCGCCGCCGTGCTCTTCGTGACCCACTCGATCCCGGAGGCGGTCTTCCTGTCCGACCGGGTCGTGGTGATGTCGCCGCGGCCGGGCCGGATCACCGGTGTCGTCGACGTCCGCGCCGACGGCATGGTCGCCGCCCACGACCGCTCCGCCGGCGCCCGCGACGAGGAGGGCTTCTTCCGCGCCGTGGGCGAGGTCCGCTCCCTGCTGCACGGCACGCCCGAGCCCGCCAGCGCCGCGAGGGGGGTCGACAACAGATGACCACCGTCGCCAGCGCCGCGCCGGCCCGCGACACCCGGGCCCGGCTGCCGATCACCGACGTCCGGTGGAGCACCGTGCTCGCGCCGCTCGCGGTCGGCGTACTCGCCCTGGTGGCGTGGGAGTGGGTGGTCGACGCCTTCGACGTCAAGCCCTACGTACTGCCGGCGCCGAGCGCGATCTGGACCCAGGTCACCGACCACCTGGACTCGATCGTCAAGGGGGCCCGGGTCACCGGGCGCAACGCGCTCATCGGCACCCTCGCCGGAGCCGTGCTCGGCGTCGCGGGCGCGATGCTCGCCGGCAGCTTCCGCTTCGTCGACCAGATGGCGGCGCCGGTCGTCGCGGCCCTGGCGGTGATCCCGATCGTCGCGCTGGCGCCGGTGCTCTACTCGATGTTCGGCGCCGCGGTCGACACCGGCCGGATCATCGTCGCCGGCATCTCGGTCGCCGTCCCCGTCTACCTCAACACGCTGCGTGGGCTGCGCCAGGTGCGCCAGGTCCACCTCGACCTGATGACCGCGTGCGCCGCCAGCCGCTGGCAGGTGGTCCGCACGGTCACCCTGCCCACCGCGACGCCGTACGTCTTCACGGGCCTGCGCGTCGCCTCGTCGCTCGCCGTGATCGCCGCGCTGATCGCGGAGTACTTCGGCGGACCGATCGGCGGTCTCGGCAAGTCGATCACCTCGTCGGCCGCGAGCAGCAACTACCCGCTGGCGTGGGCCTACGTGTCCGGCGCGATCGTGCTGGGCCTGCTCTTCTACGTCGTCACGCTGCTGGTCGAGCTGTGGTTCTCGCGCCACCACCGACCGTCCTGAGCACCCCCGTCTCGGAACCCCACCCCCGAGGAAACAGGAGAATCGCATGAAGAGAACACTGAAGCTGGGCGCCACCGCCGCCGCCCTCGTACTGGTCGCCTCCGGCTGTGGGAGCGACGACGGCGACAGCGACTCCGAGGTCGACGTCGCCTCCAACAAGGACTGCGCGGCGAAGACGAAGGAGGCCCGGGACGCGGGAGACCTCACCGAGGTGTCCCTCCAGCTCCAGTGGGTCTCGCAGGCACAGTTCGCCGGCTACTACGCCGCCGTCGCGCAGTGCTACTACGTCGACGAGGGCCTCGACGTGAAGATCGTCGAGGGCGGTGTCGACATCGTCCCGCAGGACGTCCTCGCCTCCGGCGACGTCGACTACGCCATCTCGTGGGTGCCGAAGGTGCTGGGGTCGATCGAGCAGGGCGCCCAGATCACCGATGTGGCGCAGATCTTCGAGCGCAGCGCCACCACGCAGATCTCCTTCAAGGACAAGAACATCACCAAGCCGGCCGACCTCAAGGGCAAGGCCGTGGGCAGCTGGGGCTTCGGCAACGAGTGGGAGCTCTTCGCGGGCATGCAGGACGCCGGTGTCGGGGTGGGCGACATCAACCTGGTGCAGCAGGCCTTCGACATGAACGCCTTCCTCGCCGGTGACATCGACGCCGCCCAGGCGATGACCTACAACGAGTACGCGCAGGTGCTGGAGACGGTGAACCCGGACACCGGCAAGCTCTACACGCCCGACGACCTCAACGTCATCGACTGGAACGAGGTCGGCTCCGCGATGCTCCAGGACGCGATCTGGGCGCAGACCGAGAAGCTGTCCGACGCCGCCTACGAGGAGCAGACGGTCAAGTTCATCAAGGCCAGCATCAAGGGCTGGGCGTTCGTCCGCGACAACCCCGAGGACGCCGCGAAGATCGTGGCCGAGTCCGGCTCCGAGCTCGGCACCAGCCACCAGCTCTGGATGACCAACGAGGTCAACAAGCTGCTCTGGCCCTCCACCAACGGCGTCGGCGTGATCGACGAGGCCGCGTGGAAGCAGACCGTCGACATCGCGCTGCACACCAAGAACGAGACCGGCGCGACCATCATCACCAAGGAGCCGCCGGCCACGGCGTACACGAACGAGTACGTCGAGAAGGCGCTCGCCGAGCTCGAGGAGGACGGCGTGGACACCAAGGGCGCCGACTTCGAGCCGATCACCGTCGAGCTCAAGGAAGGCGGCAAGTAGGCATGACCGAGGACCGGGACGCCCTCGCGGCGCAGCTCGACAAGGAGCACGTCTTCCACTCGTGGAGCGCACAGGCGGCGCTCGCGCCGCTCGTCGTCGCGGGGGGTCTCGGCACCCGGGTCTGGGACCACTCCGGACGGACCTACCTGGACTTCTCCAGCCAGCTGGTGAACGTCAACATCGGCCACCAGCACCCACGGGTGGTGGCCGCGATCCAGGAGCAGGCGGCGACGCTCGCGACGATCGGGCCCGCCACTGCCAACCTCACCCGCGGTGAGGCGGCGAAGCGGATCGCGGCGCGGGCGCCCGCCGGCATGGACAAGGTGTTCTTCACCAACGGCGGCGCCGACGCCAACGAGAACGCCATCCGGATGGCGCGGCTGCACACGGGCCGCGACAAGGTGGTCTCGACCTACCGCAGCTACCACGGCAACACCGGCGCCGCGATCGTCTCCACCGGCGACTGGCGGCGGCTGCCCAACGAGTACGCCCGCGGGCACGTCCACGTGTTCGGGCCCTATCTCTACCGCTCGGAGTTCTGGGCGACCACGCCGGAGGAGGAGTGCGAGCGGGCGCTCCAGCACCTGCGACGGGTCGTCGAGTGCGAGGGACCGCAGAGCGTCGCCGCGATCCTGCTCGAGACCGTGCCGGGGACCGCGGGGATCATGGTGCCCCCGCCGGGCTACCTCGCCGGGGTCCGCGCGCTGGCCGACGAGCACGGGATCGTGCTCATCCTCGACGAGGTGATGGCGGGCTTCGGGCGGACCGGTGAGTGGTTCGCGCTCGACGCGCACGACGTCGTACCGGACCTGATCGTGTTCGCGAAGGGCGTGAACTCCGGCTACGTCCCCGTGGGCGGCGTGGTCCTGAGCAACGCGATCGCGGCGACCTTCGACGACCGCGTCTTCCCCGGTGGCCTCACCTACAGCGGGCACCCGCTGGCCGCCGCCTCCATCGTCGCGTCGATCGACGCGATGGCCGAGGAGGGCATCGTCGACAACGCCCGCAAGATCGGCACCGACGTGCTCGGCCCCGGCCTGGCCGAGCTCGCCGAGAAGCACCCGGTCATCGGCGAGGCCCGTGGTGTCGGGGTGTTCTGGGCGCTCGAGCTGGTCGCCGACCGGGCGACGCGCGCGCCGGTCGCCCCGGCCGTCATGGGACGGGCGAAGGCCGAGCTCGTCTCCCGCGGCGTGATCCCGTTCATCGCCGACAACCGCATCCACGTCGTCCCGCCCTGTGTCGTGACCGCCGACGAGGTGGCCGAGGCGCTGGCGGCGTACGACGCCGTCCTGACCCTGCTCGACGAGGAGCTGACATGACCGAAGTCCTTGACCACTGGATCGCGGGAGGGCCCGACGCCGGTACGTCGGACCGGACCGGGCCCGTCTACGACCCCGCCCTCGGGGAGGTCGCCCGGCAGGTGCGCTACGGCAGCGCCGCCGACGTCGATCGCGCTGTCGCCGTCGCGAAGGAGGCCTTCGCGAGCTGGGGGGAGACCTCCATCGCGCGGCGACAGCAGGTGCTCTTCGGGTTCCGCGAGCTGCTCAACGCCCGCAAGGACGAGCTCGCGGCGATCCTGACCTCCGAGCACGGCAAGGTGCTCTCCGACGCGGCGGGAGAGGTCGCGCGCGGCCTGGAGGTCGTGGAGTTCGCGTGCGCGATGCCGCAGCTCGCCAAGGGCGCCTTCTCGCAGAACGTCTCGACCGACGTCGACGTCTACTCCGTGAAGGAGCCGCTCGGCGTCGTCGGCATCATCAGCCCGTTCAACTTCCCGGCGATGGTCCCGATGTGGTTCTTCCCCATCGCCATCGCCTGCGGCAACACGGTCGTGCTCAAGCCGAGCGAGAAGGACCCGAGCGTCGCGAACTGGATGGCCGCCCTGCTCGCCGAGGCCGGCCTGCCCGACGGTGTCTTCAATGTCGTCCACGGCGACAAGGAGGCCGTCGACGCGCTGCTGGACAACCCCGACGTCGCGTCGGTCTCCTTCGTCGGCTCGACCCCGATCGCGCGCTACGTCTACGAGACCGGGACCGCCCACGGCAAGCGGGTCCAGGCCCTCGGCGGCGCCAAGAACCACATGCTGGTGCTGCCCGACGCCGACCTCGACCTGGTCGCGGACTCGGCCGTCAACGCGGGCTTCGGCTCGGCCGGCGAGCGCTGCATGGCGATCTCCGTGGTCGTCGCCGTCGAGCCCGTCGCCGACGAGCTGATCGACAAGATCCGCGACCGGATGGGCAAGCTGGTCACCGGCGACGGCCGCCGCTCCTGCGACATGGGCCCGCTGATCACCCGCGAGCACCGTGACAAGGTCGCCGGCTACCTCGACGTCGCCGCCGCCGACGGGGCCACCGTCGTCGTCGACGGGCGCGAGGTCGAGGTGGACGGCGCTGCCGAGGGCTTCTGGCTCGGCCCGACGCTGATCGACCGCGTCCCGACGACGTCGACCGTCTACACCGACGAGATCTTCGGACCCGTGCTGTCGGTGGTGCGGGTGGCGTCGTACGCCGACGGGGTGGCGCTGATCAATGCCGGGCCCTACGGCAACGGCACCGCGATCTTCACCAACGACGGTGGCGCGGCCCGCCGCTTCCAGCGCGAGGTCGAGGTCGGCATGGTCGGCATCAACGTCCCGATCCCGGTGCCCGTCGCCTACCACTCCTTCGGCGGCTGGAAGGCGTCGATCTTCGGCGACGCGAAGGCCTACGGTCCGCAGGGCGTGGAGTTCTTCACCCGCGAGAAGGCGATCACCTCGCGCTGGCTCGACCCGTCGCACGGCGGGCTCAACCTCGGGTTCCCGCAGCACACCTGACCCTGGACGAGAAAACTCACGCTTGGACGATGAAACTTCGTCGTCCAAGCGTGAGTTTCACCGGCCGGCCGGTGAAACTCCCACGGCGCCCGGTCCCGGCTCGACCCGCCCGATCGGACTATCCCGGTCGGGCGCTTCGGCCGTGCCGCCCGGCCCGCGCCGTGGCGAGGATGGACCGATGACGGGGAGGCAGTCCTTCCGCGGCGTCCTGGTGGACGGCCTGCGGGTGCAGTTCGGATCGGTCGAGGCCGTCACGGGTGTCGATCTGCGCGTCGAGCAGGGCCAGTCGATGGCGCTGCTGGGTCGCAACGGAGCCGGCAAGTCGACCACGATGCGGGTGCTCGCCGGCGTCGTACCCCCGACGTCGGGCACCGCCCTCGTGGGTGGGTACGACGTCCGGGAGGCCGCGCTCGAGGCGAAGCGGGTCGTCGGGTACTGCCCCGACGTCGGCGGGCTGGTCCCCCGTGCGACGCCGTGGGAGCACCTGCAGCTCAGCGCCCGCCTGCGTGACCTCGCCGACTGGGAGATGCGCGGCCGGGCGCTGCTCGAGCGCTTCGACCTCGGCGACGTCGCGCACCGGGTGACCGCAGGCTTCAGCCACGGCATGTCGCGGCGGCTGAGCGTCGTCCTCGCCGCACTGCACGAGCCCGAGGTCCTGTTGCTCGACGAGCCCTTCGACGGTGTCGACCCGGTCGGCGTCGAGGCGACCTTCGACGTGATCGAGGACGCCCGCGCCCGTGGCGCCGCCGTCCTCGTCTCCACGCACCTGCGCGACCTGGCGGTCGAGGTGTGCTCGGAGGTGGCGGTGCTGCGTGGGGGGACGCGCATGGCCACCATCTCGTCCGGCTTCATGGCCGGCGACGACGGTGCCCGTGCCTACCGCGCGCTCCTCGCCGGCTGAGCCGACGCCGCACCGGCGGGCGCGCGCCCACCCGGTGCGCGACGTCGGCCACCTGCTCCGCTTCCGCGCCGCGACGGTACGACGCCCCCGGGCCGCCGCGCTCGCGCTGGCCGTGCTCGGGCTGGCCACCGTGGCCGCGGCCGTGGTGCCGGCGTGGGTCACGGTCGATCCCGGGCTGGCGCGGCTGCTGCAGCCGGGCCTGGTCGCGATCGCGCTCGTGGCCGGCGGGAGCGCCGCGGCGAGCGGAGGCGGCCGGGAGCTACTGCCGCGCGACGCCGCGGCCGTGCACCCGATCAGTCCGCTGACCGACCACCTCGGCGCCCTGCTGCTGTCGCCGCTCAGCGCCGGCTGGCTGATCCAGGCCTGGGCGCTGCTCGGGCTCGCGTCGGCCGTCGGGGTCCCGGCCGCGCCGGTGGTGGCGCTGTGCTGGCTGGTGGCCTCCACGGTGCTGGCGCAGGCGGTGGGGTGGACCTCGGAATGGCTGCGACGGCGCCACCGCGGGCTGCTTCCCGTCCGGCTGGCGCTGCCGCTCGTCGTGGCCGGTCTGCTCGCGGCGGGCCCTGCGGAGGTCGTCGCGGCGACGATCCGGGACGGCGACCTCATCGTCGTCGTGGTGGTGACGCTGGTCGTGGTGACCCTCGGGCTGGTCGTCCTCGGCGCCCGTCTCGCGGGGGCCGTCGCCCGGCTGGTGCCCCGTGACGAGGGCCGCCTCGAGACCCGTGCCCACGCGCCGCGGCCGACGCCGCGCAGCGACTTCGTCGTGCTCCGCCGGATCGACCGCGGCTCGGTCTGGCGCAGCGCCCCGCTGCGCCGCGGTACCTGGCTGCTCGCCCTCGCCCCCGGGTCGGTCGCCCTCGCGGGCGGCCTCGACTGGCCGGCGCTGGTGCTGATGCCGGGCCTCGTCGCCTCCGGCTGCGTACTGCTGTTCGGCGTCAACCTCTGGTGCCTCGACGGCCGCGGCATGCTCTGGCGCGAGACCCTCCCCGTCGCGCCGCGCACGGTCGTGGCCGCCCGCGCGTGGGTGCTCGCCGAGCTGCTCCTCGGTGCCGGGGCGGTCACACTGCTGCTGGGCGCGGTCCGGGCCGGTCGCCCCACCGCGGCGGAGCTCGCTGCCGTCGTACTCGCCCTCGCCGTGGTCGTCGCCCAGTCCGTCTCCGCCGGCCTGCGCTGGTCCGCCGCCCACCCGCACGCCGTCGACCTCCGCTCCGCGCGCGCCACCCCGGCCCCGCCGCTCGCGATGGTCGGCTACTCGCTGCGCCTCGCCGTCGCCACCACCGTCGCCGGCCTGCTGCTCACCGGCCTCGCCACCGCGGGCCGGGTCGACCTGCTGCTCGCGGTCGCCGCCGTGCTGGTCCTGGTGTCGGCGCTCCGCATCTCCCGTTCGGTACGACGGTGGGCCGATCCGCTCGCCCGCGCCGAGGTCGTCGCGGTGGTCGCCGCCTGAGGCCGGTGGTCGAGGAGGTCGCGCAGCGACCGTCTCGAGACCCCTCGCTCCGGTGCACCCACTGTGACCCGGGGGATCCTCCGGCCCGGCGGCCACCGACGACAGTCCGGCGAACCGTGTTGCCACGTCTCGTGACGGTCGCTGCGCGACCTCCTCGACGACCGGGGGTCGTCGCTGCGCGACCTCCTCGACGACCGGGGGTCGTCGCTGCGCGACCTCCTCGACGACCGGCGGGTCAGGCAGTCAGTAGTGTCGGCCGGGTGACCGACCAGCAGCCGAACCAGCAGCCGCAGACCAGGGTCCTCATCACCGGCGCCGCCTCCGGGCTCGGCGCGGCCTTCGCCTCGGCCTGGGAGGCCCGCGGGGCGCGGGTGCTCCGCACGGACCGGGTGGCGGACGAGTCAGCGGGCGAGCTCCGCCTCGACATCACCAGCGACGCCGACTGGGTGGCCGCGCGCGAGCACGTCGAGCGGGAGTGGGGCGGCCTGGACGTCCTCGTCAACAACGCCGGCATCGCGGGCGGCGGACGCCTGGACGTGTCCGGGATCGACGAGTGGCAGCGGCTGGTGGACATCAACCTGCTCGGCGCGGTGCGGGGTACGGCGACCTTCACCCCGCTCTTCAAGCGGCAGGGCAGCGGCCGCATCGTCAACGTCGCCTCGCTGGCGGGCCTCGTGCACCCGGCCGGGATGGCCGGCTACAACGCGACCAAGGCGGCCGTCGTGGCGCTGACGGAGACCACGGGCCACGAGCTCGCGGCGCACGGGGTGACGGCGCACGTGGTGTGCCCGTCCTACTTCCGAACCAACCTGATGGCGGGTGTCGAGGGGCGCGACGCGGCGCTGCAGCACGTGATGACGAAGCTCGTCGAGGACAGCCCGATCAGCGCCGACGACATCGCCACCGCGGTGCTCGACGCGATCGACGCCGGCACGGAGCTGATCATCCCGGACGAGGCGGCCCGCGGGGCCTACCAGCTGAAGCAGGCCGACCGGGCGGCGTACGACGCGGTGATGCGGGCCCAGGCGCGCAAGCTCGACGTGATCGCCGAGAACGCCCGGTGACCGCCACGGACGAGTCGCGCCCGGTCCGCGACGAGGACGCCTTCGACGTCGCGGCCGTCGCCGACTGGCTGGGCCGCGGGCCGATCGCCGAGGTGCGGCAGTTCCCCGGCGGCGCCTCCAACCTGACCTACCTGCTGCGGATGGCGGAGGGGCCGGAGCTGATCCTGCGCCGCCCGCCGGCGGGCACGAAGGCGAAGGGCGCGCACGACATGGGCCGGGAGTTCCGGATCCAGTCGGCGCTGGAGCCGGTCTTCCCGCAGGTGCCGACGATGGTCGCGTACTGCACCGAGGAGGAGAGCCCGGTCGGCAGCGAGCTCTACGTCATGGAGCGGCTGCACGGGCTGATCCCGCGACGCGACTTCGGCTTCCCGGTGAGCCCGGAGCAGGCGAGCCGCCTGTGCGACAACGCGGTCGAGACCCTCGTGGCGCTGCACTCCATCGACGTCGACGCGGTCCCCGGGCTGGCGGCGCTCAACAAGGGCGAGGGGTACGTCGCCCGGCAGGTCGGCGGCTGGGTCAAGCGCCTCGACGACGCCCGCACCGACGACACGGGCGACTGGTCCGACATCACCGGGTGGCTGGACGCCCACCAGCCCGCCGATGCCGGGTCGGCGATGATCCACAACGACTACCGCCTCGACAACATGGTCCTCGCCGCCGACGACCCCACGCGGATCATCGGCGTCCTCGACTGGGAGCTCGCCACCGTCGGCGACCCGCTGATGGACCTCGGCTGCACGCTGTCGTACTGGGTGCAGGCCGACGACGACGACTTCTTCCGGATGACCCGCCGCCAGCCCACGGCCGACCCCGGCATGTGGACCCGGCAGCAGGTCATCGACGCCTACCTCGAGCGGCGCGGCCTCTCCCTCACCCCCGAGGAGTGGCGCTTCTACGAGGTGTTCGGCCTGTTCCGGTTCGCCGTGATCGCGCAGCAGATCTGGTACCGCTACTTCCACGGCCAGACCACCAACGAGGCCTATGCCGCCTTCGGCCCGGCCGTCGCGGGCTTCGAGGCGCGCTGCCGCCGGATCCTGGCGGGCTGACGCGATGGGTGTGCTGCTGCTGGTCCGCCACGGCCAGGCGTCCTTCGGCGCCGACGACTACGACGTGCTCTCGGAGACCGGCTGGGAGCAGGGCCGCACGCTCGGCCGCTGGCTCGCCGAGCACGGCCCGGTGCCCGGGTCGGTGGTGCACGGCGGGATGCGCCGTCACCGCGAGACGTGGGAGGCGATCGCCGAGGGCGCCGGGCTCGACCCCGCGTCCGGGATCGACCACGACTGGGCGGAGTTCGACCACCTCGCCGTCCTCGCCCGCCACGGCGAGCTCACCGGCGCGACGATGGCGCACGACGTCGACCGCCGCGCCTTCCAGGAGCACTTCGAGGTCTCCACGGCCCACTGGGCGGCCGCCGGCGCGAGCGCCGGCTACCCCGAGCCGTACGACGCCTTCATCGCCCGCGCCCGCCGTGCGCTCGACGCCGCCGCGGCCCTGCCGGGCCCGGCGCTGGTGGTGACGTCCGGGGGAGTGATCGCGGCGCTGGCCGCGTCGCTCGTCGTACCGGAGGGCGGGGAGATCGGGCCGGTCTGGGCCCGCTTCAACACCGTCATCGCGAACACGTCGGTCACCCGGGTCATCGTCGGCTCGACGGGGGCCCGGCTGCTGACCTTCAACGAGCACCCCCATCTTCCGCGGGAACTGGTCACCTACCGCTGAAGTTGCTGCCACCGAACCCCTTGACGCAGCGGTCCTTCCTGAGTTGGGTGTCGTGGGCGGAACGATCTCCGCACCGGCAGCTGCCCACAAGGCGAACGCCGTCCCTCTCGGATCTCGGAGGACCCATCGATGCATGTCCTTGCCGCGGGCGTACGACGCGCCCGCCGTCTCCGCTCCAGCCTGGTGATCGCCCCGGCCGCGATCCTCGGAGTGACGGTCGCGCTGGGTGCTCCCGCGCTGGCCGACGACCCCGGTGACCCGGGTCCCGGCGCCTCCGACGGCGCGGGCCTGAGCGCCGACAAGACGGACCTGACGCGCTACAAGGCCGGTCGCTATGTCGTGATGCTGGCGGCTCCGCCCGCCTCCACGGCCGACCAGACCCGGGCCGGCGCCGGTGAGCAGTTCGACGCGCGCGGGGCCGGCGTGGCGGCGTACACGAAGAAGCTGCGCGCGTCGCACGACAGGCTCGGCAGTGACCTCGGCTTCGACGTGAAGCGGCACTACACGATCTCGGCCAACGGCTTCGTCGCCGACCTGACCGCCAAGCAGGCCACCGAGCTGGCGACCGACCGCCGCGTGCTGACGGTCCAGAAGGACTCGATCGTCTACGCCGACACCTGGAACACCCCCGACTTCCTCGGCCTGACCGGCAAGAAGGGCGTCTGGAAGCAGGTCGGCGGCGAGCGCAAGGCCGGTGACGGCGTCGTGGTCGGCGTCATCGACTCCGGCATCTGGCCCGAGTCGAAGTCCTTCCGGGGCGCGCCGCTCACGGCCGACCCGCAGGGCAGGTGGGGCACCAAGATCACCGGCGCGGTGACGTCGATGAGGAAGTCCGACGGCAACCTCTTCCGCGGGCTGTGCCAGGCGGGCGAGGAGTTCGAGGTCAGCGACTGCAACAGCAAGCTGATCTCGTCGCGCTACTTCGTCGAGGGCTACGGCGAGGCACGCACCATCGACGAGGACTACATCTCGCCCCGTGACGGCAACGGCCACGGCTCGCACACCGCGTCCACCGCCGCGGGCGGCCGGGTCGACGACGTGACCACCGAGGGCGTCGACTTCGGCTCGGTCAGCGGCATCGCCCCGGCCGCGAAGATCTCCGTCTACAAGGCCCTCTGGGCGACCGAGGACGGCCGGGCGTCCGGTACGACGTCCGACCTGGTCGCCGCGATCGAGCAGGCCGTGACCGACGGCGTCGACGTCCTCAACTACTCCATCTCGGGCCCGACCGACACGGTCCTCGAGGCCGCGGAGATCGCGTTCGAGGGCGCGGCCGAGGCCGGCGTCTTCGTCGCGGCCTCCGCCGGCAACAGCGGCCCGGGCGCCTCGACCGTCGCCCACAACAGCCCGTGGGTGACGACGGTGGCCGCGAGCACGCACACCAGCTTCGAGAACACCGTCGTGCTCGGCAACGGCCAGAAGATCGTGGGCGCGTCGATCAGCAAGACCGCCCTGCCGGACACGAAGCTCGTGGATGCCGGCGACTCCGGCAACGGCTCGCACTCGGCCAGCGACACGGCCCTGTGCGCGCCCGACAGCCTCGACCCCGCGAAGGTCGGCGGCACGATCGTGGTCTGCCAGCGCGGTGTCTACGACCGGGTCGCCAAGAGTGCCGAGGTGCAGCGCGCGGGCGGCGTCGGCGTCGTCCTCGCGAACATCAGCGAGGGCAGCCTGGACGCCGACTTCCACGCCGTGCCGACGATCCACGTCTCGGACGCCGACGCACCGAAGGTCTACGACTACCTCGACTCGGCCGGCGCCTCCGCCACCGCCCGCTTCGAGCTCGGCAACCTCTCCGGCACGGTGACCCCGGTGCCGCAGATCGCCGGCTTCTCCTCGCGTGGCCCGGCCGCGTCCGACGACAGCGACCTGCTGAAGCCGGACATCTCCGCGCCCGGCGTCAGCGTGCTGGCCGCCGTCGCGCCGCCGTCCAACCACGGCCGCGACTACGACCTCTACTCCGGTACGTCGATGTCGGCTCCGCACATCGCGGGCCTGGCCGCGCTGATCCAGGGCGTCCACCCGCGCTGGGAGCCGATGAAGATCAAGTCGGCGATGATGACGACCGCGACCGACCTCAAGAAGTCCGACGGCAGCCGGTCGAACGACCTGTTCGCGCAGGGTGCCGGCCACGTCAACCCGCGGGCGTTCCTCGACCCTGGCCTGTTCGTCCTCTCGGACTGGGAGCAGTGGTACGGCTACATCACCGGGCTCGGCCTCGACACGGGGGTGCCCGCGATCGAGCCGAACGCCGTCAACCTGCCGTCGCTGGCCGAGGGCCACGTGATGACGTCGGTGACCCTGGCGCGCACCTTCACCGCGGCCCGCAAGGGCACGTGGCGGGTCAGCGTCGACGTCCCCGGGTTCAAGGCGAAGGCGAGCAGGTCGTCGGTGTCGGCCCGACAGGTCGGGCAGTCGACCAAGGTCGACTTCACCTTCGAGCGCACCAACGCGCCGCTGAGCCAGTGGGCCTTCGGGCACGTCACGCTGACCGGTCCGACCACCGTGCGGCTGCCCGTCGCGCTGCGGCCGGTCTCGGTGAAGGCGCCGACGTCGGTCACCGGCACGGGCGTCGACGGCTCGACCGAGGTGCCGATCACTGGTGGCTTCACCGGCGACCTGCAGGTCTCGCCGGCGGGCCTGGTCAAGGGGCAGACCTCGGAGGGCTCGCTCGCGGTGGGTGCCTACACCCTCGAGTGCGTGACCATCGGCGAGGGCAACGACCTGGCCCAGTTCGACCTCGTCGCGCCGGACCAGACCAGCGACCTCGACATGTACGTGTACGCCGCCGAGTCGTGCGACCCGTCGACGATCTTCGCCGTCGCGGGTGAGGCGGCGACGCCGTCGCCCGGTGAGACCTTCTCGCTCGAGGGGGCGCCGGCGGGCACCTACATCGTCGAGGTGGACGCGTTCGCGGCCGGTGACCAGGGCGCCCCGGTGCCGTGGTCGCTGCGGGTCTACGACCTCGGCGGCTCGCCGTCGGTCGGCGACCTGGCCGTCGAGCCGAACCCGGTGCCGGTGACCACCGGTGCCGATGCGTCCTTCGACGTGACGTGGAGCGGGCTCGACGCCGACGCGCACTACTTCGGCCTGCTCGGGTACGACGGCGCGCCGAACTCGACGTTCGTCTACGTCGACACCACCACGCCGTAGCCGCGGCGTACGCACGCAGGAAGGGGCCCGGTCGACCGACCGGGCCCCTTCCGCGTCCGGGGGTTCACACAGGCCGGGGTCGACTGTGAAGGTGCCCTCCCTAGCGTGGGCCCCGGGCCGAGCACCGCCACGGCCCGCGCGGAAGACCCCGGGTGGCGGTGGGCGGTCACGGGGATCCCCCTCCACGCGACCGAGCTGCCCGGGGATCGTCGCGGCCGGTGCTCACCGGGCCTGGCGAGTCGGTCGGAGGACCCATGGGGACAACCGGACCTCCGACCGGCCCGTCGAGCCGGAACAGGGCCGCCCGGCTCAGATGAGCTTCTTCAGCACGCCCAGCGGCGCGTGCTTCATCACCGGCGCCATCGCCGCCCACGGCAGCGGCGGCACGCAGGCGTCGGCGACCTCCTTCTCGATCGCGGCGACCATCGCCTGCACGCCCTTCTCGGTGGAGGACATCAGTGGCGTGGACTGCTCGACCTTGTCGTTCATCTCCGAGCGGATGTAGCCCGGGTAGAGCACCGTGACCTTGATCCTCTTCTGCAGCCTCGTCCCGTGCAGCTCGGTCCGCAGGCCCTCGGCGAGGTGGGCGACGCCGGCCTTGGTCGCGGCGTAGGTCGTCATCGCCGACGGCATCCCCCGCATCGCCGACATCGACGACACCATCACCAGGTGGCCGGCCTCCTGCGCCCGGAAGACCTCCATCGCGGCCTCGGTCTGCGCCAGGGCCCCGACGAAGTTGGTCATCGCGGTCTCGAGGTTGGCCTCGAACCGGCCGGTGCCGAGCCTCGCGCCCTTGCCGAGCCCGGCGTTGACGGCGACCCGGTCGAGCCGGCCGAGCTCGTCGCGCAGCTCGCCGAAGACGCGGAAGACCGCGGCGTGGTCGGTCACGTCGAGCGCGCGGATCGCCACCCGCCGCTCCGGGTGGGCCGCGAGGATCTCGGCGCGCAGCTCCTCGAGGCGCTCGGTACGACGGGCGGCCAGCGCGACGTCGTACCCCTTGGCGGCGAACTGGCGGCCCATCTCGGCGCCCAGGCCGCTGGAGGCACCGGTGATCAGGATCGTCTTCGCTCCGCCTGAGGTCATGCCGGGAGTGTGGCAGGGCTCGACAGCGCGAGGCATACCGGGTATACATGTCCATACCCGGTATGTATCCCATCGCGGAGGCACGAATGTCCGTCAAGCACGCACTCCTGGCGCTGCTCGAGCAGAAGCCCATGTACGGCTATCAGCTGCGCGTCGAGTTCGAGCAGCGCACCGGCACCACCTGGCCGCTGAACGTCGGGCAGGTCTACACGACCCTGACCCGGCTCGAGCGCGACGGCCTGGCGGCCGCCGAGGGCGAGGACGCCGAGGGCCACGTGGTCTACCGGATCACCGACGCCGGGCGGGCCGAGGTCGCGACCTGGTTCACGACGCCCGTCGCCCGCACCCAGCCCCCGCGTGACGAGCTGGCGATCAAGCTGGCCCTCGCGGTGACCGTGCCCGGCGTCGACGTCGGCACCGTCATCCAGCAGCAGCGCAGCGCGACGATGGCCGCGCTGCAGGACTACACCCGGCTCAAGCGGCAGGCCGGAGCCGCGACCGCGGCGGAGCCGGCCGACCTCGCGTGGAGCCTGGTGCTCGACTCGCTCGTCTTCGGCGCCGAGGCCGAGATCCGCTGGCTCGACCACTGCGAGGCGCGCCTGCGACGGGCGTCGCTCGAACTTGGACGACGAAACTCACGCCTGGACGATGAAACTTCGTCGTCCAACCGTGAGTTTCACCGGCCGGCCGGTGAAACTCCCACCTCGGGCGCGTCCGAGCGGAGCGCCCGATGATCGGCGGCCTCGTCGACCAGGCCCGGCGCCTCGACCGCGCCGAGCGCCGCTGGCTCGCCGACGCACGCGACCGGCTGCGTCGTACCCGCACCATCGCGGCGGTGGCCGCGACCACGAAGGAGACCGACCGATGAGCGCCACCGATGCCGTCCTGCGAATGGCCGACGTCAGCCGGGTCCACGGCTCCGGGGCCAACGAGGTGCACGCCCTGCGCGGGATCTCCTTCGCGGCGTACCCCGGCGAGCTGGTCGCCGTGATGGGTCCGTCCGGGTCCGGCAAGTCCACGCTGCTGACCCTCGCCGGCGGACTGGACCGGCCGACGTCCGGGACGGTGACGGTCGAGGGCACCGACCTCGACCGGCTCAGCCTCGACGGTCGCGCCCGGATGCGGCGTACGTCGATCGGCTACGTCTTCCAGGGCTTCAACCTGATCCCGGCGCTGACCGCCGCGGAGAACGTCGCCCTGCCCCGCGAGCTCGACGGCGCCTCCGCCAAGGAGGCGCGCGCCCAGGCGAGGCAGGCGCTGGAGGAGGTCGGGATCGGCGAGCTCGCCGACCGGTTCCCCGACGACATGTCCGGGGGCCAGCAGCAGCGGGTCGCGATCGCGCGGGCG
The DNA here is from genome assembly GCF_013408525.1 of Nocardioides aromaticivorans. NCBI lineage: Bacteria > Bacillati > Actinomycetota > Actinomycetes > Propionibacteriales > Nocardioidaceae > Nocardioides > Nocardioides aromaticivorans. Next base: position 2,353,730 of record NZ_JACBZM010000001.1, read on the forward strand.
GTCGTCGGCGAGCGGCGGCTGATCCTCGCCGACGAGCCCACCGGCGCGCTCGACACCGAGACCGGCGAGGAGATCCTGCGCCTGCTGCGCGCCCGCTGCGACGCCGGCGCGGCCGGGGTCCTGGTGACCCACGAGGCCCGCCACGCGGCGTGGGCGGACCGGGTGGTCTTCCTGCGCGACGGCGTCGTGATCGACGAGAGCGGTTCGGCCCCGGTCGAGCTGCTCACCGAGACCGCGGTTAGCTGATGGGTACGACGAGCGGCGGCTGGCGGGTCGCGCTGCGCCTCGCCCGCCGCGAGGCGTGGCGGCGCAAGGGCCAGACCGCGTTGATGCTGGTGCTGATCTGCCTCCCGGTGGTCGCCGTGACGGCGGCCGCCATCGTGTGGCGGACCCAGGACGTGTCGAGTGTCGAGGGCATCGACCGGCGGATCGGGGCCGCCGATGTCATGGTCGAGGCGACGGTCTCCTCCCGGATCGCCCAGAGCTTCGACCCGGAGCAGGCGAGTGGCTGGTTCGGCGACACGCTCGACGAGCCGGTCGGGCTCGACGAGGTGCTCGCGGTGCTCGGACCGGACCGGCACGCGATCCCCTTCGGCAGGGACTCCGTCGAGTTCCGGACCGAGAAGGGCCTCGGCTCCCTCGAGACCCTCGACACCGACCTCGCCGACCCGCTGGCCGACGGTCTGGTGGACCCGGTCGAGGGCAAGTACCCACCGGGACCGGGCGAGGTGGTGGTCAACCAGGCCGTCGTCGACCGGGGCCCGGGCATCGGCGACACCCTGACCGTGGTGCGCAAGACGCCCGAGGGCGAGGAGACCGTCGACCTCGAGATCGTCGGCATCGCCGAGAACGCGTGGAACACCGGCACCGATTTCGCCGCCGGCTCCCCCGGGGCGTTCGGCACGAGCCCCGACCCGACCCGGCGGTGGCTGGTCGGGGGTGGTCCGGTCGACTGGGACCAGGTCCGCGCCCTCAACGACATCGGCGCGATGGCGACCTCGCGGGCCGTGCTGCAGGATCCGCCGCCCGACTCCGCGCTGCCCCCGGAGATGCAGCACCTCGACGAGTCCGTCGACCAGCTGACGATCACGATCCTCGCGCTGGTCGTGGTGATGGTGCTGCTCGAGGTCGTGCTCCTCGCCGGACCGGCCTTCGCCGTACGCGCCAAGGCGCAGGCGCACGCCCTCGCCCTCGTCGGGGCCGCGGGAGGTACGCCGCGCCAGGCGCGCCGCACCGTGCTGGCGTCCGGCGTGGTCATCGGGACCGTCGGAGGTGTCCTCGGGGTGGTGCTCGGAGTGGCGACCGGTGCCCTCGCCGTGCCTGTCTTCCAGTCCTTCGACAGCTCCCGCTTCGGCCCGTTCGACGTGCCGTGGCCGTTGCTGGCCGTGGTGGCGGCCTTCGGCTTCCTCTCGGCGGTGCTGGCCGCCGTGGTGCCGGCCGCCAGCGCCTCGAAGCAGGACGTCGTCGCCGTGCTGGCGGGACGCCGGGGCGAGGGCCGCCCCTCGGTCAGGTCCCCGATCCTCGGCCTCGTGCTGCTGGGCGGCGGCATCGCCGGTGCGGTCGCGGGTGCCGGTGCCTCCACCGGCGCCGGCGCCAACGACCTCGGTGCGGTGCTGATCGCCGGGTCGGCCCTGGTCTCCGTGGTCGGCATGATCCTCGTCGTCCCGGTCGCCGTCGCGCTCGTCGCCCGGCTGGCCGCGCGCCTGCCCCTGGCCCTGCGCTTCGCGGCCCGCGACGCCGCCCGGCACCGCACCCGCACCGTCCCGGCGGTGGCCGCGGTCGGTGCGACCGTGGCCGGTGTGGTCGCGCTCGGCATCGCGGTGAGCAGCCAGGAGGCCGCCAACGCGGCGAGCTACCACCCGCAGCTCCCCGACGGCTACGGCTCGCTGGCGCTGTCTCCCGACACCGACCTGGACGCGGTGCGCAGCGTCCTGGCCCGCAGCGTCCGGGCCGACCAGGTCGTCGAGGTCCAGGGCGTGGAGACCTCGACGGAGGGGAGCGAGGTGGAGATCGAGTTCAGCCAGGGCGGCGAGCCCCTGTCGCTGTCGTACTGGTCGACCCTGGGGTCTCCCTACGCGGTCAGCTCCGAGGTGCCCGACTACATCGAGCTCCCGGCGGCCGAGCGGCGACGGGCGGACGCCGTCCTCGCCGACGGCGGCCTCGTCCTGCTGCACGACGACCAGTCGACGGACGACGGCATCGCGACGCCGGTGCTCGACGGCGACCACCTCACGGTCGACGTCCGGCGCTGGACCTACCCCGACGGCGAGGAGGGCCAGGCGGAGGACGTCGCGAAGAGCGACGCTCCTGCCGTCGTCATCCCGACCGGGCGGGCGGCGCCCTCGGTCGCCCTGTTCTCACCGCGGCTGGTCAAGCAGCTCCACCTGACCACGGCCGTCGTCGGCGTCCTGGTCAGGGGGCCGATCAGCGGCGAGGCGCAGAAGGACATCACCGAGGCGATGGCGGCGCTGCCCGACGGCCCGTACTTCTACGTCGAGCGCGGCTACCAGCCGGACGAAGCCGTCCGGATCATCCAGGGCGTGCTGGCCGCCCTGGGCGGGATCCTGATGCTCGGCGGCACGCTGACGGCGACCTTCCTCGCCCTCTCCGACGCCCGGCCCGACCTCGCCACGATGGCCGCGGTGGGAGCCCGGCCACGGACCCGCCGTGGCGTGGCAGCGGCGTACGCGCTCGTCGTGGGCAGCATCGGGGCCCTGCTGGGAGCGCCCGTCGGGTTCATCCCCGGCATCGCGATCAGCCACCCCCTGACCGAGGGCAGCGGGGTCGCGTCGCTCGACGTGCCCTGGCTGCTCATCGCGGTGGTCGTGGTCGGGCTGCCGCTGCTCACCGCGGCCGCCGTGGGGGCGTGCGCGCGCGGCCGGCTGCCGCTGACGGCGCGGATCGACTAGCGTCGCGGCGCATGGCGCCGCATCGGCGTCGTACGTCGCGCCGATCGTCGCGCTCGCTGAGCAGTGCGCGGCCACGCCGGGGTCGGAGCTCCACGTCGACGGCGACTGACGCTCAGCTCCAGCGCGTTCTCACGTCGTCGAAGGAGCGGATGGCATCGTCGTCGGTCAGCAAGGTCAGGCCTTCGAGCTGGGCTTGAGCGACGAGCATCCGGTCGAACGGGTCGCGATGGGACCAGGACATCGCGCCGGCTCGGGCCATGTGCGCGACCGACAGTGGCAGTTCAGCTGCCTGGACGTTGCGCAGCAGTCGCTGCCAGCCGTCGAGCACCTGCGTGCCGCCGGGCAGCCGGCCGAGCCGGGTCTTCTGGGCAATCTCGTAGGCGGACGCGGCGGAGACATGGCGTTCGGCTGCCGAGCCGAGCAGCTCGCGCTCGTCGGGCCCGAGCCGGGAGCTGTCGCTCGCGAGCCACAGCAGGACGTGGGTGTCGAGCAGGAGCCTCACGCGCCGCTCTCCGAGGCTGCGCCCTCCCACGCCGCGATCTCCGCCTCCGGGAGGGGGGCGAAGAACCTTTCGTCGACCTCGACGTCGTAGCCCCCGTAGACGAGGTCAACCCGCTGCAGCGGACGCAGCTCGGCGATCGGCTTGCCGGCCCGAGCGATGATCACGGACTCGCCGGCCTCGACCGACTTCAGGAGCTCCGACAACCGGGTCTTGGCGTCCTGCACGTTCACGGTGGTGGGCACGAGGCCATCGTACTTCGATGAGACCAGGTTGACCAGACCAAGATGACCAACAAGGCTCACCGCCGCTGCGCCGCCGGCGACCCCGGCGTCGGGAACCACCGCCAGATGACCGCGGCCTGGCCGCAGGTCCACAGCCCGCTCATCACCCAGTAGGCCAGCAGCGCGACCGGCGCGACGCCACCCGCCATCAGCATCCCGCCCGCGGAGAGCAGCGGGGCGAGCCGCTGGGCGCTGACCATGGCCTCGGGCATGCCGTCGGTGACGGTGTTCGGCGCGACGAGGTGGCGCTGGGTGACGAGGCTGACCAGCGCGGCGGTGCCGGCGAGGCCGGCGACGACGGCGAGGTGGGTGCCCCCGCCGGCGTACCCGTGGGCGGCGAGGGGGACGCCGAGGACGGTCGCGGCGCCGAAGGACGCGACGAGTGCGGGGGTGAGCGCGCCGACCGCCGTGCCGCCCGCGACCCGGGCGAGCAGGTGGTAGAGCGCCATCCAGACCGGGATCTGCACCAGCGTCGGCAGGCAGCCGAGCCGGGAGACGCCGTGCTCCTCGCCCAGGCGGCGGCGCTCCTCGAGGAAGGTGCGCATGGTGTCGGGGTCGCGGTTGGCGATCTTCTCGCGGTACTCCTCGCTCAGTCGCTGCAGGTGCGGCCGGGCGCGGGCCCCGGCGTGGGCCTGGCGGACCCCGCGGACCACGAGTGGCAGTAGCGCGAGGCGGACGAGGACGACGACGCCGGCGATGCTGAGCAGCCAGGTGCCTGCCCCGTCGGGGTCGGCGCCGAGGGCGGTGACGGCGGAGTGGGCGGTGGCGACGACGCCCGCGAGGGCATGGGACAGCGGGTCGAGCACGGACATGGCGGAGCTCCTGGGAAGGGAAGGGGAGGGGTCGTGGCTCGCACGAAGCGAGCGTCAGACCGTCCCGGGAGCGCGCGGGCGCACGGGGTGCCGGACCGGGTCCGTCACCAGCGAGGCGAGCGCCGGCACCGGCTGGCGGCTGCCCGGCCAGGTGGCCGGCCGGAGGGCGAGGATGCCGCCGGCCATCGTACCGACGAGGGCGGCGACGGCCATCGCGAGCATCGCGATGCCGGCGGCCAGCGGGGCGTCGGTGCCCATCGCGAGCAGCGTCGAGGAGAGCGCCGTGAGCAGGCCGACCAGCAGGGCAGTGACGAGCGCGGACGCGCGCGCCGTGTGCCGGTGGCCGGTGCTGCTCATGCGCCGATCGTACGGGGCCACTGTCCACCAGATCACTTAAAGTCAGTCTTGACTGTTTGTTAGTCGGGGCACCATGCTGGCCCCATGTCCGCCACCGCCCGCGTGCCGCAGGAGGAGCGCACCCGCGCCATGCGGCAGCGGCTGATGGAGGCGACCGTCGACCTGCTGGTCGAGAAGGGCTTCAGCGGTACGACGACCACGCTGGTCTCGGAGCGCGCGGGCGTCAGCCGCGGCGCCCAGCTGCACCACTTCCCCACGAAGAACGACCTCGTCGTCGCGGCCGTCGCCCACCTGACGGAGATCCGCGGCTCCGACCTCGAGGCCGCCGTCGCCCGCCTCCCCGAGGGCAGCGGGCGCATCGAGGCCGTCGTCCAGATGCTCGGCGACCACTTCGCCTCGCCGGTCTTCACCGCGGCGCTCGAGCTGTGGGTCGCGGCCCGCACCGACGCGACCCTGCACGAGGCGGTCGCGCCCCTGGAGCAGCGGGTCGGCCGCGAGACCCACCGGCTCACCGTCGAGCTGCTCGGCGCCGACGAGTCGGTGCCCGGCGTGCGCGAGCTCGTCCAGGCGACCCTCGACCTGGTCCGCGGCCTCGGCCTGGCCAACACGCTCGGCGACGACGCCCGTCGGCGCCGCAGGATCCTCAAGGAGTGGTCGCGCTCGCTGGAGTCGGCGCTCGCCCGTGATCAGAAGGAGAAGCCATGAGTGTCCTCGACGACGTCCTCGCCGACCTGGCCGCCGAGGGCGACCAGCTCCGCGCCGCCGTGGCCGGCCTCGACGCGGACGGCTGGCGCACCCTGACGCCCGCCGAGGGCTGGGACGTGGCCACCACGATCGCCCACCTGTTGTGGACCGACGAGGTCGCCGTGCTCGCCGCCGGGTCGCTGACCGACGAGGGCAAGCAGGCGTGGGACGCCGTCGTACTCCTGGCGATCGAGGACCCGACCGGGTTCGTCGACAAGGAGGCGCTGCGCATCGGCGAGCTCCCCGCCGACGAGCTGCTCGCCCGCTGGGACGCCGCCCGGCCCGCGCTTGTCGAGGCGCTGAAGGCCTACCCCGAGGGCCTCAAGATGCCGTGGTTCGGCCCGCCGATGTCGCCGACGTCGATGGCGACCGCGCGGTTCATGGAGACCTGGGCCCACTCCCTCGACGTGTACGACGCCCTCGGCACCCGTCCGGAGGTGACCGACCGGATCCGCCACGTCGCCCACATCGGCGTGCGCACCCGCAACTTCTCCTACGCCAACAACGGCCTCGAGGCTCCGGCTGAGGAGTTCCGCGTCGAGCTGACGGCGCCCAGCGGCGCGACCTGGACCTGGGGCCCGGAGGACGCTCCCCAGAAGGTCACCGGCTCGGCGTACGACTTCTGCCAGCTGGTCACCCAGCGGGTGCACCGTGACGACACCGACCTGGTGGCCGTCGGCGACGACGCCGAGAAGTGGCTCACCATCGCGCAGGCGTTCGCCGGTCCGGCGGGCGGCGGAAGGGATCCCCGATGACCACACCCATCAAGGTCGCCAACTGCAGCGGCTTCTACGGCGACCGGCTCTCGGCACTGAAGGAGCAGCTGGAGGGTGGCGACGTCGACGTCATCACCGGCGACTACCTCGCCGAGCTGACCATGCTGATCCTGGGCATGGACACGCTGCGCGACGCCGACCTCGGCTACGCACGCACCTTCCTCAAGCAGCTCGAGGGCACCCTCGGCCTCGCGATCGACAAGGGCGTCAAGATCGTCACCAACGCCGGTGGCCTCAACCCGGCCGGCCTCGCGACGCAGGTGCAGAAGCTCGCCGCCGAGCTCGGTGTCGACGCCAAGGTCGCCCATGTCGAGGGCGACGACCTGCGCTCGGCCAACCTGTTCGAGGGGGCGCTGACGGCCAACGCCTACCTCGGCGCGTTCGGCATCGCCTCCGCCCTGACCCGTGGCGCCGACATCGTCGTCACCGGGCGCGTGACCGACGCCAGCGTCGTCGTCGGTCCCGCGATCGCCCACCACGGCTGGACCCCCGAGTCGTACGACGCCCTGGCCGGCGCCGTCGTCGCGGGCCACGTCATCGAGTGCGGCACCCAGGCGACCGGTGGCAACTTCTCCGGCTTCACCGACCTGTTCCGCGCCGGTGCCCCGATGACGAAGCCGCTGGGTTTCCCCATCGCCGAGATCGCCGCCGACGGCAGCAGCATCATCACCAAGCACGACGGCACGGGCGGTGCGGTCACCGTCGACACCGTCACCGCGCAGCTGCTCTACGAGATCCAGACCACGCGCTACCTCAACCCCGATGTCACCACCCACCTCGACTCCGTCCGGCTCCGCGACGCCGGCCCGGACCGGGTCGAGATCTCCGGCGTCACCGGCAGCGCGCCGCCCGAGCAGCTCAAGGTCGCGGTCAACACGCTCGGCGGCTACCGCAACCAGGTGGAGTTCGTGCTGACCGGGCTCGACATCGACGCCAAGGCGGAGTGGCTGCGCAGCCAGCTCGACCCGCAGCTGACGGCCGCCGACGTGACCTGGACCCAGACGCCCGCCCGCGGCGGCGACTCCGACACCGAGGAAGGCGCGTCGGTGATCCTGCGCTGCATTGGCAAGGACCCCGAGGCCGGCCCGCTCGGCAAGCCGTTCACCGGCCCGGCCGTCGAGCTCGCGCTCGCCAGCTACCCCGGCTTCACGATGACCACCCCGCCGCAGAAGCCCAGCCCGTTCGGCATCTACAGGCCCGAGTACGTCGACCGGTCGGCCGTCGAGCACACGGTCGTCCACCACGACGGCACCCGCGAGGTGATCGCCGACCCGACCACCTTCGCCGGCCCGGCCGAGCTCGACCCCGAGCTCGGGAAGCGGCCGTCGCCGTACCCCGCGCCGGCGGACACGATCACCCGCCGCATGCCGTTGGGGAGCTTCGTGCACGCCCGCTCCGGCGACAAGGGCGGTGACGCCAACCTCGGCCTGTGGGTGAAGAACGACGGCTCGCCGAAGTACGAGGCGCGGGTCCAGTGGCTCGCGAAGATCGTCAAGGACCGCAAGGTCCGCGAGCTCGTGCCCGAGGCGAAGGACCTCGACGTCGACGTCTACGTGCTGCCCAACCTGGGCGCCGTGAACATCGTGATCCACGGCCTGCTCGGCGACGGCGTCGCCGCGTCCACGCGCTTCGACCCGCAGGCCAAGGGCCTGGGCGAGTGGGTCCGCAGCCGCATCGTCCACATCCAGGAGGACCTTCTATGAATCACCCCACGAACTTCTCCTCCCCCGCTGCGCTCCTCCGGACAAGTTCGCGGGGACCCCGATGAGTACCTTCAACCACGGCTGGACGCCCGAGCAGCTGGCGCTGAAGCAGAGCGCGATCGAGTTCACCCGGCGGGAGGTGACGCCGCACCTCGACCAGTGGGAGAAGGACGGCGAGCTGCCCCGCGAGCTGCAGAAGAAGCTCGCCCACGCGGGCCTGCTCGGCGTCGGCGTCCCGGAGGAGGTCGGCGGCGACGGCGGCACCCTGCTCGACATCTGCGCGGCCCAGGAGGGCTTCATGGAGGCCGGGTGGTCCGGCGGCGCGATGGCGAGCGCGTTCACCCACGGCATCGCGATCCCGCACATCATCCAGAACGGCTCCCAGGAGCTCATCGACACCTGGGTCCGCCCGACGCTGAGCGGCGACCTGATCGGGTCGATGGCCGTCACCGAGCCGGGCACCGGCTCCGACGTCGCCAGCATCAGCACCCGCGCGGTCCGCGACGGCGACCACTGGGTGATCAACGGCGCGAAGACGTTCATCACCTCCAGCGTCCGCGGCGACTTCGTGACGACGGCCGTGCGCACCGGCGAGGCCGGCGCGCACGGCATCTCGATGATCGTCGTACCCAAGGGGACGCCGGGCTTCACCGTCTCCCGCAAGCTCGACAAGATGGGCTGGCTGGCGTCCGACACCGGCGAGCTGTCGTACGTCGACGTGCGGGTCCCGGTCGGCAACCTGGTCGGCCAGGAGAACCACGGCTTCTACTACATCGCCGAGAACTTCGTGACCGAGCGGATCTTCCTCGCGCTGATGGGCTACGGCCACGCGATGCGCTGCCTGGCCCTGTCGGTGCAGTACTGCAAGGACCGCGAGACCTTCGGCAAGCCGCTGGTGAAGAACCAGGTCGTGCGGGCCAAGCTGGTCGAGATGCACCGCCAGGTGGCGGTCGCCCGCGGCTACACCCTCGAGGTCGCGCAGCGGTACGTCGCCGGCGAGAACGTCATCGCCGAGGCCTGCCTCGCCAAGCAGACCGCCGTCGACACCGCCGTGTGGGTGGCCGACCAGGCCGTCCAGCTGCACGGCGGCATGGGCTACATGCGCGAGTCCGAGGTCGAGCGGCACTACCGCGACGTCCGGCTGCTGCCGATCGGTGGAGGCGCGACGGAGGTCCTCACCGACCTCGCGGCCAAGCTGCTGGGGTACTCCTGATGAGCCTCCTCAAGCCGCTCGGCGGCGAGGTGAGCGTGCACATGAAGGCGCCGGTCGAGGACGTGTGGGCGCTGGTCAGCGACGTGACCCGGATCGGGGAGTTCTCCCCCGAGACCTTCGAGGCGCAGTGGACCCACGGCGCGACCGGCCCCGCGGTCGGTGCGCGCTTCAAGGGGCACGTGAAGCGCAACGGCGTCGGGCCCGTCTACTGGACGCCCTGCACCGTCACGAAGTGCGTCGAGCCGGGCAGCAACGGCCAGGCGGTCTTCGAGTTCGCCGTCGGCCTCGACGACAACGCCATCAACACGTGGGGCTACCGGATGGCTCCGGAGAACGGCGGCACCCGCGTCACCGAGTACTTCCGGCTCACCCCGGCCTGGTACATCCGCGGCTACTGGCTCCTCCTGGGCCGGCTGCGCAGCAAGACCAACGAGCGCGGCATGCGCACGACCCTCGAGAGGATGAAGGCGGTGGTGGAGGCATGACCACGACGGAGACCGAGGCGGTCGCGGAGGAGCAGACGCCCGAGCAGCTGCGGCGTACGGCCATGGAGGAGAAGCTCGCCTCGCTGCACGCCGAGCAGGCCAAGGCGGTCGAGGCCGGCGGCAAGTACATCGCCCGCCACAAGGAGCGCGGCAAGCTCACCGCCCGCGAGCGGATCGAGCTGCTCGTCGACGAGGGCTCTGCCTTCCTGGAGCTGATGCCGCTGGCCGGCTGGGGCAGCGACTTCGCGGTCGGGGCCTCGCTCGTCACGGGCATCGGCGTCGTCGAGGGCGTCGAGTGCATGATCATCGCCAACGACCCCACGGTGAAGGGCGGCGCCCTCAACCCCTGGTCGCTGAAGAAGTCCTTCCGGGCGGCCGAGATCGCCGAGAAGAACTTCCTCCCGTCGATCAACCTCACCGAGTCGGGCGGCGCCGACCTCCCCACCCAGAAGGAGATCTTCATCCCCGGTGGGCGCGGCTTCCGCGACCTGACCCGGTCCAGCGCCCGCAAGCAGCCCACCATCTCGGTGGTCTTCGGCAACTCGACCGCGGGCGGCGCCTACGTCCCCGGCATGAGCGACTACGTGATCATGGTCAAGGAGCAGGCCAAGGTCTTCCTGGCCGGCCCGCCGCTGGTGAAGATGGCGACCGGCGAGGAGTCCGACGACGAGACCCTCGGCGGCGCCGAGATGCACTCGCGGATCTCCGGCTCCTCCGACTTCCTCGCGGTCGACGAGTACGACGCCATCCGGCTCGCCCGTCGTACCGTCGCCCGGCTCAACTGGCGCAAGGCCGGGACGCCGCCGGCGGTCGACTACGCCGAGCCGGACCTCGACCCCGAGGACCTGCTCGACCTGATCCCGACCGACCTCAAGGAGCCCTTCGACCCGCGCGAGGCGATCCTGCGCATCGTCGACGGCACGAGCGCCGGCAACGGCCAGCCCTTCGACGAGTTCAAGCCGCTCTACGGCTCGGCGCTGTGCGTCGGCTGGGCGCAGATCCACGGCCACCCGGTCGGCATCCTCGCCAACGCGCGCGGCGTGCTGATGAGCGAGGAGGCCCAGAAGGCCGCCCAGTTCATCCAGCTGGCCAACCAGAAGGACACGCCGCTGCTCTTCCTGCACAACACGACCGGCTACATGGTCGGCGCCGAGTACGAGCAGGGCGGCATCATCAAGCACGGCGCGATGATGATCAACGCGGTCTCCAACTCGAAGGTGCCGCACCTGACGGTGATCATGGGTGCGTCGTACGGCGCCGGCAACTACGGCATGAACGGCCGCGCCTACGACCCGCGCTTCCTCTTCACCTGGCCGTCCGCGAAGTCCTCGGTCATGGGCCCCGCGCAGCTGGCCGGCGTGCTCGAGATCGTCGCGCGCGAGTCCGCGGAGAAGAAGGGCCAGCCCTTCGACGCCGAGGGCTTTGCGGGCATCAAGGAGATGGTCGAGCAGCAGATCGAGGAGCAGTCGCTGCCCTACGTCCTCTCCGGGATGGTGTACGACGACGGCGTCATCGACCCGCGCGACACCCGGACGGTCCTGGGCATCTGCCTGTCCGTCATCGACAACCAGCCGATCGAGGGCGCCATGAACTTCGGCGTCTTCCGCATGTAGGGGCGAGCCGATGATCACCCGAATCCTTGTGGCCAACCGCGGCGAGATCGCCCGCCGCGTCTTCCGTACCGCCCGCCGCCTCGGCATCGAGACGGTGGCGGTCCACTCCGACGCCGACGCGGGCCTGCCCTTCGTGCGGGAGGCGGACGCCGCCGTACGGCTGCCGGGGAACACGCCGGCCGAGACCTACCTGCGCGGCGAGCTCGTCATCGAGGCGGCGCGGAGGTCCGGCGCGGACGCCATCCACCCCGGCTACGGCTTCCTGTCCGAGAACGCGGCGTTCGCCCGGCAGGTCGCCGACGCGGGCCTGACCTGGATCGGCCCCGACCCGGACTCGATCGACCGGATGGGCTCGAAGATCGAGTCCAAGAAGCTGATGGAGGCCGCGGGCGTCCCCGTCCTCGGCAACCTCACCGTCGACACCGCGACCGAGGACGACCTGCCGCTGCTGGTCAAGGCGTCGGCCGGCGGCGGCGGCCGCGGCATGCGCGTCGTCCGGGCGCTGTCCGACCTCGCGGGCGAGGTCGAGAAGGCGTCGTCCGAGGCGGAGTCGGCGTTCGGCGACGGCACCGTCTTCGTCGAGCCCTACGTCGAGCGGGGCCGCCACGTCGAGGTCCAGGTCGTCGGCGACGGCAAGGGCGGCGTGCTGGTGTTCGGCGAGCGCGACTGCTCGCTGCAGCGCCGCCACCAGAAGGTCGTCGAGGAGGCTCCCGCGCCGGGGCTCACCGAGGAGGTCGCGGAGGCGCTGCACGACGCCGCCCGCAAGGCCGCCGAGGCGATCGACTACCGCGGTGCCGGCACCGTCGAGTTCCTCTACGACGCCGACACAGAGCGCTTCTACTTCCTCGAGATGAACACCCGCCTCCAGGTCGAGCACCCTGTCACCGAGCAGGTGTACGGCGTCGACCTGGTCGAGCTGCAGGTCGCCGTCGCCGAGGGCCGGCCGCTGCCCGCCGTCGACCCGCAGCCGGAGGGCCACGCCATCGAGGTGCGCCTCTACGCCGAGGACCCCGCGGCCGACTACGCCCCGCAGACCGGGCGCCTGCTGGAGCTGGAGCTGGAGCACGACGACACGTTCGCGCTCGACGGGTTCGGCATCCGGCTGGACACCGGCTTCGAGTCGGGCGACGAGGTCGGCACCTTCTACGACGCGATGCTGTCGAAGGTGATCGCCTGGGCACCGACCCGCGAGCAGGCGGCGCGGGCCCTCGCCCGGACGCTCGAGAGGGCGCGGATCCACGGCCTCACCACCAACCGCGACCAGCTGGTCGCGTCGCTGCGGCACCCGGCCTTCCTCGACGTCACCGGCGTGGCCACGTCCTTCTACGGCGACCACCCCGAGACGCTCCAGCCGCCGACCGACGACGACCTGCTGCCCCTCGTGGGCGCGGTCGCGCTCGCCGAGCACCGACGCCTCGGCGCCAAGGTGCAGTCGCGGATCCCCGCCGGCTTCCGCAACGTCGACGCCGGGCCGCGCACGACGCGGCTCGGTGTGGGCGCCGAGGAGGTCGAGGTCCGCTGGTACGGCGGCCGCGACGGCTACCGCAGCGCCGACCGCGACGACGTGGTGGTCGTCAGCGCGACGCCGCACGAGGTCGTCGTGGAGCTCGACGGGGTGACCCGCCGCTACGACGTGCGGGTCCTGGAGACGGCCGTGCTCGTGGACGGCCCGCGGGGTGGCGCCACCCTCCGGATCGTGCCGCGCTTCGTCGACCCCTCGACGCAGGTCGCCGCGGGCTCCCTGCTCGCGCCGATGCCGGGCAGCGTGATCGCGGTCCGCGCGGCGGTCGGCGACGTCGTACAGGAAGGGCAGGCCATCCTCGTGATGGAGGCCATGAAGATGCAGCACACCATCGCGGCGCCCTACGCGGGCACCGTCACCGAGCTGTCGGCGAGCGCCGGGCAGCAGGTCGAGGCGGGCGTCGTGCTCGCCATCGTGGAGCCCGCCGAGGCGGCCGGCTCGGAGGAGGAGAACCGATGACCCAGACCATGTTCACCGAGCCGGAGGAGCGCGTCGCCCTGCGCGAGGCGGTCAAGAAGCTGGCCGGCAAGTACGGCCGCGAGTACGTCGAGAAGCAGGCCCGCGAGGGCGGCAAGATGACCGAGATGTGGCTCGAGATGGGCCAGAACGGCTTCCTCGGCGTCAACATCCCCGAGGAGTACGGCGGCGGTGGCGGCGGCATGTCCGATCTGGCGGCCGTGCTCGAGGAGTCCGCCGCGGCCGGTGCGCCGCTGCTGATGATGGTCGTCTCACCGGCGATCTGCGGCTCGATCATCGCCCGCTGCGGCACCGAGGAGCAGAAGCAGCGCTGGCTCCCGTCGATCGCCGACGGCACCCACCTGATGGCCTTCGGCATCACCGAGGCCGACGCCGGCTCGAACTCCCACCAGATCACCACCACCGCCACCCGCGACGGCGACCACTGGGTGCTCAAGGGCCAGAAGACGTTCATCTCCGGCGTCGACGAGGCCCAGTCGGTGCTCATCGTCTCGCGCACCGAGGACGCCAAGACCGGCAAGCTCAAGCCGGCCCTGTTCGTCGTACCGACGGATGCCGAGGGCTTCACCAAGCAGGTCATCCCGATGTCGTGGCAGGCGCCGGAGAAGCAGTTCACCCTCTTCCTCGACGACGTCCGGGTCCCCGTCGACGCGCTCGTCGGCGACGAGGACGGCGGCCTGTGGCAGCTCTTCGCCGGCCTCAACCCCGAGCGGATCATGGGCGGCGCCATGTCGTGCGGCCTCGCCCGCTTCGCCCTCGACAAGGCGGTCGCCTACGCCAAGGAGCGCTCGGTCTGGAAGGACCAGCCCATCGGCGCCCACCAGGGCATCGCGCACCCGCTGGCCAAGGTGAAGATCGAGCTCGAGCAGGCCCGCCTGCTCTGGCAGAAGGCCGCCGCGCTGTACGACGCCGGCGACGACTTCACCGCCGGCGAGTACGCCAACATGGCCAAGTACGCCGGCGGCGAGGTCGCCTGCAACGCCACTGACGTCGCCGTCCACACCCACGGCGGCAACGGGCTCACCCAGGAGTACGGCCTGGGCAACATGCTGGTCGCAGCACGGCTGGGGCGGATCGCGCCGGTCAGCCGGGAGATGATCCTCAACTTCGTGGCGATGCACTCGCTGGGGCTGCCGAAGAGCTACTGAGAAGCCGTTGGGAGTTTCACCGGCCGGCCGGAGAAACTCACGGTTGGACGATGAAGTTTCGTCGTCCAACCGTGAGTTTCGTCGTTCAAGCACGCGAGTTTCACCGGCCGGCCGGTGAAACTGGCACGAGCCCGCCCGCCAACAGGCATGATCCCGCCATGCGTTTCCTGCCCTTCGCCCTCGTCGGCCTGCTCTGGCTCTACTGCCTCGTCGAGGTGATCACCTCCCGCGAGGACAGCGTGCGCAACCTCGCGAAGTCGTGGTGGCTGCTGATCGTGCTGTTCTTCCCGCTCGCGGGCTCGATCGCGTGGATCATCGCCGGGCGTCCGCAGCACGAGCGGCCGCTGACCCGCGGCCAGGGCGCGGCGCCGGGCTTCCCCGAGTACGAGCGGCGGGGTCGGTTCGCGGCGGCCGACCCGGAGAAGGACGAGGACTTCCTGCGCAAGGTCCGCGAGCGGGCCGAGGAGCAGCGGCGCCGGTACGAGGCCCAGCGGCGCGACGAGGAGCGCCGGGAGCAGCAGGGCGACTAGCTCGTCCCACGGCGAGGGGCCCCGCGCTTTAAGTCGAGTAAGTCTATGTAGTATCTCCGGCATGACGACGACCGCCGTGCCCGCCACCCGCCGTACCGTGCTGCGCGGAGCAGCCGTCGGCTGTGCGGGCGCGCTGACCCCGGTCGTGGGAGCAGGCCTCGCCGAGGCCGTCACCGGCACCCCGGCGACGGCCGCCCGCCCGACGGCCGCCCGCCCGGCGGTCGACCGGCCCAACGTCATCGTGGTCTCCATCGACGACCTCGGCTGGGACGAGCTGGGCTGCTACGGCAACCGGTTCAACGAGACGCCGCACATCGACCGGCTGGCGCGCGAGGGTGTCCGCTTCACCCAGGCGTACGCCGCCGCCCCGCTGTGCTCCCCGACGCGGGCGGCCCTGGTGACCGGCCGCTACCCGGGCCGGACCGGGATCACCGACTACCTGCGGGGTGAGGGCGCGGCCAGCGACCTCCACCTGTCGCCGCGGATCCCCGGCATCCCCTCGGTGCTCAAGCCGCGCGGCTACACCACCGGCCACATCGGCAAGTGGCACCTGACGGAGACCTACCACGGGCACTACCGGTCGCGGCCGGGCAACCCGTACGCCCACGGCTTCGACGAGGTGATCCTCTCCGAGCACCGCTACATCGGCGGCGGGGACTACTTCGCGCCGTACGAGTTCCTGCCGGGGGTCCCGGGCCGCACCTCGCACGAGTACCTCACCGACCGGCTCGCCCTCGAGGCCGTCGGCTTCATCCGGCGTCACCGCAACCAGCCGTTCTTCCTGCACGTCGCCAACTACGCGGTCCACACCAAGCTGCGGGGCAAGTCGGCGCTGGTCGAGAAGTACCGCGCGAAGCCCGGTGCGGGCGGGCCGGGCGCGCGGCCGACGCTCGCGGCGATGCTGGAGAGTGTCGACACCCAGGTCGGGCGGATCGTGCGGACGCTGAAGGACCTCGGCATCGCCCGCAACACCCTGCTGCTGGTCACCAGCGACAACGGTGGCCAGAACCGTCCCGCCAACCGGCCGCTGCGCGGCGGCAAGGGCGAGCTGTACGAGGCCGGGATCCGGGTGCCGCTCGTCGCGTGGTGGCCGGGCCAGGCCCCCGGCGGACGGGTGACGTCCGAGCTCGCCAGCACCATCGACATCCTGCCGACGGCGGCCGCGCTCGCGCACGGCACGACCCCGAAGGGCGTCGACGGCATCGACCTGTCGCCGGTCATCCGCGCGAAGGCGCCGAGCGGCCGCGACACGCTCTTCTGGGCCTACCCCCACCACATCGGCGGGTGGCACCCCTCGGCGGCCGTGCGCCAGGGCGGCTTCAAGGTGGTCCGGCGGCTGCGCACCGGGCGCGACGAGCTCTACGACCTGGTCGCCGACCCGGCCGAGACGACCGACATCGCGAAGCGCGCCCCCGAGACCCGCAAGCGACTCTCCGCCCTGCTGACCGAGCACCTCGACGAGCTCGACCTCTTCGCGCCGCCACCGGGCAGCGTGGACTACGCGCGGGTCGCGACGACGGGCGGCTTCCACGCCCTCCCCGGCACGGGCCTGCGCCGCAGCACCGAGCACGTCGCCGCGGGCCGGTTCGCACTGACCATCGCGACCTCCGGCCTGGTCGCGGCCGGCCGGGGCGAGATCCGGCTCGGGGTCGCGCAGGACGCCGACAACCTGCTCGTCGTCCGCTACTCCCACCGACGCCGCGGCGTGCGCTGGGAGCTGCGCCACCGTGGCCGGTCGATCACCCAGGGCGCCGAGCCGGTGCGCACCCTCGACGGCACCGTCGACCTGTCCCGCCCCGGCGCGCGCCTGGGCATGGCGGTCCGCGGCAGCCAGGTGACGGCGTACGGCGACCCGGGCACCGGCCGCTGGCAGATGCTCTTCCGCTTCGACGTCGGCGGCGTGCTCGACTTCGACTCCAGGACCGTGCGCTCGCGCTACCGGTACGCCGCCACGAGCGGGAAGGGCTTCCGCGCACGATTGGCCTGAGCGCCGCCGCCGGTGGTGGGATCGACGTGTGGGTGGAGTGCTCGAGGGGTTCCTGACGATCGCGATCGTGATCTCCCTCGGCGCCCTGCTCGCCCACCTCGGCATCGTCGACGCCGCCGGCCAGCGCAGCCTGTCGCTGGCGTCCTTCTACCTCGCCAGCCCCGCGCTGCTGGTCACCGTGCTCGAGGACTCCGACCCGTCGCGGGTGCTGTCCGGGCCGCTGGTCGCGACGGCGGCCGGGGTGCTGGTGAGCGGGGGCGTGCTGGTGGCGATCGCGATCGTGCGCGGCCTCGACGCCGGTACGACGGTCGTCGCCACCCTCTGCTCGGCCTACGTCAACGCCGGCAACCTCGGCATCCCGATCGCCGCCTACGCGCTGGGCGATGCCGCCCTCGTCGTACCCGCCCTCATGATGCAGCTGCTCTTCCTGCAGCCGCTCGCGCTGACGGTGCTCGACGTCGTGACCAGCCCGGAGCGGCCGACCCTCGGCAGGATCCTGCGCCGCCCGGTCACCAACCCGCTCACCATCGCGTCCTTCGCCGGCCTCGCGCTCGCCGTCACCGACGCCGAGCTGCCGCAGGTCGTCCACGCGCCGCTGGAGCTCGTCGGCGGGATGGCCGTCCCCGCGATGCTCCTCGCGTACGGCGTGGCGCTGCGCCTGGGCCCGCTCCCCGGACGCGGCGTACCCCCGCGCGCGCTGGCCACCGTGTCGCTGCTGAAGATGGTCGTCCAGCCGGTCGCGGCGTACGTCGTCGGCCGGTTCGCCGTCGGGCTCGACGGGCACGACCTGTTCGCCGTGACCCTGCTGTCGGCCCTGCCGACGGCGCAGAACGTCTTCGTCGTGGCGACCCGCTACGACCGCGGGATCCTGCTCGCGCGCGACGCCATCTTCGTCACCACGCTGGCCTCCGCGCCCGTCGCGATCGGCATCGCCGCGCTGCTGGCCTGAGCGCCGCTCGGTCCCGAACAGGGCAGTGGTCCCCGGGTCGTCGTACCCGGAGTTATAGGTTGCGCCTGTGGGACTCGTCGGAGACATCGATCGCGGCCAGCGCCGCAATTCGGTGTTCGGCTTCCCGCTGGCGGTCGTCTACAAGTTCTTCGACGACCAGGGCAACTACCTCGCGGCGATCCTCACCTTCTACGCCTTCCTCTCGATCTTCCCGCTCCTGCTGCTCGCCACGTCGATCCTCGGCTTCATCCTCGAGGGCAACCCGCGGCTGCAGGAGCAGGTCCTCGACTCGGCCCTCGGCCAGTTCCCGATCATCGGCGACGCGCTGGGCCGGCCGGAGGGGATCCAGGGCTCGACGGGCGGTGTCATCGTGGGCTCGCTGACCGCCCTGTACGGCGCCCTCGGGCTCGGCCTCGCGCTGCAGAACGTGCAGTCCGCCGCGTGGGCCGTGCCGCGCAACAGCCGACCCCACCCGGTGATGACCCGGGTCAACAGCCTCTTCATCCTCGCCGTGGCCGGCACCGTGATCTTCACGATCTCGGTCGGCTCCGCGGTCCTCACCGAGACCCGCCTCGTCGGCGAGCTCTCGCAGCACGGCTGGTTCCACTGGCTGGTGCGCCTGCTGACGATCCTCATCCTCGGCGCGACGATGACCGTGCTGCTGCGGATGGCCGCCGCGCGTGCGATCCGCGCCAACGTCATCCGGGCCGCTCCCGGCGGCTACACCATCGCCGTCATGTGGCAGCTCCTGCAGTGGATCGGGACGATCTACGTCACCAACGTCATCGCCAGCGCCGACCGCAACAGCATGGCTGGCGTCTTCGGCGTCGTCCTCGGCCTGATGGGCCTGCTCTACATGGGCGCCGTGATGGGCGTCCTCGGCATCGAGGTCAACGTGGTGCTCGCCCGCCGGCTCTGGCCGCGTGCGCTGCTCACGCCGTTCACCGACTCCGTCGACCTCACCGAGGCCGACCGCCGCGCGTACGCGATGTACGCCCAGATGCAGCGCCACAAGGGCTTCGAGACGGTCGCCGTCCGCTTCGAGGGCCGCGACGGCGACACCCACGACATCGTGCTCGACCCGAGGACCGAGAAGGTCATCAAGCAGCACCTCCCCGGCAAGCCCCCGCGCGCCGAGGCCGTCGACGAGCCCACCCAGCCCTTCCAGCTGCCGGCGCCGCCGGAGATCTGAGTCGCGACGGCTCGGCCGTGGGTGGTCGCGGTGGGTCGCCGTGGTGTGCGTCGTGGGTCGCTGTGGTGTGCGTCGTGGGTCGCCGGGGTTTGCGTCATACGAAGTGGTCGTCGGAACGCTCGGTTCGTATGACGTCCCCACCGTTCTCCACAGCTCGCCGACAGCCGGTGTCGTCCCGAGGGCCACCGGGCACGCACGGCGCATGGATGACGTACGACGTGCGCGGGTCGACGAGCTCGCCGGGAACCAGTCCGGTGTGGTCGGGCGGCGGCAGCTCTACGCGGCGGGCATCACCCGCAGCGACGTGCGCGCGGCACTGCGCGCGCGGCGGTGGCAGCGGGTGAGCGACCAGGTCGTCGCCGTACACAACGGCCCGCTCACCCAGCGCGCCCATGAGTGGGCGGCCGTGCTGCAGGGCGGTCCGCGAGCGCAGCTGGACGGCGCCTCCAGCCTCATCGCCTCCGGCCTCGAGAGGTTCACCGTCGACCGGATCCGGGTGTCGGTCCCGCGAGGTGCGCGGGTGCGTCGTACTCGCTCCTACAACGTTCGCCAGACCCGCCGCTGGTCCGCTGACGACCAGGCACCCGGCGGAATCCCGCGCACGAAGGTCGCCGTCGCCGCCGTCCGCGCGGCGTTGTGGCTCGCCAGCAACGAGCAGGCGCGCCTGGTCCTGACGATGGTCGTCCAACAGGGACTGGCCACACCACAGCAGCTGGGCGAGGAGGCGCTGCGGATCCGCCGCGACCGTCGCCGCGACCTCATCCACGTGACGATCGGCGACCTGCTCGACGGCGCCCGCGCGCTCGGCGAGCTCGACATCAAGCGCGAGCTGCGCCGCCGCGGGTTGCCGGCGCCGCAGCAGCAGGTGCTGCGCAAGGACCGGCGGGGCCGGTACTACCTGGACCTCCACTGGCCCGACCTCGGTGTCGTCGTGGAGATCGACGGCATCCACCACGCGTGGGCCGAGAACGTCGTCGGCGACGCCTTGCGCCAGAACGCCCTCGCGCTCGACGGCGACATCGTGCTGCGCCTGCCACTGCTCGGCCTCCGGATCCAGCCGGACGACTTCTTCGCGCAGATCGCGCGGGCGCTCGACATGGGTCGGCAGCGGAAGGCGGCGTGACGGGTCGTCCGTGCCGTGGGTCGCGCGCGTTACGTCATGCGAAGTGGTCGTTCCAGCGCTCGGTTCGTATGACGTCCGCCCGCACCCGCGCCGGACGGTCGGCAGCGTCATGCGAAGTGGTCGTTCCAGCGCTCGGTTCGTATGACGTCCGCCCGCGCCCGCGTCGGACTGTCCGCAGCGTCATGCGAAGCGGTCGTTCCAGCGCTCGGTTCGTATGACGTCCGCCCGCGCCCGCGTCGGACGGTCCGCAGCGTCATGCGAAGCGGTCGTTCCAGCGCTCGGTTCGTATGACGTCCACCCGCACCCGCGTCGGACTGTCCGCAACGTCATGCGAAGCGGTCGCCCCAGCGCTCGATTCGTATGACGCAAACCCCGGCCACCCCGCAGACCGCGGCGACCCCGGCCACCGCAAGGAGCCGCACCTGCAGGCAGCGTCACTCCGCCCGGAGCAGCCCCCGCAGCCGGCCCAGGACGGCGTCGTCGAGGCCCAGCCCGTCGCGCAGGTACGACGCCCGGTCGCCGTACCGCTCCTCGACGGCGGCCCAGGCGGCGTCGAGGTACTCGATGTCGACGACGAGCGTCGGCTCGTAGACGGCGACGAGGTCGGGGCCGCCGTGCTTCTCGATCTCGGCCTCGACGCGCGCGCGGGAGGCGGCGCTGAGGGCGTTGGTCAGCAGGTAGTCGGACTCGATGGTCGGGTCGTCGACGCCGGCGACGTGGAGCAGCAGGGCGGCGACCCAGCCGGTGCGGTCCTTGCCCTGCGAGCAGTGGAAGAGCTGGGGGCCGCCGGTGGCGAGCTGGCGGAGCACGTCGCCGAAGGCGGTGCGGCAGTGCTGCTCGACGACGAAGCCGCGGTAGACCTCGTCCATCAGCGCGATCGCCTCGGCGCGGCTGGTCAGGCTGGAGAGCCGTTCGATGGGGATGCCGATGGCGTCGAAGTGGAGGTTCTGCACGCCGGGCACCTCGGGGTCGGGGTGCAGCGCGATCTCGGTGGCGGACCGCAGGTCGATGATGGTGTTGAGGCCGATGCGGTGCAGCGCCTCGAGGTCGACGTCGGTCAGCCGCAGGTCGTTGGACCGGTAGAAGACCCCGGTGCGCAGGCGGCCGCCGTCGCTCGTGGCGTAGCCGGTGCCGGCGACGTCGCGGAAGTTGTCGGCCGACGCCAGCCGGAGGTACTCGTCGCTCGCCTGCTCGCTCACGAAAAGTCAGGGTAGGCGGCGTGCAACCATTCCCGGGTCCCGGGTGGTGGAAGAGCACGTGAACACGATGCAGTCCCCGCCTCGGGTGCAGGGAGCCGGCACAGCCTCGGGAGGGTCGATGGACGCACGCGCCGACTTCGACGCCTTCGTCGGCGCCCGGTCCAGTGCGCTGCTGCGGACCGCCTACCTGCTGACGCGCGACCACGCGCTCGCCGAGGACCTGCTCCAGACCGCGTTGACGAAGGCGTGGTTCGCGTGGCGCCGGATCGACGGCGACCCGGAGGCCTACGTCCGCAGGATCCTCGTCAACACCTACGCGACCTGGTGGCGGCGGAGGTGGAACGGCGAGCGCGCGACCGACGAGCTCCCCGAGCCGGCCAGCGGTGGACACCCCACCGCGCACGACCGCAGCGACACGACCCACGACCTGTGGACCGCCCTCGGCCGCCTCCCGCGCCGGCAGCGTGCCGTCGTCGTGCTCCGCTACGTCGAGGACCTCAGCGAGGCGGAGACCGCCCGCGTCCTCGGCTGCAGCGTCGGCAACGTCAAGAGCCAGGCCAGCCGCGCCCTCGCGAAGCTGCGCATCGACCCCGCCCTCACCACCGAGGAGGACCGCGCATGAACACCCTCGACGACCTCCGTCGCACCCTCGCCGACCACACCCCCGACGACGGTGACCTCGCCGCCCGCCCGGCCGCCGTCGCCCGCCGCGTCCAGTCGGTACGACGACGGCGGGCCGCCGTCGCCGCGCTGGCCGCCGTCGCGGTCGTCGGCGGGGGCGCCGTCGCCGCCGTGGTGCGGCCCGCGGGCGACGACTCCGCGCCCCGGCCGGCCGATCGGCGGACGACCACCGCCCCCACCGCTCGCGAACAGGTCACCTTCCGTCCCGAGGCGGGCGGCTACCGGCTCCACTCCTCGGCCCTGGCCGATCCCGGCGACCGCCGGATCGACCTCAGCACGGTGCTGCCGAGCGACGTGCAGTTCGCCGTCCACTGCACGTCGTCGGTGAAGGTGGGGAGCGGGGCCCGCATGCCGTGGGTGACCGTCGACGTCCTGGGCTGGCAGGTGGTCCAGGTGTCCTGCGGCACCGGCGGATCGCCGTACGACGACCCGGCGGCCTACCTCTACGGACCCGACGCCACGTCCGACGGCGGCTTCACGGGACACCGCACCACCGCGGACGGCACCGTGCGGGACCGCCACTTCGCCCCCGACACCAACATCTCGTTCACGGTGCGCCTGACCGACCAGGACGGCCGGCCCTCCGAGCGCCCGATCAGCGACGTCGAGCTCGGCATCGGGATCTACGGCCGGCCCTGAGCCGTCACCGCCGGGGCGGACGCGGCAGGAGCATCGGCGTGCGGGCGGCGTACTCGGGATAGCCGGGGCGCTGCATCATCGTCCGCTCCAGCAGGCGGGCGCCGGTCGCGAAGGCGAGGAAGTAGGTCATCACGACGGGGGCGAGCACGGTCGCCAGGCCGGCGACCCACCCGGACGCGAGTCCGCCGACGAGCCAGATGCCCCACCACACGCACGCGTCGCCGAAGTAGTTGGGGTGGCGGGTCCAGGCCCACAGCCCGGTGTCGAGCACCCGCGGCCGGCGGTCCCGCGGCAGCGCCCGGTACGCCGCCAGCTGCGCGTCACCGACCGCCTCGAAGGCGAGCCCGACGAGCCACAGCACGCCTCCGGCCACCACCAGCGGCCACCACACGACCTCCCGGACCACGCCGACGGTGACGGGCAGGGCGACGAAGGCCAGGGCCGCGCCCTGCACCGCGAAGACCTTCCGGATCGCGACTCCCATCCCGACCGACGTCAGCGGCCCGCCGAGCAGCTCCTCGTAGCGCGGGTCCTCGTCGCGGTGACCGCTGCTGCGGCGATGGATGTGGGCCGCGAGCCGCAGCCCCCACACGACGACGACCGCCACCAGGAAGCAGGTGCGCAGGCCGTCGCCGACGTCGCGGGCCAGGGCGACGGCGCCGCAGGCAAGTGCGGCGACCACGAAGCCGAGGCCCCACGCGACGTCGACGACGGCGACCCGGCGCTGCTGCCGGGCCACCGCGGCGGTCACCCCCATGACAACCACCGCGGCCGCGATCGAGGTCCCGAGAGAGACGAGCAGGTCCGTCATCGGCGGCTCACCACGACCGGGTCCAGGGCAGTCCGTGCGGACCGCCCGGGCGCACCAGCAGGACCTGGTCGACGCCCATCCGGCCGTCCCGGAACGCCATCGACCCGCCGACGAGGTAGAGCCGCCAGACCCGCACCAGCTCCTCGCCGACGAGGTCGGTGATCGCATCGACGTTCGCCTCGAAGCGCTCCAGCCAGCCGGCCACGGTGAGCACGTAGTGCTCGCGCAGGGCGTGCACGTCGCGAGCCTCCAGCCCGGACGCCTCCAGCAGCGCGACGGTCTCCCCGACGGGACGCATGTGCATGTCGGGTGCGATGAACGACTCGATGAACGGCCCGCCGCCGGGCCAGCGCCCGGTCCGGGACATCTGCTGGACGAGCACCCGGCCGCCGGGGCGAACGGCGTCGTGCAGCACCTGCGCGTAGGTGGCGTAGTTGGCCTGTCCGACGTGCTCGCCCATCTCGAGGGAGGCGACGGCGTCGTACAGAGCCTCCGTCCCCCGGCGCCCGTCTGCTGCGCGCCGCGATGCGGGCGCGCTGACTGCGTTGCCGTCGGTCGACGGTGCAACCAGACCGCCTTCGCTCCGGCGCCTTGCCATCGCACCCGCCTCACGGCGCTCGCGACGACGATCGCCGGCGGACGGAGGCTCCGCGCCGCGGTGGGGCACCGCGTCGCGGTAGTCGCAGAGCCGGAACTCCACGAGGTCCGTCAGCCCGCGGCGGCGTGCGGCCGCCTCGGCGAAGCGCTTCTGCTCCGCCGAGATCGTCACGCCGACGACCCGCGCGCCGAACTGCTCGGCCGCGTGCAGCGAGAGCGAGCCCCAGCCGCAGCCCACGTCGAGCAGGCGCATCCCCGGCTCGAGGCCGAGCTTGCGGCAGACCAGGTCGAGCTTCGCGTGCTGCGCCTCGGCGAGCGGCTGGTCGGCGGAGGCGTGGTAGCCGCACGAGTACGCCATCGTCTCCTCGTCGAGGATCAACGAGTAGAAGTCGGCGGTCGTGTCGTAGTGGTGGCTGATCGCGCTGCGGTCGCGGTCCTTGCTGTGCAGCCGGCCGCGGATCCGTGCCTGGGTGGCCGGGGGAGCGGGCGGACGGCCGATGAGGTCCAGTCCGAAGGCCGTCCGCACCGCTCCGGCCAGGGCGCGCACCGGAGGACGGCGGCCCGACAGGCCCCGCTCCTTCGCGACGGCGAACGCGTGGGTGAGCGCGGCGTCGAGGTCGCCGGGCACGTCCAGCTCCCCGGTCACGTAGGCCTGCGCGGCGCCGAGCTCGCCGGGGTGCCACAGCAGGCGGCGCAGCGCCTCGGGGGAGCGCAGCTCCACCACGGGGGAGTCCTCGGGCCCGGCGACCGAGCCGTCCCAGGCGACCAGCCGGACGGGCAGGTCGCCGCCGATGAACGGCCGCAGCGCCTCCTCGAGCCGCGCCGCGACGCCGTCCGTCGCCGGGGCGTGCGGGCGGTGGTGCAGCACGCTGGTCATCGCGCCTCCCGGGTGAAGGTCAGCTGGTGGTCGTCGATGTAGCCGGCGGCGAAGCCTCCGCGGCAGTACTCCAGGTAGAAGTGCCACATCCGCACGAAGGTCTCGTCGAAGCCGAGCGCGGCCACCCGCTCCCGTGCGGCGAGGAAGGCGCGGTCCCACCGCTGGAGGGTCGGCGCGTAGTGGGCACCGAAGGCCAGCTCGTCGCTCACCCGCAGCGAGGTGTGGCGTCGTACGACGTCGTGGATCGCCTCGACCGACGGCAGCGCGCCGCCCGGGAAGATGTACTTGGTGATGAAGGTGTGCGTCGACCGGGTGGCGAGCATCCGGTCGTGCGGCATCGTGATCGCCTGGAGGGCGACCCTCCCGCCGGGCGCCAGGACGTGGTCCAGCGTGCGGAAGTACGTCGGCCAGAACTCCCAGCCGACGGCCTCGATCATCTCGACGGACACCACGGCGTCGTACCCGCCGGCGGGCTCGTCGAGCAGCGCCCGGTAGTCGCACAGGTCGACCCGCACCCGGTCGGCGTGCCCGGCCGCGGCGATCCGCTCGCGGGCCAGCTGCTGCTGCTCGACGGACAGCGTGATGCTGCGGACGTCGGCGCCGCGGGCGGCCGCACGGATCGCGAGCTCGCCCCAACCGGTGCCGATCTCGAGGAGCCGGGTGCCGGGGCCGACACCGGCCTGGTCGAGGAGCCGGTCGATCTTGCGGTGCTGGGCAGCCGCGAAGTCCTCGGTGAGCGCCGTCTCCAGGTCCTCGAAGAGCGCTGCCGAGTAGGACATCGTCGGGTCCAGGAAGGCGGCGAAGAGGTCGTTGGACAGGTCGTAGTGGTGGGCCACGTTGGACTGCGTGTTCTCCCGGGTCCCGCGGTGGCTGCGCGGCAGCCGCGGCGAGACGAGGGCCCGGAGGCGCTGCAGCGACGGCGGCACCAGGTGCGCGACGTCGGCGGCGAGCACGGTCAGGAAGTCGCCGAGGCTGCCGTCGCCGGGCACGCCGTCCTCCGACCAGGCGCCGGTCATGTAGGCCTCGCCGAAGCCGATCAGCTTGTCGCGGCCGATCCGGGCGAAGAGCTCGGCCGGCCGGTGCACCACGACGGCCGGGCCGCCGAGGCCGAGCTCCTCGGTGGTGCCGTCCGGGTGCGCGAGGCGCACGGTGACGTGGAGGCGGCCGATGGCCGAGCGGAACAGCCGCTCGGCGATCCGGGACGACAGGCCGCCGGTGGGCGGCTGACGGAGGCTGGCCCACGGGGCCGTCGTACGGGCGTCGGTGACGGTCATCGGAGGGGACCTTCCTGGAGCTCGCGGGCGGGGACATCGGTGCCGGTGGCGGTGCCGGTGGCGGTGCGGGGCTGCACGGGCAGGCGGCGCGCCCACAGCGCGATGCCGTGGGCCCGGATCAGCGCGGCGCCGCGCAGTCCGGCGAGGGGCAGCAGGGGCGGCGGCGCCGGCTCGCCGGTCAGCCCGGCGTCGAAGCGGGCGCCGTCGGCGGTCCGGAGCCCGACGGCCAGCCGCAGCTGCCCGGTGGTGGCGTCCGGCGGCGGGGCGACCACCTCGTAGTGCCCGTCGGTGCCGTGGAACGGCGAGACGTACAGCGCCTTGTCCACCACGGCGCGCCCCCGTTCGTCGGTGTCGAGCAGGTAGGCGTGCCGCCCGCCGTAGGTGTTGTGCACCTCGACGACGGTGGCTGCGGGACGGCCGCTGCCCTCCCGGTCCCAGCACCAGTGGACCGTGATCGGGTTGAAGCAGTGGCCGAGCATTCGGGGTTGCGCAGCCATCAGCGCGCGGCCGCCCCGCAGGTCGATGCCGTGCGCGGCCAGGAAGCGGTCGAGGCCCTCGCGCACGGTGGTGGTGTCGCCGTCGAAGTGGTCGCGGCCCAGGAACCGGCCGCGACCACCCGGGACACGCCCGCGCTGGTCGACGGCGTCGAGGTCGACGACCCAGAGGCGGGTCCGGTGCTCGAAGCGGTTCTCGATCGGCTCGCGCCGCTGGTGCACCAGGGTGGTCCGGTAGGCCTGGACGGCCTTCCCGCCGCGGATCGTCGCGGCGGCCGGGTTCGGGCCTGCCGGGTCCTCTCCTGGCTTCCCGGCAGGCCCGGGCGCTGGGCCGCCCCACAGCAGGCCCAGTCGTTCGGTGGCGCGCAGCCCGGAGCGCGCGCCGTCCTCGTGGAAGCCCCAGCCGTGGTAGGCCCCCGCGAAGACCAGCCGGTCGCTGTCGATCTCCGGGAGGTGGCGCTGCGCGGCGACCGAGGACGGCGTGTAGAGCGGGTGCGCGTAGTCGCGGCGCACGATGACCGAGTCGGGGTCGACGAGGTCCTCCCCGCCGAGCGTCACGAGGTAGCGGATGCCCGTGGGCAGGCGCTGCAGCCGGGTCATGTCGTAGGTGACGAGCACGCCGGCGCGCTCCGCGGCGGGTCGCCGGAAGTTCCAGGATGCGTGCGCGTCCTCGGCCCGCGGCATCAGGCGGGCGTCGGTGTGCAGCAGGGCGGTGTTGGCGCTGTACGGGATGGCACTAAGCACCTCGCGCTGCGCGGCGGTCGGCTCGGTCAGCATGCCGAGCGCCTGCTCCGGGTGGGCGGCGACGACCACGGCGTCGTACACCTCGGGGCCGGTGGGGGTGACCACCTCGACCCCGCCGGTCGTCTCCCGGACGGAGACGACCGGCGCGCCGGTGCGGATGTCGCCACCGCGCCCCCTGACCGCGGCGGCGATCGCATCGACGTAGGTGCGGGAGCCGCCGGTCACCGTGCGCCAGGTCGGCGATCCGAAGACCTGCAGCATCCCGTGGTGGGACAGGAACGAGAAGAGGTACGCCGCCGGGTAGTCCAGCGCCGTCTCCGGGTCGCACGACCACACCGCCGCCACCAGCGGCTCCATGAAGTGCCGCCGGAAGTACGGCGAGAAGCGGCCCCGGTCGAGGAAGGCGGCCAGGGTCGTCGGGTCGGCCGCCGGGTCCTCCGCCTCGGCGAGCAGCCGGCGCGCGCGCCGGTGGAAGCGCGGGACCTCGCGCAGCATCCGCAGGTAGGCGGGGTTGCGGTGGTTGCCCGCCCCGGCCGGGAAGATCCCGCGCCGGCCGAGCGCGCCGGCCCACTCCAGGCCGGTCACCTCGTCGCTGATCGACATCGACATCTCCGACTCCTGGGTCGGTACGCCGAGCTCGTCGAAGATCCGCAGCAGCACCGGGTAGGTGCGCCGGTTGTGCACGATGAAGCCGCTGTCGATGCGCAGGGTGCGCCCGGTCGCGTCGGTGACGTCGTGGGTGTCGGCGTGCCCGCCGAGCCGGTCGTCGGCCTCGAGGAGCGTGACGTGGGCGCCGTTGGCGGGGTCGGAGGCGACGTACGCCGCGGTGAGTCCGGCGACGCCGGAGCCCACCACGGCGATCCGCCGTGGTGTCGGGGTGGCCATGTCAGGCTTCCAGTGCCAGGACGGCGATCGGTGTGGTCGTCGGCAGCGGCGAGCCGCCGTCGGGCTCGACGGTGATCCCGACCGCCTTCGCCTCCGAGGCGTCCCCGTCGAGGAGGATCTCGTTGTCCGCCTCGTCGGGCATCAGCCCGGCCGGCACCATGGCGCCCTGCGGGGTCTGCAGCCACAGCTCGTAGACCTTGCCCGTCGGGGCGAGGGCCATGTCCTCGGTCTGGATCACGGCGCGACCCTCGCTGCGCGAGACCGTCACCGTGGCTCGGGAGCCGTCGGGGAACTCCTTCTCGACGCTCGTCGCGTCGGCGGCGGTGAGCACCCGGTCGATGGCAGACAGCCTCGGCTCGTCCGTCCGGTTGTCGGCCCACGGCCGCACCAGCGCGGTCCCGACCGCGAGCAGCAGCACCACGGCGGCGGCGACCAGGAGCGGCGTCCGGGCCAGGCGCTGCGCCAGCGAGCGACGGGTACGACGGGCGGCGAGCTCGTCGCCGGAGGTCGGGGTGGCCGTGGGTGTGGTCTCGGACGTGACCGGCGGGAGCGGACGGATCGACGCGATGCCAGCGAGGACGGAGTCCCGCACCGAGCTCGGGGGCTCGACCGGGTCGGTGCCGAGCAGGGCGGCCGCCTCCTGGAGGCTGGCCACCTCCTCACGGCAGTCGGCGCACGTGGCGAGGTGGGCCTCGAAGCGGGCCCGCTCGTCGGCGTCGAGGGCATCGACGGCGTACGCGCCGGAGAGCGCGTGCTGGTCGTGATCGGTCATCGTCCTACTCCGATCGAGTCGCGCAGCCTGATCAGGCCGTCACGGATCCTTGTCTTCGCGGTCCCGACCGGTAGGTCGAGGAGGGCGGCCACCTCCGTGTGGGTGTAGCCGCCGAAGTACGCCAGCTCGATCGCTTCGCGCTGGACGTCGGTGAGGTGGTCGAGGGCGGCGCGGACCCGCCGCGCCTCGAGCGATGCGTGCGCCGCCTCGGCGGTCACGTCGTGGTCGGGCACCTGGTTGCGCTGCTCGTAGGCGACGTCGCGCCGGGTGGCGGCCTCGGCGCTGCGGACCCGGTCGACCGCCTTGCGGTGCGCGATCGTCATCAGCCACGCCAGCGCGCTGCCGCGCGCGTCGTCGTACCGGCTGGCCTGGCGCCAGACCTCGAGGAACACCTCCTGGGTGACCTCCTCGGCCTGGGCCCGGTCGCGGACGACCCGCAGCACGAGTCCGTGGACACGGGCCGACGTGGCGTCGTACAGGGTGGCGAACGCGGCCTGGTCGCCGCGGGCGGACCGCTTCAGCAGGGCCGCCAGGTCGGCGACCGCGCCGGCCGGCGCCCCCTCGTGGGGAGCGCCGGCCGGGTTGCCGGGGACCGGATCCATGGTGCTGATCCTTCCGGAGGAGAGGTGGTCCTGACGAGGGGTCACTTGACCCCGGTCAGCACCTTGTCGATCACGTAGACGGTCGCGTTGGCGGTCGGGATGTTGCCGCACAGCACGTTGGCGGTGACGGTGCCGTCGGAGACGGTCATGCCGGACTCCGGGTCACCGGCGACGGTCAGCTTGTCGCCCGCGAGGGTGTCCTGCTTGCCGGCCACGGCGTCGGCCTTCTCGTTGGCGCCGACCACGTGGTGGGCGAGGATCTTGTAGAGGGCGCTCTTGTCGCCCTTCTCCTTGCCCTCCATGACCAGGCCGTTGAGGTCGGCCTCCGGGATCTCGGCGAAGGCGTCGTTGTACGGCGCGAACACGGTCAGCGCCTCGGCGCCGTTGAGGGTGTCGGCGAGGCCGTCGATGCTGGTGACGGCGGTGACCAGGGTGCTGAGCAGCGGGTTGTTGCTCGCGGCCGTGGCGACCGGGTCCTTGACCATGCCGTCGAAGGAGCCCTTGCCGGAGGTCGGGATCGCCGAGCAGCCGGGACCGAAGGTCTCCGCGCCGGCGCCCTCGGCCATCGGGCTGTCGGAGGAGTCCGACGACTGCGAGGACGTGTCGTCGGAGCCGCTGGTGGGCTCGTCGTCCTCGCTGCTGCACGCGGCGAAGGTGGCGCTCATGGCCAGGATCGCGATGCCGGCGCCGGCGGAGCGGCGGATCTTCTGGAGCTTCATGGTGGTGCCTTCCGTAGGGGGCGTTGGTGTGTCGTCGGGGGTGATTCGGTGCCGGTTCGGGCCCGGATTGCCCGGAAGTACGGTCTTTTTCGAGGTGCGCGTCACTTCACGGTGACGAGGAGCTCGTGGATGCCGCTGGCGCCGTTCGGGAACGGCTCGGCGCGGACGGCGGTCTGGGGCTCGCCGTCGCCGGAGACGGCGCGCACGGCGATCCGGTGCGACCCGGACTTCGCCGGCCACTTGTGGAACCACTGCCGCCAGTAGTCGTCGCCACCGTCCGGCCCGAGCTGCGCGTCCTCCCAGCCGCCGCCGTCGATGCGCACCTGCACCTTCGCGATCCCGCCGCGCTCCTGCGCCCAGGCGACCCCGCCGATGACCACGTCGCCGGGGTCGAGCTGCGCCAGCGCCTTGGGGGTGTCGATGCGCGCGGAGATCTTGATCGGGGCGTCCGTGGCCCAGTCCCGCTCCGTCCAGTAGGCCTTCTGGTCGTCGTACGTCGTCAGGGTGAGCCGGGTGACCCACTTGGTCGCGCTGATGAAGCCGTAGAGGCCCGGGATGACCATCCGCACCGGGAAGCCGTGCTCGCGGGGCAGCTGCTCGCCGTTCATGCCGACGGCGAGGATCGCGTCGCGCCCGTCGGTGGCGAGGTCGAGCGGGGTGCTGATCGTCATCCCGTCAAAGTCCGTCGAGAGGATCTGGTCCGCCTTCGTGCGGTCGATGCCGGCGAGGTCGAGCACGTCGGTGAGTCGTACGCCGAGCCAGCGGGCCCCGCCGACGTACGGGCCGCCGACGCTGTTGGAGACGCAGGTCAGCGTGATGTCGCGCTCGATCATCGGCATGTCGAGCAGCTCGTCGAAGGTCAGCGTGACCTCCTTCTGGACGTCGCCGTCGATGGTCAGCGTCCAGTCCTCGCTGCTGACCACGGGCGTGTCGAGGCGGGTGTCGACGCGGTAGAAGTCCTTGTTCGGCGTGCGGAACCTCGTGATGCCGGGGACCTGGTCGTCGAGGCCGCGCGGCAGCGCCTTCGCAGGCTCCGCGGGCGTCGGCAGGGCGATGTCCTCCGGCCGGGTCCGCAGCGAGGTGACCACCCGGCCGCCGAGGCCGCCGACCGCCGCTGCGGCGGTCAGTGCCGCGCCGGTCAGCAGCAGGGTGCGCCGGCTCCCGTCGGCCTCCGCCTGCTGGTGGGTCCGGGCCAGCAGGCGGAGGGCGACCGGCCCGATGACGGCGGCGACCAGGCTCGGGAGGAGGTCGAGGGGCTCGGCGCTGGGCCGGCTCAGGGCGGCCACCGCGGCGATGGCCACGAGGGCGAGCAGGATGCCGGCCCCGAGGGCCAGCCGGCGGCGGGCGACCAGGCCGGCCACCGCGGCGAGCAGGAGGACGCCGGCCAGCACGGAGCCGACGAGGATGGTCTTGTCGGCGCTCCCGAACTGCCGGATCGCCCATTCCTTCATCGGGGTGGGGGTCAGGTCGATCACGGTCGACCCGACGGCCAGCACCGGTGAGGCGGCAGGGTCGGTCAGGGCGGCGGCGAGGTGGGCGAGGCCCACGGCGACCAGGGTCGCCAGGACGCCGTACGCGGCCCAGGGGAGTCGTGCCTTCATGGGGGTTGTTCGGAGCCACCCCCGTCAGCGGATCGGTGCGGCTCAGCAGCGCTCGACGACGACCGGCGTCGCCGACTCCGTGACGCACACCGTGCCGAGGTCCTCGGCCACCAGCCGCGGGTCGAGGTCGTCCGTGCCGCCGCCCTCGCCGGGGCCGCTGACCGCCCAGCGGTAGAGCCGGTACTGGTCCGGCCTGCCGGTCGCGACGCGGGTGAAGGCCTGTCCGGCCGCGTCGAACCAGGTCCGGCGCGTCCCTCCCTCGGGGGTGAAGCCGCCACCGAGGTCGGGGTCGCCGGGCGTCGGGGTGGCGGGCACCAGCCTGCCGGCGCGGATCACGTACACCGTCAGCCGTGTGGAGTCGCCGCCCTCGTGGCCCACGACCCAGCCGGCGCCCGCCTGGCCGAGCTCGAGCTGCACGTCCAGGAGGTACGGCGTGTCCGCGTCCTCCGGGATCGTCGCCGTGACCACGTCGGAGCCGTTGCGGACCTGCAGCTGGTCGCGGCCGCCACGCTCGACGAGCTCGGCGGTGATCCCGGTGCCGTCGTCGGCGACGGTGGGGGAGCCCGCCCGGAGCTCGGCGACCTGCGCCTCGGTGAAGATCGCGACCAGGTCCGCGGGCCCCTCGACCGTGGGCGCCTGCGTCACCTGCGTCTCCTGCTCGCTGGCCGGGGTGGAGGCCTGCGTGGGCGACGGGTCGGGCGCGGCGGCGGGCTCGTCGCCGCAGCCGACGAGGCCGAGCAGGGCGAGGGACAGGACGGCGGTGAGGGCGGCAGGGCCGAGAGTGCTCTTCATGCCGGGGTGGACGCGCGAGCTCGCCCGCCGGTTGGCAACGCGTGCCGGCGAGCTCAGACCGGGGTCGCCACGTGGACGAGCGCGTCGCCCGCGTTGACGATCGGCGCCCGGGTCAGGCCGATCGCGATGCCGGGACGGTCCGCGTGCACGAGGCGCACCCGGCGGCCGAAGGTGTCCGACAGCCCGCCGAGGCGCTGGCCCTCCTCGACCCACTCGCCGAGGTGGACGTCGAGGTGCAGGATGCCGGTGCCGCGCGCGCGGACCCAGCTGCTCGCCCGGGCCTCGACCACCTCGACGGGGGCCTCGGTCGCCGGTTCGTCGTCGATCATGCCGAGCGAGGCGAGCACCCGTCGTACACCACGGACGCCGACGGCGATCGCGTCCTCGTCGAAGCGCAGCGCCTCACCGGCCTCGTAGAGCAGCACCGTCGCGCCGCGGTCGCGCGCGGCCTGGCGCAGCGAGCCGTCGCGCAGCCGGGCGTGCAGCATCACGGGCGCACCGAACGCCTCGGCCAGCCCACGGGTGCGGGGGTCGTCGAGGTCGGCGCGGATCTGCGGCAGGTTGGCGCGCCGGTCGGCCGCGGTGTGGAGGTCGAGGCCGACGTCGCACTTGCTGACGACCTCGGTCATGAACAGGTGCGCGATCCGGCTGGCGAGCGAGCCACGGGCCGAGCCGGGGAAGGACCGGTTGAGGTCGCGGCGGTCCGGCAGGTAGCGGTCGCCGGTCATGAAGCCCAGCACGTTGACGACGGGTACGGCGACCAGCGTGCCCCGGAAGGTACGGGCCGACAGCGTCGCCATCGCCTGGCGGATCACCTCGACCCCCATCACCTCGTCGCCGTGGATCGCCGCGTTCACCCACACGGTCGGGCCGTCCTCGCGGCCGTGCACGACACGGACCGGCAGGCTCACGTCGCCACCGGTGACCAGCCGCGTGATCGGGAGCTCGACCTCCTTGGTCGAGCCGGCGCGGACCCGGACGTTGCCGATCGCGAAGGACTCACGCAGTGCCACGCCCGGACCCTCCCGTCGCGACGCCGCGGTTCTTGCGGCGGACCTTCCGCGGCGGCCGGCCGCCGAGGTAGGAGTGACCGGAGTCGACGACGAAGCCCTGGCGCAGCGCCTCGCGGCCGACGAGCATCCGGAAGCCCATCTCGTCGCGGCGGGTCAGGGTCACCTCGGTCGTGATGGTGCGGCCGAGCAGCTCCAGCTCGGTGAGGACCACGAACCGCTCCTGGGTGTGGCCCGTGGAGCTCCGGATCGTCCGGCGGTCGTGGACCGGGCACTCGACGTACACGGCATCGTCGGCCGAGCGCTGCCACGGGTGCACGGAGAACCGCACCCAGGTGGCGCCGTCGCGCTCGAAGCGGGTGAGGTCGAACGCGTGCAGCGCGGAGGTGCGCGCGCCGGTGTCGAGCTTCGCCTTCACCGGCCCCACCCCGAGCGCCGGGAGCCGGACCCACTCTCGCCAGCCGGCGACCACCGGCGTGCTGCTTGAATGGGAGCTGACCACGTCACCATCCAATCAGGTCCCATCCGCCAGTCCGATCAGGTCGGGAATGAAGCTCGCGATCCTCTCCCGCGCTCCGCGGTCCTACAGCACGCAGCGCCTCCGCACGGCAGCCCTCGACCGGGGCCACCAGGTGAAGGTGCTCAACACCCTCCGCTTCGCCATCGACCTCTCCGGGGACGAGCCGGACCTACAGTTCCGCGGCAAGCAGCTCTCCGACTACGACGCCGTGCTGCCGCGGATCGGCAACTCGATCACGTACTTCGGCACCGCCGTCGTGCGGCAGTTCGAGCAGATGGACGTCTACACGCCGTGCACCGCCAACGGCATCTCGAACTCGCGCGACAAGCTGCGCGCCTCGCAGATCCTGTCGCGGCACAACATCGGCATGCCGGCGACCACCTTCGTGCGCGACCGGGCCGACGTGATCCCCGCGATCGAGCGGGTCGGCGGTGCGCCCGTCGTGATCAAGCTGCTCGAGGGCACCCAGGGCATCGGCGTCATCCTCGCGCCCAGCATCAAGGTCGCCGAGGCGATCATCGAGACCCTGCAGAGCACCAAGCAGCAGGTGCTGATCCAGCGCTTCGTCAAGGAGAGCCGCGGCCGCGACATCCGCGCGCTCGTCGTCGGCGACCGGGTCGTCGCCGCGATGCGCCGGGTCGCCCAGGGCGACGAGTTCCGCTCCAACGTGCACCGCGGCGGCAGCGTCGAGCCGGTCGAGCTCGACGAGGACGCCGAGCGGATCGCCGTACGGGCCGCGCAGATCATGGGCCTCAAGGTCGCCGGCGTCGACATGCTCGAGGCCGACGAGGGCCCGCTGGTCATGGAGGTCAACTCGTCCCCGGGCCTCGAGGGCATCGAGCAGGCCACCAAGCTCGACGTCGCCGGCGCGATCATCGACTACATCGACAACCAGGTCGCCTTCCCCCAGATCGACGTCCGCGAGCGGCTGTCCGTCTCGACCGGGTACGGCGTCGCCGAGCTCGTCGTCCACGGCGACGCCGACCTCGTCGGCAAGTCCATCGGCGACTCCGGCCTGCGCGACCGCGACATCACCGTGCTGACCCTGCACCGCGGCACGATCGTCATCCCGAACCCCTTCCCGCACCACGTGCTGGAGGCCGAGGACCGGCTGCTGTGCTTCGGCAAGCTGGAGGAGATGCGGTCGATGATCCCGGCGCGGCGGAAGCGGACCCGGGTGAAGAAGCTGCCGAAGAAGCCGATTCATTCCGATTAGCCGAGCGTGTCGCCGATCGCGGGCTGCGGACGGACCCTCCGGGCCCGCCCTTGCCCGCGATGCGCTGCGCGCGGGGCGCCACGCTGCCGGCTCGCGGTCGAGGCGGGCGACACCAGCGCTCGCCTGGCGGCAAGACGCCGGAGCGGTGGCGGAGCGTGTCCGGTTGAATGCATCTCATGACTGACGCACCTGCGGAGCTCGTCCACCTCGACGTCGCCGACGGCGTCGCGACGATCACGCTCGACTCGCCCCACAACCGCAACGCCCTCTCCCGCCAGCTCGTCACCGAGCTGGTCGCCCACCTCACCACGGTGGACGCGGCGGACGACGTGCGCGTGGTGCTGCTGAAGTCGTCGGGCCGGGTCTTCTGCTCGGGCGCGGACCTCTCGGAGGCCTCGACCGTCCCGATGCAGGAGGGGGCGCGGGCGATCGTCGGCGTGCAGCGCCAGATCGTGGCGCTCTCGAAGCCGGTGGTGACTGTCGTCGAGGGTGCGGCGCGGGCCGGCGGCATCGGGATCGTGGCCGCCTCCGACGTGGTCGTCGTCGCCGAGGACGCCACCTTCGCGCTGACCGAGGTCAAGCTCGGCCTCACCCCGGCCGTCATCTCGCTGACGGTCTTCCCCCGGCTCACGCCGCGCGGGCTCGCGTGGACGGCGCTGGGGGGCGAGGTGTTCACGGGCACGGAGGCGGTGGACTACGGGCTCGCCACCTTCGCCGTACCGGCCGGTGACCTCCAGGCCAGGGTCGACGACGTCGTCGCCAAGATCGCCACGGGCGCGGCCCAGGGCCTGCGCGAGACGAAGAGGCTCGTCGGCGCGGAGCTGCTCGAGCGGATCGACGCGAAGGGCGAGGAGCTCGTGGAGCTCAGTGCCCGGCTGTTCGGGTCCGACGAGGCCCGCGAGGCGATGATGGCGTTCCTCAGCCGCAAGAAGGGTTGAGGCTCAGGTCCCGCTGAGCTTGTCGACGTACGCCGCACCGGCCCGGTCCGCGAGGCCGGCCAGCGCGGCGTCGAGGTCGGCGGTGACGACGGCGTCGTCGAGCACCGCCTGGCGGACGAAGCCGGCGTCGACGAGGCCCTGGAGCGCGCCGAGCAGGGGCTGCCAGAACCCGCCCACGTCGTAGAAGCACACCGGGTCGGCGTGGAAGCCGAGCTGGCGCCAGCTCCAGACCTCGACGATCTCCTCGAGCGTGCCGATGCCGCCGGGGAGGCAGAGGAAGCCGTCGGCGAGCTCGGCCATCAGCGCCTTGCGCTCGTGCATGGTCTCGACGACGTGCAGCTCGGTCAGGTCGTCGCGACCCCACTCGCGCTCGACCATGCTCCGCGGGATCACGCCGACCACTTCGCCGCCCGCGTCGAGCGCGCCCTGCGAGACCGCGCCCATCAGGCCGTGCCCGCCGGCGCCGTACACGAGGCCGAGGCCGCGCTCAGCGAGACCGCGCCCGACGTCGTACGCCGCGTCCACGAGCGCTGGGTCGTTGCCGGGCGCAGATCCGCAGAAGACGGCGATCCGCCGCAACGTGGTCATGGCCCGAGGTTAGAGCGAAGCCACGAGTGCCGCCGCGGCAGCGGTCGCGCCGCGGATCAGGCCGAGCCCGTTCGCGTCCCCGACGGTCCGTACGTCGACGGCGGGCAGCTCCCGCGCCAGCTCCTCGGCCAGGGCCGGGTCGGCGACCACCTCGCCCGCGAGCACGACCGTGTCGGCGGGCAGCTCCCGAGGGGTGCCGTGGGCGGGCGTCCATGCGACGCCGGTGGGCGTGATCGCGGAGACGGTGCAGCCGACGTGGCTGGTGATCCCGAGCCGGTCGAACCGGTCCATGTGCTCCTTGCGCCGCTTGGACCCGAACTCGGGCGCGAGCTCGGGGCCGGTCGTCAGCAGCGCGACGAGTGCGCCCTCGCCGGCCAGCGTCTCGGCGAGCTCGACGGCCGCGCCCCGCCCGCCGACGACCACCACCCGGT
The DNA here is from genome assembly GCF_013408525.1 of Nocardioides aromaticivorans. NCBI lineage: Bacteria > Bacillati > Actinomycetota > Actinomycetes > Propionibacteriales > Nocardioidaceae > Nocardioides > Nocardioides aromaticivorans. The sequence continues at coordinate 2,391,443 of NZ_JACBZM010000001.1, forward strand.
GTCCGGCGGCGGGTGCGGCGGTGTCGATGCCGTGACGGACGTGCGGCAGGTCGGCGCCCGGCAGGTCGGGCAGCTCCACGCGGCCGCCGGTGGCCACGACCACCAGGTCGGGCTCGAGCGCCCGGACGACGGCGGCGTCGGCCGGCGCCGCCAGCCGCACGGAGACCGACGACGCGGCGACCTCGGCGAGCAGCCAGTCCAGGTAGGGCCGGTTCTCCTCGTGCACGACCGAGGCGTCGCACAGGGCGCCGCCGAGGCGGTCGCTCGCCTCCAGCAGGGTGACGTCGTGGCCCGCGGCCGACGCGCGGACCGCCGTCTCCAGGCCGGCCGGTCCGCCCCCGACCACGACCACCCGGCGGACCGCGGCCGCCGGGGCGGGCGCGGGAGCCCGGTCCAGGTCGTGCCCGGTCAGCGGGTTCACCGCGCACTCGGTCGACAGCTTCTCCTCGAGGGTGTCGATGCAGTTCTCGCACGAGATGCAGCGGCGCACCCCCGCCGCACCGCCGCCCCAGCCGCCCAGCTTGCGCGGCAGGTCGGGGTCGGCGAGCAGCGGCCGGCCGAGCGCGACGAAGTCGGCCCGGCCCTCGGCCAGCACCCTCTCCGCCAGCGCGGGGTCGTGCAGCCGCCCGACCGCGATGACCGGTACGTCGACGACCTCCCGCACCGCAGCGGCGCCGCCGACGTTGAGCCCGTCGCCGTCGTCGGCCGCGTTGACCATCCCGGTCACCAGCCGGTCGATGACGCCGCCGCTGACGTGGAAGGCGTCGACCCCGGCCTCGACCAGCAAGGGCGCCATGGCGGCGGTGTCCCAGACCGGCCGGCCGGCGGCGACCCGCTCGTAGCCGGAGATCCGCAGCGTCAGGGGGAAGTCCGCCCCGACCTCCGAGCGGATGGCGGCGAGCGCCTCGAGCACCACGCGGATCCGGCCCTCCACCGAGGTGCCGCGGTAGCGGTCGCCGCGCCGGTTGCGCTGCGGCGCCAGGAACGAGCCGAGGAACATGTACCCGTGCGCGGCGTGGAGCTCCAGACCGTCGTACCCGGCCTCGCGGACGCGGACGACCGCCGCGCGGAACTGGTCGAGGACCGCCGCGATCTGCTCCTTCGTCGCCTCGGCGGACGGCCGTCCGGTGAGGTACGACGGGATCACGGACGGTCCGAGCGAGGTGACGCCGAACATCTCCGGGCCCAGCCCGTCCGGGCCGGCGTGCACGACCTGCGGCTGGATCCGGGCGCCGTGCGCGTGGACCGCCTCGACCAGGCGCCGGTGGGCGGCCACGGCCGCATCGGTGCCGATCTGCAGCCCGCCGGGCGTCTCGGGGTGCTGCGGGTCGATCCCGGTCGCCCCGACGGTGACCAGCCCCGCGCCGCCTTCCGCGCGCCGGGCGAAGTGGGCGACCGTCCGGTCCGAGGGGTGGCCCTCCGGCGTGCCGTACATCGTCTCCATCGGCGACATGACGATCCGGTTGCGCAGCTCCATCGAGCCGATCCGGCCGGGCGCGAGCAGGTGGGAGAACACGCGATGAGGCTAGAACCTGTTCTATTTCCTGACTAGGGTCAGCCCGTGGACTTCGCGATGGTGACCGCCTACCAGCCGATCGACCAGCTGGTGGCGCTCGCGCGCGCCGCCGAGGAGGCCGGCTTCCGCGCGCTGAGCATCGCCGACCACGTGGTCGACCTCGAGACGGTGCGCACCCCCTACCCGTACACCCCGACCGGCGAGCGCCGCTGGACGCCCGACGTCGACTGGCCGGACCCGTGGGTCACCGTCGGCGCGCTCAGCCAGGTGACCACCCGACTGGAGTTCTTCACCTCGATCTACGTCGCCGCGATGCGCAACCCGTTCGTCGTCGCGAAGGCCGTCGGTACGGCGGCCGCCCTGTCCGGGGGCCGGGTCGCCCTCGGCGTGGGCGTCGGCTGGTGCCGGGAGGAGTTCGAGCTCCTCGAGCAGGAGTTCGCGACCCGCGGTCGTCGCACCGACGAGGCGCTCGACCTGATGAAGGCGCTCTGGGCGCCGGGCTGGACGGAGTTCTCCGGCGAGTTCTACAGGTGCGAGCGGCTCGCCATGAGACCGGAGCCGCCCGGTCCGGTGCCGGTGTGGGTCGGCGGCCTGTCCGACGTCGCGATGCGCCGGGCCGCGCGCCACGACGGCTGGGTGGGGGACATGGCGACGGTCGACGAGGCGATCGCGATCGCGGAGCGCCTCCGGCAGCTGCGCGTCGAGGCCGGCCGCGACCCGGGCGAGCCCTTCGACGTCGTACCGGCGCTCACGGACGCGCTCGCGCCCGAGGACTTCCTGCGCGCCGCCGAGGGCGGCGTCACGATGTGCATGACGATGCCGTGGATGTACTACGTCGGCCAGCACGCCCCGCTGGAGGACAAGCTCGCCGCCGTCCGGAGGTTCGGTGACGAGGTCATCGCGCCGGTCCGACAGCTGGCAGGCCTCGAGACCTAGCTGACATCACACCTAGCCCTCCAGGTAGGCCGTCAGCATCGTCACCATCGCCTGGTGCGCCCGGTCGATGTCGACGTGGGTGCCGAGCAGCTGCTCGTTGCGCAGGCTGCGCAGCATCGCCGGCATCACCTCGGACATGGCCGTCCGCCGCTCCTCGTCGAGGCCCTCCAGGCCGTCGAAGAAGTGGACGAACGCCAGCGAGGCGAGCTCGTCGAGGCGGCGGATCGACGCGGCCGTGCGCGGATGGGTCTCCGCGAGCACGTCGAGCGGGCGCGGGAGCGCCCAGCGCATCGTCTCCACGCTGACGGCGTACGGCGACTCGAGCACCGCGCGGTAGAGCTCGGCGATCTCGGCGACCCGTCCGGCGATGGTCGTGCTCGTCGGCTTCGCCCAGAGCTCCGGGCCCACCTCGGCGACCTGGTCGGCGACCGCGGACCAGAAGCCGTCGGAGTCCCCGAAGAGGTTCTGGACCGAGCCCCAGCTGAGGCCGGCCTCCTTGGCGACGAGGTTGATCGAGACGGACTCGGGCTTCCCCTCGCCCAGCAGGCGCAGGGCCGTGGACAGGAGCTGCTCCCGGGCCGCCACTCCTCGGCGGTTCGGCTTCCGTGTCGATGCTGCTGGCGTCGTTGTCATCTAGCCCCCCTAGCTGCGATGCCTCCCACCATCTAAGCACCCTTCTCAGCCCTGTAGAGTTGACTGCTTGCTGCGCGGGACCGAGCGGGACCAAGGTCCCCCGGGCGGCAGATCGGACAACGGAGCGGACGGCAGGGGTCACGTCGGTGGCAGACGAGCTGGTGGAGCGCGAGGTCGCGGCAGAGCAGGCCTTCGTCGACCGGGTCTACCGGCAGCTGGGTGAGGCCGGGAAGGCCGCACAGCAGCTGGCGAAGGAGGGGCACTCGCGCGGCCGGATGGGCCACGAGGGCGGCCTCGTCGAGCGCGACGCGATGGTCTTCCAGGCGGCGAAGCGGATCGCGCAGCTCGACGCCGCGCAGGAGGGCCTCGTCTTCGGGCGCCTGGACCTCGACGCGACCGTCGACGCCGAGCCGCGCTACGTCGGCCGGATCGGCCTGCGCGACGACAACCGCGACTCGCTCCTCATCGACTGGCGCGCGCCGGCGGCCGCGGTCTTCTACCAGGCGACGGCGGCCGAGCCGCACTCCGTCATCAGGCGCCGGGTGCTGCGCAGCGCCGGCCAGCGGGTCGTCGGCGTCGAGGACGAGCTGCTCGACGCGGAGGCGCTGAGCGCCGCCGAGGAGCAGGGCCGCGACCTGCCCATCGTCGGCGAGGGCGCGCTCATGGCGCAGCTCTCCCGCGCCCGCGACCGCTCCATGCACTCGATCGTGGCGACCATCCAGGCCGAGCAGGACAAGGCGATCCGCGCCCCCTCCAAGGGCGTCGTGAGCATCTCCGGTGGTCCCGGCACGGGCAAGACGGTGGTCGCGCTGCACCGGGCGGCGTACCTCCTCTACACCGACCGCCAGCGCTACGAGCGCGGCGGCGTGCTCGTGGTCGGCCCGTCCGGCGTCTTCATGCGCTACATCGAGCGCGTCCTGCCCTCGCTGGGCGAGACCGCCGTCGCGCTGCGCAGCCTCGGCGAGGTCGTCGACGACGTCCGCGCCACCCGCCACGACGAGCCGGCCGTCGCCGACGTCAAGGGCTCGGAGCGGATGGCCGAGGTGATGCGCCGGACCGCGCGCCAGCAGGTGCCGGGCAGCCCGCGCGAGTACCGCGTCTTCTGGCGCGACGACCGCCTCGTCCTCGACCGCGGGCGGCTCGGCCAGATCCGCCGCCAGCTGATGTCGCAGGGCCTGCGCAACAAGCAGCTGCCGCGCGTCTCCAACGCGCTGCTCGACGCGATGTGGCGCCAGGTCCGCGGCGAGCGCGGCCGCGAGCAGGGCCGCGAGAAGTTCAACGACGAGATGCTCTCGCGCCAGGACTTCCTCGACTTCGCCCACGGCTGGTGGCCGCCGCTCGACGCGCCCACCGTGCTGTGCTGGCTGCGCGACCCGGAGTTCGTCTCGCGGGTCGCCGACGGCGTGCTCTCGCCCGAGGAGCAGCGCCTCGTCGCCAAGTCGTGGAGCCACCTCGACCCCGAGCGCCCGATCGGCCCCCAGATCTCGATCGAGGACGTCCCGCTGCTCGACGAGCTGCGCTACGCCCTCGGCGACGTGCCGCAGAAGGCCGACGACGAGCGCGACGACCCGCTCGCGGTCATCGAGGGCGCGGTCAACGTGCAGGAGCTGATCACCGCCTCCGACCGCGAGTTCGCCACCGGCCCGGCGTGGCGGGCGCCGGTCAGCAGCATCGAGGACGACGGCTACGCCCACGTGCTCATCGACGAGGCGCAGGACCTCACGCCGATGCAGTGGCGGATGGTCGGCCGCCGCGGCCGTACGGCGTCGTGGACCATCGTCGGCGACCCCGCCCAGTCCTCGTGGCCGGCCCCCGCCGAGGCGGCTGCGGCGCGGGGTGCGGCGCTGGAGCGCAAGCAGCTGCACGAGTTCCACCTGTCCACGAACTACCGCAACTCCGCGGAGATCTACGCCCACGCGGCGGCCTACGCGGAGCGGGTCGGCCTCGGCGCCGACCTCCCGGACGCCGTGCGCCGCACCGGCGAGGAGCCGAAGGAGGTCGTCCTGCCGGCCGGCGGCGACCTCGAGTCGGCGACGCGCGAGGCCGTGCTGGAGCTGGCCGGCCGGGTCTCCGGCACCGTCGGCATCGTGGTCCCCGTCGCCCGCCGCTCCGAGGTCAACGCCTGGCTGGCGTCCTGGCCCGAGCTCGCCGACGACGCCCCCGGCGCCCGCGCCTCGGTCGACTCCTCGGTCACCCCCTCCGGGGAGGACCGCGTCGTCGTCCTGACCGGCCTGGACACCAAGGGACTCGAGTTCGACGGCATCGTCGTGGTCCGGCCGCAGGAGATCGAGGACGAGTCCGCGACCGGACGGGCGACCCTGTACGTCGTGCTCACGCGGGCGACGCAGCTGCTCACGACCATTTCCTGACCCCCGGCACACTGGGGGGATGACGGATCTCTCCGGTCTGCGCGACCGGCTCGGGGGCGCGATCTTCCACCGCGTCGCCGGGCCTGACGGCGCGCGGCACCGCGACCGGATCCACCACACGCCGGGGCCGCGGTGGTTCGAGCCGGGCAGCCCGATCGCGCAGGTGCACGGGGACGCCTCCATGTTCGTCGGCGGCATCCGGGCGCTGCTGCTGCAGAGCCTCCATCCGGCGGCGATGCGGGCGGTCTCCGAGCACTCCGGCTACCGCGGCGACATGTGGGGCCGGCTCGCCCGCACCAGCCGCTTCCTCGCCGTCACCACCTTCGGCACCGCAGCCGACGCGCAGCAGGCGGTGGACGCGGTGCGGGCGATCCACGACCGGATCACCGGCACGATGGCCGACGGGTCGTCGTACGCCGCGTCCGACCCGCACCTGCTGCTGTGGGTGCACGTCGCGGAGGTCGACAGCTTCCTGCGCGCGCACCAGGCCTACGGCGCCGAGCCGCTGGACCAGGCGGGCCGCGACCGGTATGTCGCGCAGACCGCGGAGGTCGCGCGGCGGCTCGGTGTCCTCGACCCGCCGACGACCGAGGCCGGGCTCGCCGACGTCCTCGCCGGCTTCCGGCCCGAGCTCCGCGGGACGCCCGAGGCACGCGAGGCGGTCGGCTACGTCCTGCTGAGGCCGCCGCTCCCGCTGCTGGCCCGACCCGCCTACGGGGTGCTCGCCGCAGCCGCCGTCGGGCTGATGCCGGCGTGGACCCGCGTCCCCCTGCGGCTGCCGTGGCTCCCGGTCGCGGAGCGGACCGTCGTCCGCGTGCTCGGTGGTGCGGCGGTCGGGACCATCCGCTGGGCGATGTCCGCGCCGGTGCCGCCCCCTGCGGCGTAGCCTTTCCGCATGGACCCGGAGGATGACGAGTCGACCGCGTGGGAGCGGGGTGACCACCTGCCCACCGACGCGCGGCGGATGGGCCTGAGCCCGCTCGTGCCCGACGGCGCGATCCTCGAGTTCGCCGGCTCCCTCGACAGCTCGAAGCTCTCGCACCGCCTCGTCGCCTGGGTGCTGCTCGTGGCGTTCACGCTGCCGGTGCTGTTCACGGTGCTGCGCCTGCTGGGCTGAGCCGTTCCCGTTTGAACAGGCCTGCCGTCGGCGAGGATGGGCGCGTGCACGTCTACATCCGCCCCGCCCAGCGCTTCCTCTCCTGCCAGGTCTGCGCGTGCCTCGTCTTCTCCCAGCGCGAGATCAAGATGACCACGACCGGGATGACCTTCATGGACCTCGACTGGCTGAACAGGTCCGCCGACGGGGCGATCTGCGTGCGCTGCGGGTTCGTCCACACGTTCATGGGCGACGCCCACCAGTGGGTCGCGCCGGAGGACGTGAAGGAGGGCGACCTGCCCGAGGACCCGCTCGCGGGTACGTCGATGCCGGTCAGCCCCGACGACCTGCGTGGTGGCCTGCTCGGCTGAGGTCGCCTGCCCGAGTCGTGTGCCTGGCACAGCGGACATGCGCTGCCTCGGGCACACGACCCGCCTGCGGGGAGCTCAGCCCACCAGCTCGGCGACCAGCGCCTCCACCCGTCCGCGGATCTCGTCGCGGATCGGCCGCACGGCCTCGATGCCCTGCCCGGCCGGGTCGTCGAGCACCCAGTCCTCGTAGCGCTTGCCCGGGAAGTAGGGGCACTCGTCGCCGCAGCCCATCGTGATCACGACGTCGGCCTCCTGGACGGCCGACGTCGTGAGCACCTTGGGCTGCTCGGACGCGATGTCGATGCCCTCCTCGGCCATCGCGGCGACCGCGACCCGGTTGACCTGGTCGGCGGGCTGGGAGCCGGCCGAGAGGACCTCGACCCGGTCACCCGCGAGGTGCTGGAGGTAGCCGGCGGCCATCTGGGAGCGGCCGGCGTTGTGGACGCAGACGAAGAGCACGGTGGGACGGGTCATCGGGACTCCTGGGTGACGGACGGGACCGGCGGTGCGGACGGGTGCAGCAGGCGTACGACGAGCAGGCCCGCCAGGCCGCCGAGGACCTGCATCGCCACGAAGGCGGGGACGGACGACGGGGCGATCCCGGCGAACGTGTCGGAGAGGGTCCGGGCGAGGGTCACGGCCGGGTTGGCGAAGCTGGTCGAGCTGGTGAACCAGTACGCCGCGGCGATGTAGCCGCCGACGGCGTACGCGACCGTCTCGACCCGCTCCGAGCGCAGCGCACCGAAGACGACCAGCACGAGGCCGAGCGTGGCGACCACCTCGGCGACCAGGAGGCCGGACCCGGTGCGGTCGTGGCCGGAGACCTCGACGGCGGGCAGCTCGAACATCAGGTTGGCGACGACGGCCCCGAGCGCGCCGCCCGCGAGCTGGGCGGCCACCAGCGCGCCCGCCTCGGTCGGCCGCACCCGCCCCAGGCCGGCCTCGACCAGGGTGACGACCGGGTTGAAGGACGCCGACACCGGCTGGAACGCGATGATCAGGGCGACCAGGGCGGCGCCCGTCGCGAGGCTGTTCTCGAGCAGCTGCAGCCCGGTGTCGCCCGGTGAGAGCCGCTGCGCGGCGATGCCGGATCCCACTACCGTGGCGACGAGGAAGGCCGTGCCGAGCAGCTCGGCCAGCAGGCGGCGCGACAGTCGGTGGGGTGCGGGAGTGCTCACGGCAGACATCTTGACGATCCGGAGATTACTCAGTCAACATTGAGGCAATGAACGCTGAGCGAACTGCCACGCTGCAGCAGCGCGCCGCCGTGTACGCCGCGCTCGCGGACCCGACCCGGCTGCAGGTGGTCGATGTGCTCACCGTCGGCGACGCGGCGTCCTCGGAGCTGTCCTCCCGACTGGGGACCCCGTCGAACCTGCTCGCCCACCACCTGAAGATCCTCGAGGGCGCCGGTGTGGTCGAGCGGCGCCGCTCGGAGGGTGACCGCCGGCGCAGCTACTGGCGGCTGGTCCACGGTGTCGTCGGCACGCTCGTCGGCCCGCTCACCGGGCCGGCGCTCAAGGCGCCCGGGCGGGTCGTCTTCGTCTGCACCGCCAACACGGCGCGCTCCCACCTCGCCGCCGCGCTCTGGCGGGCGACGAGCGACATCCCGGTGACCTCCGCGGGCACCCACCCCGGCGACCGCATCGCGCGAGGAGCGCTCGCGACGGCCGGCCGGCACGGTCTGGACCTCCCCGACATCGCCCCGCGGCGGCTGGACGAGATCGGCCGGCCGCCCCGTGGTGGCGACCTGCTCATCACCGTGTGCGACCGGGCGCACGAGGACCTCGCCGGGGCGGACGACCTGCACTGGTCGGTCCCGGACCCGGCGGCCGGCGGCACCCGCGCCGCCTTCGACCGTGTGCACGACGAGCTCGCCGACCGGATCCGGGTCACGACGCCACTGCTCCGCCGGGCGTCCTGAGCCCGCTGCGCCGGTCCGCCAGACTGACCCGGTGATGACGGGCGAGGAACCAGCGGCACCGGTCCGCGGGCGTCGTGACGGGGTCGCGTGGCCGCTGGCCGCGGGCGCCGCCATCGGCGTGCTGGGTGGCCTGATCGGCCTCGGCGGGGCGGAGTTCCGGCTCCCGCTGCTGATGGCGCTCTTCGGGTTCGCCGCACTGCAGGCCGTGATCGTCAACAAGGCGATGAGCCTCGTGGTCGTCGTCGCTGCCCTTCCGGCGCGCGCCTTCGCGGTCCCGTGGGGCGATGTGGCCGACCACTGGTGGATCGTGGTCAACCTGCTGGCGGGTTCGCTCGTCGGGGCCTGGCTCGCTGCCGGGTGGGCCGTCCGGTTGCACGCCCGCGCGCTCCACCGCACCCTGGCGGCATTGCTGGTCGTGATCGCCGTGGTCCTGGCGGGCACCCACTACGCCGAGCTCGGCACCCTGGACCTGCCCGTCGTCGTACGTGCCGTCGCCGGCGTGGTCGCGGGCGTGCTGATCGGGATGGTCGCCGCCTTCATGGGCGTCGCGGGCGGGGAGCTGCTGATCCCGACGATCGTCCTGCTCTTCGGGGCCGACATCCGGCTGGCCGGCAGCCTCTCACTCCTGGTCTCGCTGCCCACCATGCTGGTCGGCTTCGCCCGCTACAGCCGGGACAGCTCGTTCGAGGTGCTCCGCGGCAACCTCAGGTTCGTGCTGCTGATGGGTGCCGGGTCCGTCGCGGGTGCCGTCGTCGGCGGCGCGCTGCTGCCGTACGTCGCCGGGCCCGCCCTCATCGGCGCCCTGGCGCTGATCCTGCTCGCCTCGGCCGTCAAGGTGTGGCGCCACGCGGACGACTGAGCCCCGGCCTGCGGTCGCCGCCAGGCCGGCACTCGCCAGCGCGAGGAGCCCGAGCACGGCGAACAGCGCCGGGTGGCTGCCGGTCCAGGCCGCCACCGCGGCGCCGAAGGCCGGCGACAGGGCGGCCGCGACGCCGAGGGGCGCGTTGTAGACGCCGTTGAGGGCGGCGTACCGCTCCGTGCCCCAGTGCTCGCTGACGACCGTCGCGCTGACGAGGGTGAACAGGCCGCGGGCGGCGCCGCTGAGGACGGCCACGGCGACGAGGAGCGCGGCCGGGCCGGGGACGGCGGCCAGCAGGAGGAGGCTCGCCGCGAGCACGCCGATCACCAGCACGGCCCGGGCGTGCGGTCCGAGCCGGCGGTCGAGCCGCGGGTAGAGCAGTCGCCCGCCGACCTGCCCGGCGCCGCTCAGGCCGAGTGCCCAGGCGGCGAGCTGCACGTCGAGCCCGCGGTCGAGGAGCAGCGGGACGAGGTGGACGAGCGAGGTGTACATCGCGAGCGAGGCCAGCGCCCCGGACGCCGTGACCACGAAGAACGTCCGGCTGGTCAGGATCGTGCGGTCGGTGGCCCGCGCCGATGCCGGGCCCGGGCCGGCCGCGGGCCGCCACGGCCGGGCGAGCCCCACGGCGTGCGCGGGCCCGGTGGCCAGCAGGACGCCCGCCAGGACGCCGTACGCGCCGCGCCAGCCGAGCTGGTCGCCCAGGACCGCGGTGAGCGGGGCGAAGACGGTCGAGGCGAAGCCCGCCACGAGGGTCAGCGCGGTGATCGCGCGCACCCGGTGGGCGCCGTACCACTCGGTCAGGGCGGCGAAGGCCGGTGCGTAGAAGGTGCCCGCGCTCGCCGCCCCGGCGAGCAGCCAGCCGGCGACGAACACCGGGAGGGCCGGCGCCGTCGCGACCACCACCATCGCCGCCGCGCCGAGGACGCTGCCGGTCGTCATGACCAGGCGTGGCCCGCGGCGCTGCAGCAGCCGCCCGGCGACAATGCCCGCGACGGCGCCGAAGAGGCTGCCGGCCGAGAACGCCGTCGTGACCGCGGTCGTCGACCAGCCGGTGTCCTCGGCGATCGCGGGGGAGAGGACGGTGAAGGCGTAGTAGAGGACGCCGTACGCGACGGTGACCGTCACGCACAGCGTGACCAGCACCCGGCGCGCGCCGGCGTCCTCCGCGCGACCCTCAGGCGCCGACAGGAGCCCGGCCGATCTCGAGCAGCTCGGTCGGTGCGGCGACCGCGGGTGCGCAGCAACCGCCACCGGCGCTCTCCGGGTCGTCGAACACGCCGGCCCCGCCGCACACGCCGGTGTCGGGCAGGACCAGCTCGACCCGGGCCGCGGCCTCGTGGTCGCCCGCGAGGGCCGCCACGACGCTGCGCACCTGCTCGTAGCCGGTGAGCGCCAGGAAGGTCGGCGCCCGGCCGTAGGACTTCATGCCCACGAGGTAGAGGTCGGTCTCGGGCTGCGCGAGGTCCGCGGCGCCGGTGGCCTGCACCGACCCGCAGGAGTGGATGTTGGGGTCGATCTCCGCGGCGATCCGCCGCGGTGCCTCGAGGGTCGGGTCGAGGTCGAGGCGCAGCTCCGAGAGGAACGAGAGGTCCGGCCGGAAGCCGGTCAGCACGACGACGGTGTCGGCGGCCGGGAGCTCGCGCCCGTCCTCGCCGACCAGCACCGCCCGCTCGCCCTCGCGACGCACCTCCGCCGTCCGGAAGCCGGTCACGAGCTCGACCGCACCGGACTCCACCGCCCGCCTCGCCCGCTGGCCGAGCGCCCCGCGCTCGGGGAGCTGGTCGGCAGCGCCGCCGCCGAAGGTGCCGTCGCCGACCACCCGGCGGATCGCCCAGGTGACCCGCGTGCCGGGGTGCTCCTGCGCGACCTGCACCAGCTCGTGGATCGCGTTGAACGCCGAATCGCCGGCGCCGACGACCACGGTGTGCCGGCCGGCGTAGCGCTCGGGCGCCGACCGGTCGGGGACCTGGTAGGCGATGAGGTCCGCGGCCGCGCGCTCGCCGAGGGCCGGTACGCCGTCGGCGCCGGCCGGGCTGGGGCGGCGCCACGTGCCCGAGGCGTCGATGACTGCGCGGGCCTCCAGCCGCGACTCGCGCCCGAGCGCGTCGCTCACGTGCACGGTGAAGGGCTGCTCGGCCCGGTCGGCGTCGACCAGCCGGTCGCGGCCCTTGCGGGACACCGCGATCACCCGGGCGTCGTACCGCACCCGGTCGCCGAGGGCGGTGGCCAGCGGCGCGAGGTAGCGCTCGATCCACGCGGCGCCGGTCGGGTAGCCGGACTCCGGGCGCTGCCAGCCGGTCGGCTCGAGCAGGCGCGCGGACGCGGCGTCGACCAGCTCGGGCCAGGCCGAGAACAGCCGGACGTGCCCCCACTCGGCCACCGCCGAGGCGGGTCCGGCGCCGGCCTCGAGCACGAGCGGCTCCAGGCCGCGCTCGAGCAGGTGCGCCGCCGCGGCGAGGCCCTGCGGACCGGCGCCGATCACGACGACGGGGAGGGTGCTGTCGTTCATCTCGTCATTCCACCATTCGTATAGACGTTTGTCGATGGGTCAGATCCTGACCAACGCATCGACAAATGTCAATGGATGAGTCAGAATGGCCGCGTGCCCTCCCCGCTGCCGGTCCTCCAGCCCGACGAGCTCGCGGCCTGCTGCTCGCCGGTCACCGCCGGGGTGGTGTCCGACGACGCCGCGGAGGCGCTGGCGCGGATGTTCAAGGCGCTCGGCGACCCGACCCGCGTGAAGCTGCTGTCGATGATCGCCGCGGCGCCTGGGGGCGAGGCGTGCATCTGCGACATGACCGAGCCGGTCGGCCTCAGCCAGCCCACCGTGTCCCACCACATGAAGCTGCTCGTCGAGGCGGGCCTGGCGACCCGCGAGCAGCGCGGCCGGTGGGCCTACTACCGGGTCGCGCCGGAGGTGCTGCGCGCCCTGGCCGGCGCCCTGTCGCCGATCGCCGGCTGAGCCCGGGGGCTGCCCTCGGGCGGCACGCCGACCTGCGGCTCGACGCGTCGTGTTGTGCAGGCTGCCAACGACCATAACTCAACTTGTGCAGCACGCCCGAGACCCGGGAGGGCCTCCGGAAGCACCCTTGAGGGGTACCAGCGACCTAGTGGTCGCACCACCCGAGGAGGCATCCGATGGCGAAGTACGCAACACAAGGAGCTGACGGCCAGACCGTCGCGTGGCGCGACAAGAAGCGCTATCTGTGGGTCCTGGGACTCGTCGTCCCGCTGACCCCCATCGTCGGGATCGGCCTCTTCGAGGCGACCGACCACGCCCTCTTCTTCTGGCTGACGCCGGTCGTCTTCTTCGGGATCATCCCGCTGATCGACCTCGTCGCCGGGTACGACGACACCAACCCGCCCGACGACGTGATCGAGGCGCTCGAGAACGACAAGTACTACCGCTGGGTGACCTACCTCTACCTGCCGGTCCAGTACGGCGGCTTCGTCGCCGCGATCTGGTACCTCGCCACGACCGACATGTCGGTGCTCGCCAAGGTCGGCCTCGCGATCTCGGTCGGCGTCGTCGGCGGCGTCGCGATCAACACCGCCCACGAGCTGGGCCACAAGCGCGAGTCGGTCGAGCGCTGGGCGTCCAAGATCGCCCTCGCCCAGACCTTCTACGGCCACTTCTACATCGAGCACAACCGCGGCCACCACGTCCGGGTCGCGACCCCCGAGGACCCCGCCAGCGCCCGGATGGGCGAGAGCGTCTACCGCTTCTGGCCGCGGACCGTCGCCGGCTCGCTGAAGAGCTCGTGGGAGCTCGAGGCCAAGCGCTACCAGCGCAAGGGCACGCACCCGTTCCACCTCGGCAACGACGTGCTCAACGCCTGGCTGATGACCGTCGCGCTGTGGGGCGGCCTGATGCTCTGGCTCGGGCTCGCGTACGACGTCAACCCGCTCTCGCTGCTGCCCTATCTCGTGCTGCAGGCCGTCGTCGGGTTCTCCCTGCTCGAGGTCGTCAACTACATGGAGCACTACGGCATGGTCCGGCAGAAGGTCGGCACCCCGGGCAAGATGCGCTACGAGCGGGTCACCCCGGCGCACTCGTGGAACTCCAACAACATCGCGACCAACGTGCTGCTCTACCACCTGCAGCGCCACAGCGACCACCACGCGAACCCGACCCGTCGCTACCAGACGCTGCGCGACTTCAAGGACGCCCCGGTCCTGCCGACCGGCTACACCGGCATGATCGTCGTCGCGATGTTCCCGCCGGCCTTCCGGGCCCTCATGGACAAGCGCGTCATCGCCCACTACGACGGCGACCTGCGCCTGGCCAACCTCCACCCCGCGAAGCGCGAGAAGCTGCTGCGCACGTACCCCGTCCCCGCCGAGAAGCTGGCCGCCGAGGCCGGGCTCCGCGCCGACACCAGCGCCCACGAGTTCGAGGGCGAGGTGCTCGCCGCGCAGTGCCCGGGCTGCCAGTACACCTACGAGGTCGCCGAGGGCAACGAGCTCGAGGGCTTCGCCGCCGGCACCGCCTGGAAGGACATCCCGGACGACTGGTGCTGCCCCGACTGCGGCGTCCGCGAGAAGGTCGACTTCAAGGCCGTCGAGCCCCGTCACAAGGTCGGTGCGTGATGCACATCGTCGCGGACCTCGGGAAGTGCGAGGGCCTGGGGATGTGCGAGTCCATGGCCAACGACTACTTCGAGGTCGACGAGGACGAGGAGCTGGTCACCGTGCTCGACGCGAACCCGCCGGAGTCCGACCGGGCCCACGTGTACGCCGCCGTCCAGGCCTGCCCCGTGCTGGCCCTGACCCTCGAGGGCTGACCCCGCCCTCGACCTCCCGAACCACTGGGGACGTGCTCACCTGCCGGGCACGTCCCCAGTGCCGTTCCCGGTGCCGTCCCCGGTGCCGTCCCCAGTGCCGTCCCCGGTGGTCGAGGAGGTTGCGCAGCAACCGTCGCGAGACCCCGGCCCCGGGACGGCGACCGTGCCGGTCAGGCTCACGCGCCGCGGTCTCGGTGGAACAGCTCGTGGTGTCGCAGCGCCGTCGCGAGCTCGGGGCTGATCTTCGCCACCGGGCGGCCGAGCAGCTCCTCGGCCTGGCCGAGCCGGTAGCGGATCGTGTTGCGGTGGACGACCAGCGCCCGGGCGGCCTCCTCGGCGCTGCCGCCGCTGCCCAGGAAGGCGGTCAGGGTCTCGCGGATGCGGGCCATCGCCTCGTCGTCGCCGACGAGCGGGCCCAGCTGGCGGGCCATGAACCGGTCGACCTCCGGCGAGCAGCCGAGCAGCACGGGGAGCTCCACCTCGTCGTACCGGGTCAGCCAGGTGGTGTCGCCGGGGGCGGCGACGCGCAGGGCGCCCAGCGCCTCGCGGTGGCTGGCGACGAGACCGGCGATGCCGCTCGTCGAGGTCCCGACCCCGACGCAGGTGTCGACGCGGGCGGCCGAGGCGTTGGCCCCCGCGAGGCCGTCGAGGTCGAGCGGGTCGCGGGTGCCGATCCACATCCACAGCTGGCGGCCGCCGGGCTTGACGATGAGCGGGTTGCTGGCCCCGACGGCGCGGACCAGGTCGGCGGCGAGGGTCTCCAGGCCGCCGGCCCGCTCGGCGTCTCCGACCGACAGCACGAACGCCGTGTGGTGGACCGAGATCGGGTAGCCGCCGAGGGCCGAGGACGCCTCGCGGGCGTCGGTCAGCTCGCCGGCGAGGATCGCCTTCACCGACTCGTAGCGCTGGGCCGCGGCGCCGGCGAGCACCCGGCTGCGGGCGCCCTGGTAGATCTCGATCGACGCGCTGATCGACCTGTCGAGCCAGACGCCGGCGCGGTTCCAGAAGTACATGAGCAGGTCCGCGCGGTCGAAGTCGCTCGGTGGCAGGTCCTTGATGACCTCGCTGACGTAGTCCCAGACCTCCTGCTGCGCGACCCGGTAGAACTGGATCAGCAGCTCGAGCGGGATCTGCAGGTCGGCGACCAGCGTGGACAGCCGCTCCGCGGCGTCGACCAGGTGGAAGTGCTGCGCCGGCTGCGCGAAGTCGGCGAGGAAGGCCACCCAGTGCTCGCGGACGGTGATCCGCAGCAGCTCGTCGAGGCCGTCGAAGGCGCGGATGTCGGGCATCTCGGTGAGGATCGCGTTGGTGACCCGGTCGACCCACGCGTCGACCTGTGCCGGCTGGGCCTGCTCGGCGACGTAGGCCAGGAGCCAGGGCTCGATCCCGTTGGGCACGCCGTCGTTGCTCACGCGCCCAGACTAGGAGCCTCAGGTCGAGGGGCGCACCCGCACCGCCGTCCGCCCGCCGAGGTCCAGCTCGAGCTCCGCCCGGCCGGCCGCGTCGGCGACCAGCCGGTCGCGGGCCGCCCCCTCGACGTCGTACGACGCCCCGGGGCGCAGCTGCGCGAGCCGCAGCGTCGTGCGGACCGGCCCGGCGCCGGGCACCAGCACGAGGTCGAGCGCCGCACCGTCCGACACGGCCCGGGCCACCAGCACGTCCGGGTAGGCGGCCTCGTCCAGCACCGGTCCGTCGCGCCAGGCTGCGGGCGGCCCGAAGGCGACCAGGTCGCGCAGGCCGTCGTGCCGCCCGAAGCGGCCGAGGTTGAGATAGGAGTTGGCCAGGCCGCTGGCGTCCGCGAACCGCTCGGCGCCGTTCTCGACCTCGAGCCGCTCGCGCTCGGCGAGGGTCCGCTCCGCGGCGAGCGCCGTCTCCTCGTCGCCGATCTCCCGGGCGGCCATGGTCGTCACGGCGAGGCTGAAGGTGTCGCTGCGGATCTGGTAGTTGCCGGGGTCCAGGCGGCTGACCAGTCCGCGCGGCGTGCGCACCCGGCCGTCCTCGACCTGCAGCCAGCCGTCGCGGATCAGCCACCAGGTGCGGTGGGCGAGGTCGGGCATCCCGGGGTGCATCCAGTACGTCGTCGCGAGCTGGACCGACGGGCTGGACCAGAAGTTCCAGGACAGCCCGAGGTGGGACGACCGCACGCCGACGATGCGGCCGTCGGGGCGCAGGAACTCCTCCTCGTAGGCGCGCCGGAGCCGGGCGCGGACGTCGTCGGCCTCGTGCGAGGCCTCGAGCTGCTCGTCGACGAGCACGGTGTTGAGGCCGAAGGTGTTGCAGATCGTGTAGATCCAGTTGGGCTCGCACGGATAGAGGCTGAAGTCCGAGCGCCGCACGTTCTCGCGGACGTTGGCCGCCATGCCCTTGAGGTCGTGGGCGAAGGCCGTGTCCCGGTCCCAGCGGAAGGTGAGCGCGCCGGGCTGCCGGTAGCGGTCGTCGTTGAGGACGGAGTACATCCCGACCTGCAGGCCGTGGAAGCCGGTGAGCATCACGTTGCCGCCGAGCGGCACCGGGTCCTTGTCGCGACGCAGGTTGCCCCATGCGTTCTCGAGCGCCCAGTAGCCCCAGATGCGGCGGTCCAGGACCTTCTCGACCAGGTTGCGCTGCGCCTCGGCGAGGTAGCCGCGGAAGGCCGGCGTGCGGGTGAACTGCGCCATGGCGAGCCCGTAGCCGACGGCATTGATCTGGTACCGCAGGGCGCCCTCGCGGAACTGGTCGAGCCGGGTGAAGCCGGCCAGCCCGTCGACCGGCTGCAGCCCGATGTCGAGCGCCGCGCGCAGCCGGCGCAGGTCGGTGTCGGTGTGCTCGACGACCGGGACGCCGGTCGCGATGTCCGGCGGCCCGCTGATCGTGAAGGAGACCCGACGCAGCCGCTCGTTGATCGCCGCCCCACGACGGGCCTGCGCCCGGTGCCGCAGCGCATGGACGGCGAGCGAGCCCACCAGCAGCGCCGGTACGACGACCAGCACCGCCGTCGCACCACCGTCGCTCACCTCCGGCCGGTCCAGCAGCACCGCGGGCAGCACGGCACCGGCCACCCAGGCGAGCGGCGGCAGCACCGTCGGGCCGGCGGCCCACCACACGAAGACCGCCACCAGCAGCCCGGCCAGCACGAGCAGGCCGCCGACGACGTGGCCGGTCGCCAGCAGCCCGCCGCCGGGGAGCGCCAGCCCGAGGCCGGCGACCTGCCACCGGGCATCCAGCCCGAGCAGGAGCGGCAGCAGGGCGGCGAGCCACAGGACGGCGTACCCGGTGACGCTGCGGAGCATCGCCCGCCGGGTGGCCCGCGGCAGGAGCGGCAGGTCCTGCGGGAGCAGGACGGTGGTGCCGGTGGGGGCTGCGGTCGTCGTCATGCGGATGCCGCCTTCGTAGAGGGGTGGAGGGAGGGTCGGCGCCGGAGGAGGCGGGGGACCAGGACGGCCAGCACGAGGAGCCCGCTGCCGTGGAACAGGACGTCGAGCAGCACCGGGGCGGTGCGGAACTCGAACAGGCCGAGCACGTGCATGTCGACCAGGCCGAGCTCGGTCCAGGCCGCGGCGGCGCCGGCCAGCGCCCAGGACCGGTCGGCGCCGTCCTGCCGGGTGCGCAGGGAGCCGAGCGTCGCGGCGGCCGCGACGACGGCGAGCCCGGTCGCGCGCAGCGACCATGCTCCGTCGAGGGCCCGGGTCGCCGGGGTGGCGAGCAGGGCGGCCACCGCGACGGCGTACAGAAGGGTGCCGGCGGCGATGCCGGCCAGCAGCCCGGCGGTGCCCCGTCGTCCGCGGGACAGGGTGGCGGCCGGTGGGGCGGTCGCGACGAGGGGCCCGGCGCCGAGCGGGCGCCGGGCGGGCGGGGCGAAGCCGGCTTCGACCGGCCGGGCCCCGGGGACGACCCGGAACCACGCCGAGCGGAGCACGCCGATGACGAGCGCGATCGCTGCGCAGCAGGCCATCCGCCTCGCCTCCTCAAATCTGTTACGGCACCGTCACAGAATTTAGGACGGCGCGCGAGCCACGTCAATGGCCGCCGTGGCGGTGCGCGAGGATGGCCCCATGGCAGCGACCCCCCGCCCCTACGGCGGCATCAGCGCGGCCGAGCGCCAGTCGACCCGCCGGGCGCGGCTGCTCGAGGCCTGCCGCGACCTCGTCGGCCGCGAGGGCGTGGCCGGCGTGACGGTCGAGGCCGTGTGCGGCGAGGCATCGCTGGGCAAGCGGTACTTCTACGAGAGCTTCGCGACGCGCGACGAGCTGCTCCTCGCCGTCGCCGACGCCTTCTTCGTCGGCCTCCGCTCGCGGATGGAGGAGGCGCTCGCCGGTGTCGACCCCGCCGAGCGGCCGGTCGTGGTCGTCCGCACCCTCGTCGGTGCCCTGCGCGAGGACCAGCGCGAGGCGCGCCTGTACGTCGAGAGCCCGGCCGTGCCCGTGCTCGCCGCCCGCCGGGAGCAGGCCGTCGCCGACTACGCGGCGTTCGTGGCCGAGGTCGTGCTGCCCGACCCGCCGCCCGAGCAGCACGCGATCGTGCGCCGCCGGCTCGCCAGCCGCCTGCTGGTCGCGGGCACGACCGACCTCGTGACCAGCTGGCTCGCGGGGGACGTCGAGGGCGACGTCGACGACGTCGTCGACGCGATCGTCGCGGTCGGCCGGGGCGTCCTCTCCGCCTGAGCGGGGTCCGCCTAGGGGCTCGTCACCTCGAGGATCGTCCGCGCCACCAGACTGGGATCGTCGGTCATCGGCACGTGCCCGACGCCGCGCAGCCGGACCAGCTCCGCGCCCGGCACCAGCGTGCGGAACACCACGCCGTGGTGGCGCCACGGGATGGTGCGGTCGTGCAGCGGCCACGCGATCCGCGCGGGCACGCCGCCCACGTCGAAGGGCGCCAGCGGACCGTGCTGCTCCATCCAGCGCACCAGCGGCGGGAGCGCGGTGCAGGCGCGGGCGTCGGCGAGCAGCGGCGACAGTCGGGCAGCGCCCGGCAGCCGCGAGATGCCCGCGATCAACCGCAGCTTCGCCAGCAGCAGGTGGTACGACGGCCGCCCCGTCCAGGTGCCGGCAGGGGAGAACGCCACCACCGACGATGCCCGCCCGCGCCGCGCGAGCTCGAGGGCCAGCCACCCGCCGAGCGAGTTGCCGACGACGTGGGCCCGCTCCCAGCCCGCGGCGTCCATTCGCTCCTCGACCGCCTCGACCAGCGGACCGATCCCGATCCGGCCGGCCGGCCACGCCGGTCCGCCGCGGTGGCCGGCCAGCGTCGGTGCGAGCACCTCGTGGTGGGCCTGCAATCCGGCGAGCACGGGCTGCCACGCGTGCCACGACATGAACAGCCCGTGCAGCAGCACCAGCGGCGGACCGGAGCCTCCGCGGAAGGCGGGGCCGGTCGGGGTCACGCGATCAGGTCCGCCCGTCCGTCGGCGGCCAGCGTGGCGACGTACCGCTGCTGGATCGGCTTGGCGCTGGGCAGCAGCGCGATCAGCTTCGGCAGCGCGCCGCCGAGCTTGATCTGGCCGCGCGCGACGGCGAGCGGGACGCTGACCTTGCCCTGCCAGAACCGGTTGGCGGTGTCGGCGGTCAGGCCGAGGGTCATGTTCGCCTCGGGAGCCCCACTGTCGCTGTCGCCGGTGTGGATGGTCTGGTTGACGAGGTCGACGGTCATCACCAGTTCGGGCTCGGTGACGTCCATCCGCAGCACCAGCCCGGACTTCGCGAGCGCGGGACTGATCTCCGGGTCGTCGAAGCCCGCCTGGAAGACGCTGGCGAGGTAGTGCGTGGCGTCGGCGGTGTCGGTGAAGGGCATGGCGGTTCTCCTCGGTTTAGGGGGGGCGTTCGGGGACGGGGATCAGAAGATGAGGCGGAGCAGGCGCCGGGTGAGCGGTCCGTAGGGCGGGTAGACGACGCGCGGGTCGATCCGGGCCGATCGCGCGAGGTGCGCCTTGCGGTGGCTGAAGGCCTCGAAGCCCCAGCGCCCGTGGTAGGCGCCCATCCCGCTGTTGCCGACGCCGCCGAACGGCAGCTCCGGGCAGAGCACGTGCATCGCGGCGTGGTTGGTGACCACCGCCCCGGCCGGCACCTCGGCGCGGAAGAGTCGCTCCTCCTCGCCCGACTCGCTGAAGAGGTACGCCGCCAGCGGCTTCGGTCCCGCGTTGACCCGCTCCACGGCCTCGGTCACCGAGTCGACCGTCACGACCGGCAGGATCGGCCCGAAGATCTCCTCCTGCATCAGCGCCGCGTCGGCGGCCGGGTCGAGCACGACGGTGAGGTCGTGCCGCCGGTCGGCGGGAGCGGAGCCACCGCCGAGCAGGATCTCGCCGCCGTGGCCCTCGAGCAGGCCGGCGAGCCGGGCGGCGTGCCGCGCGGTGACGATCGGCAGGTCGCGCCCGCCCCTGCCGTCGGGCGCCATGTCGCGGAAGGCCCGCAGCAGGGCGGCGACGAACTCGTCGCGCACGGAGCGCTCGACGAGCACGTAGTCGGGCGCGATGCAGGTCTGGCCGGAGTTGAGCAGCTTGGTCCACGCGATCCGGCGCGCGGCGACGTCGACCACGGCGTCGGACGAGACCACCGCGGGGCACTTGCCGCCGAGCTCCAGGGTGACCGGCGTGAGGTGCGGCGCGGCAGCGGCCATCACGGCCTTGCCGATCTCCGGGCCGCCGGTGAAGAAGGCGTGGTCGACACCCTGCGCGAGCACGCCCTGGGTGACCTCGGGACCGCCGTTGAGCACGGTGAAGGCGTCGGGGTCGAGGTACCGCGGCACCAGCCGGGCGAGGGCGTCGGCGACGGCCGGCGCGTGCTCGGACGGCTTGAGGACGGCGCAGTTGCCGGCCGCGATCGCTCCGACGAGGGGTCCGAGGGTGAGGTAGACCGGGTAGTTCCAGGGCCCGATGACCAGCACCACCCCGAGCGGCTCGAAGTCGAACCATGCCCGGCCCGGTCGCTGCGAGAGGGGCAGGCCCACCCGCTGCGGCCGACGCCACCGCGCGAGCTTCCTCAGCGCGAAGCGCACCTCCGCCAGGGTCGGTGCGATGTCGCCGAGGAAGCTGTCGTTCGCGGGCCGGCCGAGGTCGGCGAGCAGGGCGGCGGCGAGCTCGGCCTCGTTGTCGACGAGGAGCCGCTCCAGGCCGCGCAGCTGGGCGAGCCGCCACTCGTCGGGCCGGGTGCGTCCGGCGCGGAAGGTGGCGCGCAGCCGGGCCACCTCGGTGACCTCGAGCGCGCCGTCCGGGGTGGTGGCGATGGATGTCGTCATGGCAGGACCCCCTTCAGGACTGGCTGATCCGGTCGTCGTAGCCCGCGCGCTGGCCACGGTCGAAGTGCAGGAAGGTGTCGTAGGCGCCGAGCCGGCGGCTCATCGCGTCGCGCAGGCGTCGGCCCAGCAGTGGCTGGGTCCGCAGCAGCGGGCCGATCATCCGGGGCACGAAGACGTCCTTGCGCCGGTGCACGATGGCCTCCGCGATCGCCGCCGCCACGTCCTCGGGCTGCACGACCGGGACCAGCCGGGTCGCGGTCGTGCCGGCGATCAGCTCGGTGTTGGTGAAGTGCGGCATCACGCAGGTGAAGTCGACCCCCGTGCCGTCGTACTCGACCCGCGCGGTCTCGGTCAGCGCCACCACCGCGGACTTCGTGGCGCAGTAGGCGATCCCACCCGGGACCGGGGTGCGCCCGGCGGTCGACGCGACGTTGACGACGTGCCCCGAGCCGCGCTCGACCATGGCGGGCAGCGCGAGCTGCAACCCGTTGAGGCAGCCGAGGACGTTGACGTCGAGCGCCCGGCGCAGCGTGGCGGGCGACTGCTCGACGAGCGGGCCGATCGGCATGATGCCGGCGTTGTTGACGAGCACGTCGAGCGGCCCGTCGACGGTCGCCGCCTCGAGGAAGGCGGCGTACGACGCGTGGTCGGCCACGTCCAGCGCGAGCCCGGCGACGTCCGGCCCGATGGAGGCGGCCGCAGCGGCCGCGATGTCGCCGTCGAGGTCGCCGACGACGACGGTGGCACCCCGATCGTGGAGCAACCGGGCGGTGGCCAGGCCGATGCCGCGCGCGGCTCCGGTGACGGCGATCCGCCGGCCGGCCAGGGAGTTGGTGGTCATCGATTCCTCATCTCTCGGGGGTGGGGTCGGCGGTGCTGAAGGCGGCGAGGAGGTCGTCGGCCGCCGCCCGGATGTCGTCGACGAGCCGGGTGCCGTCGGGCAGGCGGCGTGGGTCGGTGGTGACGGAGAAGGTGAGCCGGCCGGCGTAGCTGAGAACCGCCACGGTCAGCGCGTGCCTGCGGGTGAGCGGGGTGGCCCCGAGGATCAGCTCGAGCTCGCGGCCCAGGAAGTGCACCGGCACCGGCGGGCCGGGCACGTTGGTGACGGTCAGGTTGAACAACCCGGCCCGGAGCTGCAGGACGCGGTTGAGGACACCGGCCAGCGGCGCCGGCGCCAGGCCCAGCGCCGACATCAGCGTCGCCGTGGTCGACGGCTGGTGGCCGCGCACGGCCTCGGTGGAGGAGCGCTGGACGAGCGCCAGGCGCTCCCGGGCGGTCATCACCCCGACGGGCAGCGCCGGGTAGGTCATCGCGATCTGGTTGCCGAGCCGGCCGCGGTCGTCACTGGCGCGCCGGTTCACCGGGACGAACGCGTGCACCCGGTCGACCTCCTCGCCGCGCCGGTGGAGGTAGCGCTCGAGCCCGCCGGCCACGACCGTCAGCACCACGGTGTTGAGGCTGGCCTCGGCGGCCTGCTGCACCGCCCGGAGGTCGTCGAGCGGGAGCGTCGCGTAGCGCGTGCGCCGGGTGGGACCGGACGGGCCCGCGTTGAGCGCCGAGCGTGGCGCCTGGCCGAGCATGGCGAGGGTCCCGCCGACCCGGTGGCGCAGCGACGTGCCGGCGCGGGCGGCGGCGGGCCGCGACGTCCCGACGGGCCGCGCCACCACGGGCAGCGGGTCCACCAGCGCCCCGAAGATGTCCATGATCGACAGGCCGTCGACCATGCAGTGGTGCACCTTCAGCGAGATCGCGAAGCCGGCGCCGACGCCCTCGACCAGGCCCAGCTCCCACACCGGCCGGCGCAGGTCGAGCGGCGCGGTCGTCAGCTGGTCGATGTGCGCCTCGACCTCGGCCTCCCCGCCGGGAGCGGGGAGTGCGACGTGTGAGAGGTGGTAGTCGAGGTCGAAGGCCGCGTCCTCCACCCAGCGCGGACGACCGAGCCCGAGGACCGAGCCCGCCAGCCGCTGCCGGAAGCGGGGCAGGTCGAGGAGGCGCCCCGCGACGGCGGCCCGGAAGTCGTCGTACGACGGCGCGGGGCCCTCGAAGAGCAGCATGCCGGCGAGCTGCATCCGGTTCTCCGCGTCCTCGACCTGGAGGAAGGCCGCGTCGAGGGCGCTGAGCCGCTGGCTGGCGGGTCGGCCGGTCATCCCCGGCTCACAGGTCCAGCACGAGGCGGTCGGAGCAGGCCCGCGAGACGCACGGCATGAAGCAGCCCTCGGCGCGGTCGTCGTCGCCGAGCACCGAGTCGCGGTGGTCGGGCTCGCCGTCGAGCACGACGGTCTCGCAGGTGCCGCACACGCCCTCGCTGCACGAGCGCACGACGAACACGCCCTCCGCGGTGGCGACGTCGAGGATCGAGACGCCGGCGGGCACGGTCGCGGTCACGCCGGAACGGGCGAACTCGACCTCGAACTCGGTGTCGACCGTGTCCGGGTCGACGGCCCGCGGCGCGAACCGCTCGAGGTGGAGGCTGCCGGCCGGCCAGCTCGCGCAGTGCTGCTCGACCGCGTCGAGCAGGACCTCCGGGCCGCAGCAGTAGACCGCGGTGTCCTCGCGCGGGGTGCCGAGCACGGAGGCCAGGTCGAGCAGGCCGTCGGTGTCGGCGGGCTGCACCCTCACCCGGTCGCCGTACGACGCCAGCTCGGCCAGGTAGGCCATGGACGCCCGGCTGCGACCGCCGTACAGCAGGTGCCAGTCGGCGCCTGCGGCCTCGGCGGCGCGGACCATGGCGAGGATCGGGGTGATCCCGATGCCGCCGGCGATGAACTGGTAGCGGGGCGCCTCGACGAGCGGGAAATGGTTGCGGGGGCCGCGGACCTGCAGCGTGGTGCCGACCGCCAGCTCGTCGTGGACGTAGGCGGAGCCACCGCGGCCGTCGGTCTCGCGCAGCACGGCGACCCGCAGGTAGCGCCGGTCGGCGGGGTCGCCGCACAGGGAGTACTGGCGGGCCAGGTCGGGGCCGAGCAGGAGGTCGACGTGGGCGCCCGGTCCCCACGGCGGCAGCGTCGAGCGCGCCTTGAGGACCAGCTCGACGACGCCCTCGGAGAGCGGGCGCTTCTCCTCGAGGGTGAGGGTCAGGTTGAGCTCGGTGCTGGGCTGGACGGCCGGCGGGGCCGGGGCAGTGGTGGTCACGGTTGCTCCTCTCAGGGGCTGCTCGTGAGACATAACATAAGTTACATTACAATCCTCCTGTCAAGGGGTTGACGGATCCCGACGCAGATGTAATGTAAGTCGTATTACATTTGACTCGAGGAGGTGGCTCCCATGCCGACCCTTGCTCCGAACAGCGTCTCCGCGACTCCCGCCGGCGCCCGCCCGCACGACCCGATCGAGCTCTCGAGCGAGTCCTTCTGGGCGCAGACCGCCCGCCAGCGCGACGAGTCCTTCGCCGTGCTGCGCCGCGAGCGACCGGTCTCCTGGCAGCCGCCGGCGTACGGCTCCCTCATGCCGGACCCCGACGACACCGGCTACTGGGCCGTCGTCGCGCACGAGGACGTCGTCGCCGTCAGCAAGGCCCACGACGTCTTCTCCTCCGCGCCCGAGAACGGCGGCGTGATGTTCGAGGACGTCCCGGCGCCGCTGCTCGAGGAGACCCAGTCGATCCTCGCCATGGACGAGCCCCGGCACGGGATCACCCGCAAGCTGGTGCACGCCGCGTTCAGCCCGCGCCAGATCCGCCGGATCGAGGAGCAGATCAGGCAGCAGGCCGGGGCGATCGTGACCGACTTCCTCACCGAGGGGCCGCGCGACTTCGTCGAGCAGGTCTCGATGCGGTTGCCGCTGTGGACCATCTCCGGGATGCTCGGCGTGCCCGACGACCTGCGCGAGCGCATGGTCAAGGCGGTGGACGACATGGTCGGCCACAACGACCCCGAGTACATCGGCGAGTCCGGCGACCCGTTCACCTGCCTGCTCGGCGGCATCGCCGAGCTGCACGACATCGCGCAGACCCTGATCGACGCCCGCCGCTCGCACCCCACCGACGACCTGATCAGCGACCTGGTCGCCGCCGAGATCGACGGCCACCGGCTCACCGACGACGACATCCGGTCCTACTTCTGCCTGCTCGCCATCGCCGGCAACGACACGACCCGCAACACCACGAGCCACGGGATGAAGGCGCTCAGCGACCACCCCGACCAGAAGGCCCTGCTGACGGAGAACTTCGACCGCGCCATCCCCGGCGCGATCGAGGAGTTCGTGCGCTGGGGCAGCCCGGTGATGACCTTCCGTCGTACCGCCACGGTCGACGCGGTCGTCGGCGGCGTCGACGTGGCGGCCGGCGAGAAGGTCGTCCTGTTCTACTCCTCGGCCAACCGCGACGAGTCCGTCTTCGTGGACCCGTGGCGCTTCGACATCACGCGCAATCCCAACCCCCACGTGGGGTTCGGGGGCGGCGGGCCGCACTACTGCCTCGGCAACCACGTCGCCCGGCTGCAGCTGCGGGCGCTCTTCCGCGAGCTGCTGACCCGCGTCCCGACGCTGGAGCTCGGCGAGCCGGAGCTGGTCGGCGGCCACTTCATGCACGCCGTCAAGCGGATGCCCTGCACCTTCTGAGCCCCTGAGGAGTCCACACCGATGTATCCCGGCACCCACGCCCGGACCACCCCGGACAAGCCGGCCGTCGTGATGGCCGGCAGCGGCCGGGTCGTCACGTACGCCGAGCTCGACGACGGCTCGCGACGGCTGGCCGTCGCGCTGCACGACCTCGGGCTGCGCCGCGGCGACGTCGTCGCGATGCTCAGCGACAACGCCGCCGAGTGCTTCACCCTCTACTGGGCGGCGCTGCGCTCGGGCCTCTACCTGACGGCGATCAACCACCACCTGACCGCGGGCGAGGCGGCGTACATCGTCGACGACTGCGACGCCCGGGTCCTCATTGCGTCCGGCCGGCTGGCCGGCCTGGCGGCCGAAGTGCGGGCGCAGGCGCCACGAGTCGAGCACGCCGTCGCCTTCGGCGGCGCCGTCGACGGCTTCGGCTCGTACGACGACCTGCTCGCCTCCGCCGGCGAACGGCAGCTCGACGAGCAGCCGCGCGGCAGCGACATGCTCTACTCCTCGGGCACGACCGGCCGGCCCAAGGGGGTCAAGCCGCCGCTGCTGCCGATCGCCGTCGACGAGCCCGGCGACCCGCTGACCGGCCTCGCCGGCGCCGCCTTCGGCTTCGGCCCCGACGACGTCTACCTCTCGCCCGCGCCGATCTACCACGCGGCGCCGCTGCGCTGGTGCGGCGTCGTGCACGCCCACGGCGGGACGGTCGTGGTGATGGAGCGCTTCGACGCCGTCGAGGCACTGGCCGCGATCGAGTGGCACCGGGTCACGATCACGCAGATGGTGCCGACGATGTTCGTGCGGCTGCTCCAGCTCGACGAGGCCGACCGGGCGGCGTACGACGTCGGGAGCCTGCGGCTCGCGATCCACGCGGCCGCGCCCTGCCCGGTCGACGTGAAGCAGGCGATGGTCGAGTGGTGGGGGCCGATCCTGGTCGAGTACTACTCCTCGACCGAGAGCGCCGGACTGACCCTGATCACCACGCCCGAGTGGCTCGAGCGCCGGGGCTCCGTGGGCCGCAGCATGTTCGGCCCGGTGCACATCTGCGACGAGTCGGGCGCCGAGGTCCCGGCGGGCGAGGTGGGCGCGGTGTACTTCGAGCGCGAGGTGCGGCCCTTCGAGTACCACAAGGACCCCGACAAGACCCGCGCCGCCGAGCACCCCGAGCACCCGACCTGGACCACGGTCGGCGACCTCGGCCGGGTCGACGAGGACGGCTACCTCTACCTGACCGACCGCAAGTCCTTCATGATCATCTCCGGCGGCGTGAACATCTACCCGCAGGAGGTCGAGGACGCGCTCACCCTCCACCCCGCCGTGTACGACGTCGCGGTGATCGGTGTGCCGGACCCGGAGATGGGCGAGCAGGTGAAGGCCGTCGTCCAGCTCCGCGCGGGCGTCACCGGCACCGACGAGCTGGCCGCCGAGCTGGTCGGTCACGTCAGGGAGCGGCTGGCGTCGTACAAGGCGCCGCGGAGCGTGGACTTCGTCGACGACCTGCCGCGCACGCCGACGGGCAAGCTGGTGAAGCGGACCCTGGTCGAGCACTACCGCGCGCTCGCCGGCGCGGGCGCCTAGGTCGAGGTCGGGATAGCGTTGCGCCGTGCGACTGCTGGTGACCCGCGACGACTACTTCGCCTCGGCGATGGACCTGCTCGCGACCGAGGGCGCGGGCCGGCTGAAGATCGCCGTGCTCTGCAAGCGGCTGAAGGTCACCACGGGCTCCTTCTACGGCTACTTCGGCAGCTTGGACGGCTTCGTCGAGCAGTTCCTCGAGTACTGGGAGGAGGAGCAGACCAACCGCATCGAGCGGCTGGTGGCGGCCTCCGAGGACCCGCTCGAGCGGGTGCTGGTGATGAAGAGGCTCGTGGCCACGGTCCCGCACGCGGCCGAGGCGGCGATCCGCGGGTGGGCGCACACGAACGCCGCGGTCGACGTCGTGCAGAAGCGGGTCGACGAGCACCGGGTCCGGGCGCTGCAGGACGTGCTCGCCTCCGTCATCCCGGACGCCGCGGAGGCGCACCGGCTCGCCGTCATGGGCATCACGCTGCTCGTCGGCCTGCAGCAGTGGCGCTCGCCGGTCACCCCGGCCGACTTCGACCTCGTCTTCGACAGCTACGAGCAGATGGTGCTCGCCCGGGTCGCTCGCGGCTGATCCCCCGCGGGCCGCGCCTGTCGAGCCCGTTGTGCAGCCGGACAATCCGTCCGGCGAGCGTTGGACCTTCGCCACGAGCCTGTGACGGTCGTCTCCCGGTCTCATGGACCTCCACCGGAGATGGCGTCCGAGCAGGGGGACGTCGCCCGGCCAGCTCCGAAGGATGTGCCGCCGTGGCCCAGACGCGTGCCGACCACGACTACGACGTCCTCGTCGTCGGATCGGGCTTCGGCGGCTCGGTGACCGCCCTCCGGCTCACCGAGAAGGGCTACCGGGTCGGCGTCCTGGAGGCCGGCCGCCGGTTCGCGGACGAGGAGTTCGCCAAGACCTCCTGGGACGTGCGGAGGTTCCTCTACGCGCCGCGCCTGGGCTGCTTCGGCATCCAGCGGATCCGGCTGCTGCGCGACGTCGTCGTGCTCGCCGGCGCGGGCGTCGGCGGCGGGTCGCTCGTCTACGCGAACACCCTCTACGAGCCGGCGTCCGACGCGTTCTACAACGACCCCCAGTGGCGGCACATCACGGACTGGAAGGCCGAGCTGGCGCCGTACTACGACCAGGCGAAGCGGATGCTCGGCGTCGTCCAGAACCCCACCGTCACCGCCTCCGACGAGATCATGAAGGAGGTGGCCGACGAGATGGGCGTCGGCCACACCTACCGCCCCACCCCGATCGGCGTGTGCTTCGGCGCCGGCGGCGAGAAGCAGCCCGGCGCCGCCGTCCCGGACCCCTATTTCGGCGGAGCCGGCCCCGAGCGGCGCGGCTGCATCGAGTGCGGCGAGTGCATGACGGGCTGTCGCCACAACGCGAAGAACACGCTGCTCAAGAACTACCTCCACCTCGCCGAGAAGGCCGGTGCGGAGGTGGTCGAGCGGACCACGGTCGACGCGATCACGCCCCGCCCCGACGGTGGGTACGACGTCACGACCCACCGCTCGGGCCGCTCGGCCCGCCGCAAGCAGGTCCTCAGCGCCGGCCAGGTCGTCCTGGCCGCCGGCACCTGGGGCACCCAGGAGCTGCTGCACGGCATGCGCCGCTCGGGCGACCTGCCCGGGCTCTCGGACCGGCTCGGGTTCCTCACCCGCACCAACTCCGAGGCGCTGTGCGCGTCGAGCACGAAGATGCGCAACAAGGGCTCCTACGACTTCCACCACGGTGTCGCGATCACCTCGTCGATCCACCCCGACCCGGTGACCCACGTGGAGCCGGTCCGCTACGGCAAGGGCTCGGGCCTGATGGGCATGCTGCTCACGGTCATGACCGACGGCGGCGGCCGCACCCCGCGGTGGCTGCGCTGGATCGGGCAGGCGCTGCGCCACCCGCTCCTTCTGCTGTCCTGCCTGGGCGGCCTCGGCAGCTGGCCGGAGCGCACGATCATCGCGCTGGTCATGCAGACCAGCGACAACTCGATCACCGTCCGGCCCAAGCGCGGCCGCGCCGGCAAGCGGGCGCGGCTGACGTCGGAGCAGGGCCACGGCGAGCCGAACCCGACCTGGATCCCGGCAGGCAACGAGGTGGTCCGCAAGATCAGCGAGCGGATCGACGGCGGCTCGTACTCCACGGTCGGCGAGATCTTCAACATCCCCATGACGGCGCACTTCCTCGGCGGCTGCGCGATCGGGGAGAGCGCCGGGACCGGCGTGATCGACCCCTACCACCGGGTCCACGGCCACCCCGGGCTCCACGTCGTCGACGGCGCCGCGATCTCGGCCAACCTAGGCGTCAACCCGAGCCTGACGATCACGGCGCAGGCCGAGCGGGCCATGTCGCTGTGGCCCAACAAGGGCGAGCCGGACCAGCGTCCGGCGCCCGGCGCCGCCTACCAGCGGCTCTCGCCGGTGGCGCCCGTGCGCCCGGCCGTCCCGCCGACCGCGCCCGCGGCGCTGCGCCTCCCGCTGTACGTCGTCCCGAGCCCGGCCACGAAGCAAGCAACGGAGGCCACCGCATGACCCTCGCTCCCGAGCGTCCCGTCGAACCGAAGGGCGCCGGCCCGGCCGGCATGTCCCCGGGCTCGCGGAAGATGGCCGACGACGCGCTGCGCGGCACGCTGCCGTTCAAGGCGCTGTCGACCTTCGGCGACTTCTACACCTTCGTCGGCAAGGTCTTCCGGACTATGTTCACGACGCGCTTCCGGTTCGCGGAGTTCATCTCGCAGGCCTGGTTCGTGACCACGGTGTCCTTCGGCCCGGCGCTGCTGGTCTCGATCCCGTTCTGCGTCGTGATCATCTTCCAGGTCAACCAGCTGCTCATCCAGATCGGTGCGGTCGACCTCGCCGGCGCGGGTGCGGCGGTCGCGGTCGTCCGCGAGATCGGGCCCATCGTGTCGGTGCTCGTCGTCGCCGGTGCCGGGGCGACCGCCATCTGCGCGGACCTCGGCTCCCGCAAGATCCGCGAGGAGATCGACGCGATGGTGACCCTCGGGATCGACCCGATCGAGCGCCTCGTCGTACCGCGGATCGTGGCGTCGACCCTCGTCGGCGTGGCGCTCAACGGCATGGTGACCGTGGTCGGGCTCGTCGGCGGCTACTTCTTCTCGGTCGTGCTGCAAGGGGCCACACCAGGGCTCTACCTGTCGGACCTGACCCTGCTCGTCGGCCTCCCCGACTTCCTCGCCTCCGAGGCGAAAGCCGCGATCTTCGGCCTGCTGGCCGGCCTGACGGCCTGCTATCTCGGGCTCAACGCCAAGGGCGGCCCGAAGGGCGTGGGCGAGGCCGTCAACCAGACCGTCGTCTTCGCGTTCATGCTGCTCTTCGCCGCCAACAGCGTGATCAGCGCCCTGTTCCTCCAGATCAAGCTGGGAGCGTGAGGTAGTCGTGCCCATCAAGCAGCTCGCCAGGCCGACCACGGCCCTGCGCAACCTGGGTGACCAGCTGAGCTTCCACGGTGACGCCTACTCGCACATGCCGCGGGTCATGAGGCACTACCCGAAGGAGGTCGTGCGGCTGCTGGCCGAGGTCTCCCTCGGCACCGGTGCGCTCGCGCTCATCGGCGGCACGGTGCTGGTGATCGGCTTCCTCACCGCCGCCTCCGGGATCGAGGTCGGCCTGCAGGCCTACACGTCCTTCGACAACATCGGCGTCTCGACGCTCTCGGGCTTCTTCTCGGCGTACTTCAACACCCGCGAGGTCGCGCCGATCATCGCCGGCATCGCACTCACCGCGACCGTCGGCGCGGGCTTCACCGCGCAGATCGGCGCCATGCGGGTGAGCGAGGAGATCGACGCGCTCGAGGTGATGGCGGTGCACCCGGTGCCCTTCCTGGTCACCACGCGGATCATCGCCGGGATCATCGCGGTCGTCCCGCTGTTCGCCATCGCGCTGATGATGTGCTGGCTGGCGACGTACCTCGTCGTGACGGTCGGCTACGACCAGGCGCCGGGCACGTACCTGCACTACTTCGACACCTTCCTCATCCCGAGCGACCTCTTCCTCGCGATCATCAAGGTCGCGTTGATGGCGCTCGTGATCGTGTCGATCTGCTGCTACCACGGCTTCCGCGCGTCCGGCGGTCCGGCCGGCGTGGGCAAGGCGGTCGGCAAGGCGGTCCGCTCCGCGCTGATCTGCACGATGTTCATCGACCTGATCTTCGCGATCGCGATCTGGGGTGGGCCGTCGGTCCACATCGCGGGGTGAGCGGCCGATGAGCACCTCCTCCGCGGGCCACGCGCACAGGATCGACCGTCAGGTCGTCTACGGCTTCGTCTTCCTCGCCCTCATCGTCGCGCTCATCGCCGGCACGATCGCGAAGTACCGCGGCGCCTTCGCGGACACCGTCGAGGTCACCGTCCAGGCCGACCGCGCCGGGCTGACCCTCGCGTCCGGGGCGCCGATCAAGCTGCGCGGCGTCGAGATCGGCACCGTCAGCGACATCGAGACCGACGGCAGGCAGGTCACGATCACCCTCGAGATCGACAAGGACAAGGTCGACCGGGTGCCGGCCGACGTCACGGCGCAGATCGTGCCGCCGACCGCCTTCGGCGCGAAGTACGTCCAGCTCACGCCGGCGAAGGAGGGCGGCCCCACGATCGAGGCCGGCGCGGTCATCCCCGCCGACAAGGTGACCGTCGAGGTCGACGAGGCGTTCGAGAACCTCACCAAGGTCCTCGACGTCGCGCGGCCCGCCGAGGTCAACTCGGCGCTCACGGCGGTGGCCGGTGCCCTCGACCAGCGCGGCCGGCTGATCGGCGACCTGATCTCGCAGACCGACGCCTATCTCGTCTCCTTCAACCCGTCCCTGCGCACGCTCAGCGCCGACCTGCGGGTTGCCGACGACGTCGCCGACGTGTACGACGTCGCGCGGCCCGACCTCGTCGCGGCGCTCAGCCAGGCGGGCACCGTCTCGCAGACGCTGGTGCGCCAGCAGGCGTCGCTGCGGGCGCTCGAGCGCAGCCTCACGGGCTTCAGCGACGAGGCGGACTCGCTGCTCCGCAGCTCGCAGCAGGGACTCGTCACGACGCTCGAGCTGCTGGGCCCGGTGACCGAGGTGCTCGATCGGTACTCGCCCGAGCTGCCGTGCCTCGTGCTCGGCCTGGCCCGGACCAACGAGCTGGCGGAGGCGGCCGTGGGTGGTACGCACCACGGCATCACCACGATCACGCGGATCGTGCCCGGTCGGGACCCGTACACCTACCAGGAGAACCTGCCGCTCGTCGGCGACGACCGCGGCCCCGCCTGCTACGGGCTGCCGGTCATCAGCGCGAAGGAGGCGGCCCAGCAGCCGCCGCGCTTCCGCACCGGCGCCAACCCGTACGTCGGCCCGCAGCCCACGCCCGACCAGGCAGTCCTCGACACCCTGCTCGGCCTGATCAAGGGAGGGACGCAGCTCCGATGAGCCGTGCAGACCGGATCAGCCCGGAGAAGCGCCGCGAGCGCAACGACCTGATCAAGTTCAGCGCCTTCCTCGCGATGGCGGCCGCGTTCACCCTGTGGGTCGCCGCCGTCACCGGCGAGGTCCGGCCCGGCGACCGCGAGGACTACAAGGCCGTCTTCAACGACGTGTCCGGCCTCGCGGTCGGCGACGAGGTGCGGATCGCCGGCGTCGACGTCGGGAAGGTCCGCGAGATCGACGTCCAGCCCGACAACACGGTGCTGGTCACCTTCGACGTCCGCAAGGGACAGCGGCTGACGACCGGGACGCACGCGACGATCCAGTACCGCAACCTGATCGGCGACCGGGTGATCCAGCTGACCCGCGGCGAGGAGGACTCGGGGGAGACGCTCGCCGTCGGCGGCACGCTCCCCGCGGCCCAGACCGCCTCCGCGCTCGACCTCGACACCCTGCTCAACGGCTTCAAGCCGCTGTTCGCCGGGCTCAGCCCGACCCAGGTCAACGAGCTGTCCGGGCAGCTGGTGCAGGTGCTGCAGGGCCAGCAGTCCTCGGTGGCGACGCTCGTCGACAGCGTCGCGTCCTTCACGACCACCATCGGCAACCGCGAGGAG
Organism: Nocardioides aromaticivorans; assembly: GCF_013408525.1. NCBI lineage: Bacteria > Bacillati > Actinomycetota > Actinomycetes > Propionibacteriales > Nocardioidaceae > Nocardioides > Nocardioides aromaticivorans. The sequence goes on from NZ_JACBZM010000001.1 coordinate 2,425,284, forward strand.
CTGATCGGCCAGGTGGTCCGCAACCTCAACAGCGTGCTCGGCACGGTCGACGACCGGAGGGCGACCGTCGGGCTGCTGCTCGACCGCCTCGACGCCCTGCTCACCGGGCTCGACAGGCAGGACACGCAGGTGCTCGACGCGGCGGCGCGGATCAGCGGCTTCGCCGACCGTACGGCGACGCTCGTCGCCCGGGCGAGGGGCGACCTCCGCTCGGACCTCCAGGGCCTGGCGGTCACCGCCCGCGGGCTCAACAAGCGCCGCGACACCCTCGACGCGCTGGTCAAGAAGCTCCCGAGCCACTACGAGACGCTGCAGAACACCGCGTCGTACGGCAACTTCTTCAACTTCTACCTCTGCGGGGTCCGCATCCAGACCGGCCTGTCGGCCGACCAGCCGGTCCTCACCCCCTGGATCTACTCCGACGCCCCGAGGTGCCAGCGATGAGCCGCGACATCACCCCCGACCGCCTCGCGGTCCGCGGCATCATCGGCACCCTCGTCCTGGTGCTCGCCGTGATGGCCGCGATGAACATCAACAAGCTGCCGCTGATCGGCAACAACGACGTCATCGAGGTCGACTTCGCCGAGGCCGGCGGCCTCAAGGGCGGCGACGCCGTGATGATCTCCGGCGCCCAGGTCGGCAAGGTCCGCGAGGTCGGCATCGACGGCGACCACGTCACCGCCGAGATCGTGCTCACCGACGACTCGGTGAAGCTCGGCGACCTCACCGAGGCGCGGATCATCACGATCACCCTCCTCGGCCGGGCCGCGGTCGAGCTCGAGCCGCGCGGCAGCGGTGACCTGCAGGCCGGTGACACGATCCCGGTCGAGCGGACGTCGTCGCCGTACAACCTGACCGCGACGCTCAACGAGCTGACCGAGACCACCGCCGAGATCGACAAGTCGCAGCTCGCCGCGGCGCTCGACCAGGCGTCGAGGACGCTCAACGCCAGCAGCCCCGACCTCGGTCCCGCGCTCGAGGGCATCACCGCCCTGTCCCGGGCGGTCTCCTCCAACGACGACGAGCTGCGCTCGCTGCTCGCCCACGCCAACGGGGTCACCGAGGTGCTGGCCGGCCGCGACGAGCAGATCGCCTCACTGCTCGGCTCCGGCCGCTCGCTGCTCACCGAGCTCGACGCCCGGCAGAAGGTCGTCACGAACCTGCTGTCCAGCGCCCGTGAGCTGTCGACGGCGCTGCGGACGCTGCTGAAGGACACCGACGACGTCCTCGGCCCGGCGCTCGACGAGCTGGACGGCGTGGTGGGCCTGCTGAACAGGAACCGGAAGAACCTGCAGGCGACGATCACCGGACTGCGCGGCTACGCGACCGCGTTCGGCGAGGCGGTCTCCACCGGGCCGTGGTTCGACGCCTACATCCAGAACCTCACCTCGCCCGCGACCCTCGCCCCGATCATCTCCGGAGTGATGCCATGAACACCCTCGTCACGGGCCGCCGCATCGTGACCCTCCTCGTCGTCGCGGCCGTCGCGCTCGGCCTCCTCGCGTGGAACCGCGACACCAGCAGTACGACGGTGCACGCGATGTTCTCCAGCGCCGAGGGGCTCAACAAGGGCGACGACGTGAAGGTGCTCGGCGTCCGCGTCGGTGAGATCACCGGCATCGAGAACAAGCCCGAGGGCGTGCTGGTCACCATGACGGTCGACTCCGGCCAGCCGATCCCGGCCGACGCGCACGCCGCGATCGTGTCGCCGAGCCTGGTCAGCGGGCGCTTCGTGCAGTTCGAGCCCGTCTACACCGGCGGCGACGAGCTGGAGGACGGCGCCACGATCGCGCTCGATAAGACGGCCGTGCCGGTGACCTTCGACGACGTCAAGCAGCAGCTGACCGACCTCGCCACCACCCTCGGCCCCGACAAGGGCAAGCGGAACGGCCCCCTCGCCGACGCCATCACCGCGATCGAGAAGGGCCTGCGCGACGGCAACTCGACCGACCTGCGGCAGGCGATCACCGAGCTGCAGGGCGCCGCGACCGCGCTGTCCGACGGCCGCTCCGACCTGTTCAGCACGATCCGCAACCTCAACACCTTCACGAAGAACCTCGCCCTCAACGACGCCGCCCTGCGCGGCGTCACCACCGAGCTCGACGACGTGAGCGGCGTGCTGGCGGCCAACCGCAGCAACCTGAGCGGCGCGATCCGCGACCTGGCCGCGGTCCTGCCCGTCGTGGAGAAGTACTTCAGGAAGCACCGTGGCCGGATCAGGGAGTCGGTCACCGACCTGAACACGCTCGCGGCCACGCTGGCCGACCGGTCCAACGAGCTGGCGGGCATCCTGCACCTCGCACCGCACGCGATCGTCGACCTGAGCAACACGATCGAGCACGAGGCCATCACCGGACGCGCGACGCTCAGTGGCCTGGACAGCGCCGCTCAGCTCCTCTGCGGAGCGGTCCTCGGTGCGGGTGGGACCAGCGAGCAGTGCACGCAGGCCCTCCAGCCGTTGCTCGGCCTGCTCGGACTCGACGACCTGGGGAGCGCGCAGTGAGCACGAAGGGGATGCGGGGCCGTCGTACCCGCGGGGCGGTCGGGGCGCTGCTGGTCGGCGCCGCACTGCTCGGCTCGGGCTGCGACATCCAGCCCAACGACAACACGCTGCCCGGCCAGGTCGCCGTCGGCGACGACGGCTACACCGTCACGGTCCACTTCGACCAGATCGAGAACCTGGTGCCGAACTCGACGGTCCAGAAGGACAACGTCGTGATCGGCACGGTCGGCGAGATCGACGTCGAGGGCTGGGAGGCGGTCGTCCAGCTGCACCTGCTCGAGGACGTGCCGCTCCCGAGGGACGCCATCTTCTCGATCGGACAGAAGACCCTCCTCGGCGCGCAGTACGTCGAGGTGTCGGTGCCCGGCTCGGGCGACGGCCGCTCCGACGTCGGCGCCGACGAGGTCGCGCTCGCCGCCGCCGACACCGGTGCGACCGGTCCGGTGCTCGGTGAGGGCGACGTGATCGGCGTGGAGCAGACCGGCACCTACCCGGCGACCGAGCAGGTCCTCGGCGCGGTCGCGCTGCTGCTCAACAACGGCGGCCTCTCCCAGATCAGCACGATCACCGGCGAGCTCTCCACCGCGCTGCGTGACAGGGTCCCGGACACCCGCGGCCTGATCCGTCACGCCAACGAGCTGCTGGCCGTCCTCGACGCCAACAAGGGCGAGATCGTGTCGGCGCTGGAGTCGCTCAACAGCCTGTCCGCGGGGCTCCGCAAGGACGAGACGACGATCGCCACGGCGATCGACCGGATCACGCCCGGGCTCGAGGTGCTCGAGACCGAGCGGGCGCGGCTGGTCAAGGCGCTCACCCATGCCGGCCGGGCGGGCGACCGCGCGGTCCGTGTCGTCGACGCCAGCGAGAGCGCGCTGCTCGCCAACCTGGACGCGCTCGGGCCGATCCTCAGGAACCTCGGCGAGGTCAGCGAGACCCTGCCGGACGCGCTGAAGATCGGCATCACCATGCCCTTCCCCGCCATGACGACCTCGGACGCCGTCCGCGGCGACTACGCCAACCTGTTCGCCACCCTCGACCTCACCACGACGGCGCTGTCGGGCACCTGGCTGGGCGGCGTCGCACCTGCCCTGCAGGCCGGCGACCCGGTCGAGAACCCGCTCGCCGAAGTGCCGGACGGTGCCGCCGCCGAGGGCAGCGACGGGGACCACGGCTCCGACGGTGCGGCTCCGTCCGACAGCGACGAGCCGGCGACCCCGGCACCGACCGACGAGCCGACGAAGAACGGCTGCCTGCTCTCGATCCTGGGCCTCTGTTAGGAACGCCGATGCTGCTCACACCCCTCATCAAGCGCCAGCTGCGCATCTTCGCGGTCCTCGCGACGCTCGCCCTCGGCCTCGCGTTCATCCACTACGCCCGGGTCCCCGCGATGCTCGGCGTCGGCGTGTACGACGTCACGGTCGACTTCGAGGACGCCAGCGGCCTCTACCCGAAGGCCGCGGTGACCTACCGGGGCGTCAACGTCGGCCAGGTCTCCGACTTCGACGTCACCGACAGCGGGGCCGTCGCGACCCTGCGCATCGACAACGGCACCGACATCCCCGCCGGCGTCTCCGCCGAGCTGCACAGCACGTCCGCCATCGGTGAGCAGTACGTCGACCTGGTGGACCCGTCCGGCAAGGACACGGGCAAGGACACGAGCAGTGGCGAGCTCCTCGCCGACGGCGCCGCGATCCCGCGCGAGCGGGCGGTCGGGATGCCCCAGATCACGCCCGTGCTCGACTCCCTCAACCGGCTCCTCGAGTCGGTGCCGAAGAAGGAGACGAAGGCCGTCCTGGACCAGGTCGACGAGGGCCTGGGCGGGTCCGGGCCCGAGCTCAGCGAGCTCGTCGACTCCTCCGGCAGGCTGCTGACCGAGGCGCAGGCGGAGATCGACGCGACCACGTCCCTGATCTCCGCGCTGGAGCCGGTCCTCGGCACCCAGGCCGACCTCGCGCCGGAGACGCAGGGCTACGCCGACTCCCTCGACAAGGTCACCGCCGCGCTGGCGAAGGGCGACAGCGCCGACCTGCGCGCCCTGCTGGAGCGGGCGCCCGGCGGGCTCGACGCGGCGACCGCGACGGTCACCGACCTGCAGCCGGTGCTGCCGATGATGCTCGCCAACCTGACGACCAACGCGCAGGTGCTCAACACCTACCTGCCACACGTCCGGCAGATCCTCGTGGTCTACCCCTCCGAGGTCGCCCGTGCCCTCACCGTGCTGCAGCCGCGGGCCGGCCAGGGCGACGTACAGCTCGACCTGCGCGGGGCGCTCAACAACCCGCCGTCGTGCCAGTCGGGCTATCTCGCGCCGACGCAGCGACGCAGCCCGCGGGTCACGACCACCCGCAAGGTCGACCGGCTCGCGCACTGCGAGGCGCCGGTGGACAGCCCGGTCGGCGTCCGGGGCGCGCGGAACGCGCCCTGCCCGCAGTCCAGCGCGCGCGGACCGCTCCCGGCGGCCTGCGGCCTGACCTTCCGCGGCGGGGTGTGGCCCGCCTCCAGCGGCACGGTCGCCTACGACCTGGCGGTCGGGCGCGGCGACGACACCGCCGCCAAGGACGTGACGACAGGCAGGTCGGCGAAGGCCGACGACCTCTGGAAGATCCTCGTGCTCGCACCCCTGGAGGCGAACTGACATGACCAGCCTGACCCGCGAGCGCCGCAGGATCGCGCTCCCCTCGATCAGTCGCGGCCTGGTGGCGACGACGCTCCTGGTGCTGGCGCTGCTGGCCCTCGCCGGCTGGCGTGGCCTGGCCTGGCAGGACGCCCGCGACCGGATCGCCGACGAGAACGCCGCGGCGGCGGCCGCCAGCGCCGAGGTCGAGGGCCTGATCGACATCAGCGGCGCCACCTCCGACGCCGACATGGCGAAGCTGCTCGACGGCGCCACCGCCGACTTCCGCTCCGAGCTCGAGGCCCAGGCGGACCGCCTGCAGAAGGCGCTCGCCGCCAACAAGGTCAAGGCCACCGGCGAGGCGGTCTCCACCGGCGTCGTGAAGCTGGACGGCGACAGGGCGACCGTGATCGTCGCAGCCACCGGCACCGTGCAGAACAAGAGCACCAAGGCCGCCGAGCCGCGCAACTACCGGCTGAAGATCGACCTGGTCAGGAGCGACGGCGACTGGCTCGTCTCGGGACTGGAGTTCGTGGCATGACCACCCTGACGAACCTGACGAACCCGACGAACGTGACGAAGGAGAGCGCCGTGGGCGACGGGACCACCGCGGACGGCGCGGTGCAGGACGGAGGGCCGGCCGGGAGGACGGCGACCAGCGCGGGTCGGGGGGCCCGCCTGGTCGCCGTGGGAGCCGTCCTGCTCGCCGCGGCCGCGGCCCTCCTCCTGGGCGTCCAGGCCCACCGGGCCGCCGCCGAGGCGGACGCCCGCACGGACGCCCTCGCCGCGGCCCGGGAGCGGGTGCCCGAGCTGCTCGGCTACGACAGCGCCACGCTCGACGAGGACCTCGCCGACGCGCTCGCCCAGACGACGGGAAAGTTCACCTCCGACTACGGCGCGATCCTCGACGACGTCGTGAAGCCGCAGGCGAAGGCGCGCCGGATCAGCACGGTGGCGCGGGTGAGCGCGGCCGGCGTGGTCCGCGGCGACGCCGACCGGGTCGTCGTACTCCTGTTCCTGACGCAGACCACGACCAGCGGCGGCGACGGCGAGACCGTCGCCGGCAGCCGGGTCGAGGTGACCATGGAGCGGGCCGGGGACGACTGGAAGATCGCCGGCCTCCGCCCGGTGTGACCCGGTCGTCGAGGAGGTCGCGCAGCGACTGCCCGGTCGTCGAGGAGGTCGCGCAGCGACTGCCCGGTCGTCGAGGAGGTCGCGCAGCGACTGTCACGAGACGCCTAGCTCCGGTGCACCCGCTGTGCCCATCACCCCGCCACACCACCCGGTCCGTGCGCCGGCCTCAGTCCGGCAGGTTGAACTCCACCTGCGCGAGCAGCGGGTCGCGCAGGCCGGTGGCGTCGTGCTCCCACCACACGTCGCGATAGACCACCCGCCCGGTCATCCACGGCTCGTGCCCCGGCAGAGCGACGACCTGGAAGGCCGGGCGGGGGATCCGCGGTGAGGGCGCCTCGATGCCGTACGACGACGCGGGCTGCCACCCGTGCCGGGCGTAGTAGCCGGGGTCGCCCTCGAGGACGACGACCGGTGCGCCGAGCCGCGCGGCCTCCTCGACCGCGGCCGCGAGCAGGGCCGCGCCGATGCCGGTGCGCTGGCGGTCCGGGGCGACGCTGAGCGGACTGAGCACCAGGATGTCGAGCAGCTCGGAGCGGGCGTCGAGCCAGCCGTGGCTGAGCCCGACGTGCCCCACGACCTCGTCGCCGTCGACGGCGACCAGCTGCGCCCGGTCGAGCCCGCGCGCCACGACGTCGGCCCACAGGTCGACGATCGCGCTGCCCTCGTCCCCGAACGCCGCCGCGATGACGGCAGCCGCCCCGCCTCGGTCCGCCTCGGTCAGGGGTCGCACGGCTGCGGTGCTGGTCGCTGCGCTCATGGGCCCAGCATGCCGGACCGTGGGAGTCGTCGCCCCCGCGTTGCGTCATGCGTTTCGGTCGTCGGGACGGCCGTTTCGTATGACGTCGACGGCGGGGCGACCTCGGCGCCTGTGTTGCGTCATGCGTTTCGGTCGTCGGGACGGCCGGTTCGTATGACGTCGACGGTGGGGCGACCTCGGCGCCTGTGTTGCGTCATGCGTTTCGGTCGTCGGGACGGCCGGTTCGTATGACGTCCCCGGTGGGGCGACCTCGGCGCCTGTGTTGCGTCATGCGTTCCGGTCGCTCGGGCGGCCGCTTCGTATGACGCAACCCCGACGCGAGCCCCCGGACCGCGCCGCAGGAGACAGCTCAGCGCGAAGCGGCGAGCTCCTGGACCGCCGCGAGGTCGTAGGACCCCGCATCCGTGCCGAGTCCCTGCGCGACCTGGGCCGCGGTCGCGCACCCGAGCCGGGCCGCCTCGGCCGGAGCCAGCCCGAGCGAGAGCCCCCGCAGGAAGCCGGCGGAGAAGGCGTCGCCGCAGCCGGTGGTGTCGACGACCTCGATCGGGAAGGCCGGCACCTCCACGACCCCCGAGGCCGTGGCGACGAGCGCGCCCTTCGCGCCCTGGGTGACCGCGACGCAGCCGACCCCGCGCTCGAGCAGGGCCTGCGCGCCCTCGGCGAGCGTGGCTGCGCCGGTGAAGCCCAGCACCTGCTCGTCGTTGGGCAGCAGGAAGTCGGTGTGGGGGAGGGCGTCTGCGATCCAGGCGAGCATGTCCGCGTCCCCCGGCGCGAGTACGTCGACCGAGGTGGTCACGCCCGCGGCGCGGGCCCTGCCGAGGAGCTGCCCGGCGGCCTCGCCGCCGAGGAACTCGGGGCCGCCGAGGTGGAGGTGGGTCACGCCGTCGAGCAGGTCCGCGGGCAGGTCGTCGAGCGTGAACGCGCCGTTGGCCCCGATGCAGTGCCACGCCGGGCGGTCGCCGTTCGGGCGCACGGGGAGCACGGACGCGGACGTCTGCGCCTCGGCCTTGCGCACCAGCCCGTCGACCTCGACGCCCTCGCGGGCGAGCAGTGCGAGCAGGGTGTCGCCGACGGGGTCGGTGCCGACGGCGCCGTACGACCGCACCTCGGCGCCGAGCCGCGCGAGCACCACCGCCGTGCCGCCGGCCGTCCCGGCGGGCGACATCCGGATGGTCTCGACGAGCTGGCCCTCCGAGCCGTCCGGGATCGACTCGATGCCGAGGACGTGCGTGTCGAGGACGTGCACGCCGACGGCGGCGACGGTCATGGTGGTCACTGGGGGTTCTCCTTGGTGGTGCCGTAGTCGCGCTCGATGGCGACCCGGATGACGTCGGCCTGCTGCTCGGCGGTGAGCACGCGCGGCGTGCCGAGCGCCGAGGCGCGGTGGTGGAGCTGGCAGAGCCACTCGAGCAGCACGGCGTTCTCGACCGCCTTCTCGAGGGTCGCGCCCACGGCGACCGAGCCGTGGTTGGCCATCAGCGCGGCGCTGCGGCCCTCGAGCGCGGTGCGGACCGAGGCGGCCAGTGCGTCCGTCCCGAAGGTCGCGTACGACGCCACGCGGACCTCGCCGCCCAGCGCGAGCTGCTGGTAGTGCAGCACCGGGAGCTCGTCGAGGACGCAGGCCACCGCGGTGGCGAAGGGCGCGTGCGTGTGGACGACCGCGGCGACGTGGGGGCTGTCGTCGTACACGCCGAGGTGGAGGGCGAGCTCGGAGGTGGGCGCCAGCCGGCCCTCGACGACGGCGCCGGAGCGCGAGACCACGGTGACGTCGTCGGTGGTGCAGGCGCCGAGCACGACGCCGGTGCCGGTCACGGCGACCAGGTCGCCCGCGCGGGCGCTGACGTTGCCGGCGGTGCCGACGAGGAGGCCGGCCTCGGCGAGCTGCCGGGCCGCCGCGGCGACACCGGCCCGGAGGTCCCCGGCCCGGGGGAGGCTCACCGGGCGGTGACCTTCTGGAGGTAGCCCGCGACCAGGTCGATGGCCTCGTCGATGAGGAACTCGTCGCCGTGCGGGTCGCGCTCGAAGGCCAGCTGGAAGGCGCGGTCGCCGAGCTCGACGGCGAGCTCGCCGATCGCGGTCAGCTCGGCGTCGGAGTAGCTGCCCTGGTCGATCAGGCCGAGGTCGGCGGCGTAGGCGAGCAGGTTCTCGGTGATGCGCTTGTTGTGGTGGCGGCCGTAGTCGTAGACCGCGGTGTTGGTGCGCCCCCGCATCCAGATCTGCATGAAGGCCGGGCGGCGGTGGTAGACCTTCACGAACGCCCGCATGGACGTCTCGACGAGGCCGGCCATCGTGAGCTCGCCGGCGGCGGCGAGGTCCTCGGCCACCTGCTCGTCCATCTCGGCCATGTCCCGCTCGCACAGGGCGAGGAGCACGGCCTCCTTGTCGGCGAAGTACTGGTAGAGCGAGGCCACCGGGAGGCCGGCGGTCTCCGCGATGGAGCGCGTGGTGAGTCCCTCGACGCCGTCGGCGACGACCAGCTGGGCGGCCGCGTCGAGGATCCGCTCGACCCGTTCGCGCGAGCGCGCCTGGGTGGGCAGCCGGCGACGGGTGGGCCCGACAGCACCCGGCACCGGGTCGGTCGTTGATCCCTCGACGCTGGCGGAAGTCATGGCCGCAGTGTAGCCTCCCAAACCAGAAACTGACACAGATTCACGTTTGTCGCCGGCGAAAGGTGTTCCCTTGCTCTCCTCCGACGCACTCGCCCTGGGTCGCCGCGGCCTGCTCGCCGGTGGCGCGGTCGCCCTCGGGGCCCTCGCCACGGACGCCCTCGAGGCCGAGGTCAACGCCGCCACCCTGAGCGGCTCGCTGCCCCGCAAGGTCGACGTCGTGGTCGTCGGTGGCGGCATCGCCGGCCTGGTGACCGCCGACCGGATCGCCCGCCGCGGCCGCTCGGTCCTCGTCGTCGAGGCCCGCGACCGGGTCGGCGGCCGGGTCCTCAACCACGGCCTGCGCACCGGCGGCACCATCGAGGCCGGCGGCGCCTTCATCGGCCCCACGCAGAACCACATCAAGGCGCTCGCCGACGAGCTCGGCATCGCCACCTTCAAGGAGTACGTCGACGGCAACAACGTCTACGTCTCGTCGAACCCGCTGGTGGGACGCCAGGAGTTCAAGGGCACCGTGCCGCCGGACCCGACGATCCTGCTCGACGCCGCGCTCGCGCTGACGCGGCTCGACGAGATGGCCGCCGAGGTGCCGGTCGACGCGCCCTGGGCCCACCCCAAGGCCGCCCAGTGGGACGCGATCACCCTCGGTCAGTGGCTCAGCAGCAACACCCTCAACAGCAAGGGCATCGACAACCTGATCAAGTCGTGGACCCAGCCCGGGTTCGGCGCCGACCCCGACCAGCTCTCGCTGCTCTACGTCCTGCACTACATCGCCTGCTCGGGCAACGAGACCCACGTCGGCACCTTCGAGCGCAACTCCGACACCGCCGGTGGCGCGCAGGAGAGCCGGTTCGTCGGGGGCTCCCAGCGGGTGCCGCTCGCCCTCGCGCGCAAGCTCGGCGACCGGGTCGCGCTGGCGGCCGCGGTCACGCGGATCGAGCACGTCGACGGCCGCGCCGTCGTGCACACCACGCGCGGGCGGGTCGCGGCCCGCCGGGTCGTGGTCGCCGCCCCGCCGAAGCAGGTGCTCGACATCGCCCTGCCCGGCATGCCGGCCGGGCGTCGTACCCTCCTGTCGAAGATGCAGATGGGTCGCCTGATGAAGTGCGACGCCGTCTACGAGAAGCCGTTCTGGCGCGAGGACGGGCTCAGCGGCTTCGGCCTCGCCGACTCCGGCGCGGTCCGGGTCGCCTTCGACAACGGCGTGCGCAACACCGGCCACGGCATCCTGCTGGCGTTCGTCGGCGGCTCGACGTGGCGGCAGTACGGCTCGCTCTCGCGCGCCGAGCGCCGTGCGGCCGTGCTGCAGGGCTTCGCGCGGATGTTCGGCGACAAGGCGCTCAAGCCCATCGAATACACCGAGCACGACTGGACCCACGAGCGCTGGACCCGCGGCGGCCCGGTCGCGATCTACCCGCCCCGCGTGATGGCGACCTACGGACACCACATCCACCGGCCCTACGGGCGCGTGCACTGGGCCGGCACCGAGACCTCGACCTACTGGACCGGCTACATGGACGGGGCCGTGCGCTCGGGCAAGCGTGCGGCCGTCGAGGTGCTGGAGAAGCTGTGATCCGTCGTACGACGCTGCTGGCCCTGCTCGCCGTGCTGGTCGCGGTCGGGCTGGTCCCCGCGCACGCCGCCGAGCGCGCGCCCGGCACCGCCCGGGTCTTCGCGAAGGTCCAGTCGCCCGGCTTCCCGGCGTACGTCCACGTCCACCCCAACGGACGCGTGTACGCCGGCACCTACACCAACCCGTCCGGTGACTCGATGCGCTCGCGGGTCTTCGAGTACACCGCGGGCGGCACGCTGCTGCGCTCCTGGACGGTCCCCGGCCAGGACCTCGCCAAGCCGCGCGGCGTCCAGGTCGCGGCCAACGACGCCCGCGGCCGGCTGGTCCTGCTGGAGAAGTCGCGGGCGCGGGTGCTGACCCTCGACGTGCGCACCGGCAGGTTCCAGGTGCAGGCGACGATCCCCGACCTCCCGGGTGGTGGGCACCCGATCCCCAACTACGCGACGTGGGGCCCGGGCGGGGCGCTCTTCGTCAGCGACTACGGCCAGGCCGTCATCTGGCGGATCCCGGCTGCCGGCGGCACGCCACGTGCGTGGTTCCGGTCGACCAAGCTGGAGGGCGTCGCCGGGTTCGGTACGACGGGCCTCGTCTACCAGCCCGCGACCCGGTCGTTCCTGGTCAGCCAGCAGACCAGCGGCGACCCGCTGGAGCTGTTCCGCGGCCACCTCTACCGGCTCGCCGTGCGCGCGGACGGAAGCCCGGGCGCGCTGTCGACGGTGTGGACCGCGGGCGGAGCGCTCGACCTGCCCGACGGCTTCGGTGTCGCCAGGTCCGGCAACATCTACCTCGCCCTGCTCGGCGCCAACAAGCTCGTCAAGCTCAGCCCCACCGGCAAGGTGCTCGCCCGGTGGTCCGCCACCGGGTCGGCGGTCCCCTTCGACAGCCCGTCGAACGCGACCTTCCTCGGCACCCGGGTGCTCGTCGCCAACCAGTCGGCGATCCTCGGCGAGGCCAGCCACCACGTGATCCTCGACGTGGAGGTCGGCGAGCGCGGCGCGCCGGTCGTCGTACCGAAGGGGTCCGTGCTGCGCTGACGGGCGGTGGGTGGGCTGCGATGTAACACGCTGTTCGGCCATCTGCCCGCCGCTCTTCAGGGCGATGGGGGCCGATTCACGGCGTGTCGCCCCTGACTTCCGCCGACCAGATCGACGAACAGCGTGTTACATCGACGCCGCCGGAGCCGCCCCAGCCGCCCCGGCCGCCCCAGCCGGATCGAGCTCCGGCCGGCGCCTCAGCCCGCGCACCGAGGGTGCTGCCAGCGCGGCCAGCGAGCTCACCCCCATCACGCCGGCGACCACGACCAGCCAGCGGTCGGTGCCCACGACGCCCGCGACGGGGCCGGTCAGCGCGAGCCCCAGCGGCCGGCAGACGAACGAGCCGACGAGGTCGAAGGCGTAGACCCGGGAGAGCTTGTCCTCGGCGACGTTCTCCTGGATGGCGAGGTCCCAGCTGACGCTGAACAGCTGCAGGCCGATGCCGTGCACGGCCGCGCCGGCGAGCACCAGCCAGAGCTGGTCGGCGAGCGCCATCGCCAGCGGGAACGCGGCGGTCAGCGACAGCAGGACCACGCCCGAGCGGAGCAGGTGGCGCGGGCGCCAGCGCAGCGCGACCAGCCCGCCGATCACGAAGCCCGCCATGAGTGCGGCCATCGCGCCGCCCCAGGCCTCCTCGCCCCAGGTGTCGCCGACGACGATCGGGCCGAGCACGCCCTGGGCGCCGCCGAAGCACAGGTGGTAGAGCAGCGCCTGCCCGATCAGCAGCCACAGCCAGGTGTGCCGCAGCACCTCGCGCGCGCCGTCGGCCAGCTCGGCCAGCAGCCGCTCGCCCCCGGCGGTCGTCGGGGCCGCGACCCGGATCATCGCGAAGCACCCCGCGGCGACGGCGTAGGTCAGCGCGTCGACCGCGATCGCCCAGCCCGGGCCCGCGGTCGCGACGACGATGCCCGCGAGCGCGAACCCGATCGCGTACGACGTCTGGCTGGCCAGGCTGCGCACGACCACCGCCCGCGGCAGCTGGGCCTCGGCCACGGTGAAGCGGGTCATCGAGTTGGACGCGGGCTGCGCGAGCGCCCCGAGGCAGCCGTTGACGACACCGATGAGGGCGAGGAAGAGGATCGAGCCGTGGTCGGTGACGAGCACCGTCGCGCAGATCGCCTGGCTGACGCAGGTGGCCGTGGCGGAGCCCTGCATCAGGAGCTGGCGGGGGAGCCGGTCGCCGAGTACGCCGCCGTACAGGGTCGTGACGACGTCGGCCAGGGCGAAGGCGGCGATCACGAGGCCGAGCTGGCTCGCCGACCCGCCGAGGTCGAGGACCGCGAACGCCAGCGCCACCGGGGTCATCGCCGAGCCGAGGCCACTGACCGCGATGCCGGACACGAGCCACCGGAAGTCGGGGGAGGTGAGCGGGGAGGCGGGCATGCCGACCAAGATAGTTCGCTGGCTAAGTATTCGACAACTAAGTATTCGCTGGCGAAGCGGTCGCCACTACCCTGACGCCATGCCCGAGGACTGGACCGACCGCCACGTCGCGCGGTGGCGGGACCACTGGCTCGACATCGCCTTCGACGACCAGGTCGAGGCGGCCTTCGTGCGGATCGGCCGGATCGACCGCTACCTGCGCCACGCCAAGCAGCACGCGGTCGCCGAGGTCGGCCTGACCGACTTCGAGTACGACACCCTCCACGTGCTGATGATCCGCGACACCCCGGGCTCGGCCTCGCCGACCGAGCTGGCCGCGGAGCTCGCCGTCTCCGGAGCCGGCATGACCGGCCGGCTGGACGGCCTCGAGAAGGCCGGCTGGATCCGGCGGATCCCGTCGGTCGACGACCGGCGCCGGGTGATCGTCGAGGTCACCAAGGCCGGCATCGAGATCTGGCGCCGCGCGATGGACATCCGCGGCGAGGCGGAGAACGACCTCGCCGACGCCCTCACCGAGCGGGAGCTCGCGACGCTCAACCGGCTGCTGAAGAAGGTCACCGTGCGCACCGAGGAGCGCGGCGCGGGCAGTTGATCTGCGCGGTGCCGGGTCGGCGCGTTTTCGGTCGGCGAGTCCGGGCAAGAGGGGAGTCCCCAGCCCACACCGACATGAGCCCTCGGGAGGACTCGTGAACCTCGGACTCGTCCATGCCGCCCTCGACCGGGGCAAGGAGGACATCGTCACCGCCGCGACCGAGCTGCGGGCCACCCGCGACCGCATCGACCGGAGGGTCCACGACCTGCTCGGGAAGGGATGGACCGGGGACGCCGCCGAGTCCTTCCTCCCGATCTGGGCGGACTGGCTGGCCGGAGCCACCGACGCGGAGGAAGGGCTGGTCGCGATGCGTGAGCTCATCGACGCCTTCCACCGCGACATCCGCCAGGAGGACGCCGAGAGCCAGGCCAACCTCGACCAGATCTCCGCCCACATCATCGAGCGGCTCGGCTGATGGAGAAGTCCGACCGGTACTCCCTCGACTCCGACGAGCTCGACGAGCTGGTCCGCGAGCTGACGACCTGCCACGCGAAGATCGACCGCAGCATCACCGACTTCCGCCGCCAGATGCGGATCCTGGAGTCGGAGTGGGAGGGTCTCTCCGCCGAGGCGCAGAAGCTCGCGCGCGCCGAGCTCGACAAGGGACTCGACGCGATGGCGCTGGCCCTCTCGGACCTGATCGCCGAGAACAACGACGCGCACGGCCTCTACGTCGCCGCCTGGCAGGCCAATGTCGACATGTGGCGGGCCGTCCAGTGACGCGCGTCGACGTCGGCGGCACGGGCTACGACGACGCCACCGAGGCGCTGATCTCCGTCAACCAGCGCGCGGCCATCCACTACGAGACGCTCACCTCCGACCTCGCGGGACACGGCGGGATGGCCGGCGACGACTCGACCTCGCACGACTTCGCCGTCGAGTACGACCCCGGTGCCCAGGGAGCGGTCGACGCGCTGCGCGACTTCGTGGACGCCGCCGGCAACCTCGGCGTCCTCACCGCCCTGTCGATCGAGAACCACCGCAAGGCCGACAACGGAGCCGTCTACGGCGCCCCGCCCCTCGTGTACGACGGCAGCCAGTCGCTCAGCGGAGCGGGCGAGATCGACGTACCGTCCTTCTCGGTGCCGTCCGCCGAGGGCGGCGACGCCGGCGGCGCACCGGAGTTCTGGGACCTCGTGGTGGACCACCTCGAGGGCTTCGTGTGGCCCAACGCCGACACCGGCAGGCTGCGCCAGGCGGCGAACACCTGGCGCACCGCACAGCGCTCGGTCGCCCTGCTCCCGGGCACCTGCGACAGCGCCATCGGGCTGCTGGAGGCGCAGAAATCGCCGGAGATCCCGCTGGCGGTCAACGCCGTCACCGAGCTGAAGGACGCCGCCGTCGACCTCGCCGAGGCGTTCGGCGAGCTGGCCTCGGCCTGCGACGGCTACGCCGACGTCGTCGACCAGCAGCGTGAGGTCATCAAGGGGATCCTCAAGGAGCTGGCGATCGAGCTCGGGATCACCGCCACCATCGGGGTCATCACCAGCTTCTTCACCTTCGGGGGCGGCGGCGCGGTGGCCGCCGGCGTCGCGACGGCCCGGGCCATCAAGTTCGCGAAGCGGATCATCAAGGCCATCGACGACATCCGTGACCTCGCGAAGGCAAGGGCCCTGCTCGCGCTCGGCCGGGTCGGCACGAAGGTGAAGGGCCTGGGACCCGTCCTGCGGCGGCTGGCGACCAAGTCCCGCAACTCCTTCAAGGGCTTCAAGGGCCCCAAGAAGCCCCCGAACGCCAAGGAGATCGCCGACATCGGCAAGAAGGTGAGCCGCCAGAAGCAGGCCCGCCACGTGAAGGACACCCCCGAGTGGGTCAAGCGCGGCAAGGGTGGCTACTTCAACAGCGAGAAGGACGCGCAGGACGTCCTCGACGCGCTGCACTCCGGGAAGGCCAAGATCGTCGGGTACGACAAGCACGGCCACCCGATCGTGCGCCACAACGACGTCACGGGGTACAACAACAACCCGCTGGCCGGCTACCACGACCAGCCGACCCACGTCTTCATCATCAAGGGCACGAAGCCGCCGAGCGTCGTACCGACCAGTCCCACCAAGGGGTGAGCATGAGCCAGCACCTGGATCTCGAGAACACTGTCGTCCTGGCCGCCGTGCAGGCACTGATCGGCGCGGTGACGCCGTCGATGGCGGCGATCTCCGTGGAGGTCGACGCCGAGGCCGAGACGGCGGTCCTCCACGTCGCCCTGCAGTACGCCGACAACACGATCGCCTCGTTGCTCGAGGAGGTCGCCGACGACATCAACCAGTACTCCGACGACGCGGTCGCCGTGTCCGTCACCACCTGGGTGGGCGAGGACTGGTCCGCCGACTGGCCCGGCCGGCACCACCGCATGGTCTTCGCGGCCTTCAGCAGGTAGGCGGACGTGGACACCTTCGAGGAGTACACCGGCGACCGCGCCGCCGCCCGGCAGATGCGGGAGGGCCTCACGGTCCTCGCCGGCCGGTACGCCGGCACCCCGCTCGGCGACCAGATCTCCGACACCCTGGCCGGCCGCACCTCGATGCGGGAGCTGGCCGACGACCCGGAGTTCGCCACCCTGGCCCTGCAGGGGGCGAGGGAGTACCTCGACGCCTGGCGGGAGCTGAGCCCCGAGCAGCGGGCCGAGATCAACCGGCAGGCGCGGGAGATCGACGCAGCGGACGACTGAGGCGGCCGGACGCGACAAGGGGTGGCCCGCCCCGGAAACGGACCACCCCTTGCGGTGTGCGTCATCAGGCCCCCCACTGGCCCGAGAACGCGGGAAGTGCCGCGGTCTCAGTGCGCCGCGTCCCGGGAGCGGGCTCCCGTGGCCCCGGCAGGGGCCTGGCGCAGGGTGAGGACCGCGAGCACACGCCGGCTGAGGTACGGCGAGGGCTCCAGCCCGAGCTTGTCGAAGATCCGCGTGCTGATCTCCTCGGTGGCCAGCGGCGAGAGGCCGAGCTGGCGCCCGATCGCGGCGTCGGACTGGCCGTGGGCGATGAGCTGGAGCACCTGGCGCTCCTGGATCCCCAGCCGGTCCAGCCGGCTGGTGGCGGCGACGTACGTGAGCTCGAGCATGGCGTCGTACCCCTTCTCGTCGGTTCCCGTCGGTCCGTGCTGCCGGTCAGACCGGCAGCACGGGGCCGCGGAGGTGCAACCGACGGGCCCGCGCGAGGGAGGGAGCGGGGCGCGGGCCCGTCAGTGTCAGGAGGTCCACCGCTGCCGCGGCCGCGTGGGCGGCGTCGGCGCGCTGGAGGATCGCGAGGATCGCGGACTGGGTGCGGCGCAGGCGCGTGTAGGCGTCCTGGAACTGGTCCTCGCCGTCCTGCACGTCGAGCTGGGCCTCGCACATGTGCTGCCAGCGGGCGCGGAGTGCGGCGACCAGGCCGTGCGGGCCGCTGAAGTACTGGTTCCACTCCTCCCGCCAGGGGAGGGCGCCGCTCATGTCGACCGCGGCGGCGGCCTCGACCTCGCGGATGATGCGGGTGCGTTCGTGGGTCTCGTTCCAGGTCATGACGATGTTCCTTCCGGGAGCTGCGCGGCGGGGAGTTCGCCGCTTCGGCTTGACGGAGGGAGGAGCGCTCGGGATCGGGTCCTGATACACGGGGACCCAGGAAAATTCCGGTGCTGGCGTACGCCGCCGGGCTCGGGGCAGGATCGGCGCCATGACCGATGCCGGCCCGCCGCCCTATCCCGCCCCGCCGTCGCACGACTTCGGTCCGCCGGCGCCCTTCGGCTCACCGGGGCCCGGATCGCCGGGTTCGTCCGGCTTCCCGGGCTCTCCGAGGCGCCGGTCGATGGTGTTGCGCCACATCGTCGGTCCTCTGGTCGCGCTCGTGGCCACGCCGATCGGGCTGGCCCTCGTGGACTACGGAGCCGAGAAGTACCTCCGCAACGTCTACGCCTTCGCCGACTCCGGCTGGTCCGCGGAGCTGTTGTGGCTGTTCGGCGGCGGGATCTTCCTGACCGTCGCGGCCCTGTCCGCCCGACTGTCCGGGCTCGGCCCGGTGCTCGCCGCGATCGTGTGGGGGCTCGCCCCGTTCCTGTGGTTCGTGTCCGACGCGGGCAGCTTCTACGACTTCTCCCAGGACCTGCCCTCGACCCACTTCTGGTTCGGCTACGCGCCGGTCGAGTTCCCGCTCCTCGGCGCCCTGCTGCTGGGCGCCGGGATCGCGGGGCGGTGGCGCGGGCGCGTCGTACCTGGCTGAGTACCTGGCTGAGGCGGATTCGACGTATCAGCGGTACTGGCTCGCGGGTCCTCGATGCGGGACGATGCAACCGTGCCAGAGCCGCTGTCCACGCTCGTCCCCGCAGCGCGGGAAGGAGACCAGCATGCGTGGGACGCGATCGTCGATCGTTTCCTGCCCCTGGTGGGCGCGATCGTTCGCGGCCACCGGCTCTCGGAGGTGGATGGGGACGACGTCAGCCAGACGGTGTGGCTGCGACTGGTGGAACACCTCGGTGACCTGCGGGAGCCGGACGCCCTGCCGGGCTGGATCCGTACGACGACCCGCAACGAGTGCCTGCGCCTGCTCGCCGCGCGGGGCCGGGTCCGCCCGGTCGACCCGCAGGAGGACGGTGCGGCCGGCGGCCTGGACGCCGTCGAGGACGACGTGGCCGGCGACGACCTGCTCGCCGCCGAGCGCCGCCAGCTGCTGCGCGACGCGCTCGACGAGCTCCCGGCGGGCCGTCGCGACCTGCTCCTCCTGCTGCTCGAGGACCCGCCGGTCGGCTACGAGGAGATCAGCCGCCGGCTCGGGATCCCGATCGGCAGCATCGGACCGACCCGCGCCCGGGCGCTCGACCAGCTGCGTCGTACCCGGTCCCTGCGGGGCCTGGGACCTGATCTCGTGGGAGGGGAGAGGTCATGAGTGAGTGGGACGACCTGAGCAAGCTCGACGACGACGCGCTGATGGCGCTGCTCGACGAGGCGGTCAAGGAGGCGGACGCCGTCCCGGACCGCCGCCGTGAGGCCGCCCGCGCCGCCTTCACCTGGCGCTCGGTGGACGACGAGCTCGCGGAGCTGCTGCACGACTCCGCACTGGACGCCGGTGCGGCCGTGCGCTCCTCTGCCGGTGCCCCACGCTCGCTGGCCTTCGGCCGCAGCGGGCTGACCCTCGAGGTCGAGGTCGACGGCGACCAGGTGCTCGGCGAGGTGATCGCCTCCGGCGTCGCCATGGAGGCCGAGGGACTCACGTCGGTGACCCTGCAGCGCCCGGAGGCCCCCGATGTCACCACCACCGTCGACGGAGCCGGCTTCTTCCGGTTCGCCGGGGTGGGGACCGGTGCGGCGCGGTTCGTGGTCGAGCGGGGTGGGTGGTCGCTCACCACGCCCTGGGTCACCCTCTGACCGCTCGGGATCTCGTTCGGCGCCTCGTGGGGCGGCTCGTTCGTGGATGGCCGGGTTTGCGTCATACGAAGCGCGCGCTGGGGCGGCCGTTTCGTATGACGTCCCGGGCTGGCCAGGTGGGTGCCGGCGGGGACGTCATACGAATCGAGCCTTCGAGCGACCGTTTCGTATGACGTCCCGCCGCGGCCTGCCTCAACGGTGGTCGAGGGGGTTGCGCAGCAACCGTCACGAGACCCCCGGGCCCGTGCGCCGGGCGCCACCACTCAGGTCAGCGGACCGACGATCTGGATGTCCTCACCGATCCGGGCGTCGTACTCGGTGATCGCGGTCTGCCGTACGACGTCCCACGCCGCTCGCGCGGTGAGGCCGTTGTCGCGCATCTCGGCGGCGATCAGCCCGGTGACGATCGGGGTCGAGAAGGACGTACCGCTCCACTGGGCGAGCCCGTCGAACTGCCGGACCTGCCCGGCGTTGGGCGGCTCGTGGCAGGTGTAGGTCCCCTTGGGGAAGGCATTCACCAGGTTGCGGCCACGGGCGTAGATCGATACCCAGTCCTTGCCGAAGTTGGAGAAGTCGGAGACCTTCTTGTCGGGGTCGACGGAGCCGACGGAGACCACCCAGTCGAAGGCGGCCGGCCAGAACGGCTTGTTGCTCGAGTCGTTGCCGGCCGCTGCGACGATCAGGACGTCCTCGCGCTCCGCAAGCTTGTTCTCGGTGCCGAGCACCTCGAACGCCACTGAAGTGAAGTCGTCCCGTGTGTGGGTGCCGGCAGAGATGCTGATGATCTGGGGATGGTCGTCGTCGTTGATCGCCTGGTGGAGCTGCTCGACGATCTCAAGCTCGAACACGGCGCCACCCTTCGTGAGCACGCCCTCGACCTCGACGCGGGTGTCTGGGGCGAGGCAGCTGATGACCCCGGCCACGAACGTGCCGTGGCCGGCGTACGGGTGGATGTTGTCGAAGTCGACTACCTCGACATCGTCGAGATCGGCGAGGACGTCGCCCTTCTCCAACCAAGGAGACTCCGGGCTGTCCAGCGCCTCGACCCACAAACCGGTGTCGACAACCGAAACACGAACTCGGTCCTTGTCGGCAACGTCTGTCCGAGAGCGTTTCGGCGGCGGCCACGGCGTAGCCCGGCGGGAGCGAGGTGTCTCGGGCTCGGTCGCGGGGCAGAGCTGTCCGCGCGGCGTCACGTAGACCACGTGGTCCGGCGTTGCGGAGCCGCGCTCCAGAACCTTGGATTCCTCCAGCTCGGCCAGCGTGGCGAGTACGTCGTCCCGTTGGTCGACTCGTGCCGGCAGAGCGGCCAGGACCAGACCGGGTACGCGGGTCTCGCGGCCTTCCAGGCGTCCGGTGAATCGTTCACGATTCTCATCCGCGCTGAAGTACTTCTCGAGCTTTCCGAAGTCTCTCCGTCGAACGAGTGCGTGCCCCGTCCGGTAGAGGTAGTGGACGTCGGCGTCGTCGGTCGGGGGTTCGATGCCCTCCACGGGACCGCCGGACACTGGTAAGCCGGCCTCTTCGAAGGCTCGGCGGACGATGCCGACCTGAATGCGCAATCTTTCCGCTGCGTCCTTGGAATCCGGCCGTGGTCCCCCTTCGCCGGGCCGAATTCCACCCGGGCGGGGAAACCGCCACTTCCGGATCAGGTCGCGCAGGATGCCGATGGGGAATGCGGGACGCGCAGGTTCTTCCATGACCGCTCCTCAGCGTGGAAACGGACGGCACGTGGCCGGCCGGCGGCGCTAACGTAGTGCTGCTCGGCCGGTCGCGTAAAGGAGCAGATCCTGTGGAGGAGCTGTTGGCGCTGGCGCTCGAGAATCCGGATGAAGCGGTGCTGCAGGCGGAGCAGGTTCTTGCCACGAGGGCGGACCCGTGGGCGCGGTCCTTTGCCAACCAGTGCCTCGGAATCGTCTACCGGGACAGGGGATTGACCGAGGAATCGGTGCGGAGACTCCGGGATGCGCTGTCGGACGCGGCCGCTGCCCACTCGCCAGACCGGCGACGGGATGTCCGCGCGACCTACGCCGGCGCGCTCGCATATGCCGGTCGGACCGCGGCCGCGCTCCACCAGTTCGCGAGGGCGTTGGACGGCGCGAACGGTGAGCTGGAAGCAACGATCCGGATGAGGAAGGCAGGCGTGCTGGCGCTCATCGGCCGCCACGCCGACGCGGTCCCCGAGCTGGTCCGCGCACTTGAAGTTTTGCCCGCGACGTCGAGCGTCGAATGGCAGGCCAGGACCCGGATCTGGCTCGGTTACCTGCAACTCTGCCTGGGTCATCTCGACGTTGCGGAACGGGAGGTGCTGCGCGCCAAGGAGATGCTCCGAGGTTCGGAAGCCAGCATGCTCAGGCTGACGGCAATCGAGAACCTCGCCGAGATCGCCGTCGCAGGGGGAAACCTGGCGCGGGGCCTCCAACTCTTCGGGGACGCGTTGGCCGAGTACGCGCAGGTGGGCGCAGTTCCTCGATTCGTGGTCGTCGACCTCCTGGCGGCGACCTACCTGTCCGCGGGGCTCGTTGCGGACGCAGCGGACCTGCTCGACAAGTTCGTCGGTACGCCGCTGCCGGTCGTTGAGCAGGCCGAGCTCCACCTCCGGCAGTCCAGCACTCTCCTGGCTGCTGGAGACCTCAGTCGAGCTCACGACATCGCAATCCGCTCGGCCGAGATGTTCCAGAAGCAGGGGCGTACTTGGTTCGAGCGAAGGGCACGACTCGTCGCGGCGGCTTCCGGGCACGATGACCCAGACCAGGTCATCTCCTTGGCTCGGGCGCTCGATGCAGAATCGGCGCGCGAGGCGCCGATGGCCCTGACGCTGGCCGGCCGCCTGTCCCGCCCGCAGGATCGCCTCGCGCTCTGGACCCGTGCGGCGTCGTACCGCACCCACCCCAACGCCCTCGTCCGAGCCGCCGCCTGGCACGCCCAGTCCCTCGCCCACGAGGAGCAGCACCACCGCGGCGGCGTCCTCCGCGCGGCCGCCGCGGGCCTCGACGCGATCGACGAGCACCGCCGCCTGATCGGGTCCTCCGAGCTCCGCGCCCTCGCCACCACCCACGGCCGCGACCTGACCACGATCGCCCTGCGCCATGCCGCCACCGACCCGCGCACGCTGCTGAGGTGGAGCGAGCGCACCCGCGCGACCGCCCTCGCCCAGCCGCCGGCGACCTCCGACGCGGCGACGATCCCCGCCTCCCTCGCCGCGCTCCGCGACAACGGCCGGCGGCTGGCGGAGGCGCGGGCCGAGGGGGAGCCGACGGACGCGCTCGAGCGCGAGCGGCTGCGGCTGGAGCGGGCGGTCCGCTCCGAGAGCCACACGCTGTCCGCGACGACCGCCGAGCAGCAGAAGCCCCCGACCGTCGAGGAGATCGTTGCCGCGGTCGGTGACGGGTGCCTCGTGGAGCTCGTCGACGTGGACGGGACCGTGCACGTGCTGGTCACCCACGCCGGCCGTGTACGACGAAAGGTGGCCGGCTCCACCGAGGAGATCGCCGCGCTGCTCGGCCCCACGCAGATGCTGCTGCGCCGGGCGTCCCGCGGCCGGGCGACCGACATGAGCGCGCTGGGCGGGCAGTTGCAGGAGGCGATCCTCGGCGACGCGGTGCGCCTCATCGCCGACGGACCGGTCGTGCTCGCCCCGACGGCGCGGCTCCACGGCCTGGCCTGGCCGTTGCTCCCGGTGCTCGGGGACCGGCCGTTCAGCGTCGTACCGTCGGCCGGGCAGTGGCTGCGCGCCCGCGCCACCCCCCGCCCGGCCGCCACGAGACGCCGGACGGTCCTCGTCAGCGGCCCCGGTCTCGCCACCGGCGGCGCCGAGGTGCCGCTGCTCGCTGCCAGCCACCCCGACGCGACGCTGCTGGCCGGCAGGGACGCGGCGCTCGAGCGGGTGCTGGACCAGCTCGACGGCGCCGACCTCGTCCACCTCGCCGCCCACGGCAACTTCCGCGCCGACAGCCCGCTGTTCTCCGCGCTCGACCTCGCGGACGGGCCGCTGACGGTGCACGACCTGGAGCGGGTGCGCCGGGCGCCGTACCGGGTCGTCCTGTCGGCCTGCGAGTCCGGGGTCCTCGCGCCGGTGGGGGCGGAGGAGCTGCTGGGCCTCGCCGCCGCCCTCTTCTCGCTCGGCACCGCCGGCCTGGTCAGCAGCGTCGCCGAGGTCAACGACACCGCCACCGCCGACCTGATGGTCGAGCTGCACGCATCCCTCGCGAGCGGTGCCGACCCCGCGACCGCCCTCCACCGGGCGCGCCGGCAGGCGGCCGACGACCCGGTCGCCGCCGGTACCGCCGCCGCCTTCCTCGCCCTCGGCGTCTGAGGCCCCTGTGCGGTAGTCCCTGACGAAAAGCACCGAGATCCTGCCGATTCCGGTGCTTTTCGTCAGGGACTACCGCAGCGGGGCGACGGGAGGGACCACCCCGAGCGGCCGCTGGGCGAAACTCCCTCCAGCCCTCCCGGCCGCCCCGCATAGGCTTCGCCCATGACTGAACAGCGCCTCACTGCCCGGGAAGCCATCACGGCCGTCCAGGGGCACGAGGCGTGGGCGATCATCCGGCGCTCCACCCGCGCGGGCGACCGCGACACCGTCGGCGTCCTCGGCGGCTCCCGCAGCGTGGTCGAGTCGATCATGGACATCCCGTTGGAGACCGGCGTGCCGGAGCCGGGGCACATCTGCGACCGGCTCGTCGCCGTCCCCTTCCGCCAGGTCTCCGAGCGCGGCTTCGAGGCCCACGACGACGGCACCCCGCTCGTGGTGGTCGACGTGCAGACCGAGCACGAGTTCTCCGTGGCCGAGGTGGTCGACGCGATCGACCCGGTGCCGGTCGAGTTCACCGACCGCGGTGGCTTCGAGACGAACGACGAGGACTACGGCAAGCTCGTCGCGCAGATCATCGGCGAGGAGATCGGCCAGGGCGAGGGCGCCAACCTCGTCATCGGCCGCAACTACCGCGCGGTCGTCGCCGACTTCGGCCCCGACGTCGCGCTCACCGTCTACCGCCGCCTCCTCGAGCGCGAGCGCGGTGCGTACTGGACCTTCGTCTTCTTCACCGGCGACCGCTTCCTCATCGGCGCCAGCCCCGAGCGGCACGTCTCCGTCCACGGCGGCGACGTCCGGATGAACCCCATCTCGGGCACCTTCCACCTGCGCCCGCCGGCCGGCGAGACCCGCAGCACGGAGGCGCGGATGCGGGAGTTCCTCAAGGACGAGAAGGAGATCTACGAGCTCTTCATGGTCGTCGACGAGGAGCTCAAGATGATGTGCGACATCTGCACGGAGGGCGGCCAGGTGCTCGGCCCGTTCCTCAAGCCGATGACCCACCTCATCCACACCGAGTACCTCCTCGCCGGCCGCACCAGCCGCGACGTCCGCGAGGTCCTCCGGGACACGATGTACGCCGCCACGGTCACCGGCTCCCCGGTGGAGAACGCCTGCCGGCTGATCAAGCAGTACGAGCCGGAGGGCCGCGGCTACTACGCCTCCGCGCTGGCCCTCTTCGGCCGCGACGAGGCCGGCGAGCCGGTCCTCGACAGCCCGATCATCCTGCGTACCGCCGACGTCTCGCCCGCCGGTGAGCTGAAGGTGACCGCCGGAGCCACGCTCGTGCGCGACTCCGACCCGGCGTACGAGGTCGCCGAGACGCACGCCAAGGCCGGCGGCATCCTCTCCGCCTTCGGCCTCGTGCCGCCGGCCCCGGTGCCGACGACGGACATCGCCACCCTCGTCGCCGACGAGGAGGTGCTGATCGCGCTCAACAGCCGCAACAACCGGCTCTCCAGCTTCTGGCTCGCCGACCAGGCCGGCACCCCCGTCGACCCGCGGCTGATCGGGAAGACCGCGGTCATCCTCGACGGCGAGGACGACTTCGTGAACATGCTGCGCCACATGCTCACCCGGATGGGCGTGAGCTCGTCGGTCGTCCGCCACGAGGAGTACGTCGACGGGGCGCTCGACGGCTTCGACCTGGTCATCGTCGGGCCGGGCCCCGGTGACCCCCGCGCCGACGACGACCCCAAGATGGCCAAGCTCCGCGCGGCCGTGCGGTGGCTGCTCGACAACGAGGTGCCGTTCCTCGCGATCTGCCTGGGCCACCAGGCGCTGTGCCACACGCTCGGCATCCCGCTGGCCTACAAGGACATCGTCTTCCAGGGCACCCAGGCCACCGTCCTGCTCGACGGCCGCCCGGAGAAGGTCGGCTTCTACAACACCTTCGTCGGCCGGGTCGGCGACGGCGTCGAGCTCCCCGAGGGCGTGAGCGTCGACGCGGACGCCGACACCGGCGACATCAACGCCGTGCGCGGCCCGCACTTCCGCGGCGTGCAGTTCCACGCCGAGTCGATCCTGACCGAGCACGGCTTCGTGATCGTGCACGACCTGGTGTCCGACGTCCTGCTGTGACCCGGCGCCCGGTGGTTTCGAGGCTCGCTGGCGCTCGCACCTCAACCAGCGGGCGCGAGGAGGTCGTGCGGTGAGCACGCCCGACGTGGTCGTGGTCGACCACCACGACTCCTACACGTGGAACCTGGTCCACCTCGTCGCGGAGGTCTCGGGGCGGCTGCCGACGGTGGTGCAGTGGGACGACCCGGTCGACCTGGCGGCGTACTCCCACATCGTGCTGTCCCCCGGGCCCGGGCACCCGGGCGAGTACCGCTGGGGCTTCGACGAGGGTCGGCCGACCCTGGGGGTGTGCCTCGGCCTGCAGGGGATGGTCGTCGCCTTCGGCGGCGAGGTCGGCCGCGTCGAGCCCGCGCACGGCACCGTCGAGCCGGTGACCCATGACGGGCGCGGGATCTTCGCCGGCGTACCCACCCCGTTGGACGCCGTGCGCTACCACTCCCTGGCAGCGGTCCGGTTGCCCGACGAGCTCGAGGCGACGGCGTGGGCGGCCGACGGCACCGTGATGGGCGCGCGCCACCGGTCGCTGCCCATCGAGGGCGTGCAGTTCCACCCCGAGTCGGTGCTCTCCGAGCACGGGGCGCGGCTGGTCGCCAACTTCCTCGCCATGGGACGCTGACCGGATGGTGTCCCGATGGTGACCCAGGGCGACCCGGTCGAGGCGTTCGCCCGGCTGCAGGCGCGCCACGCCCGCTGCGTGTGGCTCGACGGCGGCGGTGCGCGCGACTGGTCGCGCCGGCGCTCGATCCTCGGCTGGCTCGACGACGACGACGTCTCCCTGTCGTACGACGCCGCCGCGCGCGAGGTGACCCGCCACGCCGGCGGCCGGTCGACCGTCGTGGGCGACGACCCGTTCACCGTGCTCGAGCAGGAGCTGGCCGACGGCCGCCCGAGCGACCAGTGGTTCGGCTACTTCGGGTACGCCGCCCGCCCCGACCTGCCGGCCGATCCCGATCCCGACCTGCCCGACGCGGTGTGGCTACGGCCCTCCCACCTGCGCGAGTACGACCACCCGGTGCTGACCCCGGCGGCGACCGGCGCGCTCGGCGGCGCGCCCCTCGACGGGGTGCCGCCGACCTATGCCGCCGCCTTCGCGCAGGTCCAGGAGCACCTCCACGCCGGCAACTCCTACGAGGTCAACCTGACCTACCGCACGCGCACGCCGAGCACGCTGAGCCCCGCGGGGGCCTATCTCCGGCTCCGGTCGGCCAACCCGGCGCCGTACGCCGGCTTCCTGCAGCACGACGTGCCGGGCGCGCGCGCCTGGCTGCTGAGCTCCTCGCCCGAGCGCTACGCGCTGGTCACCGAGGACCGCGTCCTCGAGACCAAGCCGATCAAGGGGACGACGGCGCGGGGCGCCACGCCCGCGGACGACGAGGCGGCCCGGGCGCACCTCGCGGCCGACCCGAAGTTCCGCGCCGAGAACCTGATGATCGTCGACCTGCTCCGCAACGACCTCGCGATGGTCTGCGAGGTGGGCAGCGTCGAGGTGCCGGTGCTGATGGACGTCGAGTCCTACGCCTCGGTGCACCAGCTGGTCTCGACGGTGCGCGGCCGGCTCCGCGACGACGTCTCCACGGTCGGTGCGTTGCGGGCGCTCTTCCCCGCCGGGTCGATGACCGGCGCGCCGAAGCTGCGCACGATGGAGATCATCGGCGAGGTCGAGGCCACCCCGAGGGGTGCCTACAGCGGGGCGTTCGGCTGGATCTCCGGCGACGGGCGGGCCGACCTCGGTGTCGTGATCCGCACCCTCGTCACCGCGGGCGAGGACTACGTGCTCGGGACCGGCGGCGGGATCACGGTCGCCAGCGACGTGGACGAGGAGTGGGCGGAGACCGGCTGGAAGGCGGCGCGCCTGCTCGCGGCGGTCAGCCCGTAGGGCTGGCCGATGCCCGGCCGGCGTCCTTCGCGTCGGCGTGCTCCGCCAGCGCGGTCAGCGTGGCGGTCACGCCCCGCACGTCGCGCTCCTTGTCGAAGGGCGCGGGGTCGACGACGTTGACGACCTGGTAGAGGAACCCGGTCTGCACGAAGCCCGTGACGTAGAGCTGCTTCTCCACGACCGACACCACGATCCGGGCCGCGTCGGCGCCCTCGATCTCCGGCTCGCGGACGTCCGCGTCCTCGGGCTGGCCCATCTGCTTCCAGAGCTCGTCGAGCGTGCCGCCGTACTGCTGGTAGTTCGCCTGCACCACCGGCTCGCCCGAGGACTCCTCCGGCGCGAACCGGCAGTCCGGCGAGGTCGGCGTGCCGTCGTCCTCGGTGACCGTCGCCCCGAAGTGCTTCTTGATGAACGCCGCGTCCAGCGCGTCGCAGGGGTTCCACAGGGCCGGCGTCTCGCTCGGCAGGTCCGGCTTCGCCCCGGTCGCGCCGTCGTCGCCGCAGGCGGCCAGCGCCAAGGCGGGTACGACGACCAGCGCGGCCGCGCTGCGCAGTGGATGGGTCATGAGGGGTTGTTCTCCCGTCCCGGCAGGCGCAGCACGAGCCGTGCGCCGCCGCTGGCGTTCTCGGTGGCGTGCACGGAGCCGGAGTGGCGCTCGGCGACCTGGCGCACGATCGCCAGGCCCAGCCCCGACCCGGGCATGGTGCGGGCGTCGGGGGAGCGCCAGAACCGGTCGAAGATCCGGGCGCGGTCGGCCTCGGCGATGCCGGGGCCCTGGTCATCGACGGTGAGCACGCCGTCGCTGAGCCGCACCGTCACCAGACCTCCCTCCGGGCTCCACTTCGCCGCGTTGTCGAGCAGGTTGGTCACCGCCCGCTCCAGCTCCGCATCCTCGCCGATCACCCACCACGGCCGCGTGAAGACCTCGAACGTGAGACCGGGCGCGCGGCGTCGTACCCGCTGGACGGCGTGGTCGACGACGTCGGCGAGGTCGACGGGCTCGACCTGGACCCGGATCGGCTCGTCGCGCGCGAGCGCGGTCAGGTCGCCGATCAGCGTCGTCAACTCCTGGATCTGGGCCTGGACGTCGTCGAGGAGCTCGTCGCGGGCGTCGGCCGGCAGGCTGACGGCCTGGTCGCCGCGGGCGCTCATCGAGAGCAGCTCGACGTTGGTGCGCAGGGCGGTGAGCGGGGTGCGCAGCTCGTGGCTGGCGTCGGCCACCAGCTGCCGCTGCCGGATCCGGCTCGCGTCGAGCGCGAGCAGCATGTGGTTGAACGCCGTCGCCAGGCGGGCGATCTCGTCGTCGCCCTCGACCGGCATCGGCGTGAAGTCCTCGGTGCGCGCGATGTCCTCGACCGAGTCGGTGAGGCGCCGCACCGGTCGCAGGCCGTTGCTCGCGACGGTCCAGCCGGCCAGGCCGGCCACCAGGACGCCGAAGATCCCGAACGCGAGGGTCACCCAGCCGAGCCGCGCGAGGGTGCGGTCCTGGTCCTCCAGGGGCTGGGCGATGACGAGCGCGATGCCGTTCTGCTTCGTCGGTACGGCGACCACGCGGTAGCGCTCGCCCGCGATGGAGATCGTGCGCAGGCTCTGGTCCTCGTGGCCCCGGGCGACCTCGATCTCGGGCTGCCCGAACTCGATCGTCGGACCCCGGTCGAGGATGGCCGGGGTGCCCTCGTAGTCGACGAACGCGATCCGCACGTCACCGGCACCCAGCGCCCACGAGGGGATGCCGGCCGACCCGGCGCTGAGCAGGCTGTTGGACCCGGCGGCCTTCTCGGCGCGGTCGACGAGCGCGTTGTCGAGCGTGTCCTGCATCTGCACCCGGGCGGTGAGGTAGGCGCCGACCGCCACCAGGGCCACGGACATGCCGACGGCCATCGTGGTCAGCCAGATCACCCGGCTCGCCAGTGAGCGCCGGTAGTGCCAGCGTCCGTCCGACCCCTGTCCGAGCGCCGGGCCCTTCGCCTCGCTCACGCCCCGCTCACGCCTCGATCACGACGACTCGGGGGCGCGGAGGACGTACCCGATGCCGCGCACGGTGTGGATCAGCCGGGGCTCGTCCTCGGCCTCGGTCTTGCGGCGGAGGTAGCCGACGTAGACCTCCAGCGAGTTGGCGGTCGTGGGGAAGTCGTAGCCCCAGACCTCCTCGAGGATGAAGCTGCGGTCGAGCACGCGGCGCGGCCGGCGCAGGAACATCTCGAGCAGGGTGAACTCCGTGCGGGTGAGCTCGATGTGGCGGGTCCCGCGCACCACCTCGCGGGTGGTGACGTTCATGGTCAGGTCGGCGAACGAGAGCACCTCCTCCTCGCCGTCCGCCTCCACGGGCGAGACCCGGCGCAGCAGCGCCCGCAGCCGGGCCAGCAGCTCCTCCAGCGCGAACGGCTTCGTGAGGTAGTCGTCGGCGCCCGCGTCGAGGCCCTCCACCCGGTCGCCGACCGCGTCGCGCGCGGTCAGCACGATGACGGGGACGTCGTTGCCGGCCGCCCGCAGCGCGCGGGTGGCCTCGAGCCCGTCGAGCTTCGGCATCATCACGTCCATCACCACGACGTCGGGCGCGATGGCGCCGATCCCCGCGAGGGCCTCGGCCCCGTCGGAGGCCAGGTGGACGTCGTACCCGTTGAAGGCGAGGGAGCGCCGCAGCGACTCACGGACCGCGCGGTCGTCGTCGACGACGAGGACACGGGCGGGCGCAGCAGTACCGGACACGACCCCATCATGGCCGATCGGCCTGAGCAGCGGCTGAGAGCGCGCGGCAGGGCCGGTGGCGGGTCAGGTGATGTCGTCGGGGCAGTTGCGCGGCCGCGGGGTGGTCTGCAGGCAGTAGGCGTGGCTCGGGAGCGGCGGCGTCGGGTCCGGGCGCGGCAGCTGGAGGCGCCGGTCCTCGGCGATCTCGAGGAGCTGGTTGGCGCTCATCGCCACCTGGCTGCGGAACTGCGCGAGCGTCAGCCGGGCCGCGGGGTCGTCCAGGCGCTCGCCGACGATGACCTGGGGGATGCCCTTGTCGATGTCGGAGGGGATCGCGACGTTGTGCGAGGCGATGTCTGCGCCGGGGTAGCGATACCAGTACTCGAACGCGGCGCGCCCGTCACTGGTCGTCAGCTCGTTGCACTCGGTCTCGAAGTCGTCGCCGGACGTGAAGCTGTCGCAGGACCAGTCGAAGAACTTCCCCGCGTCGGACGGCTCGTGCTCGACCGAGATCGTGAAGGTCCGGTTGGTGGCCTCGGTGCGCACCGTCCACGACGTGGCGTCGTCGCGCTCGCCGACGGCGAGCTCGCGCGGGAAGCCGCTCTCGAGGTTGTCCGGGGCGACGCTCCAGGACTGGGCGGAGACCGACGGAGCGCCCCCACCGGGGAAGGACTCCGTCGCCACCGTGGTGAGCAGGGTCGCGATGGCGACCGGGTCCGCGTCGTCGAGCAGCCCGTCGGAGCCGCGGTCGGCGCCACCCGTGGCGGTCCCCTCGGAGGTCACGATCGCGATGGTCGGGTCGTCGACCGTCCTCGCCCGGGGCGGGTCGTCGGTGAGCACCACCGCGGCGACGATGCCGCCCGCGATGACGACGACGGCGAGCAGCACGGCCCCGACGACCCGTCCGGTACGACGGCGGGCGGGCGCCTGCGCGCCCGGGGGAGCCCAGGCGGGAGGAGCCGCGAGCGGGACGACCGGCGGTGGGCCGGCGGCGGGCGCGGCGGTCGGTCGCGGCGCGGTCGGCGGAGTGGCCGGGGTGGGCGGAGTCCGTGGCAGCGGGGGCGGCGGTGGCGACACCGGCGGCGCCGCCGTGTCCGGCGCTGCCTGCGCGTCGAGCACGTGACGGTCCACGGCACCCACGGCGTACCCGAGCAGGGCGACCGCCCACCGGCTCGGCCCGGCGTCGGTCGCCGCCCGGTCGCGGGCCAGCTGGTCGCCCGAGGCGATCACCGCACGGGCCGGGTCGCCGCCGTGCGCGATGTCGCGCAGCAGTCGCGCCAACGCGCCCTGCCGGACGGCGTCGACCAGCAGGTTCAGCACGCCGCGGCTCGCGGCCTCGGGCGAGACGTAGTCGTCGAGCGCCGCGCCGAAGCTGGTCGCGTCGTCGAGCACGCCGCGCCCGGCGTGCGCGACCAGGGCGGTCAGTTCGTCAGCGAGGGCCACCGCGTCAGTCTTGCACCGCGAGCGCTCAGACGTAGCGGGAGGCGACCCGGGCCGCGCGGGCGGCGTACTGGCCGCCGAAGAGGCAGGCGTGCACCAGCAGCGGGAAGAGCTGGTGGAAGCCGAGCCGGTCCTCCCAGCCGTCGGCGAGCGGCGCGGCCTCGTCGTACGCCGCCATCACCTGGGGCAGCTGGGGGAGGCCGAAGAGGGCCAGCATCGCGAGGTCGACCTCGCGGTGGCCGCCGTACACCGCCGGGTCGATGACGACGACCCGGTCGTCGCCGGCCCACAGGACGTTGCCGTTCCAGAGGTCGCCGTGGAGCCGTGCGGGCGGCTCCTGGGGGACGATCTCGGCGCCCTTCGCGACGGCGGCCTCGATCGTCGCGGCGTCCTCGGCCGTGACCATGTCCTTGTCGCGCAGCACCTTGAGGTACGGCGCGATCCGGCGCTCCGCCCAGAACTCGGCCCACGTGGGGAGGGCCCTGTTGAGCAGCGGCAGGCGCCCGATGTAGCCGTCGTCGGCGGCGCCGAAGCCGTCGGCCCCGGACCGGTGCGTCGCGGCGAGCGCGCGCCCGAAGGCACCCGCGGCCTCGGCCCCGGGAC
Source organism: Nocardioides aromaticivorans (assembly GCF_013408525.1). Classification (NCBI taxonomy): domain Bacteria; kingdom Bacillati; phylum Actinomycetota; class Actinomycetes; order Propionibacteriales; family Nocardioidaceae; genus Nocardioides; species Nocardioides aromaticivorans. The sequence goes on from NZ_JACBZM010000001.1 coordinate 2,457,807, forward strand.
GGGCGGACTCGACCCAGCCGAGGATCAGCACGTCGTGGTCGACCGCGAGCACCTCGGGGGTGGCGACACCGCCGTCCGGGGTGGCCTCGGCCAGCCAGCGCAGGCCCGCGGCCTCCCGCTCGAAGAAGTGCGGCGGGGCGGCGGTCAGCGTCTTCAGGAAGGCGGTGCGGCCGTTGGAGAGGCGCAGCTTGACCGCGGTGGCGATGTCACCGCCGGCGACGGGCGCGGTCGCGACGACCGCCGAGCCGAGCAGCTGCTCGGCCCGCCCGGCGACGACCGGCTGCCTCGCCATGGGCTCGGGTCAGGCCCGGTCGAGCGTCTTGGCGAGGTCGGTCTGGGCTGCGGCGGCCTGGTGGGCCCCCTGACCCTTCAGGGCGCGCGGGATCTCCTTGCCCTGCTCGATCGCGCGCTCCGGTGCCTTCACCTTCTTGAAGCTGCGCACCGCGAGGAACAGCAGCAGCAGCGCCAGCAGCACGTAGGCGCCGAAGACGATCAGGAAGGCCCAGTGCAGGTCGAGTCCCGAGCCGTTCCAGTGGATCAGGTAGGCGAACGCCACCGACAGCATGATCACGGCGAGCAGCAGCAGGAACAGCGCCGCGCCGACGAGGCCCAGGCCGACACCGCCCGCGGTGACGCTGACCTTCAACTCCGCCTTGGCGAGCTGGATCTCCTTGCGCATGATCGTGGAGAGGTCGGTCTGCGCGTCCTTGATGAGGCGCCCGATGGTCGGCTCTTCACCGTTGACAGTGCGCGGTTCGATGGCCATGCGGCCGACCTTACCGATACCGATAGGCTGGCTGTAGGTGAGCCGGGAAGTCTGGTCGGCAGGCGAACGCCCCTGCCCGGACGACCCCGACGGAGAGATCCCCGTGACCGAACCGCCTTCCGCCCCCGACGAGCTGTGGCGCCGAGGCCCCGTCTGGACCGCCAGCGACCGCCCGTTGGCGCGCTATGTCGCCCGCCCGATCCGCGAGTTCCTGCACGTCGAGTCGGCGGGTTCGCTGCTGCTGCTCGCCGCCACGGTGGCCGCCCTGCTGTGGGTGAACCTCGGGATCAGCGGATGGGCCGAGGGCTACGACCACTTCTGGCACACCCCGCTCGCGCTGGAGGTCGGCGACTGGCGGATGGAGGAGTCGCTCCAGCACTGGGTCAACGACGGCCTGATGACGATCTTCTTCTTCGTCGTCGGCCTCGAGATCAAGTACGAGCTGGTCCACGGCGACCTCCGCGACCCCCGCACCGCCGCGCTCCCGATCGTCGCGGCCGTCGGCGGGATGGCCGTCCCCGCCCTGCTGTACGCCGCCATCGTGGGCGGCGGGCCGGACGGGGCGGGCGCCGGCTGGGGGATCCCGATGGCGACCGACATCGCGTTCGCCGTCGGTGTGCTCGGTGTGCTCGGCGACCGGGTGCCGTCGGCGGCGCGCCTGTTCCTGCTGACCCTCGCCATCGTCGACGACATCGGCGCGATCCTGGTCATCGCGGTCTTCTACACCGACGACCTCGCGCTCGGCTGGCTCGCCGTCGCGCTCGGCCTCCTCGCGGTGATGGCCGTGCTCCGGGCCGCCCGCGTGTGGGCGGTCCCGGTCTACGTCGTGCTCGGCGTCGCCACCTGGTTCGCGCTGCTGGAGTCGGGCGTGCACGCGACCCTCGCCGGTGTCGCGATCGGCCTGCTCACCCCGGCCGTCGCGCTGCTGCGACCCGACGTCGCGACCGGCTTCGCCGCCGATGCGCTGCGCGACAACGAGCTCGACGCGGACGAGCTGCACCGGCTGCGCTTCCTGGTGGGCGAGTCGGTGCCGATGGTCGAGCGTCTCCAGGCGCGGCTGCACCCCCTGTCGTCGTACGTCGTGCTGCCGGTGTTCGCGCTCGCGAACGCCGGTGTCGCGCTCGACGGGTTCGGCGACGCCGTGACCTCGGCGGTCGGCCTCGGGATCGGTGTCGGACTGGTCGTCGGGAAGCCGCTGGGCATCGTGCTGGCCTGCTTCCTCGCGATCCGGCTCGGGGTCGGCCGGATGCCGGCGGAGACGACCTGGGCCCACCTGCTCGGCGTCGGCGCCGTCGCCGGCATCGGCTTCACGGTGTCGCTCTTCATCGCCGGCCTGTCGTTCCCCGGCTCCGCGGCGCTGACCGACGAGGCGAAGGTCGGGATCCTGCTCGCGTCCGTGCTCGCCGCGGTGGTCGGCGTCCTCGTGCTGCTGCTCGCGACGCGGCGCTCAGGTCAGAACGGCACCTCGGTCGCGAGCAGCCCCGACCCCTCGCCGCGGCCCGAGAGCACCCGGCAGAACTGAACCGCGTCCATCTCGATCGTCTCGCCGCCCGTGCCGGCGCCCCACTCGCCGCCGGCCGGGCCGGTGAGGACCAGCCGGTACGGCTGGAGGTGGCGCCCGGCCCACTCGGCCACGACGTCGGCGACGATGGCGCCGTCGTGGTCGGGGGTCAGGACCATCGCGGTGCCGGTGGCCTCGGCGAGGTCGCTGCGGTGCATCCAGGTGTCGCGGGTCAGGATCACGTCGACCAGGAAGCCGAGCGCCCAGTGCTCGTCGACCCCCTGCACCGTCTGGGGGACCCCCATGTCGCGGCGTCGTACGAACGACGGCGTCATCCGGCGGCCGCGGGCTGCGCGCGGTCCCACCTTGCGCATGTCGTCGGTGAGCCGGGCGGGTGTGTGGTCGGCGCGCTCGCGCACCTGGACGTCGGTGAGGGCGTCGATGAACGCGATGCCCTTCGCCGCGGCGTCCGCCCCCGCGATCCGGCGCTGACGGGCGCCCTCCCGGAGGCCCGCCGCCATCTCGGCCATGCCGACCACGTGGGCGGTCAGCTGCCGCACGTCCCACAGGGTGCAGGCGGTCGGGCGGGTCCATGCCGCGGCGTCGAGGCCGGCGACGGTGTCGGCGAAGCGGGCGTACTCGTCGGCCGCGAGGGTCATGGCCGTCCGGTGGTCGAGGGCCGGGCGGCGCAGCGGCCGGCGGTTCTGGTCCTTCATGGTGGTGCTCATCTCGGGGTGCCTGCCTTCCGGCGGGTCGGGTGCTTCTGGGGGAGCGGTGGCATGCCGACGGCGTCCGCGAACATGTCGATGGCCCGTTCGAGCAGCCGCGAGAAGCGGTCACCACCCGGGTCGTTGGCGAGCTGCTGGTCGATCAGCCCGCCGATCAGCGAGATCCAGATGTCGAAGTCGGCGCGCTCCGTGACCCCTTGGGAGGCGAGGAACGCGATGCCGTGGTCGAGGACGCGCACGGCCGGCGCGTAGGCCTCGGCCGTCGGCTCGAACCCGGGGATGGTGCGCTGGTTCATCAGCTGGTGGCGCGCGAGGTCGGCCACCGCGAAGTCGAAGAACACCCGCCCGGCGCGGTGGATCGCCGCCCGCGGATGGGCGGGCACGTCGTCGAGCTGGGCGAGCGCGTGGGCCTCGTACTCCGCCCAGGCCTCGGCGTACATGGCGTCGTACACGGCGTTCTTGGAGTCGAAGTGCGAGTACAGCGACGGCGGCTGCATGCCGACCTCGCGGGCGATGTCGCGCAGCGTGATGTTCGCGATCCCCACCTCGCGGGCCTGCGCCCACGCGGCGTCGAGGATCTCGCGCCGGGTCGCCGCACGTCGTTCGGCGATCCTATCGCGCTTCGATTCTCCTAACATGGTTAGGAGAATGCGCCGAGGGGTGGTCGCCTGTCAAGCTGGGGTGAAGCTGGCGCGCGGTGCGTCGCCACCCGGGCAGCCCTCACGCCGGAGGCAGCACCTGCGACGACCCCAGGAACCGCTCGACGGTGATCCGCAGCGCCACCCGGTTCGGGTTCTCCCGCGGCGTCCGGTAGCGGGCGGCGTACCGCTCGCACGCACGCTCGACCGAGACGGCGTCGGAGAGCACCTCGGCGGTGCCGATGATCGTCGACCAGCGGGCGCCGTCGACCTGGCTGACGGCGAGCCGGCCGTCGCGGCGCAGGTTGGCCACCTTCTGCGAGCCGCCGTCGGTGATCACCCAGGCGCACTCGAGCTCGGGGTCGAGCACGGCGCCGACGGCGACGGCGTGCGGAGCTCCGTCGCGGTCGAGGGTGCTCAGCGTGCAGAGGTGCCGTTCGGTCCAGAACTCCGCCAGCGTGGGCGGGAGGGCGGTCCAGACGACGGGTTCCCAGACGGGCACGGCAGCTCCTCGGTGGCGGCGCGGGACGTCATACGAACCGGCCGCGGGAGCGACCGGTTCGTATGACGCTAGCGGACCCGACCGAGGGGTCAGTCCTCCGTGGAGGTGGCCTGCCCGGCGGAGATCAGGTCCATGATCGAGGCGTCGGCCAGGGTCTGGGTGTCACCCACGTCGCGGCCCTCGGCGACGTCGCGCAGCAGGCGGCGCATGATCTTGCCGGAGCGGGTCTTGGGGAGCTCGGGGACGATCATGATCTGCCGCGGCTTGGCGATCGGGCCGATCTCCTTGCGGACGTGGTCCGAGAGCTCCTTGACGATGTCCGGGCCGCCGTCGCCGGCCTCGTTGCGGAGGATGACGTAGGCGACCACGGCCTGGCCGGTGTCGGGGTCGGAGGCGCCGACGACGGCGGACTCGGCGACCTTGGGGTGCGAGACGAGCGCGGACTCGATCTCGGTGGTCGACAGGCGGTGGCCGGAGACGTTCATGACGTCGTCGACGCGGCCGAGGACCCAGATGTCGCCGTCCTCGTCCTTCTTCGCGCCGTCGCCGGCGAAGTAGTAGCCCTGCGCCTTGAAGCGCGACCAGTAGGTGTCGGCGTAGCGGTCGTCGTCGCCCCAGATGGTGCGCAGCATGGAGGGCCACGGCGAGGTGATGACGAGATAGCCGCCGGAGCCGTTGGGCACGGAGTTGCCCTCGTCGTCGACGACGTCGGCCTCGATGCCGGGGATCGCGGTCATCGCGGAGCCGGGCTTGCCGGCGGTCACGCCGGGGAGCGGGGAGATCATCACGGCACCGGTCTCGGTCTGCCACCAGGTGTCGACGATCGGGGTGCGGTCGCCGCCGATGACGTGGCGGTACCAGATGTAGGCCTCGGGGTTGATCGGCTCGCCGACCGAGCCGAGGATCCGCAGCGACGACATGTCGAACTTGTCGGGCACCTCGTGGCCCTGCTTCATGAACGACCGGATCGCGGTCGGGGCGGTGTAGAAGAGCGTGACGCCGTAGTCCTGGATGATCTTCCACCAGCGGCCCGGCTCGGGGGAGTCGGGCGTGCCCTCGTAGAGCACCTGCGTGACGCCGTTGGCGAGCGGTCCGTAGACGATGTAGGAGTGGCCGGTGACCCAGCCGATGTCGGCGGTGCACCAGTAGACGTCGGTGTCCGGCTTGAGGTCGAAGACCGCGTTGTGCGTGTACGACGCCCCGGTCAGGTAGCCACCGGTGGTGTGCAGGATGCCCTTGGGCTTGCCGGTCGTGCCGGAGGTGTACATGACGTAGAGCGGGTGCTCGGCGTCGAAGGCCTCGGGGGTGTGCTCGGTGGAGGCGCCGCCGACGGCGTCGTGCCACCACACGTCGACGTCGTCGTCCCAGGCGACGCCCTGCCCGGTACGACGCACGACGAGGACCTTCTCGATCTTGTCGGTCTTGGTGCGGGCCTCGTCGACGGCCGGCTTGAGCGCGGACGGGGCGCCGCGGCGGTAGCCGCCGTCGGAGGTGACGACGACCTTGGCCTCGCAGTCGTCGATGCGGGAGGCGAGGGCGTCGGCGGAGAAGCCGCCGAACACGACCGTGTGCGGGGCGCCGATGCGGGCGCAGGCGAGCATCGCGACGATGGCCTCGGGGATCATCGGCATGTAGATCGCGACCCGGTCGCCCTTGCCGACGCCCAGCGCGGTGAGCGCGTTGGCGGCCTGGGAGACCTCGTCCTTGAGCTGGGCGTAGGTGATGTCGCGGGTGTCGCCCTCGGGCTCGCCGACCCAGTGGATCGCGACCTTGTCGCCGCGGCCGGCCTCGACGTGGCGGTCGACGCAGTTGTAGGCCGCGTTGATCGTGCCGCCGACGAACCACTTCGCGAACGGCTTGTTCGACCAGTCGAGGACCTGGTCCCACTTCGTGGCCCAGGTCAGCCGCTCGGCCTGCTGCGCCCAGAAGCCCTCGCGGTCCGCCTTCGCGGCGTCGTACGCGTCGGCCTTGACGTTGGCGTCGGCGGCGAGCTCGGCCGGCGGCTCGAAGCGCCGGTCCTCCTTCAGCAGGTTGGCGAGGGTCTCGGCTGTCGACTGGTCGCTCACGGTTGTCTCCTGATCGAAAGGGGTGCCACAGGTCACATTAGGACCCACGGGAAGTGTGGTCACCAGGGGTTGCATCGGGGTTGCTCGTGCCAGAGGCCGGGACGGGATTCCCACCCGTCCCGGCCTCCGGAGATCCATCAGTGCTGGACGGCCTGCTCGGCGCCCGCGCCGGTGAGCGCACGGACCTCGAGCTCGGTGAACCGCTCCTCGGCCGACGGCTCCTTGGACGTGACCGTCCCGAGCCAGCCGAAGAAGAAGCCCAGCGGGATCGAGATCAGGCCGGGGTTCTCCAGCGGGAACCAGTGGAAGTCGACGCCCAGCGGGAAGAGCGCCTTGCTGATGACGTCACCGTCGGCGTTGACGGCGGTCTTGCCGGAGACGACCGGCGAGAAGAACACCAGCGTGATGGCGGAGATCAGGCCGCCGTAGATGCTCCACGTGGCGCCACGGGTGTTGAAGCGCCGCCAGAACATGTTGTAGACGATCGACGGCAGGTTGGCCGAGGCCGCGACCGCGAAGGCCAGCGCCACGAGGAAGGCGATGTTGAGGTTGCGGGCCGGGATGGCCAGCAGGATCGCGACGATGCCCAGGCCGGCGGCGGCGTACCGGGTCACCTTGATCTCCTCCGCCTCGGTCGCCTGGCCCTTGCGGATGACCGAGTTGTAGATGTCGTGCGCCACCGACGTCGAGGACGTCAGGGTCAAGCCGGCGACGACGGCCAGGATGGTCGCGAAGGCGACCGCGGAGATCAGGGCCAGCAGGACCGCGCCGCCGGTCGAGTCGGCGCCACCGCCGACCGCCTCGGCGAGCAGCGGCGAGGCCAGGTTGCCCTCGCTGTTGGCGACGTCGCTGCCGGCTCCGGTCTTGAGGAGCGCGGCCGCACCGAAGCCGAGGACCAGCGTGAACAGGTAGAAGACGCCGATCAGGCCGATCGCCCAGAGCACCGACTTCCGGGCGTCGCGCGAGGTCGGCACCGTGTAGAAGCGGACCAGGATGTGCGGCAGGCCGGCGGTGCCGAGCACGAGGGCCAGGCCGAGGCTGAGGAAGTCGAGCTTGTGGGTGAGGTCGGCGCCGTACTTCAGGCCGGGCTCGAGGAAGCCCTCCTTGCCCGAGTTGGCCTGGGCCGCGCCGAGCAGCTCGGAGAGGTTGAAGTCGAACTTGGCCAGCACGAGGACGACGATCAGCGCGGAGCCGGTCATCAGCAGGACGGCCTTGACGATCTGCACCCAGGTGGTGCCCTTCATGCCACCGACCGTGACGTAGACGATCATCAGCGCGCCGACACCGGCGATGACGGCGCTGATCGCGAGCGTGTTGGTCTTGTCGATGCCGAGGAGCAGGACGACGAGGCTGCCGGCGCCGACCATCTGGGCGAGCAGGTAGAAGATCGAGACCACGACGGTGGAGGTCGCTGCCGCGGTCCGCACCGGACGTTGCTTCATCCGGTACGCCAGCTGGTCGGCCATGGTGAACTTGCCCGAGTTGCGCAGCATCTCCGCCACGAGCAGGAGGGCCACCAGCCAGGCGACGAGGAAGCCGATCGAGTAGAGGAAGCCGTCGTACCCGGCCAGCGCGATGGCGCCGGAGATGCCGAGGAAGGACGCGGCGGACATGTAGTCGCCGCCGATGGCGAGGCCGTTCTGGAAGCCGGAGAACGAGCGGCCGCCGGCGTAGAAGTCGGAGGTGCCGCTGGAGTTGCGGCTGGCGCGGATCGTGATGAAGAGCGTCAGCGCGACGACGGCGAGGAAGAGTCCCGCGGTGAGGGCCTGGTTGTTCATCGGAGGTCCTTCCCGCCCGGCGCGCCCTTGGAGAGCGAGACGAAGCGCTCGTCGAGCTCGCGGGCGAGCGGGTCGAGCCGCTTGGTGGAGTAGTTGCTGTAGAGCCACGCGATCACGAAGGTCGTCGCGAACTGGAGGAGGCCGAGCACGAGGGCGACGTTGATATTGCCGACGACCTGCTTGCTCATGAAGCCGCCCGCCCACATCGAGAGCACGACGTAGGTGAGGTACCAGACCAGGAAGGCCGCGGTGGCAGGGAACGCGAAGCCCCGGTAGCGCCGCTTCAGCTCGGCGAACTCGGCGGAGGCGTGCAGGTCGTCGTACACGGGGTCGTGGCGTGCCGCGACCACATGCGGGTCGTGGGGTGAGAGGTCGGATGACACGGGTTCCTCCTCGGTCGTGCGGTGTGACCGCGATCACGGACTCCTCCGACGCTAGGAGTGACCGCGGTCACGTCGGCAGGGGTGCGGTCCGGCGCTGCGCCGAGTGGGGACGGGTTGTCGATGAACGGTCGGTGGGACGCGACGAACGGCGCTCCGGCGAGGGTCCGCCGGACGTTCACCCCGTGGTCGGCTGCTCGTCGCGGAGGGGCTGTTGGCTGAGCCGGTTGGACGCACACTCCTCCCGGAAGGACCCCCGAGCATGTCTTCTCCCTCTTCCCGCCGCTCCGTGATCGCCGGCGGCGCCGCCGCTGCCGCGGGCGTCGGCTTCGCCGTCACCGGCGCCATGCCCTCCCTCGCCCAGGGCAGCCCGGGCAACGACACCGCGAAGCCGAACGGCAAGGCCAAGGGCCAGGGCATCGTGCCCTTCCCGCCGCTGCAGGACGACCCGGACGGCCTCCTCGCGCTGCCCGCCGGTTTCTCCTACGCGGTCGTGACCCGCGCCGGCGTCTCGAAGCTCGACGAGGGCCAGCTGACCCCGAACGCGCACGACGGCACGGCCGTGTTCACGACCGGTCGCGGCCGGTACCGCCTCATCCAGAACCACGAGCTCAAGGCCGGCTCGCCGCTCGGCGTCCCGCACGTCGCAGGCACCGTGTACGACGAGGGCGCGATCGACGCCGGTGGCTGCACCGTCATCAGCACCGACAGCCGCGGCAACAACCTCGGCGAGTTCGTCGGCATCTCCGGCACCTCGACCAACTGCGCGGGCGGCCCGACCCCCTGGGGCACGTGGCTCACCTGCGAGGAGACCGAGGACCGCGCCGGGAAGGCGTGGAGCGGCAACGGCAAGAGCGGCACCTACGCCAAGAACCACGGCTACGTCTTCGAGGTCTTCCACGACGGCCGCCACAACCCCAAGCCGATCAAGGCGTTCGGCCGCTACGCCCACGAGGCGCTCGCGATCGACCGGGCCCGCAAGCACGTCTTCCTCTCCGAGGACGCCTCGGGCCCGAACGGCCTGTTCTACCGCTGGACCGCGCCCGAGGGCTTCGAGATGGGCGCGAACCTCGCCGACCGGCTCGGCGACACCGACGGCGTCCTCGCCGCGATGCAGATCCTGATGCCCGACGGCTCCGTGCTCCCCGACGTCGCCTACCTGACCTCGGCCCAGCTCGGCCTGCCCTTCCCGGTGCGCTGGAAGGAGGTCCCCGACCGCGACGCGACGACCACCTCGGTGCGCAAGCAGTTCGCCGACGGCGAGGTCACGCGCGGCAAGAAGTTCGAGGGCGTCTGGGGCACCGACGAGGGTGCGTACGTCGTGAACTCCTTCGCGTTCTCCGACGGCGACCTGCCGGCCGACGCGGTGCCGCACGACGGCATGGTCTGGTTCTACAACTACAAGAAGGAGACCATCCAGCTCGTCGCCTACTTCCCGCACCAGAAGACCGGCGCCTCCGGCGCCGCCGCGAGGTACGACGACCTCACCTTCGACGGCCCGGACAACGTCACGGTCACCCCGTGGGGCTCGCTCGTGCTCGCCGAGGACGGCGTGGGCGCCTCGCACGTGCTGTCCGCGACGCCGTACGGCCCGACGCAGGCGATCGCCCGCAACCAGCTCAACGACTCGGAGTTCACCGGCCCGACGTTCTCCGACGACGGCAAGGTGCTCTTCGTGAACATGCAGACCCCGGGCCTGACCTTCGCGATCACGGGTCCGTGGGAGAAGTACCTGGGCTGAGCCGGACGGGCCGGCGGGGTGTGACCTGCAGCACTCCGGACCGGGGTGACAGGCTCTCCTCCGAAATGATTAGGTAAGCCTTACCTGATCTCGGAGGAGAGCCTTCCCGTGTCACAGCTTCCGTTGCACCACGTGTTCCACCCCGACCACGCCGACCACTACGCCGCGGCGATCGGCACCGGCCTCGACCACCTGCTCGCCCACCTCAAGGGCGTCAGCGGTCCCGCGACCGGGCTCCAGCCCGACGAGGCGTCGGCGCGGGTCGCGGCCGTCGACCTCGACCGCCCGCTGGCCGGCGTCGACGCCGTCCTCGCCGAGATGTCCGACCTGTGGCTGAACGACGCGGTCTGGTTCCACGAGAAGCGGTACGCCGCCCACCTGAACTGCCCGGTCGTCGTACCGGCCCTGCTGGCGGAGCTCTTCGTGGCCTCCGTCAACAGCTCCCTCGACACCTTCGACCAGAGCGTCGGCGGCACGTTCATCGAGCGGCGGCTGGTCGACTGGACCGCCGAGCGGATCGGCTTCGGGGCCGACGCCGACGGCGTCTTCACCAGCGGTGGCAGCCAGTCCAACCTGCAGGGCCTGCTGCTGGCCCGCGGTCGCCACGAGCGGGTCCCGGCCGAGCGGCTGCGGATCCTCGCGTCCGCCGAGAGCCACTTCTCGGTGCAGAAGTCCGCCCGGCTGCTCGGCCTCGGCGACGAGTCGGTGGTCAGCGTGCCGACCGACGAGCGGCACCGGATGGACCCGGCCGCGCTCGAGCGCTCGCTGGCCGCCTGCACCGCGCTCGGCCTGCGCCCGATGGCGATCGTCGCCACCGCCGGGACGACGGACTTCGGCGCGGTCGACCCGCTGCCGGCGATCGCCGACCTGGCCCGGGCCTACGACGCGTGGCTCCACGTGGACGCGGCGTACGGCGGCGGGCTGCTCGTCTCGCCCACCCGGCGCTCGCGGCTCGAGGGGATCGACCGGGCGGACTCGGTGACGATCGACTTCCACAAGACCTTCTTCCAGCCGGTGTCGTCGAGCGCGATCATCGTGCGCGACCGGGCGACCCTGCGCCCGGCGACCTGGCACGCCGACTACCTCAACCCGCGCGAGGCGACCACGCCCAACCAGGTCGACAAGAGCCTGCAGACCACCCGGCGCTTCGATGCGCTGAAGCTCTGGCTCACCCTGCGCACGATGGGCCCCGACCTCGTCGGGCAGTACGTCGACGCGGTGATCGACCTCGCCGGCGAGGTCCACGAGCGGCTGGCCGGCGCCGCGGACCTCGAGTTCGCGGCGGCGCCGGAGCTGAGCACCCTTGTCTTCCGCTACCTGCCGGCCGGCGGCGGGCTGGACGACGCGGCGCTCGGCGCGCTGAACACGACGATCCGGGCCGAGCTCTACGCGAGCGGCACCGCGATGGTCGCGGCCACCCGGGTCGACGGCGTGCACTACCTCAAGCTCACGCTGCTCAACCCGATGGCGAGCGCCGACGACATCGTCGGGATCCTCGACACGGTGCGGGCCTTCGGCGAGCGGATCGCGTCCCGTGACGGTCGCTGCACGACCTCCCCGACCACCGGCGTGGGGGTGGCGCGGTGATCACGCACGACTTCGTGGCGATCGGGCTCGGCCCGTTCAACCTGGGCCTGGCCTGCCTGACCGACCCGCTGCGCGGCACCGCCGAGTCACCGGGGCTCGACGGCGTCTTCCTCGAGGCCCGCGACCGCTTCGACTGGCATCCGGGGATGCTGCTCGACGACGCGACCCTCCAGGTGCCCTTCCTCGCCGACCTGGTCACCATGGCCGACCCGACGTCGCGCTGGTCCTTCCTCAACTACCTCAAGCAGGCCGGCCACCTCTACCCGTTCTACATCCGGGAGAGCTTCTACCCGCTGCGCCGCGAGTACGACGACTACTGCCGCTGGGCGGCCGAGTCCCTGCCCGGCATCCGCTTCGGCCAGCCCGTCACGGCGGTCGAGCACGACGGGGCGGCGTACACGGTCAGCACGGGGGCGGGGGAGACGTTCCGGGCCCGGCGGCTCGTCCTGGGCGTCGGCACGTCGCCGCGCGTCCCCGAGTCGCTGCGTCCGGTCGTGGGCCGGCCCGGCGTCACCCACTCCGCCGACTACCTCGCCCACCGCGAGGCGCTGCAGGCCCAGGAGCGGATCACGGTGGTCGGCAGCGGCCAGAGTGCGGCGGAGATCTACCTCGACCTGCTCGCTGCCGCGCCCGAGCACGGCTACGAGCTGGTGTGGCTGACGCGCAGCCCGCGCTTCTTCCCGATGGAGTACACCAAGCTCACCCTCGAGATGACCTCCCCGGAGTACGGCGCCTACCACCGCGCGCTGCCGATGGAGACCCGCGACCGGCTGGCCCGCGACCAGCGCCACCTCTTCAAGGGGATCAGCGCCGACCTGGTCGACGCGATCTTCGACCTGCACTACCAGCAGCGGGTCACCGGCGACGGGCCGCGGACGACGCTGCTCACCAACACCGAGGTGCGCGCGGCGCGACCCGTGGAGGGCGGGTCCGAGCTGGACCTGCTGCACACCGAGACCGGCGAGGCCTTCTCCCTGTCGACCGGTGGACTGGTGCTCGCGACCGGCTACGGCCCGACCGTCCCGGGGTTCCTGGACCGGATCGAGCACCGGATCCGCCGCGACGCACGCGGTCGCTACGACGTCGCCGACGACTACTCCGTCGACGTCGCCGGTGGCGAGGTCTTCGTCCAGAACGCCGAGGAGCACACCCACTCGCTGCTCGCACCCGACCTCGGGATGGGGGCCCACCGCAACTCGGTGATCATCGCGGCGATGCTCGGTCGTGAGGTCTACCCCGTCGAGAAGCGGATCGCGGTGCAGACCTTCGGGGTGCCGGACAGGTTCCGTCAGGAGGTCGCCCGATGAGCCGCTCCCTGACGTCCCGGATCACGATCGAGCCGCTCGACCTGTCGCGCGACGTCGGGCTCCTCCACGCCTGGGTCACCCACCCGCGCTCGGCGTTCTGGATGATGCAGGACGCATCGCTCGACGACGTCCGCACCGAGTACGCCGCCATTGCCGCCGACCCCCACCACGACGCCTTCCTCGGCCGGATCGGCGGACGCCCCACCTTCCTGGTGGAGACCTACGACCCGGCGCACGCCACCGGGATGGGTGATCTGCCCGAGCGGCGGCCGGGCGACCTCGGCATGCACGTGCTCGTCGCACCTCCCGAGGGCGCGCCCGTCCCCGGCCTGACGACGGCGGTCTTCGACGCGGTGATGGCCTTCTGCTTCGCCGACCCGGCCGTCGAGCGGGTCGTCGTCGAGCCCGACGTCCGCAACCACGCCATCCGCGCCAAGAACCTCGCCGCCGGCTTCACCGAGCTCCGCGAGATCCCGCTGCCCGGCAAGACGGCCATGCTCTCGGTCTGCCCGCGGGCGGACTGGAACGCCCCGGAGCTCGTCCGCCTCCCCGACCCGCCCGGCGCGGTAGTCCCGGACGAAAAGCACCGTCCGGGGGCCGACCTCGGTGCTTTTCGTCAGGGACTACCGTCCAGCGAGCACCTGACCCCCGACCTGATGGCGCGCGCCCAGCGGCACCTGGTGGCCAAGGCGCTGTCCGAGTTCAGCCACGAGCGGATGATCGCGCCGGTCGCCGAGCCGGGGCGAGGGGGACGCTGGCGGGTGGAGACCGACCGGTCGTCGTACACGTTCGCGGCGCGGGTGAAGAGGCTCGAGCACTGGGTCATCGACGCGGACTCGGTCGAGCGGACCGTCGACGGCGAGCCGCGCGAGCCCGACGCGCAGGAGCTGGTCGCCGAGCTGGCGCCGGTGCTGGGCATCCCGGACTCCCTGCTGCCGACCTATCTCGAGGAGATCGCCTCCACCCTCGCCTCCCACGCCTGGAAGCTGAGGCACCGGGCGGTGCCGGTCGCCGAGCTGGTCGACGCGGACTACCAGGAGATCGAGTCGGCGATGACCGAGGGCCACCCGGCCTTCGTCGCCAACAACGGGCGGATCGGCTTCGGGCTCGACGACTACACCGCGTTCGCACCCGAGACCGGCGCCGCCGTGCGCCTGCACTGGGTCGCCGCGCGGCGCAGCCTCACGCACCTGTCGCTGGGTGCGGACCAGACCGAGCAGGCCCTGTACGACGCCGAGCTGGCCCCCGCCGTCCGCGACCGCTTCCGCGCGCGGCTCGGAGCGCTGGGCCTGGCGGCCGACGACTACCTGTTCCTGCCGGTGCACCCGTGGCAGTGGCGCAACAAGCTGGCGATCACCTTCGCGCCGGACGTCGCGCGCCGCGACCTCGTCCACCTCGGCGAGGGCGACGACGAGCACCGACCGCAGCAGTCGATCCGCACCTTCTTCAACGCCAGTCGGCCCGAACGGCACTACGTGAAGACGGCGCTCGCGATCCAGAACATGGGCTTCGTGCGGGGCCTCTCGCCGAAGTACATGGAGGCGACGCCGGCGATCAACGACTGGGTCGCCTCGCTCGTGCACGCCGACGAGGAGCTGCAGGCGTGCGGCTTCGAGGTGCTGCGCGAGCTGGCGGCGATCGGCTACACGGGCGACGCCTTCCACCGGCTGGCCGGCACCTCCCCCTACCGGAAGATGATCGCGGCGCTGTGGCGGGAGAGCCCCGTGCCGCGGACTCCGGCAGGGGAGCAGCTCACCACCATGGCCGCGCTGCTGCACCGCGACGCCGACGGCGACGCACTCGTGACCGCGTGGATCAAGGCCTCGCCGGTCGACGCGGCGACGTGGGTGGCGGCGTACCTGCGCGCTTACCTGCGCCCGCTCGTGCACTGCCTGTACGCCTACGACCTCGCCTTCATGCCCCACGGCGAGAACCTCCTGCTGCGGCTGCGCGACCACGTGCCGGTGGGCGCCTTCATGAAGGACATCGGCGAGGAGATCGCGGTGATGGGTGAGCTGGACCTGCCGGAGGAGGCGGAGCGGGTCCGTGGCAGCTTCCCCGACGACGTCAAGGCGCTGGCGATCCACACCGACGTCCTGGACGGGGTGCTGCGCCACGTCGCCGCGATCCTCGACGAGGACGGGATCCTGCCCGAGGACGAGTTCTGGGCGATCGCCCGGCAGACCATCGAGCAGCACGCGGCCGACCACCCCGAGCTGGCGGAGGCCGCCGCGCGCTACGACCTGCTCCGCGAGCGGTTCCGCCACAGCTGCCTCAACCGGCTGCAGCTGCGCAACACGTTGCAGATGGTCGACATCGCCGACCAGGCCGAGTCGCTGATCTTCGCCGGGACCCTGGCGAACCCGGTCAGTCCCGTGGCGCCGTGATCACCCGGGATGCGTGGGGCATCCCGCACGTCACCGGGGCCTCTGTCCTCGAGGTCGCCCGGGAGCAGGGGCGCGCCACCGCGCAGGACCGGTCGTGGCAGCTCGAGGTGGAGCGGCGTCGTGCCGAGGGGACCTGCGCGGAGCTCTTCGGTGCCTCGGCCCGGGAGTGGGACGTGCTGGCCCGGCGGGCGCTGCTGGTCGACGTGGCCCGTCGCGCGCACGCGGCGCTGGCGCCGGAGAGCCGGGCCTTCGTCGACGCGTACGTCGACGGCGTCAACGACGTCGTCGGTGGTCGAGGAGGTCGCGCAGTGACCGTCACGAGACCCTGGCAGCGCTGGACGCCGCTCGCCGTCTTCGCCGTGCAGCACCTGCTCTTCTCCCGCTTCCCCGGCAAGCTCTGGCAGCACCACGTCGCGTCCGTCCTCGGCGACGACGCCGCCGAGGCGCTCGACGTGCTGCGCACCGAGGGCCTGCCCGGCGGCAGCAACGCCGTCGCCGTGGCGGGCTCCCTCACGGCGAGCGGGCTGCCGATCGTCGCCGGCGACCCGCACCGGGTCATCGAGGCCCCCGGCTGCTACGCCCAGGTCCGGCTCACCTGCACCGACCCCGAGGACCCCTTCGACGTCGCGGGCCTGACGTTCGCGGGCGTCCCCGGCGTCCAGCACTTCGGCCACGCCGGTTCCGTCGCATGGGGCGTCACCAACGCGGTCGCCGACGACGAGGACGTGTACGCCGAGGAGCTGGTCCGCCACCGCGGCGCCGTCATCGCGCGCGGCGCCACCGGCTGGGAGCCGGTCGCGCGCCGGTTCGAGGTGGTCCGGGTCCGCACCGCCGAGGACGTGTACGACGCCGTGCCGGTCGAGGTCCTCGTCACCGAGCGCGGTCCCGTGGTGACCGGCGGACCGGGGCGGCCCGACACCTTCAGCCTGCGCAATCCCGCGTCCGTGCTGGGGAATCTCGGCTTCGACACCCTCCTTCCCCTGCTGCGCTCGAGGTCCGCCACGGATGTCGCCGCGGCGTTCGCCCACTGGGTGGGCCCGGTCGACAACCTCCTCGTCGCCGACGCGGCCGGCATCGAGCACCGCGTCGTCGGCCGCGTGCCCACGCGCGGTGCGGACGGAACGTGGACCGGCTGGGTCGAGGACCTGCCCCGCCGGACCGGCGAGGTGCTGGTCACCGCCAACGACCGCGCCACCGACGACTTCGCGCGGATCGGCGACGACTTCGCGCCCCCGCACCGGGCACACCGGCTGACCGAGGTCGTCGACGGGCTGGTCGCTGCCGGCCCGGTCACGCCGGAGGCGCTCGGCGGTGCGTTGGCCGACGACCGGCAGGTCGCGGGGGAGGCGCTGCTCGACCTCGCCGCCACCCTGGTCGACCTGTCCCCGCCGGCAACGGTTCTGCGCGACCGGCTGCTCGCCTGGGACCGCCGGATGGCCGTCGACAGCGTCGAGGCCGCCCTCTTCGCCACGGTCCGGGCCGCGGTCGTCGAGGCCTACGCGACCGCGCCCGCCCTCGCCGGGGTCGACGCCTCGCCGTTCGGCGAGCTCTACGCCCCCTGGTTCGACCTCCGCGGCCGGCTCCGGCTGGCGCTCCCGACGCTGCTCAGCGCGCAGAAGGCCTTCGGTGTCGACCCGCTGCAGGCCGTCGCCGACGCGCTCGAGGTCGTCGCCCACGCGCCCGAGCCCGCGCCGTGGGGGAGCGCGCACGTCGTCGTACCACTGACAGCGGCGCAGCAGTTCGGCCTCGCGGCTCCCGACGGCCACGCCCCGCCGTGGCCGCCCGTCGCGGGCGACGACGACTGCGTCCTGGCGACCCGGGCGCTCGGCGGCACCGGCGCCTGTGTGCACGGCCCGGTCGCCCGCTTCGTGTGGGACCTCGCTGGTGACTCGCGCTGGGTCGTGCCGCTCGGCGCGTCCGGCGACCCGGCCTCACCCCACCACCACGACCAGCAGGCGGCGTGGGCCGCCGGCCGCACCATCCCCCTGGAGGACCGATGACCGTCGTCGTACGACCCGTGGAGCCCGCGGCCGATGCCGCCCTGATCACCGGCTGGGTGAGCGTCGAGCGCGCCTCCTTCTGGGGCATGGCCGGGCTGGGCCGGGCCGAGGTCGAAGAGATCTACACCTACATCCAGGAGCAGGAGCACCTCGCGGCGTACCTCCTCGTCCTCGACGACGTTCCCGTCGGCCTGTTCCAGACCTACGACCCGCAGGTCGATGAGATCGGCGGGTTCTACGACCGCCGTGAGGGCGACGTGGGCGTCCACCTGCTGCTCGCGGACGACGAGCGCCGGAGCGGCCGTACGGCGGAGGTCCTCGCCGCCGGGCTCGACTTCGTCGCCCACCTCCCCGGCTGCCGGCGGATCGTCTTCGAGCCCGACGCGCGCAACCACGCCTCCATCGCGCTGATGGAGCGGCTGGGCGCGGAGCGCGGTCCGCTGGTGGACCTCCGGACGTCGATCTCGGAGAAGCCGGCGCAGTTCTTCTTCCTCGACCGGGACCGGGCGCTGGCGCTGGTTGGGAGGAGCCCGCGCAGTTGAGGAAGAGCCGGGACGGGCGACCGGTCGGCATGAGAAGGTCCGGTCTGTGCCTGGCATCGATGGACTCACCACTGTTCTCGAGGCCGCATTGCCTAGAGAACGCCTCCCCCTGATCCGGGTGGACTTCAGCGACCCGAAGGCCTGGCGGCGTCTTGCGAAGGCCGTCTCAACGCCTGTCGATTTCAGCAGTCCGATCGACAACGACCCGGACGACTTCGACCCGGGCTACTCGGTCCCGCTCGACGTGATTGACGACCCGGCCTTCGCAGGCATCACGGCCGCCGACCTGGTCGACGCGGCGGAGCTATCTGAAGCGGCAGGTATGCGGGGCTACGCGATCCTCGTCGACACCCGCAGCGTCGCGGAGGCGGCAGGCGACGGCGGACTCGCATCAGTCGAGATCGTCGACCTCGCCAGGATCCCCGGTCAGACTTTCCGGTGCCTGGCCACCAGCGTGGCGACCGTCCACGCCAATCTGAGCACCGGCAATCTGTTCTTCGACGAGTTCACCACTGGTGACGAGGTCTTCGACGGATAGGTGACGATCTGCTCGGCCGTCTCCCCCGGCTAGTGCCGATGGGCATGCGCGCGTCCCCAGGAAGTCGGTTGTGGACAGCGTGGCGTTCGAACATGCGTTCGAGTATCATATGGGTATGGCAGCGCAGCTCACGGCGGAGGAGGTCCGATCCTTCGTTGACCGGATCACCGGTAGTGCCTGCCCGGAGCACCCTGCTGCGCAGGTCGACGTGGTCGCGGCGTTGGAGGTGTTGAAGTCGGCCGCGGCTGCGGTGCAGGCCGAGGTGTCGGTGGTGTACGACGCCCGCCGCCGCGCCGACGAGGCAGCGGCCGGTGTCCGGGCGGCCCGCCAGGGCCGCGGTGTCGCCTCCGAGATCGCCCTGGCCCGCCGCGAGTCACCCCACCGCGGGCAGGTCCTGCTCGGTCTGGCGAAGGTCCTTCACGCCGAGATGCCGCACACCCTGGCCCGGCTCCGCGACGGCTCCCTGTCCGAGTTCCGCGCGATGCTGCTGGCCCGCGAGACCGCCTGCCTGCCGCTTGAGCTACGGATGTTCGCCGACGAGGAGACCTGCGCCGACCCTGCCGCCCTCGCCGGGGTCGGGACCCGGGAACTGATCGGCCGGATCCGCCGGCTCGTGGCCGAGCTCGACCCCGCTGCGGTCGCTCGCCGGGCCCGCAAGGCCGCCAGCGAACGCAACGTCACGGTCCGGCCGGCACCCGACACGATGACCTACCTGACCGCGCTGGTCCCGGTCGCCCAAGGGGTCGCGGCCTACGCCGCGCTCCGCAAGGCCGCTGAGGCGGCCCGTGCCGCCGGCGACCCCAGGTCCCTCGGTCAGCTGATGAGCGACCTGCTCGTCGCCCGGATCACCGGGGTCGCCGACATCGGCACCCCCGAGGCAGCGCCGGCCGTGCCGGTCACGGTCGACGTGGTGATCTCCGACGAGTCCCTGGCCGGTGGCCACGCCCCTGCGGAGGTCTCCGCGGACGGCGTACCGGCCGAGGTGGTGCCGGTCGAGGTCGCCCGCAACCTCCTCGCCCAGGCCATCGACCAGCCGGCTGACAGCGAGGTGATCAACTGGTTCCGGTGCCTGTACCGCAACCGCTTGGGCCGGCTGGTCGCGATGAGCACCCGCAGCAGGTTCCACACCGAGGCGATGGGTGAGTTCCTCGCCCTGCGCGGGGCCGGGATCTGCGCCACCCCGTTCTGTGATGCGCCCATCCGGCACAACGACCACATCACCCCCGTCGCCGACGGTGGCGAGACCACGGCCGACGACGGCCAGGGCCTGTGCCAGGCGTGCAACCACGCCAAACAAGCCCCGGGCTGGCGACAACACCAGGTCGGGCACCCCGTCGACCGTCACCAGGTCGAGACGATCACCCCGACCGGCCACCGCTACACCGCCACCGCGCCCGCCCCACCCGGCTGGCGAGAACCCCGCTACGTCCAGACCGGCCCCGGCCGCTACCAGCTCATCGCCTGATCAGCTCCGCAACAGCAGGTCCACGCTGCCGATGTCCTGGAGTCGATCCACTGGCCGGTGCTCGGCCTCCGCGTTCGCAGTGAGGTCCGGATGACCGCCGACACGGAACGCACCGGAGGTGAGTCCGTGAGGTGCGTGAGCCCGTGAGATCGAGTTGACGCAAGGAAATCTCGCAACACGATGGGGCGAAACGAGGGGCGCACAGGATCGGGTCCACCATCCGACATCCCCGCGTCTCGTGACGCTTGCTGCGCAAGCTCCTCGACGACCGGGTAACGCCAGGAGCCCGAGAATGACACTGACCACCAACAACGGCCCGGACGAGTCGCTCGCCACCGCGCCGAGTCCGACCAAGGCCCACCGATCCGGGCGGTGGATCGAGGACTGGAGGCCCGAGGACAAGGAGTTCTGGGAGACCACCGGTGCGCCGATCGCCAAGCGCAACCTGATCTGGTCGATCTTCGCCGAGCACCTCGGGTTCTCGGTGTGGCTGATCTGGAGCGTCTCGTCGGCGTTCCTGGTCGCGCAGGGGTTCACCTTCACGCCGCAGCAGCTCTTCTTCCTCATCGCCATCCCGAACCTCGTCGGCGCGCTGATTCGGGTGCCCTACACCCTGGCGGTCGGCAAGTTCGGCGGTCGCAACTGGACGATGGTCAGCGCGGCCCTGCTGCTGATCCCGACCCTGTCGTTCGCCTACTTCGTGACGCAGCCGGACACGCCGTACTGGACCTTCTGCGTGATCGCGGCGACCGCCGGCTTCGGCGGCGGCAACTTCGCCAGCTCGATGGCCAACATCAACTTCTTCTACCCGGCGCGCCTCAAGGGCGCCGCGCTCGGCCTCAACGCCGCGGGCGGCAACCTGGGTGTCGCGATCATCCAGTTCTTCCTGCCCGTGATCGTCGGCGGCGCCGGCATCTTCGGCCTGGTGAAGGCCTCGCAGGGTGGCATCCACCTCGAGCGCGCTGCCTGGGTGTACGCCGGCCTCGCGGTCATCGCGGTGCTCGCCGCGTTCTTCTTCATGGACAACCTGTCCAACGCCAAGACCGACACCAAGCAGCAGCTGAGCGTGCTGAAGCACAAGCACACGTGGGTCATGTCGTTCCTCTACATCGGCACCTTCGGCTCGTTCATCGGCTACTCCGCCGCGATGCCCCTGCTCATCAAGCTGAACTTCTGGCGCCAGCCGGTCCCGGCGGTCGAGGGCATCGGCATCAACTTCGCCTTCTACGCGTTCCTCGGTGCCCTCGTCGGCTCGGTCGCCCGTCCGCTCGGTGGCTACCTGGCCGACCGCTTCGGCGGTGCCCGGGTCACGCTGCTCGCCTTCTCGGGCCTGGTCGTCGGCACGCTCGGCATCCTCTTCACGCTGAGCCAGCTGCAGGAGCTCCCGCCGCCGCCGGACAAGGCCAAGCTCGCGGAGATCGCCGCCGACCCGGCCGCCTTCCAGTACCCCGACGCCGTGCGGGCCGCGGTCGAGTCCAACGCCGACATCTTCCCGCTCTTCCTCGGCATCTTCCTGTTCGTCTTCGCCTGCACCGGCATCGGCAACGGCTCGACGTACAAGATGATCCCGGCGATCTTCCGCAAGGACGCCGTCGTCGCGACCGGTGAGGGCACCCCCGAGCGTGAGCTCGCCGTCCTCGACGCCACGAAGAAGTCGTCCGCCGCGGTCGGCATCATCGGCGCGGTGGGTGCGCTGGGCGGCTTCCTGATCCCGATCACGTTCAACAGCCCGTGGGTGACCGCGCCGCTCGACGCCACCAAGAGCGCCTTCACCATCTTCACGGTGTTCTACGTGGTCTGCGCCCTCGTGACCTTCACCGTCTACCTCCGCAAGCGCTCCGGCGCCAAGGCGGACACCGGGTACGTCGGGGTCTGAGTCGCCGCGCAACTACCGGATTCGTCGCGAGACCGCCGGGTCCGCGACGAATTCGGTAGTTGAACCGGAGCCACAACCGCCCGAGAACTGGAAGGGACGACATGACCGAGACCGCCGACCGCAGCCCCGTGAAGACGCACTGCCCCTACTGCAGCCTGCAGTGCGGCATGGCGATCTCGCGGAAGGGTCGCGCGGGCATCGAGATCGGTGCCTGGGAGGAGTTCCCGGTCAACGAGGGCGCGATGTGCCGCAAGGGCTGGACGTCCGGGGAGCTGCGCGGCAGCCGGGATCGGCTGACCACCCCGATGGTCCGCGACCGCGCCACCGGCGAGCTCCGAGCCGCCGAGTGGGACGAGGCCCTCGACCACATCGCCCGCCGGCTCGCGGTCCTGCAGGCCGAGCACGGCAACGACGCGGTCGCGGTCTTCGGCGGCGGCGGCCTGACGAACGAGAAGTCCTACCAGCTCGGCAAGTTCGCCCGGGTCGCACTCGGCACCAGCCAGATCGACTACAACGGCCGCTGGTGCATGAGCTCGGCCGCGAGCGCCGGCAACCAGGCCTTCGGCGTCGACCGCGGGCTGCCCTTCCCGCTGGTGGACATCGAGCAGGCGGACGTGGTCGTGCTCGTGGGCTCCAACCTGGCCGAGACGATGCCGCCCGCCGCCCGCCACCTCGACCGGCTCCGCGAGCGCGGCGGCAAGGTCGTGGTCATCGACCCCCGCCTGACCTCGACGGCCGAGCGTGCCGACCTCTTCCTGCAGCCGGTGCCCGGCACGGACCTGGCCCTCGCGCTCGGCGTCCTGCACCTGCTGGACGCGCGGGGCGCCGTCGACGAGGAGTACGTCGCCCGCCGCACCACCGGCTTCGACGAGGTCCGCCGCTCGGTGGCCGCCTGGTGGCCCGAGCGCGTCGAGCGCACCACCGGGGTGGCGACCGACGAGCTGCGGGCGCTGGTCGACCTGCTCGCCGGCAACGAGAAGGTGATCGTGCTGACCGCGCGCGGTGCCGAGCAGCACGCCCAGGGCACCGCGACCGTGCTCGGCTGGCTCAACGTGGCGCTCGCGCTGGGCATGCCCGGCAAGCCGTCGTCCGGCTACGGCTGCCTCACCGGCCAGGGCAACGGCCAGGGCGGCCGCGAGCACGGCCAGAAGGCCGACCAGCTGCCGGGCTACCGGATGATCGACGACCCCGCGGCGCGTGCGCACGTGGCCGGTGTCTGGGGCGTGGACCCGGACACCCTCCCCGGCAAGGGGAGGTCCGCCTACGAGTTGCTCGAGTCGCTCGGCGACGGCGGTGGCCCGAGGGCGCTGCTCGTCTTCGGCTCCAACATCGTGGTGTCCGCGCCGCACGCCACCCACGTCACCCAGCGACTGGAGTCCCTCGACCTGCTGGTCGTCTGCGACATCGTGATGTCCGAGACCGCCGCGCTCGCCGACGTCGTCCTGCCGATCACGCAGTGGGCCGAGGAGAGCGGGACCATGACCAACCTCGAGGGTCGCGTCATCCTGCGCCGGCGCGCGATCACGCCGCCGGCCGGGGTACGCAGCGACCTCGACGTCATCGCCGGCCTCGCCTCGCGCCTCGGCGCCCCCATCGACTTCTCGACCGACCCGGAGGAGATCTTCGAGGAGCTCGGTCGCGCGTCGGCCGGCGGCAAGGCCGACTACTCCGGCATCACCTACGCGCGGATCGCCGAGGAGAAGGGCGTCTTCTGGCCCTGCCCGGCGACCGATGGCGACGCCGCGCCCCACCCCGGCACGCCGCGGATGTTCACCGAGTCCTTCCCGACCCCGGACGGCCGGGCACGCTTCCTGGTGCAGGAGTTCGCCGGCGCGGCCGAGCAGCCCGACGCGTCGTACCCGGTGCACCTGACGACGGGCCGCGTGCTGGCGCAGTACCAGTCCGGCGCGCAGACCCGCCGGATCAAGGGGCTCACCGACGAGGGCGCGTTCGTCGAGATCCACCCGATGCTCGCCGACCGGATCGGCGCGCACGACGGCGATCCCGTCCTGGTCCGCACCCGGCGCGGCGAGATGAAGGCGCCGGCGCGGGTCGTGACCACCATCCGACCCGACACGGTCTTCGTGCCCTTCCACTGGGTCGGCGCCAACCGGCTCACCAATGACGCCCTCGACCCGTCGAGCCGGATGCCGGAGTTCAAGGTCTGCGCGGCCGAGGTCCTCGTCTGATTAACGCCCTCGTGACCGTCGCGACGGCGTGATGCCGTGAGGACGGTGAGGCCGTGAGGACTAGTTGACCTCGGGGTCCATCACGG
This sequence comes from Nocardioides aromaticivorans, assembly GCF_013408525.1. Classification (NCBI taxonomy): domain Bacteria; kingdom Bacillati; phylum Actinomycetota; class Actinomycetes; order Propionibacteriales; family Nocardioidaceae; genus Nocardioides; species Nocardioides aromaticivorans. Next base: position 2,481,884 of record NZ_JACBZM010000001.1, read on the forward strand.
GCGCGGGACGTGAAATCTCCGGCCAGCAGCATGGACACATGACCGAGAGCCACCGCCCCGACCAGCCGCTGCGGCGGCTCGTCGTCGTCGGCTCCGGCATGGCCGCGACCCGGCTCGTCGAGGAGCTGGTGGCCCGCCGGGCCACCGAGCTGTACGCGATCACCGTCCTCGGCGACGAGCCCGTGGCGCCGTACAACCGGATCCTGCTGTCCGCCGTCCTCGAGGGCACGCACCGCGCCGAGGCGCTCACGCTCCGCTCACCCGAGTGGTACGACGAGCACGGCATCGACCTCCGTCTCGGTGCCCGCGTGCTGGGGGTCGACCGCGACCACCGCGACGTGATGCTCGTCGACGGCACCCTCATCGAGTACGACGTCCTGGTGCTCGCCACGGGCAGCATCCCCACGCTCCCGCCGATCCGCGGCCTGGTCCGCATGGACGGCTCGCTCCACGACGCGGTGCACGCCTTCCGCAGCCTGGCCGACTGCGAGCGGCTGCTCGACGCGATCACCGCGACCGACGAGGACGGCCGTCCGGTCAACCGCCGCGCGGTGGTCGTCGGTGGCGGCCTGCTCGGCCTGCAGGTCGCCCGTGCGCTGGGCGCCCGCGGCCTCGACACGGAGATCGTCGAGGGTGCCGAGCACGTGCTCCACCAGCAGATCGACACCGCCGCGGGGCGCATCCTCGCCCGCGACCTGAAGAAGCTCGGCGTCGCGGTCTACACCGGCTCGCGGGCGATCCGGCTCGACTCGGAGGACGGTCCGCTGGGCCGGGGACGGGTCCGCGTCCTCGACCCGCTGCCGCGCAACCCCGGCCGGGTCTCGCTGCGCCTCGACAACGGCTTCACCCTCGACACCGACCTGTTGGTCCTCACCGCCGGCGGTCGCCCGTCGACGGCGCTGGCCCGCGGCGCCGGCCTCGAGGTCCGTCGCGGCATCGTCGTGGACGACCGGCTCGCCAGTGTCACCGACCCGAGCATCCACGCCCTCGGCGACTGCGTCGAGCACGGTGGTCGCACGACGGGCTTCGTCCCGCCGGCATGGGAGCAGGCCGGGGTCCTGGCGGGCATCCTCTGCGACGAGCCCGTGACGTACGACGGCGCCCGCATCGTCGCCCGTCTGCGGGCCACCGACCTCGACGTCGCCGTCCTGGGTGACGCCGAGCGGGAGATCGCCACCGGCGGCGAGGTCGTCGAGGTCTCCAACCCGATCTCCGGCTCGCACCGCCGCCTCGTCGTCCGCGACGGCCGGATCGTGGCCGCCACCCTGGTCGGCGACCTCTCGCGCGTCGGCCTGATCACCCAGCACTTCGACCGGCAGACGGTCCTCGGGCCGCGCGAGCCCGGGAACCTCCTCATGCCGGAGCGCACCGGGGAGGAGCGCAGCGCCGCGCTCACCCTCCCCGACGACGCCGAGGTGTGCGCCTGCGCCGGCGTCACCGCCGGCCGGATCCGCGGCTGCTCGTCGTACGAGCAGGTCCGCGACACCACCCGCGCGACCACCGGATGCGGTGGCTGCGCCAGCACCGTCCGCCAGCTCCTGCAGAGCCGCAGCAGTGACCCCGCCCTCGCCACGAAAGGTGCCTGAACCATGGCTCCTCACCTCCGCAAGCAACTCGTCGTGGTCGGCCACGGCATGGTCGGCCACCGCTTCGTCCAGGCCGCGATCGAGCGCGGGCTGACCGAGACCCACGACATCGTGGTGCTCGGCGAGGAGCCGCGCCCGGCGTACGACCGCGTCGCCCTGACCTCCTTCTTCGAGGTGGGCGCGGAGGCGCTCTCCTTCCTCCCCGAGGGCGTGTACGACGACCCGCGGGTCAGGCTGCTGCTCGAGGCCGAGGTCACCCACATCGACCGGGACGCGCAGGTCGTGACCCTCGCCGACGGCGACACGGTCCGCTACGACGAGCTGGTCCTCGCGACGGGTGCGGCGCCCTTCGTGCCGCCGGTGCCGGGCAAGGACCTCGACAACGTCTTCGTCTACCGCACCATCGAGGACCTCGAGGCGATCCGCGAGGCGTCGCGGGGCGCGCGGGCCGGTGCGGTGATCGGTGGCGGCCTGCTCGGCCTGGAGGCCGCGAACGCGCTGCACCAGCTGGGCGTCGCGACGCACGTGGTCGAGATGGCGCCGCGGCTGATGGCCGTGCAGGTCGACGACGCCGGCGGCGCGACCCTCAAGCGGCACGTCGAGGAGCTCGGCCTCACCGTCCACACCGGCGTGCTGACCGAGCTGATCGACGGGGACGCCGACGGGAAGGTCAGCGGCATCAAGTTCAAGGACGAGGACACGCTGCCCCTCGACATCGTCGTCTTCTCCGCGGGCATCCGCCCCCGTGACGCGATCGCCCGCGAGGCCGGCCTCGACATCGCCGAGCGCGGCGGCGTCCTGGTCGACGAGCAGTGCCGCACCTCCGACGAGAACATCTGGGCGATCGGCGAGTGCGCCGCCCCGGGCGGCCGGATGTACGGCCTGGTCGCGCCCGGCTACACGATGGCCGAGGTCGTCGTCGACACGCTGCTCGGTGGCGAGGCGGGTGCGTTCACCGGCGCCGACATGTCCACCAAGCTCAAGCTGCTCGGTGTCGACGTGGCGTCCTTCGGCGACGCCTTCGGCAGCACCGACGACTGCCTGGAGCTGGTCTTCGCCGACGCGGTGGCGGGCATCTACAAGAAGCTCGTCGTCAAGGAGAACGACAAGGGCGGCTTCGAGCTGCTCGGCGGCATCCTGGTCGGCGACGCCTCGGCGTACGGCGTGCTGCGGCCGATGGTCGGCAGTGGCATGGAGCTGCCGGCCAACCCGGAGGAGCTGATCCTCCCGGCCGGGCGCGGCGGCGGCGTCGAGCTCGGGCTGCCGGACGAGGCGCAGGTCTGCTCCTGCAACGACGTCACCAAGGCCGAGATCAAGGCGGCCGTCTCCGACGGGGCGACCCTCAACGACGGAGGCCCCTGCACCGACGCCGGCTGCGTCACCAAGTGCACGAAGGCCGGCTCGACCTGTGGGTCGTGCAAGACGGTCGTGAAGAAGATCGTCGAGGACCACTTCGCCGCGACCGGCAAGGTCGTCGACAAGTCGCTGTGCGAGCACTTCGCGATGACCCGGCAGGAGCTCTTCGAGGTGGTCGCCGTCCACGGCTACAACCGCTTCGACGACATCATCGAGGGCCACGGCAGGGGTCGCGGCTGCGACATCTGCAAGCCCGCGGTCGCCTCGATCCTCGCCAGCCTGCTCAACCACCACGTGCTCGACGGCGCCAACGCGACGCTGCAGGACACCAACGACGCGTATCTCGCCAACCTGCAGAAGAACGGCACCTACTCGGTCGTCCCGCGCATCCCCGGCGGCGAGATCACGCCCGACAAGCTGATCGTGATCGGCCAGGTCGCCAAGGAGTTCGGCCTCTACACCAAGATCACCGGTGGCCAGCGGATCGACCTCTTCGGCGCCCGCATGGAGGACCTTCCGGCGATCTGGAAGAGGCTCGTCGACGCCGGCATGGAGTCCGGGCACGCCTACGGCAAGTCGCTGCGCACGGTGAAGTCCTGCGTCGGCTCCACCTGGTGCCGCTACGGCGTGCAGGACTCCGTCGGCATGGCGATCGAGCTGGAGCTGCGCTACCGCGGCCTGCGCTCGCCCCACAAGCTCAAGGGCGGCGTCTCGGGCTGCGCCCGCGAGTGCGCGGAGGCGCGGTCCAAGGACTTCGGCATCATCGCCACCGAGAAGGGCTGGAACCTCTACGTCTGCGGCAACGGCGGCGCCATCCCGGCCCACGCGCAGCTGCTGGCCGGCGACCTGTCCCGCGAGGAGCTGATCCGCTACCTCGACCGGTTCCTCATGTACTACATCCGCACCGCCGACCGGCTCCAGCGCACGTCGTACTGGATGGACGCCATCGGCGGGCTGGACCGGATCCGCGAGGTCGTCGTCGACGACAGCCTCGGCCTCGGCGCCGAGCTGGAGGCCGCCATGGCCCGCCACGTCGACTCCTACTTCGACGAGTGGAAGGCCACGATCGAGGACCCGGAGAAGCTCGCCCGCTTCGTGTCCTTCGTCAACGCGCCCGGCACGCCCGACCCCAACATCACCTTCCGCGAGGAGCGCGGCCAGATCCAGGCCGCCAACAACGACGGGCCGGTCTCGCTCGGCGCCACGATCCCGGTGGGAGGCCCCCGATGACGCACACCGCCGAGCAGGACGCGACCGCGATGGAGACCGCCGTCTGCCGCCTCGAGCAGATCCGGCCCGAGTCGGGCGTCACCGCGCTCGTCGACGGCGAGGCCGTCGCCGTCTTCCGGACGTACGACGACCAGGTGTTCGCGCTCTCGAACTTCGACCCGTTCGGCCGCGCCTCCGTCCTCTCCCGGGGGATCGTGGGCACGAAGACGGTCCGCGCCGGCGATGCGGAGGAGCAGGTGCCCTTCGTGGCCAGCCCCCTGCTGAAGCAGCCGTTCGACCTCCGCACGGGCGCCTGCATCGACGACCCGGCGGTCGTCGTACCGACCTGGGACGTCCGCGTCGCCGACGGGATGGTGCTCGTCGGCGCGCGGCGCGAGACACTGTGACGGTGCCGACCAGCGAGCAGCCCCTCCTCGGATTCCGGATCGGGGTGACGGCTGCCCGCCGGGCCGACGAGCAGGTCGCGCTGCTGGAGCGCCGTGGCGCGGAGGTCGTGCACGCGCCTGCGCTGTCCGTCGACCCCAACCGGATCGACGAGGTCGGGCTGCTGGCCGCGACGAAGGACGTGCTGGCCCAGCCGGTCGACATCTTCGTCGCGACGACCGGCATCGGCCTCAAGTCGTGGTTCACCGCTGCCGAGCGGTGGGGGCTGCTGGACGACCTGACCGCCCACCTCGGCGGCGCCGAGATCCTCGCCCGCGGGCCCAAGAGCGTCGGTGCGCTACGCCGGTTCGGGCTGCGTGAGCTGTGGGCGCCGGAGTCGGAGGAGTTCGAGGACGTGCTCGCGCACCTGCGCGGGCGCGACCTCCACGGCGTGCGGATCGTGGTGCAGGAGCACGGCCAGTCGCTGTCGATGGCCGCGCACGCGCTGCGCCGGCTCGGCGCCGAGGTCACCACGGTCGCCGTCTACCGCGTCGAGGGAGCGGCCGACCCGGAGCCGATGTTCGCGCTGATCGAGCAGATCGCCGAGCGCCGGGTGCACGCGGTGACCTTCACCGCCGCCCCCGCGATCGCCGCGATGATGGAGGCCGCGACGTCCACGGGCCACCGCGACGAGGTCGTCACCGCCTTCCAGGCCGACGTCGTCGCGTCCTGCGTCGGTCCGGTCACGGCCGCCGCCTTCGAGATGTGGGGCGTGCCCTCGATCTACCCCGAGCGCTCGCGTCTCGCCGCGATGGTCAAGCAGCTCGAGACCGAGCTGCCCTCCCGCGCGGCCGGTACGTCGCTCGAGGTCGCCGGCCACACCCTGCTGCTCCACGGCGACGACGTGCTGCTCGACGGGGTCGAGGTCAAGCTGTCGCCGGCGCCGTACGCCGTCCTCCAGGCGCTGCTCGTCAACCCCGGCACCGTCGTCTCGCGTCGCGACCTGCTCGCCGCGCTCCCGTCCGGCACCGCCGGTTCGGAGCACGCCGTCGAGATGGCCGTCGCCCGGCTGCGGGCGGCGCTCGGCACCCGCTGCGTCCAGACCGTCGTCAAGCGTGGCTACCGGCTGGCGGTGACGCCATGAGGCTGGTCACCGTCGCCCACGGCACCCGCACCGCCGCCGGCAACCTCGTCGCGGCCGAGCTCACCGCGGCCGCCGGCCTGCGGCTCGGCGTCGAGGCCACGACGTCGTACGTCGAGCTGTGCGCGCCGCTCTTCGCCGACGTCGCCGCGGCGACGACCACCCCCACGGTGGTCGTCCCGCTGCTGCTGTCGACCGGCTACCACCTGCGCCACGACCTGCCCGCCGCCGTCGAGGCTGCTCCCCGCGCCGACCTCGTCCACCTCGGCGGCGCGCTCGGCCCGGACCCGTTGCTCGCGTCCGCCCAGGTCGACCGGCTCCGCGAGGCCGGCGCGACGCCCGGCCAGCCGGTCGTCCTCGTCGCCGCCGGCTCGTCCGACCCGCTCGCGACCGCCGACCTCGAGGGCGCCGCGACCCTGCTCGCCCATGCCTGGGGCGCGCCGGTCCGGCTCGCGACGCTGTCCGGTCTGGGTCAGCGGCCCGAGGCCGTCGTGCGGGCGGGCGATGCCGTGTCGCCGTACCTGCTGGCGACCGGGCACTTCCACCGCAAGGCCCGGCACGACGCCCTCGCCGCGGGCGCGAGCGTGGTCGCGGACGTCATCGGCCCGCACCCGCTGCTGGTCGACCTGGTCTGCGCGCGGGCCGTGACCCGGTGGTCGAGGAGGTTGCGCAGCAACCGTCACGAGACCCCGGCGGCCCTCACGGCGTGATCGTCGTGGTCGCGTCGATCTGCTGCAGCGCGGTCACGAGCACGTCGGTCTCCGCGGGCGGCGCGTAGGCGTTGAGCTGGAGCACGTAGAGGTCGTCCCCGTCGGGGATGACCACCGTCTTCTGCGCGATGGTGAGGTCCTGCCCGCCGTTGGAGTACGCGCCGAAGACCTGGACCGCGTCGTAGGCGCCCAGCGTGCTGGCCTCGCCCTCCTCGGAGGCGGTGAAGCCGTCGAGGCCGAGCAGCTCGCCGGGCGCGAGCTCCAGGATCCGCGCCGGGTCGGCCGGGCCCTCGACGCGGGCGAGCAGCGACAGGACCCGCGGTGGCTGGGTCGTGTCGGCCGCGGCGTCGTACACGAGGGCGCCGTACGACGCCTCGCTGCTGTAGTCGTCGCTCTCGCTCCAGCCGTCGAGGACCGGCAGGTCGACGACCGGGCCGTCGTCGTCGGGGCCGAGCGCGGTCTGGGCGATGCCCTCCTGCTCGAAGTACTCGAGGATCGTGGCCGGTGGGCCGGCCTGCTCGGTGGTGGCGTCGGAGGGCGTCTCGGTCGGCGTGCCCTCGGTGGCGGACGGGCTGTCGGACGACCTCTCCCGGCGGTCCGGCTCCTCGCCCCCGCAGGCGGCGATGCCGAGGGCGAGGAGCAGCACGGCGGGTGCGGCGAAGCGGGCAGGGTGGTTCACGGGAGGTCCTCCACGGATCGGTGACGGTGCGGGGAGGACGCTAGGCAGCGGCGCTTGGAGTTCGCTTGCGGTCGGCTGGGGCGGCTGGGGTCGGCCGTCGGAGCAGCCTCAGTCGACCGCGACCGAGCCCACGAAGCGGGCGAGCGCGGCCAGCTCGGGGATGTCGCCGGCCTCCTCGAGGGTCGTGCGCAGCACGTCGTCGTGGAGCGGCCGGGCCTTCTCGAGCAGCGCCCGGCCGGCGGGGGTGAGCTCGGTGTAGATGCCGCGCCGGTCGTCGGCGCACAGGATCCGGGTGAGCAGGCCGCGGTTCTCGAGGCGGGTCACCAGCCGGGTGGTCGCGGAGGCGGAGAGGGCGGCGGCGCGGGCCAGCTGCTGCATCCGCATGTGCCAGCCGTCCTGGCGGCTGAGCGCGTCGAGCACCGTGAACTCGACGACCGAGAGCTGGTGCTCGGCCTGCAGCGCCTTCTCCAGCGCGGCCTCGATCAGGCCGTGCACGGCGGCCAGCGTGCGCCAGCCCTGCGCGCGGATCTCGACGGCGTCGTCGGCGATGCCCATGGGTCCTCCTCGGTCAGTGACCACCAGCATACCCGGGTTGCGCGGGTAGTGCGCGTGTGCAACTATCAATACGAGGCGCGTGCAACTAATGCACGCGCCGACTATCGACAGACGCAACCCGTCTCCGCACCGTCCCCACCCAGGAGCAACTTCCATGCCCGTCGCACTGCTCGCCCTCGCGATCGGAGGGTTCGGCATCGGCCTCACCGAGTTCGTGATCATGGGCCTGCTGCCCGAGGTCGCCGACGACTTCTCCGTCACCGAGACCACCGCCGGCTACCTGATCTCCGGCTACGCCCTCAGCGTCGCGGTCGGCGCCGTCGCGCTCACCCTCGCGCTGACCCGCATCCCCCGCAAGACCGCGCTGCTCGGCCTGATGGTCCTCTTCATCCTCGGCAACCTGATCTCCGCGATCGCCCCCGACTACGGCACGATGATGGCCGGCCGCGTGGTCGCCGCCCTGTGCCACGGCGCCTTCTTCGGCATCGGCTCGGTCGTCGCCGCGCAGCTGGTCGCCCCCGACCGCAGGGCGAGCGCCATCGCCTTCATGTTCGGCGGGCTCACCCTCGCCAACGTCCTCGGCGTCCCGCTCGGCACCCTGCTCGGCCAGGCCGCCGGCTGGCGCTCGACCTTCTGGGCGATCACCGTCATCGGCGTCGCCGCGTTCGTGGGCATCGCCGCGCTCGTCCCCGCTCGCACCGGTTCCGGCGAGGCCGCGTCGGCCGGCGTGCGCGCCGAGCTGTCGGCGTTCGCCAGCCCGCAGGTGTGGCTCTCCATCGCGGTCACCGTGCTCGGCTACGGCGGCATGTTCGGCGGCTTCACCTACATCGCGTTCACCCTCACCGAGGTCAGCGGCTTCGCGTCGGGTGCCGTCCCGCTCCTGCTGGTGCTCTTCGGTGTCGGCCTCTTCGTCGGCAACCTGTACGGCGGCCGCGCCGCCGACCGCGACCTCGTCCGCACCCTGCAGGTCGCCCTCGCCGCGCTGACCGCCGTGCTCGCCGTGTTCGCCCTCACCGCCGGCAGCCAGGTGCTGACCGTCGTCATGCTGGTCCTCATGGGCGCCGTCGGCTTCGGCACCGTGCCCGGCCTGCAGATGCGGGTGATGGCGTACGCCGACCGCGCACCCACGCTCGCCTCCGGCGCCAACATCGCCGCCTTCAACGTCGGCAACGCGCTCGGTGCCTGGGTCGGCGGCCTGACCCTCGCCGCCGGGCTCGGCTACACCTCCCCGCTGTGGGCCGGCGCCGGCGTGACCGCGCTCGGCCTCCTCGTCCTGCTCGTCGCGGTCCGGGCCCCGGGCGGCGAGCGCCGCGCGGTCCCCGTCCCGGTCGCGGCCGCAGCCTGACCGTCGTACCCCTGAAGGAGAGAAGAACATGAGCACCATCCCCACCGTCACCCTCGCCAACGGCGTCGCCATGCCGCAGGTCGGCTTCGGCGTCTTCCAGGTGCCCGACGACGACACCGAGGCGGCCGTGAGCGCCGCGCTCGAGGCCGGCTACCGCAGCATCGACACGGCCGCCGTCTACGGCAACGAGCGGGGCGTCGGCCGCGCGATCGCGGCGTCCGGCATCGCGCGCGACGAGCTGTTCGTGACCACCAAGCTGTGGAACTCCGACCACGAGCGCCCGCTCGAGGCCTACGAGCGCAGCGTCGAGCTGCTCGGCCTCGACCCCGACCTCTACCTCATCCACTGGCCCACCCCCGGCCGCGACCTCTACGTCGCCGCGTGGCAGGGCCTCGAGGAGCTGTACGCCGCCGGCCGCGTCCGCGCGATCGGCGTCAGCAACTTCCTGCCGGAGCACCTCGACCGGATCGTCGCCCTCGGCGGCACGGTCCCCGCGGTCAACCAGGTGGAGCTCCACCCGGCGCTGCAGCAGCGCTCGGTCCAGGCCGCGGACGCTCGCCACGGCATCGTCACCGAGGCCTGGAGCCCGCTCGCGCAGGGCGCCGTCCTCGCCGACCCCGCCATCACCGGTATCGCCTCGAGGCTCGGTCGCACGCCCGCCCAGGTCATCCTGCGCTGGCACCTCCAGCAGGGCCGCGTCGTGATCCCGAAGTCGGTCACGCCGTCGCGGATCGCGGAGAACCTGGACCTGTTCGGCTTCGAGCTCACCGACGCCGACCTCGGCGCGATCGATGCGCTCGAGCGCGACGGCCGCACGGGTCCGCACCCGGCGGAGTTCGACGCGGCGTGACCGGTCCTGGTTTGCCACGCAACTACCGAAATTGTCGTGGATCGGCCCTGAGCACCACGAATTTGGTTGGTGCGTGACCCCCCCTCAGGAGCCCCCGCGTCCGGCGCCCAGCGTCTCCGGGGTGTGCAGCCGGACCAGGAACCGCCGGGCGTGCGCAGGTGCGCGCCCGGCGGTGGCCAGCGAGACGACGACCATCACCGCGAAGGCCAGCGGCACGCTCCACGCCGCGGGCTGGGTGAGCAGGGCTCCGCTCCAGCCGGACGCGTCGACGCCGGCGAGGTTGAGCACCGCGGCGCCGCCGGCGCCGAAGCCGCCCGCCGCGAGGCCGGCCAGCGCTCCCGCGTCGGTGAGGCCGCGCCACCAGATCCCGAGCACCAGCAAAGGGCAGAAAGTCGACGCGGCCACGGCGAAAGCGAGCCCGACAGACTGGGCGACGCCGACCTCGCCGACGACCAGCGCCACCAGCAGGGGTACGACGACCGCCACCGCCGCCGCGAGCCGGAAGGCCGTCGCGACGGAGGCCCGCTCCCCGACCAGCCGGTTGGTCACGTCCTGCGTCACCACGCCGGAGACCGCGATCGCCAGGCCGGACGCGGTCGACAGGAAGGCCGCGAAGGCGCCGGCGGTCACCAGGCCGGTGAGCAGCTCGCCGCCCCAGCCGTGCAGCATCAGCCGCGGCAGCTCCAGCACGAGGACGTCGGCGTGGCCCTCGCGGACCAGCCGGTCGCCGTACACGCGGCCCAGGGCGGCGTACACGGGCGGCCAGAGGTAGAAGAGGCCGAGCAGCGCCAGCACGGCGAGGGTGGTGCGGCGGGCGCCGCGGCCGTCGGGGTTGGTGTAGAAGCGCACGACCACGTGGGGCAGGCCCATCGTGCCGAGGAAGAGCGCGATGACCAGCGAGTACGTCGAGTAGAGGCCGACCGCGCCGCCACCGGCGACCGGGTCCGACCACTCGCCGCCGACGCCCGCGCCCGTCGGCCGGCCGTCGCCCCACCACACGACGAGCAGCACCATGGCGGGGACGAGGATCGCGGTCAGCTTGAGCCAGTACTGGAAGGCCTGGACGAAGGTGATCGACCGCATCCCGCCGGACATCACGTTGACCAGCACCACCAGCCCGACGATCACCGGACCGACCCACTCGGGCGCGCCGATCGCGGACTCCAGCGTGATGCCGGCGCCCTTGAACTGCGGCACGAGGTAGAGCCAGCCGACACCGACCACGAGCAGCGAGGACGCCGCCCGCACCCAGCGGGAGCCGAGGCGCGCCTCGGCGAAGTCGGGCAGCGTGTAGGCGCCCGAGCGGCGCAGCGGAGCGGCGACCAGCACGAGCAGGACGAGATAGCCGGCGGTCCAGCCGACGGGGTACCACAGCACGTCGGCGCCGCCGAGGAGCAGCAATCCGGCGACGCCGAGGAAGGATGCGGCGGAGAGGTACTCCCCGCCGATGGCCGACGCGTTGAGCCGCGGGCGCACGGTGCGCGAGGCGACGAAGAAGTCGCTCGTCGTACGGGAGAAGCGCAGTCCCCACGTGCCGATCGCGACCGTCGCGACGGTGACCGCGAGGACCGCGACCAAGCCGGGGACGGCGTCGGTGCTCACGACGACTCCTCCGAGCCGCCCTGGACCAGGTCCGCGAAGTCCTGCTCGTTGCGCTCGACGCTGCGCACGTAGCGCCAGCCGAGCAGCAGCAGGAACGGGTAGACGACGACGCCCAGCAGCAGCCACGCGAGCGGCGCGCCCGCCACCTCGACGTCCACCAGGCCGGGCCACAGGTGGAAGGCCAGCGGCAGGAGGCCGAGGGTCAGCCCCAGCGCCGTGAGTACGGCGAGGGCGAGGCCGAGCTGCTCGCGCAGCAGCGAGCGCAGGTAGACGTCGCCCAGCGCGGTCTGCTCGTGGACGTCGCCGAGCCGGCTGGCCGGCCGGCCGGACGTGGTGTGCCGGGGCGGCCCGGTGACGCGGACCCGCTCGGTCATGGGCCGGCCATCCTCAGCCCCCGGCCCGGGCGCGGCGGACCAACACGTCGCGCAGGGCGCGGGTGTGCCGTCGGCTGACCGGCAGCTCGGTGTCGCCGACCATGACCGACGTGCGCCCCGACTCCGTGCGGACCTCGGTGACGTGGGCGAGCGCGACCAGCAGGGAGCGGTGGATCCGGTGGAAGCCGGCCTCGGCCCACTGCTCCTCCAGTGTCGTCAGCGGCACCCGCACCAGGTAGGCCTCGCCGGCGCTCGTGTGGAGGCGGGCGTAGTCGCCCTGCGCCTCGACGTGGGTGATGTCGCCGCGGTCGACGAAGCGGGTGACCCCGCCGCGCTCCACCGCGACCTGGGTGTCGGGGGCGGCCGGGGGCGGCGCGCCGGCGGCGAGGACGCGGCGTACCGCCTCGGCGAGCCGCTCCGGGCGCACCGGCTTGAGCACGTAGTCGACGGCGTGCAGGTCGAAGGCGTCGACCGCGTGCTTCTCGTGCGCGGTGACGAAGACGACCGGCGGCGGCTGCTTGAACCGGCCGAGCACCTCGGCCAGCTCGAGCCCGCTGAGGCCGGGCATCTGGATGTCGAGGAAGACGCAGTCGACCTCGCGCTCGCGCAGCAGCCGCAGGCTGTCGGTCGCCGACTGGCACGCCACCACCTCGCCCACCCGCGGGTCGGCGTCGAGCAGGTAGGTCAGCTCGTCGAGGGCGGGCCGCTCGTCGTCCACGACGAGGACCCGCAGGCCCGCGCTCACACGGTCACCCCCGCCGCGAACTTCGGCACCCGCACGATCACCTTGGTCCCGGCACCCGGAGCGGTCTCCACGACGAGACCGTAGTCGTCGCCGAAGGTCGCGCGCAGCCGCGCGTCCACGTTGCCCAGGCCGATGGAGTCGAGCGAGGCGTCGCCGGCGAGCGCGCGGCGTACCCGCTCGGGGTCCTCTCCGACGCCGTTGTCCTCGACCTCGATCACCGCCTCGTGCCCGCGGTCGTGGGCGTTGATGGTGAGCAGGCCGGTCTGGTCGGCGCCCTCGAGGCCGTGGCGGACGGCGTTCTCGACGAGCGGCTGGATGCACAGGAACGGTACGACGACCGGCAGCACCTCCGGCGCCACGTTGAGCGTGACCTGGAGCCGGTCGCCGAAGCGCGCCTGCTCCAGCAGGAGATAGCGCTCGATCGAGTTCAGCTCCTCGGCGAGGGTGGTGAACTCGCCGTGCCGGCGGAAGGAGTAGCGGGTGAAGTCGGCGAACTCGAGCAGCAGCTCGCGGGCCCGGTCGGGGTCGGTGCGCACGAAGCTGGCGATCGCGTTGAGCGAGTTGTAGACGAAGTGCGGGCTGATCTGGGCCCGCAGCGCACGCACCTCGGCCTCGATCATCCGGTTGCGGTGGGCGTCGAGCTCGGCGAGCGCGAGCTGTCCCGACACCCACTCGGCGACCTCCTCGGTCGCCCGCACCAGGCCGGCCGTCGGCGTCGGCGAGAAGGCCTGCACCGTCCCGAGCACCCGGCCCTCCACCACCAGCGGGCTCACCACGCCGGTGCGCACCGGGCAGCCCGCCTCGGTGCAGCCGAGCTGGGCGCGGTCGACCGTGCGGGTGCTGCCCTTCTCGATCGCGAGCAGCCCGACCGCGGCGGCCTGGTCGACGTGGTGGCCGCCGACGCCGTCCCACGCGAGCACCGCCTCGGTGTCGGTGATCGCCAGGGCGGGCGTGCCGAGCAGGGTGCGCAGGTGGCGGATCGCCCGCTCGGCGCTGGTCGTGGTCAGGCCCTCGCGCAGGGCCGGGGAGGCGAGGGAGGCCTGGTGCAGCGCGCGGAACGCGGCCCGGTCGGCATCGCTGCCGAGGTGCCCGCGTCGCCACAGCCGTCCGCCCCGCATCCCCCCATCCTGCCGCGCGGACGGCGCATTGCTCACGCGCGGCGCGCGATTACTCATCCCGGCGCCCGTTGCCTACTCAAACGGCCCGTTGGGTAATGACGGTGGTCCTCCGGCGCCCCTAGCGTCCCGGGCATGCTCAAGCTCCTGGCCCCGGCGGCCACCCTCGCCGCCGCCCTCGTCCTCGTCCCGGCGACCGCCGACGCCGCCCCGACCTGCGGTGGCAAGGCGGTGACCATCGACCTCAACGTCACGCCCGGCGCGGCTGCCACGGCCGGCGACGACGTCATCCTGGGCACGCCGGAGGTCGACACCATCCTGGGACTCGGCGGCAACGACACGATCTGCGCGGGCGAGGGCGACGACCACGTGTTCGGCGGCCCCGGCACCGACCTCCTGGCCGGCGGCACCGGCGCGGACCAGGTGAGCGGCGACGAGGGTGACGACCTGCTCGACGGCGGCACCGGCGGGGACCGGGTGTACGGCGGGAGCGATGCCGGGGCCGACCAGCTGCGCGGCGGCAGCGGCAACGACGTCCTGTGGGGAGGTCTTGGCGACGACACGGTCGACGGCGGCATCGGCGAGGACGAGGCCAGCTACGAGGGTGCTCCCCAGGGAGTGATCGCGACGCTGGCCGAGGGCCGCGTCGTCGGCGGCCACGGAGTCGACACCGTGAGCTCGGCCGAGGCCTACCTCGGGACGGGCTACAGCGACACGTTCTACGGCTCGGACCGACCGGAGCGGATCGACGGCGCGGGCGGGGGCGACTACCTCTTCTCCTACGGCGGCGACGACGTCGTCGCGGGCGGCACCGGCAACGACCAGATCGGCGGCGGGGACGGGGCCGACGTCCTGATCGGCGGTCCGGGGGACGACGGGATCTCCGGGGACCAGGGCATCGACCTCGCGTCCTACGAGCGGGCCACGGCCGGGGTCTTCGTCAACCTGGGTGCCGGCACCGCCGCCGCGGGCGGGGACGGGTCGGACCAGCTGTTCTCCCTCGAGGGCGTGATCGGCTCGGCGTTCGGCGACCAGCTCTACGGCTCCGACAGCGCCGACCGGCTCTACGGCCGAGGTGGCGACGACGGGGTCGCCGGGTTCGGCGGGGACGACCTGGTCGACCTCGGTGACGGTGACGACTCCGCCAATGCCGGGGCCGGCGACGACACCGTGCGCGGCGGTGCCGGTGACGACAGCGTGTCCGGCTACGAGGGCGCCGACCGGCTCCACGGCGGTGCTGGGCACGACGTCCTCGCCGGCGGCGTCGGCAACGACGTGCTCGTCGGCGAGGCCGGTGGCGACGAGCTCGCCGGGGCCGACGGCAACGACAGCCTGACCGGCGGATCCGGCGCGGACAGCCTGCTGGGAGGGCCCGGCGACGACCTCGTGGCACCGGGCGCCGGAGAGGACGACGCGGACGGCGGCAGCGGGACGGACGTGCTGTCCTACGCCGACGCGACCGCTGGTGTGGCCGTCGACCTGCGCCGGACGAGCCAGGCGACCGGCGGATCCGGCACGGACGCGTTCGTCCGCTTCGAGCGACTCACCGGATCGCGCTACTCCGACCGCCTCCACGGGACCAACGCCGCCAACCTGCTGCGTGGCGGCGCCGGCAACGACCGGCTCTACGGGCTCGGCGGCGCCGACCGGCTGTACGGCGAGGCGGGCAACGACCTCCTCGACGGCAGCACCGGCACCGACACCTGCTCGGGCGGGACGGGGACGAACACGCTGCGCTCGTGCTGACCCGGCCGCTGACCGGTCAGTGGGGGCCGGTCAGTGGGGGCCGGTCAGCGGGGGCCGGTCAGCGGGGGCCGGTCAGCGGGGGCCGGTCAGCGGGGTCATCAGCGGAAGTCGATGAGCAGCATGCCCGAGTCGTCGTCGGCCGGCGGCTCGACGGCGGGGGGCATGGCGGGGCCGGCCGCGGCGGTGGGGGCGGCGGTGCCGGCGGTCAGCGGCACGGTGTCCTCGCCGACGTACTCCGCCGGCAGGGTGGGGGACGCGTCGGCGGCACCGGGCGTCGTACCGGCGTCCTGGCGGATGGTCTTCGGCTGGATGCCGACGACGGCGCGGAAGCACTCGGTGACCCAGGGCAGCTGCATGCCGTCCATGCCGCGGCCGAAGTCGTCGTAGAAGGAGACGACCTCGCGGACGCGGGAGTCCTGCCCGGTGCGCTCGAGCGTCGCGACGTCGGGCAGCGAGCGGACGAGGTCCTGGACCGAGTCGCGGTGGATGACCTGCCACTGCTTGAAGGAGGCGTCCTCGGCCGGGCCGAAGTAGGGGGAGGCCTCGATCGCCTCGCCCATGCCCTCGCCGGTCGTGTGGTGGCCGATCAGGTTGCCGAGCCGCTTGACCCACGGGATCCGCTCGTCGCGGACGTTGCGGATGAGGGCGAAGGTGCCGCCGCGCTTGAGGACGCGCGCGATCTCGGGCAGCGCCTTCTCGGCGTCGAAGTGCTCGAAGGCGTCGGCGACGACCACGAGGTCGTAGGTCGCGTCGGCGGCGGGGATCTCCTCCGCGGCGGTCTGCGACACCCGCATCTCCGGCAGCCGCAGCGCGAGCCGGTCGAGCATCCGCGGGTCGGGGTCGGTGGCGTGCACGTCGTGGCCCAGCGCGACCAGGTGCTCGGTGAGCTTGCCGGTGCCGGCGCCGAGCTCGAGCACGGTCAGCGGCTGCTCGCCCGTCAGCCACTCCACGGCCTCGCGCGGGTAGCCGGGGCGACCGCGGTCGTAGGCCTCGGCCACCGCGCCGAAGCAGAGCGCGGCCGGGGTCGGGGTGGTGTCGTCGGTAGCCATCGAGCCGAGGGTACGGCGGCAGGCGGTCCGTGCTGCGGAGGCACGCCTGAGCCCGGGCGCACGCCTCAGTACCGTTGGGCCGGTGAGCACCGATCCCCACGCCTGGCTGATCTCCCTCGAGGGCGTGCCCTCCGGCTTCGCCGGCGCCCGCGACGGGATCGACGTGCTGCTGCGCGACCGCGGCCTGCGCCGCACCAGCCCCGAGCTGACGGGGGAGTCGCTGCTGCGGGGCGCCCACGCGAGCGCCGTGCTGGAGGGCTCTGCCTCCTCGCTGGCCGAGGTCCGCGCCGGGGAGGGTGACGAGATCGCGGCCGACGCGGTGCGGGTCTCGACCGAGCTGCTCTCGCTGGTGCCGGTGCTGCGCCGCCAGCCGCTCCAGGCCTTCGCCCGGATGCACACCCTGGCCGCCCGCGGCGTGCTGCCCGACGAGCTGCTCGGCCGCCCACGCGACGGCGAGGCCGCCGCCTCCCTGCGCGCCATCGCCACGCTGGTGACCGCCCCGACCGAGGCGCCGGCGCTCGCGGTCGCCGCCGTCGTGCACGCCGAGTTGGTGAGCGCCGCGCCGTTCGGCTCCCACAACGGCATCGTGGCCCGCGCGACGGAGCGGCTGCTGCTCGCCGCCCGCGGCGTCGACGAGAAGTCGCTCGTCGTACCGGAGGCGGCGCACCTGGCGCTGCGGCCGCAGTACGAGTCCAACCTGCGCGGCTGGGCCACCGGGGGTGCGGCCGGCCGGCACGCGTGGCTGCTCTACGCGACCGAGGCGTACGCCGCGGCGGCCGAGGCGAGCCCACTGGTGCGCGACGCGGAAACACCCTGAACATGCAGGTGGCACCCGAGCCATCGAGTGTCTCGGGTGCCACCGCTGACACGTGAACCATTGGCTACCAGGCGTGCACCGTCAATTGCTGCCCCGGATGTGTTCCGAGCGCCAGCGCCCTGTTAGGAAGGGTGGATCGCCGCGTGGGTACCGGGATCACGTGTTGCTCTTGAGTTCTTGATGTCCTTTGTACGCCGCCCGGCGGCCACCTTCAAGGGTTGTCTTTTGGTGCCATCCGGGGAACAGTGGCCGGTTGGGACGGGCCTTCATCCAGGCCCGGCCGGCAACGGGATCAGGCGCTGAGCGAGCGCTTGCGAGCCCCGATCCAGACCGCCGCACCGACCGCGACGACACCGCCCACGGCGAGCGCCGCGAGCGTCGGCTTCGGCGGCGGCAGGTGCAGCCGCGACTGCAGCTCGACCGGCCGGTTGAAGACCAGGACCGGCCAGCCGCGGGCGGCCGCGACCTTGCGCAGCTCCTTGTCCGGGTTGACCGCGTGCGGGAAGCCGACGGCCTCGAGCATCGGCACGTCGGTGACCGAGTCGGAGTAGCCGTAGGAGCCCTCGAGGTCGTAGCCGACGGTCTCGGCGAGCGCGCGGATCGCGTTGGCCTTCTCCTCGGCGTAGGCGTAGTAGTCGATCTCGCCGGTGTAGCGGCCGTCCTCGACCTTGAGGCGCGTGGCGACGACGCGGTCGGCGCCGAGGAGCTGGCCGATCGGCTCGACGACCTCGCTGCCGGACGTGGAGACGATGACGACGTCGCGGCCGGCGGCGTGGTGCTCGTCGATGAGGCGGACCGCCTCGTCGTACACGAGGGGGTCGACGACGTTGTGCAGGGTGTCGGCGACGATCTCGCGGACCGTGGCGACGTCCCAGCCGGCGCACAGCTGCGACATGAACTGGCGCATCTTCTCGACCTGGTCGTGGTCGGCGCCGCCGACCATGAAGACGAACTGGGCGTACGCCGAGCGCAGCACCGCCCGGCGCGAGATGAGCCCGCCGGCCTGGAAGGGCTTGCTGAACGCCAGCACGCTCGACTTGGCGATGATCGTCTTGTCGAGGTCGAAGAACGCCGCCGTGGGCGCCCTACCCGGTCGGGCCATGGAGTCATCGTAGGGAACGCCTGTCACGGGAAGGGCCATCCGTGGTCCACAGCGGGGTGTCCGGTCGTCTTTGTCCACCGTCGTCGCTGGCCGGGGCGTGGTCCTGTCGGACCGTGGCGACAACCTCGCCATGTCCCGACACACACCCCCGCCCCCGTCCGCACCCGTCCTGGTGGTGACCGCCGATGAAGCCCTGCTCGCCGCGCTGCTGCCGCTCGCCGCCGCGGCCGACGTCACGCCGACCGTCGCCCGCGACCCGCTGACCGCGCTCCGGTCCTGGGCGCGCGCACCCGTCGTCCTCGTCGGCGCCGACCTGGCCGACGAGATGCTCCGCTACACCCCCGAGCCGCATCCGCGCTCCTATGTCGTCACCCACCTGCCCGCCCCGCACGAGCTGTTCCGGACGACGCTGCGGCTCGGCGCCGAGCAGGTCGTCGAGCTGCCCGTCTCGTCCGGGTGGCTGGTCGAGCTGCTGGCCGACCTGACCGAGCGGCAGCCCGGCCGGGGGCGGGTGGTCGGCGTCATCGGCGGCACCGGTGGCGCCGGCGCCACGACCTTCGCCTGCGCCCTCGGCCAGTGGGCGGCCCGCTCCGCCCCGGCCGTCGTGATCGACTGCGACCCGCAGGGGCCCGGCCTGGACCGGATGCTCGGGGTCGAGCGGCGCGAGGGCTTCCGCTGGGACGCGCTGTGCCAGACGACGGGCCGGCTCTCGGCGCGGGCGCTGCGCGAGGCGCTGCCGCGCAGCGGGCGGCTCGGCGTGCTCTCCTGGTACGTCGACGGGCGGGTCCAGAGCCTCCAGGCGTTCGCCGCCCGCGAGGCGCTCTCCGCCGCCCGCCGGGGCCACGCCGTGGTGGTGGCCGACCTGCCGCGCTCGCCCGACCCGCTGGTCGACGAGATCGCCGCCCGGTGCGACCTGCTGCTGGTGATGACCGTCGCGAGCGTGGTCGGCGTCGCCGGGGCGGCGCGGATGCGGGCGCGCTTCGCGGAGCACGCCGACGTGGGCGTCGTACTCCGGGGGGAGGCGTTCGGCCCCGAGGAGGTGCAGCGCGCCACCGGGCTCCCGGTGGTGGTCCAGATGCGCGACCAGCGTGGGCTGGCCGAGGCCGTCGACCTCGGGCTCGGTCCGCTGCGCACCTCACGCGGTCCGCTCGCGCGGGCGGTCGCGCAGGTGCTCGGCGAGTCCGTGGACCCGCAGGCCGACAGTCAGGCGGCGGCGTGATCCCCGACGACCTGGCCGCGCTGGTCGAGGAGGTCCGGCGCCGCCTGGCGGCCGAGCCGGGGGCGCTGACGCCGCACCGGGTCGCCGACGCGCTGCGTGCCGCGGGCCGCCCGGTGGGTGACGCGACCGTGCTCGCCGTCTACGAGTGGCTGCGACGCGAGGTCGTCGGCGCCGGGCCGCTCGAGCCCCTGCTGGACCTGCCGGGCGTCACCGACGTGCTCGTCAACGGCCCGGGCCCGGTGCGGATCGACCGGGGGAGCGGGCTGGAGGAGACGTCGGTGGTGCTCGGGTCGGAGGAGGAGTGTCGCCGGCTCGCGCAACGCCTGGTCGCGAGCGGCGGCCGGCGTATCGACGACGCCGCGCCGTGGGCCGACGTACGACTCCCCGACGGCACCCGGTGCCACGCCGTCCTCGCACCGATCGCCCAGCCGGGCACGGCGATCTCGCTGCGCGTGCCGCGCCGGGGTGGGTTCTCCCTGCCCGACCTGTATGACGCCGGCGCGCTCACCGACGAGGGTCGCGACCTGCTCGGCCAGGTCGTCGCCCGCCGCCTCGCCTTCCTGGTCTCGGGCGGCACAGGCACGGGCAAGACCACCTTGCTGTCGGCGCTGCTCGGCAGCGTCGACCCGGCCGAGCGGATCGTCGTCGTCGAGGACGCAGCCGAGCTGCGGCCCGACCACCCGCAGGTCGTGGGCCTCGAGGCGCGACCGCCCAACCTGGAGGGTGCCGGCGCGGTGGCGCTGCGCGACCTGGTGCGTCAGGCCCTGCGGATGCGGCCGGACCGGCTCGTCGTCGGCGAGGTCCGCGACGCGGCGGTCGTCGACCTGATGGCGGCGATGAACACCGGCCACGAGGGTGGCTGCGGCACGCTGCACGCCAACTCCGCGGCGGACGTGCCGGCCCGGGTGGAGGCGCTCGCCCTCACCGCAGGGCTCGGCCGGGCCGCGGCGCACAGCCAGCTGGCGTCCGCGCTCGACCTGGTGCTGCACCTGGCGCGGGACCGGGCGACGGGCCGACGGCGGCTGGCGGAGATCGCCGTCCTCGTCCGGGACGACGCGGGCTGGGTCCGCACGGAGGTGGCGGTCGCGTTCGGGGCTGACGGCCTGCTGGTGCCCGGCCCGGGGTCGCGCCGCCTCTTCGACCTGCTCGACGGCAGGGCGCCGTGATGGCCGCCGTCCTGCTGGTGGCCGCGGCGGTGGGCCTGCTGGTGCCCGGATCGCGACGGGTCGCGGCCGGTCCCGGGTCCCGGACCGGCCGGCGGTGGCCGCGGTGGTGGCCGGTGCTGCCGGCCGCAGCCGCCGGGCTGGTCGCCGGCTCGCCGCGGGGTGCGACGCTCGCCGTCGTCGGTCTGGGGGTCGCCCTCGGGGCCGCGCGGCTGGTCCGCCGTGCCCGGGCCGCACGCGCGGCGTCCGCGAACCGCACCCGGGCGGTCGAGCTGTGCGACGCCGTGCAGGCCGAGCTCGCCGCCGGCCAGACCGCGGGCCTGGCGCTCGACCGGGCCGCGGCGGACTGGCCGCTCGTCGGGCCCGCCGCGCGCGCCGCCCTCGCCGGGGGCGACGTCCCCGCGGCCCTGCGCGAGCTGGCCGCCGAGCCGGGGGCGGGCTCGGCGCGGGTCGTCGCGGCCGCCTGGCAGGTCGCCCACCGCACCGGTCACGGACTCGCCGACGCCCTCGGACGGGTCGCGGACGACCTCCGGGCCGCCGAGCAGACCCGCCGGATCGTGGCCGGCGAGCTCGCCTCCGCCCGCGCCACCGCCCGCCTCCTCGCCGGCCTCCCGTTCCTCGCGCTGGCGATGGGGGCGGGCGCCGGGGCCGAACCGTGGGCCTTCCTGCTCGGCGAGCCGGCCGGCCTCGCCTGCCTGGCGACGGGGCTCGGCCTCGCCTACGCGGGACTCGCCTGGGTCGAGGCGCTCGCCCGCGGCGTCGACGGGGGCTAGGCCGTGACGCTGCTGGTCGTGCTCCTCGCCGCCGGGGTCGCGGAGCTCGTCGTCCCCGCCCGGTCGCAGGTCGTGCCTCCCTCTGCGCCGGTCGCCGTGCCGGGTCCGACCACGCCGGAGCCGGAGGGACTGCTGCGTCGCGGGCGATGGTGGTGGGCCCTGCTCGCCGGTGCCGGTGCGGCCGCCTTCGTCGGCGGTCCGCTCGCGCTGCCGGCAGGGCTGGTGACCGGCACCGTCGTCCTCGTGGTCGCGCAGCGGATCGAGCCCGCCGTCGTACGCGCGCGACGGGAGGAGGTACGCCGCGACCTGCCCCATGTCGTCACCCTGCTCGCCGCCGCCCTGCGGTCCGGGGCGGCGCCGGCCGACGCCGTCGACCTGGTCTGCCGGTCCCTTCCCGGGGCGGCTGCCGAGCGGTTGGTCCCGGTCGCCGCCCGGCTCCGGCTCGGTGGCGACCCGGTCGCGATCTGGACCGCCCTCGGCGGCGACCCGGAGCTCGCCCCGCTGGGCCGCACCCTTGCCCGCGCGCAGCGCACCGGTGCCCCGATCGTCGGCGCGGTCGAGCGCCTCGGCGAGGAGCTCGCCCGGCGGGGGCGCGCGGAGGTCGAGGACCGCGCCCGGGCGATCGGCGTGCGTGCGGCCGTGCCCCTGGGGCTGTGCCTGCTGCCCTCCTTCCTGGTGCTGGGCATCGTCCCGCTGGCGGTCTCGCTGGCGACGACGATCACCGGATGAGGGTCGGGTCGTGTCCCACGGTTCACCGCGCCGGCCACCTGCCGCGCGGGTCCCTGTGGACGACGGGTGCCCGTCCACAGGCACGACCTGCGCGGGGCCGGGACGTCGTGGGCCGGGCGCAGGCTCCTCGCAGCGGCCGCACCCGGTGGCCACCGATGAAGGGAGACTCCATGTCCCGACCGACGACCCGTTCCGAGCGCGGGGTCACGACTGCCGAGTACGCCGTCGCCACGGCTGCCGGTGCCGGCTTCGCGGGGTTGCTGTTCAAGCTGCTCAGCGGCGGGTTCGGCGACCACCTGATCAAGACCCTGTTCGACCACGTGCTGGGTCTGCTCGGGCTCCGATGACGGGCCTGCGCAGGTCGCGGCGCGGCGAGCGGGGCGCGGTCACCGCGGAGCTGGCCGTGGCCCTCCCCGTCCTGCTCGCCGTGACCGCCGGCCTGGCCTGGCTCCTCGCGGTCGCGATCGGGCAGGTCCGCACGGTCGACGCCGCCCGCGAGACCGCCCGGGCGCTGGCCCGCGGCGACGACGAGGCGGCTGCCCTCGCCGTGGGCCGCCGGGTCGCGCCCGAGGGCGTCGCGCTCGTGGTCCGCCGTGACGGCGATCGCGTGGTCGTGCACGCCAGCGGCCGGATGGATGGTCCGGGCGGGTTGTTCTCGGTGATCCCGGGCGCCCGCCTGGACGCCGAGGCGGTCGCCTTGGCCGAGGGTGAGGGGCCGCCGCCGTGACCGCGGCGGGCGCGGCGGGCGAGCGGGGAGCGGCGACGGTGCTGGTCGTCGCGATGGCCGGCCTGCTGATGCTCGTCGGTGCCGCCGCGGGCGTGGTCGGCGCGATCGTCGCGGCCCACCGTGCCGCCCAGTCCGCCGCCGACCTCACGGCGCTCGCCGGTGCTGCGACGCTCGCCGACCACGCCGGGCGCGACCCCTGTGCAGCCGCTGGCAAGGTCGCCGTCGCCAACGGCGCCACCTTGGCGAGCTGCACCGTGGAGGGCTCGGACGTGGTCGTGGAGGTGACGGTCGGCGGGCCCCGCTGGCTCGGCCAGGACCAGGACCTGTCGGCTCAGGCCCGGGCCGGACCGGTCGGGTGAACGGGCAGGGGCGGGATCAGCTGTCGTCGTCGCGGCCGGACAGGTCCTCGCGCCGCCGCTCCGCCTCGACCTCGTCGAGCTTCTGGGAGAGCTCGTTGAGCCGCTTCTGCTCCTTGCGCCGCTTCCAGCCCTGCTTGGCGCCGGCCTTCATGAACCACAGGCCCGCGATGACCAGCAGGCCCGAGACGACGCCGATCAGGAAGAGCACCTCGGGGTCGACGTTGATGCCGATGATCTCGGTCGTGCGGCGGTCCTTGCCATCGACGTCGTAGTCGCTGCCGAAGACACCCGCGAGGATGGCCAGCACGCCGACGAGGAGCAGGATGAGCCCGATGATCACCATGTCGGCACCTTAGCCTCAATCCACCGACTTCCCGCTGCTGCGCGGGCCCCATATGGGCACGCTGGCTGCGTTGCCGACGCTCGACAGACGTCCAGTCTGGCTTCGCGCCGGGCGCCTTGCCATCGCACCCATCTGGTGCCGCTCGCGACGCGGCAACTCGGTGGATTGAGGCTTAGCCCGGATCGACGGGCGCCCCGGCGAGCAACGCGTCGAGCAGGGCGACCGCCCCGCGCTTGTCGAGCGGGTCGTTGCCGTTGCCGCACTTGGGGGACTGGATGCAGGACGGGCACCCGGACGCGCACTCGCAGGCAGCGATCGTCGCCCGGGTGGCGCGCAGCCAGGCGGCAGCCGTGCGGTAGCCGCGCTCGGCGAAGCCGGCGCCGCCGGGGTGGCCGTCGTGGACGAAGACGGTGAGCACGCCGGTGTCGGGGTGGCGGGCGGTGGAGACGCCGCCGATGTCCCAGCGGTCGCAGGTCGCGAAGAGCGGCAGCAGGCCGATCGAGCAGTGCTCGGCGGCGTGCGCCGCGCCCGGCAGGTCCGCCACCTCCAGCGCGGCGGACGCGAGCATCGGGGCCAGCACGGCGTCCGGCACCGTCCACCAGACGGCGGTGGTGGCGAGGGTCCGGGGTGGCAGGTCGAGCGGCGTCTCGTCGATGACCTCGCCGGTGCGTGCCCGCCGCCGGAGGTACGACGTCACCTGGCTGGTCACCTCGACCCGGCCGAGCGAGACCCGGCAGGGCCCCCAGTCGGCGTACTCCTCCTCGGCGACGATGGTGATGTCGGTGACCTCGCGGGCCGACGTCGTGTGGTCGACCTCGGTCCGGCGCAGGGTCGCGACGTGCTCGTCGAGGTCGAGCTCCTCGACGAGCCAGGTCTCCCCGCGGTGCAGGTAGATCGCGCCGGTGTGGGCCGTGCCGTGGGCGCGGCCGCCGTCGACGGTGCCGACGACACGGCCGGTGCCGGCCTCGACCAGGGCCACCTGCCGGTCACCGGTCGAGCGGATGTCGGCGAGGTCGGCCGCGCGGGAGCGGTCGGTCCAGAACCAGCCGGCCGGCCGTCGCCGCAGCAGCCCGCGCTCGACGAGCGAGGCGAGCACCTCGCGGGTCCGCGGGCCGAACATCGCGAAGTCCGCGGCCGTGATCGGCAGCTCCTGCGCGGCGGCGCACAGGTGCGGACCGAGGACGTAGGGGTTGTCGGTGTCGAAGACGGTGCCCTCGACCGGGCGGCCGAGCAGCGCGTCCGGGTGGTGCACGAGATAGGTGTCGAGCGGGTCGTCACGCGCCACGAACATCCCCAGCGCGCCACCGCCGTCGCGCCCCGCCCGGCCGACCTGCTGCCAGAACGCGGCGCGGGTGCCGGGGTAGCCGGTCACCAGCACGGCGTCGAGGCCGCTCACGTCGATGCCGAGCTCGAGCGCGTTGGTGGCGGCCATGCCGAGCAGCCGGCCGCTGCGCAGCGCGTCCTCGAGGTCGCGCCGCTCCTCCGGCAGGTAGCCGCCGCGGTAGGAGTCGATCCGCCCGGCCAGCGACGGGTCGACCTCCGCCACCAGCTCGCCCGCCCGCCGGGCGACCGTCTCGACGCCGGTGCGGGAGCGGACGAACGCGAGCGTCCGCACGTCCTCGACCACGAGGTCGGCCAGCAGGTCGGCGGTCTCCGCGGTCGCGGGCCGGCGCACCGGGGCCCCGTTCTCCCCCGTGTACGACGTCAGCGGCGGCTCCCACATCGCGACCGCGACGTCGCCGCGGGGCGAGCCGTCGGCCGTCACCGTGGTCACGTCGAGCCCGGTCATCCGGCGCGCGGTGACGTCGGGGTCGGCGACCGTCGCGGACGCGAGGATGAACGTCGGGGACGCGCCGTATGCGGCGCAGATCCGGCGCAGCCGTCGCAGCACCTGGGCCACGTGGGCGCCGAACACCCCGCGGTAGTGGTGGCACTCGTCGACGACCACGAACCGCAGCGACCGGAAGAACTGGGTCCACCGCTCGTGGCCGGGCAGCAGCGAGCGGTGCAGCATGTCGGGGTTGGTGAGCACGTACTCCGCGTGGTCGCGGGTCCACTCCCGCTCCTCGGTCGTGCTGTCGCCGTCGTGGGTGGAGGTGCGCACGTCGAGCCCGAGCGCATGGATCGCCGCCCACTGGTCGTGCGCCAGCGCCTTGGTGGGCGCGAGGTAGAGCACCAACGCGCCCCGCTGTCCCCGCGGGCCGCGCGCCGCCCTGATCGCCGACAGCGTGGGCAGCAGGTAGGCGAGCGACTTGCCGGACGCCGTACCGGTGGAGACGACGACGTGCTCTCCACGGTGGGCCGCCTCGGCGACCGCGACCTGGTGCGCCCAGGGGCGCACCACCCCCTTCCCCGTGTACGACGCCAGCAGGGTCGGGTCCGTCCAGGCCGGCCAGTCCGCGGTGACCGCGGGGCGGGCCGGCAGCTGCTCGAGGTGGGTCAGCCGGTCGGCCCGGCCGGGCAGCGCGGTGAGCCGGCCCAGGACCGCCGCGGGGTCGCGCCGCGCACGGGCGGCCGACGGCACGGCCGACGGTGCGGGGCGGGACTCGACACTCACCCCACGATTGTCGCAAGGGGGCCCGACACGAGCGATGCGCGGCACCGGTTCCGATGACGCCGGAGAGCCCTCTCCACCAGTCTTCGTGCGCGGCCGGGGTCGGCATGGTTTGATGGGCTCCGCAGACGTAGGTATGACATCCCGGGGTGAGTTCGTTGAATCTGACACTGTCGACGCGCGAGGTCGGTGGTCGCACCGTCGTTGCCGTGGGTGGCGAGATCGACGTCTACACCGCGCCCAAGCTGCGCGACACCATCACCGAGCTCGTCGCCGCCGGCACCTACCAGCTCGTCATCGACATGCAGGGCGTGGAGTTCCTCGACTCCACGGGCCTCGGTGTCCTCGTGGGCGGACTCAAGAAGGTCCGCGCCCACGACGGCTCCCTCGAGCTCGTCTGCAACGCCGACCGGCTGCTGAAGATCTTCAAGATCACCGGCCTCGCCAAGGTCTTCGTCATCCACGAGACCCCAGAAGCGGCGCTGGCCTGACGTTCCGCGGCGCGCGCGGCGCGCCGTACCCGCGGTCCCTGGCGCGACCGCGCTCCTTCGGCGACCCTTCGCCGGATTGCCCTGTGACTCGCGTCACAACCTCCGTGTGTTCTGCATCACAGGCTGCGTAGACTCCGGGCCACGAACTCAGACCTGGGTCCCTCGACCCGTACCTGAACTCCCCCAGGAGGCACTTGCATGCCCCGTCCGTTGCTTGCCGACATCGAAGTCTCCGGGGGCGACCTCGCCCTCGTGGTCGTCGTCGCCGCCATCGCCCTCGTCTCCCTCGCCATGGCCACGATGTTCAGAGCGGAGGTGCTGCGTGCCGGCGAGGGCACCCCGAACATGCAGCGCATCGCGCAGGCCGTGCAGGAGGGTGCGAGCGCCTACCTGACCCGGCAGTTCCGCACCCTCTCGATCTTCGCGGCCATCGCCTTCGTCGTCCTGCTGGCCCTCCCGGCCGACGCGGCCGACGGCGCGAGCGGGCTCCAGTCGGAGTGGGCCGTGCGGATCTTCCGCTCGGTCTTCTTCCTCGTCGGCGCGGCCTTCTCGGCGGCGATCGGCTACCTGGGCATGTCGCTCGCCGTGCGGGCGAACCTTCGGGTGGCGGCGGCGGCCAACGAGCAGGGGCGTGACCCCGCGATGAACATCGGCTTCCGCACGGGTGCGTTCGTCGGCATGGCGACGGTCGGCCTCGGCCTGCTCGGCGCCAGCGTGGTCGTGCTCGTCTTCCAGGACGCCTCCCCGAAGGTCCTCGAGGGCTTCGGCTTCGGCGCGGCGCTGCTCGCGATGTTCATGCGTGTCGGCGGCGGCATCTTCACCAAGGCGGCCGACGTCGGCGCCGACCTGGTCGGCAAGGTCGAGCAGAACATCCCCGAGGACGACCCGCGCAACGCCGCGACCATCGCGGACAACGTCGGCGACAACGTCGGTGACTGCGCCGGCATGGCGGCCGACCTGTTCGAGTCGTACGCCGTCACCCTCGTCGCGGCGCTGATCCTCGGCTCGCAGGCGTTCGGTGACCAGGGCCTGGTCTTCCCGCTGATCGTGCCGGCCATCGGTGCGCTCTCCGCGATCGCCGGCGTCTACCTCACCAAGCCGCGGGCCGGCGAGAGCGGCCTGAAGACGATCAACCGGTCGTTCTACCTCTCGGCCGCGGTCGGCGCGGTCGCCAGCGCGATCGCCGCCTTCGTCTACCTGCCCAACGACTGGAGCGACCTCTCCAACGCCAGCGGCGACACGGCCGACCTCGGCCCGGCCGCGTTCGCGGCGGGCGCCGTCGTGATCGGCATCGTCCTCGCGGCGGCGATCCTCGCGCTGACCGGCTACTTCACCGGCACCGAGCACCGCCCGGTCAAGGACGTCGGCAAGACCTCGCTGACCGGCGCGGCGACCGTCATCCTGTCCGGCCTCTCGGTCGGCTTCGAGTCGGCCGTCTACACCGCCATCGTGATCGGCGCCGCCGTCTACGGTGCGGCCCTGCTCGCGGGCGGCGCGACCACGCTGGCGCTGTTCGCGGTGGCCCTCGCGGGTTGCGGCCTGCTCACCACCGTCGGCGTCATCGTCGCGATGGACACCTTCGGCCCGGTCTCCGACAACGCCCAGGGCATCGCGGAGATGTCCGGCGACGTGAGCGAGGAGGGGGCGCAGATCCTGACCGAGCTCGACGCCGTCGGCAACACGACCAAGGCGATCACCAAGGGCATCGCGATCGCGACCGCCGTCCTCGCGGCGAGCGCCCTGTTCGCGTCGTACACGCAGTCGGCCTTCGAGTCCTTCGCCGACGCCACCGACGACGAGTCGGGCCTCGGCTCGCTCGACCTGCTCGGCGACTTCATCGTGTACGACGCCAAGCTGATCGTCGGCGCGCTGCTCGGCGCCGGCGTGGTGTTCCTCTTCTCGGGCCTGGCGATCAACGCCGTCGGCCGCGCGGCCGGTGCCGTGGTGATGGAGGTACGCCGCCAGTTCCGCGACATCCCCGGGATCATGGAGGGCACGGCGCGCCCGGAGTACGGCCGCGTCGTCGACATCGTGACCCGCGACTCGCTGCGCGAGCTGGCCACGCCCGGCATCCTCGCGATCCTGAGCCCGATCGCGGTCGGCTTCGGCCTCGGCGTCGGCCCGCTGGCCGGCTTCCTGGTCGGCGCGATCGCGACCGGCACCCTGATGGCGGTGTTCCTCGCGAACGCCGGTGGTGCCTGGGACAACGCCAAGAAGCTCGTCGAGGACGGCCACCACGGCGGCAAGGGCTCCGAGGCCCACGCGGCCACGGTCATCGGCGACACCGTCGGCGACCCGTTCAAGGACACCGCCGGACCGGCGATCAACCCGCTGCTCAAGGTGATGAACCTCGTCTCGCTGCTCATCGTCGGCGCGGTGATCAGCCTGTCCTACGGGGAGAGCGAGAACGACCTGGTGCGGATCCTGATCGCCCTCGCGGCGGCCACGGGCATCTTCGCCGCGGTCTTCATCTCCAAGCAGCGCTCGTCGTCGATCTCCGACGAGGCGCCCGAGCCGGTGGCCGTCGACAAGGGCTGATCCTGGCGACGGGCAGCACCACTACCGTTGACCCGTGCTGCCCGTCGCCCTCGCCGCCCCCCTCCGCGAAGCCCTGCTGACCGCGGACTTCACCTACGACGCCGTCAGCGCGCTGCTCGGCCCGCAGGCGCACGAGGCGCTGTCGCGCAACGAGACCACCCCCGGCGTCCGTCGTACGACGGACGGGAGCCCCTTGGCGACGCTGGCCCGGCTGTTCCTCCTCCAGACCGCTGTCCCGGCCACGGACGCCGAGCGAGCCCTGCCGGGCGGGCTGGTCGACCGGCTGGTCAACGCCGGCGCGCTGGTGCAGAGCATCGGCGAGGTCGCGGCCCGGCTCGACGTGCGGCCCTACGCCACCGAGGAGGGCGACCTCTGGGTGGTCAGCGACCTGACGCCCGGCCTCAACGGGATCGCCACCAGCGTCACCGGCGACTACGTGCTGGGCATCAGCCCGGCCTCGTCCTCCCTCGCCCAGCTGACCCTGCGCCACGACGTCGGGACGTCGCTCGACCTCGGCACCGGCTGCGGCGTGCAGGCGCTGCACCTGGCCACCCACAGCGACCGGGTCGTCGCGACCGACGTCAACCAGCGGGCGCTGGCGATCGCCCGCTTCAACGCGGCCCTCAACGACGTCGACGACAAGGTCGACGTGCGCGACGGGTCCTTCTTCGCGCCGGTCGCGGGCGAGCGGTTCGACCTGATCGCCACCAACCCGCCGTTCGTCATCTCGCCCGCGACGGGAGAGCGCCTCGTCTACCGCGACTCCGGGCTGCCCGGCGACCAGGTCGTCGAGCACATCGTCCGCACGGCCCCCGACCACCTGACCGACGGCGGCTGGTGCCAGGTCCTCGCCAACTGGGTCATCGACCGTGACCGCCCTTGGGACGAGCGCCTCGCCACCTGGCTGCCCGACGACTGCGACGCGCTGGTCGTCCAGCGCGAGGTGCTCGACCCGGCGTCGTACGTCGAGCTCTGGCTCAAGGACGCCGGCCACCACCCCGCCACCGGCGGCGACCCCGCCGCCTACGTCCAGCGCTACGACACCTGGCTGTCGTGGCTGGAGGAGCAGGGCGTCGGCGGGATCGGCTTCGGCTGGATCAACCTGCACCGCACCGGTGGCTCCACCCACGACCTCCTCGAGTGGCCCTACGACGTCGAGCAGCCGATCGCGCCGGCGATCGCCGGCTGGGCGGAGTCTGCGGCGGCCGCCCGCGCCGTCGGGCCGGACACGCACCTGGTGCTCCGAGAGGACGTCGTGCAGGAGACCACCGGCCCGGTCGGTGCGGAGGACCCGGCGGCCATCGTGCTGCGCCAGCAGCGTGGCTTCCGCCGCGCGCGTCAGGTCGACACGGTGAGCGCGGCCGTCGTGGGCGCCTGCGACGGCGAGCTGCCGCTCGAGCCGCTCGTCGACGCGGTCGGGCAGCTGCTGGAGCGGGACGCCGCGAGCCTGCGCGAGGTCTACCTGCCCGAGCTCGCCGAGATGGTTGCCGAGGGCTTCCTCGCCCCCGTCGACGCACCAGCGCCCTAGACCACTCGGGTCGTTCGGGCAGACTGTCCCCGTGACGAACGCAGGCTGGTACCCCGACCCCGCTGGCGCGCCGGACACCTACCGGTACTGGGACGGTCAGGCGTGGAGCCAGATGACCACGACCACGCCGCCGGTCGGCAACGCCCCCCAGGCCCCGCAGCAGCCCCAGCAGCCGGCCCAGCCGCCCCAGCAGCCGCCGGCCCAGCCGCAGACCGTGTACGGCGCCGTACCGCCCGTCGCGCAGCCGCCGGCCGGTGGCTACGGCCAGCCCCCGGGCGGCTACGGCCAGCCCCAGCCCGGCGGCTACGGGCAGCAGCCGTGGAGCCCGGCCCCGCAGCAGGGCGGCGGCGGCAAGGGCAAGGTCGTCGGGATCGTCATCGCGGCCGTGCTCGTGCTCGTCCTGATCGGCGTCGGCGGCTTCTTCGGCATCCGCGCCCTCACCGGCGACGACGACAAGGACAAGAAGGCCGACGACGACACGTCGCAGAGCACCGACGAGTCCGGCTCCACCGACGCCACCGACGAGCCGACCGACGGCACCTCCAGCACGGTCCGCCCGACCGGCATCCAGTGCACCGGCGGCAGCCCCGAGCCGGCGAAGCCGCCTGCCACGAGCGCGACGTCCCTCACCGGCGGCGGCCTGACCATCCCGGTGCTGAGCGGCTACACGGTGGAGCCGCGCTCGGCCGCGGCGCACTCCTTCGCCGACAGCGTCCAGGTCGAGTACAAGGAGGTCATCCCCGACAAGTGGATCTCCGAGTACGCCGTCGGCGGGCTCGCCAAGGCCAACGACTTCACCAGCCCGGAGCAGGCCGCCGAGATCGTCATGCAGTGCCTGACCGCGAGCGACCAGTTCTACGAGGGCTTCACCGGCCGCAAGGACCTCAAGCGCGAGGAGGTGACCGTCGACGGCAAGACCGGCTACCGGATCACCGCCGAGCTGCGGGTCTCCGACCCGGAGGTCACCTACGGCGGCGACCAGACCACGGTGATCGTCGTCGACACCGGTGACGCCGACAGCTACGGCATGTTCCTGGGCGTCGTACCGCTCGGTGAGTCGTCCTACGAGGCCCAGCTCGAGAGCACCATCTCGGGCATCGAGGTCGGCTGAGGCACACCTCACCGGACCGCCCACGCTGGACTCCGGACAGCAAGGGACTGGACAGCACGCGCTACCTCCCGGCAGCGCGTACTGCCCAGCGCCTGCTGCGCGACGCCCAGAGCGTCCGTCCGCGGCGTTGTCGTCGGTCGTCGGGACTCCGTCCCGCCTCCCTCCTCCGCCTTGCGGGCCGACCACTCTGGACGCCGCTCGCGACGGCGCTGGACAGCACGCGCTACCGTGATCGGCCGTAAGCCCGGTTCATCCACAAGCTCGTCCAGCAAGAAGGTCCAGAAGTGGCACACAAGTTGGTGATCGTCGAGTCGCCGGCCAAGGCCCGCACCATCGGCGGCTACCTCGGCAGCGGCTATGTCGTCGAGTCCTCCATCGGCCACATCCGTGACCTCCCGAACAACGCCGCGGACACCCCGGCGAAGATCAAGGACAAGCCGTGGGGCCGGCTCGCGATCGACGTGGACAACGGCTTCGAGCCCTACTACGTCGTCCCGCGCGACAAGAAGAGCCACATCTCCAAGCTCAAGCAGCTGCTCAAGGACGCCGACGAGCTCTACCTCGCCACCGATGAGGACCGCGAGGGGGAGGCCATCGCCTGGCACCTGCTCGACGAGCTGAAGCCGAAGGGCATCCCGGTCCACCGGATGGTCTTCCACGAGATCACCAAGGCCGCCATCCAGGAGGCCGCCGCCAACCCGCGCGAGCTCGACATGGACCTCGTCGAGGCCCAGGAGACCCGCCGGATCCTCGACCGCCTCTACGGCTACGAGGTCTCGCCGGTGCTGTGGCGCAAGGTGATGTCCGGGCTGTCCGCCGGCCGCGTGCAGTCGGTGGCGACCCGGCTCGTGGTCGACCGCGAGAAGGAGCGGATGGCCTTCAAGGTCGCCTCCTACTGGGACCTCGAGGGCACCTTCGACGCCGGCTCGAAGCACGACCAGCGGATGTTCCCGGCCAAGCTGCACTCGATCGACGGCACCCGCGTCGCGTCGGGCTCCAACTTCGGCCAGGACGGCCAGCTCAAGGCCAAGGCCGACGTCGTCCACCTGGACAAGCGCCGGGCCGAGGACCTCGTCGCGGCCCTCGCCGACACGTCGTACGACGTCCGGTCGGTCGAGGCGAAGCCCTACCGCCGCTCGCCGTACGCCCCCTTCCGCACGACCACGCTGCAGCAGGAGGCGAGCCGCAAGCTCGGCATGAGCGCGTCGGTGACGATGAGCGTCGCCCAACGCCTCTACGAGAACGGTTTCATCACCTACATGCGTACCGACAGCACGACGCTGTCCGGCAACGCGGTCGCGGCGGCCCGCGCCCAGGTCCAGGAGCTGTACGGCGCCGAGTACCTCCCCGACGCCCCCCGCACCTACGCCAGCAAGGTCAAGAACGCCCAGGAGGCGCACGAGGCGATCCGCCCGGCGGGCGACTCGTTCCGCACGCCGGCGCAGACCGGGCTCACCGGCGACCAGTTCCGCCTCTACGAGCTGATCTGGATGCGCACCGTCGCCTCGCAGATGAAGGACGCCGTCGGCCAGTCGGTCACGATCCGGCTCGGCGGCGCGGCCGGCACGGGCGAGGACGTCGTCTTCTCCGCGTCGGGTCGCGTGATCACCTTCCACGGCTTCCTCAAGGCCTACGTCGAGGGCACCGACGACAACGCCGCGAAGGACGACCAGGAGACCCGGCTGCCCAACCTGCAGGAGGGGGACCCCGTCTCGGCCGCCTCCCTGTCGGCCAACGGCCACGAGACCAAGCCGCCGGCCCGCTACACCGAGGCCACGCTGATCAAGGAGCTCGAGGACCGCGAGATCGGCCGCCCCTCGACGTACGCCTCGATCATCGGCACGATCCTCAACCGCGGCTACGTCTACAAGAAGGGCACCGCCCTGGTGCCGGCGTGGATCGCGTTCTCCGTGGTCCGGCTGCTGACCGAGCACTTCACCCGGCTCATCGACTACGACTTCACGGCGCTGATGGAGACCGTCCTCGACGACATCGCCCGCGGTGAGAAGGACCGGGTCAGCGAGCTCAGCGAGTTCTACTACGGCTCCGAGCGGCTCGCCGGCCTGCAGCGGCTGGTGACCGAGCTCGGCGACATCGACGCCAAGGAGCTGGCGACCTTCCCGGTGCTCGACGACGACGGCGCCGAGTCCGGGATCGACCTGCGGGTCGGCAAGTACGGCCCCTACCTCGAGGGCCCCGACGACGGCTCCGGCACGCGCGTGCGCGCCAACGTGCCCGACGACCTGCCGCCCGACGAGCTCACCGTCGAGAAGGCGAAGGAGCTGCTCGCCAACCCGGCCGGCGAGGAGATCGACCTCGGCGTGCACCCGGAGACGGGCCTGCAGGTCGTCGCGAAGAACGGCCGCTTCGGCCCCTATGTCACCGAGGTCCTCCCGGAGGACGCGCCCAAGGGAGCCAAGGCCCGCACCGGCTCGTTGTTCAAGTCGATGTCCCTCGACACGGTCACCCTCGACGACGCGGTCAAGCTGATCTCGCTGCCGCGGATCGTCGGCGTCGGTGAGGACGGCGAGGAGATCACCGCGCAGAACGGCCGCTACGGTCCCTACCTCAAGAAGGGCACCGACTCCCGCTCGCTCACCAGCGAGGACCAGATCTTCGGCATCACCCTCGACGAGGCGCTGAAGATCTACAGCCAGCCCAAGCAGCGTGGCCGCGCCGCCGCGGCGCCGCCGCTCAAGGAGCTCGGCAACGACCCGGTCTCCGGGCAGCCGGTGGTCGTGAAGGCCGGCCGCTTCGGCGAGTACGTCACCGACGGCGAGTACAACGCCACCCTCCGCAAGGACGACTCGGTCGAGTCGATCACCATCGAGCGGGCGGCCGAGCTGCTCGCCGAGCGGCGCGCGAAGGGCCCGGCGAAGAAGGCCGCCAAGAAGGGCGCGAAGAAGACCGCCGCGAAGAAGACCACGGCCAAGAAGAGCGCTGCCAAGAAGGCGCCGGCGAAGAAGGCCGCCGCCAAGAAGAGCTGACCAGGTCGTCGAGGAGGTCGCGCAGCCCGGTCGTCGAGGAGGTCGCGCAGCCCGGTCGTTGAGGAGGTCGCGCAGCGCGGTCGTCGAGGAGGTCGCGCAGCGACCGTCACGAGACGCCCGGGGCCCCTCTCACAACCCAACCTTGTGAGACCCCAGCGACGACCTCGTTCCGCCGACGGCGCCCAACCGGCACCGTGGAGGACGTGATCCCCCACGGACCCAACTGGTACGCCGCCGTCATGGGCACCGGCATCCTCGCCGTCGTCCTGACCGACCTCCCCTTCGACCTGCCCGGGGCGTCGTACGCCGCCACGGCGGTATGGCTGCTCGCGCTGGCCCTGCTGGTCGCGATCACCGTGGTCGGCGCACGATCCGGACGCCCGTTCAGCCACCTCGGGGACCCGGTGCTGGCGCACTTCTACGGCGCGACCGCCATGGGCCTGATGACGGCCGGCGCGGCCACCGGGGCCGTCGGTGGCCGATGGCTGGGTCCGCTGGCGCTGCCGCTGGAGACCGGGCTGTGGGTCACCGGCACCCTGCTCGGCCTGGCCACGGCGGTCGTCGTGCCCTACTGCGCGATCACGCGCCACGAGGTCCGTGACGACAGCGCCTTCGGTGGGTGGCTGATGCCCGTGGTCCCGCCGATGGTGAGTGCCGCGACCGGCACCGCCCTGCTCGACCACCTGCCGGCGGGCGAGCCGCGGGCCACGCTGTTCGTGCTCCTGTGCGCGGGCTTCGGGATCGCGCTCATCGGGACCTTCCTGGTGCTGCCCGCGATCTGGCAGCGGGTGCTGCGCCACGGTCCCGGCGCGCCGGCCCTGGTGCCGACGCTGTGGATCGTGCTGGGGCCGCTCGGCCAGTCGGTGACGGCGGCGTACCACCTGACCGGGGCGGCACCCCTCGCGCTGCCCGGCCAAGACCCGACGGTCCTCCGGATGCTCTTCCTCGCCTTCGGGTTGCCGGTCTGGGGCTTCGCGCTGCTCTGGCTGGCCCTCGCCGGTGCGCTCACCCTGCGCCAGGTGCGGGCCGGGCTGCCGTTCGCCCCGACCTGGTGGTCGTTCACCTTCCCGGTCGGCACCCTCGTCACCGGTACGACGGCGCTGGCCCACGCGACCGGGCTGGTCCTCCTCGCCGCCGCCACGGGTGTCCTGCTGGCGCTGCTCGTGGTCGCGTGGACCGTCGTCGCGGTGGCGACCGCCCGCGCGTTCCTGCCGGCCGGTCCCGTCACGCGACCCGCCCGCGACAACGGTCGGTCCCGTCTCGTAGGTTCGTCCCCGTGACCTCCGCCTCCAGCCGGCCCGGCCTGTTCACCGACACCGGCGTCTTCATCTGCTTCGAGGGCGGCGAGGGTGGCGGCAAGTCGACGCAGTCGCGCCTGCTGCGCGACGCGCTGGCCGCCGAGGGCTACCGGGTACTGCTCACCTTCGAGCCCGGCGACACCCCCGTCGGCAAGGAGATGCGGCGGATCGTGCTCAGCCCCGAGACGGGCGCGCTGGCGCACAAGACGGAGTTCCTGCTCTACCTCGCCGACAAGTCCGAGCACGTCGAGACGCTCGTGCGACCCGCGCTCGACCGCGGCGAGGTCGTGATCACCGACCGCTACGTCGACTCGACGCTGGCCTACCAGGGTGCCGGCCGCGCGCTCGACGCCGGCGAGCTCGAGGAGGTCGCGGCCTGGGCCACCGGCGGCCTGCGCCCGCACCTGACCGTCGTCCTCGACCTCGAGCCGGAGGCCGGCCTGGGCCGCTTCGAGGGGCGCGACCGGATCGAGGGCGAGTCGCTGGAGTTCCACCAGCGGGTTCGGCAGTCCTTCCTCGACCTCGCGGCCCGCGACCCCGAGCACTACCTCGTCCTCGACGCGCGCGACTCGATCGAGGAGATCGCGGCCGCGATCGGCGCCCGCGTCGCCCCGCTGCTCGACCGGGCGGTGCGCGGATGACCGCTGGCGTCTGGGGCACGCTCGTCGGCCAGCGGCCGACCATCGACCTGCTCCAGCGGGCCGTGTCCGGCCACGGGATGACCCACGCCTGGCTGTTCACCGGCCCGCCCGGCTCCGGTCGCAGCAACGCCGCGATCGCCTTCGCGGCCGCGCTCCAGTGCCCGCAGCAGGGCGTCGGCCCCGACTGCCCGGACGGCTGCCACGCCTGCCACACCGTGCTCGCCGGCTCGCACGCCGACGTCTCCGTCATCCGCACCGAGAAGCTCTCGATCGGCGTCGACGAGGTCCGCGACCTGGTCCGCCGTGCGTCCCTGAGCCCGATGGGCGACCGCTGGCAGATCATGATCGTGGAGGACGCCGACCGGCTGACCGAGCAGGCGTGCAACGCGCTGCTCAAGGCGATCGAGGAGCCCAACGGCCGCACCGTGTGGATGCTCTGCGCCCCGACCGTCGAGGACGTGCTGCCCACGATCAGGTCCCGCTGCCGGCTGGTCACCCTCTCGACGCCGACCACCCCGGAGGTCGCCGGCTTCCTCGTCTCCCGCGGCGTCGAGGAGCGGCTGGCGTCGTACGCCGCCCGCGCGAGCCAGGGCCACATCGGCCGGGCCCGGGCGCTGGCCTTCGACGAGGCGGTGCGCACCCGCCGGCAGGAGGTCGTCGCCATGCCTGCCCGGCTGACCAACCTGGGCCGGTGCATGGATGCCGCGACCCGGCTGGCGACGACGGCCAAGGAGGAGGCCGACGCGATCACGGCCGAGCTCGACGCCCGCGAGAAGTCGGACCTCGACACCGCCTACGGGGTGGTCGAGCGCGGGCGCCGGCCGCGGGAGTACGCCCCCGCGCTGGCCGCGCTCGAGAAAGGGCAGCGCACCCGCGCGAAGCGCCGCCACCTCGACGTCGTCGACCGTGGCCTGACCGACCTGGTGTCGGTCTACCGCGACGTGATCGCCGTCGCCACGGGGGCGCCGGGCGCGCTGGTCAACGAGGAGATCCGCGACCAGGTCGAGGAGATCGCCTCGACCACCTCGCCGGAGCTCAACCTGCGCCGGATCGGGTGGATCTTCGCGGCGCGCGAGCAGATGCTGGAGTTCAACGTCCCCGTGGCCTTGGCGCTGGAGTCCATGATGGTGGCACTCAAGGCGCCGCAGCGCTGATCGAGGCCGAGGGTTCGACGAAGGGGAGTGCTCGGGTGAGCAAGAAGCTGATCGTGTCGGTGGCCGTGATCTGGGCGCTGGTCGTGGCCGGCGCCATCGGGATCGGCGTCATCGTCCTCACGGGGGACGACGACGGCGGTGACGACAAGGCGGACCGCGACACCTCCGCCACCGACGGGGCGTCCCGCGAGCCCGACAACCGCACGCTCGAGGACTTCTACGACCAGGACATCTCCTGGAAGGCGTGCGGCGAGGACGAGTGCGGCACGATCGAGGTGCCCATCGACTACCAGGACCCGGGCGCCGGCTCGATCCAGCTGGCCGTCGAGCGCCGCAAGGCGAGCGGCGACCGGATCGGCTCCCTCGTCGTCAACCCGGGCGGACCCGGCGCCGGCGGCACCTACCTCGCCGAGCAGGCCGACGGCTACTTCGCCGAGCCGCTGCTGGCGGCGTACGACATCGTCGGCTTCGACCCGCGCGGCACCGGCGACTCCTCGCCGGTCGACTGCCTGACCGACGACGAGCTGGACGCGTGGGTCGCCGCCGACCCCGACCCCGACACCCCGGAGGAGGTCGAGGAGGGCAAGGAGAACTCCGAGGAGTTCTGGAGCGGCTGCGAGGCGAAGTCCGCCGATGTCGCCGGCCACGTGAGCACGGTCGAGGCCGCGCGCGACATGGACGTGCTGCGCGCCGCGCTCGGCGAGGACAAGCTCGACTATCTCGGCTTCTCCTACGGCACCCGCCTGGGCGCCACCTACGCCGAGCTCTACCCCGACAAGACCGGACGGCTGGTCCTCGACGGCGCCATCGACCCGTCGCTGTCGGCGCGCGAGGGCTCGCTCAGCCAGGCCGGCGGCTTCGAGACCGCGTTGCGCTCGTACGTGAAGGACTGCGTCGACGGCGGCGGCTGCTTCCTCGGCGACAGCGTCGACGCGGGCATCGCCACGATCAAGGACCTGATCGACTCGATCGACAAGAAGCCGCTCCCCACGAAGGACCCGGAGGGCCGCGAGCTCACCGTCGGGCTCGCGTTCTACGGCCTGATCACCCCGCTCTACAGCGAGGACAACTGGACCTACCTCGACGACGGCCTGAAGAAGGCCCTCGACGGCGACGGGAGCACGCTGCTCCAGCTCTCGGACTTCTACGGCTCCCGCGAGGGCGGCAAGTACGTCGACAACAGCCTCGAGGCGATCTCCGTCATCAACTGCCTCGACGACCCGTGGTCGATCACGACCGACGAGGTGCCGGACCAGTTCGCCGACTTCGAGAAGGCGTCCCCGACCTTCGGCAAGGTCTTCGCGTGGGGCCTGACCACCTGCCACGGCATCCCGTTCACCTCGACAGACGAGCCCGACCTGAAGATCGACGGCTCGGGCGCCGCCCCGATCGTGGTCCTCGGTACGACGCGCGACCCCGCGACGCCGTACGAGGAGGCCGTGGCGATGGCCGAACAGCTCGAGTCGGGCGTCCTGGTCAGCCGCGACGGTGACGGTCACACCGCCTACAACAAGGGCAACGACTGCGTCGACGACGCGGTCCACGGCTACCTGATCGACGGGAAGGTGCCGGAGGACGGCCTGAAGTGCTGACTCCCCCGGTGGTCGAGGAGGTCGCGCAGCGACCGTCACGAGACCCCGGGCCCTGAGTCACACCGGCTCGAGGATCACCTGGATCCGCTGCGTCGCCAGCTCGATCATGAGCCGCGCCGCCGGTGAGAGCGTCGCGCCGGCGCGGTGCACGATCGCCATCGTGTCGTAGACGCGGGGCCGCAGCGGCACCCAGCCGGCGTTCGGTGCCAGCCGGGGGAGCAGCTGCACCGCCGCGCCCTTGTTGGTGACCGTGTCGGCGAGCCCGCGGCCCACGAGCTCGACGGCCGTCTCGACGTCCTCGACCTCGATCCGCGTGGTCGGGTTGTAGCCGGCCTCGTGCAGCATCCGTCGCAGCACGATCCGCGCTGAGTCGGCGTCGCGGTAGGTGCTCTCGGGCATCACCAGCCGCGCCTCGGCGAGCCGCCTCGCGGTCACGGGGGACCGCAGCCGGTCGGGGTCGGCGGAGAGGTACACCAGCTCGTCGCGGGCGATCGGCGTGATCGCCATGCCCTCGCTGGAGAGCCCGGCGACGGCGATCATCGCGGCCTCGAGCCGCCCGCGCCGCAGGTCCTCCTGGACGTCGCGCGAATGCCGCCCGACGAGCTCGACCCGGACCCCGGGGTAGCGGGCGAGCACGTCGGCGACGAGCTCCGCGCCGCCGTACAGACGCGCGACGCCGAACATCCCGAACCGGATGGTGCCGGTCTCGAAGGACTTGATCCGGGTGACCGCCTGCTGCGCGTCGTCGGCCGCGGCCAGCACCTTCTCGGCATGGGGCCGGAAGGTGTCGGCCGCCGTGGTGGGTACGACGCCGCGCCCGACCCGGCGGAACAGCTGCACCCCGAGCGACCTCTCCAGGTTGCGGATCTGCTCCGAGACCGACGGCTGTGCGTAGCCGAGCTCGTCGGCGGCCCGGGTCAGCGAGCGGTGCTCGTAGGTCGCGAGGAAGCAGGTCAGCTGGTGGAGCGAGAGCATCGCGAGACCTCCGTCACAGCCATAGGTCTTCCCTAGGGATCCAACTGGAAAGAGAGGCTACCCCTTGATCCGTGGCCGGCGCACCATGGAAGCAACCCGATGGCTCCCCGATGGATCCGCCGGTTCGAAGGAGGCCCGCCATGTTCACGCACACCTGCTCCGCCTGCCACCGGCGCGAGCTGATCTTCCCCAGCCAGGTCACCGGCATGGAGAACACCGACCACGGCATCGTCGTCACGTTCACCTGCTGGTGCGACGCCGAGCAGACGATCGTCACCGGCCTGAAGGCGACCCAGCCCGTCGCCCCCGCCGCCGAGGCCGCTGTCGAGCCGGCCCTCGCCCCCGCCGCTGCCTGACCCGGATTCGCTCCGCGGTCACCCCGCTGGGTATGCTTCCGCGGTCGCCGACGCACGCGTCGTCGTACGCCGCCTTAGCTCAGTCGGTAGAGCGAATCACTCGTAATGATTAGGTCGTCGGTTCGATTCCGACAGGCGGCTCGGACACAGAGGCCCTGACCTGCGCACACGCGGGTCAGGGCCTCTGCCGCGTCCGGGACAGCCGGACCGCGGAGGCGAGGAAGAAGATCCCGCCGAGCAGCGCGTAGCCGCCGAGGCCGCCGAGCGCGGGATCGCTGCCCGCGGCCGTGGCGACGAAGCCCCCGCCGGCCAGGACCGAGATGCCGCCACTGAGGATCATCGGCCACTGTCCGCCCAGGCCGCGGCGACGCAGCGCGACGACGAGCTGGACGGCTCCCGCGGCGATGGCCCAGGCGCCCCAGGTGCGGAGCACGGCGGGCGCTCCGGACGCCGCTGCCACCGCGAGGCCGGCTGCGGCGAGCCCGCTGAGCGCCATGTTGACCCGCAGCAGGCCGCCCGCACGGATGCCACCCGAGGCGCGGTGGTCGACGACGGCGGCGGCGAGGTCGAACAGCGGGTAGGCGACGAGGAGCACCGCGACGGTCGTCGTGACGTCGGAGCCGTCCCGGGTGGCCAGCAGGAGGGCGGCCGCCCAGGCGAGTGCGAAGCCGAAGCGCACGCCGTACAGCGCTCGCAGCGCCTGCCGGGCCCTGCCGGCCTCGGCTCCGATGGTGGGGGAGGTGGTCGTGGGCGCCGCGGTCATGGAGATCTCCTTCTGGTGGGTAGACAGGTCTGTCTCTTTGGGTACGACGGTCTCCCGGAGAGGGTCGTGTTGTCAAGACAGACCGGTCTACCTGCTAGGTTCGCCACGAGCAGGAGGTGGACGGATGTCGGAAGCGCGCAAGCGGCTGGTGGACACGGCGAGCCGGCTGTTCTACGCCGAGGGTCTCCATGCCGTCGGCATCGACCGCGTCATCGCCGAGGCGGGCGTCACGAAGGCGACGCTGTACCGCCACTTCCCCAGCAAGGACGACCTGGTGGTCACCTACCTGAGCGTCGCGGACGACGCGCTCCGGGCGCGTGTCGACGAGGCCCGTGCGCGGGGGCGGGCGGCCGACGACGTCCTGCGCGAGCTGGCCGAGTCCATCGCGGAGGACATCCGGCGACCGGGCTTCCGTGGGTGCGCGTTCCTCAACGCCGCCGCGGAGTACCCCGATGCTGCCCACCCGGTGCACGCAGCGGTCCTCCGGCACCGCGACTGGTTCTTCGCGACGACCGCTGAGCTGTTCGCCGAGACCGGCAAGCCGGACGCCGAGCCGGCCGCACGGCACTTCGTGATGCTGCGCGACGGCGCGATGGCCGCCGGCTGCCTGTCCGACCCCGTGCTCGTCGGGGAGACCTTCCTGCGCGGCGTCGCGGGCCTGCTGACCTATCGCAGCGGGATGGGCGACGACTAGCTGCGGGCGTCAGTCGGTGAAGCGCACCCTGGGGCTCCGGCAGATCAGGAGGCGTCGCACCTTCGCGCCGTCCTCGGTGAGCTGCGCGCTCGCGTTGAACGACGCCTCGAAGGCGCCGTCGCGACGTGTCTCGCCGAGCACGATCTCCGTGCCGTCGACCGCGGCGCCGCTCAGGATGTGGTGGGTGAGCACGCTGACCTCGCGCTGGGCGAGATAGACCTCGAGCCCGGCGCGGTCGCCCTCGAACTCGGCGGCGCCGTCGCCCGTGGAGAAGAGGATCGAGAGCCGGAAGTCGTCGGTGATCCGGTCGAGCACCCGCTCGGGCGTCGTCGAGTCCATGATCTCGAACCAGGCCTGCAGCAGGGGGGTCGTCGTCATCTGAGGGGCCTCCGGGGTGTGGGCGGACGTGCTCATGCGTCGGGCAGCAGGGACAGCTCGGTGTCGAAGGCGACCTGGTAGGCAGCGATCAGGCCCGCCTCGTCGATCCGCACGGAGGCGAGGAAGTAGCCGGTCGTGGTGCCCTCGTCCTCCACGACCTTGCCGTATACGAACTCGAGATCGCCGTCGGTGGTCTGTCGCAGCGGGACATGGCGGCGTACGACGTCGCCGCGCCCGGTCAGGTAGTCGCGGAGTGCCTGCCGGTCCTCGCCGCGGACGGCCCGGCCGGGCAGCAGGATGGCCGAGCGCACGTCGGGCGCGAGGAGGGCCATGGCGCCGTCGAGGTCGCCCGCGTCGACGGCTGCGTAGTAGCGGGTGAGGGTGACGCTGCTCATGAGTTGAACTTAGTTCAGTTGAGAGACGGCTGTCCAGCGTTCTTGCCCGGATGCGGCCACGGACTTAAACTGAACTCACTTCAATACGATTCGGAGGATCCCCGTGAACCCGTGGCCCGAGCTCGATCCCGCACTGATGGCGCCCGTCGCGGAGCGTGAGGAGCTGCGCCAGGTCGTCCGCGCCCTGCTCGAGAAGGAGGCCGGCCACGAGGCCGTCCGGGCGGCGGCGGACTCCTCCGGAGGCTGGTCGCCGGACCTGTGGCAGCGCCTGAACGCAGAGCTCGAGATCGGCAGGCTCGCCGTGCCGGAGGACCTCGGCGGGCATGGCTACGGGTTCGCCGAGCTGGGCGTCGTCCTGGAGGAGTGCGGCGCTGCGCTGCTGCCCGAGCCGGTGCTGGGGTCGGCGGTGCTCGGCTGCCAGGCGCTCGCCGCCGCCGACGACCCCGCGTCCGTGGCGGACCTCCGCGAGCCTGCGCTCGCAGGTGACCTCGTCGTCGCCGTGTCGGTCGGCGGCGAGGAGGTCGTCGCGGACCGGACGGCCGACGGCGGCTGGACCGTCTCGGGCCTGCGGACCCGCGTCCTGGACGGCGCCGCGGCCGACGTCCTCGTCATCGACGCCGCGGCGGCGGACGGTCCCCTGCTCCTGGGGGTCCGGCGCGAGGACCTCGAGGTGACGAGCCGTACGACGATGGACCTGACCCGCCGACAGGCGGACGTCCGGAGCGCGTCGGCCCCCGCCCGGCTCGTGGTCGGGCCCGCGCGCTTCGCGGAGGTGGCCGAGCGACTTCGCCTGGTCGCCGACGCGGCCGTCGCGGCCGAGCACGCCGGCATCGTCGGGGAGCTCCTCGACCAGGTCGTGGGCCACGTGACCCAGCGCGAGCAGTTCGGACGTCCCATCGGCTCCTTCCAGGCGATCAAGCACCGCCTCGCCGACGTGCTGGTCGATCGCGAGCGCGCGCGCTCCGCGTCGCGGTACGCGATGGCAGCGCTCGACGCAGGGGGCGCGGATGCCGCCCTCGCGGTGGCGGTCGCCTCCGCGGTGTGCGCCGACGCGGTCGTGCGCACGGCGCACGAGACCGTGCAGCTGCACGGGGGGATCGGGTTCACCTGGGAGCACCGCGCGCACTACTACCTCCGCCGTGCCCTGGGCGACGAGGGCCTCTTCGGTGGCAGCCGCGGGCAGCGGGCGCGGGTCGCCGACCTCGTCGGCGTCTGACCCGGACCCGCCGCGCGGGCCACGCCGGGCCGCGCCGGGCCACGCCTCAGGCGGTGACCCGCGCGGCCGCGGTCGCTGCGGCGGCCAGCCCGAACACGAGGGCGGGGGCGAGCCCGCCGGCGTAGGCGCGGTGGTAGAGCCCGCCGCTGTCGGAACCGGCGCAGAGCAGCCCGAGGAGGGGAAGGCCGTCGGTGCCGAGGACCCGGGCCCGGTCGTCGGTCCGGA
The DNA here is from genome assembly GCF_013408525.1 of Nocardioides aromaticivorans. NCBI lineage: Bacteria > Bacillati > Actinomycetota > Actinomycetes > Propionibacteriales > Nocardioidaceae > Nocardioides > Nocardioides aromaticivorans. The sequence goes on from NZ_JACBZM010000001.1 coordinate 2,526,458, forward strand.
TGCCGTGGAAGGTGAAGGTCACCGCCGGCTCGCACTCGATGACGTACCACGGGCCCTCATCGATCGGCGCTGCGTCGTTGCGCCGGGCCGGCTCGAGGGGCTCGCCGGCGGCGGCCGCGCGGTTGAACTCCTCGATCGCCTTCGCGATCGCGGCGCCGTCGTACCCCCACTCCTCGGGCAGGTACTCGAGCTCGTCGAGGGTCTCGGCCAGGCCCACGCGCCCGCCGCGGCGGCTGGCGATCGCGAACTTGTCGACGGCGACGGCGCCCTCGACGTACGACGCGACGATCCAGTCGCGGTGCACGCGGGCGTCGCAGACCAGCAGGCCGCGGGCCTCCGGCTGCTCGAGCAGGGCCATGGTGGTGAGGTGGTCGCCGAGGGTCTCGTCGGTGAAGCGCCGGCCCTCGACGTTGAGCAGGAGGGCGTGCTCGCTGTAGTAGAGCGACAGGTCCACGAAGTCGGACGGGTCCGCGAACGGCACACCGCTCGGCACGAGGTGGCCGTAGAAGCCGGCGTCCTCCGGCCCCGTGGCGGCACCGACCGCGGTCGCCAGCCGGTAGCCGGCACCTGAGCTGTGCGGGTTGGCGCGCAGCTGCAGGTCGCCGGCGCGGGGGTGGACCTTCTCGCGCAGCATCTCGGGGTCGCCCTGGAGGCCGCCCGTCGCCAGCAGTGTCCACGTCGCCCGCACTTCCGCGGGTCCGTCCGGACCGGTCAGCTCCGCTCCGACGACCCGGCCGTCCTGCGTGAGCAGCCGGGAGGTCTGTGTCCGCAGGCGGACCTCGCCGCCGGAGCGGACCACGAGCTGGCGGCACAGGTCGACGTACTGGTTGGTGTCGAACTGGTGGCCGCGCCCGAAGCCGAGGAGCGGGACGGGGTCCTTCGCCTCCACGCCGAGCGAGCGGATCCACTCGATGCCGTCGGCGAACCGGTCGACCAGCGCGTGCCGGAGCGCCCGGTCGCCGCGGGGGTTCACGGCGTCCATCACCTCGTGCGAGGGCGCCGTCCAGGCATAGCCCGCGAAGCGGGCGGATCCGCCGACGTCGTCGCCGATCTCCACGACGACGACCCGGAGGCCGTCCTTCGCCGCTCGGGCGGCCGCGGTCAGGCCGGCCATCCCTCCGCCGATCACCAGCAGGTCCGTGTCGACCATGTCCGCCTCTCCCGTCGTCCTGTGATGTGCGTTACCCTAAACCAAACTCACTTCAGTTCAAAGGAGATGGCGTGGCCGAGGCAGGTGCGGACCGGCCGGGCGCGGGCGCCGCCCTGCGCGTGCGCGCCTTCCGCCTGCTGCTGTCGGTGCAGCTGGTCAACGCGGTCGCGGTCTGGGTCCACGTGGTCGGCGTCCAGTGGCTGCTGACCGAGCGCGGCGAGCCGGCGACCGTGGTCGCGCTCGCCCCGGCCGCGATGGCGCTGCCCTTCATCCTGCTGGCCCTCCCCGTCGGCGTCGTGGTCAGCCATGCGGCGAGGGAGCGGCTCCTCGTGCGGGCCGCGGTCGCCTCGACGCTCGCGTCCCTCGCGGCTGCGGGACTGGTGGCGACCGGCGCCGACGGTGCCGTCCCGCTCCTCCTCACCGTGCTCGTCGTCGGCGGCGCCCTGGTCGTGGTCGGCGTCTCCTGGCAGTCGATGGTGCCGGAGCTGGTGGAGCGTGCGCTGGTCCCGGCGGCCGTCCTGCTCGACGGGGCGGTCTTCAACATGGCCCGCGCCGTCGGGCCGCTGCTGGCCGGCATCGTGCTCGGGCTGGCCGGGCCGCTGCAGCTGTTCGCGGCGATCTCCGCGATGTTCGCCGCGTGCGTCGCCCTCCTCCTCCTCGCGGGGACGCCGACGGCGACCCGACCGGGACGGACGGAGTCGGTGCCGGCCGCGATGCGCGGTGCCCTCTGGTTCGTCCGCCACTCGCCGTGGACGACCGGGCTGCTGGTCCGGATGATCGCGTTCGGCCTGCCGGCGAGCGCCCTCTGGGCGCTGGTGTCGCTCGCCGTGCACGACCGTCTGGAGCTCGGCTCCGCCGGCTTCGGCGCGACGATGGCCGTCCTCGGTGCCGGATCGGTCGCCGCGGCGCTGACGCTCGGCCCGGTCCGCGAGCGGGTGCGCGTCCACACCTTCGTCGCGGTCCTCGCCGGCGGCTACGCGCTCACCCTCGCTGCGCTCGGCTCCCTGGACGCCCTGGGCGTCCTGGTGCCCTTCCTCGTCCTCGGCGGCGTCGGCTGGGTCGCCGTGCAGAGCACCTGGATGATGCTCGCCCACCAGGCGCTGCCCGAGTGGGTCCGCCCGCGGGTCGTCGCGCTCCTGCTGATGCTCTTCCAGGGCACCCAGGCGGTCGGCGCCCTCCTGTGGGGCGCCGTCGCCGACGTCCTCGGCGTCGGACCCGCCCTGCTCGTGGCGGCCGCCGTCCTGGCCGCCTACTCCGTCGTCCTGCTCGGCGTGGGGATGCGGTCCAGCGCCGGCATCGAGCCGCTGCTCGCGACCCCCGACCCGGCGGTCGAGGCCCTCGTCGGCGAGGCCGGCGAGGGCGAGCTCCTCGTCCGCCACGAGTACGTCGTGGCCGCCGCCGCGCGCGACGACTTCCGGCGCGCGATCGACGCCCTCCGGCTCTCGCGCCTGCGCACGGGCGCCCGCTCGTGGGAGGTCGTGCCCGACCCGGAGCGCCCGGGCACCTGGCTCGAGACCTACCTCGTCCGCGACCGTGACCTCCTGCGCGAGCAGGAGACCTCGCGCCTGACGGTTCCCGAGCTGCGGCTGCGGGACGCCGTCCGGTCCACCACCACTCGATCCGCGGGTCCGACGCTGATCCTGGCGCCGCCCGCGGAGCCCCACCGCAGGCCGGCGTCACGCCGGCGCAGAGGAGGACGCGCATGAATCACCACGCCCCCGACCCACGCCGGTTCGCCGGGTGCACGGCACTCGTCACCGGTGGCGGCTCCGGCATCGGAGCGGCCGTCGTACGACGCCTGGCGGCCGAGGGTGCGCGCGTGCACGTGGCGGACGTGGTCGCCGACAACGCGACCCGTGTCGCAGAGTCCGTCGGAGGTGCGGCGTACCCGGTCGACGTCACGGACGGGGCCGCCGTCGACGCGGTCGTCGACGCGGTGGTCGCGACCGCGGGGAGCCTGGACGTCGTCGTGCACACGGCCGGGGTCGACGACCCCGTGGCGAAGGGGTGGCTCCAGGAGGCCCGTGAGGCGGGCGCCCGCGTGGATGTCGTCTCGCGGCTCGCCGACGACCAGTGGCGCCGGGTGGTGGCGGTCAACCTCGACGGCACCTTCCACGTGCTGCGCGCCGCTGTGCGGGTGATGAAGCAGCAGGGGAGCGGCTCGATCGTGACCGTCGGTTCGTCGGCGTCCTTCGACACGCTCGTGGGCTACCCGCACTACGCCGCCTCGAAGGCCGGCGTGCACGCGCTGACGCAGTCGGTGGCCAAGGAGGCGATCGCGTACGGGGTCCGGGTCAACACCGTGGCGCCGGGACCCGTCGACACGCCGATGGCCGGTCGCACCCCGGCGTCGGTGCGGGCCGCGATGGAGGCGACCGGCGCCGTCGGCTACGCCAGCCCCGAGGAGCTCGCCGACAACATCTGCTACCTCGCCTCCCCGGGGGCGAGCAATGTCGTGGGCGCGGTCCTGCTGAGCAATGGCGGAAGGTTCACGGTCTCGTGACCGGGCAGGCGGGCCGCGACGCGCTGAGCGGCAACGAGACCTTCCCGTACGCCTTCTCGCCCTTCACCATCGGCCCGATGACGGTGCGCAACCGGCTGGTCGCCCTGCCGGCCGGCACCAGCATGGTCGAGCGCGGCGTGCCGACCCACGGCGACGTGGAGCACTTCGAGCGGCTCGCCGCCGGCGGCGTCGGGATGATCGTCGGCGGGGCGATCGTGGTCCACCCGACCACGACCCTCCGTTCGCGCAAGCTCGTCGAGGCGTACGCCGACGAGGTCGTCCCCGCCCTCCGGGACAAGGTCGAGGTGGTCCACCGCCACGGCGCGAAGTTCGTCGGGCAGCTCGTGCACCTGGGGCGCGAGTTCATCGGCGGCGAGTCCGACCGGCCCCCGGTGGCGCCGTCGGCGATCAAGACGCCCCGGGACGCCTACCCGCCGCACGAGCTCACCGTCCGCGAGATCGACGACATCGTCGAGGGCTGGCGGGTGTCCACGGCGAACCTCGTCAAGGCCGGGCTCGACGGTGTCGAGATCCACGCCGCCCACGGCTACCTCGTCGCGCAGTTCTTCTCGCCGCTGACCAACCACCGCACCGATGCCTTCGGCGGCAGCTTCGACAACCGGATGCGCTTCGCCCACCTGGTGGTCGAGGCGATGCGCTCGGTCATGCCCGACGACTTCGTGCTCGGCGTCAGGCTGAGCGGCGAGGAGGAGATCCCCGGGGGGATGGGGATCGACGACTGCGTGCGGATCGCCGAGGACCTCGCCGGTCTCGGGGTCGACTACTTCAGCATCACCCACGGGACCCGCGGGAAGTACGTCAAGGACTCGAGCAACGCCGACGCGGTCGCCGTACCGTCGGCAGCACGGGTGCGGGCCGCGACCGGGGTGCCAACGCTCGTCGGCCAGCGGATCCGTGACGTGGCCACCGCCGACGCCGTCGTACGGGCGGGCCACGCGGACCTCGTCGGCATGGCCCGGGCCCTGATCGCCGACCCCGAGCTCCCGCTGAAGTCGGCGACGGGACGCCTGGACGAGGTGCGCGGCTGCCTGGGCATCAACCAGGACTGCCGGGCCTTCGACCCGCACCTGCACTGCGCGGTCAACGCCGAGATCGGCCGCGGACGCCACCCCGCCGTGGGAGTCCGGGTGGCGACCCCGAAGCAGGTCTACGTGATCGGGGGCGGGCCGGCGGGGCTCGAGGCGGCGCGGGTCGCCGCGGGTCGTGGGCACGCCGTGACCCTCTTCGAGGGGGCGGGGCAGCTCGGCGGCGCGGTCCGGGTCGCGGCCGCGGCGCCCCACCGCGCCACCCTCATCGACGTGGTCGACCACCTCGAGCGGGAGCTCAAGCGGCTGCGCGTCGACGTCAACCTCGGCGCGTCCATCGATGCGGAGGACCTCGCCGAGATCCGGACGATGGCCGACCACGTGGTCGTGGCGACCGGCTCCCGACCGGCCGACCTGCCTTCGCCCTCGCCCGGCTCGACGGTCGTGACGGTCGACGACGTCCTGCTCGGCCGCCTGCCCGACCTGCCCGACCCCGCCGGCCGCCACGCGCTCGTGTACGACGAGGACGACGGCTTCTGGCCGGCGTACAGCGCGGCCGAGGCACTCGCCCGCGCGGGCTGGCGGACCCGGCTGGTCACGCCCCTGACGGCCCTCGCGTCGCGGATCCCGGCCGAGAGCGTCGGACCGCTGCTCGGCCGGCTCGCGACCGCGGACGTCGACCTCGTCGTCGGGCACCGGCTGCACATGGCACCGGACGGTCCCCTCCTCCTGAGTGGCGCGTTCGGCGGCGAGCCGGAGGAGATCGCGCCGGCCCTCGTCGTGTGGCACCAGCCGCGGGTGCCGGTCCTGCCCGGCGGCCTGACCGACCCTGCGGCGGCGGAGGGCGAGCCGGCACCGGTCAGCGTGATCGGCGACAGCCTGGCGCCGCGCCGGACCGGCCACGCCATCGCGGAGGGCTACCGCCTCGGCGCCGAGATCTGAGCTCCCGGGCGGCGTGCCGGACGAGATTCCCGCACATCCCTTGACAGGTGTACTGAACTCAGTTCAAACTAAACTGAATCCAGTTCGGTTCTGAAAGGACAACGACCATGGTGGACACCGACCACGTTCTTCTCGAGAAGGACGGCGACGTCGCCCGGGTGTGGCTCAACCGCCCCCACAAGAAGAACGCCGTCACGGTGGAGCTGCTGCACCGCCTCGACGAGATCATCAAGGAGGTCGACGCCGACCCCGACCTGAAGGTCCTCGTCCTGCGCGGCGTGCAGAACCAGTTCTGCTCCGGCTTCGACCTCGACGAGCTGCTCTCCGACTTCATCGGCACCACCACCGCCATGGACGTCGCCGTGCTGAGCGCGCAGGTCTGTGACCGGCTCTACTCGATGAACACCCCGTCGGTCGCGGTGCTCGAGGGCTATGTCACCGCCGGTGGCTTCGAGCTGATGATCTCGTGCGACTTCGCCATCGCCTCCGACGACGCGAAGATCGGCGACTTCCACATCCGCCGCGCGCTCTTCGGCGGCGCCGGCCCGATCTACCGCCTGCCGCGGATGATCGGCCTGCGCAAGACCAAGGAGCTCATGCTCACCGGCAAGCTCCTGTCCGGCCAGGAGGCCAAGGACTTCGACCTGATCAACGACTCGGCGCCGGCCGACCAGCTCGACCAGCGCGTCGACGAGTTCATCGGCACCCTCACCGACAAGTCCCCCTTCATGATGAAGCTGACGAAGATGGCCATCAACCAGGGCCTCGACGCCGACGTGAAGTCGCTGATGATCATGGAGCACCTCGCCGTCGGCAACGCGCTGCAGTCCGAGGACGGCAAGGAGGGCGTCCAGGCCTTCCTCCAGAAGCGCGAGCCCAAGTGGGTCGGTCGCTGACCTGATGCCCGTCCGCCGGATCGACCGATCCGGCAACTGCGCTGGATCCTGCGAGGAGCTGTAGCCATGACCGTCGACACGACCGTGCCCGAAGCACCCACGCTGAGGGGCAGCCGATGCACCGAGTGCGGCAACGTCGCCTTCCCCGAGGCGACGGGCTGCCAGCGGTGCGGAGGGACCCGACTGTCCTCCGTCGACCTGGCCGGGCGCGGCACCGTCTGGGCCCACACCGTCCAGCGGTTCGCGCCCAAGTCTCCTCCGTACGTGCCGCCGGCGGAGGGCTTCACGCCCTTCGCCGTCGGGTACGTCGAGCTGCCGGACGGCGTGAAGGTCGAAGCCGTCCTCGAGGCCACCACGGTCGACGACCCGGCCGAGCTCGCCGGGGCCGAGGTCACCCTCGTCGCGGTCGACCCCGTCCCGCGCTTCGCCACCGACCCGTGGCTGCGGAGCTCGGGGCGCACGGCCGAGGGGGCCGGCCGATGAGCGGCGAGGTCTCCATCATCGGGGCCGGCCTCTCCAGGTTCGGTCGCCAGCCCGGTGTCACCGGCCGCCAGATGGCGGTCCAGGCCGTCCACGCCGCCCTGGCCGACGCCGGCATCGCCTGGCCCGACGTGCAGGTCGCCTTCGGCGGCAGCGACGGCGCCGGGCTCGCCGACACCCTGGTGGCGGAGCTCGGCCTCACCGGCATCCCGTTCACCAACGTCAAGAACGGGTGCGCCACCGGCGGCAGCGCACTCGTCGCCGCCGTCAACGCGATCCGATCCGGCGCAGCGGAGATCGCGCTCGCCGTCGGCTTCGACAAGCACCCCCGGGGCGCCTTCGACCCCCGCCCCGAGGACTGGGGCCTGCCCGTGGGCTACGGCGAGGCCGGCCTGATGGTCACCACCCAGTTCTTCGCCGTGAAGATCGCGCGCTACCTCCGGCAGCACGACCTGCCGGAGAGCCTGCTCGCGTCGATCGCGGCCAAGGCCTACCGCAACGGGGCGCTCAACCCCAACGCGTGGCGCCGCGAGCCGATGACCGAGGAGCAGGTGGCCGGCGCCGCGATGGTCAACGACCCGCTCACGCAGTACATGTTCTGCTCCCCGGGCGAGGGCGGGGCGGCGATCGTCGTCGCGACGCCCGCGGTCGCGAAGCGGCTCGGCGCGCGGGCGGTGAAGCTGCTCGCGGTCGCTCCCCGCACCCGCGGCTTCGGCACCTTCGAGGTCTTCAGCCCGGCGATCCAGGGCGAGGGCGCGCCGACGAGCGTCAGCACCGTCGCCGCGCAGGCCGCGTTCGAGATGGCCGGTGTGGGACCCGAGGACATCGACGTCGCCCAGCTCCAGGACACCGAGGCCGGTGCCGAGCTCATGCACCTGGCCGAGACCGGCTTCTGCGCCCACGGCGAGCAGGAGAAGTGGATCGCCAACGGCGACACCGAGATCGGCGGCCGGCTCCCGGTCAACACCGATGGCGGCTGCATCGCCAACGGCGAGCCCATCGGTGCCTCCGGCCTGCGGCAGGTCCACGAGATCGTCACCCAGCTCCGCGGGGAGGCCGGGGCCCGCCAGGTCCCCGGCGACCCGCGCCTCGGCTTCACCCACGTCTACGGCGCGCCGGGCATCAGCGCCTGCGCGGTCCTGGAGGCGTCATGACCACCCCCGAGCTCGACGCGTTCGTCGCCGACGCCCGCGCGTGGCTCTCCTCCGTCGCGGCTCCCCGCACCCAGCGCCCCTGGGGCGAGGGCAGCGACGCCGTCGCGGTCTTCGAGAACTGGACCGAGGACGAGGAGCGCGCGGAGACCGATCGCATCCGCGCCTACGAGCAGGCCAAGTACGACGCCGGCTTCGGGGCCATCACCTGGGGCCCGGAGTACGGCGGCCGAGGCCTCCCGGTGTCGTACCTGCTGGCCTTCCGGCGCGCCGAGGCCGAGTACGACGTCCCGCGGCGCACCGAGATGTTCCCCGTCACCCAGCAGCTGATCGCGCCGACGATCGCGCAGTGGGGGACCGAGGAGCAGCGCTCGACGTACGTCCGGGCGATGCTGCGCACCGACGTGATCGCCTGCCAGCTGTTCTCCGAGACCGAGGCCGGCTCCGACCTGGCGGCGGTCCGCACCCGTGCCGTCCGCGACGGCGACGGCTGGCGGCTGGACGGCCACAAGGTCTGGACGTCCGGTGCCCGCGTCGCCGACTACGGCGTCGCGATCACCCGCACCGACCCGGGGAGTGCGAAGCACGCCGGCCTGACGGCCTTCATCGTCCCGATGGACGCGCCGGGCGTGACGGTCCGCCCGATCCGCCAGATGACCGGGGGCTGCTCGTTCAACGAGGTCTACCTCGACGGCGTGCACCTCGACGACGCGCATCGGCTCGGTCCCGAGGGCGCGGGCTGGAAGGTCGCGCTGACCGTGCTCGCGTCCGAGCGCCTGGACTCCGGCAGCCTGGGCCTCGAGAACGCGGACCAGGCCGTCGAGCTCGCTCGCCATCTCGGCCGGCCGCTGACCGAGCTCGAGCGGGACGCGGTCGCCGACCTGGTCACCCGCAGCTACGTCCAGCGGCTCACCGGCATGCGCGTGGCCGCCGCGGTCGTCGCCGGCGCCGACGCCGGGCCGGAGGCCTCCGTCGGCAAGCTGCTCGCGACCGACACGATGGCGCGCACCTCCGAGGTCGTGCGCCTGCTGCTCGGCCCGGACCTCACCGTCCAGGGCGACCGCTGGGGCAGCTGGGCGTGGACCGAGCACGTGCTCGGCGCGCCGGGCTACCGGATCGCCGGCGGCACCGACGAGATCCAGCACAACATCCTCGCCGAGCGCGTGCTCGGCCTCCCGAGGGAGCCCCGCTGATGGCCACCGACACGCGGCCCACCCCGGCCGAGCTGCACGCCCTCGACCTCCAGGAGCGGGTCGTCGCCGGCCTCCGGGCCAGCGGGTACGACGGCGTCGCGACCGCGCTGGAGCCGATGCTCGGCGGGCACTCGGGCCTCACCTACAAGCTCGCCGTCGACGACCAGTGGTTCGTCGTCAAGGCGGTGCCGCCCGGCCAGCGCTCGATTGGCCGCCACGACATGCTGCGCCAGGCGCGGATCATGGCCGCGCTCGCCGGCACCGACGTCCCGGTTCCGCGGATCTGCGCCACCGACGAGGTCGAGCCGGCGTGGTTCGCGATGGAGCTGGTCGCCGGCGAGTCCCTCGAGCCGGTGCTGGACGACCCCGCGGTCGAGCCCGCCCTCGCCGCGGCCCGGATGCTGCGCGCCGCCGAGATCCTGCCGCGGCTGCACCGGCTGCCCCTCGACGGGCTGCCCGTCGACGGCGAGCCGCTGTCGCCGGGTGACGAGCTCGCCCGCTGGAGCCGCACGATGGGCGCCGTACCGCCCGAGCTGGTGCCGGGTGCCGCCGAGCTCGAGCGATTGCTCGCCGCGTCGGTCCCCGAGGCCGTCGCGCCGGTGCTGGTGCACGGTGACTACCGCCTCGGCAACATCCTGTCCCGCGGCACCGAGCCCGCGGCGCTGATCGATTGGGAGATCTGGAGCCCCGGCGACCCGCGGGTCGAGCTGGGCTGGTTCCTGGTCTTCGCCGACGGCGACAACTTCCCGGGCGTCGGCCGCCACGTCCCCGGCCTGCCCTCCGTCGAGGAGCTGGTGAGCCGGTACGCCGCCGGGGGACCCGCGCCGCGCGAGCTCACCTGGTTCGACGCACTGGGCCGCTTCAAGATGGCGGCGATCATGGGCCACAACCTGCGTCGCCACCGCGAGGGCCGGCACCACGACCCGGACCAGGAGAGGCTGCCGGCCACCATCGCCCGGCTCATCGAGACCGGCACCGCCCGGCTCGGCTGAGCCTCGATCGACTCCACCGCAACGACGCGAGAAGGAACCCCCTGTGGACTTCGAATTCACCGCCCGCACCGCCGACCTCGCGGCGAGGCTCGAGACGTTCATGGCCGAGCACGTGCTCCCCGCCGAGGCCGTGTACGACGCCCAGGTCGCCGCGAACGCCAACCCCCACGAGCAGCCGCAGGTCATGCGCGACCTGCAGCGGGTGGCGCGCGAGCAGGGCCTGTGGAACCTCTTCATGACCCACGGCGACCGCGGCGCGGGGCTCACCAACCTCGAGTACGCGCCGCTCGCCGAGATCGTCGGACGCTCGATCATCGGCAACGAGGCGATCAACTGCTCGGCGCCCGACACCGGCAACATGGAGATCCTCGCCATGTACGGCACCGAGCAGCAGCAGAAGGAGTGGCTGGACCCGCTGCTCGCCTGCGAGATCCGCTCCGCCTTCGCGATGACCGAGCCGGCGGTCGCGAGCTCGGACGCCCGCAACATCACCTCCACGATCCGCCGCGACGGCGACCACTACGTCATCAACGGCCGCAAGTGGTACACCTCCGGCATCCTCGACCCGGACTGCCGGCTCATCATCTTCATGGGCAAGTCCGACCCCGAGGCGCCGACGTACCGCCAGCAGAGCATGATCCTGGTCCCGGCCGACGCCGACGGCGTCGAGGTGGTCCGCGACCTCCCGATGTTCGGCTACCACGACCGCCTCGGCCACGGCGAGGTCACCTTCACCGACGTGCGGGTGCCCGCCGAGAACATCCTCGGCGAGGAGGGCGGCGGCTTCGCCATCGCCCAGGGCCGGCTGGGCCCGGGCCGGATGCACTACGCCATGCGCGCGATCGGGATGGCCGAGCGCGCGCTGCAGCTGATGTGCCAGCGGGCCGCGAGCCGGGAGGCCTTCGGCGGGCCGCTCGCCGAGCAGGGCGTCGTGCGGGAGTGGATCGGGCGCAGCCGGATGGAGATCGACCAGATCCGCCTGCACACCTTCAAGGCCGCCTGGCTGATGGACACCCGTGGCAACGCCGCCGCCCGGACCGAGGCCGCGGCCATCAAGGTCGCCGCGATGGAGGTCGCCCACCAGGTCGTCAACCGCGCCGTCCAGACCTGGGGCGCCGCCGGGGTCAGCGACGACACCGTGCTCGCCCGCCTCTACGCCCTCACCCGGGCCCTGCAGGTCGCCGACGGTCCGACCGAGGTGCACCTGCGCAGCATCGCGCTGCAGGAGCTCAAGAAGTACGACGCACCGAAGGAGGCGCGCGCGTGAGCGGGCAGCTCGACGGCAGGGTCGCGCTGGTCACCGGAGCCACCCGCGGCCTCGGCCGCGCGATCGCCGAGGCGATGGCGGTGGCCGGGGCGACCGTGGTCGTGTCCAGCCGCAAGGCCGACGCGTGCGAGCGGGTCGCCGCCGAGATCACCGCGTCGACCGGCGTCAAGGCCTTCCCCCTGCCGCTGCACGTCGGCGACTGGGACGCGATCGAGCCCGCCGTCGACGCCGTCGTGGCCGAGCACGGCCGGATCGACGTCCTCGTCAACAACGCCGGCATCGCCCCGCTCGCCCCGTCGGCGAAGGACGTGACCGAGGCGCTCTTCGACAAGACGATCGACGTCAACCTCAAGGGCCCCTTCCGCCTGATGGCGGTGGCCGGTGCCCACATGTACGCCGCGGGTCGCGGCTCGATCATCAACATCTCGAGCATCGGCGCGGAGCGTCCCAGCCCGCCCGAGGCGACGTACGCCGCCTCGAAGAACGGGCTCAACGCACTCACCCGTGCCTTCGCCCAGGAGTACGCACCGCACGTGCGGGTCAACTGCGTGATGCCCGGCGCGTTCGCGACCGACATGGCCGGCGACTGGGACGACGAGTTCATCGGCCTGGTCACCGACCGGCTCCCGGCGGAGCGCCTCGGCGACCCGAGGGAGCTCGCCGGCATGGTCGTGCACCTCGCCTCGGACGTCGCGGGCTACACGACCGGCGCGCTGATCCCGGTGGACGGTGGCCGGACGGCGGTCTACTGATGGCCACCTCGCCCCTGTCCATGTTCGACCTGAGCGGGCGGGTCGCCGTCGTCACCGGCGCCTCCTCGGGCCTGGGCGACGGCTTCGCGCGGGCGTTGGCCGCGGCCGGTGCCACCGTCGTCGCCGCCGCCCGGCGGGTCGAGCGCCTCGAGGCGCTGGCCGCCGACGTACCGGGTCTGGTGCCGGTGGCCTGCGACGTCACCGATGCCGGCGACCGCGAGCGCCTGGTGGCGACGGCCGCCTCGATCAACGGCGGGATCGACGTCCTCGTCAACAACGCCGGCATGCCCGGACCGCCGGACGCGCTGACCGAGACGCCCGAGGAGCTGGACGCGATCCTCGCCCTCAACCTCACGGCCGGCATCCGGCTGGCGGTCGAGACCGTGCGCGCCCTCCCCGAGGACCGCGGTGCCTCGATCATCAACATCTCCTCCGTGGTCGGCCTGGTCTCCACCGCCCCGATCGGCGGCGCGGGGTACGCCGCGTCGAAGGCCGCGGTCATCGGCGTCACCCGGGAGCTGGCGGGCCAGTGGGGACGGCGCGGGGTTCGTGTCAACGCGCTGGTGCCGGGCTGGTTCGATACCGAGATGACCGACGGCCTGTTCACCAACGAGAAGTCGGCCGGCTGGGTGCGCCGCAACACCATGCTCGGACGCGGCGGCCGGACCGGCGAGGTCGACGGCGCGCTGCTCTTCCTCGCCTCGGACGCCGCGAGCTACGTGACCGGGCACGTCCTGGCTGTCGACGGCGGATGGACCGCACGGTGAGCGCGCTGCCGGAGACGATGCGCGCGCTGCGCCTCCACGCCTGGGGCGCCGCTCCGGAGCTGGTCGAGGTGCCGGTCCCGGTGCCGGTCGGTGCCCAGCTCCTGGTCCGCGTCGAGGCGGCCGGCCTGTGCCACTCGGACCTCCACATCATGGATGCCGCTCCGGGGCAGCTGCCCTACGAGCTCCCGTTCACCCTCGGCCACGAGGTCGTCGGCACGGTCGTCGCGGCGGGCGACGCCGTCGACCCGGCGTGGCTCGGGCGCCGGGCCGCCGTGCACGGCATCTGGTCGTGCGGGCGCTGCCGGCAGTGCCGGCGAGGCCGGGACAACTACTGCTTCGAGCTCACCGGGCCCATCGGCAACGGCATCGGGTACGACGGCGGGCTGGCCGACTACATGCTCGTCCCCGGCGTGCGCCAGCTCGTGCCGGCCGACGGCGTGGACCCGGTGGCGCTCGCGCCGCTGACCGACGCCGGCCTGACCGCGCAGCACGCGCTGCGGACCGTCGGCGCCGACCTGGCGGGGGCCACGGTCCTCGTCATCGGGATCGGCGGCCTGGGCCACCTCGCGCTGCAGCTGCTCGCGCGCCACGACCCCGTGTGCGTGGTCGCGGTCGACCCGCGTGCCGAGGCGCGCGCCCTCGGGCTCCGGCTCGGCGCCGACGCGGTCGTGGCGAGCACGATCGACGCCGCCGAGTGGCTCGAGGGCGGCCACCACGGGTCCGGGGCCGACGTGGTCCTCGACTTCGTCGGCTCGCAGGACACCATGGACGCGGCCACGCAGGTGCTCGCGCCCGGCGGCCGCATCGCCGTCGTCGGGTCCGCCGGCGGTCGCCTCGAGGTCGCCAAGGGCGGTGACCTGCCGCGCGGCTGGGGAGTCGCCGCGCCGTTCTGGGGCTCGGCCGGCGACCTCGCCGACGTGGTCGGCCTCGCGGGCGCGGGTGTCCACGCCCGCACCGAGACCCATGCGCTGTCGGGCGCGCTGACCGCCTACGACCGGCTGCGCCGCGGCCTGGTCCAGGGCAGGGCCGTCGTGGTGCCGACCGCGAGGACAATCGACGTGGAGGAGACGAAGGCATGAGGAAGCTGGCACAGGAGCTGGTCGAGCGGGCCGGGCAGAGCCCCGACGACGTCGCCGTCATCGACGCGGAGGGAGCCCACACCCTCGGTGAGGTCGTCGCCCGGGCCGGCGAGATCGCGGACCTCCTGGACCGGTCGCTGGCGGGCGCGCCCACGGTGCTCGTCCAGGCCGACAACACCTGGCGCACCCTCGCCGCCGCGATCGCGGTCGGGCTGCGGGGCGGGCTGGTCGCGGTCATCAGCGGGCACGCCGCCCGCTCGGAGTACGACCTCGCCCTCGAGGACATCCAGCCGGACGCCGTCATCGCCTCGCCCCACGCGGTCGAGACCTGGCAGGTCGACGACGCCGGGCTGCCGGTGGTGGGGGAGGCCTTCCCGGGCTGGTCGCTGCGCGCGGCCGCCTCCCGTCGTACCCGCGGTGTCGAGCGGTGGCGCGGCGGCGTGGCCATCGCGATGACCTCGGGGTCGACGGGTCGTCCGAAGTGCGTCGTGCAGTCCGAGGAGTCGATCCGGTACGCCGGCGAGGCCACGATCGCCGCCGTCGGCCTCCGGCCGGGGGACCCGGTCGGCGCCTTCGTCCCGTTCTCGAGCGTCGCCGCGTTCTGCTTCGGGCTCTACCTCCCGGCGCTCCTGGGCGGCCCGGTGGTGTGCCTGGACAAGTGGAGCCCCGAGGACGCGGTCGTGCTGCTGCGCGACGAGAAGGTCGCCTGGACGATGCTGGTGCCGACGATGGCCATGCAGCTCTCGCTGGTGCCCGGGTCGTCGGGAGCGCTCACGTCGCTGCGCGCGATGACGGTCGGCGGTGGACCCATGAACGCCCGCTCGCTGGAGTCCGCCGAGCGTCATCTCGGGACCCGCTTCCTGCGGGTGTTCGGCATGTCCGAGTGCCTGGGCCACACCACCCCGCTGCCCTCCGAGCCGCCCGAGGTCCGCCTCGGCCGCGACGGACGTCCCTTCCCCGGCACGGAGCTGCGCGTGGTCGGCGACGACGGCGCCGCCCTGCCCCTCGGGGAGGTCGGCAACGTCCAGGTGCGCGGCCCCTCGCTGTTCGTCGGCTACGCCCGCAACGGCGCGCCGGTCCCGCCGGAGCTCACGCCCGACGGCTTCCTGCCGACCGGCGACCGGGCCCGCATCAACGACGACGGCACCCTCAACATCCTCGGCCGTGAGAAGCAGGTCATCATCCGGGGAGGCCGCAACATCGACATCAACGAGGTCGAGGCCGCCGTCGCCGCCATCCCGGGCGTGGCCCAGGTGTGCGTCGTACCGGTCTCCGACGACCTGCTCGGTGAGCGGGCGGCGGCGCTCGTGGTCTGGTCGGGCGACCCCCTGGACATCGACGGGGTACGACGGGAGCTCGCCGCCGCCGACTTCCCCAAGTTCAAGTGGCCCGAGTTCGTCTACCCGGTCCCGCACCTGCCACAGAACCGGGTGGGCAAGCTCGACCGGTCCGGTGCCGTGTCGCTCGCGTCGTCGCTCGTGGGCGGCGATGCGGCCGCGGAAGCCCGATGAACCACGGTTCCGGCGCTACGCTGATCTGAATTCACTTGGCGACAAGG
This sequence comes from Nocardioides aromaticivorans, assembly GCF_013408525.1. Lineage (NCBI taxonomy): Bacteria > Bacillati > Actinomycetota > Actinomycetes > Propionibacteriales > Nocardioidaceae > Nocardioides > Nocardioides aromaticivorans. The sequence continues at coordinate 2,542,234 of NZ_JACBZM010000001.1, forward strand.
ACGGCTCCCATGACAGTTGACGAGCAGACCCGTACCGAAGGCCCGCGCTCCAAGCGGCGCAGGATCCTCGACGCCGCCATCGACAACTTCGGCGGGGTGGGCTTCGAGCACACCAAGTGGGCGACCATCGCCGACGAGGTGGGGATCGGGCAGACCGCCCTCTACCACTACTTCGAGTCGAAGGTGCACTGCCTGCTGACCATCATGAGCAACGAGCTGGAGCGCTCCCTCGAGCGGACCCGCGCGGTCACCGCCGAGGTGAGCGAGCCGGACGACAAGATCCGCGTCGCCGTGGCGGCGGCCTTCGACGTCACCGCGCGCGAGGCGCTCCAGGAGCGGATCCTGATGAGCCACCAGGACCTGCTGGTCGGCGAGCGCTCGTCTCAGCGCGAGGAGGCCGAGCGCCAGCGGGCGCGCGAGCTGGTGCGCGAGATCGAGCACGAGTGGGCCGCGCTGCTGAAGGCCGGCATGGACGCCGGCGTGTTCGCGAAGCAGGACGAGGTCGTCCTCGCCCGGCTGATGCTCGGCCTGATCAACGGCGTGTGGCGTTGGTACCGCCCGAAGGGCGCCCACACCCTCGCCGAGATCTCCGACCAGGTCGTCGCGGCCTGCGTGCGCCTGGTCCACTGACCGAACCCCGACTCCCGGGCGGGAGCGCCGGACCGGCATGTCCGCCACCCATGAACCAAATTCAACTCAGGAGCGTGTGATGTACAACCTGATCGTGCTGGCGTCGAAGCCGAGCGGCTGGACCCACGAGCAGTTCATCGACTGGTGGCGCGGCGAGCACGCCGACGTGACCTACCCGCTGCCCGGGCTGCGCCGGTGGCTGCACACCGAGGTCCTGGAGGGGATGGACGACAAGCGCTCGGCGGGCTGGGACGGCATGTCGGTCCTCAGCTTCGACAGCAAGGAGGCACTCGACGCGGCCCTCGCCAGCGACGAGTGGAAGGCCGCCGTCGCCCACGTGGGCACGATGGGTGGCCGCAGCATCATCGTCACCGGCGACGAGCGGGTGATGGTGCCCCAGGCCTGAGGTACCACGAGGCGCTAGCGCGCGGTCCAGCCGCCGTCGGCGTACAGCTCGGTGCCGGTCAGGTAGCCGGCGTCGTCGCTGCCCAGGAAGGCCACGGCGCCCGCGATCTCCTCGGGCCGGCCGAGCCGGCCCATCGGGGTGTTCGCGAGCATCGCCCGGTGGCGCTCTGAGCCGGCGTAGCGCTCCAGCAGCTGCGGGGTCTCGATGAAGCCGGGGTGCAGCGAGTTGACGCGGACGCCCCGGGTGGCCCAGTGGATCGCGGCGTTCTTCGTCATGGTGCGCACCGCGCCCTTCGCGGCGTGGTAGGCGACGCTGTTGCCGAGGCCGCCCGTGCTCCCGAGGATCGAGGCGACGTTGACGATCGCGCCGCCGCCCGTGCGCTCGATGAGCGGGCCGGCGTGCTTCATCCCGAGCCACACCCCGGTGGCGTCCACCGACATCACCCGGTCCCAGTGCTCGCGCTCCTCGTCCTCGACCGTCCCGATGCTGCCGATGGCCGCGTTGTTGACGAGGACGTCGAGCCCGCCGAGCTTCTGGTCGACCCGGGCGACCGCGGCGCGCCACTGCTCCTCGTCGCTGACGTCCAGGTCGAGCGCGACGTGCCCGCTCCCGGGCAGGGCTGCGCGTGTCTCCTCGAGGGCGGGCGAGGGGAGGTCGGCCAGGGCGAGCACGGCGCCCTCGGCGGTGAGCCGGCGGCAGATCTCGGCCCCGAGCCCTCCGGTCGCGCCGGTGACGAGGACGCGGCGGTCGGTGTAGCGATCCATGCCGGTCACCCTGCCACCAAACTGAATTGAGTTCAACTGGTCTCGGGCGGCAGGACCAGCATCAGTGCCTCGAGCACGCAGGCGGGACGCTCGCGGTCCTCGATCTCGATCGTGTAGCGCACCCGACCGAGTGTGCCGCGTCCATCGGGTCCGGCGGGCGTCACGTCGACCACCGCTCCCCGCGCACGGATCCGGTCGCCGGGCCTGACCGGCGCAGGGAAGCGCACCTTCTCGACGCCGTAGTTGACCGCGCGTCCGATGCCGTCGAAGTCGAACAGTCCTGCGCTCAGGCGGGGGACGAGGGCGAGGGTCAGGTAGCCGTGGGCGATGGTGCTGCCGAGCTCGCTGCGGGCTGCGCGAGCCTGGTCCACATGGATCCACTGCCAGTCCTCGGTGACATCGGCGAACTGGTCGATGCGTGCCTGGGTCATCTCGAACCAGGGGCTGTGGCCGAGATCGAGCCCGGTGGCGGCCGCGAACTCGCCGACACCGTTGAAGAGGTGGGTCATGGCCCCAGCCTTGCTGCTGGATTGAAGTCAGTTCAAGTTTCCGGCCGGTATCTCTTGCCCTCTGGTGACGCACGTCATACAGTTCCAACTGAACCAACTTCAATTCGGTGGCTGGCCCACCTCACCTAGGAGACGTTCATGACATCGAAGCGACTTGCCGCTGCTCTGGCCGGCGGTCTCTTCTCCGTTGCTGCGCTCGCTGGCTGCGGCAGCGACTCGGGCGGCGGAGAATTGGCGGGCAGCTGGGACGGGATCGTCGAGGCTGCGAAGAAGGAAGGCGAGGTCGTCATCTACGGCACTGTCGCCCCGGACAACCTCGAGCTGCTGAAGAAGGCGTTCGAGAAGAAGTACCCGGACATCGAGCTGACCTACGTGCGCGGCACCGACGCAGACCTGCTGCCGAAGGTCGAGATCGAGAACCAGACGGGCCGCGGCACCGCCGACGTCCACATGACCACCGACGCCGGCTGGATCGACCGGAGCGCCGACGGCGGCTACTCGGTCGACATCGTCGGTCCGTCCTTCGACAACGAGGACTACGACCGGTCGAACAGCGTCATCGACGACCAGTGGTTCCTGACCAGTGCGACCGTCTTCGGACTGGGCTGGAACACGCAGAAGCTGCCGAACGGCGTCACCTCGCCCGAGGACCTCCTGGCCGCGAACCTCAAGGGGGGCAAGCTCGGCGTCACCAACCCGGCCGGCATCCCGACGTACGTCGACATGTACCGCACCATCGACGAGGACTTCGGTACGGACTACGTCGACCGCCTCGCCGCGATGGACCCGCGCGTCTACGACAGCGCCGTCGCCATCGGCCAGGCGATCGCCTCGGGTGAGATCTGGGCATCGCCGACGATCGGCAGCACGATCCTGACCGAGAAGGCCAACGGAGCTCCCGTCGAGTTCATCATCCCGGAGAAGCCGTTCGGCGTCCCGTGGTACAGCCACGTCCTCTCGTCGTCGCCGCACCCCAACGCTGCCCAGGTCCTCGCCGACTTCCTCGTCACGCCCGAGGGCCAGGCCGCGATCTCGCACGATTTCGTCCCGGCGCTGCCGGACATCGAGGGCACCGGCGTTGCCGGCTCCGACCTGCTCGCGCAGGAGATCCCCCTCGGCGACCCCGACGAGCTGTCCGGGGACTCGGTCGCCGCTTATCAGGAGGAGTGGGAGAAGCAGTTCCTCGACTGAGGAGCGCAACCTCCCGTCCACGTCCTACCGTGGTGGCAGGTCCGGGACCTGCCACCACGGCCTCCCCCGATTCCCCGAGGTGATCTGAGATGGCCGTGACCCGGGCACTTCCCTTGCTCGACGTCGACGCACGCGTGTGGCGCGGGCGCCTCTTCTACGGCGCCGTCGTCGCCGCCCTTGCCTACCTGGTCGTCGTCCCCGTCTGGCGGCTGCAGTCCCTGGCGTTCGAGAACGGCGGAGCGGGTTACGAGTCGCAGTACGGCCGCTCCGACATCGGGGACACGTTGCGCACGACCGTGCAGCTGGCCCTGGCCTCGCTGGTGATCGCCATGGTGCTCGGAACGCTGCTGGCCTTCGCCGTCACCCGACTTCCCCACCGCGCCGGATTCCTCCGCGTCATCCCGGTGCTGCCCATCGTGATGCCGTCCGTGGCCAACGTGGTCGGCTGGGCCTTCCTCCTCTCGCCGGGCCCCGGCTACCTGAACGCGTTGATGCGCCAGCTGCCGTGGTGGAACGACCTCGATTCCGGGCCCGTGAACGTCTACTCATCGACCTGGGTCATCATCATCACCGGCTTCGGCCTGACGTCCTTCGTCTACCTCTTCGTCAGCGCCGGCATGCAGAACATCAGCTCCGAGCACCTCGAGGCGGCGCAGTCGGCCGGCTCCTCGCAGCTCGGTGTCTTCTTCAAGGTCGTGCTCCCGTTGCTCCGGCCCTCGCTCGTGTACGGCGGCGGCGTCGCGCTGCTCCTGGGCCTGGGCCAGTTCACCGGTCCCCTCCTGCTCGGGCAGAACGAGGGGATGAAGGTGCTCACGACGGAGATGTACCGCCGTACGGCCGAATCCCCGGTGAACTACGCCGCGGCTGCGGCGGCGGCGTCGCCGCTCGTCATCCTCGGGCTGCTCGTCGTCTTCGGCCAGCGTTTCCTGCTCGGCAACCAGAGCCGGTTCGTCACCCACGGAGGCAAGTCGTTCGCCCCGGTGGGTGGCCGCTCGTACTGGGCCGCGGCCTTCGTGGCGGGCTACGGCCTGGTGGCCCTTGTGCTGCCGCTCGTCGGCGTCCTCATCGTGTCGCTGTCGCCGTTCTGGTCGGAGAATCTCAGCTGGGACTTCCTGACGCTCGACAACTACCGCGAGCTGTTCAGCACCCCCGGCATCACCGAGTCCGTGACCACGAGCGTGGTCACCTCGCTCGCCGCCGTCGCGGTCTGCGTGCCGGTCGGGCTCGCCACGGCGATGCTGGTGGTCCGCAACCGCCATCTCAAGGTGATCCGCCTGCTGGGGGACGTCATCAGTGCGCTGCCGCTGGGCATCCCGTCCGTGATCTTCGGCGTCGGGTTCCTCCTCACCTACACCCAGCCGCCGTTCATCCTCTACGGGACGAAGTGGGTGATCATCCTCGTCTACATCGTGCTGATGATCCCCTTCGCGACCCGGATGCAGATGACCGCGCTGATCTCGATGGGCGACACCTACGCGGAGGCGTCGGCGGTCAGTGGCGCGAGCCCCCTGGTGACCGCACTGCGCGTGACCCTGCCGATGCTGAAGCCTGCCGTGCTGAGTGCGGTGGCGCTGATGTTCATCCTGCTGACCCACGAGTTCGCGGCGTCACTGATGGTCCGCTCGGCCACCACCCAGGTGATGGGCACGCTCCTCTACGACCACTGGAGCAACGGCTCCTACACCCTCGTCGCCGCCATGGCGATCCTGATGTCGGCTGTCACGACGGCGGGCGTCGCGATCGCGATGATCGTCGGCGGACGCAACGTGCTCGACAACCTCTGATGTCCCCATCCCCGACCCGGCCGAACTACGCGAGAGGTGCATGATGGCCAGCTTCCGAATCTCCGGTCTCACCAAGTCCTACGGCTCCAACGTCATCGTCGACGACCTGGACCTCGAGATCGAGGAGGGTGAGTTCCTCGTCCTGCTCGGCCCCAGCGGCTGCGGCAAGACGACCACCCTGCGCTGCCTCGCAGGCCTCGAGACGCCCGAACAGGGGCGCATCGAGTTCAAGGGCAAGGCGGTCTTCGACGCGGCAGAGCGGATCAACGTGCCGGCGCACAAGCGCAGCATCGGCATGGTGTTCCAGTCGTATGCACTGTGGCCCAACATGACGGTCCGCAAGAACATCGCCTACCCGCTCAAGGTGCGCAGGATGAAGGAGGCGCTGGCGGCGGGCCGCGTCGAGGAGGCGGCCGGCATGGTCGACTGCGGCCACCTCCTCGACCGCTATCCCTCCCAGCTGAGCGGCGGCCAGCAGCAGCGGATCGCGGTCGCCCGCGGGCTCGCGGCCCAGCCGGACCTGGTCCTCTTCGACGAGCCGTTGAGCAACCTCGACGCGCGCCTCCGTGACCAGGTCCGCACCGAGATCCACCGCCTGCACGAGAGCCTGGGCTTCGGTGCCGTCTTCGTGACCCACGACCAGTCCGAGGCCTTCGCGCTCGGCGACAAGATCGCCATCATGCGGGCCGGCCGGATCGAGCAGCTCGGGACGCCGGTCGAGGTCTTCGACAACCCGGCCACCGACTACGTCGCGGAGTTCATCGGCATGTCGAACCGGCTGGAGCTCGTCCGGACCGCGACGGGCTGGCAGAGCGCCGACGGCGTGGAGATGTCCATCCAGCGCAGCCTTCCCGACTCTCCCGCGCTGATCGCACGGATCTGGCCGGACGACGTCCGCCTGCACCGGTCGGCCACCGAGGCGCCGGCCGATGCCGTGCGGCTCGAGGCCACACTGCTCGCCTCCGAGTTCGGTGGCCGCCACTACGACGTCACGGTGGCCGCCGGAGCCGAGCAGTTCCGGCTGCGTGCTGACGCGGCCTCCCACGGGGCGTGGCTGCGCAGCGCGCACGAGGGCGAGCCCGTCGTCATCAGCTTCCGGCCCGAGGCGATGCAGGTGTACCCGGGCGGAGCGGCGACCGGGTCGCGCGAGCTGATCGCTGCCTCGTGAGCGTGGCCCCGGACGACGTACGACGGTCCGCAGCCCGGCTTCAGGTGTGGGCCTACCCGCTGGTGCTCGCGCAGCGGCTGCGGTTCAACTTCACCCTCCCCGGCGATCCCCTCGCGCCGCGGCCCGCCGTGTCGGCCGGCGCTCCAATCGGCCGGTTCGGGCACGCGCGGGCCCTCGCCGACCCCGATCTCCGGGTCGGGGTGGCGCCGAACGTCGACACCCTCTACTCCGTGGCGTGGCTGGACCTCGCCCGCGGGCCGCACGCGGTCCAGCTGCCGACCGTGGGCGATCGGTACTTCAGCCTCCAGGTGGGCAAGTCCGACACCACGAGCCCGGTCGTCATCAGCGGCCGGACCCACCCCGGGCAGCCGCCGCACGTCGTGGTGGAACCCGGGGAGCCGGAGGTGGTGGACCACGGTGACCTGGTGCGGGTGGCGACGCGGGACCGGTGGCTGACGCTCGTCGGTCGGACGGCGGTCGATCCGGACAGCGACGAGGACCTCCGTGCCGCGCACGCCGTGCAGGACCGCCTGGTGGTCTCGAGCCAAGGCAGTCCGCATGCGGGGACGGTCGTGGACGACGTCGACGTCCGGCTCGCCGCCGTCGCCCGGGAACGTGAGGTCTTCGAGCCCGGCGCCTTCGCCTCCGCCGTGCTCCGGGTGCTCGACACCGGGGGTGAGTCGATCGAGAGCCGCGGACTGGAGCGACTGCTCGCGGACGTGGGGATCGACGAGCTCGCCCGGAATCGTGCCGCGCCGGCTGTCGTGTCCGCTGTCGCCGACGGCCTCCGGGACGGCCATCGGGCGATCGAGCAACGGGTTCGCACTCTCGGCCGGACCGCCGCCGGCTGGGCGACCAACGAGACCGTGGCCTCCTTCGGCGACGACCACCTGCTCCGTGCGGCGGTGGCGCACGCCCAGATCTACGTGAATCCACCCGAGGAGGCGAGCTATCCGGTGTGCGAGGTCGACGCCGAGGGACGGCAGCTCGACGGCAGTGTCGCCCGGTATCGGGTCCGGCTCCCCGCCGGTTCCCCGCCGGCCGCGGCCTTCTGGTCCCTGACGATGTACCACGCCGCGGGAAATCTCGTTGCCAACGACCTCGGGCGGTACGCCGTCGGAGATCGCACCCCCGGCCTGGTGCGGTCCGACGACGGATCGCTGGAGGTCGACATCAGTGCTGGCCCGCCGCCGCGAGGGGTGAGCAACTGGCTTCCGGCGCCAGAGGGCCCGTTCCGGCTCATGCTGCGCCTGTACTGGCCGCTCGAGGCGTCGTGGCGTCCTCCGGCGGTGATGCGGGTGCCGGCGTGACGGGGTACGCCGCCCTCGACGTCGGAGACGTCGACCAGCGGCAGGTCTCCACGCGTGCGGACCTCGTGCCGAGGGACGGCACAGCGCGGCGTTCCGTGGCCCACGCGGCAGCCTTCGATGCGGTGGTCTACGGGCTCCCGGCCGCCTACCAGTACGCCCAGATGTGCCGGCAGTACGCCGAGACCGGTGTCCCCACCGGCCAGTTCGTCCACGAGCGGCGCCTCGCCGCTCCCGGGTTCGCCGCCTTCCGGGTGCCGAACGTGGACACCCTGTACTCGAACGCGTGGCTCGACCTGCGGGAGGGGCCCGTGGCGATCGACCTGCCCGACTTCGGGGATCGCTACTTCACGCTGAACCTGCTCGACGCGTTCGGCAACGCCTCCAACATCAGCCGGCGGACCGTCGGACCGGCACGCGAGGTCTGGTTGGTCGCGCCGGGTGACGACGCCGGCGTGCCGGACGACGCCGTCCGGCTCCGTGTCGCCTCCCGCCTGATGTGGGTGCTGATGCGGATCCAGGTCCGGGGGGACGACCTTGCCGAGATCCACCGGCTCCAGGACTCGGTGCTCCTGCGTCCGGTCCGGGGCGGCCGTGGCGTCGCCGCGGGTGCGACGAGCGTGGTCGGGGAGGTCGTCGACCCCGACGCCGTCGTCACCGACTGGGAGGCCTTCTTCCACGCGATGGACGGTGCCCTCCGTCTCGGCGGGGTGCCCGCGGACGAGACGGCGCTCGTCCGTCGCTTCGCGGTGCTGGGGTTGGCGGGGACCGCTGCGTTCCGACCCGGGCTCCTGGACGAGGAGACGCGGGCGGGGGCCGCGAGCGGGTTCGCCGCGGCCATGGGTGTCATCGACGCCTGCCGGCCGCAGCTCGGAGAACCGGTGCCGACCGGCTGGACGAAGGTCTGCGACAAGGGCGCCCACGGCGCCAACTTCCTCAGCCGGGCGGTCATGAACCACGTCGGTCTCGCCGCCAACGTCGTCGAGGAGAACACCTCGTTCAACACCTACGTGGACGGCGAGGGACGGCCCCTCGGCGGGGCGGCGGGCGGCTACCTGCTGACGATGGAGCGTCCGCCGCCGGCGGGGGCGTTCTGGAGCGTCACCCTGTACGACGACAGCGGATTCCTCGTGCCGAGCGCCATCGATCGCTCCTCGGTCGGCAGCGCCACGCCGGGCCTCCTGCTGGACGTCGACGGCTCGGTCACCGTCTCCATCAGCGCCGAGGACCCCGGTGTCGGGGCGAACTGGCTCCCGGCGCCACGCGGGCGCTTCTTCCTGGTGCTGCGCATCTACGAGCCGCTCGCGGACGCGCTCAGTGGCGCCTGGCTGCCCGGTCCGGTGCGTCCCGTGGCGTGAGGGCTATCAGCCGCGAACGACGGTGACCAACGCGCAGGCGGCGATCATGACGGCGGTGAGTGACTGGGCCGCCAGGCGCACCCCGGTCGAGTCCCGCAGCAGGGGAGCGGCTCCGGTCGAGGCCGCCAGTGCGACGGCCGCCAGCAGGACCGGCCCGATGGGCGCGGAGGGGGCGGTCAGGTGGAGCAGAGCCAGCGTTGCGGCGCCGGTGCTGAGCATCGTCCGCGTGCCGGCGAGGCGGGTGCGCTCCGCCTGGAGGCCCGGATCCCGTGGAGGGTCGCTCACCGCACCAGCACCAGGAACGCGGCGGTCGTGGCCACGGCCACCAGGACGGCGCAGGCGGCGGCCCCGGCCCGGAACCCGGGGAGCGGCTCGCCTCTCCGAATGGCACGTTCGCCCGCACTCCAGCGTGCCCACGCCAGGACTGCGCCCGCTCCGCCCAGCGCCACCAGAGCCCCGGCGACTGCCTGGACGACCGGCCGGGGATAGCCCGTCGCGAAGGCGTCGAGCGCGACGGCACCGGCCACCAGGGCCATCGACGTCCGCAGCCACGCGAGGAACGTCCGCTCGTTCGCGAGGGAGAATCGGTAGTCGGGCTCGGCGCCGGTGCCGTAGACGCGGGCGGGCCACCGCTGTCGTCGTGCCGGCCCGGACTCAGCGCCCATCGTGCTGCCCGCCCTCGAACACGACGACCAGCCGCCCCCGTACGTCGCCGGCGCGCAGGCGCTCGATCCCGCGCGGGACGTCGTCGAAGCCGATCCGCTCGACGGTCGGTGCCAGCGCGCCGCTGGCCAGGTGCTGGTAGACCGCGGCGATGTCGTCGCGGGTGCCGCCCGACGAGCCGTGGATCCGTGCCTTCTGGTGGATGACGTCGGCGGTGGTCAGCGTGGTGTGCTCGGCGCCCAGGCCGACCATCACGACGTCGCCGCCGACGCGGATCGCCTGCACGGCCGCCTCGGTGGTCGTGCCGAAGCCCGCGAAGTCGATGACGACGTCGAGGCCGAGGCCGCGCAGGTCCTCGGCCCGCTCGTGGAGCCCGGCGAGGCCCCATCCGGCCGCGAGGGAGCGTGCCGCCGTACTCGTGTCGGCTCCGTGGACCTCGGCGCCGAGGTGGACGGCGAGCTGGGCGCCGAGCTGGCCGAGGCCCCCGAGGCCGATGACGCCGACGCGGCTGCCCGCGCGGACGCCGCCGACCACCGCGACCGCGTGGTACGACGTCATGCCGGCGTCGGTGCCGGTGGCGGCGAGCTCGTCGCTCAGCCCGTCGGGCACCGCGACGAGGTCACCGGCCGGGGCCAGGTGGTGGCTCGCGTAGCCGCCGTCGCGGCTGTAGCCGGGAACGGTGCTGCCCTGCGGATGGACGCCGACCCGCTGGCCCGTCGTCCAGCCGGTGACATCCGTGCCGACGGCGACGACCTCGCCGGCGATCTCGTGCCCGAGGGTGATCGGGTTGCGCGTGATGTTCACGGCCCATGAGGGCTCGTCGAGCTCGCCCACGTCCGAGTGGCACATGCCAGCAGCGCGCACGCGCACCAACACCTCGTCGGGACCGGGAGCGGGCACCGGGACCTCGTGGAGCTGGAGCGGACGTCCGGTCCCGGTCCAGCGCCAAGCCGACATCATCGGAGTCTTCATAAACTGAATTTAGTTCAGTACAGTCGCGGGTGTCCACACACCGAGTGCCGAGGAGAGACATGAAGAGCCGTGCGCTGCAGGTCGCTGCCCACCCGCGGGGCGAGGTCGGGCCCGAGCACTTCGAGGTCGTCCCCGTCGAGCTCCCCGACCCCGACCAGCTCGCCGCAGGCTCGGTGCTGGTCCGCAACACCTGGACCTCCGTCGACCCCGGGATGAGGCTCCGGCTGCGTCCCGCGGCACCCGACGGCTACTTCACCGCCTTCGACCTGCACGCGCCGATGGACGGCGTCCTCACGATCGGTGAGGTCGTCGCGTCCCGGGCCGACGGGTTCGAGCCGGGCGACGTCGTCTGGCACTCCCTGGGCTGGCGGGAGCACGCCGTGGTGCGCGCGGGCGAGAGCGCCATGAACGGCGTCGGGACGCTGCGCGTGCTCGACCCGGGCGACGCGCCGCACCAGCACTTCCTCGGGCCGCTCGGGCCGATGGGCCTGACGGCGTACGCCGGCCTCGCGGTCGTCGACGGCCTCAGCGGCGGGCGGGTCCTGTGGGTGTCGGCGGCCGCCGGAGCCGTCGGCTCCCTGGTCGTCCAGATCGCCCGCAACCTCGGCCACCGGGTGGTCGCGAGCGCCGGATCGGACGAGAAGGTCGCCTGGCTGCGCGACGACCTGGGCGTCGCGGCGTTCAACCACCGGTCCGAGCCGTTGGGGGAGGCGCTGGCACGCCTGGCCCCCGAGGGCATCGACCTGTACTTCGACAACGTCGGCGGCGAGCACCTCGAGGCGGCGCTCGACGCGATGACCATGCACGGGCGCATCGCCCTGTGCGGCTCGATCTCGGACTACGAGTCGGAGCCCACCGGTCCGCGCAACATCTTCCTCGCGACCGCCAAGCACCTGACGCTGTCCGGCTTCCGCGGCAGCCTGCACCTCGACCTGCTCGAGGAGATGCAGCAACGGATGGCCGGCTGGATCCGCGACGGCCGGCTGGTCGCACCCGAGACCGTCTACGACGGCCTCGAGCAGGCCCCGCGCGCGATGGCGGACATGCTCGCGGGCCGCACGACCGGCAAGACGCTGGTCCGCCTCGGCTGAGTCGACCTCGACCGGCCGCCACCACCAACGAGAGGAAGCACCACCATGGGTCGTTTCGACGGGCGAGTCGCCGTCATCACCGGAGCAGCGCGCGGGATCGGGTTCGGCACCGCCACCCGGTTCGCCGAGGAGGGCGCGTCGGTCGCGATCGTCGACCTCGACGAGACCGCGGCCGCCGAGGCCGCCGCGAAGCTGCCGCTCACCGAGGGTGCGAAGGCCATCGGCGTGGGCGCCAACGTCTCCGACGGCGCGTCGGTCGACGCCGCCATCGAGCGGGTCGTCACCGAGCTGGGTGGGATCCACGTCCTGGTGAACAACGCGGGCATCACCCGCGACAACCTCCTGTTCAAGATGACCGAGGAGGACTGGGACCTGGTGATGGGGGTGCACCTCAAGGGTGCGTTCTTGATGACCAAGGCCGCGCAGAAGCACTTCGTGGAGCAGAAGTACGGCAAGGTCGTGAACATCTCCTCGATCTCGGCGCTGGGCAACCGGGGGCAGGCCAACTACTCGGCCGCGAAGATGGGCGTGCAGGGCTTCACCCGCACCCTGGGCATCGAGCTGGGCCCGTTCGGGATCAACGTCAACGCGGTCGCGCCGGGCTTCATCGCGACCGAGATGACCGACGCCACCGCGGCCCGGCTGAAGATGGACGTCGACGAGTTCCGCCGCCTCAACGCCGACGCCGTCCCGGTCAGGCGGGTCGGTCAGCCGGACGACATCGCGGCCGCGGTCACCTTCCTGTCGGCCGACGAGTCGTCGTACGTCACTGGCCAGACGCTCTACGTCGACGGCGGCGCCAGCATCGGCTGACGCAGGCGTGCCGTCCGCGCCGGAGGGGAATGGGACCCGGGCGGCCACGACCTGTAGCCTCGCCGCACACAACTCCACACCGGCCGTTCGAAGCCGCAGCAGGAGAGACCCCGCCTGACCCGATGGGTCGCGACGGGGCGCCGTAGGAGCAACTCTCCCCGAGAAACTCTCAGGCCCCATCACTGCGCGGCGAGGCAACTCTGGAAAGACAGGACCCATGTCCTGCGCCCACGGTGCAAGCCGCTCGTCGCGGTGAAGCTCTCAGGCACCCATGACAGAGCGGGGAGGCAGACCAGCAGGGTGCCGTGCACCCTCGACCCCGGGAGCCTCCGCATGGCAACGAACGACCCCACCCCGCGCACCACCCCGCTGCACGCGGTCCACACCGCACTGGGCGCCAACTTCACGGACTTCGCCGGCTGGCAGATGCCGGTCCGCTACAGCTCGGAGCTCGCCGAGCACCGGGCCGTGCGCACGACGGCGGGCCTCTTCGACCTCACCCACATGGGCGAGATCGAGCTGACCGGCCCGGGTGCCGGCGCCGCGCTCGACCACGCCCTCGTCGGTCGTCCGTCGGCGATCGGCGTCGGCCGCGCCCGCTACTCGATGATCTGCGCCGAGGACGGCGGGATCATCGACGACCTCGTCGTCTACCGCCTCGCCGAGGAGCACTACCTCGTCGTCGCGAACGCCAGCAATGTCGCCGTCGTCGCCCCCGAGGTGGCCGCCGGCGCCGACGGGTACGACGTCGAGGTCCGCGACACGTCGGAGGAGTGGGCGCTGCTGGCGGTCCAGGGCCCGGCGTCGGCCGCGATCGTCGCGGAGCTGACCGAGCTCGACGTGCCGTCGCTGAGGTACTACGCCATCGACGCCGGCACGGTCGCTGCCCCTGACGGCGCAGTCGAGGTGCTGCTCGCGCGGACGGGCTACACCGGCGAGGACGGCTTCGAGGTCTACTGCCGGCCGTCCGACGCGGAGGCCGTCTGGGCCGCGCTGCAGCAGGCGGGGGAGCCGCACGGCCTCGTCCCCGCGGGCCTCGCCTGCCGCGACACGCTGCGCCTGGAGGCGGGGATGCCGCTCTACGGCCACGAGCTGAGCCGCGACACGACGCCGTACGAGGCCAACCTGGGCCGGGTCGTCGTCCTCGACAAGCCGGACGGCTTCGTCGGGCACGAGGCGCTCGCGAAGCGCAAGGAGCAGGGCCCGGAGCGCGTGCTCGTCGGGCTGGTCTCCACCGGCCGCCGCTCGCCGCGCGCGGGCTACCCGGTCGTCGACCCGGCCACCGGCGCCGAGGTCGGCGAGGTCACCAGCGGCGCGCCGTCGCCGACGCTGGAGAAGCCGGTCGCGATGGCCTACGTGCCGCCGCACCTCGCGGCGCCCGGCACCCGGGTCTCCGTCTTGCTGCGCGGCTCCCTCGAGGACGCCGACGTCGTCGAGCTCCCCTTCTACACCCGCAACCGCTGACCCACCTCGAGGAGAAGACGATGAGCAACCCCACGAACCTCCAGTACTCCGCCGAGCACGAGTGGGTCGCCCTCGACGGCGACACCGCGCGTGTCGGCGTGACGGCCTACGCCGCCGACGCTCTCGGCGACATCGTGTACGTCGACCTGCCGGCCGTCGGCGACACCGTCACCGCGGGCCAGACCTGCGGCGAGCTCGAGTCCACCAAGTCCGTCAGCGACCTCTACTCGCCGGTGACCGGCGAGGTCGTCGAGGTCAACGAGGACGTCGACGGCGACCCGAGCCTGGTCAACAGCGACCCCTTCGGCCGCGGCTGGCTCCTCGTCGTCAAGGTGACCGCCACCGTCGACCTGCTCGACGCTGCCGCGTACGACGCGCTGCTCGAGGCCTGAGGTGCTCGAGCGGGAGGTCGCGTCGTGCCCCTGAGCACCTTCGACCTCTACTCCATCGGCATCGGTCCGTCGTCGTCACACACGGTGGGGCCGATGCGCGCCGCGAAGACCTTCGTCGACGGCCTCGTCCACGACAGGCTCCTCGATGCGACCGTACGGGTGAAGGCCGAGCTGTTCGGGTCGCTGGGGGCGACCGGGCACGGCCACGGCTCGGAGGGCGCCGTCGTGCTCGGGCTCGAGGGGGAGCTGCCGGCGACCGTGGACGTCGCCGCCGCGCGCGGCCGGCTCGACGTCGTACGACGCGACGGGGCGATCGACCTCGCCGGCAGGCGGACCGTCCGCTTCGACGCCGCCGAGGACCTCGTGCTGCACCGGCGCCGCTCGCTGCCCGCGCACCCGAACGGGATGACCTTCACGGCGTACGGCATCGAGGGTGCCTTCCGCGAGCGGACCTACTACTCGGTCGGCGGTGGGTTCGTCGTCGACGAGGACGCGGTCGGTGCCGACCGCGTGGTGGTGGACCGGACGGAGGTCCGGTACCCCTTCACCACCGGCGCCCAGCTGCTCGCCATCTGCGAGGAGACCGGGCTGCGGGTCAGCGACGTGATGCTCGCCAACGAGCTGTCGTGGCGCAGCGAGGACGAGGTGCGCGCCGGGCTGCTGGAGATCTGGGCGGTCATGCAGGAGTGCGTCCGCGCCGGCTGCAGCGCCGAGGGCCTGCTCCCCGGCGGGCTGAAGGTGCCGCGCCGCGCGCCGGGCCTGCACGCCGACCTCTGCGCCCGGGCCGAGGGCGGCGACCCGCTCGACGTCATCGACTGGGTCAACCTGTTCGCGCTCGCGGTGAACGAGGAGAACGCCTCGGGTGGTCGCGTCGTCACCGCGCCCACCAACGGCGCGGCGGGGATCATCCCGGCGGTGCTGCACTACTACGTGCGCTTCGTCCGGGGCGCGGACGACGACGGGGTGGTGCGCTTCCTGCTCACCGCCGCCGCCGTCGGGATCCTGTTCAAGGAGAACGCCTCGATCTCGGGCGCCGAGGTCGGCTGCCAGGGCGAGGTCGGGTCGGCCTGCGCGATGGCCGCCGGTGCGCTGTGCGAGGTGCTCGGCGGGACGCCGACCCAGGTCGAGAACGCCGCCGAGGTGGGCATCGAGCACAACCTCGGGTTGACCTGCGACCCGATCGGCGGGCTGGTGCAGATCCCCTGCATCGAGCGCAACGCGATCGCCTCGGTGAAGGCGATCAACGCCGCCCGGTTGGCGATCAACGGGACCGGCCACCACAAGGTGTCGCTGGACAAGGCGATCAGGACCATGCGCGACACCGGTCGCGACATGCACGTGAAGTACAAGGAGACCTCGCGCGGAGGTCTCGCCGTCAATGTCATCGAGTGCTGACGAGGCGAGGCACTACCCGGCCAGCGGCGGGTACCGCTCGCTGCAGAACGCCTCCAGCCGCTCGGCCAGCCCGGCCAGCACGGTCGCCGCGTGGTGCCGGGGATCCCAGGCCGCGACGAGGGTGAGGGTCAGTGGCGCGCCCGCGTCGTCGAGGACGAGGGTGCGCTCGAGGTCGAAGCGCGGGTCGTCGGAGACGACGGCGATGCCGCGGCCGGCGGCGGCCAGGGCCTGCGCGACCTGGGGGTTGCTGCAGGCGATCACCTCGGAGGCCGCCGCACCGGCGCGGGCGAGCGCCTCGTCGAGCAGGGTGCGCGGTCGGGCACCGGGCTCGAGCGTGATCAGCCGCTCGTCGGCGAGCTCGGCGACGGGTACGGCGGACCGGCCGGCGTACGGGTGGTCGGCGCGGACGTAGGCCCACACGGGCAGCCGGGCGACCGGCGCGCTGCTCAGGTGCCGCGGCGGCGGCACGGTGAGGACGGCGAGGTCGAGGTCGTCGCCGAGCCCGTCGATCGCGTCGGCGGCGTTGGCCTCGTGCACGGTGATGAGCGGGTCGTCGGGGCCGAGGGTGGCGAGGAAGGGCGCGACCACGTCGGTCAGCGTGGTGGTCGGCGCGGCCGCGCGGACCCGCTCGAGGCGGCCGGCGGCGAGCGCCTCGGCGAGCGAGCGGGCCGCCTCGGCGCTGGTGAGCACGTCGCGCGTCGCGGCGAGGAAGGTGTGGCCGGCGGCGGTCAGGCTGAGTCGCCGGTGGTGGCGGTGGAAGAGGGTGACACCGGTCTGCCGCTCGAGCTGCTGGAGCTGGCGCGACAGGGCCGGCTGGGTGACGTGCAGCGCCTCCGCGGCGGCGCTCACCGAGCCCAGCTCGGCCACCGTGCTGAAGGTGGTCAGGAGGCGCAGGTCCACCCGCCCACTGTATGCCGCAGCGGCATCCAAATCCCAACAGAAAGGCATTGGACGACATGCAGGGCGCGGAGCACGATAGGAGGGTGACCACCGAGACCTCCGCCCCCGCCGTACGCCAGGCACGCCGCCTGGTCACCCCCATCCCCGGCCCGAAGTCGGTCGAGCTGATGGCCCGCAAGACGTCGGCCGTCGCCTCCGGCGTCGGTACGACGATGCCGGTCTTCACCGCCCACGCCGGCGGCGGCCTGCTCGAGGACGTCGACGGCAACATCCTCATCGACCTCGGCTCCGGCATCGCCGTCACCACCGTCGGTGCGGCCGAGCCGCGCGTCGTCGCGGCCGTGCAGGAGCAGGTCGCGGCGTTCACCCACACCTGCTTCATGGTGACGCCCTACGAGGGCTATGTCGCCGTCGCCGAGCACCTCAACCGGCTCACCCCGGGCGACCACGAGAAGCGCACCGCGCTCTTCAACTCCGGCGCCGAGGCGGTCGAGAACGCCGTCAAGATCGCGCGCCACCACACCGGCAAGGACGCGGTCGTCGTCTTCGACCACGCCTACCACGGCCGCACCAACCTGACGATGGCGATGACCGCCAAGTCGATGCCCTACAAGCACGGCTTCGGCCCGTTCGCCTCCGAGGTCTACCGCGCGCCGCTGTCCTACCCCTACCGCGACGGCGGGCTCGACGGCGCCACGGCCGCCGCCCGTGCCATCGACGTGATCGAGAAGCAGGTCGGCGCCGACAACCTCGCCGCCGTCGTGATCGAGCCGATCCAGGGCGAGGGCGGCTTCATCGTCCCCGCCGCCGGCTTCCTGTCCGCGCTGGCCGAGTGGTGCACCGCCAACGGCGTCGTCTTCGTCGCCGACGAGGTGCAGAGCGGCTTCGCCCGCACCGGTGCGATGTTCGCGTGCGAGCACGACGGCGTCGTACCCGACCTGATCGTGACGGCCAAGGGCATCGCCGGCGGCCTGCCGCTCTCCGCGGTCACCGGCCGCGCCGAGATGATGGACGCGGTCCACGTCGGCGGCCTCGGTGGCACGTACGGCGGCAACCCGATCGCCTGCGCCGCGGCGCTCGCGGTCATCGAGACCATCGAGGCCGACGGCCTGGTGGAGCGCGCCCGGCAGATCGAGGAGCTCGTCGTCGGCCGGCTCCGCGCGATCGGCGAGCGCGACAGCCGGATCGGCGACGTCCGCGGCCGGGGCGCCATGCTCGCGGTCGAGCTGGTCGAGGCCGGCACCGACACGCCCGACCCCGTCCTGGCCAAGGAGATCGCGACCCGCTCCCACGCCGAGGGCGTCATCGTCCTGACCTGCGGCACCTACGGCAACGTGCTGCGCTTCCTCCCGCCCCTGTCGATCACCGACGAGCAGCTCAACGAGGCGTTCGACGTGGTCGAGGCAGCGCTCGCGGCGGCCGGGCAGTGAGCGTCGACGTCCTGCCGGGGACGTCGACCACCGAGGAGGTCCGCAAGGACCCGCTCGGCGACGCCCACCGGCAGCTGCGCGCTGCCTGCGACCGGCTCGGCCTGGACGAGGGCACCTTCGCGATGCTCGCCACGCCGCGCCGCGAGATGACCGTCAGCATCCCCCTGCGCCGCGACAGCGGCGAGGTCGAGGTGCTCATCGGCCACCGGGTGCAGCACAACTTCTCCCGTGGCCCGGCCAAGGGCGGCCTGCGCTACAGCCCGGAGGTCGACCTCGACGAGGTCCGCGCCCTGGCGATGTGGATGAGCTGGAAGTGCGCCCTGCTCGACGTGCCGTACGGCGGCGCGAAGGGCGGCGTGCGGATCGACCCGCGCGACTACAGCCAGGCCGAGCTGCAGCGGGTGACCCGCCGCTACGCCAGCGAGATCAGCCCGATCATCGGCCCGGCGCACGACATCCCGGCCCCCGACATCGGCACCGACGAGAGCACCATGGCCTGGATCATGGACACCTACTCGGTGAGCAGCGGGCACACCGTCCTCGGTGTCGTGACCGGCAAGCCGATCAGCCTCGGCGGCTCGCTCGGCCGCGCGATGGCGACCTCCCGGGGCGTCGTCGAGGTCGCGCTCGCCGCGATCTCCAGCACCGGACTCGACCCGCGCGGCACGACGGCCGCCGTCCAGGGCTTCGGCAAGGTCGGCCGCGGCAGCGCGGTCCTGCTCGCCGAGGCCGGCGTGCGGGTCGTCGCCGTCAGTGACCAGTACGGCGGCGTGCGCGACCCGCAGGGCCTCGACATCGCGGCCCTGTGCGCCCACGTGGACGCCACCGGCAGCGTGGTCGGCTTCGGCCGGCTCACCGAGATCAGCAACGAGGACCTGCTCGAGCTCGACGTCGACCTGCTCGTGCCGGCCGCCGTCGAGGGCGTGATCCACGAGGGCAACGCCGACCGGATCCGCGCGCGCCTCGTCGTCGAGGGCGCCAACGGCCCGACGAGCACCCGCGCCGACGAGCTCCTGCGCGAGCGGGGCGTGCTCGTCGTACCGGACATCCTGGCGAACGCCGGCGGCGTGGTCGTCTCCTACTTCGAGTGGGTGCAGGCCAACCAGGCGTACTGGTGGTCCGAGGACGAGGTGAACCAGCGCCTCGCCGAGCGGATGCTCCTCGCCTGGCAGCGCGTCCACGAGCGCGCCACCACCGACCAGACCACCCTCCGCGAGGCGGCGACCTGCATCGCCGTCGAGCGGGTCGCCGCAGCCCACCAGCAGAGAGGCCTCTACCCGTGACATCGCTCGACCAGCTCATCGCTTCGCTCGCCCCCGCCAACGGCATCCACGTCGGTGGCCGCTGGGAGGCCGGCGAGCTCGGCACGTACGACGTCGACGACCCCGCCGACAAGGCGGTGCTCGCCGCGGTGGCGAACGCCGGTGCCGCTCAGGCGACGGCCGCGGTCGACGCCGCCGAGGCCGCCGCTGCGGAGTGGGCCGCGACCAGCCCGCGCCGCCGCTCCGAGATCCTGCACCGGGTCTTCGAACTGATGCACCGCGACGCCGACGACCTCGCCGCCCTGATCTGCGCCGAGAACGGCAAGTCCGCCACCGACGCCCGCGCCGAGGTCGGCTACGCGGCGGAGTTCTTCCGCTGGTTCGCCGAGGAGGCCGTGCGCATCGACGGCAGCTACGGCTCGGCGCCGGCCGGCGGCGTCCGCACCGTCGTCACCCGTCGTCCGGTCGGCATCGCCGCGCTCGTCACGCCGTGGAACTTCCCGGCCGCCATGGCCACCCGCAAGATCGCCCCGGCCCTGGCCGCCGGTTGCACGGTGGTGCTCAAGCCGGCGGCGGAGACCCCGCTGACCGCGCTCGCCGTGGCCCGCCTGCTCGCCGAGGCCGGTGTCCCGGCGGGCGTCGTCAACGTCGTACCGACCACGGAGCCGGAGGAGGTCGTCGGCACCTGGCTGGCCGACCCGCGGGTGCGCAAGGTGTCCTTCACCGGGTCCACCGGCGTCGGCCGCCACCTGCTGCGCCAGGCCGCCGACCGGGTCCTCAACGCCTCGATGGAGCTGGGCGGCAACGCGCCCTTCATCGTGACCGAGGACGCCGACGTCGCCGCCGCCGTCGAGGGCGCGATGATCGCGAAGTTCCGCGGGGGCGGGCAGGCCTGCACGGCCGCCAACCGGCTCTACGTCCACGCCGACGTCGCCGAGGAGTTCACCCGCCTGCTGGCCGAGCGCGTCAACGCGCTGGTCGTCGGCCGCGGTGCCGACGCGAGCACGCAGATCGGCCCGCTCATCAACGAGCGCGCCGTGCACCGGGTCGCCGGCCTCGTCGACGACGCCGTCGCCGGCGGCGCCCGCGTGGTCGCGCAGGCCGAGCTGCCGGCCGACCTGAGCGGCTACTTCTTCGCGCCGACGGTGCTCGCTGACGTCGTACCGGATGCCCGGGTGGTGCAGGAGGAGATCTTCGCGCCGGTCGCGCCGATCGTGACCTGGACCGACGAGGCGGAGCTGCTCGCGCTGGTCAACGAGAGCGAGATGGGCCTCGCCGGCTACCTCTACTCGGGAGACCTCAAGCGCGCGCTGCAGCTCGCCGAGCGGATCGACAGCGGCATGATCGGCATCAACCGCGGCCTCGTCTCCGACCCGGCCGCGCCCTTCGGCGGCTTCAAGCAGAGCGGCCTCGGGCGCGAGGGTGCGCACGAGGGCATCGAGGAGTACCAGGAGACGCAGTACTTCAGCGTCGACTGGAGCTGATCGAGCGGGACCCAAGGCAGCGTGATCGGGACCGATCACTGACGGCATTCGTCAGTGATCGGTCCCGTTCCGCTTTTCCGACCCATCCGGAAAAGCGCTTGGCCGGTTCGCGTGCCGGCACCTACCGTTGACGACCGACAGGGCCGGAGCGACCGGCCCGAGCAGATGAAGGACGGACCCGTGCGCAGCCATCGCAGCAGCTCCAGCGCCACGATTCGCAGGTTCGCGGATCGTGCGATGTGTGCTGCCCTCGCGCGCCCCGCCAACGAACTGCCGTCGCCGACCATCGTCCTCGGCGGTGAGCAGGGCAAGCGCCACGCGTGGCTGCTGCCGGCCGCCAAGGAGCCGCTCCTGACCTAGGTGCACCCGCACCTGGACCCGTACGGGCAAGGGCCGCTCCAGCCGAGGCAGACGTCTCGCGGGGCGGCCCTTCTGCATGTCCGGACCGTTCCGGACCGTCCTCAACTCAACAGCAGCAACCGAATGGGTGTGGCGCAACGTCAAGCGCTCCGGTCTCCAAAACCGGCGGTTGGGGGTTCGAGTCCCTCCACCCATGCGAACCGTGGAAGGTCCCACGGGCACCGGACCAGCGCCCTCGCCGAGAGGCCAGGGCGCAATGGCACCGGGCTGACGGTCACTCGGCCGTGGGGCACCTCTCCCGACCCAGACCTCCCGCCGGACGGCGGGCGGAGTGGGGGCGAACTCAACAGTGGACAGCATCAAGCTCACCTGCCGGAACAGGTAGACGGGCCGCGTTGAGGGCGCGGTGTCCTGCGGGACGTGAGGGTTCGACTCCCTCGGTGAGCACCACGCCCGCCTGGCGGAACAGGTAGACGCGCACGGCTCAGGACCGTGTCCCTTCGGGGGGTCCCGGTTCGAGTCCGGGGGCGGGTACGCAGCCGACGTCGTACGACGTCGCACGAAGCGGGTGTCGGGAGACGCCTTGGGCCTCATGAGCCCGACGGCCCACGTTCGACTCGTGGCCCCGCTACTGGCCGCACGGCCTGCCGGAGTGCTGCCGGCACACCACGACGAGGAGGAGGTGACAGCACATGGAGAAGCGAAACGGACGGATGCGTGCCGAGACGGTCGCGGTCCCGAAGGACGAGGTTGCGGACCGCATCCTCACCACCCAGGGCGTCACCGTCGCCTACGCGCACCCGACGCCGCTCGATGCCACCCTGCGGTGGCGGTGCGCCGACCACGAGGACCCGGAGCTCTTCGACCCGGTCGACGAGGCGACCCTCGCCGAGGCGCGGGCGTTCTGCGGCGGTTGCGAGGTCAGCAGCCTCTGCCTCCGACTCGGCACGAGCCGCGCCGAGTGGGGTGTGTGGGGCGGCGTGCTCCTCGAGGGCGGCAAGGCCGTCGACAAGGTCCGGCAGCGCGGACGGCCGAAGAAGGTCGTCGCCGCCTGACCACCACCGCACCGGCTGCGTGCGGGACGCCCGAGGCGTCGAAGGGCCCGAGCCCGGCAGCCAGACCCGCCGTGGTCCAACGGACACGACGCGACGCTACGAACGTCGAGACGGAGGTTCGACTCCTCCCGGTGGGACGGTGACCGATGGGCAACGGCTGCTCGCCAGGACGTGGCCCTGGTTCCCTCGCGGTGCAGCGGGTTCGACTCCCGCCGGTCGCCCTCCGCCGGTGGCGCGCGCCACCGGCTCCCTGCGGGTGAAGTGTTACGGCAGCACCCCTGGCTTCCACCCAGGTCGCGCGGGTTCGACTCCCGCCGCCCGCACCAGCATCGACGACGCCCGACGTACCCGACCAGAGAGGAGGTGTCAGCGATGACCGCAACGACCGTCACCCTGCTGAACGCCTCCTACGAGCCGCTCGGCAAGGTGTCCTTCCAGCAGGCCGTCCGGATGGTCGCCCGGAAGGTGGCCGCCGTCGAGGAGGCCGTCGAGGGCCGGATGGCCGGGCCCTGGCCGTGGCCGCGCGTGATCCGGCTGCTGCGCTACATCAGCCCGAAGTGGCTCTACCGACCGGCCGGCTGGCACCGCGGTGGCGTGTTCATCCGCGACGGCCACCGGTGCGCCTACTGCGGCGCGAAGGCGACCACGATCGACCACGTCCTGCCGCGCTCGCGAGGCGGCGAGTGGTCGTGGCTCAACTGTGTCGCGGCCTGCCGCTCGTGCAACGAGCGGAAGGGCAACCGGACGCCGGAGGAGGCGCGGATGAAGCTCCGCTTCCAGCCGTTCGTGCCCACCCGCGCACAGCTCGCCGCGCGGGCCTGACCGCCGAGGACCTCGGTGGTCGGGCCCGTCGGCACCGCCCCTTGGCCGAGTGGTGAGGCACGCGGCTGCAACCCGCGCAACGCCGGTTCGAGTCCGGCAGGGGCGTCTCCCGGTGCTGTCCGCTGTCGGCGTCGGACCGGTCCTCAGCCGAGGTCGGCGGCGAGCTGCTTGCCGGCCTCGGTCAGGAGCGGCACCGCGCGCCCGATCAGCTCGTCGCTCATCCGCCCGGTCGGGCCGCTGACGGAGATCGCCAGCCGCGAGCCGAAGCCCGGCACGGTGACGGCGACGCAGCGCACGCCCTCCTCCTGCTCGCCCTCGTCGAGGGCGTAGCCGTGCTCGCCGACCCACTCGAGCTGCTCGAGGTAGGCGTCGGGATCGGTGATCGTGGTGTCGGTGTGGCGCACCATGTCGGTGCGCTTGAGGATGTCGCGCACCTGGTCCGGCGCCATCCCGGCGAGGATCGCCTTGCCGACGGCCGTGCAGTGCGGGGAGACCCGCCGGCCGACCTCGGTGAACATCCGCATCGACTGGCGCGACTGCGCCTGGGCGACGTACACGATCTGGTCGCCGTCGAGCATGGCCAGGTTGGAGGACTCGCCGAGCTCGTCGACGAGGCGCGCGAGGTGCGGGCGCGCCCACGTGCTCAGCATGTGCGACGAGCTCTCGCCCAGGCGGATCAGCTTGGGGCCCAGGACGTACTGCCGGTTGGGCTCCTGGCGCAGGTAGCCGAGGTCGACGAGCGTGCGGACCAGCCGGTGGATCGTGGGCAGCGGCAGCCCGGAGGCGGTGGCGAGCTGGGACAGCCCCATCATCCCGCCGGCGTCGGCCATGGTCTCGAGCAGGCCGAAGGCCCGCTCGATCGACTGCACGCCGCCCGCACGTCCCTTGGTCGCGGTGGCGGCTTCGGGGGTGACGCTGTCGGTGTCGCTCATCTGCACTCCTCGTTGGTCCGGCATCACTTCCGGATGACGGAAGTCTAGCGTCGAAAAGAGGAAAGTCGCGGGTGGTTGCACGAGCAGTGTGACGGGGACTACTATCCACAATGCGAAAGTAAGCATCCATGGAGAGGAAAATCGTGGCGACTCCGAGCCCCGGCTACGCCCTCACGGTCCGTGTCGAGACCCCGTCCTCCGCCGGTGCCACCGGCAGCCTCGTGGCGGCGGTCGCCGCTGCGGGCGGATCGGTGACCGCCCTCGACGTCGCGGAGTCCCACGCGGACACGCTCGTCGTCGACCTCACCTGCGACGTCGTCGACGTCGGCCACGGGGAGACGGTCACCGACGCGCTCGCCGCGGTCCCGGGCGTCACCGTGCGCAAGGTCAGCGACCGCACCTTCCTCATGCACCTCGGCGGCAAGCTCGAGGTCGTCCCGAAGGTCCCTCTCAAGCACCGCGACGACCTGTCCCGCGCCTACACGCCCGGCGTCGCGCGGATCTGCCGCGCCATCGCGGAGAACCCCGACGACCTGCGCCGGCTCACCATCAAGCGCAACACGGTCGCCGTCGTGACCGACGGCTCCGCCGTCCTCGGCCTCGGCAACATCGGCCCCGGCGCGGCCCTGCCGGTGATGGAGGGCAAGGCGGCGCTGTTCAAGCAGTTCGCCGACGTCGACGCCTGGCCGGTGTGCCTGGACACCCAGGACACCGAGGAGATCATCAGCATCGTCAAGGCGATCGCCGTGTCGTACGGCGGCGTCAACCTCGAGGACATCGCCGCACCGCGCTGCTTCGAGATCGAGCGGCGGCTCCGCGCCGAGCTCGACATCCCCGTCTTCCACGACGACCAGCACGGCACCGCGATCGTCGTCCTGGCCGCGCTGACCAACGCCCTGCGCGTCGTGCGCAAGGACCTCGGCAACGTGAAGATCGTGGTCAGCGGCGTGGGTGCCGCGGGCCACGCGATCATCAAGCTGCTGCTCGCCCAGGGCGCCAAGGACGTCGTCGCGTGCGACCGGCACGGTGCGGTGCACGGTGGCCGGGAGGGCCTCGACCCCGACCGTGCCTGGCTCGCGGCGAACACCAACCAGGCGGGCTTCACCGGCTCCCTCAAGGAGTCGCTAGCCGGTGCCGACGTGTTCATCGGCGTGTCCGCGCCCGACATCCTCGACGGCGACGACATCGCGACGATGGCCGCCGACGCCATCGTGTTCGCGCTCGCCAACCCGGACCCCGAGGTCGACCCGGCGGCGGCCGGCGAGCACGCGGCCATCGTCGCGACCGGCCGGTCCGACTACCCCAACCAGATCAACAACGTCCTTGCCTTCCCGGGGCTGTTCCGCGGGATGCTGGACGCGGGCGCGCACGAGATCACCGACGAGGTGATGCTCGCCGCGGCCCGGGCGATCGCCGACGCGGTGAATCCCGACGAGGTGAACGCCAGCTACATCGTGCCCTCGGTCTTCGACCCGGCGGTGGCGCCGGCCGTGGCCGCGGGGGTGCGGGAGGCCGCACGATGAACGCAACGAAGGAGATGGAACCCGTGGACATTCAGATCGCCGGTGACGAGGTCGAGCGCGGCGGGGAGATCCTGACGCCCGAGGCCCTCGCGTTCGTGGCGTCGCTGCAGCGGCAGTTCGGCGCCCGCCGCGACGAGCTGCTCGCCGCCCGCCGCGCGCGCCGCGAGGAGGTGGTCCGGACCGGTCGCCTCGACTTCCTGCCGGAGACCGCCGACGTGCGCGCCGGTGACTGGAAGGTCGCGCCCGCGCCGGCGGACCTGCAGGACCGCCGCGTCGAGATCACCGGCCCCACGGACCGGAAGATGACGATCAACGCCCTCAACTCGGGCGCCCGCGTGTGGCTCGCCGACATGGAGGACGCCAGCACCCCGCACTGGTCCAACGTGGTCGGCGGCCAGGTCAACCTGTACGACGCCATCCGCCGCCAGATCTCGTTCACCTCGCCCCAGGGCAAGACCTACGAGCTGAAGCAGGACCAGCGCCTGGCGACCATCCTGATGCGCCCGCGCGGCTGGCACTTCGACGAGCAGCACCTGCTCGTCGACGGAACCCCGGTCGTCGGCGCCCTGGTCGACTTCGGCCTCTACTTCTTCCACAACGCGGAGGAGCTGGTCGAGCGCGGCAGCGGGCCGTACTTCTACCTCCCGAAGATGGAGAGCCACCTCGAGGCGCGCCTCTGGAACGACGTCTTCACCTTCGCCCAGGCCGAGCTCGGCATCCCCCACGGCACCGTGCGCGCGACCGTGCTCATCGAGACCATCCCGGCCGCCTTCGAGATGGACGAGATCCTCTACGAGCTGCGCGACCACATCTCCGGGCTCAACGCCGGCCGCTGGGACTACCTCTTCAGCGTCATCAAGTACTTCCGCGACTCGGGCCCGTCGTTCGTGCTTCCCGACCGGGCGTCGGTGGGCATGACGTCGCCCTTCATGCGCGCCTACGCGCAGCTGCTCGTGAAGACCTGCCACCGCCGCAACGCGCACGCGATCGGCGGCATGGCGGCGTTCATCCCGAGCCGCAAGGACGAGGAGGTCAACGCCCGCGCCTTCGCGAAGGTCCGCGAGGACAAGGAGCGCGAGGCCGGCGACGGCTTCGACGGCTCGTGGGTCGCCCACCCCGACCTCGTGCCCGTGTGCCGCGAGGTCTTCGACGGCGTCCTCGGCGACCGGCCCAACCAGGTCGAGCGCCAGCGCGACGACGTCGAGGTGTCCGCCGACGACCTGCTCGACGTCGCCTCCACCCCCGGCTCGATCACGGCCGAGGGGCTGCGCGACAACGTCGAGGTCGCGCTCCTCTACCTCGAGGCGTGGCTGCGCGGCCTCGGCGCCGTCGGCATCCACAACCTGATGGAGGACGCCGCCACGGCCGAGATCTCGCGCTCGCAGATCTGGCAGTGGGTCCACAACGAGTCGAAGCTCGACGACGGCACCGTCGTCACCGCCGACCTCGTGCGGCAGGTGCTCGACGAGGAGATGGCCACGATCCTCGCCGGTGCCGACGGCACCGACCACCGCTTCGCCGACGCGCGGCGGATCTTCGAGGAGGTCGCTCTCGCCGACGAGTACGTCGACTTCCTCACCCTCCCCGCGTACGACGCCGTGGTGGCCTCATGAGCCACCTCGACGACCTGGTGACGCAGCTCGACGGCTCGCTCGCGGACGCCGACGCCGCCCTCGCCGCGGGCTACCCCGGTGACCGCGGCGTGCGCCAGCCGGTGCACACCGTCTACGTCCCCGGCGATCGCTACGGCGCGAACACCGTGGCCGAGTGGTCCGAGGACGCCCGCAGCGTGCTGGCCCTCCACGGCCGCTCGGCGATCGAGGTGGCCGAGGCGCTCGACCTGCGCCCCAGCCTGGCCGCCGAGGTCTACGACCGGGTCACCGCGAAGCTCGAGGCCGAGCCGATCGAGGACCTGCGCATCGACTTCGAGGACGGCTACGGCGTCCGGCCCGACGCCGACGAGGACGCCGCGGTGCTCGCCGCCGCGCGGGTGCTCGCCGCGACCGTCCGCGACGGCAGCGCGCCGCCCTTCCACGGCGTGCGGATCAAGTCGTTCGAGGCGCCCACCCGCCACCGCGGGCTGCGCACCCTCGACCTCTTCCTCGGCGAGCTCGCCCGGGAGGGCGGGATCACCGACGGCTTCGTGATCACGCTGCCGAAGGTCACCTCCGTCGAGCAGGTCACCGCCATGGTCACCGCCCTCGAGACGCTCGAGGCCGCGCACGACATCCCCGCAGGCAGCCTCTCCTTCGAGATCCAGGTCGAGACGCCGCAGGCGATCCTCGGGCCCGACGGCACCGCCCTCGTCGCCCGCATGATCACCGCCGGCGGCGGGCGGGTCACCGGGCTGCACTACGGGACCTACGACTACTCGGCCTCGCTCGGCGTGGCTGCGGCGTACCAGTCGATGGAGCACCCGGTCGCCGACCACGCCAAGGACGTCATGCAGGTCGCGGCCGCCGGGACGGGCGTCTTCGTGTCCGACGGCTCGACCAACGTGCTGCCCGTCGGCGACCGCGAGGCCGTCCGCGCCGCCTGGCAGCTGCACCTGCGGCTGGTGCGCCGGTCGCTCGCCCGCGGGATCTACCAGGGCTGGGACCTCCACCCGGCCCAGCTCCCCAGCCGATACGTCGCGACGTACTCCTTCTTCCGGGAGGGGCTCGAGAGCGCGGCCGCGCGCCTGCGGGCCTACGTCCACGGTGGCCAGTCCAGCTATCTCGACGAGCCGGCCACGGCCGCGGCGCTGGCCGCCTTCGTCCTGCGCGGCGTCGAGTGCGGCGCGGTCACCGTCGAGGAGGTCGACAAGCTCGCCGGCGTCGACCAGCGCAAGCTGGCCGAGCTGGCCCGGCGTCCCGTCGCCTGACCCGACGGCTGTTCCTGCGCGCGTGGCGGCGGGCTCTGCCCGCCGTGGGTAGCCTGCCGCCATGCGCGTCGAAGCCGAGTTCACCACCGAGCCCTTCAAGGGCGAGGGCGAGCCGCCCGAGCACGCGACCGCCGCGCTCGAGGCGGCCCGCGAGGCCGGGCTGGAGTGCGAGTTCGGCCCACTCGGCACGTCCGTGCGCGGCGAGCGCGACGCCGTCCTGGCGACCCTCGCCGCCATCGCCGCCGCCGGCCTCGACCACGGCGCCGACCAGATCACCTTCCAGGTCCGCCTCGAGGGCCGGGCCGCCCCCCGTCGTACCGCCTCCGGCCTCGACGCCCTCCTCGCCGACGTCGCCGACGAGCTCGGCGGCGACCTGCGCACCCTCGACCGCCCCGCCAAGCAGCGCGCCGTGCGGGTGCTCGAGGAACGCGGTGCGTTCGAGTTCCGCAAGAGCGCCGAGATCGTGGCCGAGGCCCTCGGCGTCACCCGGTTCACCGTCTACAACTACCTGAACCGCGAGCGCGACTGACGCTCCCGTCGCGGTCATGCGATCGCAACAAGAAGTTTTCAACAAACTGTTGACGTGACCCGGGTCACAATGTCACGCTCCTCGCATACGGAATCACTTTTCCGCACAGCGAGAGAGCAGGGGACATGGACCTCGAACTGTTCAACACCGCACCGACGGACGTCGTCCGGCCCGC
This sequence comes from Nocardioides aromaticivorans, assembly GCF_013408525.1. Lineage (NCBI taxonomy): Bacteria > Bacillati > Actinomycetota > Actinomycetes > Propionibacteriales > Nocardioidaceae > Nocardioides > Nocardioides aromaticivorans. The sequence continues at coordinate 2,571,476 of NZ_JACBZM010000001.1, forward strand.
GCTGCAGGCCTGCTGCGACGTGCCGAGCTGGGTCGAGGCCGTCCTCACGGCCCGTCCGTACGACGACCGGGCGGCGGTCCTGCGCACGGCTGACGAGGCCGCGCGGCGGTTCACCCCGGCCGACGTCGAGCGGGCCCTGGCCGCCCACCCGCGCATCGGCGAGCGCGCCGAGGGGGAGCACGCCGAGGCCGCGTGGTCGCGCCGCGAGCAGGCCGGTGTCAGCACCGTCGACGCCACCGCGCAGGCCCTCGCCGAGGGCAACCGCACCTACGAGGAGCGCTTCGGCCGGGTCTTCCTGATCTGCGCGTCCGGCCTCTCCGCCGACCGGGTCCTCGCCTCGCTGCGCGAGCGCCTCGACAACGACCCGGCCACCGAGGCGGCCGTCGTCGCCGACGAGCTGCGCAAGATCGCGCTGCTGCGCCTGGAGCGGGTCCTCACCGCCGACGAGGAGATCTCCGCATGAGCCACCGCAGCGCCATCACCACCCACGTCCTCGACACCGCGCTCGGCCGCCCGGCCGCCGGTGTCCCGGTCCGGCTCAGCCGGATCGACGACGAACCTGCCGTCCTCGCCGAGGCCACCACCGACGACGACGGCCGGGTGGCCGAGCTGGGACCCGACCAGGTCCCCGCCGGCACCTACCAGCTCCGGTTCGACACCGCCGCCTACTGCGCGGCGTCCGGTCAGGAGTGCTTCTACCCCGAGGTGACCGTCACCTTCGCCGTCACCGACCAGCGCCACCACCACGTGCCGCTCCTGCTGAGCCCGTTCGCCTACTCCACCTACCGAGGGAGCTGACATGCCCATCCGACTTGGACCGAACCAGTACGGCAAGGCCGAGAACCGCGTCGTCCGGATCGTCCGCGACACGCCCCGCCACCAGATCCGCGACCTGAACGTCTCGACCGCGCTCCGCGGCCGCTTCGAGGACGCCCACACCACCGGCGACCAGAAGGACGTCCTGCCGACCGACACGCAGAAGAACACCGTCTTCGCCTACGCCAAGAAGATCGGCGTCGCGTCGATCGAGGAGTTCGCCCTCGCCCTCGCCGACCGCTACCTGGAGGCCTGCCCGGCCGCCGACGGCGCCCGCGTCGAGGTCGACGAGTACGCCTGGGACCGCATCCAGGTCGACGGCACCGGCCACGACCACTCGTTCGTCCGCTCGGGAGGCGGCGTACGCACCACCGTGGTCAACGTCGACGGCCGCGGCGCCGACCGGGTCGCCCACGTCGTGTCCGGCATCAAGGACCTCGTCGTCCTCAAGTCGACCGGCTCGGAGTTCCACGGCTTCCTCAAGGACGAGTACACGACCCTGCAGGAGACCACCGACCGGATCCTGGCGACCTCGCTCGTCGCCCGCTGGCGCTACGACGGCACGTCGGTCGACTGGGACAAGTCCTACGACTCCATCCGCGCCCTGCTGCTGCAGCGGTTCGCGGAGATCCACAGCCTGGCGCTGCAGCAGACCCTGTACGGCATGGGCACCGCGGTGCTCGAGCAGCACCCGGACGTCGCCGAGATCAAGTTCTCCGCACCCAACAAGCACCACTTCCTCTCCGACCTGTCGCCGTTCGGGCTCGACAACCCGGGCGAGGTCTTCTTCGCCGCCGACCGTCCCTACGGCCTGATCGAGGCGTCCGTCGTCCGCGACGAGGCATCCGACGCAGGGAACGCCTGGCACGCGATCCCGGGATTCTGCTGAGGAGGCGGCCATGCTCGGACTGCGACTCGGGCGCAGGAAGAAGGACGGCACACCCGTCTCCACCCGGCCGGAGGACGAGCGGCACCCGCCCGCGCAGCTCCTCGCCTACGGCACGCAGCACATCCTGACGATGTACGGCGGCGTGATCGCGCCCCCGCTCATCGTCGGCGGCGCCGCGGGCCTGTCGGGCACGGACCTGGCGCTGCTGGTCACGGCGGGCCTGTTCGTCTCGGGCCTCGCGACGCTGCTGCAGACCCTGGGCCTGGGCCCGTTCGGCAGCCGGTTGCCCATCGTGCAGGGCATCTCGTTCGCCAGCGTGTCGACGATGGTCACGATCGCCAGCGAGGACGGGCTGCGGCCGGTCTTCGGCGCGATCATCGTCGCCGGCGTGATCGGGCTGGTGCTGTCCTCGTTCTTCGCCCAGCTGGTGCGGCTGTTCCCCGCGGTCGTCACCGGCACGATCATCACGGTCATCGGCCTGTCGCTGATGCCGGTGGCGTTCCGCTGGGCGATGGGCAACAACGACAAGGCGCCGGACTTCGGCTCGACGACCAACATCGGGTACGCCGGCCTGACGCTCCTCATCATCCTGGTGATCAGCCGGGTGTTCCAAGGGGCGATCTCGCGCCTGTCGATCCTCATCGGGCTCGTCGTCGGCACGGTCGTCGCGGCCCTCGCCGGCAAGGCCGACTTCTCGTCGGTCGGCGACGCCGACCCGGTCGCGCTGCCGCCGGTGCTGCACTTCGGCAGCCCCACGTTCGAGATCGGCGCCATCGTCTCGATGACCATCGTGATCCTCGTGATCATGACCGAGACGACGGCCGACATCCTCGCGATCGGTGAGATCGTCGAGACCGACGTCGACGCGAAGCGCGTCGCCGGCGGCCTGCGCGCGGACATGGCGGCCACGACGGTCGCGCCGCTGTTCGGCACCTTCCCGTGCAGCGCCTTCGCGCAGAACGTCGGCCTGGTCGCCCTCACCGGCGTCCGCAGCCGCTTCGTCGTCGCCACGGGCGGCCTCGTGCTCCTGCTGCTCGGCCTGCTGCCGGTGGTCGGCGCGGTCGTCGCCGCGATCCCGTACCCCGTCCTCGGTGGCGCCGGCATCGTGCTCTTCGGCTCGGTCGCCGCCAGCGGCATCCGCACCCTGTCGCGGGTGGACTACCAGGACAACCTCAACATGGTGATCGTCTCGGTGGCGATCGCGGTCGGCATCATCCCGATCGCGGCGCCGACCTTCTGGGACGAGTTCCCCGAGTCGTTCGGCGTGATCATGCACTCCGGCATCAGCGCGACCGCCCTGGTCGCCGTCGTGCTCAACGTGCTCTTCAACGAGATCACGGTCGGCAACCGGTCCGGCGCCTCGGTGTTCGCCGCGTCCGAGGACCGGCGCGACAGCTTCGGCGCCCGGCTCGACGACGACATCGCCCGGCACGACGACACCGCGAAGCACCAGGTCTAGGCCCCGGGTTCAGGAGAGTCGATGGACACCACGCAGCGCCCGCTCCAGTCACTGGGGCGGGCGCTCGGCCTTCTCGAGCACGTCGCCGACGCCGGCGAGCCGATCGGGCTGAGCGACCTCGCCGCCGCCTGCGGCACCCCGGTCTCGACGGCGCACCGGATGGTGCGCTCGCTCGTCGCCTCCGGCTACCTCCACCAGGACCACGACCGCCGCTACCGGCTCGGGCCCCGCCTGGTCGCCCTCGGCGGCCTCGCGCTGCACCCCGTCGGCCCGGCGCTGACGCCGTGGCTGCAGCGCCTCGAGCGCGCGACCGGCGAGACCGCCAGCGCCGCCACCCTGTGCGGCGACGCGGTCCTCTACGTCGCCCAGGTCCAGTCCGCCCACCCGATGCGCACGTCCACGACGCCGCACCACCGCACGATGGCCCACTGCTCGGCGGTGGGGAAGGCGATGCTCGCGCAGCTGGCCGACGACACGGTCGTGGAGCTGGTCCGTCGTACCGGGCTCCCGCGGCGCACCAACCACACCGTCGGCACCGTCGACGAGCTGATCACCGACCTCGAGGGCGTCCGCAGCCGCGGGTTCGCCCTGGACGACGAGGAGGACGAGTACGCCGCCCGCTGCGTCGCGGTGCCCGTGCTGTCCGCCCCCTTCCCGCTGGCCGTGTCCGTGTCCGGGCCGACGACGCGGGTCGTGCGGGAGCGGGTGCCGGAGATCGCGGAGGAGCTGCTGCGCGTGGTGCGCTGATCAGACCACGCGCAGCGCCGACGCCGCGTCGCGCGTCTCGCCCGAGACCAGCGCCCCGTCGATCCACACGCCCCGCACGTCCGCCGGCGTGCCGAGCGCGAACACCCGCGCCAGCGCGTCCTCCGACGAGGCGGCGTGGGCGAGGCCGACGTCGAGCGGCGTGCCCTCGGCGGGCTGCACCCACTGGGCGTCGAAGCGGCGGCCGACGGAGAAGTCGCCCACCTGGTCGGCCAGGCCGAGCGCGTCGGCGCCGGCGGCGGTGGCGAGGTGGAGCAGGTGGGCCGGCGCCAGCGCCACACCGCGCTCGCCGAGGAGCTGCTGCACGAAGTACGCCTGCAGGCCCTCCTTCAGCAGCGAGAAGCCGGTGCCGGCGCCGACGTCGGAGCCGAGCGCGACCCGCACGCCGTGCGCGCGGTGCCGGGCGAGCGGGAAGAGCCCGCTGCCGAGGGCGGCGTTGCTCGTCGGGCAGTGCGCGACGGCGGCGCCGCGCTCGCCGAGCAGCGCGAGGTCGGGGTCCGTCGGGTGCACGTCGTGGGCGAGCACCGTGCTGCGACCGACCAGTCCGTGCCGGTCGTACGACGCCACGTAGTCGCAGCCGTGGAGGTCGCGGACGGTCTCGATCTCGCGGACGTTCTCGTTGACGTGCGAGGTGAGCATCGCGCCGGGCGCGGCGGCGAGCGCGTCGGCACACGCGGCGAGCAGGTCGTCGGTGCAGGAGAGGGAGAACCGCGGCGTCACGGCGTAGCGGGCACGCCCCGTGCCGTGCCAGCGCCCGGCGAGCGCGACCGACTCCTCGAGGGCACGCTCCGGTGAGGTCAGCAGGTCCTCGCGCAGCAGCCGGTCGCTGACGACCAGGCCGCTGGTGATCCGCAGGCCGACCCGTGCGGCCTCGGTGAAGACCGCGTCGACCGCGCCGGCGAAGTGGCTGCCGAAGACGAGCGCGGTGGTGGTGCCCGCGCCGACCAGCCCGCGGACGAAGTCCGTCGCGACGCCGGCGGCGTACGACGTGTCGGCGAGCCTGGCCTCCTCGGGCAGGGCGCACTGCTCGAGCCAGTCGAGCAGCGGCATGCCGAGGCCGCCGATCACGCGCACCTGCGGGAAGTGCACGTGCGTGTCGACGAAGCCGGGCAGCACGACGCCACCGAACAGGTCGACGACCTCCTCGTCGCGGTGCCGGGCGCGGACCTCGGCGAAGGCGCCGCGGGTGACGATCACCCCGTCGTGGACGACGATCGCGCCGTCGTCCTCGGCGCGCAGCGCGCCGCCGGCGAAGGGGTCGGCGGGGGTGTCGAGGAAGGTTCCCCGGAAGAGCGTCACTGGGTCACCTCGGGTCGGGTGGCGGAAGTTCGGGTGGAGGGGGTGGCCTCGCGCGCGAACGCCTGCAGCAGCCAGGCCGCGACGCTGACCGCGATCGTGGCCGGCTCCTTGCCGGGCAGGTCGGGCAGGCCGATGGGGGTGGTGATGCGGGCGATCGCCTCGGGGGAGTGGCCCTCGTCGGCGAGCTTGGCCTTGAAGCGGGTCCACTTCGCGCTCGACCCGATCAGCCCGATCGTGGCGAGGTGGCTCGACCGGATCGCCGCGTCGCACAGGGCGGCGTCCTCGGCGTGGTCGTGGGTCATGACCAGGACGTGCGTGCCCGCGGGCAGCTCGCCGACGACGAGCTCGGGCAGCACCGGCACCCGGTGCACGTGAACCCCGGCCACGGCGTCGTCGAGGGCGCGCAGCTGGGCGGGCTCGAGCTGGTCGGCGCGGGAGTCGACGAGGTGGAGCTCGATGTCGTGGCGCGCGAGGATGCGTGCCAGCTCGAGGCCGACGTGGCCCATGCCGAAGATCGCGACGGAGGGTACGACGGGCAGCGGCTCCAGCAGCAGCTCGACCTCGCCGCCGCAGCACTGCACGCCGTGCTGGTAGGGGGCCTTGTCGGAGAGCGAGCACTCGACGCTCTCCGGTGTCGTCGCGCCCGAGGCGAGCATCGCGCGGGCGCGCTCGATGGCGACGGCCTCGAGGTTGCCCCCGCCGACACTGGCCCAGGTGCGGTCGGCCGCGACGACCATCTTGGCGCCGGCCTCTCGCGGCGAGTGGCCGCGCACGGACGTGAGCGTGACCAGGACGCCGGGCACCCGCTGCTCGCGCAGCCGCTGCACCGCCTTGAGCCACTCCATCTCCGTCACCTCCCGCCGGCGAGCACCGGCTCGGCGGTGCCGGTGTCGGTGCCGGGCTCGGGCGTGGCCGGCGTACGGGCGCGCTCGATCGCCCAGAAGACCGCTTCGGGCGTGGCGGGGCTGGCGAGCTCGACGCTCGTGCCGGCCGGGCCGAAGGCGGCCGCGGCCTCGCGCAGCGCCTCGCGGACCGAGAAGGCGAGCATGAGCGGCGGCTCGCCGACGGCCTTCGAGCCGTAGACCGCACCCTCCTCGTGGGCCTTCTCCAGCAGGGTCACCCGGAAGACCTCGGGCATCTCGGAGAAGCTCGGCAGCTTGTAGGTGCTCGCCGCCTGCGTCGCCAGCCGGCCACGGTTCGGACCGTCGGAGGCGTCCCAGCGCAGGTCCTCCAGGGTCAGCCACCCGGCGCCCTGCACGAAGCCGCCCTCGATCTGGCCGATGTCGATGAGCGGGCTGAGGCTGTCGCCGACGTCGTGCACGATGTCGACGCGGCGCAGCGTGTAGGCGCCGGTGAACCCGCTGACCTCGACCTCGGCGGCGGCGACGCCGTAGGCGAAGTACTTGAACGGCTCGCCGCGCATGCTGGCGGCGTCCCAGTGCAGGCCCTCGGTCCGGTAGAAGCCGGCCGCCCAGAGCTGGACGCGCTGGTGGTAGGCCGTGTTGACCAGCTCGTCCCAGCCGATCGAGCCGGACGCGACGGAGATGCCGCGCACGGTGCCGGCCTCGAAGCGCACGTCGTTGGGGCTGATCCCGAGCCGGCCGCCGGCGACCTGCGCCAGCCGCTCGCGGATCTGCTCGCAGGCGTTCTTGATCGCGGCGCCGTTGAGGTCGGCCCCCGAGCTGGCCGCGGTCGCCGACGTGTTCGGCACCTTGTCGGTGCGCGTCGGCGCGAGCCGCACCCGCTCCAGCGGCACGCCCAGCGTGGTCGCGGCGACCTGCAGCATCTTGGTGTGCAGGCCCTGGCCCATCTCGGTGCCGCCGTGGTTGATGAGCACCGAGCCGTCCTTGTAGACGTGCACGAGCGCGCCGGCCTGGTTGAAGGCGGTGAGGTTGAACGAGATGCCGAACTTCACCGGCGTCATCGCCAGACCCCGCTTGGAATGGGGGTTCTGACGGTTGAACTCCGCGATCTCGGTACGACGCCGGGCGACCTCGCCCGACTCCGCGACCTGGTCCCAGCACGCCTCGAGCCGGTCCGCGTGGCGCACCGGCTGGCCGTAGGGCGTGGTGTTGTGGGACCGGTAGAAGTTGCGCCGCCGCAGCTCGATCGGGTCGATCCCCAGCAGGGGCGCGCAGCGGCCGAGCAGGTCCTCCATGACGAGCATCCCCTGCGGGCCGCCGAAGCCGCGGAACGCGGTCTGCGAGGTCTTGTGGGTCCGCGCGATCCGGCCGTCGACCCGCACGTTCGGGACCCAGTAGGCGTTGTCGATGTGGCACAGCGCCCGCGCCAGGACGGGCTCCGACAGGTCGAGGCTCCAGCCGCCGTCGGCGGTCAGGGTGGCCTCGAGCGCGACGAGCAGGCCGTCGGCGTCGAAGCCGACCCGCCACGTGCTGTGGAAGCCGTGCCGCTTGCCGGACATGGTCATGTCCTGGGTGCGGTTGAGGCGCAGCCGCACCGGCCGGCCGGTCAGCGTGGCGCCGAGCGCGGCGATGGCGGCGTACCCGTGGGGCTGCATCTCCTTGCCGCCGAACGCGCCACCCATCCGCAGGCACTGCACGGTGACGGCGTGGCTCGGCAGGCCGAGCACGTGGGCGACGATCTCCTGGGTCTCCGAGGGGTGCTGGGTGCTGCTGTGCACGAGCACCTGCCCACCCTCGTCGACGAGGGCGAGGGAGACGTGGGTCTCGAGGTAGAAGTGCTCCTGGCCGGCGAACTCGAACTCGCCCTCGAACACGTGGGCCGCGTCGTCGAGCGCCCCCGTCACGTCGCCGCGCTCGAGGTGCGGGCGGGCTCCCTGGAAGCTCTCGGCCGCGATCGCCTCCGGCACCGTCACCAGCGACGGCAGCGGCTCGTAGTCGACCTCGACCGCGGCGGCGCCCAGCCGGGCGGCCTCCTGCGTCTCCCCGAGCACCCAGCAGACCGCGTGGCCGTGGAACATCACCTCGGTCGGGAACAACGGCTCGTCGTGCTTCACGCCGGCGTCGTTGACACCGGGCACGTCCGCGGCCGTCAGCACGCGCACGACGCCCGGGACGTCGTACGCCGGCTCGGGGCGCAGTCCGGTCACCAGGGCGTGCGCGTGCGGGGCCTGGACGGGCCAGGCGTGCAGTGCGCCCGCGGTGCGGCCGACGAGGTCGTCGGTGTAGAGCGCCTCGCCGGTCACGTGCAGGGCGGCGCTCTCGTGGGGGAGCGGGATCCCGACGACGGGGTTCTCGGGACGCTCGGACAGGTGGCTCATGCCGGCACCTCCTCGCGGTCGGCGTGGTCGTGGAAGAGGCGCAGCAGCGACTGGCCCAGCATCGCCGAGCGGTACGCCGCACTCGCGCGGTGGTCGTCCATCGGCGTCCCCTCCCCGGCGAGCACGGCCGCGGCGCGGCGCACCGTGTCCTCGGACCACGGCCGGCCCACGAGGGCGTCCTCGGTCGCGACGGCACGCAGGGGGGTCGCCGCGACGCCGCCGAGCCCGATCCGGGCGCGGACCACGGTGCCGCCGGTGACGTCGAGCGCGTAGCCGACGGCGACGCTGGAGATGTCGTCGAAGCGGCGCTTGGCGATCTTGTGGAAGCCGGTGACGGGCGCGAGCGGGAGGGGGAGGCGGACCGCGCGGATCAGCTCGTCGTCGGCGCGGACGCTCTGGCGGTAGCCGGTGAAGTAGTCGGCGAGGGCGACGACCCGCTCCCCGCGCGGGGAGGCGAGCACGACGTCGGCGTCGAGGGCGAGCAGGGCGGGCGGGGTGTCGCCGATGGGGGAGCCGGTGCCGATGTTGCCGCCGATGGTCGCGCTGTTGCGGATCAGGCGGGACGCGAACTGCGGGAACACCTCGGCCAGCAGCGGGACCCGGCCGTCGAGGCGGCGCTCGATCTCGGTCAGCGTCAGCGCGGCGCCGATCTCTACGTGGTCCTCGGCGAGGGTGAGCCCACGGAGCTCGGGGAGCCGGTCGACCGCGACCACCAGCGGTGCGCGGACGCCGCGGATGTTGACCTCGACGCCCCAGTCGGTGGAGCCGGCGACGACCTGCGCCTCGGGCCGCTCGACCAGCAGGTCGAGCGCCTCGGCCAGGGTCTCCGGCCGGACGAACTCGGCACCGCCGACGGCGATCCGGGTCGGTCGCGGTGCCGGCGGCGCCTCGGCCTGGCGGGCCGCGAAGGCGTCGCCGGGCTCGGGCGAGCCGAGCGCGAAGGCCGCGTCGCGGATGGGTCGGTAGCCGGTGCAGCGGCACAGGTTGCCGCTCAGCGCGTGCAGGTCCACGCCGTTGGGGCCGTGCTCGTGGTCGCAGGCGCCGTCGCCCGTACGGGTCGGGCGGTAGAACTCCGCGGCCAGGCTGCACACGAAGCCGGGCGTGCAGTAGCCGCACTGCGAGCCGCCGCGCACGGCCAGCTCCCGCTGGACGGGGTGCAGCTCGCTGCTGGTGCCGAGGCCCTCGCTGGTGACGACCTCCTGGCCGTCGAGCGCGGCCACCGGCACGAGGCACGCGTTGACCGCGGTCCACTCGGTGGCGGCACCGGACTCCGGGTCGGTGCCCGGCCGGGCGACGAGCACCGAGCAGGCGCCGCACTCGCCCTCCGCGCAGCCCTCCTTCGCGCCGGTGAGGCCGCGGCCGCGCAGCCAGTCGAGCGTCGTGGTGTGGGCGGCGATGCCGTCGAGCGGCACCTCGTCGCCGTTGACGGTGATGCTCGCCGTACACGGGATGGGCTGGCTCATCGCTGGCTGCTCCAGGGGGTGCGGGTGCGTGCGCTGTGGATCGGGTTGGCCTCGCGGAGGAAGTCGTCGAAGCGGTGGCCGGCGATCTTGGCGATCTCGATCAGGGCCGCGGCGTGCTCCTGCCGCTCACAGTTTCCCAGCCGCTCGCGGCCTTCGGCGAGGATTCGGTCGAGAGAGCTCGCGTCGCGCACCGAGATCACCAGCGGGAAGCCGAAGCGCTCGCGGTAGGCGTCGGTGAGGGAGGTCAGCGCCTCCTGGTCCGGCTCGGCCAGGTGGGTGAGGCCCCGCGAGGACTGGTCGCGCAGCGACTCCTCGCCCACGATCCCCTCCGACACCAGCCGCGAGCCGAGCTCGGGGTAGGCCTCGATCAGCTCGCGCTGCTCCTCCGGCGAGCCGCTGAACAGGGCCTCCTGGAAGGCGCGGCGCAGCGCGTGGGTGTCGGCGAAGGGGCGCTGGTCCCAGGCCCGCTCGACCATCCAGCGCGGGCCCTGGAAGAGGCCGGCGAAGGTCTCGACGAACTCGGCGCGGCCCATCTCGTTGACCTGGTCGAGGCGGATCGTGTCGCCGGGCATCCCGGCCACGGCGGGGCCGAAGTCCTTGCCGACGTGGTGGAAGACGATGTTGAGCACGATCGCGGTGAGGCTGCCGAGGGTGATGCCGCTGCCGAAGATGATCTCGGCCCAGTCCGGGACGGCCTGGGAGACCTGGGGCTGCGCGGTGACGTACATCGCGAGGCCGACGCTGGTGGCGACGATGACGACATTGCGGTGGTCGTGGAAGTCGACCTTCGTCAGCGTCTGGAAGCCGACGACGGCCACGGTGGCGAACATGGCGAGCGCGGCGCCGCCCAGCACCGGGTGCGGGATGCCGGCGACGATGGCGCCGGCCTTCGGCAGCAGGCCGAGCAGGACCATGATCAGGCCGGCCGTCGCGACGACCCAGCGGCTCTTGACCTGGGTGAGCCGGACCAGGCCGACGTTCTCGGCGAAGCAGGTGTAGGGGAAGGAGTTCAGGGTGCCGCCGAGCGTGGTGGCGAGGCCGTCGGCGCGCAGGGCGCGGGCGATGTCCTCGCGGCCGACCCGCTTCTCGACGATCTCACCGGTCGCGAACACGTCGCCGGTGGTCTCGACCGCCGTGATCAGCATGACCACGATCATCGAGACGATGGCGGCGAAGGAGAACTGCGGCCAGCCGAAGTGGAAGGGCGTCGTCACGCCGACCCAGCCGGAGTCACTGACCGCGCCGAAGTGCGCGTCGCCCAGCGCCCAGGCCACGAGGGTGCCGACGACCAGGCCGACGAGCACCGCGACGGTGGCCATGAAGCCCTTGAACACGCGCTGGATCACGACGATCAGCGCGAGGGTGCCGAGCGCGTAGGCCATGTTGCGACCGCTGGTCGGGTCGGACGTCGGGCCGGCGCCGCCGGTGGCGTCCGCGGCCGCGACGGGCAGCAGCGCGATGCCGATGATGGTGATCACCGAGCCGGTGACGACCGGCGGGAAGAACCGGATCAGGCGGCTGAAGAAGGGCGCGATGAAGAAGGTCGCGAGGCCGGCCACGATGACGGCGCCGTAGATCACGAGCAGGCCGTCGGTGCCGCCGCCGGCGGCGAGGCCGATCGCGATCATCGGTGACACGGCCGTGAACGTGACGCCCTGGAGCAGCGGCAGCCGGACCCCCACCTTCCAGAAGCCGACCGACTGGATGATCGAGGCGATACCGCACGTGAAGAGGTCGGCGTTGATGAGGTGGACCAGCTGGTCCGTGCTGAGCCCGATCGAGTTCGCGAGCAGGATCGGCACGATCACCGCGCCGGCGTAGAACGCGAGCACGTGCTGCATGCCGTAGACCGCGAGCCTGCCCGCGGGGAGCACCTCGTCGACCGGGTGGACGGCGGCTCGACCCGGCTGGGGAGCCTTCTTCTTCGACACCTTCATGGCCTCAGACCTTTCTCGGGGCGCACGGGGGCGGGCCCTCACCGTGATCCGCGACACAGCATCACTCCGGAAGGTGGCACCGGGGCACCCGCCGATCCTCCGAAGATGGGACCGTCCGTCCCGATCGCCTTGTGCGATCCTCCAAGGTCAGAGCGACTTCAGCGCCAGGAAGACGTCGACCCGGTCCTCCAACGTCGACAGGTCGCGACCGGTCAGCTCCTCGACCCGGGCGATCCGGTAGCGCACCGTGTTCACGTGGAGGTGGAGCGACTCCGCCGTCCGGGTCCACGAGCCCGAGCACGCCAGGAACTCCGCGAGCGTCGCCACCAGCTCGCCCCCGCCGCGCTGGTCGTGGTCGAGCACCTGGCCCAGCACCCGCTGCGCGTAGGTGCGGCGTACGTCGTCGGGGACCGTGGCGAGGAGGAGCACGTGCGAGGTGACCTCCTCGGAGCCGACCAGGGCGACCGCACCGCCCCCGGAGCGCGCGACGCGGTGCGCGAAGCGGGCCTCCTCGAGCGCGCCGGCCAGCGCCTCGAGACCGCTCTCGCCGCTGAGCCCGACCGACAGCGAGCCGCGGTGGAGGCCCGGCGCCAGCCGCGTGAGCGAGCGGCGCAGCTGCTCGGTCAGGCCGGGGCCGGCGGGCAGGAAGGCGACCACGCTGCCGTCGCGCGCAGACGCCACCACCGAGGCGCCGACGCCGAGGGCGACGTCCTCCAGCACGGCGGCGGCCACCTCGGCGGACCCGCCGCCCGCGAGCTCGGCGACGGCGAGAACGAGGGGACGGTCGGGGTGGAGGCCGGTCTGGCGCAGGCGCGTCGCGAGCTCGGTGGGCGTCGCGCCGGCCTCCACCTGCGCCAGGGTCTCGGCCGCCAGCGGTCGCAGCACCCGCAGCCCCTCGTCGCGTCGCGACCGGTCCAGCGCGGCGATCGCGCCGAGCTCGTGGATCGCGTCGAGGTCGTCCTGCGGCCAGGTGCGGTGGTCGCCCTCGACCACCAGGGCCCAGCCGGTGAGCCGGTCGGCGAGCCCCGATCCAACGGAGAGCAGGGAGTACGTCGTACCGGCTGACTCGGCGACGGCCGGCAGCAGGTCGGCGGTGAGGAAGCAGCGGGTCAGGGCGTCGACGGTGGCTGCCTCCAGCTCGCCGGGACCGGGCACGACGTGGCGGCCGCTGGCGGTCAGCACGCGGCACGGGTGGCCGACCTCGGCCGAGACGCGGGCGGCCAGCTCGTCGAGGCTGCGGCCGGACGCGATGGCCGAGAGCAGCTGCCGCTGGCGGACCAGGCTGGCCGACAGGCGTGCGCTCGCACCGGCTGCGCCCGCGGCGGCGACGTGCTCGGTGATGTCGGCGAAGGGGACGTCGACCGGCACCTCGACCAGGGCCAGGTCGTGGCGCCGGCAGGCCTCGACGAGGTCGTCGGGGATGCCGCCGAGCAGCGCGGCTCCGGCCAGCAGGCTGGCCGCGCCGCGGGACGCGATCGAGGCCACGAAGGTCTCGCTGTCCTCCGGGCCGCGTCGCCACACCAGGCCGGTCAGCACGAGCTCGCCCCCGGTCAGGAAGCGCCCCGGCTCGAGCAGGTCGATGGTGATCGTGCGCCCGACCGGCCGCTCCAGCGAGCCGGGTGGCGCGTGCAGCACCCGCAGCCCGAGGCCGGGTGTCTCCAGCAGCTCCGCCAGCAGCACCGCTCCACCCCCTCGCCGGCCTGGTTCTTGGAGGAAGGTACAACGCGCGACGCCTTCCGCGGCAGGTCTCTTGACACTTCTGTGTGACCCGGACCACACTTCCTGTAGTCGGAAACCGACTTCCGCAATACGGAATCAATCATCGGAAAGGGCCCGCGATGCCGACGATCCTCGTGGTCAACGTCAACACCACCGCGACGATGACGGACGCGATCGCCGCCTCCGCTCGTGCGGCGGCGCGTCCCGGCACCGAGATCGTCGCGCTCACCCCGCGCGTCGGCCCCGCGTCCTGCGAGGGCAACTTCGAGAGCTACTTCGCGGCGCTGGCCGTGATGAACGAGGTCGTCGCGTACGACGGCCCGTACGACGCCGTGGTCCAGGCCGGCTTCGGCGAGCACGGCCGCGAGGGCCTGCAGGAGCTCCTCGACGTACCGGTCGTCGACATCACCGAGGCGGCCGGCCACGTGGCCTCGCTGCTCGGTCACAAGTACTCCGTGGTCACCACCCTCGACCGCGCCGTCCCCCTGATCGAGGACCGGCTCATGCTCGCCGGCCTCGACCGGAGGTGCGCCTCCGTGCGATCCAGCGGCCTCTCCGTCCTCGAGCTCGACGAGGACCCGGAGCGGGCCGTGAAGGCGATCGTCGCGGAGGCCCAGCTGGCCGTCCAGGACGACAAGGCCGAGGTCATCTGCCTCGGCTGCGGCGGCATGGCCGGCCTCGACGAGGCGGTGCGCGCCGCCACCGGGGTCCCGGTGGTCGACGGCGTCGCCGCAGCCGTCCAGCTCGCCGAGAGCCTGATCGCCCTCGGCCTGCGCACCAGCAAGGTCCGCACCTACGCCCCACCGCGCCCGAAGCCGCTGACCGGCTGGCCCCTGAAGCCCTGATCCTCCCGAGATCCGGCACCCCACCCGAGGAGAGACATGAACCACGACGCCACCGACCACCCGGCCGGCGAGAGTGTCATCAAGCGGGACTACCACCCGCGCCTGACCAACGAGGACCTCGCCCCGCTGAAGAAGCAGACCTGGGGCTCCTACAACATCTTCGCCTTCTGGATGTCCGACGTGCACAGCGTCGGCGGCTACGTCACGATGGGCGCCCTGTTCGCGATCGGGCTGACGGCCTGGCAGGTCTTCGTCTGCCTGATCGTCGGCATCGTGATCGTCCAGTTCTTCTGCAACCTGGTCGCGAAGCCGAGCCAGATCGCGGGCGTTCCCTATCCCGTGACCTGCCGAGCGTCCTTCGGCGTGCTCGGGGCGAACATCCCGGCCATCATCCGCGGCCTGATCGCCGTCGCCTGGTACGGCGTCCAGACCTTCCTCGCCGCGCAGTCGCTCAACATCGTCTTCCTCAAGCTGTGGCCCGGGTTCGCGCAGCCGCTCACGGAGCACGAGTTCCTCGGCCTCTCGCTGCTGGGCTATCTCAGCTACGCGATCCTCTGGGTGCTGCAGGCGCTGCTGTTCTGGCGCGGCATGGAGATGATCAAGCGCTTCGTCGACTTCGCCGGCCCGGCCGTCTACGCGGTGATGCTCGTGATGTGCGTCTACATGCTGTTCAAGGTCGACTTCGACATCGACCTCAACCTGACCGAGGCGCACCTCAGCGGCTGGGCCTTGGTATGGGCGATGTTCGGCGCGGTCGCCGCGGTGGTGTCGTACTTCTCCGGCCCGATGCTCAACTTCGGTGACTTCTCCCGCTACGCCAGCTCGTTCGAGAAGGTGAAGCGCGGCAACTTCCTCGGCCTGCCGATCAACTTCATCGTCTTCTCGCTGCTGACCGTGCTCACCGCCGCCGCCACCGTCCCGCTGTACGGCGAGCTGATCACCGACCCGATCGTCACGGTCGAGAAGCTCGACAACACCTTCGCGATCGTCCTCGGCGGCGCCACCTTCGTGATCGCCACCATCGGCATCAACATCGTGGCGAACTTCATCAGCCCGGCGTTCGACTTCTCCCACGTCAGCCCGCAGCGGATCAGCTGGCGGATGGGCGGCATGATCGCGGCGGTCGGCTCGGTGATCCTGACGCCCTGGAACTGGTACAACAACGACGAGGCGATCTTCTGGACCCTCGGCATCCTCGGCGCCCTGATCGGCCCGCTGTTCGGCATCCTGATCGCCGACTACTACCAGATCCGCAACCAGAGGATCACCGTCGACGAGCTGTTCACCATGGAGGAGGACGGCGAGTACTGGTACACCCGGGGCACCAACTTCGCCGCCGTCTACGCGCTGCTCATCGCCGGTGCCTTCTCGCTCGGCTCGGTGGTCGTGCCGAAGCTCTGGGGCCTCATGGGCGACGGGTCGTCGCCGATCGACTGGATCACCAACTACAGCTGGTTCATCGGCTGCGGCATCGGCTTCACGGCGTACTACTTCATCGCTCGGGCGATGGACGTCGCCGGCGCCTCCCGGTGCAACGAGGAGAGGGCGCCCGTGCCGGCGACACGCTGATCCGCCCTGCTGCCCCGCCCTCGCCGGACTCCCGGCGGGGGCGGGGTTCTTTTCGTCCTGCGGGGGTTGACGTGATCGCGATCACGTCCGTAACATTCCGTGTATCAGAAAATAGATTCCGCATTACGGAAGGACGAGAGATGACGCACCAGCTCCGGTACGAGGTGAACTGCTCGATCCTGTTCACCGAGCTGCCCCTCCTCGAGCGCCCCGCGGCCGTCAAGGCGGCCGGCTTCGACGCCGTCGAGTTCTGGTGGCCGTTCGCCGAGGCCGTGCCGGCCGACAAGGACGTCGACGCCTTCGTCGCGGCCGTCCGGGACGCCGGCGTCCAGCTCGTCGGCCTCAACTTCTTCGCCGGCGACATGCCCGCCGGTGACCGCGGCCTCGTGTCCTGGCCGGCCCGGTCGGCCGAGTTCCGCGACAACGTCGACGTCACCGTCGGCATCGGCGAGCGGCTCGGCTGCACCGCCTTCAACGCGCTCTACGGCAACCGGCTCGAGGGCGTCGCCCCGGAGGCGCAGGACGAGCTGGGTGCGGAGAGCCTCGCCCTGGCCGCCCGAGCCGCCGCCCGGATCGGCGGCACCGTCCTGGTCGAGCCGGTGAGTGGCGCCGAGCGCTACCCGCTGCTGACTGCGGCCGACGCCCTGGCCGTGATCGCCCGGGCCGTCGTCGCGGGAGCCGGCGAGGAGAACATCGGCCTCCTGGCCGACCTCTACCACCTGGCCGTCAACGGCGACGACGTCGACGCGGTGATCGCCCAGCACGCCGCCCGGGTCGCCCACGTGCAGATCGCCGACGCCCCCGGCCGCAACGAGCCCGGCACCGGCAGCCTCCCGCTCGAGCGCCAGCTCGCCGCCCTCGAGGCCGTCGGGTACGACGGCTGGGTCGGCCTCGAGTACAAGCCCGCCACGACGTCCGCCGACAGCTTCGCGTGGCTCCCGCGCGAGCGCCGCGCCGCCACCGCCACCACCCGCTGACCACCTCAGGAGAGGACCTCTTCCCATGAGCAAGATCGCCTTCATCGGCCTCGGCATCATGGGCAGCCCGATGGCTGTCCACCTCGCCAACGCCGGCCACTCGGTCGCCGGCTACAACCGCACCCCGGACAAGGCTCAGCCGCTCGTCGAGGCGGGCGGCCGCGCCGCCGACTCGATCGCCGACGCCGTCCAGGGCGCCGACGTCGTCTGCGTGATGGTGCCGGACTCCCCGGACGTCGAGGCCGTCCTCGCCGGTGAGGGCGGTGTCTTCGAGAGCGCCGCTCCCGGTGCGCTGGTCATCGACTTCTCCAGCATCCGTCCCGATGTCACCGCCGCGCTCGCCGAGCAGGCGGCGGCCAAGGGCTTCCGCCTCCTCGACGCCCCCGTCTCGGGCGGTGAGGCCGGCGCCCGCAACGCCGCGCTGTCGATCATGGTCGGCGGGTCGGCCGACGACTTCGAGGCTGCCCGCGAGGTCTTCGACGTGGTCGGCAAGACCGTCGTCCACGTCGGCCCGAGTGGTGCCGGCCAGACCGTGAAGGCCGCCAACCAGCTCATCGTCGCCGCCAACATCCAGGCGCTCGCCGAGGCCGTCGTCTTCCTCGAGGCCTACGGCGTCGACACGAAGGCCGCCCTCGAGGTCCTGGGCGGCGGCCTCGCCGGCTCGGCCGTGCTCAACCAGAAGAAGGAGAACATGCTGACCCGCTCCTTCCAGCCGGGCTTCCGCATCGAGCTCCACCACAAGGACCTCGGCATCGTCACCGCCGCCGCCCGCGAGGCGGGCGTCGTCGCTCCGCTCGGCGCGCTGGTCGCCCAGCTGATGGCGAGCGCGAGGGCCAACGGCGACGGCGGCCTGGACCACTCCGGCCTGCTGCGGGGCGTCGAGCGCCTCAGCGGCCGCACCTCCGAGAACGGGGAGAACTGACATGGCACGCATGCGCGCGGTCGACGCCGCCGTCCTGATCCTGGAGAAGGAGGGCGCCACGCAGCTCTTCGGACTGCCGGGTGCCGCGATCAACCCCTTCTACAGCGCGATGCGCAAGCACGGTGGCCTCAAGCACGTGCTCGCCCGCCACGTCGAGGCGGCCTCGCACATGGCCGAGGGCTACACGCGGGCGAAGGCCGGCAACATCGGCGTCTGCATCGGTACGTCGGGCCCGGCCGGCACCGACATGGTCACCGGTCTCTACTCGGCGTCCGCCGACTCGATCCCGATCCTGTGCATCACCGGCCAGGCGCCGGTCGCGAAGCTGCACAAGGAGGACTTCCAGGCGGTCGACATCGCCTCCATCGCCCGGCCGCTGACCAAGATGGCGGTCACCGTGATGGAGCCCGCCCAGGTCCCCGGCACCTTCCAGAAGGCCTTCCAGCTGATGCGCGAGGGCCGCCCCGGCCCGGTCCTGATCGACCTGCCGATCGACGTCCAGCAGACCGAGATCGAGTTCGACATCGACACCTACGAGCCGCTGCCGGTCTCGAGGCCGGCCGCCAGCCGGGCGCAGGCGGAGAAGGCGCTCGACCTGCTCGCCGCGTCCGAGCGGCCGCTGATCGTCGCCGGCGGTGGCATCGTCAACGCCGACGCCGCCGACCTGCTCGTCGAGCTCGCCGACGTCACGGGCGTCCCCGTCGTGCCGACCCTGATGGGCTGGGGCACCATCCCGGACGACCACCCGCTCAACGCCGGCATGGTCGGCCTGCAGACGTCGCACCGCTACGGCAACGCGACCATGCTCGCGAGCGACTTCGTCCTGGGCATCGGCAACCGGTGGGCCAACCGCCACACCGGGTCCGTCGAGACGTACACGAAGGGCCGCACCTTCGTGCACATCGACATCGAGCCGACCCAGATCGGACGCGTCTTCGCGCCCGACTACAGCATCGTGTCCGACGCGAGGGCCGCGCTCGAGGTGCTCGTCGAGGTCGCCCGCGAGCGCGCCGCGGCCGGCTCGATGGCGGACCGTTCCGACTGGGCCGAGGACTGCGCCGAGCGCAAGCGCACGCTGCAGCGCAAGACGCACTTCGAGGACATCCCGATCAAGCCGCAGCGCGTGTACGAGGAGATGAACCGCGCGTTCGGTGCTGACACCCGCTACGTCACGACCATCGGGCTCTCGCAGATCCAGGCGGCCCAGCTGCTGCACGTCTACAAGCCGCGGCACTGGATCAACGCCGGCCAGGCCGGCCCGCTGGGCTGGACCCTGCCCGCCGCGCTGGGCGTCGCGACCGCCGACCCCGAGGGCCAGGTCGTCGCGCTGTCGGGC
The DNA here is from genome assembly GCF_013408525.1 of Nocardioides aromaticivorans. Taxonomy (NCBI): domain Bacteria; kingdom Bacillati; phylum Actinomycetota; class Actinomycetes; order Propionibacteriales; family Nocardioidaceae; genus Nocardioides; species Nocardioides aromaticivorans. The sequence continues at coordinate 2,590,713 of NZ_JACBZM010000001.1, forward strand.
GACTACGACTTCCAGTTCCTCGTCGAGGAGCTGGCGGTGGGTGCCCAGTTCAACATCCCCTACATCCACGTCGTCGTGAACAACTCCTATCTCGGCCTGATCCGCCAGGCCCAGCGCGGGTTCGAGATGGACTACTGCGTGCAGCTGTCCTTCGACAACGTCAACAGCCCCGAGGTCAACGGCTACGGCGTCGACCACCTCAAGGTGGCCGAGGGCTTGGGGTGCAAGGCGCTGCGGGTCACCGACCCGGCCGACCTCGGCGCGGCCTTCGAGAAGGCCAAGGCGCTGATGGCGGAGTACCGCGTCCCCGTCCTGGTCGAGGTGATCCTCGAGCGCGTCACCAACGTGTCGATGGGCCTGGAGATCGACGGCGTCGTCGAGTTCGAGGACCTCGCCGAGCGCGGCGAGCACGCCCCGACCGCGCTGGTCCCGCTGGACTGAGCGGAGTCCCCGTGCAGCCGCGCGTGCTGGTCGCCTCCGACAAGTTCAAGGGATCGCTCACCGCCGCCGAGGTCGCGGCGGCGGTGGGCGCGGGTGTACGACGCGTCCTCCCCGACGCCGTCGTCGACGCGGCCCCGGTCGCCGACGGCGGCGACGGGACCCTCGCCGCGGCGGAGGCCGCGGGCTTCGCGCTGGTGCCCGTCACCGTCACCGGTCCGACGGGCGAGCCGGTCCGCACGTCGTACGCCCGCCGCGGCGACCTCGCGGTCGTCGAGCTGGCCGACGCCGCCGGCCTGGTGCGCCTGCCCGGCGACCCGGACCCGTTGCGGGCCTCCAGCCGCGGCGCCGGCGAGGCGCTGGCCGCCGCGGTCGACGCGGGCTGCCGCGAGGTCGTGCTCGGCATCGGCGGCAGCGCGAGCACGGACGGCGGGGCCGGCCTGCTGCGCGGACTCGGCGCGCGGCTGCTCGATGCGGATGGTGCGGACGTCGCCGACGGCGGCGGGTCCCTCCACGAGGCGGCGCGGGTCGAGCTCGACGACGTGCGCCGCCGGATCGCCGGCGTGGTCGTCACCGTGGCCTGCGACGTCGACAACCCGCTCACCGGTCCCCGCGGCGCCGCCGCGGTCTACGGGCCGCAGAAGGGCGCCACCCCCGACGACGTACGACGCCTCGACGCCTCTCTCGGCCACTGGGCCGACCTGCTGGCGACTGCCACCGGGGCCGACGTCCGCGACCACCCGGGTGCCGGCGCGGCCGGCGGCGTCGGCTTCGCGGCGCTCGCGGTGCTCGGCGCCGAGCTGCGCTCCGGGATCGAGCTCGTGCTCGACCTGGTGGGCTTCGAGAACCTGCTCACCGGGGCCGACCTCGTCGTCACCGGCGAGGGCGCCCTGGACGAGCAGACCCTGCACGGCAAGGCGCCCGCGGGTGTCGCGGCCGCGGCCGGGCGGGCCGGCGTGCCCGTGGTCGCCGTCTGCGGGGTCAACCGGCTCGACCCGGCCCGGATGCGCGCGGCGGGCATCGAGGCGGCCTACGCGCTCGCGAACATCGAGCCCGACCTGCAGCGCTGCCTGACCGACGGCATCCCCCTGCTCCACCAGCTCGGCGAGCGCATCGCCGCCGAGCACCTCGTCCCGGCCCTCCGGACCAAGGAGAACGCATGAAGCTGCTCCGAGTGGGCCCGCCCGGCCGTGAGCGGCCCGCGGGCCTCGACGCCGACGGCGTGCTGCGTGACCTGTCGCCGGTCGTGCCCGAGATCGACGGCGACCTGCTCGGCGACCCGGTGCGGCTGCGCGTCGTACGGGAGGCGCTGGCGGCGGGCGTGCTGCCGCTGGTCCCGGACGGGACCCGGATCGGGCCCCCCGTCGCGCGGCCCGGCAAGGTCATCGGCATCGGGCTCAACTACGAGGACCACGCGGAGGAGGCCGGGGCGCAGATCCCCGACGAGCCGGTGGTCTTCCTCAAGCCGTCGACCTCCGTCTCCGGTCCGTACGACCCGGTCGAGCTGCCGCCCGGCTCGACGACGAGCGACCACGAGGTCGAGCTCGGCGTCGTGGTCGGCCGGCGGCTGACCCGGTGCGCCTCCGTCGAGGAGGCCCTTGCCGCGGTCGGTGGCTACCTGACCGCCGACGACCTCAGCGAGCGCTCGCGGATCGCGGCCGGCCCGACCTGGGCGAAGGGCAAGTGTGCGGACACGTTCACGCCGATCGGTCCCTGGCTGGTGACCCCCGACGAGGTCGCGGACCCGCAGGCGCTCAGCCTGGAGCTGTGGGTCGACGGCGAGCGCCGGCAGTGCGGCTCGACCGCCCGGATGGCCCACGGCGTGGGCGCCCTGCTCGCCTACGTGAGCACCCTGATGACCCTCGAGCCCGGCGACCTGCTGCTGACGGGCACGCCCGGCGGCGTCGCCGCCGGACGGCCCGAGCCGCGGCCCTTCCTCCGGGAGGGGCAGGTCGTGGAGGCTGAGGTCCAGGGCCTGGGGCGCCAGCGCACGCCGGTCGTGGAACCAGCCTTGACCGGCGCGCGATGACCGGCGTAACTTTTCTCACAACAGAAATGGCTTTCCATGATGCGGAATGACGAGTCCGGAGGTGAGGACGTGGGTCGCGACCTGGACCTGGTGATCCGCGCGCAGCGGGTGGTGGCCCGGCACGGTGAGGTCGCACGCTGCATCGGCGTGCGCGACGGCAAGATCGTCGCGATCGAGCCGATCACCTCCGACCTGGACGCGCCCGAGGTGCTCGAGCTCGGCCCCGACGAGGTGCTCATGCCCGGCGTCGTCGACTCGCACGTGCACGTCAACGACCCCGGCCGCACCGAGTGGGAGGGCTTCTCGTCCGCCACCCGGGCCGCGGCCGCCGGCGGCGTCACGACGATCGTCGACATGCCGCTCAACAGCATCCCGCCGACCTGCGACGTACCGGCCCTGGAGCTGAAGCGGAAGACCGCGGAGAGCCAGGCCTTCGTCGACGTCGGTTTCTGGGGCGGCGCGATCCCGGGCAACGTTCCGGAGCTGCGCGCGCTGCACGACGCCGGTGTCTTCGGCTTCAAGTGCTTCCTGTTGCACTCGGGCGTCGACGAGTTCCCGCACCTCGACCCCGAGCAGCTCGAGGAGGCGATGCGCGAGATCCAGTCCTTCGATGGGCTGATGATCGTGCACGCCGAGGACACGCACGCCATCGAGCGCGCGCCCGACCCGCACGGCGAGACCTACGAGGACTTCCTGCACAGCCGCCCGCGCGGCGCCGAGAACCTCGCCGTCGCACAGGTCATCGAGCTCGCGCGCTGGACCGGCTGCCGGGTCCACATCCTCCACGTCTCCAGCTCCGACGTGCTCGCGATGCTCGCCTCGGCCCGCCGCGACGGCGTGAAGATCACCGCCGAGACCTGCCCGCACTACCTGACCTTCTCGGCCGAGGAGATCCCCGACGGCGCGACGCAGTACAAGTGCTGCCCGCCGATCCGCGAGGCCGCCAACCGCGAGCTGCTGTGGCAGGGCCTGCGCGACGGCGTCATCGACCTCGTCGTCTCCGACCACTCGCCGTCGACGCCCGACCTGAAGTGCTTCGACACCGGCGACTTCGGTGTCGCGTGGGGTGGCATCTCCTCCCTCCAGCTCGGCCTCTCCGCCGTGTGGACCGAGGCGCGCCGCCGCGGCTTCACCCTCGTCGACATCGCCCGGTGGATGTCCCAGGCGCCGGCCGTCCAGGCCGGGCTGCGCGGCAAGGGCCGCATCGACCTCGGGTACGACGCCGACTTCTGCGTCTTCGCCCCCGACGACGCCTTCGTGGTCGACGTCGCCAAGCTGCACCACAAGAACGCAGTCACGCCGTACCACGGCCGGCCGCTCGCGGGCGTCGTCCGCTCGACGTGGCTGCGTGGCGAGAGGATCGACATCGACGCCGCCCCGAAGGGCCGGCTGCTGACCCGAGGAGGAGCCTGATCGTGACCGACCAGCCCCGCTACTACGCACCGACCGGCGGCCACCCGGACCAGCGTGAGCTGACCACCGACCGCGCCGTCTTCACCGAGGCCTACGCCGTCCTCCCGCGCGGGACGATGCGCGACATCGTCACCAGCAACCTGCCCTTCTGGGAGGGCACCCGGCTGTGGGTGATCGCCCGGCCGCTGTCCGGCTTCGCGGAGACCTTCTCGCAGTACATCGTCGAGGTCTCGCCCGGCGGCGGCAGCGACAGGCCGGAGCTCGACCCGGGCGCCGAGGGCGTGCTCTTCGTCGTCGAGGGTGCGCTGACGCTGGCGATCGAGGGCGAGAAGCACGAGCTCGCGCCCGGCGGCTACGCCTTCCTGCCGCCCGGCTCGGCGTGGACGCTGCACAACACCAGCGACCAGGTCGCCCGCTTCCACTGGATCCGCAAGGCCTACCAGCGCGTCGACGGCATCGACGTGCCCGAGGCGTTCGTGACCAACGAGGTCGACGTACCCGGGGGCGAGATGCCGGGCACCAACGGCGCCTGGCGCACGCAGCGCTTCGTCGACCCGGGCGACGTGCGCCACGACATGCACGTCAACATCGTCAGCTTCGAGCCCGGCGGCGCGATCCCGTTCCCGGAGACGCACGTCATGGAGCACGGCCTCTACGTGCTCGAGGGCAAGGCCGTCTACCTGCTCAACAAGGACTGGGTGGAGGTGCAGGAGGGTGACTTCATGTGGCTGCGCGCCTTCTGCCCGCAGGCCTGCTACGCGGGCGGCCCGGGACGCTTCCGCTACCTGCTCTACAAGGACGTCAACCGCCACGCGGTGCTCTCGCGCCAGTTCGTCTGACGGTCGACCGGGGGTGCTCGTCTGATGCCGGTCGCCGTCGTCACCGGGGCCGGCTCCGGCCTGGGCCGGGTGATCGCCGTCGCCCTCGGCGAGGCCGGGTACGACGTTGCGCTGCTCGGCCGCACCCGCGACTCGCTCGAGGGCACGGCGTCCGCGCTGGGGTCGGGCGGGTCGGCGCTGGTGCTGCCCACCGACGTCGCCGACACCGCCCAGGTCGACGCCGCCTTCGCGGCGGTCGTCGAGGCCTGGGGGCGCGTGGACCTACTGGTCAACAACGCCGGCACCTTCGGGCCGTCGGGGGACGTCGACGAGCTCGCCGTCGAGGACTTCGCGGCGACCCTGGCGGTCAACGTCACCGGCTCCTTCCTCTGCGCCCGGGCCGCCTTCGCGCAGATGAAGCGGCAACAGCCTCGCGGTGGGCGGATCATCAACAACGGCTCGATCTCCGCGCACGTGCCGCGCCCCGGCAGTGCGGCGTACACGACCTCGAAGCACGCGATCACCGGGCTGACGAAGGCCCTCGCGCTCGACGGCCGCGCCCACGACATCGCGGCCGGGCAGGTCGACATCGGCAACGCCGCCACGGAGATGACGGCCGGCATCGCGGTCGGTGCCCGTCAGGCCGACGGGTCCGTGCGCGCGGAGCCGACCTTCGACCCGCAGCACGTGGCCGACGCGGTGGTCGCGATGGCACGGCTGCCGCTCGGGGTCAGCGTGCCGGCGATGACGATCCTTGCGACGGGGATGCCGTACGCGGGTCGGGGCTGAGCTCCTCCCCGTCGGCCAGGGCCGTCTTGCGCCGTCGGTCCCACAGCGCCCAGCCGACGACCACGACCGCGACGAGGAGCCCGCCGGCGATCTCGTCGACGACATAGTGCTCGGCGTAGTAGACGAGCGAGAACAGCATGCTCGCGGGGTAGAGCAGCACGGTCCAGCGCCACGGGCTGCGGAAGTGGCTGACCACCCACCACGCGATGAAGATCGCGAGCGCGGAGTGCAGCGAGGGCATCGCCGCGACCTGGTTGCCGATGGACGAGAGGTCCTGCTGCGCGGTCGTCGCGTGGGTCGCCGTCGTGGAGCGGGTCGAGGCGGTGAGGTCGAACCAGCCGCGCCCGGTGATCCGGGCGACGTCGCTGGTGAGGTACCCGTCGCGCGCGGCCATCCACGGCGGCGCCATCGGGTAGAGGATGTAGCCGGCGACCGAGAGCAGCATGATCGCCAGGTAGCGCCGCATGTAGCCGGTCCACGCCGTGCGGTTGCGCTTCCACAGCACGGCGCCGATGGCGAGCGCCGCGAAGAAGTGGGAGTAGTAGACGGTGGTCAGCACGACGTCGTACCAGGCGGGGGCCATGGACTGCCGGCACGGGACGCCGCAGAGGTGCTCCTGGAGGAACTCCGTCGGCAGGGTCCCGCCGAAGAGCCACCGGTCGGCATCGATCGGCCACTGGTAGCTGACGCTGAGGATGCCGAGGTTGTCCGAGACGCCGCGGCTGTAGAGGTAGAGGAGCAGTACGGCGAAGGGCGGCCACCAGTCCCGCAGGAACACCAGGTGCTCGCGCACCGGCCGCCGCACGTCCCACGCCACCGTCGCCAGCCACAGGATGATCACGACCTGGTAGCCCTGCCGGGGCAGCCCGCGGGTCTCCAGCCAGGTCGCCAACCCGGCCACGAAGAGCAGGGCTCCAGCGATGCGGGCGGCATCGATCCGCGCCAGGGCGGGCTGAACCACCGCCGCTTCCGCGTCGCCGCCTGTCATCCGGACCTCCCGCAGGGGAGGGTATCGGGCGCCGCCGACAGGTTGCGAGAGGGTTTGCCAGTTCGAGCTCGGGTTCGGCTGTTTCCCGGCCGGTCAGGAGTGCTCCGTCGTACCGTCACGGCATGCGGTACTCGACCGAGGTCGAGAAGGTCTGCTTCGTCGTCACCCTCACGCTGTCCGGCGCGGCGCTCTTCGTCGTGCTCCTGCAGGTGGGCGGTGACGGGCCGACCTGGTGGTACCTCGTGCCCTTCGCGATCCCCGCCGTCGTCGCCGTGGTCGTCGCGAGCCGGAACCGCCACCTGGCGACGTCGATCCTGGTCGGGGCACTGATCGGCGCGGGTGCGGTGCTCGTCGGCATGTTCGCGCTCCTCGCGATGATGATGACCAGCTAGGCCAATGGAGGACGGCAATCGGCCGAGCGTGGGGTCGCAGTGGTGGATCGGGCTGGACTCCTGGGTCCTGCAGGACGGCAACTACACCGACTTCGTGGTCGGCCAGCGTCGACAGTTCGCACTCGAGTTCGGCTACCGGCGGGGTGCTCGCCTCACGGTGACCGAGGCCCGTCAACGGGCCTGCGTGCACACCGGGCAGAGCATGACCTACGCCGTAACGGGCGAGCTCGTCCGTGCGCCGCGGGAGCGTGAGCTCAACGCGTTCGTCCTCGACTTCGGCCTGCGCGCGTACGACGAGTGGATGGTCCTCGATGACCTGGAGCCGCCGCCGCCGGGTTCGTGGCTCCAGGGGGAGATCTCCCTCCATGTCGACCACTTCACCTACATGGATGTCCTTGCCCGGGTGCCAGGCATGCCTCCTCTCATCCACGCATGGCGCATCGATGACATCCAGGTCGACACCTCGCCTGTCATCTGGATCGACGCGTCCCATCCGGACTACGTCGGGCCCGACGAAGGCCCGTCGCCGATGCGTGACCCTGATCGGGAGAGCTGGCGCTCTGTGCGCCGCACCCGCACGTGGGAGCACGGCGGAGGGTACCGGCTCCTCTGCACCTTGCTCGACGAGACGCCGGTCTCGACGATGTCCGCATCCGGGACGCGCTCGCGCTACGGACCGTTGCGAGGAAGACGGCTCCGACTGCCCTCTAGGCGGCGGTGACCTTGCGTGTTCCGGTCTGGTCGACCAGGTAGTGGGCCCCGTGTGGGTCTCGCCAGATGACGATCCCGGGGAAGGGTTGTCGGACTTGCCAGCCGGCGTGGGTCTTGATCCGGTGGTGGGTGCGGGTGAGGGGGCCCAGGTTGTCGGTCGACGTCGGTCCGCCCTCGGCGTAGGGGATCTGGTGGTCGAGGTCGACGTTCTTCGTCGTGTTGGCGGCGAAGGGGAACGTGTCGCCGGGGTGGATCAGGTGCACCGCTTCGCGGAGCCGGTGCGGGATCTCGTAGGCGTCGACGGCGGCGCCCTGGTTGAGATTGATGACCGGCTGGACCTTGACCTGGCTAGCGAAGTGGGCGACCAGGTGGCGGACGTACTCGATCGTCAGGGGGCCGTGGCCCTCCATCCGGGCGATGGCCGAGTCGGGGGTGCAGTGCAGCCGGATCAGGACCTTCGGCTTCACCGGCCCGACCGAGAGATCGACGTGGGCCTCAGGGTTGGTCAGCAGTGCGAACGCCGCCAGGCGTCGTTCGGTCTTGGTGGCGTCGGGCATCTGGTCCTTCAGCCCGTCGGCGGTGGCGTCGATGCCGGCCTCGGAGCCGAGGATCACGGCGGCGTGGTTGCGGATGGTCATCGTCATGATGCCGTGCTTGTCGACGCGGGAGCGGCGGATGAAGGTGTCCTTCGCTGCCGCTTCCTCCTTCGCCTTCGCGAGCTCGGGGGAGGCTGCGGCGACCTTGCCCTCGACCACGGCCTCGAACCGGGCCCAGGCCAGGCGGCCGTCGGCGATCTCGACGACCTCGGCGTCGACCCAGGCGGCCTCGTCCGCGGTGAGTTCGCGGGTGGCGTCGGCGACATGCCGGGCGTGGGTGGAGCGCACCTGGCCGGCTTTCACGCCGGCCCAGAGCTTCGGGAGCCGGTGAACGAGGTCGACGGCGTCGGCGATCAGCCGTTTCGCGCCGTACGGGCTGGTCTGGATCCGGGCGCCGAAGGTTGCGGCGGCGTGCTCGGTGATCCGCGGCGTACCGGCTGCGCCGGCGGGCTTGGCCCGCTCCCGACCACGCTTGTCAGCAGGAGGAAGCGCGTCCGGTGAGTGCAGGACGGCCCACTGGTAGGCCGCTTCCAGGATGTCGCGTTCGGCGTCGAGCCGGACTGCGTGGCGCTGCTCGGCGAAGGACAGCACCGCATCGGCGGACATGTCCGCGAGCTGGTGGCGTCGGTCCCGAGTGGCCATACGTGTATTGGATCACGGGGTGCCGACACAACCAGCCGGCCCGGAACCCGCCTGTGAACAACCACGCTCCCACCGGGCCTTGTGGACGACAACTGGCGCAAGGAGTGACTCGACGAGGCCGCCGGACCGCACCCGACAACCGAACCCAGCTACCTGCCCGCCGTCCTCGTCGCTGCGCTTGAAGACCCGACCGCCGACCAACCGCAGGGCACAGCAGGTGCACCAGAGCAGGGGGTCTCGTGACGGTCGCTGCGCGACCTCCTCGACCACCGGGTCGCTGCGCGACCTCCTCGACCACCGGGTCGCTGCGCGACCTCCTCGACCACCGATCGCGCCCCCAGTGACGACAACCCCTCCCGGGCTCGCGTGAAGCCGAGGGAGCGGCCTGTCAGTCGACGTCGACCGCGTCGCCCAGCCGGTGCACCTTCAACGTGTTCGTCGACCCCGGGGTGCCGGGCGGCGTACCGGCGATGATCACGACGAGGTCGCCGCGCTCGACGGCGCCGCTCGCGATCAGCGCCCGGTCCACCTGGCGGATCATCTCGTCGGTGTGGTCGGCGTGCTCGACGACGTGGGTCTGCACGCCCCAGGTCAGGCCGAGCTGGTCGCGGACCAGCGGGATCGGCGTGAAGGCGAGGACCGGCACCGGGGAGCGGTGGCGGGCCAGGCGGCGGGCGGTGTCGCCAGAGGTGGTGAAGGCGACCAGGCAGCGGGCGCCGAGGCGATCGGCGACCTCGACGGCGGCCTTGGCGATGACGCCTCCGTTGGTGCGCGGCTGCCAGTCGATCGGCGCCATCCGGTCGAGTCCGTTGTCCTCGGTGGACTCGATGATCCGCGCCATCGTGCGCACGGCCTCGACGGGCCAGGCGCCGACGCTGGTCTCGCCGGACAGCATCACGGCGTCGGCGCCGTCGAGGACGGCGTTGGCGACGTCGGAGGCCTCGGCGCGGGTCGGGCTGGGCGCGGAGATCATCGACTCGAGCATCTGGGTCGCGACGATGACCGGCTTGCTGTCGCGGCGGGCGGCGTCGATGACCTGCTTCTGCAGGAAGGGCACGTCCTCGAGCGGGCACTCCACGCCGAGGTCGCCGCGGGCGACCATGAAGGCGTCGAAGGCGTCGATGACCTCGGCGAGGTTGGCGACGGCCTGGGGCTTCTCGATCTTGGCGACGACGGGCCGGTGGATGCCCTCCTCGCGCATGATCGCGCGCACCTCCTCGGCGTCGGCGGCGTCGCGGACGAACGACAGCGCGACCAGGTCGACGCCGAGGTGCAGCGCGAAGCGGAGGTCCTCGCGGTCCTTCTCCGACAGCGCCGGCACGGACACGGCGACGCCCGGGAGGTTGAGGCCCTTGTTGTCGCTGACCGGACCGGGGACGACGACGCGGGTGTGCACCTCGGGCCCGTCGACGGAGGTGACCTCGAGGACCACCCGGCCGTCGTCGACCAGCACGCGGTCGCCGGCGGCGACGTCGCCCGGCAGGCCGTCGTACGTCGTCGAGCAGCGTCGCGCGTCGCCGGGCACGTCCGCGGTGGTGATCGTGAAGTCGGCGCCCGCCTCGAGCCGGACCGGGCCGCCGGGGACCTTGCCGAGCCGGATCTTGGGGCCCTGGAGGTCGGCGAGGATCGCGATGCCGCGCCCGGCCCGCTCGGCCGCCTCGCGCACGAGCTGGAAGGTCTTCGCGTGGTCGCCCTGGCTGCCGTGGCTCATGTTGAGCCGGGCCACGTCCATGCCGGCCTCGACGAGCTCGGCGATCACGTCCGGCGTGGACGTGGCGGGTCCCAGGGTCGCGACGATCTTTGCTCTGCGCACGGGGCAACCGTAGCAAAGCATTCCGGAATGTGGAAGAACTATTCCTTATCGTGAATGTCTGGCAGTACCAGCCACACCACGGCGCCGCCCGTCGGGGCGTCGTCCACCCCGATCCGACCGCCGTGCGCCTCCACCGCGCGGCGTGCGGTGGCGAGGCCGATCCCCGAGCCCTGCACCGACCGGTCCCCGCGGGCGTGGAGCGCGAAGACCTGGTCGCGGTCGGCCGGCGGGATGCCCCGCCCGTTGTCGGTGACGGTGACCCGCCACCCGTCGCCGTCCCGTGTCGCGGCGACCTGCACCTCCGGCGTCCGGTCGGGCGGGGTGAACTTCACCGCGTTGGCGACGAGGTTCTGCAGCACGGTGTAGAGCAGGGTCGGGTCGCCCACGACCTCGGGGAGCGGGGCGCGCGCGATCCGCGCGGATCGCTGGGCGAGGACCGGGCCGAGGTCGTCGAGGACGTGGTCGAGCACCTCGTCGAGCGGTACGACGCTGCGCTCGATCTCGGACCCGACCCGGGCGTAGCCGAGGATCGTGTCGATCAGCCCGGCCATCCGGCGACCGGCGTCGTACGTCGCGGTCACCAGTTCGCTCACGGCCGGATCGGCGACCACCGCCGGCTCGGACGCCAGGAGCTCGGTGTTGGCGAGGATCGCGGTCAGCGGCGAGCGCAGGTCGTGGCTCACCTGGCCCGCGAAGAGGGTCAGCAGCTCGTTGGAGCGGGAGAGCTCGGCCTGGGACAGCTCCAGCTGGCGGCTGCGCAACCGGAGCTCGAGGACGTCGACCACGCGCTGCGCCACCACCTCGAGGACGGCGGCGCGCTCGGCCGCCAGCTCGTGCGGCTCGGTGTCGAACACGCAGAGCCGGCCGATCGTCGTCCCCTCGGGCGTCACGAGGGGAGCCGAGGCGTAGAACCTGACGGTGTCGATCTCGCCGGACACGAAGGGGTTCTCGGCGAAGCGCGGGTCGACGCTGGCGTCGGGCGCCACGACGGGGGCGGGGTCGTCGAGGACCACGGCGCACATCGAGTCCTCGCGCGAGCAGACCGACGGGTCGATCCCGGCCGCGGCGACCTGGTGCTGGTGGTCGCGGGTGATCAGGTTGATCGCGGCGTTCGGCACGCCGCACACGAGGGCCGCCAGCTCGGCGAGGGCCTGCAGGTCGCGACCGCCGGGCTCCTCGAGGACCCGGTAGCGGGCGATCGCCTGGTCGGCAGAGGGAGTCACCACGAGGTCAGCGTAGGTGCGACGGGTCGGGGCGCAGCTGGAACGCGCGCAGCAGCGCGGCCGCCAGGGCCAGGCCGGTGAGGACGAGCAGCGGGGCGGTCGTGCCCACGCCGGCCCGCAGCGCCTCGAGCAGGACCGGCAGCCCGAACCCGAGATAGGTGCAGACGTAGTAGATGCCGACCGTGACACCCCGGTGCTCCGGCGGGGTGAGGCGCTCGACGTCGACCAGGCCGGCGCGCAGGCAGAGCCCGTACGCCGACCCGAGCACCACCGACGTGACGACGAAGAGCGCCACGCCCGGGTGGGCGTCGACGCGCGCCGCGACCGCGAAGCCGGCGGCCGCGAGGAGCGCCCCGACGACGCCCGCCCGCGGACCCCAGCCCGCGCGGCGGGCGGCGACCTGGACGGCGACACCGGTCCCCAGCGCCAGGGCGGAGGCGAGCCCGGGGACCAGCGGTCCGCTGAGGTCGCCGCCGAGCCGGCCGGCGAGGACGACAACCGGGACCGTGACCGCCGAGAACACCCACAGGGCCATCGGCACCGAGCGCACCAGCGCGCGGCCGATGCTCCGCTCGACGGTCGCGGGCGCCCCTGCCGCCGGGGTGGGGGCAGGGGCGTGCGTCGGTGGAGCGGCCGGCGTCGTACGGACGACGGCGAGGAGGACGGATCCCACCGACAGGCCGATGGCGACCGCGAACGGTGCCCTGACCGCGGCGCCGGACGGGACCGCCTCCGCGACGATGCCGGACACGAGCGGGCCGCAGGCGAAGCCGGCGGTGAGGGTGGCGCCGGCGACGGTCGTGCCGCGCGCGCCGCCGAGGTCGGCCGCCCAGGCCGTGCCGCCGCTGATCGCGAGGCCGACGCCCACGCCGACGACGAGCCGTCCCGTGTAGACGCCGGCCGCCGGGTGCCAGGCGAGCATGAGCGCGTTGCCCGCGGCCGCGACGACGCTGCCGGTGAGCACCACCGACCGGCGGCCGATCCGGTCCGACAGGGCACCGCCACCGAGCAGGCCCGGCAGCAGGCCCAGCGCGTAGACGCCGAAGGCGCCCGCGAGCACCGTCGCCGAGAGGTGCTCGGTCTCGCGCAGCACCGGGATGACCGCCGCGAAGTGGTTGGTCGCCCATCCGGCGACGAGGAGGACGACGAGGACGACCCGCAGCTCCCGGCCCTTCGGCCGGTTCATCCGATCGTGTCGAGGATCGCGAGCTGTCGCGTCCACGCCTGCGAGCCCGGGTCGATCACCGTGAAGTGGTCGCCGTCGACCTCGACCAGCGTCGCCTCCGCCCCGGCCGCGGTCGCCCGCTCGACGTAGTCCACCGACTGGCTGAACGGCACGTTGGCGTCGGCCCGGGCGTGCACGCACCAGACGGGTACGTCGAGGGGGAGCTGTTGCGCCGGGTCGAACCGCGCATCGGCGCTGGTCGCCGGGTGGCCCAGGAGCCGCGCGACCGCGCCGCCGCCGAGGCCGTCGCGGTCGGCCGCGCGCAGGTCGAGCACGCCCGCCTGGCTGACCACGTGCGTCACCGGGACCTGCTCCGCCCAGCCGTGCCGGCCGCGGGCGGCGGCCCAGGTCGCGAGGTGCCCGCCGGCGCTGTGGCCGAGGGTGACGACCGTGGAGGTGTCGACGTCGAGGCGGGCGAGGTGGTCGATGCCGGTGGCGACGTCGTCGAAGGTGCGCGGCGCGCCGCCGCCCCCGCCGGGACCGGTGCCGACGCGGCGGTACTCCAGGTTCCAGGCCGCCCAGCCGGCTGCTGCCAGCGCCTCGGCGAGCGGGAGGCCGAGCGAGTCGGCGTCGTACTCGCTCTTCCAGAAGCCGCCGTGGACCACGACCACGACGCCGCGGGGCGTGCCGTCGGGGAGGAGCAGGTCGCCGTACTGGCTGGGGTCCTCGCCGTAGGTGTGTCGACTCATCCTCGTTCTCCGCTCCGTCTCCTTGGCTTCGTCGTGGCCACCGCACGCTGCCGCCGCGGCGCCGAGGGCGGCGAGGCCGGGCAGGCCCAGCACGGTCCGGCGGCGCACGGCCTCAGCGCACCAGCACGCCGTCGCCGCTCGGCGTCACCGCCAGCGCCTGGCCGGCGCCGTGCACCGCCACCGCGCCGTCGCTGACGACGACCGCGGTGTGCTCGTCGACCGCCCGCGCCTCGGGCACCAGCCCGGCGGCCACCGCCGCGACCGCGCGCGGCAGCGTGCCCCACTGGGCGGCGTGCACGTCGACGGCGAACGGCACCCGGCCCAGGCCCGGGACGACGGTGACCTCGTCGAGGTCCTCACCGGCGTCCTCGCCGCAGACCGGCCGGCCGCCGAGACGCCAGCCGCCGACGATCGCCCGCTCGGCCGCGATCGCCGCGCCCGCGGAGAAGCCGGCGTAGGGCAGGCCGGCCAGCAGCTCGCGCTGGGGGACCACGAGCTCGGCGTAGAGCGGGGTCAGCCCGCCGGCGACGAAGACGCCGGCCACGCCGTCGAGGTCCGCGGCCTGCAGCGGCCGGCCCGGGGAGAGCACCACGTCGCGGACCGAGGCCGCGTCCGCCAGCAGCCCGCGCCAGCGCGGGAGGTCGACGCCCTCGCCGTCGTCGACGACGACGCTCGCGACCTCGCCGCCGCCACGACCGGACACGGCGGTCGTGAACGGCGCGAGCAGGCGGCGTACCTGCTCCTCGTCGCGGCCCCCGCCGATCAGCACCGTCAGCATGCTCGCCTCACCCATGGCCGCGACCCTAGTCCCCTCGTCCGACGTCAACCGGAGACCCGGCACACTGGTGGGGCCGACCCCTCCGTACCCCGCACGACACCGCCGGCCGAGACCCGCCAGGAGCACGATGAGCACCGTGAGCCCGTTGCCCGAGGAGGCGCGCGCGCAGGAGATCGGGCAGTTCCTGCTGAACTACAAGTTCGGCCTCGACGAGATGCTGACCAAGATCAACATCCTGCGCGAGGAGCTGGCGTTCCGCGGCACGGGCAACCCGATCGAGCACGTCAGCTCGCGGCTCAAGTCGATCGAGAGCCTCCGCGCCAAGGCCGAGCGGATCGGCTGCCCGCTCGAGCTCGACGCCATCGCCGAGCAGATCACCGACATCGCCGGGGTCCGCATCGTGTGCGCGTTCATCGCCGACGCCTACCAGGTCCTCGACATGCTCACGACCCAGCCGGACGTCACCGTCCGGGTGATCAAGGACTACGTCGCGCGCCCGAAGCCCAACGGCTACCGCAGCCTGCACGCGATCGTCGAGATCCCGGTCTTCCTGTCCGACGACGTACGACGGGTGCCGATCGAGCTGCAGATCCGCACCGTCGCCATGGACTTCTGGGCGAGCGTCGAGCACAAGATCTACTACAAGTACGCCAAGGACGTCCCCGGCGAGCTGGTCGCCGAGCTCGCCGCCGCGGCCCGGGTCGCGCACGACCTGGACCAGCGGATGGGCGAGCTCCACCGCACCGTGCACGGCTGACGTCAGCCCGCCAGCACCTCGGGCTCGGTCTTCTCCCGCACCTCGTCGAGGGTCACGTCCGGTGCGAGCTCGACGAGGCGCAGCCCTTCCGGCGTGACGTCGAGGACGCACAGGTCGGTGATGATCCGCTGGACGACCCCCCGGCCCGTGAACGGGAGCGAGCACTCGCCGACGATCTTGTAGGAGCCGTCGCGCGCGACGTGCTCCATCAGCACGACGACCTTCTTCGCGCCGTGCACGAGGTCCATCGCGCCGCCCATGCCCTTGACCATCTTGCCGGGGATCATCCAGTTGGCGATGTCGCCGCCGGCGGAGACCTGCATCGCGCCCAGGATGGCGGCGTCGATCTTGCCGGAGCGGATCATCCCGAAGCTGGTCGCGGAGTCGAAGAAGCTCGCGCCCTTGCGGACGGTGACCGTCTCCTTGCCTGCGTTGATCAGGTCGGGGTCGACCTGGTCCTCGGTCGGGTAGGCGCCCGTGCCGAGGATGCCGTTCTCGCTCTGCAGCACCAGCTCGACGTCGTCGGGGACGTAGTTGGGTACCAGCGTCGGCAGGCCGATGCCGAGGTTGACGTAGTCGCCGTCGGAGAGCTCCGCCGCGGCGCGCGCCGCCATCTGCTCACGATCCCACGCCATGTCAGCGCACCGTCCTCTTCTCGATCCTCTTGTCTGCTGCCTGCTCCGGCGTGAGCGGTACGACGCGGTCGACGTACACGCCGGGGAGGTGGACGTCGTCCGGGGCGATCTCGCCGGGCTCGACGAGCTCCTCCACCTCCGCGACCGTGATCCGGCCGGCCATCGCCGCCGGGGGGTTGAAGTTGCGCGCGGAGGCCTTGAAGACGAGGTTGCCGTGCCGGTCGCCCTTCCAGGCGCGGACCAGGCCGAAGTCGGAGACGATCGCCTCCTCGAGCACGAACTCCTGCTCGCCGTCGCGGGTCTCGAAGGTCATCACCGGCTTCTGGGGCGAGGTCTTGACGACATTGCCCGCGTCGTCGTACTTCCACGGCAGGCCGCCCTCGGCGACCTGGGTGCCGACACCGGTGCGGGTGTAGAAGGCCGCGATGCCGGAGCCGCCGGCGCGCATCCGCTCGGCGAGCGTGCCCTGCGGGGTGAGCTCGACCTCGAGCTCACCGGAGAGGTACTGCCGTGCGAACTCCTTGTTCTCCCCGACGTACGACGCCACGACGCGCCGCAGCCGGCCGGCGGACAGCAGCAGGCCGAGCCCCCAGTCGTCGACGCCGGCGTTGTTGGAGACCACCTCGAGGTCGGTCGTGCCGGCCTCGAGCAGGGCGTTGATGAGCACGGAGGGGATGCCGCACAGTCCGAAGCCGCCGACGGTGAGGGTGGCGCCGTTCGGGATGTCCGCCACGGCCTCCGCGGCCGAGGAGAAGACCTTGTCCATGCCCCGACGGTCCTCCAGCCGCGCTGGTGCGGTCAACAGGTGAGCGCGATTCTCCGCCTGATTGCTCAGCGTCCGGGCAGTAATGTCAGCGGACGTCCATTGAGTGGACGCAGCGCTAGAGTGGCTGCGTGGCCGGTGCCGTGGAGAGTGGAGCGACCGTTGTGGGCCGGGTCGGCGCGCTGCTGCGCGCCCTCGCCGCGCGTGAGCCGGACGGGGGGAGCACGACCGGCCTCGCCGCCGCCGTCGGCCTGCCGCGCCCGACCGTCCACCGGCTGCTGTCGGCGCTGCGCGACGAGGGCATGGTCGAGCGTGACGAGGCCAGTGCGGCCTGGCACCTGGGACCGGAGTGCTTCCTGCTCGGCGCGGCCGCGACCAGCCGGCACGACATCGCGCCGGTGGCCCGCGAGGCGGTGCTGCGGATCGCCCGCGAGACCGGCGAGAGCGCCTACTTCTCCGTCCGTCGCGGCGACGAGACCGTCTGCCTGCTCCGCGAGGACGGCAGCTTCCCGATCCGCTCGCACGTGCTGCACGAGGGCATCCGGTTCCCGCTCGGCGTCGCCTCGGCGGGCCAGGTGATCCTCGCGTTCCTCCCCGAGCGCGAGCGCGAGGCCTACCTGCGGCGCGCGGACCTCGTCGCCGCGCACGGCAGGCAGCACTCCAGCCGCGCGCTGCGGGCCCGGGTCGCGCAGACCCGCGAGCTGGGGTACGCCGTCAACCCGGGCCTCATCGTCGCCGGCAGCTGGGGCATCGGCGCTGCGGTCTTCGACGCGCACGAGGAGCCGCGCTGGGCGTTGAGCATCAACGGCATCGAGGCCCGGATCGCGCCGCCGCGGCAGGACGACCTGGGCCAGCTGCTGCTGCGCGAGGCGCACCTGCTGGGCGCGCGGATGGCCCGGCCCCAGGCTCCTAGGCCAGCCTGGCCAGCAGGCGCTGCTCCTCGTCGTCCGTGAGCGGTACGGCGAGCGCGCGCAGCCACCCCGCGAGCTCCCCGTCCTCGAGCTCGCGGTGCTCGGTCGGCTCGCCCGGGCGTCGTACGGTCACGGTGGTGGCGGTGAGCGACACGTGCCGGCCCTCCTCGTGCTTGGTGACCATCAGGCCGCTGCGGAAGTGCGACGAGGGGAAGGTGCTCGTGTAGTGGTGGCCAATGACGACGTCCACCGGGCGGACGGGCAGCTCGTCGGTGGTGTGGGTCAGCTCCCAGCCGGCCTCGCGCAGGCGGAGGAGGCCCCAGGTGCCGTCGGCATTGCCGACCACCCGGTAGGGCCACCCGCGCTGGTCGGACTCCGCGCCGTCGGCCAGCGGGACCGGGCGGACCAGGCTCATCCCGAAGCCCGGGTCGCAGAGCAGGCGCTCGCCGTCGAGCGCCACCTCGACGGTCATGTGGGTGCGGCCCTGGACGGTGCCGGTGGCCGGGTCGCCCACGCGGCCGAGGTGCCGTCGGACGTCGTACCCGAGGCGCTCGAGGGCGGCCGCGAAGACGCTCGCGTGCTCGAAGCAGTAGCCGCCGCGGCCCCGCTCGACGAACTTCGCGTTGAGCGCCTCCATGCCGACCCCGGGGTGCTGGTCGAGGAGGACGTCGATGTTGTCGAACGTGAACGTCCGCACGTGCGCCTCGTGGAGCGCGTCGAGGGTGGCCCGGTCGGGCGCCGGCCCGGCGGGGACGCCCAGGCGGGTGAGGTAGCCGTCGAGGTCGAGCTCCTCGGCCTGCCAGCCGTTGTCGGTCATGGGGTGAGCGTAGGAGCAGACAGGAACTAGAACGCGTTCTATTGTGGGGCAGCCGATCCACAGGAGGACCCATGACCACCGCCCCCGCCCGCGCCCAGCGGTTCACCGACCGCCGCGTCGTCGTCACCGGAGCCGCCGGCGGCGTCGGCCAGGTCGTCGCGGACCTGTTCCGCGAGGAGGGGGCGCGCGTGGTCGCGACCGACGTGGCCGCGGCGGACGGCGTCGTACCCTGCGACCTTGCGGACGACGCCGCCCGCGACGCCTTCGTGGCGGACGCGCTGGCCGAGCTCGGCGGCCTCGACGTGCTGTGCAATGTCGCCGGCATCCAGCAGTTCGCGGAGATCGGGAGGATCACCGCCGCGGGCCTGCGCCGTCACCTCGACGTCAACGCCGTCGCGCCGCTGCTGCTCGCGCAGTCGTTCGCCGACGCGCTCGTCGAGAGCAAGGGCAATGTCGTGTCGGTCGCGTCGATCTCGTCGGTGATGGGGCAGCCCTACAACGCGCAGTACTGCGCCTCGAAGGCCGCACTGCTCCTCGGCATGCGCTCGCTCGCCGTCGAGCTCGGCACCAAGGGCGTGCGGGTCAACTGCGTCTCGCCCGGCGGCATCGCGACCCCGATGGTCGAGGCGGCCGCGGCCGGCCTGCCGCAGGACGTGAACTGGGACCTGATCGCCAAGAGCACCTCGGTCATCCCGGGCTTCATGCCGCCCGCCGACGTCGCGGAGTCGCTGCTCTTCCTCGCCTCCGACGCGGCCGCGTCGATCACCGGCGCCAACCTGGTCGTCGACCGCGGCGTGGTCTGGTGACGCCGCGATGACGATGGACGTCGGGATGACGCTGCCGGTGATGGAGCCGGACGTCGACCCGGCGCTGCTGCGCGAGTGGGCCGAGCGGATCGACGCGGGTCCCTACGGCTCGCTGTGCTTCGGCGAGCGGATCGCCTTCGACAACCCCGACATCCTCACCCTGCTCGGCGCGGTCGCGGCGTGGACCTCGCGGGTGCGGCTGAGCGCCACGGTCGTCGTACCGCAGCTGCACGACCCGGTGCACCTCGCCAAGGCGCTCGCCACCGCCGACCGGCTGTGCGGCGGCCGGCTCTCGGTCGGCCTCGGCGTCGGCGGGCGCGAGGAGGACTACGCCGCCGTCGGCGCCGACTGGGGCACCCGCACGATGGCCGGGCTGGCCGAGCGGGCCGCGGTGCTGCGCCGTGTCTGGGCCGGCGAGAACCTCACCGGAGCCACGCGCCCCGTCGGCCCACGGCCGCACCGCCCGAACGGGCCGGAGCTGCTGGTCGGCACGCTCGGGCAGCGTACGACGCAGCACGCGGCGCGATGGGCCGACGGGCTGGCCGGGATGACCCTCGGCGCCGACGTGGACGAGACGGCGGCGCTCTTCGACGTCGCCCGGGCCGCGTGGGCGGACGCCGGACGACCGGCGCCGCGGCTGACGACGTCCTTCTGGTTCGCGCTCGCCGAGGCGAGCGACGACCCGCGGGCGCAGGTGCACGCGCACCTGCGGCACTACATGAACTGGCTGCCCGTCGAGCTGGTCGACGCCCTGGCGCCGACGGCCGGCTTCGCCGGGACGCTGGCCGAGCTCGACGAGCTCCTGGACCGGTTCGCGGAGATCGGCACCGACGAGGTGCAACTGATCCCGACCGGGGGCGACCCGCGCCAGGTGGACCTGGTCGCCGATCTCGTCGCCGGTCGGCTCAGTCGACGGGCGTGATGCCCTCGCGGTGCCGCTTCGCCAGCTCGGCGTAGTAGGGCGCGTTCGTCTCGACCCAGAAGGCCGCTCCGGTGCCCTCGATCGGCTTCTTGACCTGCGCCGGGCTGCCCGCCGCCAGGACGCCGTCGGGGATCTCGGTGCCGGGCGCGACGAGCGAGCCTGCCGCCACGAGGGTGCCGGCGCCGATGCGGGCGCCGTCGAGGACTGTGGTGTCGTTGCCGATCAGGCCCTTCTCGCCGAGCGAGTCGCCGTGGAAGACGCACGCGTGGGCGACCGTGGAGTGGGCCCCGATCTCGACGGTGACGTCGGGTCCGCCGTGCACGACCGAGTTGTCCTGGATGTTCGCGCCCTCGCGCACGATGATCGTGCAGATGTCGCCGCGGAGGACGGCGCCGTACCAGACGCTGGCGCCCTTCTCGATCCGTACGTCGCCGATCAGCGTGGCGGTCGGGGCGACGAACGCCTCGGGGTGGACCTGCGGGGACTTGCCCTCGAACTCGTACGCGAACACGCCCAGCAGGCTAGGTCAGAGCGTCTTCACAGCGTGAACCAGGTGACGAGCAGGCCCTCGGAGCAGCGCTGGCAGCTGGCCACGGTCCCACCGCAGTGGCGGATGTGGGTGATCAGCAGCTGGAGCTGGTCCCGGGTCGTCGTCGAGGTGTGCCAGGTCATCGCCCACCCCTCCTTCCGGTCCCTGTGCTCGCCGTCGAGCACACTTCGATGGTGCACCTCGCGCACGCCGTTCCACCTCCCCCGTACCGGTGGACGGGATAGTCCGTTCGGGGGACCAAGGTCCCCTCCGTCCGGAGGGGCTCAGCCCGAGAGCCCCAGCTCCCGCTCCCCGGCCGACGCGAAGTACGACGCCACGGTGGCGTCGTCGACGTCGCGCACGTGCGGCGGCTGCCACCGCGGGTTGCGGTCCTTGTCGACCACCTGCGCGCGCACGCCCTCGACGAAGTCGTGGGAGGTGTGGAAGCGAAGGGCGAGCCGGTACTCCAGGTCGAGGGCGGGCGGCAGCGTCTCGAAGCGGGCGGCCTCGCGCAGCGCGCGCAGGGTGACCCGGACCGACGTCGGCGACTTCGCCTCGATCGTCGCGGCGGCCCTGGTCGCCTCCTCGGTGCCGAGCGCCCGCAGCCGGTCGAGGATCACGAGCACGTCGTCGCCGGCGTAGGCGTCGTCCAGCCAGGTCCGTGCCGCCGCCAGCGGGGACGGCGGCGCCGGCTGCTCGAGCGCCGCGATCGCCTCGTCGGCATCGTCGGTCGCCAGCGCCGCGAGCAGTGCGGGCAGGCGGTCGGTGGGCACGTAGTGGTCGGCGAAGCCGATCGCGATCGCGTCGCCCGCGCCGATCGAGCCTGCGGTGAGGCCGAGATGGGTGCCGGTCTCGCCGGGCGCGTGGGAGAGCAGGAAGGTGCCGCCGACGTCCGGCAGGAAGCCGATGCCGGTCTCCGGCATGCCGATCGACGAACGCTCGGTCACCACCCGCTGCGGCGCGTGCGCCGACAGGCCGATCCCGCCGCCGAGGACGATGCCGTCCATGACCGCGACGTAGGGCTTGGGGTAGGCGGCGATGGTCGCGTTCAGGCGGTACTCGTCGGCCCAGAAGCCCGCACTCTCGGTGCCTCCCGCCTTCGCGTCACGCCACATCGCGACGATGTCGCCACCCGCGCAGAGCCCCCGCTCACCGGCGCCCGTGAGCACGACGGTCCGCACCGTGTCGTCGTCCCTCCACTCCTCGAGGGCGGCGGTGATGATGCCGACCATCTCGTGGGTGAGGGCGTTGATGGCCCGCGGCCGGTTGAGGACGATGTGGGCCGCGTGGCCGTCGCGTCGCAGCAGGACGGGGGGCTCGCTCGTCATGGCGGTCATTGTGCCGAGGCCGCCGGCGGCGGCGGACATCGTGGCCACCGAATAGAACTGGTTCTACTGTGGGGCCATGCCTGCTCCCGCCCGTCGTGCCGTCGTCACCGGCGCCGGTCCCGGCTCCATCGGCGAGGCCGTCGCCGCCCGGCTCGCCACCGACGGCTGGGACGTCGTGGTGACGACCCGCGCCACGCCCGTCGCGGGCCGCGATTGGCACCCGCTCGACCTCGCCGACCGGGCCTCCGTCGCCGCCTTCGCCGGGTGGTACGCCGACCGGTCGGACCGCCTCGACCTGCTCGTCAACAGCGCCGGGATCCATCTCGACCTCGGGTCGCGCTGGACCGAGCCGCAGCTCCTCGACGGCCACGAGATCCACTGGCGGACCAACTACCTCGGCACCGTCGACCTGACGACCGCGCTGCTGCCGGCCCTGCTGACCGCCGCCGACGCGACCGGCGACGCCCGCGTGCTGCACGTCGTCTCGCAGCTGCACGAGCGGGGGACGGTCGACGCGATGCTCGGCCGGCCGGTCGACTACGACTCGTGGGCGGCCTACGGCACGTCCAAGCTGGCGCTGGTCCACCACGCCGCCTCCCTCGTCGAGGAGTACGGCGACCGGGGGCTGCGCGCGATCCCCGTGCACCCCGGCGCGGTGTCGACCAATATCGCGAACCGCGGCCTCGAGACCCGGCCCGTGCTGCGGCGGCTGCGCAACCTCGCCCGGCCGCTCGAGCGTCGCGTCCTGATGACGCCGACCGCCTCGGCCCGGGTGCTGGTGGGGCTGGCGACGGACCCGGCCACCCCGTCGTCGTACCACCACAAGGCGCACGCGACGGAGCCCTCGGAGGCGGCCGGCGACCTGGTCGCGCGGGCCGAGCTGGCCCGTACGACGGCCTCGTGGCTCGGGTAGGCGCCGTCCGTACGATGTGACCCGTGACCCACATGTTGACCCGGGGCGGCAATGTCGGAGTGACCCAGGCCGGGCTGTCGGCCCGCGTGGTGGTGACCCTGACCTGGGACACGAAGGACGGGGTCGACGCCGACCTCTCGGCCTTCCTCTGCACCGCCGCCGGGAAGGTCCGCTCCGACGACGACTTCATCTTCTACAACCAGCCCCGCGGCGCCGGTGGTGCGGTCACCCACCTCGGCAAGGGGCCTCGCGGGTCCGGCACGGTCGACCGCGTCCAGGTCGACATGTCCGCCCTGCCGGCCGACGTCGACAAGGTCGTCATCGGCGCCTCCCTCGACGGCAGCGGCAGCTTCGGCGCGCTGACCGGCCTGGGTGTGGAGGTCGCCGCCGACGAGAGCGCGCCCGCCGCCGTCCGCTGCGAGATCCCGGCCACGAGCGAGACCGCGATGGTCTTCGCCGAGGTCTACCGCCGGGGCGGGGAGTGGAAGATCCGCGCCGTCGGGCAGGGCTACACCAACGGCCTCGCCGGCCTCGCCGGCGACTTCGGGGTCGACGTGGCCGAGGAGGCGCCCGCGCCGGTCGCAGCCGCGACCCCGCCGCCCCCGCCGCCGCCCCCGGCTGCTCCGGCTGCTCCGGCTGCTCCGGCTGCTCCGGCGACCCCCGCGATCAGCCTCGAGAAGAGGCGCGTCGTCGACCTCGAGAAGAAGCTCTCGGGCAAGGGCGACACCGCGATGCTCTCGCTCGTCAAGAGCGCCGGCGTCTCGCTGGAGAAGAAGGGCCTCGCGGAGCACACTGCGCGCGTCGCGCTCGTCCTCGACATCTCCGGCTCGATGTCCTCGCGCTACTCCAAGGGCCTGGTCCAGCGCCTCGCGGAGCGGGTCCTCGCGCTCGGCCTGCGCTTCGACGACGACGGCGCCGTCGACGTCTTCCTCTTCGGCAACGCGGTGCACCAGCCGGAGCCGCTGACCCTCGACGGCTACCAGCAGTACGTCAAGGGCATCACCAAGCAGTACAAGCTCGAGTACGCCACCAAGTACGGCGCCGCGATGTCCGCGATCCGCAAGCACTACTTCGGGCACTCGGGCGACCGTGGCGAGCCGGTCCCCGACACGACGCCCGTCTACGTCATGTTCATCACCGACGGGGCGCCGACCGACAAGGCCGTCGCGACCAAGCAGATCCGCTCGGCGTCGTACGAGCCGATCTTCTGGCAGTTCCTCGGCATCGGCTCGGACCGGTTCGAGTACCTCCAGCGCCTCGATGACCTCGACAACCGCTACACCGACAACGCGGACTTCTTCGCCGTCACCGACGACGAGCTGATCGGGCGCAAGCCGATCAGCGACGACGCACTGTTCGAGCGGCTGATGACCGAGTACCCCGACTGGCTGCGCCGGGCGCGCGGCAACGGCTTGCTGCACTGACCGGTGGTCGAGGAGGTCGCGCAGCGACCGTCACGAGACCCCCGCAACCCACGCGCCGGACGTCACCGCCCGGCGAGCAGCTCCGCGAGGTGCTTCGGCCTCGCCGTCGGCGCCAGCTCGTCGAGCTGGGTGCGGCACGAGAAGCCGTCGGCCAGCACGACCGCGCCCTCCGGTGCCTGCCGGACGGCGGGCAGCAGGTTGGCCTCGGCGACGGCGAGGGACACCTCGTAGTGGCCCTGCTCGACGCCGAAGTTGCCCGCCATGCCGCAGCATCCGGCGACGGCCTGGACCGCCGCGCCGGCGCGCACGAGCAGCGCCCGGTCGGTCTCCCAGCCCATCACCGCGTGGTGGTGGCAGTGCGGCTGCGCGACGACCGTGACGCCGGACAGGTCCGGCGGCGTCCAGCCGTCCGTGCGGGTCAGCAGCTCGGCGAGGGTGACCGTGGCGGCCGCGACCGCGGCAGCGTCCTCGCCGGAGACCAGCTCGGTGAGCTCGTGGCGCAGGACGGCCGTGCACGAGGGCTCGATGCCCACGACGGGCAGCCCGGCCTTCGCGTCGGCGGCCAGCGCGTCGACCATCGAGCGCAGTCGTCTGGCGGCACCGTCGAGCTGGCCCGTGCTGATCCAGGGCAGGCCGCAGCACTCCTGCTGGCGGGTGATCCGCGGTGCGTAGCCGGCCTCCCGCAGCACCTGTGCCGCAGCGTCGGCGACCTGCGGCGCGAAGTGGTTGGTGAAGGAGTCGACGAAGAGGACGACGGGCCTGCCGGTCTGGTCCGACGCGGCGGAGAAGGTACGACGGAAGGTGCGCCGCGCGAAGGTCGGCATCCGCCGACGGGTGTCCACCCCGGAGGCCTTCAGCGCCAGGGTGCGGACCCAGTCGATGTCCATCGACCTGTTGGCCAGCCTCGGCGTCAACGAGCCGACCTTCGCCCAGCGCGGAAGCCAGCCGACGACGTAGTGCGAGCGAGGGCGCAGCCTGCGCTTGTAGGTCTGGTGCAGCACCTCGGCCTTGTAGCTGGCCATGTCGGTGCCGGTCGGGCAGTCCGACGCGCAGCCCTTGCAGGCGAGGCAGAGGTCGAGCGCCTCGTGCACGGCGGGCGAGCCCCACGAGATGTCGCTGTCGCCGTTGACGATCTCCTGCAGCAGGCGCGCGCGGCCGCGGGTGGAGTGGATCTCCTCCTTGGTCGCCTGGTACGACGGGCACATCACCCCGCCCGAGCCGGTGTTGTCGGCGCGGCACTTGCC
The DNA here is from genome assembly GCF_013408525.1 of Nocardioides aromaticivorans. Lineage (NCBI taxonomy): Bacteria > Bacillati > Actinomycetota > Actinomycetes > Propionibacteriales > Nocardioidaceae > Nocardioides > Nocardioides aromaticivorans. The sequence continues at coordinate 2,616,306 of NZ_JACBZM010000001.1, forward strand.
GACGCCGGTGCAGCGGTGCACGGCCTGGCCGAAGTCGCCGCCGTCGCTGGCATAGGCCATCGCCAGGCCCTTGGTCAGCTTCGCCGTCGAGGTGTAGCGCAGGTCGGCGGTCAGCGGCGCGGCATCGACGATGATGCCCGGGTTGAGGAGGTCGCCGGGGTCGAAGGCCTTCTTGATGCTGGACATCAGGGCGAGCGCCTGCGGCGAGTACATGCGCGGCAGCAGCTCGCTGCGGGCCCGGCCGTCGCCGTGCTCGCCGGACAGCGAGCCGCCCAGCGAGGAGACCAGGTCGGCGGCGTCCTCGACGAACGAGCGATAGCGGTCCGGCCCGTCGGGGGAGTCGAACGCGAAGTCCATCCGCACGTGCACGCAGCCCTCGCCGAAGTGCCCGAACGGCATGGCGGTCAGCCCGTGCTTGTCGAGCAGCGCGTCGAAGCTGGTGAGGTAGGTGCCCAGCCGGTCGGGGGGTACGGCGGCGTCCTCCCAGCCGGCCCACGCGGGACGGCCGGAGGGAGCCCGGCCCGCCAGCCCGGCCCCGTCGGCCCGGATCTTCCAGAGCCGGTCGGCGGTGCGCGGGTCGTCGACGACCAGCGCCGAGACACCGAGGCCGGCGCTCGCGAGCAGGTCGGCCTGGCGTCGTACGTCCTCGGGGGAGTCGCCGGACAGCTCGACGAACATCCACGCGTCACCGGCCGGCAGGGGCGGCACGGCGCCCGGCCCGCGGCGCTCGAGGATCACGTCGACGATGCGCCGGTCGATGCCCTCGCAGGCCGAGGGCGCGAACGCCAGCACCTGCGGGGTCGCGTGGCCCGCGGTGGGGAAGTCGGGGAAGCCGAGGACGACCATCAGCGAGACGGGCGGGTTGCGGACCAGCCGGACCGTCGCCTCGGTGATGACCGCGAGGGTGCCCTCGGAGCCGACGAGGGCGCGGGTCGGGTCGAAGCGCTCGGGCAGCAGGTGCTCGACGGCGAGGCCGGACACGTGCCGTCCGAAGGTGCCGAACTCGGTCCGCGCGGTCGCCAGGTCCTTCGAGACGATCTGCTCGACCCGGCCCAGCACGTCGCTGTCGGCCGACCAGCCGTCGGGCCCGGTGACCAGCTCGGTGCCGTCGGCGAGCAGCGCCCGCAGGCCGAGCGTGTTGTGCGAGGTCCGGCCGAAGGCCAGCGAGCGCGCGCCGCACGCGTCGTTGCCGATCATCCCGCCGATGGTGCAGCGGGTGCTGGTCGACGGGTCCGGGCCGAACTTCAGCCCGTGCGCGGCGACCGCCTTCTGCAGCTGCGCCTGTACGACGCCCGGCTGGACGACCGCCGTACCGGCCTCGGCGTCCACTGACAGCACCTGGTTCATGTGGCGGCTGAAGTCGAGGACGATGCCCGGGCCGATCGCGTTGCCCGCCACGGACGTACCGGCACCGCGCGCGGTGATCGGGACGCCGAGCTCACGGGCGGCGGCCAGCGCGGCCCGCACCTCGTCGGCGGAGCGCGGGAACACCACCGCCGCGGGCGGGACGCGGTAGAGCGAGGCGTCGGAGGAGTACGCGGCGAGGACGGCCGCGTCGTCGCTGACGTCGGTTGCTCCGTGCCGCCGGACCTCGGAAGCGATCTGGGAAGAGGGGCCGGGCACGGACCGAAATCTATCGGGTCCGCCAGACACTAGGTCGTGTCTCCCATTCCTCGGTGGATGCCCGGGGCGTCCAGCGCGTGCGATGGCAAGGCGCCGGCGCGCTGGCATGCTGGGCGCACGTCGAGCGTCGGCAACGCCGCCAGCGTGCGTGCTGGGCGGGCCGGGCGCCGCCAGGGAATGGGAGACACGGCCTAGGCTCCGCAGCATGACTGACGAGAAGCGCTTCACCGTCACCCGCGACGGTCACGTCGCCACCGTCGGCCTCGCCGGCCCCGGCGGGAAGGCCGTGATGGACGAGCGGTTCTTCGGCGAGCTCACGGAGACCTTCACCGCCCTCGACGCCGACGACGAGGTCCGCGCGATCGTCGTGACCGGTGCCGGCCCGCACTTCTCGTTCGGCCTGGACCTCGGCGCCGCTGCGGCGACCTTCGCGCCGCTGCGGAGCGCGACCGACGCCGGCGCCCGCCAGGAGCTGCTGGCCCTGATCCGCCGTTGGCAGGCCGCGCTCGACGCGGTCGCGGGCGTCCGCAAGCCCACGGTCGCAGCCGTCACCGGCTGGTGCATCGGCGGCGGCGTCGACCTCGCCGTCGCCTGCGACGTGCGGGTCGCCTCCGCCGACGCGCAGTTCAGCGTGCGGGAGGCCAAGGTGGGCATCGTCGCCGACCTCGGCAGCCTCCAGCGCCTCGTCGGCGTCATCGGCGACGGCCACCTGCGCGAGCTCGCCCTCACCGGCGACGACATCGGTGCCGACCGGGCAGCGGCGATCGGCCTGGTCAACCACGTCCACCCCGATGCCGACGCGACCCTGGCCGCCGCCCGCGAGCTCGCCGGCCGGATGGCTGCGAACTCGCCGCTGGTCCTGCGTGGCATCAAGGACGTCCTGGACGCCGAGCGAGCGCCCCGGGTCGAGGCCGGCCTGCGCTACACCGCGGTCTGGAACGCCGCCTTCCTGCTGAGCAACGACCTCGACGAGGCGATGCTGTCGTTCGTCGAGCGGCGCCCGCCGGAGTTCACCGGCCGCTGACCGCTCGCTTCGCCATGGTGATCCGGGCGACCTCGCGGCCGTAGCGGATCGGCGTGGCCCCGAGGGCGAGCGCGCGCTGCCGGGTCGGCTCGGTGACGTCGAAGTGCTCGGTGGCGGTGCCCTCGTTCTGGATCCACCGCGTCTCCAGGCCCAGCCGGCGCGCGAAGTCGAGCAGCTCGGCGTGGCCCTCCTCGCCCGGCAGGTCCGACAGCAGGTGTGACCAGACGCCCTCGACCGGCCCGACCGTCGCGGGCAGGCGCATGTCGTCGATGTAGATGGTCACGCCCCGATGATCCCGCACCCGGGAAGGCGACGACCGCCGGTCCCTCCCCATACGGGGGACCGGCGGTCGTGGCGGCTGTGGTGCCGGTGGGTCAGCGGACCCGGCCGTAGAAGACCGACGAGGTCCAGATCCGCTCCTTGGCGACCGGGTGGCCCGGACGCGAGGCGTGCCAGAGCATGTGGTGCCCGGCGTAGATGCCCACGTGGTAGACGTTCCCGCCGTTGTGGAAGAAGACGAGGTCGCCGCGGCGGGGGTGGCGCACCCGGCGTACGGCGCCGGCCTGGGCGTCGGAGGTGCGGGGCAGGCGCTTGCCGACCTTGCCGTAGACCCACTGGGTCAGGCCGGAGCAGTCGAAGGCGTGCGGGCCGGTGGCGCCGTACACGTAGGGGCTGCCGGCGCGGCTGCGCGCCTTGGCGATGACGCGGTTGGCGAAGCGCTTGCGCTGCGCGGCCCGCTGGGCCCGGGCCTCGGCGCGACGCTCGGCGGCCGTCGGCTCCTGCGTCGTGGTGGTCGTGGTGGCACCGGTCTCCGCGTTGGTCGTGGTGACGACCACGGTCTCGGCGTGCGACGCCGGGGCCGGCGTGGCGAGGAACACCGACGTGGCGAGCGGGATGACGACGAAGCGCGCGGCAGCGCGCGTGAAGGTGGTGGACATCGGAGGTTCTCCGCAGCGACGCCTGCGAGAGATGACCTGTCGGGCTAGGGCTGCTGGTGCCCTGGAACCTGCGGTTCCTTCGCCCCGAGCCGTCCGTCCCCGTGGATGGGGCGGGCCGGCGTACTGCTCGGGTCTCCCGTGCCCGTGACTACTTTCATCGTTGTGCGATGTCGCTCCACGTCGTCACGGGCCTCGGCGCGCGTGGGCGGCCTTCCCGGTCGGGAAGGTCTCTACCCCACCAGTACGCCATGCTTGCAATAGTTAGCGCAGTGGCGCCGGTCACCTTCGCGGCGTGGCGATGGTCACCCGGAAGTGGCGTAACGCAGGCGGTCTCCGGTGCCTGCAAGGTGTAGCTTGCCGCAGCTAGCGGAGCGTCCTGTCACTCCTCGGCGGCGGGGCCGTCGAGGTGCGGGTCGGCGAGGAGGTACTGCGTGATCCGACCCTCGCGGGAGCGGTGCGGACGCACCGGCTCGGGGACCATCCGCCCCTCTGCGGTGTCCCAGAAGCGGTCCACCCGCATCGCGACCCCGCGCGCCACGCGGCCCGGCACCCCCTGATGGGGAAGGTAGGGATGCGGCCGCGTGGGCACGTGCTTCTCGGCGCGGAAGAGGCGCTCGGCGATCGCGTCGCGGTCGGCCGTCGAGGTGGTGGCCGTGAGGTCGTCGACGAGGCCCTGCTCGAGCCGCCACCACGCGTCGAACTCCTCGGTCACCTCGTCCCAGATCGAGCTCCACGGCCGTCGTACGACGAACGTGGAGCCGTAGAGCTTGGCCTTGGTCTGGAACAGCGCGCCCTCGAGGCGCCGGCTCTGCTGCGCGAGGTCGTGCGCGCGACGGCGCCCGTCGGGGAGGTGCCGGCGGGCGGCCGGGCCGAGGACCGCGCACGCCGCCTGGACGTGGCGGCTGGTGCTCGCCAGGAACGGGTCGGTCGCCCGCAGCCGGTCGCGTGGCCGCTCCCGGGTGGGGCGGCACGACTCCGCCTCGGCGAGCCGCCTGCTGAGCACGTCGTGGGTCTCGGAGACGGTGTCGGCGAGGGTGTCGACGCCGGCACCGGTGGTGTCGTCCAACTGGTTGTCGGTCATGGTCCGCGTCCTTCCCGAGGGACCCCCCAAGGCCAGTGTGCGCCCGGGTACGACGGACCACAAGGGAGCCGTCAGCGGCTCGCCCCGGCAGCAGCCAGCACCTGCTCGAGCGACCACACCAGCTGCTCCCGGTCGTGGCCGTCGGCCAGCATCTCGAAGCCGACGAGGGTGCTCAGCGCCCAGCTCGCGTAGCGGGGTGCGAGCTCCGCGCCGACGGTCTCGACGAGCGCCGCGTGGACGACCTGGTAGCGCTTCTCGTCCACCTGGCGCTGGATCGCGCCGACCCGCTCGTCGACGCCGGCCCAGACCCGGATGGCCGCCTCGGTGCGGTGCAGCAGCCGGGAGCTGGCCTCGGCGAGCATCAGCAGCCGGTCGACGGGATCGGCGTGCTGGTTGACGATATCGACCGTCTGCTGCGTGCGCTGCTCGAGCCACGCGTCGAGCAGGGCGTCGGTGAAGTCCTGCCAGTTGTCGAACGAGTGGTAGAAGGAGCCGGTGGTGACGCCGAGCCGCTGGCACAGGGGGGCCAGCTTGAGGGCGCCGTAGCCCTGGCTCGCGAGGATCTCGTTGGCGGCCTGGAACCACGTGTCGCGCAAGGACCCGTTGCGTCGTACCTGGCGCTCGGTCACGGCTGCCTCCCTCCTCGCTGGCCTCATCGTAGGGTGCCGTCGCGCCGCTGGCCGGTTGCGCTTGGCAGGATTCGCGCATGCCACTCACCATCGTCACCGGAGGGACCCGCGGGATCGGGGCGGCCGTCGCGGCCCGGCTCGCAGCGGAGGGCCACGACCTCGTCCTCGGCCACCGCAGCGACGCGGCCAGCGCTGCCGCCGTCGTCGCGCGGCTCGAGGCCGTCGGCGTCCGGTGCGTCGCGGTGCCGGGGGACCTGACGACCGACGAGGGCATCGACGCGCTGTACGCCGCCGCGGACGACCTCGGCGCCCTGACCGGCGTCGTCAACAACGCCGGCGCCACCTACCGGTTCGCCCCGCTCGCCGACACCCCGGCCGACGAGGTGCGTCGCACCATCGACGTGAACCTGACCGCCCCGATCCTCGTCGCGCGGGCCGCGGTGCACCGGCTGGGGCGCGGCGGCGTGATCGTGAACATCACCTCGGGCGCCGCGACGATCGGCTCGCCGGGGGAGTACGTGCACTACGCCGCCGCGAAGGCCGGCCTCGACCTGCTGACGCGCGGCCTCGGCCTCGAGCTCGCCGACCGCGGCATCCGCGTCGTGGCCGTCGCTCCCGGCCTGATCGAGACCGAGCTGCACACGACGACGGGGGACCCCGGCCGGGTCGCGCGGATGGCGCCGCAGATCCCGCTCGGCCGCGCCGGGCAGCCGGAGGAGATCGCGGGTGCGGTCGCCTGGCTGATGAGCGAGGAGGCGTCGTACGTCACGGCGACGACGCTGCGCGTGGCCGGCGGTCGGTAGTCTCGCCGACCACCAGAGCCCAGGAGAGAAGGAGCGCCATGCGCCTCGGAATGATCATCGACTACTCGGGCGGCTTCGCCGAGACCGTCGAGCTGCTGCAGGAGTACGAGCGCAACGGCCTCGAGCTGGTGGCGATCCCGGAGGCCTACTCCTTCGACGCCGTCAGCCAGCTCGGCTACATCGCCGCGCGCACCGAGAAGCTCGAGCTGATGTCGGCGATCTTCCAGATCTACACGCGGACCCCGTCGCTGACCGCGATGACCGCCGCGGGCCTGGACTTCGTCTCGGGTGGCCGGTTCACCCTCGGCCTCGGCGCGTCCGGCCCGCAGGTCATCGAGGGCTTCCACGGCGTCAAGTACGACGCCCCGCTCGGTCGCACGCGCGAGGTGATCGAGATCTGCCGGCAGGTCTGGCAGCGCCAGCCCGTCGAGTACCGCGGCCGCCACTACACGGTGCCGCTGACCAAGGACGACGGCGGGTCGGGCCTGGGCAAGCCGCTCAAGATCATCAACCACCCGGTCCGCAGCGAGATCCCGATCTCCGTCGCCGCGCTCGGCCCGAAGAACGTCGCGCTGGTCGCCGAGCTCGCGAACGGCTGGCAGCCGCTGTTCTTCCACCCGCACAAGGCACAGCGGGCGTGGGGGGAGTCGCTGGAGGAGGGCTTCGCCAAGCGCGACCCGGCCCTCGGCGAGCTCGACATCCAGCTCCAGATCGCCTTCCACCTCGGCGAGCCGTCGCCCGAGGCCGTGCAGGCGATCCGCAACCAGCTCGCGCTCTACATCGGCGGCATGGGTGCGCGCGACAAGAATTTCTACAACCAGCTGGCCCGCCGCTACGGCTACGAGTCCGAGGCCGCGGAGATCCAGGACCTCTACCTCGACGGGCGCAAGGCGGAGGCCGCGGCCGCCGTACCCGACGACCTGGTCGACGCGGTGAGCCTGCTGGGCGACGAGGACGCGGTCCGCCAGCACGTCGTCGACCTCCACGCCGCGGGCGTGCGCACGCTGCTGCTCAACCCGCTGGCCGCGACCGACGAGGAGAAGGTCGCGCAGGTGCGCCGGCTCTCCGAGATCGTCGCGGAGACGTCCAGCTAGTTCGTCGAGGAGGTCGCGCAGCGACCGTCTCGAGACGCCGCGAGCCGGTGCTGGGACTGTGGACTCACAGTTCCGGCACCGGCTCGCCCGGTCTCGTGACGCGTCAGGCCTGCGGGAAGGTCTTGTACTCCACGCCCGAGATGTACTGCACGGTGCGCAGCACCTGGCAGGAGTAGCCGAACTCGTTGTCGTACCAGACGTAGAGGATCGCCGAGTCGCCGTCGACGATCGAGGCGCCGCCGTCCACGATCGAGGCCGCGCGAGCGCCGATGAAGTCGGTCGAGACCGCGTCGGTCGCCGTCGTGTAGTCGAGGTTGCGGGCCAGCGGGCCGACGAGCGAGGCCTGGCGCAGGTGCTCGTTGACCTCCTCGCGGGTGGTCTCGCGCTTGAGCTGCAGGCTCAGGATGGCGATCGAGACGTCCGGCGTGGGGACGCGGATCGAGTTGCCGGTGATCTTGGCGTCGAGGTCGGGGAGGACCTTGGCGACGGCCGAGGCGGCGCCGGTCTCGGTGATGACCAGGTTGAGCGGCGCGGAGCGGCCGCGGCGGTCGGCCTTGTGGTAGTTGTCCAGCAGGTTCTGGTCGTTGGTGAACGAGTGGACGGTCTCGACGTGGCCGCGGCTGATGCCGAACGCGTCCTCCATCGCCTTCAGCGGCGGGACGATCGCGTTGGTGGTGCAGGAGGCGCAGGAGAGCACCTTCTCGTCGAGGTCGACGCCGAGGTGGTTGACGCCGTGAACGATGTTCGGGACGTCGCCCTTGCCCGGCGCGGTCAGCAGGACCTTGGCGATGCCGGGGCGCAGGTGCTGCGAGAGGCCCTCGCGGTCGCGCCAGATGCCGGTGTTGTCGATGAGGATGGCGTCGTTGATGCCGTACTCGGTGTAGTCGATCTCGGCGGGCGAGTTCGAGTAGATCACCTGGATCACGTTGCCGTTGGCGATGATCTGGCTCTTCTCCTCGTCCACCGTGATCGAGCCGTTGAAGGCTCCGTGGATCGAGTCGCGGCGCAGCAGCGAGGCGCGCTTCTTGAGGTCGTCGCCCTTGCCCTTGCGGACGACGACGGCGCGCAGGCGCAGGCCGTTGCCCGAGCCGGACTTCTCGACGAGCAGGCGCGCGACGAGGCGGCCGATGCGACCGAAGCCGTAGAGGACGACGTCCTGCGAGCCCGGGCCGGGGACCTTGTTGTCACCCGTCGCCTCGGCCAGCGCCTCGGCGGTGAACGCGGCGACCGAGTCCGGCTCGCCGGCGGCGCGGTAGGCGCGGATCAGCAGTGCGAGGTCGATCTTGGCGGCGCCGAGGTCGAGGCCGGCGATCGCCTCGAGGAAGGGGAAGGTGTCGGTGACGGAGAGCTCGACGCCGTCGATCTGGCGCGCGTAGCGGTGCGTCTTCAGGATGTCGATGACCGACTTGTTCACCAGCGAGCGGCTGTGGAGCAGGATCGTGACGTCCTTCTCGCGGTGCAGCTTGCCGACGATCGGGATCATCGCCTCCGCGAGCTCCTCGTGGTGCTTCCAGCGGTCGAACTTGTCCTCGATGACGCTCAACGAAATCCCCTATAGCAGAGTCGACAAAAGCCGGTCGATCGTAGGCCCGCCGACCCCACGGGGGGCCAATCCGGCCGCCCTCTGGGACGAGTGCAATACGTCACACGAGGCGCTCGGCCCGGCTCAGAGGACCTTCGTGCCGTACATCTCGCCGAGCGGGTCGGCCAGCAGCTCGAGGCGCTCGCCGTCGGGGCCGGGGAAGTAGAGCGACACCTTCGACTCGAGGTGGTAGTCGATGCCCGCGTCGTCGAGCTTGGCCCGCAGGTAGTCCCACTTCTCCCGGGTCACCGAGATCGCGAGGTGGTGGTGGCCGCCGAGGACCTCGCGGTAGGGGCCGAGGTCGAGGCCCGGCAGGGTGAAGAAGGCGAGCAGGTTGCCGGCGCCCACGTCGAAGAAGAAGTGGTCGGAGCCGGCGTAGTCGCGGTTCTCGAAGATCTCGGTCAGGGGGAACTCCAGGAGCCCCTGGTAGAAGTCGACGGTACGCCGCACGTCCGACGAGAGCAGGGCCGCGTGGTGGATCCCGCGGGCGCTGCTGGCGGGCCGCTCGCCCTCCGGGGCGAGGTACTCCCTCTTGATCCGCTCGCGGTCCTTGGTGATCGCGTCGATGTCGATAGTTGCCATGTCAACCACCATGCTCCCGAAGTCGTGGATATGTCAACATTCTCGGCTAGAATCGGCGTGATGGGAACGACGAACTGGCTGGACGACGAGGAGCAGCGCGCGTGGCGCGGCTTCCTCGACGTGCACGCGCAGCTGAATGCCGTGATCAACCGCCAGCTCCAGTCGACGACGGGCCTCTCGCTCTCCGACTACGCCATCCTCGTCGAGCTCACCTCCGAGCTGGCTGACGACGGGTCCCTGCGGATGTTCGAGCTCGGCGAGCGCCTCCAGTGGGAGAAGAGCCGGGTCTCGAAGCAGGTGTCCCGCATGGAGGCCCGCGGCCTCGTCGAGCGCCGCCACTGTGCCGACGACCGCCGGGGCGCGTTCGTCGACCTGACCCCCGAGGGCCGCGCGGCGATCGAGGCGGCGGCTCCCGCCCATGTCGAGCTGGTCCGCGACCTCTTCTTCGAGGGTGCGAGCCGCGAGCAGGTGCTCGCGCTCGGCGACTTCACCGAGCGGGTGCTCGGGCGGATCAGCTCCCGCTGACCCACGCGACGAGCGCGGCTCAGCGCAGCATGTCCTCCACCGCGAGCGACGCGAACGCCATCGCCGCGCCCAGCGGCGCGCCCGGGCCGGGGTAGGCCGACCCGAAGACCGATGCCGTCGAGTTGCTGGCGGCGTACAGGCCGGGGAGGGGGTCGCCCGCCTCGTCGAGCACGCGGCCGGACGCGTCGGTGACCAGGCCGCCCTTGGTGCCGAGGTCGGACAGCACGAACTGCGCGGCGTGGAAGGGGCCCTGTGCGACCGGGACGAGTGCCTTGTTCGGGCTGCCGGCGGAGGCGAAGAAGGTGTCGTACTCGTCGGTGCCCCGGCCGAAGTCCTCGTCGACGCCGGTCGCGGCGAAGCCGTTGAAGCGCTCCACCGTCGCGGTGAGTACGACGGGGTCGAGCCCGGCGGCGACGGCGAGCTCCTCGATGGTGTCGGCCTGGACCCAGGTGCCGGCGGCGAGGTGCTCGGCCGGGTCGCCCTCGGGCATCGCGATCGCCGGCAGTCGGCCGCCCTCGCTGGAGTCGAAGACGAACCACGACGGGGTCCGCTCGGGCGCCGCCGCCATGACCCGGCCGAACCGGTCGTAGGGCAGGCACTCATTGCCGTAGCGCTGCCCGGTCTGGTCGACCATCAGCCCGCTGCGGAAGCCGAGGGTGAAGGTGCCGCTGCCGTCGGGCTGGAGCAGGCCGGGGCAGAACCAGCCCTCGCCGGACCAGTCGGTCGCCGCGCCGATCGCCGCGGCGGCGTCGATGACGTCGCCGGTGTTGGTGCCGCGCGGCGCCATCGACCACTCGGCGCGGCCGGGCGTGCCGTGCAGCGAGCGGCGCTCGGCGCTGCCCTCGAAGCCGCCGGCGGCGACGAGGATCCCGCGCGTCGCGCGCACCTCGACGGGGCCGTCGGGCCCGGTCGAGAGCACCGTCGTCACGCGGCCGGACTCGTCACGACCGAATCCGCTCACGTCGTGGCCGACCGCGATCGTGCCGCCGTCGCGCAGCGCCATCGCCGCGAGCCGGCCGATCAGCGCCTGCCCGCCGGACAGTGTCGAGCGGCCCGGCCGGCCGGCGCGGTCGCGCTCGACCGGCGGCCGCAGGATCGCGCCGACCCGTGGGTCGAGCTCGTCGCGCCGGATCGCCTTCGGCTGGATCGAGCGGCCCATCGGCACCCGGCCGGGGGCGTCGTAGTACTCCGAGAAGGGGATCCACTCGAACTCCATGAGCGGGTCGGCCTCCAGTGCGGAGACCAGCCTCGGCGCCTGGGTCAGCAGCGCCTCGACCCGGTCCTGGTCCGGCTTCTCGAGCACTGCCGCGAGATAGGCCCGCGCGCCCTCGGTGGAGTCCGGCAGACCGGCCCGCTGCTGCACCTCGGTGCCCGGCAGCCAGCATGCGCCGCCCGAGTACGCCGACGTGCCGCCGATCAGGGGCGTCCGCTCGAGGACCAGCGTCCGCAGCCCGGCCTTCGCCGCGAGCGCGGCCCCGGTCAGGGCCCCGCCGCCGGAGCCGACCACGACGACGTCGTACTCGGGGAGGAGGGGGGTGCTCGCGGCGGCGGTCTCGCTCATGGCGAAACGATAACGTGTTCTAGTTTGGTTGGGCAGGGCTGAGTCCCGCTGCCAGCGCCGGCCGGGCCGCCTCGGGGTCGAGGTGCAGCCCGATGGCGACCAGCGTGCTGCGCTCCGGCGGCGGGCACGGCTCCACGTGCACCTGCCGGCCGACCACGTGCACGACGTGCCCGCGCAGTCGCCTGCCGTGGCGGGTCGTGACCGTGCCCTTGATCCGGTAGGCGCCCTCGGGAGGTGCGGCCAGCAGGGCATCGAGCGCGGCCGGGTCGACCGGCTCGTCCGCCGTCACGGTGACCGACGCGGCGTGCGCGTGGCCGTCCGCCGCCGGGCGCTCGGCGCGGAGCAGGGCGGCGAGCGGAAGCTCGTCCTCGGGCTCCTCGACCGACGCGACGTCGTACACGAGGGCGGGGTCGACCCGCCCGCCCGTCGTGCGTAGGACGTGCACGCGCGGGTTGATCTCCCGCACACGCGCCTCGATCCGGCGCAGCGTCTCCTCGTCCGCGAGGTCGCACTTGTTGAGCACCACCAGCGTGGCGACGCTGAACCGGGCCGGTGGCAGGCCGCCGCCGTCGACGGTGTCGAAGTACTCCACCGCGTCGACCACGTCCACGACACCGCCGGGGCGGACGTTCGGCGCGGCACTCGCCCGGATCATCTGCGCCAGCGCGCCGGGCTCGGCGATGCCGCTCGCCTCGACGACGATCACGTCGAGCCCACGCCGCGGCTGGGCCAGCTTCTCCAGCGCCCCGTCGAGGCCGCCGGCGTCCTCGAGGCAGCACAGGCACCCGCCGGCGATCGACGCCGGCTCGTCGACCTGGCCGCTGACCAGCGCCGCGTCGACGTTGATCGCCCCGAAGTCGTTGACGACCACGCCGACGCGCGCGCCGGGCTGGCGGAGCAGGTGGTTGAGCACGGTCGTCTTGCCGGCGCCGAGGTGGCCGGTGAGGGCGACGACGGGGACGCGGGGCACCGCGGCATCGTAGGACGCCGACTGCCCGGGGCGACCGCTCAGCCCTGCCGTCCCTTCATCCGCGGGTTCTGCTTGTTGATCACGTAGATCCGGCCCCGGCGGCGGACGACCTGCGCGCCGGGCTGGTTCTTGAGCGAGCGGATCGAGTTGCGGACCTTCATCGCGTCCTCCTCCCGGTGCGGGGATCGACGAGGCCGTCCATGACCGCGCCGACGAGGCGGCGCGGCACCCGGAACCGCTCGCCGTCGATGGTGACCGGCACGAGGTCCGGCGCGGTGGCCTTCCACTGAGCGCGGCGGTGCCGGGTGTTGCTGCGCGACGTACGCCGCTTCGGGACCGCCATCACGCCACCTCCCGGATCGGGCCGAGCCACGGTTCGAAGCCGTCCTCGGTCGCCGAGCGGCCGGCCTCGCCGGGGACTGCCAGCAGCGCCTCGAACGACGGGCGCAGGTGGGCCGGCGCGGCGCCGACGCCGGTGAGCACCACTCGCGTGAAGGGCGTACGCCGCCCCCACGCGCCGTGGTCCCCGATGCTGAGCTGGCCCCCCGCGCCGTCCCACTCGAGGATGCGGCCCGGTCGCGTGGGGAGCCAGAAGCAGCCCCGCGAGCGGTGCGCCCCGGACCCCAGGCTCTCCAGCGACTCCAGGAGCCGCTCGGGGTGGAACGCCCGCGTGGACTGGAGGTCGAGGCGCCACACGCCCTCGGTCGTGATGTCCGGAAGCGCGTCGCCGCGGGCCGGGTCGGTCCACGCGTCGGTCCGGGCGTGCTGGTGCAGCCGCCCGGTGAGCGCGGCTCCGTCGAGCCCGTGCCCGCCCTGTACGACGACCACGCCGGGCCGCGCGAGGGCGGCGACCAGACCCGCCGCGACCGGGTCGACGGCGTCGTCGAAGGCCACCACGTCGGCGTACTCCACCATCGCGGCGAGCACCTCGCCGACGCCGCGGCGGTCGTCGTGCGAGCACTGGCGGCCCCGGTCGGCGAGCAGGTCGTCGCCGAGCAGGTCGCGGACCGGGTGCCGCGAGGAGACGGCGGCCACCACGGCGGACACCCGCAGGAAGCGGGCGAGCCGGGTGTCCCACGTCAGCACCGAGCACAGGTGCGCGGCCTCGGCGCCGACGGGGAGGTGGGCGACGATGCTCTGCCACCGACCGTCGGCGGCGAGCCGCTCGAGGGTCGGCAGGATGTCCTCGCGGATCGCGCAGCTCACGCACGCGTGCTCGAGCAACGTCTCGTGGGACTCGACGACGCCGGTGAGGTCGCTGACCGTGCGGGTGAGCACGCCGCGCTCGACGTCGATGTGGTGGCGGACGGCGACGGCGCCGGGCAGGTCGAACTGCAGGCCGACCATCGCGGAGGCCATCGCGTCGGGGTCGACGCCGGCGACCAGGACGGCGGGAACCCTCATCGCGCACCCTTTCCGTAGCGCCTCTCGAACGCCTCGACCCGGCCCTCGCTGTCGAGCACGCGGCCCTTCCCCGTCCAGAAGGGGTGGCTGTGCACGGAGACGTCGACGTCGACGACCGGGTAGCTGCGTCCGTCGACCTCGACCGCCTCGGCCGCCGGCCGGGCGGCGAGCGTCGACCGGGTGAGGACGAGGTCGCCCGTCGCCCGGTCCCGGAACGCCACGGCGCCGTACTCGGGATGGATTCCTGGCTTCACGGTGTTGCCCTCCTGTTGTGGTTAGAATGAGAATCGTTCTCAATCATGGCACACGCACGACCGGAAGGAGAAGGCATGGCACGCACCTGCCAGGTGACCGGCGCCCAGCCGGCGTTCGGCAACCACGTGTCCCACTCGCACCGCCGCACCCGGCGGCGCTTCGACGTCAACGTCCAGCGCAAGCGCTACTGGGTGCCGTCGCTGGGGCGGCACGTGACGCTGCGGGTCAGCGCCCGCGGCATCAAGACCATCGACCAGCGGGGGATCGAGGCCGTCGTGGCCGACCTCCGCGCCCGAGGAGAGAGGTACTGACATGGCGAAGAAGGGCAGCGACGTGCGGCCGATCGTGAAGCTGCGGTCCACCGCAGGCACCGGCTACACCTACGTCACCCGCAAGAACCGGCGCAACGACCCCGACCGGCTCGTGCTCAGCAAGTACGACCCCGTCGCGCGCCGGCACGTCGACTTCCGCGAGGAGCGCTGACGACGTGGCGAAGCAGTCGAAGATCGCCGCCGAGGCGCGCCGCCGCGCGACGGTCGAGAGGTACGCCGCCCGGCGGGCCGCGCTCAAGGACGCGGTCCGCCGGGCGGAGCCCGGATCGACCGAGCTGGCCGAGGCGGTGCAGGCGCTCGGCCGCCTGCCGCGCGACGCCTCGCCGGTCAGGCTCCGCAACCGCGACCAGGTCGACGGCCGACCGCGGGGGTACCTCCGCAAGGCCGGGCTCTCGCGCATCCGCTTCCGCGAGATGGCCCACCGGGGTGAGCTGCCCGGGGTGACGAAGTCGAGCTGGTGACCTGAGAGGCTGGTGCCCATGGGTCACGGCCACTCCCACCGGGCGACGAACGGCATCGACGACGAGATCCGGGTCGGTACGACGGCGCGCGCCGTCCTGCTCGCGAGCCTCGGTGTCGCCCTGCTGCTCACGCTGGTGGGGCTCGTCGTCTGGTGGCCGGCGGGCGACGCGATCGACCGTGCGGTGAAGTCCGGTGGCGAGGCTGCGCAGTTCGCCGCGCCGGGGGTGACCTTCCCCAGCGGCGAGGTCGTGGAGGTCGCGCCGCGGTGCCCCGGCGATGGCCTCCCCGACAACTCGGGCTGCAGCACGTTGAGCGTGGAGATCGAGGGCGAGGACGAGCCGGTCGTCGTACCCGTGCTCCCGGACGTGCTCGACTCCGGGATCGGCAAGGGCGACCGGGTGGAGCTCCAGCGCACGCCGACGCCCGAGGCGCAGGACGGCGAGGAGGTGTCGTACTCCTACTTCGCGACGGAGCGCAACGGCACGCTCGCGTGGCTGGCGGTCGCCTTCGTCGCGGTGGTGCTGTCGATCGCGCGGCTGCGCGGCCTGTTCGCACTGGTCGGCCTCGCCTTCGGCGGCGGCGTCGTGTGGTGGTGGTTGCTGCCCGCCCTGCTCGACGGGGCTCCCGGCGTCGGTGTCGCCCTCACCAGCGCGGCCGCGATCATGTTCGTCGTCCTGTACATGACCCACGGCGTCTCCCTGCGCACGAGCGTGGCGCTGGCCGGCACGCTCGTCGGCATCGTGCTCACGGCCGGGATCGGCGTGATCGCGATCGGGGACGCCCTCCTGACCGGCATCAGCGACGAGAGCGGCCTGATCGTGGCCCAGTTCGGTGCGCTCGACTTCCAGGCCCTGCTCGGGTGCGCGATGGTGATCGTCGGCCTCGGTGTCCTCAACGACGTCACGATCACCCAGGCCTCCGCCGTGTGGGAGCTGCGTGCGGCGAGCCCGGAGGCCTCCCGCGGTGAGGTGTTCGCCGGCGCCATGCGGATCGGCCGCGACCACATCGCCTCGACGATCTACACGATCGTCTTCGCCTACGTCGGCACCGCCCTGATCCTGCTGATGCTGCTCCGCGTCTACGACCGCCCCCTGCTCGACCTGCTCTCGACCGAGCAGCTCGCCGAGGAGGTCGTGCGCACGTTGGTGACGTCGATCGGCCTCGTGCTCGCCGTCCCCGTGACCACCGGCCTCGCCGCGCTGATCGCCTCGCCCCGGCCCGGCCACGGGGCGCACGCCGGGACCGCACCTCCCGAGTGAGGGTCGTCTCCCGGCTACGGTGATGGCGGACCTCAGCCACGACTTTCGGGAGAACGCTGATGAGGATGCTGGAGCACCGGACCGCCAAGGGCACCGGTGAGGCCGTCAAGGCCAGCTACGAGACTGCCTGGGAGCGCACGCGCGCCCGGATCGACCGCGAGATCGCCACCGGGGACTCGCTCTTCTCGATCCTCGCCCGGATGAACCGGCTCGCCCTCGGCGACCACGAGGTCGACTTCTGGCGCAAGCAGCCCGGCGTCGCCCCGCTCGCGCGCCGCGTCCTCGACGCCTGGGACGTCGACGTCGACGAGCGCCCCAGCCCCTACATCCCCGCCGTCATCAACGGCCGGTACGGCGTCCGGACGGCCTTCAGCCCGATGCGCTACCTCGCGGAGCGGATCGGCGACGCCAACGTCGTGGTCGAGTTCGGCTCCGGTTGGTCGGCCAACCTGTTCCAGCTCTACCTGCTGCTCGGCAACCAGCGCAGCGAGGGACTGAAGTACATCGGCGCCGAGTACACCGAGGCCGGCCGCGGCGGCGGCAGCGTGCTGGCGGCGCACGACGGCCGCATCGACTACACCGCCGTGCCCTTCGACTGGACGCAGCCGGACCTCTCCTTCCTCGCCGACCTGCCCCGCCCGCTCAAGGTGGTCGCCTTCTCGCACCACTCGATCGAGCAGGTCGAGCGGATCAGCGAGGAGTTCCACCCCGGCCTGCGCGCCATCGCCGACGAGCTCACCGTCGTCCACTTCGAGCCGGTCGGCTGGCAGCGCGACGCCGAGCTCCTCGAGCGCCGCGTCGCCGACGACGCGGACTACTACCGCAGGCTCGCCCACGACCTGGGCATGTACCCGAAGCGGGTCCGCAACGCCCCGCGCTCCGACCTCGACATCACCACGGTCGAGGCCCAGGTCCGGGGCGCCGCCTGGTGGTCCTTCACCCGCCGCTACAACATCAACCTGCTCGAGATCGTCGACGGCCTCAGGCCGCGTGACTGGGAGGTCGAGGACGTGCTCTTCGACTACGACTCGCTGCGCAACCCGCTCAACCCGTCGACGCTGCTGACCCTGCAGGCCAAGCCGAAGGGGTGACCTCGGCCGGCTCGGCCGCTCCTGCGGGTCGCCGCCGGTTTGCGTCATACGAATCGAGCGCTCCGACGACCGCTTCGCATGACGTCCCCCGACCCGACCGGCCCGGCCGCGGTTGCGTCATACGAATCGAGCGCTCCGACGACCGCTTCGTATGACGTCCGGACGGCCGACCCCGGTCGCCGACCGGCCTCAGGCGGCACCCCTCAGGCGGCACCCCTCAGGCGGCACCCCCTCAGGCGGCACCCCTCAGAGCGACGGGTCCGTCCACGCCAGCTGGACCACCTCGGCGCCCCGGTCGCGCGACACCACCCGGCCGCGGCCCGGCTGGGCCGGACCCGGCCGGAGGTTGCCGATGAGCACGCCCTCGTCGCGGTTGCCGGACAGCAGGATCCCGGGCATCGCGAGGTCGCGCAGGGTCTGGATGACCGGCTCGTAGATGGCCCGCGAGGCGCCACCCGACCTGCGGGCGATCACCACGTGCAGGCCGACGTCGCGCGCCTGCGCGAGCAGCGGCTGCAGCAGCGCGATCGGCGAGCTCTGCTGGGTCGCGACGAGGTCGTAGTCGTCGACGACGACGAACACCTCGGCGCCCGACCACCAGGACCGGTTGCGCAGCTGCTCCGGCGTCACGTCCGGGCCCGGCAGCCGGTTCTGGAGGTACGTCGCCAGGTCGGTCAGCGCGGGCTGGGCCTGGGTCGCCGAGGTGAGGTAGTTGAGCAGGTACTCCTCGGGCACCTCGCCGAGCAGCGACCGGCGGTAGTCGACGACGACGATCTGGGCCTCGGCCGGGGTCCGGGTCCGCATGATCTCCTGGCAGTAGGTGCGCAGGAAGTTGGACTTGCCCGACTTGCCGTCGCCGAAGAGCAACAGGTGCGGCTCGGCGTCGACGTCGAAGGCGACCGGCGCGAGCTCCTTCTCGTTGATCGCGAGCAGCAGGCCACGCGCCGGCGGGGTGGCGGCCAGCGCGCGCACCTCATCGAGCGAGATCCGGTCGGGCAGCAGCCGCAGTTTCGGGCCGGCCGGTCCACGCCAGGCCTTCGCGACCGCGGAGATCAGGTTGTCGACGCCGTCGCCCAGCGTCGCGGCCGACGGGTCGCTGTCGATGCGCGGCAGGCCGCCGAGGAAGTGCAGCTTGCCGGGCACCAGGCCGCGCCCGGGCCGGTTGGCGGGCACCAGGGCGGCGACCTTGCGGTCGATCTCGGAGTCGATCGGGTCACCGAGGCGGAGCTCCAGCTTGGTGCCGATCAGGTCGCGCATCGCGGCGCGGAAGTCGGGCCAGCGGGTGGAGGAGGTGACGATGTGGAGGCCGAAGGTCAGGCCGCGGCCGGCGAGCTGCTGGATCTCCAGCTCGAGGTCGTCGAAGTCCGAGCGGAGCGTGCCCCAGCCGTCGATGACGAGGAAGACGTCGCCGTACCCGTCGTCGGCGCGGCCCTGCGTGCGCCGGCTGCGGTAGGTCTCGATGGAGTCGATGCCGTGCTGGCGGAAGTACGCCTCACGCCGGTCGACGATGCCCCTGACCTCGGCGAGGATCCGGCGCACCACCTCGGGCTCCGAGCGGCTCCCGACGCCGGCGACGTGCGGCAGCGCCGACAGCGGGGCGAAGGTGCCGCCGCCGAAGTCGAGGACGTAGAACTGCGACTCGAGCGGCGTCGACGTCAGGGCCAGGCTGGTCACGATCGTGCGCAGCAGCGTGGACTTGCCGCTGCGCGGTCCGCCGACGACGCCGACGTGGCCGGCCGCGCCGCTGAGGCTGATCGTCAGGGTGTCGCGGCGCTGCTCGCGCGGCCGGTCGACGGTGCCGATCGGGATCGTGAGGCTCCCGGCCTGGCGCCACCGCAGCGACACGAGGCCGAGGTCCGGGTGGGCGGCGAGGTCGGGCATCAGCTGGTTGAGCGTGTCCGGCTCGTCGAGCGGCGGCAGCCACACCTGGTGGGCCGCCAGGCCGCGGCCCTCCATCCGGGCGACCGCGATGTCGAGCAGCGAGGCGCTCTCGCCCGACTGCGGCGACGGGGTGGCGTCCGTGGCGTCGCTGTCGTCGACGCCCGGGTCGTCGAAGGTCTGCACCTCCGAGATCGTGAACGGCAGGATGCCGACGACCTTGCCGCCGCCGTCGCGCGTCACGCGGCGACGACCCGTCTCCGGCGGTCCCGAGACGTACGCCGCCTTGAACCGCGTCAGCTGCGTCGGGTCGGGCTTCAGGTAGCCCAGGCCCGGCACCGCCGGCAGCTCGTAGGCGTCGGGGACGCCGAGCACCGCACGCGACTCCTGGGCGCTGAAGGTGCGCAGGCCGATCCGGTAGGACAGGTGCGACTCCAGGCCGCGCAGTCGACCCTCCTCCAGGCGCTGCGACGCGAGCAGCAGGTGCAGGCCGAGCGAGCGCCCGAGGCGGCCGATCGCGACGAAGAGGTCGATGAACTCCGGCTTCGCGGTGAGCATCTCGGAGAACTCGTCGACGACGATGAACAGCGACGGCAGCGGGGACAGCTGGGCGGTGGCCGGGTCGCCCGACGTACGGGCCTTCTCGTAGTCGCGGATCGATGCGAAGTTGCCGGCCTCGCGCAGCAGCTCCTGGCGGCGCACCATCTCGCCGGACAGGGCGTCCTGCATGCGGTCGACGAGGGTGAGCTCCTGCGACAGGTTGGTGATGACCGCCGACACGTGCGGCATCTCCGACATGCCGGCGAAGGTCGCGCCGCCCTTGAAGTCGACGAGCACCATGTTCAGCTGCTCGGGCGAGTGGGTCATCGCGAGCCCGAGCACGAGGGTGCGCAGGAACTCCGACTTGCCGGAGCCGGTCGCACCGATCACCAGGCCGTGCGGGCCCATGCCCTGCTGGGCGGACTCCTTGATGTCGAGGTGGATCGGCGCGGCCGAGTCGCCGACGCCGATCGGCACCCGCAGCCGGTCACGCGCGGGACGCGAGCGCCACGCGGCGTCGGGGTCGAAGGCGAAGACGTCGCCGAGGCCGAGCAGGTCCATGAAGTCCGTCGGTGCGGTGATGTCGACGGTGTCGTCGCCGACCGCCGCCCCCGCGCTCGGCGTGAACAGCGGCGTGAGCCGGCGCGCCAGCGCCTCGGCGGTGGCGATGCTGCACTGGTCGCCCTTCGCCCGCACCGGGTCGGTGCGCAGCCGGACGGCCATGAGGGGTACGCCGCCGTCCGCGGTCGGCCGGTCGGCCAGCTCCAGCCGGAGCGCCGTCGGGCTGTCGAGCTCGCCCCAGTGCGCCGGCAGGTCGATCACGGTGACGCCGTGGAGGCCGTCGGGCGGGATCACGTGGTTGCCCGGAGGCAGCTCGGCGCCGTCGGTGATCAGCACGATGTGCGGGATCGCGGGCCGCTCGTCGGCGCCGAAGCGCGGTCGCTCGCTCAGGTCCGGCGGCAGCATCCCGGCGAGGTCGGTGAGCGACGTCGTCACCATCCGGGCCGGGCCGACCGCGTCGTTGTGGTGCTGGCTGTGCGCGTGCGGGAGCCACTTCACCCAGTCCCAGTGGGCGAGCGTCGCGTCGGTGGCGAGGACGGCGACCTGGAGGTTCTCGGGGGACTGGAAGGTCGTCGCGGAGGTGAGCAGCGCCCGCGCCATCGAGCGAGCCTCCTCCTCGCCACCGCAGACCTCGATCCGGTCGAAGGCACGCAGGTCGATCGACGCCGGCAGGTCGGGCTGGAGGCGGTGGACCACCAGCAGGCGGTGCAGCGCGGAGGCCGATGCCGGGTCGACGTCGTCGATCGGGGCACCCTCCGGTGGCACGAGCTCGAGCGCGAGCGGCTGCGCGCACACGCCGTACCGCACCTGCAGGAAGGCCGGATCGGCCGACGAGCGCTCCCACACGCGGCTGCGGTCCTCGGCCAGGGACGGGAGCGCGGTCGGGTCGGGGTGGATCCAGGTCAGCGCGCGGCGCTGCTGGTCGGCGGCGTCGCGGGCGATGCTGCGGACCGAGGAGAGGTAGCGCAGGTACTCGGTGCGCGAGCCGGTCACCTGCTGCTGGCGCTGCTTCCGCTGCCGGTCGATCTGCACGACGATGAAGCCGAGGGTCGCGAAGAGGAACATGCCGGCGGCGATGTAGCGCAGCGCCTGGTTCTGCGCGCTGCCGCTCAGGCCGGCGACCAGCACGATCGAGCCGAGGCTGCCCAGCATCGGGATCGCGTTCATCGCGACACCGGCGGCGCCCTCGCTCGGCTGGAGCTGCGGCGGTGGCTGGATCTGGAGCTGGCCCCCGGGCAGCTCGGGGCGCTCGCCCCTGCCGCCGCGTTGGGTCAGGCTCCCCGGAGAGGCCGCCCGTCGTCCGGTGCTGCCCTGGGTCACGGTCACGCTGCGGTCCCCTGTCGTCGACGCCCGATCGTCGCGATGCGACGCGGACGATGATAGGCCGGGCACGGGGCGGGTAGGAGAGTCCGCATGACGTCGAGGACTACCCTGCGGGCAGGACCATCAATCTCGGGAGGCCCGATGTCCGGTACGGGGGCCCGGCCGCCTGTGGCCGGCACGGTCACCGCGGTGACCGTCCACGGACCGCGCGGGGTGCTCGACCTGACCGTCCCGACCGGCGCCACGCTGAGCGACGTGGCCCGCACCTACGCGGCCGAGGCGGGCCTGCCGGCGCCCCTGCCGTTCGTCACCCGGACCGGCGCGCCCCTGCGGATGACCGACGAGGTCGGCGCCGTGGGGCTGGTCCCCGGCTCGATGCTCGTCGCGGTCGACCCCGCGGCGATCCCGCCGCCGACCCGCCGCCGCACGATGGCGGGCGACTCGGCGCCACCGGTCGTGGTCGGTACGGCGTCCGCCACCTGGCTCTGCGTCGCCGTCGGCGTCGCGGTCGTCGCGGGCCTGTGCACCGCGCTGCTGCCCGAGGACGACCGCTGGCCGGCGGTGGCCGTGCTGCTGGCGACCGCCCTCGTCGGCTGCCTGCCGTTCGGCGCGCTCGCCGCGCAGCGGGTCGTCGCGGCCCCGGTGTTCGCGGCCGCGGCGATCCTCGCGGTCGTCTGGGACCCCCTTCCCGAGCGACTGCCGACGGTGCTCGGGACCGCCGCGCTCGCCGGGGCGGTCACCGCCGCCATCGGTCGTGCGCTCTCCGAACCGGACAGCCGTGCCGAGCAGGCCCTGCGGACCTGGCTGGTGGTCGGCGCGGCCTGGTTCGTGCTGGCCGGCGTCGCGGCGCTGACGAGCACGTCGCCGCAGACGGTGTGGGCGGTCCTGTTCCTGGTCGCCGTGCTGGGAGCGCGCTTCGTGCCGGAGGTCGCCGTCGACGTCCCGGACCAGTACCTCCTCGACCTCGAGCGCCTTGCCGTCACCGCGTGGTCCGCACGTGAGCGCCCGACCGGACGTCGCGGGCGGATCGTCGTACCGGAGCGGGCGGTGGGCGACGTCGCCAGCCGCGGCACCCGCACCGTGCGGGCGGCGACGACCGCGATCTTCGTGGTGGTGCTGCTGTCGGCCCCGCTGCTGCTGTGGACGGCCGATCTCCCGCTGGACCGCATCGGCGCCCGCTGCCTCGTCGGCTTCGGCGGTGCCGCCCTGTTGTTCGCCGCCCGCAGCTACCGCCATGCCCTGGCGCGCCGGCTGCTGCGGCTCTCCGGTGTCTACGCCCTGGCCCTCGTCTCCGCCGTGATGCTCGGCGTGCTGCCCGGCGGTCCCGGGTCCGGGAGCAGCCTCCCCGGGCTGGTGGCCTTCCTCGCCGTGGGCGTTGCCGCGCTGCTGGTGCTGGTCGCCGTGCTCGTCGGACGTGGGTGGCGGTCGGCGTGGTGGTCGCGACGGGCGGAGATCGCCGAGGCCGTCAGCGGTTCCTTCGCGGTCGGGTCCCTCGTCGTCGCGGTGGGCTTCTTCCGCTACCTGTGGGAACTCACGAGTTGATGTTTAGCCCCCGCCGGAGCACGGGTACCAAGCAGCGCATCGGCTCTTTGGCAGCACTCGGGAGCCAACAAAGGGAAAGTCAACCGAGGGGCGCGACCCGCCCCATCTGACCAAGGAGCATCAGAATGTCGAATGTCGAGTTCGGCCACGCAGAGGGCGCGCTCAAGCAGATCGCCGATCGCGTCGTTCAGGCCAAGCAGGAGTTCGGACAGCACTCCGCCACCATGGAGTCCCAGCTCGAGGGCATGCGGAGCGCCTGGGTGGGCTCGGGCGGTCTCTCCTTCCAGCAGCTGAAGGACGCCTGGATCGAGAAGCACAAGGTCGTCGTCACGGCGCTGGACAAGTTCCACGCCTCGCTGACCGAGACCGAGAAGGACAACACGGCCGTCGACGAGCAGGCGGGTGCGGGCATGAACACGCTGCTCAACCGCCTCGGCAGCCAGTGACCTCCCCCCACCCCCACGACGACTTCACGAACTGAGGAGACAAGATCATGAGCGCTGACTTCGGTGCACTCGACGGCCTGCGGGTTCGTCACGGCGAGCTCGACGCCGCCGCTGAGGCGATGTACAACACCGTCAAGAAGATGGACGACAGCCTGAACAGCCTGGAGAGCGATGTCGCTCCCAAGGTGGCGACCTGGTCCGGTGACCAGCAGGAGGCCTACAAGTCCGCGAAGGCCGCCTGGGACTGGGCGATGCAGGAGCTCAAGGACCTGCTCGACCGCAGCCACCAGACCGTCTACCAGTCGAACGCCGAGTACCTCGCCGCCGACAAGCGCGGCGCGAGCCGCTTCGACTTCTGATCGAGCCGGTCGGTTCGATTGCTGGTCAACGGAAGGGCCGACGCCACGCGTCGGCCCTTCCGCCATGTCCCGGCCCGTACGGGCCGCAACCGCCGTGCCACGATGGCACCTCGGTCTCTCGGGAAGGTGTGAGCAGATGACACAAGCTGGTCGGGCGCCGGGGGCGGTCGCCTCCGGACTGGTCCGGGTCACCGTCACCTCGGGCACCCGTCGGGTCGACCTCGTGCTCCCCGGCGCGGTCCCCGTCGCCGAGCTGCTGCCGGAGCTGGCGCGCAGCGTCGGCCTGCTCGACCCGGCCACCGTGCACGGTGGCTACCGGGTCGTCACCGCGGACGGGCGACGGCTGGTGCCCGACACCGGGCTCACCCTCCAGGGCGTCGAGGACGGTGGCCTCCTCACGGTCACGGCCGGCGTCGACGACCCGCCGCCGCGGGTCTACGACGACGTCGTGGAGGCGATGTCGGACGTCGTCGAGAACGACCTCAAGCCCTGGCAGGCGTCATCCGGGCGTCGTACCGCCCTGTTCGCGGCGGGGCTGTTCCTCGCCCTCGGCGCCGCCGCGCTCCTGGTGCAGCGCGGCTCCGACCTCGCCGCTGCCGCGACCGCCGTGGTCGCGCTGGCCCTCTGCGCCGGCGCCGTGGTGCTGTCCCGTGCCCAGCACGAGCCGGAGGCCGCGGTCGGCGTCGCCTGGCTCGGAGCCGGGTACGCCGCCGTCGCGGGCGTGATGTTCGCGCCGCAGGACACCGCGCTGCTGGGACAGCCCCTCGCCTTCGCCGGAGCGGGCGCGCTCGTCGCCGGCCTGGTCTGCGTGATCGGCCTGGGTGCCGGCCGAACCCTCGTCTTCCCGCCGGTCGTGATCGGTGCGCTGGGGCTCGCGATCGGTCTCTACCTCGACTCGCGCGACGGCGGCGGCTTCGGCGCGGCCGAGCTGCTGACGGTGGTGCTGTGCCTGGTCGTGCTCGCGGGCAGCGTTTTCCCGTGGCTCGCCCTGGGCGCGACCTCGACGCGGATCGACCAGATCTACTCGACCGCCGACCTCACGGCCGACCCGGACGACATCGAGCGCGACCAGGTCGCCGCCGATGCCCGGATCGCGCACGAGATCCTGCTCGCGATCACCGGCACGGTCGGCGTGCTCATCGTGCTGGTCGCGCCGCTGGCCGTCAGCCTGGGCGTGACCGGCACGTTGCTGGCCGTCGACGCCTGCCTGATCGTCATGCTCCGCACACGCCAGTACCGCACCGGCAGCGAGGTCCTGGTCGGCCTGACCGCCGGCATCGCCGGACTGGCCACCACCGCGCTGGCGGTCCTCGCCCTGCACGGCGACTGGCGCCCGACCCTCGCGGTCGTGCTGGCCGTCGCCGGCGCCGTGCTCCTCGCGGCGACCCTGACGCCGTCGGCGCCCTCCGTGCGCCGCGGCCGCCTGGGCGACGTCCTCGAGTCGACGGCGCTGATCGCCCTGCTCCCGCTGCTCGTCGTGGCCGTCGGCCTCTTCGAGACCGTGCACAAGGCGCTCGACTGATGGGGCTGCGCTGATGGCGACCAAGAAGGACCTCGTCGAGGCCTACTCGTTCAGCCGGCGCCGGTTGGTGACGGCCTTCGTCTCGGGCGCGCCCGGCGGCCGGGAGGTCGAGCCGGCGCGCCCCGGCCGGATGATCGTCGGCGGCGTCGCGCTGGCCATCCTGCTGATCGCAGGCGCTGCCGTGGCCGGCGCGCTCACGAAGCGCCCGACCGTCGACTGGGACAGCCCGGGCCTGGTCACCGACGACCACGGCGCGCTCTACGTCATCCTCGACGAGGAGCAGTCGCAGGGCCAGGAGCAGCTGCGGCCGGTGATCAACGTGACCTCCGCGCAGCTCATCCTCGGTGCCGACGTGAAGACCAAGAGCGTGCCGGACGACGTCCTCGCCGAGCGCAAGAAGGGCCCGTCGATCGGCATCCTCGACGCACCGCCGACCGTTCCCGGCGCGGGCAACCTCCTCAACAGCGGCTGGGTGTCGTGCACCGCGACCGGCAAGGGCGTGCAGACCGAGGTCCGCCCCGGTCGGTCGGTCCAGGAGACCCCCGAGCTCGGCTTCGTGGTCCGTGGCGAGCCGAGCGGCAAGCGCTACCTGATCGCCCAGGCCGAGGTGCCGGGCCACCCGGTGCGCGCCTACAGCTACGCCGCGCCCGCCAACCCCGACGGCCTGTACGCCGACCTCAAGGTCGAGGCCAGCGACGAGATCGTCGTGCCCGACGCCTGGCTGGGGCTCTTCCCGACCGGCGGCGCGCTGACCGAGGCCGGCCTGGGATTCGACGACTGGGGCCAGCGGGTCCCCCTGCCCGGCTACACGACGGCGCGGGTCGGCGACTACTACGAGCGCAGCGGCCAGTTCTACGCCGTCACGAAGAAGGGATTCGTGCAGCTGAGCGAGTTCGCGTTCGCGGTGCTGCGCAGCACCCCGATCGGTGACGACATGCCGCGACCGATCAAGCAGGTCGGCGAGGGTGGCGCGTTCAAGGTCGTCGCCGCTCCCTACGACGCGTCGTCGTGGCCCGAGGACGCCATCGCCGGGGGTTCCGCCCGCCGCACCGACACTGTCTGCGGCGTGCTGAAGACCGGCGAGGACGAGGAGCCGGCCGTGCTCCTCGCCACCTTCCCGTCGGGCTCGGCGATGATCGGCGACGTCAGCGCCGGCCAGAGCAATGTCAGCGTCGAGGCCGGGTACGGCGCCGTGGTGCGCTCGGCCGACTGGGACACCTCGAGTGGTGGCACCGTCCACCTGGTCGACGACGGCGGTCGCAGCTACTCCATCGCCGGCATGACCGAGGTCGACAACCTCGGCTACGGACGCGTCCCGGAGGTCGTCGTACCGTCCACCTGGCTGCAGCTGTTCACGCCGGGCCCGGACCTGTCGCTCCTCGACGCGCTCTGCCCGCCCCGGACGCCCTCCGAGGACGTCGGCGACTCGGTCGGTCCGGCGTGCGCGTGAGCGGCCGGGCCGGCGCGCGGCTGGCGGTGCTCGCCGTGGCCGCGCTGGCGGTGCCGCTCGCGCCCGGAGCGCCGGCGTCGGCCGTGCCGGCCGCTGCCGCGGCCCTCGCCGAGGGACCGGACTGCCTGGCCACCGGCGAGGACGCCGACCGCAAGGTCAAGGGCGTCAACGAGGCCAGCGAGGCGCTGCAGGTGCCGGAGGCGAGCGCCATCGCCGCCCGTGCGGACCGCCGTCCCGGACAGGGCGTGCGGGTCGTGGTGGTCGACACCGAGATCCCGGGTGGGGCTGCCCTGGGGGCGCGTCCGGACCTCGCCAGCGCCCACGGGCTGACCGCCGCGGGGATCGTCGGTGGGCAGCCCCAGACCGACCCGTCGGTCGATGCCGGCATCGCGCCCGCCGCCGACGTCGTCCCGGCGAAGTTCTACGACGTGCCGCGCGGCCAGGAGAGCGACGGCGAGAGCACGCCCTCGTCGGGTGCCCTGGCGAGGGCGCTCGACGAGGTCGACGTCCGGGGGCGCACCATCGTGCTCGTCCCTGCCGTCGTGGCCGGCTCGGACGACCTGCAGGACGCCCTCGCCCGCCTGCACCGCGCGGGCGCGCTGGTGATCGCCCCGGCGGGCGACGTACCGGCGGAGGGAGCGGGCTTCCTCGAGGAGTACGCCGAGGTGAAGCCCGGTCAGGACGCCGCGGCCGACGTCTGGCCGGCCGCCGACCCCGACGTCGTCGCCGTCGGGATCTCCTCGCCCGAGTGGCAGGCCCGGGCGCTGCGCAACTCGGCCGTGGACCTCGCGGCCCCCGGCGCGGGATCCGTGTCGATCGGCGTCCAGGGCGGCTGGTGCGTCGTCACGGAGGGATCGACGGAGTGGGCAGCGGCCCAGGTCGCCGGCGTGGCCGCGCTGGTCTGGTCGGTCCACGACGACGACACCGCCGACGAGCTGCGCAAGCGGCTGGAGGCCACCGCCAGCGGCAACGGCCAGGCCAGCCCGCTCACCGGCTTCGGCGTGGTCCAGCCGGTCGAGGCGCTGCAGCGTCCGGTCGAGAGCATGGCGGGCCAGGCCCGCCGCAACGAGGTCGTGCCACGCGGGACGGTGCCGGCGGAGCGTGCCGACCTGCTCGCGGGCACGCGGCGCGACGCGGTCTGGTGGGGTCTCGGCGGGGGAGGCGCGCTGGTCGTGCTGCTGGTCCTGCGGCCGGTCCTGGCGCGACGGCGCGGGCGTTCCTCCACCTGACGACATCGCCCTCGCCGGGCTCAGGCCCCGGTGGCGGCGTGGGTCAACGGGCCGCTGCGCACGCCGAAGCGGGTGGCGATCGTGTCGAGCGTGCGCTGGTCGTGGCGTCGCTTGCGGTGATGGGTGGCAAGGAAGCGGGCCACGCCGGCGACCTGGCGCGGGACGGGGTACCACAGGTTGAAGTCCAGCCCGCACTGCATGATGACCCGCTTCGGCAAGGTGTCGACCAGCAGGCTCAGGTTGTGCATCGTGAGGACCATGGAGGCGTAGATGACCACCGACGGCGCCTCCCGCTGCAGCTGGGCGAGGTCCAGCTCGTAGAGCGGGAGGTCGTGGAGCCGGCCATGGAACATCAGGTGGGTCATGTAGTAGCCGGCGAAGGCGGTGAAGCCGCCGAACGTGCTCGAGCGCATCTGGATGGACAGCACGTTCCCCGTGGCCGAGGTGTACGGCTCGTAGGGATGGACCTCGCGCAGGAGGGAGCCGGTGCAGTTGAGGATCCAGCTGCCGGGCGCCGTCTGCCGGGAGCGGCCGTCACGGTCCACGACGTCCACGTCGCCGTCGTCGCGGTCGACGGCGTCGGCGAAGTAGGTGCGTTCGGCGGTGCGGAGCCCGTCGGTGATGACCCGGTTCTCCGCCTCGGACAGGTAGGCGCTGAGGTAGTTGACGGCATCGGCGACGGGACCAGTGCCGTACGTCGACCGGAACCAGTCGCTCACCGCGACCTCGTTGGTGCCGTCGTAGCGGTCGCTGACCTGGCGGACCATGGTGTTGATCGGTGTGCCGCCCCACCAGCGTCGGGCGCCGGTGGGGAAGAAGGTGTCGCGCCGCGC
The DNA here is from genome assembly GCF_013408525.1 of Nocardioides aromaticivorans. Lineage (NCBI taxonomy): Bacteria > Bacillati > Actinomycetota > Actinomycetes > Propionibacteriales > Nocardioidaceae > Nocardioides > Nocardioides aromaticivorans. The sequence continues at coordinate 2,645,204 of NZ_JACBZM010000001.1, forward strand.
GAAGATCGTGCCGGGGCCGGCCAACAGGTGGACCTCGCGACCGGGGGCCTCCGTGAGGATGCGGTGGGCCGCGTCCATCGCGGTCTTCCCCCCGCCCACGATCCACACCGGCTCGTCACCCCTCCGGACGGCGTCCAGGTCGAGGGTCTCCGGCGTGATGCTCCGGACCCGGGAGCTGGTGGTCGACAGGGGAGGATTCGGCTGCACCTGATGGCCGAAGGCCTTGACCAGGCGGCGGGTGATGACCGTGTGCTCCGTGCTGTCCGGCCCCTGCAGCCTCACCTCGACGAGGCCGTCGGCCTCCGTGTGGCCGGTGTAGGCCCAGCCGAACCGCTCGTCGAGGGTGAGCTTCCGCCCCGCGACGTCGAGGCAGTGGCGCAGGTGGTCGAGGACCTCCGTGCGCGATGCCAGGTGGCTCGGTGGCGCATCGAGCTGCCACTTGATGTTGCCTGCCGTGAAGATCGGGTGCGGCTGGTGGAGCCGGACGTAGTCGTAGGTGTCGACCCACATCCCGCCGGGACGCGGGCGGACGTCGACGACGACTGCCGGGGCGTTGCGGGGCAGGTGGCCGGCCGCGACGACGAGCGCGTTCAGGCCACTGATCCCCGCGCCGACGACGCAGACCTCGTGGATGGTCGGGTCGGCCACGGCGGCTCCTCGGGTCGGGCGCCGCCCCGAGCTCGCCGCGTCGTGAGCCTAGGAATCCGGCCGCGACCTGTCCACTGTCGCTTTCGGCGTCAGCTGTAGACGGCGTCCCCGACCTTGGGGGCCGGTACGGCGCCGGCGGCCTGCCGCTCGCGGGCGTAGGCGATGAACCCGTCGATGTCCTCGCTGGCGAGCAGCGGGACGGCGGCCCGGACCTCGTCCTCGGGCCAGTCCCACCAGGCGATCTCGAGCAGCGCCTCGATCTGCTCCGGCGAGAAGCGGTAGCGGATGACCTTGGCGGGGACCCCGCCGACGACGGCGTAGTCCGGGACGTCCTTGGTGATGACGGCGCCCGAGCCGATGCAGGCACCGTGGCCGATGCGGACGCCGCCGTGGACGATCACGCCGTGGTTGAGGTAGACGTCGGACCCGATGAAGCTGTCGGCCGTCTTGCGGGGGAAGCCGTCCTGGCCCGCGCCCTCCATGCCGAACAGGATCCGGTGGGGGTAGGTCGTCACCGTGGTGATCGGGTGGCCGCCGCCGACGATGACATAGGCGTCCTCGGCGATCGAGCTGTAGTCGCCGATCGTGAGGCGGGTGTCGTCGTGCGGGAGCAGGCGGATCATCGGGATGCCGTTGAGCCGGGAGTGCGGGCCCATGGTGACCCGACCCTGCTTCTCGCCGGCGCGGAGGCGGGCGTGGTTCTCGCCCTCGATCGCCCACATCGCGCGGCGGATCAGGTGCTTGAGCCAGAGGACGAGGATCCGGAGCTTGCTCGACTGCATCGTGCCCTTCCGAGGCCGGGGGTTCGCTGGGAGGCACACGCTATCCCAGCCCTCGGATCCGCTGCATGGACATCCGGAAAGGCGCAGGGGGACGGAACGACAGGAGCCCCGGTCCAGCGGACCGGGGCTCCTGTGACGGCGGAGGTAGGGGGATTCGAACCCCCGAGGGCGTTAACCCAACACGGATTCCAGCCGTGCGCCATAGGCCACTAGGCGATACCTCCGCCGAGGAGGTTACCGGTCGCCGACCGGCAGCCGGAAATCGCGTGGCCCGCCGGTGGCCGCGGGGGAGTGGTCGTCGGTGGTGCCCGGAGTTCGGAGCGCCCGGGAGGGTCGTCTAGAGTGGGGGCAACCCCCCGCGCGGCGGTATCTCACCCAACTCCCCCAGGGCCGGAAGGCAGCAAGGGTAAGTGAGCTCTATCGGGTGTGCGGGGGGCCTCTTCGTCTCCGGGGGCCGTTCGGGGCCGCCGCCCTGTCGGGTGTCGGGGCCGCTCGTTAGTGTTCAGGGGTGGACTCCCCGCTCGCGCTCTACCGCCGCTACCGGCCCGAGACCTTCGCCGAGGTGATCGGCCAGGAGCACGTGACCGAGCCGCTGCGGGCTGCGCTCGCCGGCAACCGGGTCAACCACGCCTATCTCTTCTCCGGCCCACGCGGCTGCGGCAAGACCACGAGCGCCCGGATCCTCGCCCGTGCGCTCAACTGCGAGCGGGCGCCGATCGCCGACCCGTGCGGCGAGTGCGAGAGCTGTCGCGACCTGGCCCGCAACGGCCCGGGCTCGATCGACGTCATCGAGATCGACGCCGCGTCCCACGGTGGCGTGGACGACGCCCGCGACCTGCGCGAGAAGGCCTTCTTCGCGCCCGTGAAGAGCCGCTACAAGGTCTACATCATCGACGAGGCCCACATGGTCACGACGCAGGGCTTCAACGCCCTGCTGAAGCTCGTCGAGGAGCCGCCGCCGCACCTGCGCTTCATCTTCGCGACCACCGAGCCCGAGAAGGTCATCCCGACCATCCGCTCGCGCACCCACCACTACCCGTTCCGGCTGATCCCGCCGCGGCTGCTGACGTCGTACCTCACCGAGCTGTGCGACCGCGAGGGCGTCTCCATCGAGGCGGCCGCGCTGCCGCTCGTCGTCCGCGCCGGCGCCGGCTCCGCGCGCGACACCCTCTCGGTGCTCGACCAGCTGCTCGGTGGCGCCGGCCCCCAGGGCGTCACCTACGAGCTGGCCAGCGGGCTGCTCGGCTACACCCCCGACACCCTCCTCGACGACGTCGTGTCGGCGTTCGCGAGCGGCGACGGCTCCGCCGTGTTCGGCGTCGTCGACAAGGTCATCGAGACCGGCCAGGACCCGCGCCGGTTCACCGAGGACCTGCTGCGCCGGCTGCGCGACCTGGTGATCCTCTCCGCCGTCCCGGACGCCGCCGCCTCCGGCCTGCTCGACGTGTCCGGCGACCAGGCCGACCGCCTGGTCGCGCAGGCCGCCGCGTTCGGCCGAGCCGAGCTCACCCGCGCCGCCGACCTGGTCGCCGCCGGCCTCACCGACATGCGCGGCGCGACCGCGCCCCGGCTGCTGCTCGAGCTGATCTGCGCGCGGATCCTGCTGCCGGCCGCCGACCACACGACCGAGGGTGTGATGGCCCGCCTCGACCGGCTCGAGCGCCGCGCGTCGATCAGCGGTACGACGTCCGCTGAGTCCGCCCCCGTCGCCGCCCCGGTCGCGCCGGCCCAGGACCGGCCGGCGCCGTCCCGCGCCGAGCGGGCCGCGCCCGAGCGGACCGAGGACCGGCCGGCCCCGGCTCCGACCCCGGCCGCCAGCCCCGTCGCCGAGCCGGAGCCCGTGGCCCAGACCCCGGTGGCCCCGACCCCGTCCGCCCCGACCCCGGTGGCCCCGACCCCGGTGGAGCGCCCGGTGGAGCCGGAGCCGGCTCCGGAGCCCGTGGCCGCCGCCCCGGCCCCGACCCCGGCCGCGCCCGCTCCCGCCCCCGCCGCTGCGGCGCCGTCCGGCGGACTCACCCTGGTCGACATCCGCCGGCTCTGGCCGGCGGTCATCGACCGGGTCAAGGGCGTCAAGCGGGTCACCTGGATCCACCTGACCCAGAACTCCCAGGTCGTCGGCTTCGACAACAACGTCATCGCGCTCGGCTTCCAGTCCGACGGGCCGCGCCGGTCCTTCGAGTCCGGCGGGCACTCCGACATCGTCCAGCAGGCGGTGATCGACGAGATCGGTGCCAAGGTCCGCATCGACGCGATCATCGACCCGTCGGCGGTCCCCGGCGGGACCCCGCCCCCGGCCGCCCCCGCGGCTCCGGCCGCGCAGCAGGCGCCGGCCGCTCCCGCCGCCGACGCGCGCGCGGCGGCGCCGGCCGACGACGGCTGGGCATCGGCGCCCCCGCCGTCCGACGACCCGCCGCCGTGGGCCGTCCCGGGCGACCAGGCGCCGCCCGCGGACGCCGCGCCGTCGGAGCCGACCCCGCGCCGTCCCCGGATGGCCGACATCCAGGCGCGCGAGGGCGAGCTCGCCGACGCCCCGCCCGAGGACCCCGACGCGCACGCCCGCTTCGACGACGCCGACGTCGACGCCGAGTCCAGCGCCGAGCTGCTCGCGCGCGAGCTCGGCGCCCAGATGATCGAGGAGATCCCGCGCGGCGGCTGAGCCGCCGGGACCGCCCGCCACCGACCCACGCCACCCACCGAGAAGAGACGAAGATGAGCCAGAACCCGTTCGACGCACTGGGCGGAGGCGGCGGCCTCGACCTGGGCGCGCTGATGCAGCAGGCGCAGCAGATGCAGCAGCAGCTGGTCGAGGCGCAGCAGCGCCTCGCCGAGGCGACGGTCGACGGCTCCGTCGCCGGCGGCGCCGTGAGCGTCACCATCACCGGCGCCGGCGAGCTGACCGCCGTGACGATCAAGCCCGAGGCCCTCGACAGCACCGACGCCGACGCGCTGGCCGACCTCGGCGACCTGGTCGTGGCGGCCTTCCGCGACGCCCGCGCCAAGGCGGACGAGCTGGCGGAGGAGCTGATCGGACCGTTCGGCGCGCTCGGCGCCGACCTGGGTGGCGGCCTGCCGGGCCTGGGCGGACCGGGCGGCGCGCCCGGCCAGCTCGGCTTCTGAGCGGGGTCCACCGGTGTACGAAGGCGTCGTCCAGGACCTCATCGACGAGCTCGGCCGCCTGCCGGGCGTGGGTCCGAAGAGCGCCCAGCGGATCGCGTTCCACCTGCTCCAGGCCGACCCGGTCGACGTACGACGCCTGGCGGACGTGCTGATCGAGGTCAAGGACAAGGTCAAGTTCTGCAGCATCTGCTTCAACGTGGCCGAGGACGACCAGTGCCGGATCTGCCGTGACCCGCGGCGCGACCCGTCGGTGCTGTGCGTCGTCGAGGAGTACAAGGACGTCGTCGCGATCGAGCGCACGCGCGAGTTCCGCGGGCGCTACCACGTCCTCGGCGGCGCGATCTCGCCGATCGACGGCATCGGACCCGAGCAGCTGCACATCCGCGAGCTGCTCACCCGGCTCGGCGACGGGGCCGTCACGGAGGTGATCCTCGCGACCGATCCCAACCTCGAGGGCGAGGCGACGGCGACGTACCTCACGCGCATGCTCGGACCGCTGGGCTTGCGCGTGACACGTTTGGCCAGTGGACTTCCGGTGGGAGGAGACCTGGAGTACGCCGACGAGGTCACCTTGGGTCGGGCATTCGTGGGAAGGCAGACAGCGACATGAGCGGGACGAACGGGAACATGAGCGACAACACCAGCACCGAGCAGCTCCCGGGCCTGGCGGCCCTCGAGGCGCTGATCGCCGTGGAGACCGAGACCGTGCGCCTCGCGGACGACATCGCCGCGTCGGTCACCTCCTTCCTCGAGGGCCTGCGGGTCGTGGCGGCGGAGGCGACGGGCGGCCAGGCCGTGTCCCTGCTGCTGCTCCAGATCAGCCAGATCTCGCTGACGGGCGCCCGGCTGGGCGTGCAGCGCGACTTCGCGCCGCGCGACGAGTTCCAGCCCGACGACGGACCGGACCCGGAGGACGTCGACGAGCTCCGCCTCCAGCTGGCCGAGCTCCTCGGCGACCTGGACACCTACAGCTACGTCTTCGACCCCTACCAGCCCGAGATCGTCGAGGGCCTGCTCTCCGACGACCTCACCAGCATCGCCGCCGACCTCGCGATCGGGGTGCGCCACTACGAGGCGGGCGACGTGGAGGAGGCGCTTTGGTGGTGGCAGTTCTCCTACGTCTCCTCGTGGGGCACGCTCGCCGGCGCGGCCATGAAGGCGCTGCTCTCCGTGGTGGCCCACGACCGGCTCGACGTCGACCTCGACACCACCCAGGAGCTCGCCCTGGTCGAGGCCGCGGCCGCGGTGCTGGACAGCGCCGAAAACGCCTAGCGTCGCTCGGTAGAATCAGCCCCGGAGCAAGACTCCGGGGCCCGGCGGCCGTGGTCGCGAGGGGCCTCGTCCCTTCCCCCGAACCGCCAGGAGTGAGCCCCCGTGGGCATTGTCGTGCAGAAGTACGGCGGCTCGTCGGTCGCCGATGCCGCCGGCATCAAGCGCGTCGCGCAGCGCATCGTCAACACCAAGAAGGCCGGCCACCAGGTCGTCGTCGTGGTCTCGGCGATGGGGGACACGACGGACGAGCTGATCGACCTCGCCAACGAGGTCTCCCCGCTCCCGCCGGCCCGTGAGCTCGACATGCTGCTGACGGCCGGCGAGCGGATCTCGATGGCCGTGCTGGCCATGGCGATCCAGAACCTCGGCCACGAGGCGCGCTCCTTCACGGGCTCGCAGGCCGGCGTGATCACCGACGCCGAGCACGGCCGCGCGAAGATCATCGACGTCACGCCGGGCCGCATCGAGGCCGCGATCGGCGAGGGCGCGATCGCGATCGTCGCCGGCTTCCAGGGCGTCTCGCAGACGACCAAGGACATCACCACGCTGGGCCGCGGCGGCTCCGACACGACCGCCGTCGCGCTCGCGGTGGCGCTCGAGGCCGACGTGTGCGAGATCTACTCCGACGTCGACGGCATCTTCACCGCCGACCCCCGCATCGAGCCGCGCGCCCGCAAGGTGCCCCGGATCTCCTACGAGGAGACCCTCGAGATGGCCGCGCAGGGCGCCAAGATCCTGCACCTGCGGTGCGTCGAGTACGCCCGCCGCTACGGCATGCCCATCCACGTCCGGTCCTCCTTCTCCGAGAAGGAGGGCACCTGGGTCGTCAAGGCCGAGGATGTTGTTCAGGAGGAAGGCTCCATGGAAGCCGCAATCATCACCGGGGTCGCCCACGACCGCAGCCAGGCCAAGATCACCGTGGTCGGGGTCCCGGACAAGCCGGGCGAGGCGGCCGCGATCTTTCGCGCCGTCGCCGAGGCGCAGATCAACATCGACATGATCGTGCAGAACGTGTCGGCCGCGGCGACCAGCCTCACCGACATCTCGTTCACGCTGCCGCGCGGCGAGGGCCAGACCGCCATGACGGCGCTCTCCCGCCTCCAGGAGACCGTCGGCTTCGACAGCCTCCAGTACGACGACAGCGTCGGCAAGGTGTCCATCGTGGGCGCCGGCATGAGCTCCTCGCCGGGCATCTCGGCGCGCTTCTTCGAGGCGCTGTCGGAGGCGGGCGTCAACATCGAGATGATCTCCACCTCGGAGATCCGCGTCTCGGTCGTCGTGGCCGAGACCCAGGTCGAGGCGGCCGTCAACGCCGCCCACGCCGCCTTCGACCTCGGCTCCGACGAGATCGAGGCCGTGGTCTACGGAGGTACCGGACGATGAGCATCAACATCGGCGTCGTCGGCGCGACCGGCCAGGTCGGCGTCGCGATGCGCCAGATCCTCCTCGAGCGGAACCTCCCGGTCGGCGAGATCCGCTTCTTCTCCTCGGCCCGCTCGGCCGGCAAGGTGCTGCAGTTCGGCGACCGCGAGGTCGTCGTCGAGGACGCCGAGACCGCCGACCCGACCGGGCTCGACGTCGCGCTGTTCTCCGCCGGCGCCACCGCGTCGCGTGCCCTGGTGCCCCGGTTCGTCGACGCCGGCGTGATCGTCGTCGACAACTCCTCGGCCTTCCGCAAGGACCCCGCCATCCCGCTGGTCGTCTCCGAGGTCAACCCGGAGGCCGCCGCCGAGGTGATCGCCGCCGGCCGCGGCATCATCGCCAACCCCAACTGCACCACCATGGCCGCGATGCCGGTCCTGAAGCCGCTGCACGAGGAGGCCGGCCTGGTCCGGCTGATCGCGTCGACGTACCAGGCCGTCTCCGGCTCCGGCATCGCCGGCGTCGAGGAGCTGGCCACCGGCGTCGCCGCGGCCGGCGACAAGGCCCGCGAGCTCGCGTACGACGGCGAGGCGGTCGCCTTCCCCGAGCCGGGCGTCTACAAGAGGACCATCGCCTACAACGTGCTGCCGTTCGCCGGCAACCTCGTCGACGACGGCCTCAACGAGACCGACGAGGAGCAGAAGCTCCGCAACGAGTCCCGCAAGATCCTCGGCATCCCCGACCTGCGGGTCTCCGGCCTGTGCGTCCGCGTCCCCGTCTTCACCGGCCACTCGCTGGCGATCAACGCCGAGTTCGAGCGGCCGCTGACCCCGGCCCGCGCGCAGGAGCTGCTCGCGACCGCGCCGGGTGTCGAGCTCGCCGAGATCCCGAACCCGCTCGCCGCCGCCGGCAAGGACCCGTCGTACGTCGGCCGGATCCGCCAGGACCCGGGCGTGGACGGCGACCGGGGCCTCGCACTGTTCGTCTCCAACGACAACCTGCGCAAGGGTGCCGCGCTCAACACGGTGCAGATCGCGGAGCTGATCGCGGCGTCGCGCTGAACGGGAGTTTCACCGGCCGGCCGGTGAAACTCCCGCGCTTGGACGAGAAAACTCACGCCTGGACGATGAAGCTTCGTCGTCCAGGCGTGAGTTTCGTCGTCCAGGGTCCGATCAGGTGTCGACGGGCTCGACGAAGGTCTTGGTGACCCAGACCGACGCCAGGTAGCCCCCGATGCTCAGCGCCGGGATCACGACCAGCATCGACCAGTTGTCGAGGAAGTCGATCAGGAACAGCAGCGCCACCACGGCCACCAGGCCGACCGCGAGGAAGCTGCTGCTGCCCGGGTCGGGGATCTGGAAGGTCTTGAGCAGCTGGCTGCCCAGCAGCACGCACAGCGCGAAGGTCGCCACGAGCAGCAGGAAGCCGGGACCGCCGCCGCAGGACGACGTGCCACGCACGGCCTCGCACCCGCGCAGCGACAGCCAGGTCAGCACCACCATCGCGGCGCCGACGACGAGACCGGTGACGGCAGCGGCACGGTACGACGTCAGGAGCGGTCCCTGGGCGCTCAGGGCCGCGATCTCGGCGTCCTCGAGGTCCGCGTCGTTGACCGGCTCGGGCTCGACGATCACCGGCTTCTGAGCCGGCTCGGGGGCCGGCTTGGGCGCCGGCCTCGGCTTCACGGCCGCGGGCTTCTCGACCACCGGCGCGGCTGCGGGCTTCTCGGTCGACACGGGGGCGACCGGCTGGGGCTCCGGCTCCGGCTCGGGCTCGGGCTCCGGCTCGGGCTCGGGCTCCGGCTCGGGCTCCGGCTCGGGCTCCGGCTCGGGCTCGGGCTCGGGCTCGGGCTCCACGACCGGCTCGGGCTCCACGACCGGCTCGGGCTCCACGACCGGCTCCGGCTCCACGACCGGCTCCGGCTCCGGCTCCGGCTCCACGACCGGCTCGGGCTCGGTGACCGCCTCGAGCACCGCGGTCGGGTCGGACGCAGGCGTCAGCTCCGCGTCGAGCCGGGTCGCGACGCTCTCCTCGACCTCGACCTCCGGCTCAGGCGCAGCAGCCACGGGCTTCTCCGCCGGCTTCGGGGCGGCCTTCGGGGCGGCCTTCTCCGCTGGCTTCGGGGCCGGCTTGCGAGCGGCAGGACGGGCCGGCTGGGCAGGCTCGGAGGACGCGGCCGGCTCGGCCGCCTTCTTCTTGCGCCCGAACAGCTTGGGCGCCTCCAAGCTGAGCTTCAGCTTGTCCTGCTCGTCAGACATGGGGGCAGTCTGTCACGACAGCAGCACCGATCGGCGGCTGGTCGTTCTCCGAAATGACAGCAGGTGGACCCCGGGGGATCCACCTGCTGGTCGGTCGGGCTGACAGGATTTGAACCTGCGGCCTCCTCGTCCCGAACGAGGCGCGCTACCAAGCTGCGCCACAGCCCGCCGTTCAGCGCCCTCCGAAGAGGTCCACTCAACAGCAGGGGAGCATAGCGGAGCGGACCGGCGCAGCCCGAATCGGGGTCCGCGCCGGCGCCCGTCCTCAGCCCACCGGCAGCAGCGTCAGGAGCACGGCCTCGGGCCGGCAGGCGATCCGGACCCGGCTGTAGGGGTTCGTGCCGATGCCCGCCGACACCTCCAGCCACGACGACCCGGGGTCGCCCGGACGCGAGTCGGCCGGGTGGCGGCTCAGCCCGCGGGCCCGGGCGGGCTCGAGGTCGCAGTTGGTGGCGTACGCGCGGGAGCCGCCGGGCAGGGGCAGCCGGACCTGGCCGCCGTGGGTGTGGCCGGCGACGATGGCGTCGTACCCGTCGGCGGCGAACTGGTCCAGCACCCGCAGGTACGGCGCGTGGGCGACCGCGAGCCGCAGGTCGGCCGTGGCGTCGGCGGGGCCCGCGACGGCGGGCAGGTCGTCGTAGGACAGGTGCGGGTCGTCGACGCCCGCGAAGGCGAGCGTCGCCTCACCGACGGTGAGGCCCGCGCGGCGGTTGGTCAGGTCCAACCAGCCGGCGCCGGCGAGGCCGGCGCTGAGCTCGCGCCAGGGCAGCTGGGGCGTGTGGTCGTAGCGCTTGCCGTCATCGGGCAGCAGGTAGCCGAACGGGTTGCGCAGGCCGGGCTCGAAGTAGTCGTTCGAGCCGTGCACGAACACCCCGGGGACGTCGAGCAGCGGCCCGAGGCTGTCGAGGACGACGGGCACCGCGCGCCGGTGGGCGAGGTTGTCGCCGGTGTCGATGACCAGGTCGGGGGAGAGGGCCGCGAGCGAGCGCAGCCACTCCTGCTTGCGGGTCTGGCCGGGCGTCATGTGGATGTCGGTCAGGTGCAGCACGCGCAGTGGCTGCATGCCGGCGGGCAGCACCCGGACGTCGTACCTCCGCACGGTGTACTGCCGCGCCTCCCACAGGGCGTACGACGTCACCCCGGCGCCGGCGAGCCCGCCCAGCGCGGCGGTGCGGAGCAGCGCGCGCACGAATCCCATGAGGCCACTCTCCCGCAGACCGGGCAGAATCGAGGCATGAGCACCCTCAAGGACCGCCTCCGCACCGACCTGACCACCGCCATGAAGGCTCGTGACGACGTCCGGTCCTCGACCCTGCGGATGATCCTCACCGCGGTGACGAACGCCGAGGTCGCCGGCAAGGTCGCCAAGGAGCTCACCGACGACGAGGTGCTGACCGTGCTGTCCAGCGAGGCGAAGAAGCGCCGCGAGGCCGCGGTCGCCTTCGAGGAGGGCAACCGGCCCGAGAGCGCCGCGAAGGAGCGCGCCGAGGCCGCGGTCATCCAGGACTACCTGCCCGAGCAGCTCGGCCCCGAGGAGATCGCCGCGGTCGTCGCCGCCGCCGTCGAGAAGCTCGGCGCCGCCGGTGCCGGCCCGAAGGCGATGGGCCAGGTGATGGGCATCGTCACGCCGCAGGTCAAGGGACGGGCCGACGGTGCGGCCGTCGCCGCGGAGGTACGCCGCCAGCTCGGCTGAGCGCCCACCCAACGCCCGAGGGGCTGACCGGATCGGTCAGCCCCTCGTTGCGTCGGTGCTCGCGTCAGTCGGTGCTCGCGTCAGCCGTTGCCGCGGCCGTTGTTGCCGTCGCCGGGCTTGCCGCCACCGGGCTTGCCGCCACCGCCGCCCTTGGGCTTGCGCTCCTTCTTCGGGCCGCTGGAGATGTAGAGCGTGATCGTGTCGCCGGCACCGGCGCGGTCGCCGGGGTAGGCGTAGGCGACGAGGCCCCGGGCGACGCCGGAGGTGCGGGACGGGCCGCGGACGGCGGTGAACCCGGCCGCCTCGACCCGGGCCTTGGCGTCCTCGTAGCTGAGCCCGCTCACCGACGGCACGGGGATCAGCAGCCCGGCCACGTCGGAGGAGGACGGACGGGTGAAGTCGTCGTCCGGCAGCCACTGGGCGATCGCCTTGAAGGTGTCACCCCAGATCGGGCCCGCCGTGGTCGACCCGGACGAGGTGTAGAGCGTCTGGCCGCCGACCGACTTGTAGTCGAGCGACTCCGGGTGACCGGCCTTGTTGACCCCGGCGACGACGGCGGCGCCGGCGAGGTTCGGGGTGTAGCCGGAGAACCAGACCGCCTGGTTGCCGGTCGTCGTACCGGTCTTGCCGGCTGCCGGCTGGCCCGGGTTGAGGGCGGATCCGAAGCCGCCCTCGATGACGCCGCGGAGCACGTCGTTGACCGCATCGGCCACCGGGCTCGGCAGCGCCTGCGTGCACTGCTTCTCGTACTCCTTGAGCACGTTGCCGTCGGTGTCCTCGATCTGGGTGACCGGGCGGGGCGAGCAGTGGAGGCCGCGGCCGGCGAACGTCGCGTAGGCCTGGGCCATGTCCAGCGGGCTGACGTCGGCGATGCCGAGCGTGAACGCCGGCTTCTGCCACTCCTTCGCGAGGTCGATGCCCATCGCGCGGGCCAGCTTCCACGGCTCGCAGATGCCGGTCTCCTGCTCGAGCGCGGCGAAGAAGGTGTTGACCGACTTCTGCGTGCCCTCGTAGAGGTTCGGGTTGGCCGACGCGCTGGTCGAGTTGTGGACGGTCCAGGTGGCGCCGCTCTGGTAGGGGCCGTCGCAGGTCTCGAAGCTGTTCTCGGCGAAGCCACGCTCGCTCGGCGCCGGGAAGGTGCGGGTCAGCGGGATGTCCTGGTTGACCGCGGCCGCCAGCACGAACGCCTTGAAGGTCGAGCCCGGCTGGAAGCCCGAGGCGTCGCCGTACCTCTTGGGCACCGTGTAGTTGAGGAAGGTCTCGCCCTTGCCCTTGCCCATCGGCCGCGACTGGGCGAGGGCCCGGACGTTGCCCGTCCGTGGCTCGACCAGCGCCAGGCCGCCGATGGCGGCGTCGCCCTTGAAGACGTGGGCACTGACGGAGTCCTGCGCCGCGCGCTGGAAGCCCATGTCGACGGTCGTCTTGATGGTGAGGCCGCCGTTGAAGATCAGCCGCTCGCGCTCGTCGGCCGTCTCGCCGAGGGCGGGGTCGGTCATCAGCCAGCGCACGACGTAGTCGCAGAAGAACTGGGCGCGGGAGTTCACGCAGCCGTTGGGCTGGTCCTGGACCTTGAGGCCCAGCTTCATCGCGACGGTCTTGTCGGCCTCGGCGTCGGTGATCACGCTCAGCTGGGCCATCCGCTGGAGGACGACATTGCGGCGGACCTTGGCCTGGGCGGCGTTGCGGGTCGGGTTGTAGGCCTCGGGGCTCTGCACGAGACCCGCGAGCAGGGCGGACTGGCGAAGGTTCAGGTCCTTGGCGTTGGTGCTGAAGTAGTGCTGCGCGGCCGCCTGGACGCCGTACGCACCGTCACCGAAGTAGGCGGTGTTGAGGTAGCGCTCGAGGATCCAGTCCTTGCTGTGGCGCTTCTCGAGGGCGATGGCGTAGCGCAGCTCCTTGAGCTTGCGGCCGTAGCTGTCCTCCTTGGCGGCCTTGATGGCCTCCTCGTCACCGTTGGCCTGGGTGATGAGGGTCAGCTTGACCAGCTGCTGGGTGATCGAGGAGCCACCCTGGGTCACGCCGCCCGCGGCCTGGTTGGTGAAGAGCGCCCGCAGCGTGCCCTTCAGGTCGAGCGCGCCGTGCTGGTAGAAGCGGTAGTCCTCGATCGCGACGATCGCCTCGACCATGGTCCGCGAGATCTGGCGGAGCGGGACGTTGACGCGGTTCTGGTCGTAGAGGGTCGCGATGACCTTGCCCGACTTGTCCTGGATCTCGGTGCGCTGCGGCAGCTGCTCGGTCTCGAGCTCCTGCGGCAGCTCGTCGACCGACTCGGCCACGTTGCGCGCGCTGAACCCGGCGACGCCGGCGAAGGGGATCGCGAGCCCGGAGACGACCACGCCGAGCACGGCGGACACCAGCAGCATCACACCGAGGTGGGAGAGCACCTTGCCGGGCGGCAGGCCGTCGAACCGCGTCTTGGACATGCGGTCAGGGTACGTGACACCCCTGTGCCCGCCGGATTCGTCGGCGGGGACCGGGACGGGGAGCGCGCAGGTGCCGCCGGGGGCGGGCGCGACCGGGTCGGGAGCCTCCGGTCTAGTCCGATGTGACTAGACAGGTTGGGCCCAATGAGCCGTGGTCGTGGGCGTCGCTTTCCTTTACTTTGATCGGGACGGGAAGACCAAGCGCTGTGGGGGTGCTGGCTTCCCGAGTGGGAACCACAAGGGGACAACATGTGGGTTGATGATTGGGCGCCTCGTGCCGCTTGCCGTGAAGGCCAGCCGGACCAGCTCTTCGTGAGGGGCGCAGAACAGAACAAGGCAAAGCAGGTGTGCGCGGGTTGCGCCGTCCGCACGGAGTGCCTCGCCGAGGCGCTCGACAACCAGATCGAGTGGGGTGTCTGGGGTGGCATGACGGAGCGGGAGCGCCGCGCGCTGCTGCGCCGCCGCCCGAGCGCGTCGTGGCGCAAGGTCCTGGAGGACGCGCGCGACCGCCAGGGCACCGCGACCGTCTGAGCTAGACGCCTTCGGCAAGCAGGGTTCCGACCCTGCGCAGGCCGTCGAGGTCGTGCACGTCGCCAGCGAGGGCCGGTACGACGACCGTCTCCACCTGCGGGTGGGCGGTCGCGAACCGGTCCCTCAGCGTGCGCTCGCGCTCGACCATGCGCACCCGGTCGGCGTGCAGGCGCAGCAGCCCGGCGGCGACCGACGTGCCGTCGGCGCGCCGCAGCCGCTCGACGGCCGTCATCGCCTCGTCCGCCGACAGGTCGCCGGCAGGCTCCGGGCTGGCCCGGTTGATCACCAGCCCGGCCAGGGGCATGCCGTCCTCGCTGAGCCGCTCGACGAAGTACTCCGCCTCCCGCAGGGCGTCCGGCTCCGGGGCGGCCACCACGAGGAACGCCGTACCGTCGGCCTTGAGCAGCGAGTAGGTCTGCTGCGCGCGCTGGCGGAAGCCGCCGAAGACGGTGTCGAGCGCGGTCACGAAGGTCTGCAGGTCCTTGAGGAACTGCGCGCCCAGGATCCGGGTCAGCGCGTTGGTGATCAGGCTGAACCCGGCCGTCATCAGCTTCGCCGGGCCCTTGGCCGGCGCGAGCAGCAGCCGCACGAACCGCCCGTCGAGGAAGCTCGAGAGCCGCTCCGGGGCGTCGAGGAAGTCCAGCGCCGAGCGCGACGGCGGGGTGTCCACGACGATGAGGTCGTAGGTGCCGGCGGCCTGCGCGTCCCGGTGGATCTGGCCCAGCTTCTCCATCGCCATGTACTCCTGCGTCCCCGCGAAGGAGCTCGACAGCGCGATGTAGAACGGGTTGGCCAGGATCTGCTTCGCCTTCTCCGGGCTGGCCTGCGAGAGCACCACCTCGTCGAAGGTGCGCTTCATGTCGAGCATCATCGCGTCCAGCGCCCCGTCGCCCTCGACGCCGGTCACCGGGCGGGGGGTGTTGTCGAGCTGCTCGATCCCCATCGACTGAGCCAGCCGCCGCGCCGGGTCGATGGTCAGTACGACGACCTTCCGGCCCCGCTCCGCCGCGCGCAGCGCGAGCGCGGCACTCGTCGTGGTCTTCCCGACCCCGCCGGAGCCGCAGCACACGATGATCCCCGTGGTCGGGTCGTCGAGCAGGGCGTCCACGTCGAGGGCGCCGGCCCGCTGGGTGCTGGCGGGGCCGACCCGGGTGGGCCGCTGGGTGTTGCTGCGCGCCATCAGGCCATCCCCTGCTCTCGGAGGAGTGCGGCGAGCTCGTAGAGCCCGCCGAGGTCGATGCCACCGGCCATCCGGGGCAGCTCGTAGGAGGGGACGCCGAGCTCGGCGACCAGCGTCCGCTGGGAGTCCTCCAGGGCGCGCCGCTCGGCGTGGTCGGCGGCCTCGTGGAGCAGGCCGGCGACCAGCTCGGGAGTGACCTCGATCCCGCCGGCGGCCAGGTCGGCCTCCAGGGCGGCGCGGTCGAGGGTGCCGGACCGGGCCGCGGCGAGCTGCTCGGCGGACAGGTCGCGCGGACGGACCAGGTTGACCACGACGCCGCCGACCGGCAGCTGGGCGGCGCGCAGCTCGGCGATGCCGTCGGCGGTCTCCTGGACGGGCATCTCCTCGAGCACGGTGACCAGGTGCACGGCGGTCCGCGGGGAGCGGAACAGGGTCATCATCGTGTCCGACTGGGACTTGATCGGCCCGACCTTGGCCAGCCCGGCGAGCTCGTTGCTGACGTTGAGGAACTGGGTGATCCGGCCGGTCGGCGGGGCGTCGAGCACGACGGCGTCGTACTCGATGGCGTTCTTGTTGCGGCTGTTGCGCTGGACTGCCTCGTAGACCTTGCCGGTCAGCAGCACGTCGCGGACGCCGGGGGCGATGGTCGTGGCGAACTCGATGACGCCGAACCGGTCGAGCGCCTTGCCGGCGCGGCCGAGCCGGTAGTACATCGCGAGGTACTCCAGCAGCGCGGACTCCGCGTCGATGTGCAGCGCGTGGACGACCCCGCGACCGCCGTCGGCGTCGGGGAGGCCGGTGGTGAGCCGCCGCTCCTGGTAGGGCAGCGGGTCCACGTCGAACATCCGGGCGATGCCCTGGCGTCCCTCGACCTCGCAGAGCAGCACGTTCTTGCCGCGGGTCGCCAGCGCGAGGGCGAGCGCGGAGGCGACCGTCGACTTGCCGGTGCCTCCCTTGCCCGTGACCACGTGCAGGCGGACCTTCCCCCAGTCACTCACGTGCGCAGCGTAGCGAGCGACCGGGGGGAGGGTGGGTCACTCCATCGCCAGGCCCGCTGCCGGGGCCGTCCGCGACGCGCGCCGCGCGGGCAGGACCGCCGCCAGGAGGCCGGCGGCCGCGGCCAGCGCCACGACCAGGCCCAGCTGGGTCCACGGCAGGACCAACCCGGCCCCGGACACGACCGGATCCACGAGGGACCGCACGCCGAGCCACGCGAAGGTGACGCCGAGCGCGGTGCCGAGGACGGTCGCGACGAGGGCGAGCAGGACCGCCTCGGTGGCGAGCATCCGGCGCACCTGCCGGCGGGTCAGGCCGAGCGCGCGCAGCAGGGCGTGCTCCCGGCCGCGCTCGAGCACCGACAGGCCGAGGGTGTTGGCGATGCCGACCAGGGCGATGACGACCGCGATCGCCAGCAGGCCGACGACGCCGCCGCCGAGCACGTCGAGCTGGAGGTCGACGTACGCGCGGCGGGCCAGGCCGTTCTCGATCCCGGCGTCGAGCGGCCCGGCGATCGCCTCCATCGAGCCGGCGAGGTCCTCGGGATCCGCGTCGCGATCGGCCCGCACCCAGACCGCCTGGGCGCCGGCGTCGGGGGCCAGCCGGGCGAGCGTCGACGGCTGCACGAGCGCGGCGTCGCCCCAGCCCTCGCCGGCGCGCACCCGCAGGGTGAGCGAACGGTCGCCGACGACGACCGCGACCCGGTCGCCCTCCTCGACGTCGTCGCCGAGCAGGTCCCACGGGACGAGCACCTCGCGCGGCCGCGCGTGCGGCAGCCTCCCGTGCAGGACCGGTCCCGCGTCGTGGCCGGGCGCGAGCAGGGGCAGCTGCTCGCCCGCGACCGTGGCCGGCGCGCCGGGGACGGTCACCGTGGCCGCCACCCCGTCGACGGTGGCCGCCCGCTCCGCCACGTCGTCCGGCAGCGGGTCGGCGCCGGTGAGGGCGATGTCGATCGGGTGCTGCTCGTCCATCTCCGCCGCCAGCGCCGAGCGCGAGCTGGCGAGGCCGGTGAGGACCGCAGTGGTGAGCGTGACGCCGACGAGGAGGGACGCGGTCGTCGCAGCGGTACGCCGCGGGTTGCGGACCGCGTTGCCCGCTGCCAGCCGGCCGGCGGGTCCCATCGCCCGGCCGGCCACGCGGGTGAGGGCGCGGACCAGCGCCGGGACGACCACCGGGCCGAGCAGCACCACGCCGAGGAAGGTCGCGGTCCCGCCGGCCACCAGCGCAGCCGGCACGGCCGAGCCCACCGCGACGACGAAGGCGGCGCAGCCGGCGAGCACGAGCAGGATGCCGAGGCCGACGCGGGCCCGGCCGGTCGTCGTACGCAGCCGGGTGCTGTCGTCGGGCCGCAGGGCCGCGAGCGGGCTGACCTGCACCACGCGGCGGGTGGGCAGCCACGCCGCGACGAGGGGGACGCCGACGGCCAGCGCGGCCGCGACGAGGAGCCACGAGGCGCCGATGTCCGCGTCGCCCAGGCGGGCGCCCGGCCAGCGGTCGTGGATGAGGGCGACCAGCCCGTGGCCCGCAGCGAGGCCGGCGGCGGTGCCGACCACCGCCGCGACGACGCCGAGGACCAGCGACTCCGTGCGGACCGACCGGACGACCTGGCGGCGCGTGGCGCCGACGCAGCGCAGCAGCGCGAAGTCCCGGCTGCGCTGGGCGAAGAGGATCGCGAAGGTGTTGTTGATGACGAGGACCGCGACCAGCAGCGCGACGGCCGCGAAGAGCAGCGCGATGATCGCGATGACGTCGACGCCGCTGTTGATCTCGGCCTGCAGGTCCTGGACGAAGGCGTCGACGGCCTCCGGCTCCGCACCCGGTACGACGTCGCGGATCGCCTCCCGCGCCGGACCGAACCCGTCCCCGCCGGCCCATGCGACGCTGCTGGCGTAGAGCTGGTCCTGCCACCGCGACAGGTCCGCCCACAGCACGTAGACCGAGGCGATGGAGAAGGTCGACGGAGAGTCCGCGAGGCCGACCACGGTGACGTCGAGGGCGTCGGCGCCGGTGCCGATCCGCAGCCGGTCGCCGACCGCGATGTCGTCCGCCTTGGCGGCGTTGGTGTCGACGAGCGCCTCGCCGGGGGAGGCCGGGAAGCGGCCGTCGACCAGCTCCTGCCAGCGCCGGTCGGGCCGGTCGGGGACCTGGCCGATGTCGGCGTCGGTCGCGACGACGGAGCCGTCGTGGCTGAGCTGCTGCAGGGTCCAGCCGATCAGCCACGCGTCGGCTCCCCGCTCCGGAGCGGCCTCCAGCAGCCGGACCGCGTCGTCGGTGGCCGGCCGGTCGAGTACGGCGTCCGCGCCGTCGTACGGCTGGTCGAGGCCGGAGGTCAGCCCGTCGCGGACGGCCGAGGAGAGGGCGGCGGTCACCACGACGAGGACGACGCCGACCACGACCGCCAGCAGGGCGGCGCCGTAGCGCCGGGTGTGGGTGCGCAGGGAGGCGAGCAGGACGGTGCGCATCAGGCGGCTGCCGGGTTCAGCGCGGCGACCAGGTCGGCGGCGGTGGGCTCGACGAGCCGGTGGGTGATCCGGCCGTCGGCGAGCACGACGACGTCGTCGGCGTACGCCGCGGCCTCGAGCTCGTGGGTGACCATCACGACGGTCTGGCCGAGCTCGCGCACGGAGCCGCGCAGGAAGGACAGCACCTCGGCGGACGCGGTCGAGTCGAGGTTGCCGGTCGGCTCGTCGGCGAACACGATCGCCGGACTGCCGACGAGCGCACGCGCGATGGCGACCCGTTGCTGCTGGCCGCCGGAGAGCTCGGCAGGCCGGTGGCTGAGCCGGTCGGCGATCCCGAGGGTCGTCACGATCCGCTCGAAGCGGTCGCGCAGGTCCGTGCGCGAGCGGCCGGCGAGCTCGGTCGGCAGCCAGATGTTCTGCTCGGCGCTCAGCATCGGCAGCAGGTTGAACGCCTGGAAGACGAAGCCGACGTGGTCGCGGCGGAAGCGGGTGAGCGCGTCGTCCGACAGGCCGTCGAGCGCCTGCCCGGCCACGCTGACCGTGCCGCCGGTGGGCTGGTCGAGCCCGGCGAGGCAGTGCATGAGCGTGGACTTGCCGGAGCCCGACGGCCCCATGATCGCGGTGAACCGGCCGGCGGGCAGGTCGAGGTCGACTCCGCGCAGCGCGTGGACGAGGGTGTCGCCGCGTCCGTAGGTGCGGGCCAGGCCGCGGGCCGTCGCGGCGAGGGCGGGGGCGTTCCGGGGAGCGGGGGCGGGAGGGGGCGTGGTCTGCGTCGAGGACATGCCCCGAGCCTCGTCGGGATCGCGGCCCCGATCGTCAGGCCACGGGTTGATCCCCGTGTACGACGCCGGGCTGACCCGGGAGGACCGGGTGGTCGAGGAGGTCGACGACCGGGCGGTGGCGCGACGTCAGGGCGTGACGAGCCCGGTCTCGTAGGCCAGCACCACGAGCTGCACCCGGTCACGGGAGCCGGTCTTGGCGAGCAGGCGGCTGACGTGCGTCTTCACCGTCGCCTCCGACACCACGAACTCGGCGGCGATCT
Source organism: Nocardioides aromaticivorans (assembly GCF_013408525.1). NCBI lineage: Bacteria > Bacillati > Actinomycetota > Actinomycetes > Propionibacteriales > Nocardioidaceae > Nocardioides > Nocardioides aromaticivorans. Next base: position 2,664,970 of record NZ_JACBZM010000001.1, read on the forward strand.
CGCCGTTGGACAGCCCGCGGCCCACGAGCACGAGGGTCTCCTGCTCACGCTCGGTGAGGGTGGCGAGCCGCTCGTCGGGGGAGGGGACGGCCGGGTCGGGCAGTGCGGTGGCGAAGTGCTCGAGCAGGCGCCGGGTGGTGCTCGGCGCGACCACGGAGTCGCCCGCGTGCACGGTGCGGATCGCGCCCAGCAGGGTCGCCGGCGTGGCGTCCTTGAGCAGGAAGGCGGCCGCGCCGGCGCGGATCGCGGCGAAGGCGTACTCGTCGAGGTCGAAGGTCGTCAGCACGATCACCTGCGGTGCCCCGGGCCGCTCGGCCAGCAGCCGCGTGGCCTCCACCCCGTCGAGACGGGGCATCCGCACGTCCATCAGCACCACGTCGCAGCCGGTGACGGCCAGGCGCTCGAGGGCCTCGCCGCCGTCGCCGGCCTCGCCCACCACGGTGAGGTCCGGCTGGCTGTCGATCAGCATCCGGAAGCCCGCGCGCACCAGCTCCTGGTCGTCGACGAGGAACACCCGGATCGGCTCGGAGGCAGTCACCGGGGGATCCTCGCGCACACGGCGAAGCCGCCTCCCGGCGCGGGTCCGGCGGCCAGCGTCCCGCCGTGCGCGGCCACCCGCTCGCGCATGCCGGTCAGGCCCAGGCCGCGGCCGTCGTCGTACGCACCGGCGCCGCGACCGTCGTCACGGACCTCGACCACCATGTCGGCACCCTCGGCGCGCACGGCCACGGTCGCGGCGGCGCCGGGGCCGGCGTGCCTGCGCACGTTGCTGAGCGCCTCCTGGACGATCCGGAAGACGGTGAGCGCCACACCGTCGGACACCGCCGGTGGCTCCGCGAGCTCCCAGTCGACGGGGGTGCCGGCCGCGCGGACCTCCTCCAGAAGGCCCGGCAGGTCGGTCAGCCGCGGCTGCGGCGCGGGCACGCCGGCCTCCTCCGAACGCAGCAGGCCGAGCATCCGCCGCAGCTCGGCGATCGCCTCGCGGCCGGTGCCGGCGATCGTCTCCAGCGCGGGTACGGCGACCGCCGGGTCCTGCTGCGCCGCCGCCCCCGCGCCGTCGGCCTGCACCACGATCGTGGTCAGGCTGTGGGCGACGACGTCGTGCATCTCGCGGGCGATCCGGTGCCGCTCCTCCATCGCCGCGAGGGCTGCCTGCTGGGCGGCTTCGCGCTCGAGCCGTTCGCCGCGCTCGACCAGCGCGTCGACGTACGCCTGGCGGGTGCGGCCCAGGGTGCCGAGCGTCCACGCGACGACGACGAAGAGCGCGATGGTGACGGCGTAGGCGGTGACGTTCTGCGCGGTGAGCTGGTCGGCGCCGTACCCGCGCAGCCAGTCGAGCGCCGCGACGACCGCCCCGGCGAGGCCGACCGCGAGCGCTGCCGCGGCCCGCGTGGGTGGCGCGTACCGGGCGACGGAGTAGGTCGCGACGGGGAACGCCAGCTGGCTCCACAGCGGGTAGTCGGTCAGCAGCCACTGCAGCGCGCTGCCGCTCGCGACCACGGCGAAGACGACGACCGCGTGGCGTCGGCGCCACAGCAGCGGCACGATCTGCGCGGTCATCAGCCCGGCGTCGAGCGGCGAGACCGCGAGCAGCACGACCGGGACCGGCAGCAGTAGGAACAGGGTCAGCCCGAGGTCGAACCACCGCTCGCCGCGCGGGCCGAGCCGCAGCGGCTGCCTCTCCTGACGCGCCACCGCACCACCGTAGAGGGGCAGGCCCGGTGCCACGTCAGACCACGGGATGATCCGCGATCACCTTCCGGGCGGACCGGTGCCGACGTACGCTCGAGGCGTCGGAAGGAGTCGTCATGGCCGAGCACCCGAGCGCCCAGCGCTTCAGGCACCTGCCGCCGCCCGTGGACCCGGCGACCCTGCGCACGACGCAGGACGTCGACCCGCCGCCGCCCGAGGAGGACGACGCCTACCGCGAGCTGCTGTGGGTCGTGAACCGCTACGGCTGAGCCGACGGGTCAGCCCAGCTTGTCGGCCAGCACGACCCAGGTGAAGAAGCTGATGCCGAGCAGCATCCCGACGTGCCCGAGGATCGACAGCGCCGGGCCCTCGCCCCAGCTGTCGCCGGTCGTCGCCGTCGCGTGCTTGCCGGAGCCGGACATCCAGCGGGCGAGGATCAGGATCCCGATGAGCACCTCGATCCACCACACGACCAGGGCCACCGCGCCGAGCGCGCCGCCGGGCGAGGACAGGTAGGCGATCCAGACCGCCAGCGCGACGACGCCGACCAGCGTGTGGGCGTTGACCACGGACTTCGGCACGAGGGCGTGCCCGGCCTGGGACTGCTCCGAGGCCAGCCGCATCCTGGTGAGGAGTACGACGACCGCGGCCAGCCCGGTCAGCAACCACACGGCGTTGTCGAGGCTCACGGGCCGCATCGTCGCACACGATGTGACGGCGACCACAGCATCGTGCCTGAGTATCGTGCTCGGCATGACCAAGTGGGAGTACCAGGTGGCGCCCGTCCTCAACCATGTCGCGGCGCAGATCCTCAACAACTTCGGCCAGGACGGCTGGGAGCTCGTCACCCTCGTCCCGGGCCAGGGCGGCAACGACATCGCGTACTTCAAGCGCCCGGCCGAGGGCTGAGCGGTGGCCTCCCCCGAGGAGCGGCTCGCCGAGCTCGGCCTGAGCGTCCCGGAGGTCGTCCCGCCCGTGGCGGCGTACGTCCCGGCGGTCCGCAGCGGAGCCCACGTGTTCACGGCCGGCCAGATCCCGATGCGTGAGGGCGCGCTCGTCGCGACCGGCAAGGTCGGCGACACCGCGACGCCCGAGCAGGCGACCGAGGCGGCGCAGCAGTGCGCGCTCAACGCGCTCGCGGCGATCCGCTCGGTGACCGGCACGCTCGAGGGCATCCGGATCGTGAAGGTCGTCGTGTTCGTCGCCTCCACGCCCGACTTCACCGGCCAGCCGGCGGTCGCCAACGGTGCCTCCGAGCTGCTCGGCCAGGTCTTCGGCGACCTCGGCGTGCACGCCCGCTCCGCCGTCGGCGTGGCTGCCCTGCCCCTCGACGCGACCGTCGAGGTCGAGGTCGTCGCCGAGGTGCTGGGGTGACCTCGCCCGGCGGCGCTGGCGGAGACGCGCTCGGGCCGATCAATCGGCGGATTCCGCTGCCGCCGGTGCCGCTTCCGGAGCAGCTCGCCTCCGTCGCGCGGGAGTACGCCGCCGGCACGCGCCAGGCAGCCGAGCCCCGTGACGCCGCGACGGTCGTCCTGCAGCGGCCGGGGCCCGACGGCGCACCGGAGGTCTACCTCCTGCGCCGGCACGTGACGATGGACTTCGCCGGCGGGATGTGCGTCTTCCCCGGCGGCGGCGTGGACCCGCGCGACTACGACCACGAGGTCGCCTGGGCCGGCCCGACGCCCGCCGAGTGGGCGGCCCGGCTCGGCACGACCGAGGACGTCGCGCGGGCGCTGGTGTGCGCGGCCGTGCGGGAGACCTTCGAGGAGTCCGGCGTGCTGCTGGCCGGCACCTCCGCCGACGACGTCGTCGCCGACACCACCGGCGACGACTGGGAGGCCGACCGGGTCGCGCTCGAGTCGCGCGAGCTCTCGTTGACCGACTTCCTCACCCGGCGCGGGCTCGTCCTGCGCACCGACCTGCTCGGCATCTGGAGCGGCTGGCTCACCCCGGTCTTCGAGCCCAAGCGCTACCGCACGTGGTTCTTCGTGGCCCAGCTGCCCGAGGGTCAGGTGACGCGCGACGTCTCGACGGAGTCGTCGGAGGTGGTCTGGCTGCCGGCCGCCGAGGCCGCCGACCAGGCGGACCGCGGCGAGCTCGCGATGCTGCCGCCGACGTACCTCACGTGCCTGGAGATCGGCACCCTCGGTGCCGTCGACGGCGTCGACGGGGTGCTCGCGGCCAGCGCGGAGCGCAGCGTCACGATGTTCATGCCCGAGGTCGAGCCGCTGGGCGACGGGTTCACGCTGTCGATGCCCGACGAGCTGCGCCCGCTGGTCGCGGCGCGGAGGGCGTGACGTGGAGCCCTGGCACGGCGGTGAGTACGGCGACCGCGGCCGCTGCGTGCTCGCCCCCAACCCGGGGCTGATGACCCTCGACGGCACCAACACCTGGATCCTGCGCGAGCCCGGCTCCGAGCGCTCGATCGTGGTCGATCCCGGCCCCTTGATGGACGAGCACCTCGACGCGGTCGCGGAGGTGGCCGGCACCGTCGACCAGGTCGTCGTGACGCACCACCACCTCGACCACACCGAGGCGGCGCGCTCGTTCGCCGAGCGGATGGGCTGCGGCGTGCGCGGCCTCGACGCCCAGCAGTGCTGGCGGGCCGACCCGCTGCGTGACGGCGAGGTGATCTCCGTCGGCGGCCTCGACGTGGAGGTGCTGACCACGCCGGGCCACACGACGGACTCGATCTCGCTGCTCGTCGAGGCCGACAAGGCGCTGCTGACCGGTGACATGGTGCTGGGTCGCGGGACGACCGTGATCGTGCACCCCGACGGCGACCTCGGCTCCTACTTCGACTCCATCGCCCGGATGCGCGCCCTCGTGACGGACGGCCGCGCGGCGTCACTGTGGCCGGCCCACGGTCCGGTGCTGCCCGATGGCGCTGCCGTCCTCGACCACTACGTCGTCCACCGCCGCGAGCGGCTCGCGCAGGTCGAGGGCGCGCTGGCGCGGCTCGGGCTGTCCCGCGCGACCCTGCCGCCCGACGTCGCGGAGGACCCGACGCTGCCGCGCCAGGTCGTCGAGGTCGTGTACGCCGACGTCGACGAGTCCCTGTGGGGCGCGGCCGAGTGGTCGGTCCGCGCGCAGCTGGCCTACCTCGCCGCCCGCTGACCCACCCCCCATGACCCCGGAGGTCATGGCCAGCCCGCAGCGCGCTGGCTAGTTTGGCGAGCGTGAACGCCCCCGCCGGAACCCTCATCCGTGAGTGGCGGCAGCGCCGCCACCTCTCTCAGCTCGAGCTGGCCAGCCGCGCCGACGTCTCGACCCGCCACCTCAGCTACATCGAGACCGGCCGCTCCCGCCCGACGAGCGCGATGGTGATGCGGCTGTGCGACTTCCTGGAGGTTCCGTTGCGCGAGCAGAACCAGGTGCTGCTGGCGGCCGGCCACGCGCCCGCCCACCCCGAGCTGCAGCTCTCCGACCCGCCGATGGCCGAGGCCAACGCCGCGCTGGAGACGATCCTGCGCGGCCACCTGCCCTACCCGGCGCTCGTCGTCGACCGGCACTGGGAGCTGGTCGCCGCCAACGACGCCGCCTACGCCTTCCTCGACGGCATCGACGCCGACCTCCTCGAGCCGCCGATCAACGTCGTCCGGCTCTCCGTCCACCCCCGTGGCCTGGGCGGTCGGCTGGCCAACCTGCAGGAATGGCGGGCCCACCTCGCCGAGCGCCTCCGCCACGAGTACGACGCCAGTGGCGACCCGGAGCTGGGCGCGCTCCTCGCGGAGGTCAGCGAGGGGGGAGTCGAGCCCGTGACGTCGTCGGCGCTCGTCGTACCCATGGACCTGCGGATGCCGGACGGCAACGTGCTGTCGTTCATCTCGACCACGACGGTCTTCGGGACGCCGCGGGAGGTCACCCTGAGCGAGCTGGCGATCGAGGCGTTCTACCCGGCCGACGAGGCGACGCGGGCGTACCTGCAGAGCCGGCCGCTGGCCTGAGGACGACGAACGCCGCCGGACCCCGTGGGCTCCGGCGGCGTTCGGGTCGAGCGGGGTCAGCGCGCGCGGCGCGACATCCGCTCCATGTCGAGGATCACGACGGAGCGGGGCTCCAGGCGCAGCCAGCCGCGCGAGGCGAAGTCGGCGAGCGCCTTGTTGACCGTCTCGCGGGAGGCGCCGACCAGCTGGGCGAGCTCCTCCTGGGTGAGGTCGTGGTGGACGTGCACACCGTCGTCGGCGGTGCGGCCGAAGCGGTCGGCGAGGTCGAGCAGCGCCTTGGCGACGCGGCCGGGCACGTCGGAGAAGACGAGGTCGGCGACGACGTCGTTGGCCTTGCGCAGGCGGCCGGCGAGCTGGGCGAGCAGGCCGCGGGCGACGACCGGACGGCCCTCGAGCCAGCGGAGCAGGTCCTCGTGCGACAGCGAGGCGAACTCGGCGTCGGTGACGGCCGTGACGGTCGCGGACCGCGGGCCGGGGTCGAAGAGCGAGAGCTCCCCGAACATCTGGCCGGGGCCCATGATCGCCAGGAGGTTCTCGCGGCCGTCGGACGACGTACGCCCGAGCTTCACCTTGCCCTCGAGGACGACGTACAGCTTGTCGCCGCTGTCTCCCTCGTGGAACAGAACCTCACCGCGGCGCAGCCGCGTCGTGGCCAGCGACGTGCGCAGCGCTGCCATGGCCTCGTCGTCGAGGGCACTGAACAGTGGCGCCTGACGGAGTACGTCGTTGTCCACGCTTCCTCCAAAGTCACATAAATCCCGGTCGGCGGCATCCTAGCCAGTGCGGCATGTCACACCTAGCGCCGCGTCCGGCATGTCCCCTTGCGACTGGCGCGGATCCGGCTGTCGGCAGCGCCCCGTAGGGTGGCTCCCGTGCGGCCGATCGACACCACCGAGGAGACGTCGACCCAGTTGGTGCGGCGGGCCCGCAAGATCGACCGGGTCCTCGGCGAGACCTACCCGGACGCCAAGGCGGAGCTCGACTTCGACAACCCGTTCCAGTGCCTCGTCGTCACCGTGCTGTCCGCGCAGACGACCGACAAGCGGGTCAACCTGGTGCGGCCGATCCTCTTCGCGGCCTACCCCGACCCGGCGTCGATGGCGGCCGCCGACCGCGCCCACCTGGAGCAGATCGTCGGTCCGCTGGGCTTCTTCCGGGCCAAGACCGAGTCGCTGCTCAAGCTGAGCGCGGCCCTCGTCGAGCGCTACGACGGCCAGGTGCCCGCCCGGCTCGAGGACCTGGTGACGCTGCCGGGCGTGGGCCGCAAGACCGCCAATGTCGTGCTCGGCAACGCCTTCGACATCCCCGGGATCACCGTCGACACGCACTTCGGCCGGCTCGCGCGCCGCCTCGGCTGGACCGACGAGACCGACCCGGTGAAGGTCGAGCACGCCATCGGCGCGCTCTTCCCCAAGCGCGACTGGACGATGCTGTCGCACCACCTGATCTGGCACGGCCGGCGCCGCTGCCACGCCAAGAAGCCCGCCTGCGGTGCCTGTCCCGTCGCGCGGTGGTGCCCGTCGTACGGCACCGGTCCGACGGACCCGGTCGAGGCGGAGAAGCTCGTCCGCACCGAAGGCCCCAACTGATGCGGGGTGCGCGGGCGGCCCGGGCGGCCCGGGTGGTCGGGCTGGCGGCGGTCGCCGTGCTGCTGACCTCCTGCGACGGCAGCGGGCCGGCGGCGCTGGCCTGCAAGGTCGACGTCGACACCCCCGACCTGGTCAGCGACCGCGAGGCAGCGGGGATCGCCGACTGCACCGAGCTGCCCACCGCGGCGGGCGCCTCCGACCTCCCCGACATCTCGCTGCACTGCCTGGGCAGCACCGCCTCGATGTCGCTGGCCGACGTGAAGGGCCCGGCGATCATCAACTTCTGGTCGACGACCTGCGGCCCCTGCCGCGAGGAGATGCCGGTCCTGCAGCAGTTCCACGAGAAGTACGGCGACCAGGTGCCCCTGCTGGGCGTGAACTTCCTCGACACCTACCCCGGCGCCGCGATCGACTTCGCCCGGATCAAGGGCGTCACCTACCCGTCGGCGGCCGACCCGTGCGGCGACCTGCAGGAGAGCGACCTCGTGCTGCAGGTCCTGCCGCAGTTCGTGTTCGTCAGGGCCGACGGCTCGTTCGAGCAGAGGGCCGGCGGCATCGACTCGCTCGCGGAGATCGTCACGATGGCCGAGGACAACCTCGGCATCGAGCTCACCGCAGCGGGGAGGGCGTCGTGACCGGGCTCCCGACCGACGTGCCGGCCGAGCTGCCCGCCGACCTCCCCGACTGGCTGCTGCCGGTCGCCGAGGGCGCGCGGTCGATCGAGGGCAGCGACCTGACCGCCTTCCTCCCGCCGCCGGGCCGCGAGGTCCGTCGCGGCGCGGTGCTCATGCTGTTCGGTGACCGCGACGTGCTGCTCACCGAGCGCGCCCACGACATGCGCTCCCACCCGGGTCAGGTGTCCTTCCCGGGTGGCAGCATCGACCCGGGGGAGACCCCGGTGGAGGCGGCGCTGCGCGAGGCCGACGAGGAGATCGGCGTCGACCCGTCGGGCGTGGCCGTCTTCGGCAAGCTGCCCGAGCTGTGGCTGCCGCCGTCCAACTTCGCCGTGACGCCGATCCTCGGCTGGTGGCGCGAGCCCGGGCCGATCCGCGTCGCCTCCCCGGAGGAGGTGCACGCCATCCACCGGGTGCCGCTGACCGAGCTCTTCGACCCCGAGCACCGGATCCAGGTCCGGCACCCGGGCGGCTGGACCGGTCCGGGCTTCCTGATCGGCCCCGACAAGGACGTGATCCTGTGGGGGTTCACCGGCGGCATCCTGACCCGGTTCTTCGACTTCCTCGGGTGGCTCCCACCAGTGGCGGACCCGCCGGTGCATGATCTCCCCGACTACATGCTCGCCGAGTACGTCCGCCGGACGTCCGCGCCGAGCGCGGACGGGGACGACGGCATGGACATCCTGGAGCCCGAGCGCTGATGAACGTCCTCGACTGGCTCCTGGTCCTCCTGGTCCTCGCCTACGCCCTCTCCGGCTACTGGCAGGGCTTCGTCACCGGCGCCTTCGCGACGATCGGCCTGCTGGCCGGTGGCCTCGCCGGGATCTTCCTGGCGCCACTGCTGCTGAGCCGGCTCGAGCCGTCGCTGGCGGTCTCGCTGGGCGCGCTCTTCATCGTCATCCTGTGCGCCTCGCTGGGCCAGGCCCTCCTGCAGTACGCCGGCGCGCGGGTCCGCGAGCGGATCACCTGGCAGCCCGCGCGCGCCCTCGACGCGGTCGGCGGCGCGCTGCTGAGCGCGCTCGCGGTGCTGCTCGTGGCCTGGGCGCTGGGCGTCGCGATCAGCGGCACCCGGATCGGTTCGGTCACGACGATGGTCCGCAGCTCCGTGGTGCTCGGCAAGGTCAACGACGTCCTGCCCAAGTCGGCCCCGAACGCGCTGCAGGCCTTCAACAACGTCGTCGGCACGGGCTTCTTCCCGCGCTACCTCGAGCCCTTCGCGCCCGAGCGGATCGTGGAGGTCCAGCCCGGACCGGCCAACCTGCCGAAGTCGGCCGCCGTCCGCGCCGTACGCCCCAGCGTGGTGAAGATCCGCGGGGCCAACAAGTGCGGACGCGGCGTCGAGGGCACCGGCTTCGTCTTCGCCCGCAACCGGGTGATGACCAACGCCCACGTCGTCGCCGGCGTCGAGGACCCCACGGTCAGCATCGGCGACGGGGAGGAGTTGGCCCGGGTGGTGCTCTACGACCGCGAGCTCGACATCGCCGTCCTGGCGCTCGACACGGGCGACGCCCCGGTGCTGGACTTCGACGACACCGCCCAGGCCGAGGATCCGGTCGCGATCATCGGCTACCCGCAGGACGGGCCGTTCGACGCGCAGACCGGCCGCATCCGCGCGATGCAGAACCTCCGCTCGCCCGACATCTACGGCTCCGGCACGGTGGTCCGCGAGGTGTTCTCGCTGCGCGGCCTGGTCCGGCCGGGCAACTCCGGCGGCCCGATCGTGACGCCGCGGGGCAAGGTCGCGGGCGTGGTGTTCGCCGCGTCCGTCACCGACCCCGAGACCGGCTACGCGCTGACTGCCAAGCAGGTCGAGGACAGCGCCGAGGCCGGGACGGCGCCCGGGACCGACGATCGCGAGGCGGACACCGGCAACTGCGCCGCGTGAGCCGTGGGCCATAGTGGGCCCATGACCGGCACGGCGATGTACCCCGCGTTCCCGGCGCCCAGCGACCAGGCCCTGCGGGGCTTCGCGGAGATGAAGGCCTTCCTCGCCGAGGACGTGTTCCCCGCCGAGGAGTCCTACGCCCGGTACCGCGAGGAGAAGGGCCCCGACGACCACACCGTGCCGCCGGTCGTGGAGGAGCTGAAGGTCCGCGCGCGCGAGCGGGGCCTGTGGAACCTCTTCCTGCCGAGCGAGTCCGGGCTGACCCAGCTCGAGTACGCCACCATCGCCGAGCTCTCCGGCTGGAGCCTGGAGCTCGCGCCCGAGGCCATCAACTGCCAGGCGCCCGACACGGGCAACATGGAGCTGCTGCACCTCGTCGGCACGCCCGAGCAGCAGGCGCGGTGGCTGCAGCCACTGCTCGACGGCGAGATCCGCTCGGCGTTCGCGATGACCGAGCCGGCCGTCGCGTCGTCCGACGCCACCAACATCGAGACGTCGATCGTGCGTGACGGCGACGAGTACGTCATCACCGGCCGCAAGTGGTGGATCACCGGCGCCGCCGACCCGCGCTGCAAGGTCCTCATCGTCATGGGCAAGACGGACCCGACGGCGCCCACGCACCGCCAGCAGTCGATGGTGATCGTCCCGGTCGACACCCCCGGCGTGGAGATCAAGCGCTCCTACCCGGTCTTCGGCCACCAGGACCAGCACGGCCACTGCGTCATCGAGTTCGCCGAGGCCCGCGTCCCGGTGGGCAACCTGCTCGGCGAGGAGGGCGGGGGCTTCGCCGCCGCCCAGATGCGGCTCGGCCCGGGCCGGATCCACCACGTGATGCGCGCGCTCGGCGCCGGCGAGCGGGCGCTGGCCATGATGGTGGCGCGCTCGAAGTCGCGTACGGCGTTCGGTGGCCTGCTGGCCGAGCAGTCGGCCGTCCGCGAGAAGATCGCGGAGTCCCGCATCGAGCTCGACCAGGCGCGGGCGCTGTGCCACCTGGCGGCGTACACGGTCGACGCGGAGGGCAACAAGGCCGCGCGCCACCTGATCGCCGCCGCCAAGGTCGCCGTGCCGCGTGCGGTGCTCTCCGTCATCGACCGCGCGATCCAGCTGCACGGTGCGGCCGGCATCAGCGACGCGACGCCCCTGGCCGCCCTGTGGGGCTGGCACCGCGCGATGCGGATCTTCGACGGCCCCGACGAGGCCCACCTGACCACGCTCGGCCGCGCCGAGCTGATGCGGGACCCGCTCTTCGAGCTCCCCGCCGCCCTGCACGACCAGTTCCGCTGAACCGATCGACCGAAGGACCCACTCATGACTTTCGTCCGCTACGAGCACGCCGACGGCGTCGCCCGGATCACCCTCGCCGACGGCGGCAACGGCAACCCCGTCCACCTCGACTCCGTCGCCGAGCTCCACGCCGCCGTGCGCAGCGCGCAGCGTGACGGCGCCCGGGTGGTCGTGCTGGCCGCCGAGGGCCGCTTCTTCTCGGTCGGCGGCGACCTCGGGGCCTTCGCCGGGGCCGACGACGTCCAGGCCTTCATCGACGACCTCGCCGAGGCGCTGCACCGCGTGGTCAGCGAGCTGGTCCGCTCCGAGGCCATCGTCGTGACCGTCGTGCAGGGCACCGCCGCCGGCGCCGGCTTCCCGCTCGCCGCCGTCGGCGACATCGTGCTCGCCGCGGACTCCGCGAAGTTCAGCCTCGCCTACACCAAGGTCGGCCTCTCGCCCGACGGTGGCAGCTCGCTGCTCGTGCACAGCCTCGGCCTCCACCGCACCCTGCGCCTGGCGATCCTGGGCGACCTGCTCACCGCGCAGGAGGCGTACGACGCCGGCCTGGTCGCCCGCGTCGTCCCCGCCGACGAGCTGGCGGCCACCGCCGAGCAGGTCGTCTCGACCCTCGCCGCCGGCTCCGCCTCCGCCAACGCCGCCGCCAAGCGGTTGCTGCGCGAGGTCGTCGCGCCCGCCCCGGAGACCGCGCTGCGCAAGGAGTCCCTCTCGATCCGCGCCCTGGCCGGGTCGCCCGACGGGCGCGAGGGCGTGGCCGCGTTCGTGGAGAAGCGGGCGCCGAAGTTCGGCGGCTGATCCCGGGCCGAGTCGCGGGAGCGTCGTCAGATGCGGTCATCCGGGAGGGGTGGCCGCCGGCGTGCGTGGGATGATCCCGCGGTCGCCGACGCTCGGGTCGGCCCGTCTCGGGGGTAGTGCATGTCATCGCAGAGCAACGAGCCCAAGGCCGCTACCGTCGCCCGCCAGGTCCTCGCCCTGGTCTTCCTCGTCGCCATGATCGGGGCGCCGGTGGTCTGGCTCGTCGGGTTGGACCAGGAGCGCACGGACCTGCGGGACCTGCCGGCCTGCGGGGCCACGGTGAGCAGCGACTGCCTCGAGCTGCGTCCGGGCACCGTGGAGTTCAAGTCCACGAGGAGCCGGAAGGAGCGGAAGAAGGGCAAGGCCACCTTCGAGGCCGCGGACGGCGAGCGCGACGGGCTGCGGCTGGAGTGGGGCCCGAGCGTGGACGGCGACGTGCACGGGATCTACCACGACGACCACATCATCGGCGTCCAAGGAGAGGACGGCCGCCGCTGGGCCAAGGCCGGGCTGGGGGGCGTGTTCGGCCTGCCCCCGCTCGGCCACGTGGGCATCTCGGTGCTGCTCGTCCTGATCACGGTCGGGTCCGGGTTCGCGATCCACGTGCTGAACCGCCGGGACCCGGGCGGTCAGGCCGCCCGTGAGGCCAAGGCGGCCGCGGCGCGGGAGAAGCTCAACCGCCGCTTCGGCTGACGGTCGGGTCCGCCGGGGTCGTGGCCTCCGCGTGCCGCACCGGGCAGCCCGCGACGCCGGGCACCGGGAAGGTCCCGAGCTCGCCGAGGGCGTAGCCGCCCGGATAGCTCTTGATCCGCGGCAGGTCCGCGGTGAAGGTCGGGACGCGGTTGGACGGGGTGAGCCGCAGCAGCCTCGCACGGGCCCTCATCGCGGCGCGGCTGAGCCGACGGGCGAGCGGGCCCGGGTCGACGTACGCGAAGGCGTCGAGCAGCGGCTCGTCCATGAGGGCGCGGCTGAAGACCTCGACCGGCCTGCGCACGGGGCGCGGGTAGAAGGTCGTCATCAGGCGCAGGGTCGCGTCGGCGACGCGGCGCCCACCCGCGTCGAAGTCGAAGTGGGCGCGCTCGTAGTCGTCCATCAGGTGCATGAAGCCGTCGTAGGTCTCCGGGACGTCCTTGATGCCCATGTGGCGGCCGAGCGCGCGGTAGTAGTTGACGCTGGCGCGCAGCTCGGTGTCGGTGAGCGGGCGCCAGCCGTAGTCGTCGAGCCAGCGCTTCGGTACGACGACGAAGGTCGACAGTACGTAGCGCATGTCGTCGTTGGAGATGTCGTAGGCCTTGTGCATCTGGTTGATCCGGCGCAGCGCGGTCTTGCCCGCCGCGCTGTCGAAGCCGTGCACGAAGGGCGCCTCGAGCAGGAGCGCGGTGTCGTCGTACCGCTTCTGGACCTGGCCGGTGAAGGCACCGGTCTGGTCGAGCAGCCGGCCGATGCTGGGCACCGCGTAGGTGCGGAACAGGGCGAAGCTGAGCGACTGGGTGAGGTCCCAGGTGAACTCGTAGAGCGCGAGGTTCTGGTAGATCTCGACGTAGTCGGTCTCCGGGTCGAGCGCGTCGTTCCGGTCCCGCCACAGCGACTTGGCCATGGTCGAACGATACGACCCGGTGACTAGAACGCGTTTCAGTTTGGCCCTACAGTGCGATGCGTGAGCGCACCTGACGTCTTCGCCCCCGTCGACCTCGGCCCGGTGCGGCTGCGCAACCGGACGGTGAAGGCCGCGACCTTCGAAGGACGCACCCCGCACGGCGAGGTGACCGACGAGCTGATCGCCTACCACCGGGCGCCCGCCGAGGGCGGGGTCGGCCTGACGACCGTCGCCTACCTCGCGGTCGCGCCCGACGGGCGCACGCACGCGGAGCAGATCGTGGTCTCCGAGCGCACCCTGCCCGGACTGGCCCGGCTCGCCGACGAGATCCACGCGACCGGCGCCGCGATCGCCGGCCAGGTCGGCCACGCCGGCCCGGTCGCCAACGGCCGCTCCAACGGCGTCCCCGCGATCGCGGCGAGCCGGATGCCCAGCCCGCTCTCGATGCAGATGATCCGCTCGGCGTCGGAGCGGGACCTGACCCGGGTGACGAAGGCGTACGTCGACACGGCCCGCCTCCTGGTGCGCGCCGGCTTCGACGTGCTCGAGCTGCACATGGCGCACTCGTACCTGATCTCGTCCTTCCTCGCGCCCGCGCTCAACCGCCGCCGCGACCGCTGGGGTGGCCCCCTCGAGCGGCGCGCCCGGCTCGCGCGGCAGGTGGCGCGCGTCGTACGGGAGGAGGTCGGGGACGCCGTCGCGGTGACCGCGAAGATCTCGGTGTCCGACGGCTTCGCCGGCGGGGTCACGACCGAGATCGGCCTCGACCTGGCCCGGCTGCTGCAGGGCGACGGCCACCTCGACGCGCTCCAGCTCTCGGGTGGCTCGTCGCTGATGAACCCGATGTACCTCTTCCGCGGTGCCGCGCCGGTGTCGGAGTTCGCCGACACCATGCCGCCGCTGGTGCGCTGGGGGATGAGGACGCCGGTGGGGCGGAGCTTCCTGAAGGAGTACCCGTTCGAGGAGGCGTACTTCCGCGAGAAGGCGATGGAGTTCCGCCGCGAGCTCGCGATGCCGCTCATGCTGCTCGGCGGGATCAACCGGCTCGACACCATGCAGCAGGCGATGGCGGACGGCTTCGACTTCGTGGTGATGGGGCGGGCGCTGCTGCGGGAGCCGGACCTGGTCAACCGGCTGCAGGCGGGGGTCGCCCGGAAGGGGATCTGCATCCACTGCAACCGGTGCATGCCGACGATCTACTCGGGGACGCGGTGTCCGGAGTGGGCGGCGGGGGAGATCATCCCGGTGGTGCGGCGGGGGGAGTGAGTTTCACCGGCCGGCCGGTGAAACTCTCGCGCTTGGACGACGAAACTCACGCCTGGACGACGAAACTTCGTCGTCCAACCATGAGTTTCACCGGCCGGCCGGTGAATCTCCCGCGCCCGCAACCCTTCCCCAAAACTAGAACTCGTTCTAGTCTCCTCCCATGTCACAGGTCATCCCCGAGAAGCCGCTGCGTGTCGTCGTCTGGTCGACCGGGACCATCGGCCGGCACGCCATCGTCGGCGTCGACGCCCATCCCAACCTCGAGCTCGTCGGCGTGTGGACCTCCACCCCGGACAAGCACGGCAAGGACGCCGGCGAGCTGGCGGGGCTCGGCCGCGAGCTCGGCGTCAGGGCGACCACGGACCGCGACGAGCTGATCGCGCTCCGGCCCGACTGCATCGTGCACGGGGCGATGACCGACGACCGGGTCTTCGAGTCGATCGAGGACCTGACCGGGTTCATCCGCGACGGCGTCAACGTGGTGTCGTCGGGACCGGTGATCCTGCTGCACCGCGACGGGACGCTGCCGCCCGAGATGATCGAGGCGATCGACGAGGCGGGCCGGCAGGGCGGCGCCAGCCTGCACGTCAACGGCATCGACCCGGGCTTCGCCAACGACGTCCTGCCGCTCGTGATGACCTCGCTGTCCCAGCGGATCGACCACGTGAAGGTCAGCGAGATCGCGGACTACTCGACCTACTACCAGCCTGTCGTGATGCGCGACCTGTTCGGCTTCGGCCAGCCGCTCGACGCGAAGCCGCTGCTGTGGGAGCCCGGCATCCTGACCACCGCCTGGGGCCCGGTCGTGCGGATCATCGCCGACGGCCTCGGCGTGACGCTCGACGAGCCGCTCGTCGAGGAGGTCGACCGCCGCCCCGCCCCGCGCAGCGTCAGCACGGTCTCCGTCGACGTCGAGGAGGGGACGATGGGCTCGGTGATGTTCCGGGTCGTCGGCACCGTCGACGGCGTCCCGCGGGTCACCCTCGAGCACGTCACCCGCACCGACGCGACCGCCGAGCCGGACTGGCCGACGCCCAACGAGGGCGACGGCTGCTACCGGATCGAGATCACCGGCGAGCCGTGCATGAAGGTGGAGTTCACCCACCACGGCGAGAACGGCGACCACAACGTCTCCGGGATGATCGTCACCGCGCAGCGGCTCATCAACGCTGTCCCCGCGGTGGTCGCGGCCCAGCCCGGTCTGCGCTCCGCGCTCGACCTCGGACTGGTCACCGGTCGCGGCCTCGTGACCGGCACGAAGGCGGAGCGATGAGCATCCTCGACCGCTTCACCCTCACCGACCACGTCGCCGTCGTCACCGGCGCGGGTCGCGGCATCGGCGCCGCGACCGCCGTCGCGCTGGCCGAGGCTGGCGCCGACGTGCTGATCTCCTCGCGCACCGAGGCCCAGCTGCTGGAGGTCAAGGAGCGGGTCGAGGCGACCGGCAGGCGAGCGGTCGTCGTACCGGCGAACCTCGCGCACACCGACGAGGTCGCCGCGCTGGCGCAGGCGGCGTACGACGCCTTCGGCCGCCTCGACGTCGTCGTCAACAACGTCGGCGGCACCATCCCGAACGCCTTCCTCGACACCGACGTGGCCTATCTCGAGGAGTCCTTCCACTTCAACGTCGCGACCGCGCACGCGCTGAGCCGCGCGGCCGTCCCGCTGATGCTCGCGTCGGCGGGCGAGGGCCGGCAGAAGTCGATCACCTCCATCAGCTCGATGATGGGTCGGACCGCTGCCCGCGGCTACCTCGCGTACGGCGTCGCCAAGGCCGCCCTCGCCCACTGGACGCGGCTCGCGGCGACCGACCTGGCCCCGTCCGTCCGCGTCAACGGCGTGTACGTCGGATCGGTGATGACCAGCGCGCTGGAGTTCGTCGCCGGCGTACCCGCCATGAAGCAGCAGATGGAGGAGGCGACACCCCTCGGCCGGATCGGCGAGGCGGAGGACATCGCCGCCGCGGTGGTCTACCTGTCCTCGCGCGCGGGCCAGTTCGTGACGGGCAAGCTGCTCGAGGTCGACGGCGGGATCCAGCAGCCCAACCTCGACCTCGGCCTCCCCGACCTCCAACCCGAGACGGCCCCTCTCTAAGGTCGGGGTCATGAGCACCAAGGGCGTCGCGACCGGTCATGCCATCTCGCCGGACTCCGGCGAGCACTGGGCCAACGAGGGCGCCTGGAAGGTCGCGGACGGCATCCACCGCATCCCGCTGCCGCTGCCGATGGACGCCCTCAAGGCGATCAACGTGTACGTCGTCGAGGGGGACGACGGGCTCACCCTCATCGACGGCGGCTGGTCCATCCCGGTCGCCCGCGAGCTGCTCGACAAGAGCCTGCGCTCGATCGACTCCGGCTTCGGCGACATCAAGCGCTTCCTCGTGACCCACGTCCACCGCGACCACTTCACGATGGCCACCGTCCTCGGCCACGAGTACGGCGCCGAGGTGGCCCTCGGCGTCGACGAGAAGCCCGCGCTCGAGCTGCTCCACCGGGCCTCCCTCGGCGAGATCAAGGGCAGCCCGTTCCTCGAGGTGCTGCGCACCGCCGGCGCCGCGGACATCGCGGACCTGTGGGAGGCCGGCCACGACGGCGAGCTGCCCGACGCGGCGGACTGGGCCTTCCCCGACCTCTGGCTGGAGGGCGACCGCAGCTTCGAGGTCGGCCACCGCGTCATCGACGCGGTGCACACCCCCGGTCACACGCCGGGCCACTACGTCTACGCCGACCGGGCCGAGGGCGTGCTCTTCGCCGGCGACCACGTGCTCCCGACGATCACCCCGTCGATCGGCTTCACCGTGCCGGCCGTCGAGCAGCCGCTGGGGCAGTTCATGGCCTCGCTGGCGCGGGTGCGCCAGCTGCCCGACCTGCGGATCCTCCCGGCCCACGGGCCGGTCGCCCCGTCGTCGTACGAGCGTGTCGACGAGCTGCTCGCCCACCACGAGGAGCGTCTCGAGCTGTGCCTCGCCTCGCTGCGGGCGCGCGGCACGGTCACCTCGCTCGTGGTCGCGAAAGACCTCGGCTGGACCCGCCACGAGCGGGCCTACGACGAGCTCGACGTCTTCAGCCAGGGAATGGCTGCGATGGAGACGAAGGCCCACCTCGACCTGCTCGTCGCGCGCGGCCAGGCGACGTCGGCGGACCGGGCCGACGGGGTGGAGTACACCGCCGTAAACTAGGGCGGTCAGACAGGGGAGCCCGCGCCACGGGCTGAGAGTGCGGTACGCCGCAGACCCTCCGAACCTGATCCGGTTAGCACCGGCGAAGGGAGTCCACCCATGCGTGCGCGCGCACTCACCACGATCACCGGTCTCACGGCGGCGACCCTCCTGGCGGGCGGCTGCTCGCTCGTCGGGCAGGAGGACGACGACAAGGCGGGGGTGCGGAACACCGAGGTCACCCTGGTGACCCACGAGTCCTTCGCGATCCCCGAGGAGCTGGTCGAGCAGTTCGAGAAGGACACCGGCTACCAGCTGACGATCAGCAAGCTCGCCGACGCGGGCGCGCTGACCAACCAGCTGGTGCTCACGAAGGACGACCCGATCGGCGACGTCGTCTTCGGCGTCGACAACACCTTCGCGACCCGGGCCGTGGACGAGGGCGTCTTCGACGCCTACGCCCCCGAGCTCCCGGACGGTGCCGAGGCCTACGAGCTGCCGGGCGACGACGACGACGCGCTCACGCCCGTCGACACCGGCGCGGTCTGCGTCAACGTCGACTCGGCGTGGTTCCGCAGCAAGGGGATCGCCGAGCCGCAGACCCTCGCTGACCTGACCGAGCCCGCCTACAAGGACCTGCTCGTCGTCCCGGCCGCGAGCACCAGCTCGCCGGGCCTGGCCTTCCTTCTGGCCACGATCGGCCGCTACGGCGACGGGTGGCAGGGCTACTGGAAGGACCTCGCCGCCAACGGCGCCAAGGTCGTCAAGGGCTGGACCGAGGCCTACTTCGAGGACTTCACCTTCTCCGGCGGTGACCGCCCGATCGTCGTCTCCTACGACTCGTCGCCGGCCTTCACGCTCAACAAGGCCAAGACCCGGACGACGACGAAGGCGCTGCTCGACGGCTGCTTCCAGCAGGTCGAGTACACCGGCGTGCTGAAGGGCGAGGACACCAACACCGAGGGCGCGCACGCGGTCATCGACTGGCTGCTGTCGCCGGAGGTGCAGGCCGCGCTGCCGCCGTCGATGTACGTCTTCCCGGTCGCCGACGGCGTCGAGCTGCCCGCCGACTGGGCGAAGTTCGCGAAGCGCCCCGAGGAGACCGAGACCGTCGACCCGGCCGAGATCGCCGAGCAGCGGCAGTCGTGGCTGGAGGAGTGGACGGACATCGTCTCGAAGTGAGCTGGAGATGAGCACGGCCGTCGGCGGGGCGAGGGGGCGGACGACGGGACGCATCGCGTACGTCGTCCTGGCCCTGGTCCCCGTCGCGGTGGTGACCGTCTTCTTCGTGCTGCCCGTCGGCGCCATGCTGCACCGCGGGCTGTGGCCCGAGGGCCGCTTCGATCCGGGCGCCGTCCTCGACGTGCTGCGGCGACCACGGACCGGCCGGGTGGTGTGGTTCACCGTCTGGACCAGCACCGTGGCCACCACGGTCGCGGTCGCCCTCGGCCTGCCGGCGGCGTACGTCCTGCACCGGCTGCGCTTCCCGGGCCGCTCGGTGGTCCGTGCCGCGCTGCTGGTGCCCTTCGTGCTGCCGACCGTCGTCGTCGGGCTCGCGGTGCGCGAGCTGATCGCCCCGGCGGGCGTGCTCGGCTTCCTCGGACTCGACGGCACAGCGGTCGCGATCATCATCGGGCTGGTCTTCTTCAACGTCGCCGTCGTGATCCGCACCGTCGGCGTCGCCTGGGAGTCGCTCGACCGTCGACCCGCCGAGGCGGCCGCGGCGCTCGGAGCGACGCCGTGGCAGGTCTTCCGGACCGTCACCTTCCCGGCGCTGCGGCCGGCCGTCGTGTCCGCCGCGAGCGTGGTGTTCCTCTTCTGCGCGACCGCGTTCGGCGTGGTACTGATCCTCGGCGGGGTGCGCTACTCCTCGGTGGAGACCGAGATCTACCTGCTGACCGCCGACCTGCTCGACCTGCCGGCGGCTGCCGCGCTGTCGCTGGTGCAGATGCTCGCGGTGGTCCTCCTGCTCGTCGTGGTCGGCCGGCTGCGGGCCGTCCCGGACCCGACCGTACGACGGTCGGTCGCCCCCGCCGCGCGCCCGCAGTGGCGCGACGCCCCCGCGATCGTGGTGACCGTCGCGACGCTCGCGGCCGTCGCCCTGCCGGTCCTCGCCCTCGTCGCCGGGTCGTTCCGTCGCGACGGCGGCTGGTCCCTCGACCACTACCGCGCCCTCGGCGGGTCGGCCGACGGACTGTTCCCGGTCTCGGTCGCGGAGGCGCTCGGTGCCTCGCTGCGGATCGCCGTCGACGCCACGTGGATGTCGCTGCTGCTCGGCCTGGTGGTCGCCTTCGTGGTGACCCGGCGGGTGCGCTCGCGTGCCGGCCGCCGGGCCCGGGCCGCCCTCGACGGCTTCTTCATGCTGCCCCTGGGCGTCTCCGCGGTGACCCTCGGCTTCGGCTTCCTCATCGCGCTCGACGAGCCTCCGCTCGACCTGCGCTCGAGCCCGCTCCTCGTCCCGATCGCGCAGGCGCTGGTGGCCCTGCCGATCGTCGTACGGACCCTCGTGCCGGTGCTGGCCGGCATCGACGACCGGCAGCGGCAGGCCGCCGCGTCGCTGGGCGCCGGTCCGCTGCGCACGCTGCTGACCGTCGACCTCGCGGTGGTGTGGCGCCCGGTCCTCGCCGCTGCGGGCTTCGCGTTCGCCGTGTCGCTGGGGGAGTTCGGCGCCACGTCCTTCATCGTGCGGCCCGCCGAGCCGACCCTGCCGGTCGTGATCTACCGGCTGCTCGGCCACCCCGGGCCGCTCAACCACGGGACCGCACTGGCCGCCTCCGTGGTGCTGGCCGCGGTCACCGCGGCCGTGATCCTCGTCGTCGAGCGCCTGCGGGTGCCCGGAACAGGAGCCTGGTGATGCTCGAGCTCTCCGACCTGACCGTCGCCTTCGACGGCACCGTCGCCGTCGACGGGGTGGACCTCACCGTCGCCGACGGCGACGTGCTGGCCGTCCTGGGCCCCTCCGGGTGCGGCAAGTCCACGCTGCTGCGTGCGATCGCCGGCCTCGAGCCCGCCGTCGGTCGGGTCGCCTGGGACGGCGCCGACCTCGCCGGCACACCGACCCACCGGCGCGGCTTCGCGCTGATGTTCCAGGACGGCCA
This sequence comes from Nocardioides aromaticivorans, assembly GCF_013408525.1. Lineage (NCBI taxonomy): Bacteria > Bacillati > Actinomycetota > Actinomycetes > Propionibacteriales > Nocardioidaceae > Nocardioides > Nocardioides aromaticivorans. The sequence goes on from NZ_JACBZM010000001.1 coordinate 2,685,954, forward strand.
GCTCTTCGACCACCTCACCGTCGCCCGCAACGTCGGCTACGCGCAGCGGCTGCGCGGCGCCGACCGCCGCGCCGTCCGCGCCGAGGTCGACGACCTGCTCGCGCTCGTCGGCCTGGCGGGCTACGGCGAGCGCCTGCCCCGCACGCTGTCCGGCGGGGAGCGCCAGCGCGTCGCCCTCGCCCGCTCGCTCGCCGCCCGCCCCCGGCTGATCCTGCTCGACGAGCCGCTCAGCGCGCTCGACGCGGGCCTGCGGGTCCGCCTCGGCGCCGACCTGCGCCGGATCCTCGTCGAAGCCGGTACGACGGCCCTGCTGGTCACCCACGACCAGGACGAGGCCTTCGCCGTGGCCGACCGGGTGGCCCTCATGCGCGCCGGCCGGATCGTGCAGGAGGGGCCCGTCGCCGAGGTGTGGGCGCAGCCGGTGGACGACGAGGCGCGGGACTTCCTGGGCGCCCGGCGCAGCTTCGGCGGGCCCGACGCCGCGCGGATCCTGGCGGCCGCCGGGCTGCCCGACGAGGACGGTGTGACGATCGTCGTACGGCCTTCGGGCAGCGGAAGTGACAGTGGAACTGGCACCGTCTCCTAGACTCCGTCGGGTGTACCGCCGCGCCTATACCCTCCTCATCGGCACGGCCGCGCTCATGCTGGGCCTCGCAGTGTTCGCCGCCGTCAAGCTCGACCGGCGGCTGCTCGACCCGGAGGGCAGCTTCCTCGGGCCGTCGTACATCCGCCTCCCGCTGCTCCTGGTCGGGGCCCTGCTCCTCGACCTGCTGCCGCTGACGCTGTGGCGCGCGCGGGGGCGTCCGAACCGGGTGCTGCCGATCGCGAAGCACCGGCTGAAGACGCACTGGACCAAGGAACGGGCGACGCTCGTCGGCATCGGCGTCATCAGCTTCTACCTGACCTACGTCAGCTACCGGAACCTCAAGTCGTTCCTGCCCTTCGTGCGCTCCGCGCCGGACGCGACGGCGGACAAGCCGAGGGCGCTGTCGTACGACCGCGAGCTGCACCTGCTCGACAAGGTCATCTTCTTCGGCCACGACCCGAGCGAGGTCCTCCACGGGATCTTCGGCACGACGTTCACCGCCGAGATCCTGTCGCCGATCTACCTCATGTTCCTGCCGCTCGTGCCGCTCGGCGTCACGGCGTGGCTGGTCTGGTCGCGCAACATGTCCTTCGGCTACTGGTTCGTCACGGCGCAGTGCCTCGCCTGGTCGCTGGGCACCCTGTCGTACTACCTGCTGCCGACCCTGGGACCCGGCATCGCCTACGCCTCGCTGTACTACGGCGTCGACGGCCTCACCCACACCGGCACGACCGACCTGATGAACTCGATCGTCCGGGCCCGCGGCAACGTGCTGTACGGCGGCGCGACCGGGTCCGTGAACTCGATCGCCGGCTTCGCCAGCCTGCACTGCGCGATCACCCTGCTGTTCGCGCTGATGGTGCAGTACACGCTGCGCTCGAAGATCCTGAAGTGGATCTTCTGGGTCAACTTCGGCCTCACCGTCATCGCGACCCTCTACTTCGGCTGGCACTATGTCGCCGACGACCTCGCCGGCATCGCGATCGCCATCGTGTCCTTCTACGTGGGCGGCGTGGCGAGCGGGCAGAAGTTCGACAGGCACGGGCACTCGCACCCGACGACGACCACGTCGAAGGTGCCGGTCGACGTCGACTGACGTCGCTGACTGCTGCCGTCTGGGAGTTTCACCGGCCGGCCGGTGAAACTCACGCTTGGACGACGAAACTTCATCGTCCAAGCGTGAGTTTCGTCGTTCAAGCGCGCCAGTTTCACCGGCCGGCCGGTGAAACTGGCGGCGACTTCTAGGAATTACAACGATGTAGTTCGTCAAGCCGACACGCCGACAACTCCTGAGAATCTTGGGATTTTTGTTTCCAATGTGACGAAATCGCACTACGGTGACGCGAGTGCGTACGCCAACTCTCGGGACCGGACTGCTCGCGCTCGTGCTGACCGCGGGGGTGGTCGCGCCGGCGATCGCCGACCCGGACGGGGCCGGCGGCGGCTCGGGGAGCAGCACCCCCAGCGCCGCCGACGTCCGCGCGGCCAAGGAGCGTGCGGCCGACGCGCGGACCGACGTCGACGGGATCCAGGAGCGCCTCGCGGCCGCCGACGACGCCCTCGACGCCGCGTCCGTCCGGGCCGCGAAGGCGGCCGAGGCGTGGAACGGCGCCCGCTGGGAGGCGCAGCAGGCGCGGGTCCGGGAGCGGACGGCGACGGCCGCGTCGGCCCGCGCCGACAAGGCTCTGCGGGCGCAGAAGGCGGCGTACCGCGACGTCCTGATCACGACCAGCGGCGCGGGCACCGACCTCGCCGCCGCCAACGCGATCCTCGCCGCGGACGACATGCAGGCGCTGCTGGAGGAGACCGCGAGCAAGGACCGGGTCGACGACCTGCTCGATCAGCAGCGCGCCGAGTACGACGCCGCGGCCGGCGCCGCCGCGAAGGCGGAGGAGTCGGCCACGGCCGCGGCCGACGAGGCCGAGCAGGCCCTGGCGAAGGCCCGGACGGCACGCGACGCGGCGCAGGCGGAGGCCGACGCCGCGGCGGCGACGGCCCGCCGGGTCGGTCGCCAGAGGGTGCGCCTGGTCGCGACCCTGGCCCGGCTGCAGGGCGTCAGCGTCGCGGTTGCCCAGCGACGCCAGGACGCGCTCGAGTCGGAGACCCGCCGGGCACGGGCGGCCGCGACCCCCGACCCGGAGCCCCGGCCGGATTCGCAGCCCCAGCCCGCCGACGGCGGCCCCGCTCCCGCGCCCGCTCCCGACCCCGCGCCCGCGGACCCCGCGCCCGCGGACCCGCCGGCTCCCTCCGGGGGCGCCCAGGCCGCGATCGCCTTCGCCCGCGCGCAGCTCGGCGAGCCCTACCAGTGGGGCGCGGCCGGACCCGGCTCGTGGGACTGCTCGGGCCTGACCTCGAAGGCGTGGGCCGCCGGCGGCAAGAGCCTGCCGCACTACTCCGTCGCCCAGTACGACGTCTCGACGCCGATCTCCGCCGGCCAGCTCCGCCCGGGCGACCTCGTCTTCTGGGGCGACAACGGCAGCCCGTCGTCGATCTACCACGTCGCGCTCTACGTCGGCGGCGGCCGGATCATCCACGCCCCGCGCACCGGTCGCCCGGTGACCGAGGAGTCGATGTACTACTGGCGGACGCCCGACTTCTACGCGCGGCCCTGATCCGCCCGCCGATCCACTAGGTTCGGCCCATGGCCGAGGAGTCCACCACCAGCGCGCCGCCGGTCCTCACCGTCGACGTCCCCGCGCTCACCGAACTGCTGGACGGCCGGTACGCCGACGTCCGCCGCACCGTGCGGGCGCTGCTCCCGACGTACGCCTCCGTGCTCGAGGATGCCGAGACGATGCCGCGCGAGGAGTTCCGCGAGCGGGTCAAGGAGGTCGTCCTCGAGATCGCGAGCACCGGCGCGGTCGGCATGGGCTTCCCCGAGGAGTACGGCGGAGGTGGCGACATCGGCGCCTCGATCGCGGCCTTCGGCACCCTCGCCTACGGCGACCTCTCGGTGCTGGTGAAGGTCGGCGTGCAGTTCGGCCTGTTCGGTGGCGCGATCCTGCAGCTCGGCACGAAGCGGCACCACGACGCGTACCTGGCCGACCTGATCGCGGGGCGCCTGCTCGGCTGCTTCGCGATGACCGAGACCGGCCACGGCAGCAACGTGCAGGCCCTCGGCACGGTCGCCTCCTACGACCCGGAGGCGGGGGAGTTCGTCATCACGACGACGACGCCCGAGGCCGGCAAGGACTACATCGGCAACGCCGCGAAGCACGCCCGAGTCGCGGTGGTGTTCGCCCAGCTCGAGGTGGCGGGGGAGGAGCACGGCGTGCACGCGCTCGTCGTACCCCTGCGCGACGAGGCGGGCGCCACGCTGCCGGGCATCCGGATCGAGGACGACGGCCACAAGATGGGCCTCAACGGCGTCGACAACGGCCGGATCTGGTTCGACGGGGTGCGGGTGCCGCGGGAGGCGCTGCTCAACCGGTTCGCCGACGTCACCGAGGACGGCACGTACGTCAGCGAGATCGAGAGCGCGGGCCGTCGCTTCTTCACGATGCTCGGGACGCTCGTCCAGGGCCGGGTCTCGGTCGGCGCGGCCGGGGTCAGCGCCGCGAAGGTCGCCCTGACGATCGCGGTCCGCTACGCCCTGCAGCGACGCCAGTTCGAGACCGGTGCCGGCGAGGGCGCGGACGGCGAGAAGGAGCAGCTGCTGCTCGACTACGGCCTGCACCAGCGTCGCCTGCTCCCGCGGCTGGCGCGCACCTACGCACTGCACTTCGCGCAGGAGGTGCTCGCCGCGCGCCTCCACGACGTGTTCTCGGGCATCACGACCGACGAGGAGTCGCGGCGGCTGCTGGAGTCGCGGGCCGCCGGGACGAAGGCGCTGTCGACCTGGCTGGCCACCGACGTGATCCAGGAGTGTCGCGAGGCGTGCGGCGGGGCCGGCTACCTGTCGGTCAACCGGTTCGCCGCGCTCAAGGCCGACACCGATGTCTTCACGACCTTCGAGGGCGACAACCACGTCCTGCTGCAGCTGGTCGGCAAGGGCCTGCTCACGGACTTCGCGAGCGACTTCTCCGACCTCGACCAGCTCGGCATGGTGCGTTTCGTCGCCGGCCTCGCGGTCGACACGGTCCTCGAGAAGACCCGCGCCCACCGCCTGCTGCAGAGCATCCGCGACGCGCTGCCGTCGGGCGGCAACGACAGCTGGTCGACCGACGCGGGACTGCGCGACCCGGAGTACCACCTCGCGATGTACCGCTTCCGCGAGGAGCACCGGATCGGCGGTGTCGCCCGGCGCCTCAAGCGCGGTGTCGACTCCGGCATGAACCCCGGCGAGGTCTTCTCCCGCGTCCAGGACCACGTGATCGCCGCGGCCCGAGCCCACGTCGAGCGCATCGTGCTGGAGGCCTTCGTCGAGCAGGTCGCCGCGATGGAGGACGGCGACCTCAAGCTCGCCCTCAACGCGCTGTGCGACCTGCACGCGCTCTCCGGCATCGAGGCCGACGCCGCGTGGTTCATCGAGCACGACCGCCTGTCCACCCAACGGTCGAAGGCGATCACCCGTGACATCGGCGACCTGTGCCGCCGGCTCCGCCCGGTCGCGCGGGAGCTGGTCGACGCGTTCGCCGTCCCCGAGCCGCTGCTCCGAGCCCCGGCCCTGGTCGAGGGAGGTGCCTGAGATGCCCACCCACCTCGTGCGCGCTGCCGTGTCGAAGGTCCCCGGCCTCGGCGGCTGGTCCGACGACCCGCTGTGGGCGTCCTTCTACGACTGGACGGTCGAGCACCCGCGTGCGGGCGGCGCGATCTGGCGCGTCGGCATCCAGAGCGACCTGCGCCTCCTCTACCGCGCGGCGGCCGAGATCGGTCGGCAGCCCGCCGGCGCGCGCATCCTCGACATCCCGTGCGGTGGTGGTGTCGCCCTGCGCGGGCTGAAGCCCGGCCAGGGCGTCGAGTACGTCGCCGCCGACATCGCGCAGGCCATGCTGGACCGCACGATGGAGGCTGCGCAGGAGCGCGGCGTCGCCGACCAGGTCGAGCCCCGCATCGCCGACGTCGGCGACCTGCCCTTCGCGGACGCGTCCTTCGACCTCGTGGTCACCTTCACCGGCCTGCACTGCTTCCCCGACCCGGCCCGGGCGGTCATCGAGATGGCGCGCGTGCTCCGGCCGGGCGGCGTACTCACAGGCAGCGCGCTGCTCAACGACTCGGTGCGCTACGCGCCGCTGCGCAAGGCCGGCCGGATCGCCGGCCTGCTCGGACCGGGCTGCACCAGCGACGACCTCGAGGGGTGGCTGGCCGGCCAGGGCATCGCCGACGTCGTGATCGAGAAGAGCGGCGCGATCGGCTACTTCCGCGGGGTCAAGCGCTGATGCAGGTGCCCCGGGCGCGACGCAGGACGGCCTCCGAGCGGAGCGCGGCGGTCTTCGACGCCCTGCGCAACCTGCTGCTCGAGCACCCCTGGGGCGACGTCACCCTCGAGGCCGTCGCCCGTGACGCGGGCGTGAGCCGGCAGACCCTCTACAACGCGTTCGGGTCGCGCTACGGCCTGGCCCAGGCCTACGCGCTGGCCCTCGCCGACGCGCTGTGCGACCTGATCGCGGTGACCATCGCCGAGCACGCCGACGACCCGCGGGCGGGCCTGGAGGCCGCGCTGACGCTGTACCTCGAGACGTCCGTGCAGGACCCACTGATCCAGCGGGTGCGCTCCGGCGACGCCCACCACGACCTGGTCCGGGTGGTCACGACCGATGCGGCGCCGTTGCTGGGGCGGGTCGCGGAGCGCTTCGAGGAGGTCGTCCGCAGCACGTGGCCGGTCGTCCCGGCCGAGCGTGCGCAGGTGCTGGCGCGCACGCTCGCCCGGATCGCGGTCAGCTATGTCACCATGCCGCCCGAGCACGACGAGCCGCCGGCCGCGCTGGCCGCCGGGCTCGCCGCGCTGCTCGCGCCGACGATCGACTGAGCCCGGGCCGGGCCTCAGGCCGGTGGCGCGAAGATCCCGAAGAGCTGGCCGTCCGGGTCGCGCAGGTAGGCGAACGTCGGCACGCCGGGGGCGACGTCGAGGTGCCGGCTGACCACGCTGCCGCCGAGCGCCTCGGCCTGCGCGCAGGTCTCCGCGACGTCGGCGACGACGATCGAGAACACGGCGTGCCCGGGCAGCCGGCCGCCGGTCGCGAACAGCCCGCCCATCGGGGCGGAGCTCCCGGCCGCGGTGATCCGCCGGTAGTCCATGCTCTCCGACACCGGGCCGTCGTCGGCGAAGCTCCAGTCGAACAGCCCGCCGTAGAACTTCTCGGCACGCTCCGGGTCGTCGGTCGCGACCTCGAACCAGGCGAGGCTGCCGGGGGCGGGTGCGGTGGCGGTCATGGGGGTCTCCTTCGTCCTCACCCGCCCTGGTGGCGGGTCGTCGGAACCACCGTCGCGCCGGTTCGCGACAACCCTGTGTCGGTGTTTGCGAAGAATTCCTCCGGGTGGCGGACCGCGTCCGGCATCCGCCTGCCGCGACCGCTCCCCACCGGGACGCCGGGCGGTCCGGGCTTGCGCGGCGGCGACGGGTCCCGCTCCGCCCGGGTGACCCGGTCCATCCGGAACACCCGGTCGTCACGGCGCAGCCGGCACCACGCGGTGAGGTAGGAGCCGCGCGGGCCGACGACGACCTGCTGCGGCTCGACCAGCCGCTCGGTCTCGACGCCGTCGCCGTCGACGTACCCGATCCGGAGCACGTGGTTGTCCCGCACCGCCCGCCAGATGGTCTCGGCGACCGCGACGTCCGGGTCGGGGACCTCGGGCACGACCAGCCGGACCTTGGCGGCCGCCGCCCGGGCCTCGGCGATCGCGGGCTCCGGCATGGCGGCGAGGATCTTGTGCAGCGCGCTCCGGGCGTCGCGCGCGAACAGCGGGTGCACCGTGCTGGTGAGCGCGACCGCCACCGCGGTCGCCTCGCCGGGCGTGAAGTTCAGCGGCGGCAGGGTCATCGACCGGTCGAGGCTGTAGCCGCCGTTGCGGCCCTGCCGCGTCGCCAGCGGGACGCCGGCCTGGCCGAGCGCGCTCAGGTCGCGCTCGACGGTCCGCACGCTGACCTCGAAGCGGGCGGCGAGCCAGCTCGCCGTGCGGCCCCGCGGCCCGGCGGCCCGCAGCTCCTCGACGAGCGCGTAGAGCCGGTCGGTGCGGTTCATGGCCGCGACCCTAGGCGCCACCACGGACAGTGCCGCCCGGGTACGACGAGAGCCCGGCCGCTCACGCGACCGGGCTCCCGGATGTCGTTGCTCCCGCGAGGCGGGTGGGGGCTCAGTGGCCGCCGTCGGACTTGAACCGCTCGAAGGAGGCCTGGATCTCCAGCTCGGCGTCGCCGCGGCCGACCCAGTCGGCGCCCTCGACGGACTTGCCGGGCTCGAGGTCCTTGTAGACCTCGAAGAAGTGCTGGATCTCGAGGCGGTCGAACTTCGCGACGTGGTTGATGTCGCGGATGTGCTCCATGCGCGGGTCGCCCGCGGGGACGCACAGGACCTTGTCGTCGCCGCCGGCCTCGTCGGTCATGCGGAACATGCCGATCGCGCGGCACTTGATGAGGCAGCCCGGGAAGGTCGGCTCCTGCAGCAGGACGAGGGCGTCCAGCGGGTCGCCGTCCTGACCCAGGGTGTCCTCGATGTAGCCGTAGTCGGCGGGGTACATCGTCGAGGTGAACAGGAAGCGGTCGAGGCGCATCCGACCGGTCTCGTGGTCGACCTCGTACTTGTTGCGGCTCCCCTTGGGGATCTCCACGAGGACGTCGAACTCCAGCACTGGCTTCCTCCACACACTCATTCGTTCGCCCGCGGCGGCGGGCCGGCCGGGCGCTGGTGATCCGTTGGAGGACCCGCCCCGCGCCGTTGTCCGCAGCATTGTCCCGCACAATGTCCCCGAACGCGCAGTCGGGAGCCAGTCGTGGACCGGTCCTGTCCGTTCGGAGAGGGAGGCCAGTGGGCAAGCGTGAGGCCGTCCGGGAGGACGACGCCCGTCCGCGGCGCGCCCGGAAGGTGGTCGCCGGCCTCCTCGGGGTGGCCCTGCTCGCGGGCGGCGGCGTCGCCTGGCGGACGGGCACCGCGGAGGAGTGGTGGCACGACCTGCGCGGCGACGGCGCGGAGCAGCCCGCCGATCCCGCCGCGGTCGCCCCGCCGCCGGAGGTCGACGTACCGGACGTCGTACGTCCGAAGGCGCTGGCGCGACCGGCAGCCGGGGCGGGTGCGCTGGACCGCGCGGCGATCGCCGCCGCGCTGCGGCCGCTGGCCGACAAGGACCTCGGCAAGCACGTCCTCGCGGCGGTCGGCCCGCTCGACGGCACCGCCATCTCCTACCGGGCGACCGAGGGTGCGAGCGTGGCGATGCCCGCCTCGACCACCAAGCTGGTGACCTCCGCCGTCGCGCTCTTCCTGCTCGGACCGGACCGGACCTTCGACACCACCACAGTGCTCGACACGTCGGGGCCCACGCCGCGGCTCGTCCTCGTGGGCGGCGGCGACCCCTTCCTGACCCGCACCCCCGCCGCAGCCGGCGACGCGTCGAGCCCGACCTACGAGCCCCACCGCGCCGACATCCGCACCCTCGCCCGCAGCACCGCCCGCGCGCTGCGCACCGACGGCGTCCGCACCGTGCAGCTCGGCTACGACGACTCCCTCTTCTCCGGCCCGGACTTCAGCCCGCGCTGGCGGCCGGACTACTTCCCCTCGGAGGTGGCGCCGATCAGCGCGCTCTGGGTCGACGAGGCGCGCACGCCGGACGGCAGCACGAAGGTCACCAACCCGGCTCCGACCGCGGCCGCGGAGTTCCGCAAGGAGCTGGTCCGCGCCGGCATCCGGGTCGCCGGCGGCACCCTCCACGGCCGCGCCGCGGCGACGAGCACGCCGGTCGCGGAGGTCACCAGCCCCACCGTCGCGCAGATCGTGCAGCGCCTGATCGAGGTCAGCGACAACAACGCCGCCGAGGTGCTGCTGCGCCAGATCGGCCTCGCCGACCAGGGCACCGGCTCCTTCGAGGCGGGCCAGGCGGCCGTCGAGCGGGTCCTGGCGGCCAACGGCATCGACCTCGGCTCCTCGGTCCTGTACGACGGCAGCGGGCTCTCGCGCGACAACCGGCTCTCGCCCGACGTGCTCGTCGAGGTGCTCCGCTGGGCCGCGTCGGACGACCACCCGCAACTGCGCCCGCTGCTGGCCGCGCTGCCGGTCGCGGGCTACACGGGCTCCCTCGCCAACCGGATGGACCACGGCCCCGCCGCCGGGCGCGGCCGGGTGCGCGCGAAGACCGGCACCCTCACCGGGGTGTCCTCGCTCGCCGGCATCGCCGTCGACCGCGAGGGCAACCTGATGGTCTTCGCGCTGATGGCGGACCGGGTGCGGCCGGACCGGAGCGGGCTGGCCCGCACGGCGATGGACGACGCCGCCGCCGGGCTGGGCGCCTGCAGCTGCGGTCGCTGACGCGGCAGCGCTGGGGCCACGGCCTACGCTTCCCCCATGCCCGCATCGAGCCACTCCAGCGCGTCCGGCGCCGAGCTCCCCCAGATGATCGACTGGCGGCTCGCCGTCGCGCTGGGCAGCCGCCTGGCGGGCGAGGGGCCCGTGGTCAGCCGCGCGGAGGCCGATGAGGCCGTGGCCGAGCTGCGGGCGGGCGCCAACCGCTCGACCGGCCTGGTCCGGGAGTTCACCGGCCTCGACGCCCCCGACGGCACCGCGCCGATCCTCGTCGTCGACCGGCCCGGCTGGGTGCAGGCCAACGCGGAGGGCTTCGCCGTCGCCACCCGGCCGATGGTGGAGAAGCTGGTCGCGCACAAGCCGCCGTCCGGGCTGGCGCTCAAGGTGGGCTCGAAGGTCACCGGCGCCGAGGTCGGCGGCCTGCTGGGCTTCCTGGCCGGCAAGGTGCTGGGCCAGTTCGACCCGTTCCACGCGCCGCACGGCCGGCTGCTGCTGGTCGCCCCCAATATCGTCCACGTGGAGCGCGAGCTCGACGTCGACCCCCACGACTTCCGGCTGTGGGTCTGCCTGCACGAGGAGACCCACCGGGTCCAGTTCACGGCGGTGCCGTGGATGCGCGACCACCTCTTCTCCGAGATCGAGGCGCTCAGCGACACCGTCGACCCCGGCGGCCTGCTCGACGGCGGCGTCGAGCGGATCGCCGAGGCGCTCAAGGCGGCCCGCGGCGGCGGCAGCATCGTCGACATGTTCAGCACCCCCGAGCAGCGCGACGTCCTCGACCGCGTCACCGGGATGATGTCGCTGCTCGAGGGCCACGCCGACGTGGTGATGGACGACGTCGGCCCGACCGTGATCCCCAGCGTCGCCGAGATCCGCAAGAAGTTCACCAAGCGCCGCCAGGGCGTCGGTGCGCTCGACCGCGTCCTGCGTCGGCTGCTGGGCCTCGAGGCGAAGATGGCGCAGTACCGCGACGGCGCCCAGTTCGTCCGGGCCGTCGTCGACAAGGTCGGCATGGAGGAGTTCAACGCCGTGTGGGCGGGCCCGGAGAACCTCCCCGGCAAGGCCGAGCTGGCCGACCCGGAGGGCTGGATCCGCCGCGTCCTCGCCTGAGGCGCCGGGTCATGGGCCTCCACCCCGCCGTCGCCGCCGTCCGTCACGGTGTACGACGGGCGATCGCCGGCCTCGAGCGTGACCACGCCGTCCTGGTCGCCTGCTCGGGCGGTGCCGACTCGCTCGCCCTGCTCAGCGCCACGGTGTTCGAGGCGCGCAGGCCCGGCGTCCGGGTGATCGGCGTGACCGTCGACCACGGCCTGCAGGAGGGCTCCGCGGCGCACGCCGCCCGCGTCGTGGACCAGATGGCGGCCCTCGGCGCCGACGAGACCGCCACGGCGCGGGTGCACGTCGACCCGGCCGGTCTCGGCATCGAGGCGGCGGCCCGTCGCGCCCGGTACGACGTGCTCGAGCAGATGCGCGTGCACTTCGACGCGCGGAGCGTGCTGCTCGGCCACACCCGCGACGACCAGGCCGAGACCGTGCTGCTCGGGCTGGCCCGCGGCTCCGGCGGCCGCAGCATCGCCGGGATGCGCCGCAGCTTCGACCACTACGACCGGCCGCTGCTCGACGTCGCCCGCGCCGACACCGTCGCCGCCTGCCTGGCCGAGGGCATCGAGTTCTGGGACGACCCCCACAACAGCGACCCCGGCTTCGCGCGGGTCCGGGTCCGCCAGCGCGTCCTGCCCGTGCTGGAGGACGAGCTGGGGCCGGGTGTCGCGGCGACGCTGGCCCGCACCGCCGACCAGGTCCGCGACGACGTCGAGGCGCTGGACGGGATCGCGCTGGCGTCGTACGAGCGGATCGGCGGGCCGGAGGGGCTGGACCGGGAGGAGCTGGAGGAGCTGCCCCGGGCGGTCGCGACCCGGGTGCTGCGGCTGGCCGCGCTGGCCGCAGGCGCCCGCGACAGCGAGCTCTTCCACGTGCACGTCACGGCCCTCCACCAGCTCGCGCTGGGGGCGATCAACGGCGAGGTCCAGCTTCCGGGCCACGTCACGGCATACCGCGACGGCTCCCGGCTGCTTTTCAGGCCCACGGCTGTGGCAGGCTGACGCCCATGCAGGCAAGCGACGTCGCGGACGACCTGGTCGAGGTCCTCTTCACCGAGAAGCAGATCCAGGACCGGGTCGCGGAGCTGGCGGCCGACATCGAGCGGGACTACGAGGGCAAGGAGCTCGTCCTCGTCGGCGTCCTGCGTGGTGCCGTGATGATCATGGCCGACCTCGCACGCTCGCTGAACAAGCACGTGGAGATGGACTGGATGGCGGTGTCGTCCTACGGCTCCGGCACCAAGTCGTCCGGCGTGGTGCGGATCCTCAAGGACCTCGACGCCGACATCGCGGGCCGGCACGTGCTGATCGTCGACGAGATCATCGACACCGGCCTCACCCTGTCGTGGCTGACCTCCAACCTCGGCTCGCGTGGTCCGGCCAGCGTCGAGATCGCCACCCTCCTGCGCAAGCCGGAGGCGCTCCAGATGCCCGTCACGCCCAAGTACGTCGGCTGGGACATCCCCAACGAGTTCGTCGTCGGCTACGGCCTCGACTACCGCGAGCGCTACCGCAACCTGCGCGACATCGGCACCCTCTCGCCCTCCGTCTACTCCTGATCGGCCGAGCGCGATTCCGGCCCTCCGGGAACCCGGACCCCGCCCCGCCCGTTGGGCTCCCCGGGGCGTACAGGCGCCTCCGCTGGATCCGGTCACCATGGACCGGACAGAATGGGGATCGTGGCGGCGTGTACCGTCGTCTGATCCTGTCGTGGAATATGGGGAGCGGGTAAGTACGTGAAGCGCGTGTTCAGGGGCCCCTGGCTCTGGATCGTGGTGGCGGTCGTGACCGTCGTCCTCGCCCTCGAGTTCCTCGCGCCCGGAGGCGGGTACGACGAGATCCCCACCTCCCGGCTCGAGAAGTACATCGCCGAGGGCCAGGTCAAGGACATCACCTTCATCGACGGTGACCAGTCCATCGAGGCCACCCTCGACGACGGCACCCGTGACTCGGGCGACAAGGTGCTCTCGCACTACATCCAGGGCGAGCAGGAGACGCTCCTCGCCGCGGTGAAGGAGCAGGTCGACAAGGGCACGATCAAGGAGTCCAACTCCAAGAACCCGCAGCCCAGCCTGCTCGGGTCGCTGCTCGCGACGCTGCTGCCCTTCGCGCTGATCATCCTGCTGTTCGTCTTCCTCATGAACAACGTCCAGGGCGGTGGCCGGGGCGTCATGCAGTTCGGCAAGTCCAAGGCCAAGATGATCAGCAAGGACATGCCGAAGACCACCTTCGCCGACGTCGCCGGGTGCGACGAGGCGATCGAGGAGCTCGGGGAGATCAAGGAGTTCCTCCAGGAGCCCGGCAAGTTCCAGGCCGTCGGCGCCAAGATCCCCAAGGGCGTGCTGCTCTACGGCCCGCCGGGCACCGGCAAGACCCTGCTCGCGCGCGCCGTCGCCGGTGAGGCGGGCGTCCCCTTCTACTCGATCTCGGGCTCCGACTTCGTCGAGATGTTCGTCGGCGTCGGTGCCTCCCGCGTGCGCGACCTGTTCGAGCAGGCCAAGGAGAACGCTCCCGCGATCGTGTTCATCGACGAGATCGACGCCGTCGGCCGCCACCGCGGCGCCGGCATGGGCGGCGGTCACGACGAGCGCGAGCAGACCCTCAACCAGCTCCTCGTCGAGATGGACGGCTTCGACGTCCGCGGCGGGGTCATCCTGATCGCGGCCACCAACCGTCCCGACGTGCTCGACCCGGCCCTGCTGCGCCCGGGCCGCTTCGACCGCCAGATCCAGGTCGACGCGCCCGACCTCGCCGGCCGCAAGCGGATCCTCGACGTCCACTCGCGGGGCAAGCCGCTCTACGAGGACGTCGACCTGCTGGCCGTCGCCCGTCGTACCCCCGGCTTCTCCGGCGCCGACCTGGCCAACGTCCTCAACGAGGCCGCGCTGCTGACCGCCCGCAACGGCAAGAAGGTCATCACCGCCGAGATCCTCGACGAGGCGATCGACCGTGTGATCGCGGGTCCGCAGCGTCGTACCCGCCTCATGACGGAGAAGGAGAAGCTGATCACCGCCTACCACGAGGGCGGCCACGCCCTCGTCGCGGCGGCGCTGCCGGGCACGGACCCGGTCCACAAGATCACGATCCTGCCGCGCGGCCGGGCGCTGGGCTACACGATGGTGCTGCCCGACGAGGACAAGTACTCCCAGACCCGCTCCGAGATGCTCGACAAGCTCGCCTACATGCTGGGCGGCCGGGCGGCCGAGGAGCTGATCTTCCACGACCCGACCACGGGTGCCGGCAACGACATCGAGAAGGCCACCTCGCTGGCCCGCGCGATGGTCACGCAGTACGGCATGACCGAGCGGCTGGGCGCGATCAAGCTCGGTGAGTCCAACTCGGAGCCCTTCCTGGGCCGCGACCTGGGCCACTCGCGCAACTACTCCGAGGACGTCGCCGCGATCGTCGACGAGGAGACGAAGAACTTCCTCGCCGCCGCGCACCAGGAGGCCTTCGACATCCTGGTCGAGAACCGCGACGTGCTCGACGCGCTCGTGCTCGCGCTGCTCGACAAGGAGACGCTCGACAAGGAGGAGGTCGCGGAGATCTTCACCGCCCTCCGCCTGCGCCCCGTCCGTCCCGCGTGGACCGGCTCCCCGACCCGCATCCCCTCGGACATCCCGCCGGTGGAGATCCCCGAGGAGATCCGCCGTCGCGCCGAGCAGAACGGCCAGCAGGTCGACCTGGGCAAGGAGGGCGGAGCGATCCTGACCCCGCCCGGCCCGGGTGGCGACGTGTACGGCGGCTCGCCGTCCCCGTCGACGGACCCGCAGCCGCCGAACCCGGGTGCCTGAGGTCGGTCGTGGCTGACCCGATCACCGTCCCCGCGCGGGGTCCCGAGGACGTGCCCGCCTTCGACCAGGCGCGCGCCGAGGCGGCCGTCCGCGAGCTGCTCATCGCCATCGGCGAGGATCCCGAGCGCGAGGGACTCCTGGAGACGCCGGCCCGCGTCGCCCGGGCCTACGCCGAGCTGACGGCCGGCCTGCGGATGTCGGCCGAGGACGTGCTGACCACGACCTTCGACATCGGCCACGACGAGATGGTCCTGGTCCGCGACATCGAGCTGTGGTCGATGTGCGAGCACCACCTCGTCCCGTTCACGGGGGTCGCCCACGTCGGCTACATCCCCGCCGAGAGCGGCAAGATCACCGGCCTGTCCAAGCTGGCCCGCCTGGTCGACGTCTACTCCAAGCGTCCGCAGGTGCAGGAGCGGCTGACCACCCAGGTCGCCGACTCGCTCATGGAGATCCTCGAGGCCCGCGGCGTGATCGTCGTGATCGAGGCCGAGCACCTCTGCATGACGATGCGCGGCGTGCGCAAGGCCGGCGCCCGCACCATCACCTCGGCCGTGCGCGGGATCATGCACAACCCCGCCACCCGCGCCGAGGCGATGGCGCTGATCCACAGCGGCCCCCGCGGCTGACCCACCCCCCGCCGTCCGCCGGCTTGCCGTCTTTTCGGGTCGACTTGCCACTTTGCCGCGTCGACTTGCCGTTTCGGTGGCGGCGCCGCCACCGAAACGGCAACTCGATCGGGCGAACTGGCAACTCGACCCGGAAAAGCGGCAACTCGGCCGAGGGGCCAGACGGTCGGAGGAGTCGATAGGGTCACCCGCGTGACTGCACTGCCGCTCGTGATGGGGGTCGTCAACGTCACGCCCGACTCGTTCTCCGACGGCGGGCGGTACGACGACCCCGAGCGCGCGATCGCGCACGGGCGCCAGCTGCTGGCCGACGGGGCCGACATCCTCGACGTCGGCGGTGAGTCGACCCGGCCCGGGGCGACCCGGCCGCTGCTCGAGGAGGAGCTCGACCGCGTCGTACCCGTCATCGAGGCGCTGGCCGCGGACGGGGCGAGGGTCTCGGTCGACACCATGCGCGCCGAGGTCGCGGCGCGGGCCGTCGAGGCCGGCGCGAGCATCGTCAACGACGTCTCCGGCGGGCTCGCCGACCCCGCGATCCTCGACGTCGCGGCGCAGACCGGGGCGACGTACGTCGCGATGCACTGGCGGGCGCACAGCGCGACGATGCAGCAGTTCACCGAGTACGACGGCGGCGTGGTCCCCGTCGTGGCCGCGGAGCTCGCGCAGCGGGTCGCGGCGATCCGCGCCGCGGGGGTGGCGGACGACCGGATCGTGCTGGATCCCGGGCTCGGGTTCGCGAAGCTCGCGGAGCACAACTGGGAGCTGCTGCGCCACCTCGGCGAGGTCGGCCTGGGGTTCCCGCTGCTGGTCGGTGCGAGCCGCAAGACCTTCCTCGGCCGGCTGCTCGCGGACGCGCACGGCGAGCCGCGGCCGGTGGGGGAGCGGGAGGCGGCGGGCGTGGCCCTGACCGCGCTGCTCGCGGCCGGGCTGGGCGGTGCGGACGTGTGGTGCCTGCGGGTCCACGATGTGCGCGCCCACCGCGACGCCTTGGCCGTTGCGGCACAGTGGACCGGACACACCGCTGATCGGGCAGCGGGGCGAGAGGAGCGCGACGCGTGACCGACGAGCTGAGCATCCTCGGCATCGAGTGCTTCGCACACCATGGCGTCTTCGACCACGAGCGCCGCGACGGACAGGTCTTCAGGATCGACCTGGTGCTGGGTGTCGACACCCGGCCGGCCGCCGCGAGCGACGACCTGGCCGAGACGGTGGACTACGGCGGTCTGGTGGACCGGGTCGTCGCGGCCGTGGAGCGGGACCCGGTGGACCTCATCGAGACCCTCGCCCAGCGGATAGCCGATGTCGCTCTGTTGGACAGTCGTGTTGAATGGACGCGTGTGACGGTGCACAAGCCGGACGCGCCCATCCAGGCGACGTTCGCTGACGTGCGCCTGACCATCACTCGCCGCCGAGCGGGAGAAACAGCGGGAAACCGAACCGGCAAGGAAGAGGCCCCAGCATGACCGAGACCCCCAACCCGAACATCATCGACGCGGACACCCTCACTGGGGAGATGCGCCCGATCCGTCGGGTCGTGATCGCGCTCGGCTCCAACCTCGGCGAGAGGTTCGCCAACCTCCAGGGCGGTGTCGACGCCCTCGCCGACACCCCGAACGTGTGGGTCACGGGCGTCTCGCCGGTCTACGAGACCACGCCGGTCGACTGCCCGCCGGACTCGCAGACCTTCTTCAACGCCGTCGTCCTCGCCGACACCACGCTGTCGGCGCACCGCCTGCTCGACCGCGCGCTCGCGATCGAGGACGCCTTCGACCGCCTGCGCAGCGACGTCAAGAACGCCCCGCGCACCCTCGACGTCGACCTGATCGTCGTCGGCGACCGCCGCAGCGACAAGGAGGAGCTGAGGCTCCCGCACCCGCAGGCCCACGAGCGCGCCTTCGTGCTGCAGCCGTGGCTCGACCTGGAGCCCGACGCCGAGTTCCTCGACCGGGGCCCCGTCGCGGAGCTGCTGGCCAAGGTCGGCACCGACGGCCTGACCCCGCGCCCCGACCTCGTCCTCGAGATCGAGTGACCCCACGGTGACCGCACGGTGAGCCGGGAGGGCGACGGCAGGGAGCCCGACCGGGACCCCGCAGAGCCTCCGTCCGGCTCGCTGCGCCCCACGCCGCCGCTGACCCTGGTCGGCTGGGCGGCCGTGGGCCTGGTCGGCGGCTGGGCCGTGAAGCCGCTGGCCGACCGGATGGGCTTCGTCCCGCCGCTGGTCAGCCTCGGCCAGCCGCTCGCCCTGCTGCTGCTGGCCGCGATCCTCGGGTACGTCGCCTGGGTGACCCATCGCGCGGTCCACGTCCGCCACGAGCGGCTCGAGGCCCACCAGGCGGTCAACCGGCTCGTCCTCGCGCGCGCCAGCGCGCTGGTCGCGGCGCTCGTCGCGGGTGGCTACGCGGGCTACGCGCTGAGCTGGATCGGCGACCCCGCCGAGCAGGCCGACGAGCGGATCATCGGCTCGGTCGCGGCCGGCGGCTGTGCCGTGCTGGCGGTGGTCGCGGCGGTGCTGCTCGAGCGGGCCTGCCGGGTCCGCGACGACGACCCGACGCCCTGACCCTCCTGCCCCGCTGCGGTAGTCCCGGGTCAAAAGCACCGAAAACGCCCGCGTCCCGGTGCTTTTGGCCCGGGACTATCGTGCGGATGTAACCACTGTGACAGGTGTGACGAGCGTGTCGTCGGTCCCAGGAGCCTCCCGAGGCATAACGTGCTGGTATGACTTCCCCCGTCGGCAACCGTCGTCGCCAGCGGTCGACCCGTCTCGTGGTCGCCGCGCTCATGATCGTGGTGTCGGCGGCAGCCGTCGTCGCCACGGCCCTGACCGGATCCTGGCTGCTCGTCACCGTCGCCGGGCTGGTGGCGGTGCTGCTCGGCGCCACGGCCACCAAGATCACCCACTCCGAGCTGCTGGACTCCCGTGAGGAGGCGGCCCGCGACCGCGCCCAGCAGGCGCGCGCGTACGCCGACCTCACCGAGGTCCGCACCGCCGAGAACGTCGAGTTCGCGGCCGACATGACCGGCAAGGTCGCCAAGCGCGACGCGACGATCTCCCGGCTCGAGAAGCGCCTCGGCGACGCCGCGGCCGAGCTGGCCGACGCCCGCCGCGACCTCAGCGAGGCCCGCGACGAGGCAGCCGAGGCCCGGCGGGAGACCGAGCGGCTCAACGGCCGCCTGGCCGACGCGGAGGAGCGCGCCCACCACGCCGTCGTACGCATGGCGGAGCTGGAGGCCGAGCTCGACGTCGTCACCAGCGAGCTGCAGGCCGAGCGGGCCGCCGCGGGCAAGTGGCAGAAGGGCAAGACCGCCTGACCCGCCGCCCTCGTGCCCTCTCCTAGGATGGCTGCACGCCGCCCGACCGAGAAGGACCCGCCCCGTTGACTGCCAGCGCCATCTACCTGCACATCGGGGCCCCCAAGACGGGGACCAGCTTCCTCCAGCGGATGATCTGGCTGAACAAGGAGGAGCTCCGGGCGCAGGGCTTCTTCTTCCCGCCCGGCAACCGCCGGATGCAGTTCGACGCCGTGGCGGACCTGCGCGGCGGCATCTGGGCCGACAAGGAGCTCGCGGCGACCTGGGACCTCGTCGTCGAGCGGGCGCACCTCAACGAGGGTGTCGCCCTGATCAGCGAGGAGCTGCTCTGCGGCACCCCGCCCGAGCAGATCGAGCGGATCGTCAGCTCGCTCGCGCCCATCCCGGTCCACGTCATCCACGCCGCGCGTGACTTCGCCCGGCAGGTCCCGGCGGAGTGGCAGCAGTCGCTGAGGGCACGCTCGTCGATCACCTACGAGCACTACCTCGACCGGCTGCGCGACGAGCCCGAGCAGGCGTTCTGGCAGGTGCAGGACCCGGTGCAGGTCTACCGGCGCTGGGGCGAGTTCCTCGAGCCCGGCCGGTTCCACGTGCTGACCGTGCCCCCGCCGGGCGCGGACCCGAAGCTGCTGTGGCACCGCTTCTGCTCGATCGTCGGCTTCGACCCCGACGTCCCGAACGCCCCCGAGGGCATGCAGAACCCGTCGCTGGGCCTGGCCGAGGCCGAGCTGCTCCGCCGGTTCAACGACCGCCTGGGCGACCGCTTCCCGATGCGGGACCGCTACATCCGGGTCGTGCGCGACAACCTGATGCGCGACGGACTCTTCACCGCGCCGAACCCCGGCAAGATCGGCGTCCCGGCGCCGTACGTGCCGTGGGTGACCGAGCGCTCGCAGCAGATGGTCGACCAGCTGGCCGCCCTGTCCGGCGAGGTCGACGTCGTGGGCGACCCGGCCGACCTCGCCGCCAATGTCGTCGACGCCGTGCGACTGCCCTCGGAGATCTCCGACTCCGAGCTGCTCGACGCCGCCCTGGAGGCCCTGATCCGCCAGCACGAGGCGATCGAGCAGCGGTTGGACGAGCGCGCCCAGCGTCGCGCCGAGGAGGCGGTCGCGCAGGCGCTCCCGCCCGCGCCCCGCCCGCTGCCCGCGCGGGTGCGCGGCGCGATCGCCCGGAGGCTCCGTGGTTGATCCGCGGCTGGTGCCGCTGCGCGACCTCTTCGCGTCCTACGCCCGGCCCGGTGGCCCAGCGGGCTCCGGTGGTCCAGGGGCCCCCGGCGAGGTGCGGTCGATCGCGGTCGTCGGCAACGCGCCGATGGTTCCCTCCCCGGCCCGCGCCGCGATGATCGACGGCTGCGACCTGGTGCTGCGCACGAACAGCTTCGTGCTCGACCAGCCGGGCGGTGACCCGGTCGCCGGGCGTCGTACCAGCGTCGTGCTGTGGGGGCGCATGGTGCGGGCCACGCCCTCGTCCTTCGCCGACTACCCGTCCCGGCTCTACGTCCTGCTCGAGCCGATGCGGATGTTCCACCGCCCCGAGGTCTGGCCGGGCTCGTGGCCCGCGGACCTCGGCCTGGTCGTCGCCCGCAACGACGCCGTCGCCGTCCCGCTGCTCGAGGAGCTGGGCGTGCCGTGGCGTGAGGAGGGCATCGCCCCGACCACCGGTACGACGGCCGCCTGGCTCGCCCGGGTGCTGTTCCCCGAGGCGCAGGTCCACCTGACCGGCCTGTCCTACGTCGCCGACCCCTCGCCCGAGCGGTGGGACTACCAGTCCGGTGCCCGCGGCCGGATCGGCCCCGAGCACCGGATCTCCGCCGAGGGCGCGCTCCTGCAGCGGTGGTGGAAGGACGGGCAGGTACGGTTCTGGCCGACCGACTCCGAGGAGGAAGCAGCATGAGCCGACCCGGTCCGAAGGACGTGGTGCGGGCGCTGCGCCGTGCGCACCGCCTGCCCGACGACGTCGGGCCGCGGATGGCCGACCTCGAGCGCCGGCTCGCCGACGCCGTCCGCGAGCTGGGCCGGATGGGTCCGCAGCTCGCGGCCCTCGAGACGAGGGTCGAGGAGCTGGCCGCGCGCCTCGCTCCCTCGCCCACCGGCGATGCCGCCGACGTCGAGGCCGCCCGCAACGTGCTCGAGGAGGTCCGGGCCGAGCACGCCCGGGTCCGGGCGCGGATCAGCGCCGCGACGGTGTTCGAGGAGCGCCTGCGGGTGCTCGAGGAGAGGGCCGGCGTCGACTCGGCAACGGGCCTCGACAAGGCCTGAGCGGGCCGGTCGGTTGGCCACGCAACTACCAGAATTGTCGTGATCGCCCAGCAGGGACGACAAATTCGGTAGTTGAACGGGAAGACCGGCTCGCCTCAGCGGGCGGTCCAGCCCCCGTCGACCTCGACCGTCGACCCGGTCACGAACGACGAGGCGGGGGAGGCCAGGAAGAGCAGCGCGCTCATGACCTCCTCGGGCTGCCCGACCCGGCCGAGGAGGGTCAGGCCGGCGATCCTCCCGAGCAGCTCCTCCGCCTCCGGCGTGCCCGGCTCGCCGGGGAACGGGCCGAGGACCAGCGCGTTGACGCGGATCCCCTCGGGGCCGAGCTCGGCGGCGGCGTACCGGGTCAGCTGGAGCATCGCGGCCTTGGCGGTGCCGTAGAACGGCGGGTTGCGGTGGGCCTCGGCGGCGTAGATCGAGAGGTCGGGCGCGACGACGCCGTACATCGACGACACGTTGACCACCGACGCCGGGCCGCCGGCCGCGGCGGAGGCGGCGAGGGCCGGGCGGGCGGCGTTGATCGCGCGCGCGGAGGCGGTGACGGCCAGGTCGAAGGCCTCGCGGTAGTCGTCGTCGGTGGAGGTGCGCATCGAGCCGCCGCGGGCGACGTGCGCGTTGTTGACGAGTACGTCGAGCCGGCCGTGCCGCTGGGCGACGTCGGCCACCAGGGCAGGCCACTCGTCGGAGGTGATGTCGCAGGTCGCGAGCTCGACGCCGGGGACGTCCCCGACCGCTTCGGCGAGGCGGGAGGAGGAGCGGCCCACGGCGACGACGGTGGCGCCCGCGCCGGCCAGCGCGGTCACCATCGCGGGGCCGAGCCGGCCGGAGGCGCCGCTGACGATCGCGACGGTGCCGGTCAGGTCGAACAGGGACGACATGTCAGCTCCAGTTGCTCGGGTCGACCAGCGCGACCGGGCCGGGCGCGACCAGCGCGTGCACCCGTTCGATCTCGTCGGGCGTGAGGGCGGGACGGTGCACCAGCGCGGCGGTGTCGTCGACCTGGTCGGCCGTCTCCGCGCCGACGACGATCGAGGTCACCCACGGGTGGCCGAGGACGTAGGCGACGCAGAGGTCGGCCCGCGACGTCCGGCCCAGCTCCTCGACGGCCCGGTCCAGCGAGGCGGTCACGGCCGACCCGTCGACACCGGGCAGGGCGGGCCAGCGGGCGTCGGTGCCGGCGGCGAGCAGCCCCTGCAGGTAGACCGAGCGGACGGTCACGACGACGTCGGGGCGGGCCGCGAGCGCCGACTGGACGTCGGGTGCGAGCCAACGGCGGTCGAGGGCGTTGAAGGGCAGCTGCACGTAGCCGCAGCGCGGGTCCGCCAGCAGCGTGACCAGCTCGTCGGGGGAGGAGATGCTGGCTCCGACCACGGCCGCGGTGCCGGCCGCGGCCAGACCCGCCAGCGCGTCGGCCACGCCGGGGCGGTGCCAGTCCGCGGCCCGGTGCACGAGCAGCGCGGCCACCGACGACGACCCGAGCGCGCGCAGGCTGGTATGCACCGATGCCTCCACCGCGGCGGCGCCGTCGCCCTCGGCCAGCGGGATCACCTTGGTGACCACGCCCGCGTGCTCCGACAGCCCGCGTCGCAGGGCGACGCCGAGGCGCTGCTCGGAGCGGCCGTAGCCACGGGCGGTGTCGAGGTGGGTGATCCGGTTGCGTCGTACCGCGGCCAGCACGTCGGCCACGACGGCGTCGGACGGCAGGCCGCCGGAGTTGGCGGCGCCGTACTCGACGCCGAGCTGGACGGTGCCGAGCACCAGCGCGGACTGGCCGAGCGGGTTGTCGCGGACCGGCAGCGGGGGACGCAGGTCGGATGCGGCGGCGACCAGTTCGCAGACCGTCCGCCAGTCCGTCCCGACGGGATCGCCCACCCCGGCGAGGATCCGGGCGACCGCCACGAAGTCGTCGAAGGTGTCGACCGTGCAGCGCAGCCCGGCCCAGTCGCCGATGCCGGTCAGGGAGGTGCGCAGGTCGCCCTCGCGCTCCCGCATCCACGGCGTCACGTGCTCGCGCTCGAAGGGTGTCACCGCCGCGGCGTCGGCCTCGCGGAGCAGGCCCGCGGTGAACGCCTCGGCCGCCACGCCGTAGGGCAGCGCTGGGTCGTCGCCACCGAGTCGGGCGTAGCGCCGGCCCGAGGCCTGCAGGGCGGCGACCAGCTGGCCCACGACGTCGCCGTCGGGCACCACGTTGTCCGCCGTCAGCCGTACGACGACGTCGGCGTCCTCGAGGCCCGAGGCAGCCAGCAAGAAGCGGGCCAGCGGGTCGTCCAGCGGCCCCCGGACCACCGCGACCCCGGCGTCGGCGCAGGCCAGGGCGATGACGTCGTCCTCGGGCTGGTCGCTGGTCGCGACCAGCACCGGGTGCCCGGCGTTGCCGGCCCGCTGCGCGGCGAGGACGACCATCGGCCGGCCCGCCACGGACAGCAGCGCCTTGCCCGGCAGCCGTGAGGAGCTGAGCCGCGACTGGAGCACGACCTGGACGCGCGCGGTCATTGCGAGCCTCAGCCCAGGACGTCGATCAGGGTCTCGATGACGCGGTCGACCTCGGCGTCGGTGAGGTCGGGGAAGAGCGGCAGCGACAGCTCCTCGGCGTAGAACGCCTCGGCGTTGGGGCACATGCCGCGCTGGTAGCCGGCGTCGGCGTACACGGGGTGCCAGTAGACCGGGATGTAGTTGACCTGGACGCCGATGCCGCGCTCGCGCATCTTGTCGAACACCTCGCGGCGGCGGCCGTCGAGGATGCGGGCGCAGTAGAAGTGCCACACGGGGTCGACGCCGTCGCGCTGCACGGGGATCCGCACGCCGTCGACGTCGGTGAGGGCGGCGTTGTAGCGGGCCCAGATCTCCGCGCGCCGCTGCTTGAAGGCCTCGAGCCGCGCGAGCTGGGACAGCCCGAGCGCGCACGCGACGTCGGTCAGCCGGTAGTTGAGGCCGGCCTCGTGGACCTCGTACCACCACGCGCCCTGGTCGGGGTTCTTGAACCGGTCGGCGTCGCGGACCATGCCGATGAAGTGGAACTCGTGGGCGCGCTGGGCGATCGCGTCGGACTTGGCCACCACGGCCCCGCCCTCGGTCGTCGTCATGTTCTTGGTCGGGAAGAACGAGAACGTCGTGATGTCGGCCAGGTCGCCCACCGGCCGTCCTCCGGCCGAGCCGCCGATGGAGTGGGCGGCGTCCGCGAGGGTGAGCGCGTCGACCCGGTCGGCGATCGGCTGCAGCGCGGCGTAGTCGGCGGGGTGACCGGTGTAGTCGACGGCGGCGACGACCTTGGTGCGCTCGGTGACGAGCGCGTCGACGGCGGCCGGGTCGATCAGGCCGGTGTCCTCCTCGGTGTCGGCGAAGACGACCTTCGCGCCGAGGATCGAGGCGCCGGACGCCGTGGCCACGAAGGTCATCGGCGTCGTGACGACCTCGTCGCCCGCGCCGACGCCGGCACCGGCGTAGGCCATGTGCAGCGCGGCGGTGCCCGACGTGCACGACACGGCCCGGTGGCCGCCGGCGAGCGCGCCGATGGCCTCCTCGAACCGGGTGACGGTCGGACCGGTCGTCAGCCAGTCACCGCGGAGGACCTCGGCGACCGCCTGGACGTCGTCCTCGGTGATCGACTGGCGACCGTAGGGGAGCATCGGCTCAGATGCCCGACTCGAGCACCTTGCGGAGGTCCTCGACGCCCCACCAGATGTCGTTCTTGTCCGAGGCGCAGTGGAAGCCCTCGGGCACCGGGACGGCGTCGGCGATCGGCTTGTAGCCCCACTGCGGGGTCTCCGGCTCGATCACGTAGTACTTGCCGCCCTGGATGATCACCGCGCGGCGACCCTCCTCGGGGCTGATCATCTCCTCGTGGAGCTTCTCGCCCGGGCGCAGGCCGATGTCGACGAACTCGGCGTCCGGCACGACCGCGTGCGCCAGGTCGACGACCTTGTGCGAGGGGATGTGCGGGACGAGCAGCTCGCCGCCCTGCATCAGGTCGAAGGTGTCGACGACCATCTGGACCGCCTGCGGCAGCGTGATCAGGAAGCGCGTGCAGCGCAGGTCCGTGATCGGCAGCTTCTCGCCGCGCTCGGCCATCGCCTTCCACTTCGGGATGATCGAGCCGCGCGAGCCGGTGACATTGCCGTAGCGGACGACGGCGAAGCGGGTCGGGTACGACGCCGCGTAGTTGTTGCCGAGGATGAAGATCTTGTCGGCGGTGAGCTTCGTGGCGCCGTACAGGTTGATCGGCGAGGAGGCCTTGTCGGTCGACAGCGCGACGACCTTCTTCACGCCGGAGTCGATGGCCGCCTCGACGACGTTCTGCGAGCCGAGGACGTTGGTCTTGATGAACTCGAACGGGTTGTACTCGCCGGTGTCGACCTGCTTGAGGGCGGCCGCGTGGACGACGTAGTCGACGTCGTGCATCGCGCGGGTCAGCCGCTCGCGGTCACGGATGTCACCGATGAACCAGCGCAGCCGGGGGTCGTCGTTGAACATCTGCCGGCACTCGAACTGCTTGAGCTCGTCGCGGCTGATGATCACCAGGCGGCGCGGGTTCAGGTTGTCGAGGGCGTAGCGGATGAAGGCCTTCCCGAACGAACCGGTGCCACCGGTGATCAGGATGCTGGACCCCTGGAGGATGGACACGCGGACGCCTTCCGTCGGGCGGGGGCGGGGCCCGTCCCCGCCACGATGAATCGGACCGACGATACCGTTGCGCGCGGTCACGGCCGGAATTGAGGTGGTTGAGGGTGTCGCAGGGCACAACCAGCGGGACCGTCGTCGTCTGGTGCGACCTCGGACCCGACATCGGGGTCGGCCACCTGATGCGCTGCCTCGCGCTCGCCGAGGAGCTGCACGCCCGCGGCCGCGACGTCCGCTTCCTCGTCGATGCGTCCGCCGTCCCGTTCGCGGCCGCGCAGCTCGCCGCTCGGGGCTTCGCCTCCGTCCCGCCCGCGCCGACCGTGGAGGAGCAGCTGCGCCAGGTCGACGAGCTCGCGCCCGAGGCCGTCGTCATCGACTCCTACCGCCTGCCGCCCACCGTGTACGACGCCGTGCGGGCGTCGTACCGGACGCTGGCGTTCGTGGACGGCGACCTCGGTGGCCGGGTCGCGGACGTCTTCCTCGACCAGAACATCGGCGCCGAGGACGACCGTCGCGCGCTGCCGGAGGGAGCGGTGCGGCTCGCGGGGCTGCGCTACGCCTTGATGCGCGACGAGGTGCTGCGCCACCGGCCGGCCACGCCGGAGGTGCCGGCACCGACCGGCCCGCCGCGGGTCTTCGCCTTCTTCGGCGGCACCGACGCCTACGGTGCGGCGCCCGTGCTGACCGATGCGCTCGTCGCGACCGGTCGCCCGTTCCGGCTGTCCGTGGTCGCCGCCACCGACGAGAGCCGCGCCGCGCTGGCCGCGGTCCGGCCCGCCGAGGGCCAGGAGATCGAGGTGATCCCGCCCACGGACCGCCTCGCCGAGCAGGTCCGCGCGGCCGACTTGGTGGTGAGCGCCGCCGGCACGTCGAGCTGGGAGCTGCTCTGCCTGGGGGCTGCGGTCGCCTTCGTGTGCGTCGCCGACAACCAGGTCGAGTCCTACGGGCGCGTCGTCGACGGAGGGCTCACGTTCCCGCTCGGCCTGCTGGACGTCGTACGACAGGAGCCGGAGGCGGCGACCGCTGTCCTCGGCGCGGCCCTCGACGACGCCGACGCCCGCAACCGGCTGCGTCGCAAGGGCTGGGAGCTGGTCGACGGACAGGGCCGGAGCCGCGTCGTGGAGAGCCTTCTCGAGACCGGGGAACCGGCCTCCGGTTGATATAACTGCGGGGTGCGCGAGCTGACTGACTTCCGGCCGTTCCTGCGGACCTCCACCGTCTTCTGGCGCAACAACGTCCCGCCCCCGTCGGAGCGGATCATCCTCGTCGAGGCGATGAGCCAGGACCTCCGGGTGACCCTGCGCAATCTCACGGTGGCGAACGCGCTGCGCCGGATGGAGCCGGCCCGGATCGTCGTCTACAGCGGCGCCGACGAGGACTGGAACCAGATCATCTGGACCTACTTCAACCTCGAGGAGATCTCGGCGATGGCCACGGCGTACGGCGCCGAGGCGGTCTTCGACGCCCACGCGCTGGTCGACGCCCGCGTCGCCGGCACGGCCGAGCCGATGGAGATCGCCGGGGTCGACCTCGGCGGCGACCTCCCGGACTCCGGCATCCCCGCCGACAAGCTCGACGAGATCGTCTACGCCACCACCTGCCGGATGGCGCTGGTCGCCCGCCTCGACGACTCCCCGGAGATCCAGGCGAAGAAGGACCAGGTCACCGCGCGCAGCGTCGAGTTCGCGAAGATCTACGACGCCCTGCTGGCCAACAACGACGTCGTCGCGCTGATCTCGAGCCACGTCGACTACAACAACTTCGGGCTCGCGGTCGAGGCGGCGATCCGCCACGACGTACCCGTCCTCTTCCCGCAGTCCACGGGCGGCCTGAAGGTCTACGGGCTGTTCCCGGAGAAGCTGCCCGCCGGGGCGCCGATCCGCGCCGGGCTGACCACGCAGCTCGGCGAGTTCTTCGAGAAGCACGTGTGGCCCAACCGCGAGCTGCTGCACCGCAGCTCGGAGCTCACCCAGGCCCGTGCCAAGGCCACCCTCGGCCGACCGTCGTGGTGGCGCGCCGGCGCCGACTTCTCCAGCGTCGAGCTGCGCACGCCCGCCGACCGGGCCGCCGTCCGGGTGCCTGCGGGCCGCCGGGTCGGCCTCGACCCCTCGAAGCCGACGATCTCGGTCTTCAACCACGCGGTGTCCGACGCGCTCGGCACCAACTGGGAGGTCTTCGAGGACCTCGGTGACTGGATCGAGAAGACCGCGGCCTGGGCGGCCGAGCACGACGAGGTCAACTGGCTCTTCCTCGACCACCCCCACCAGCACATGTACGACGCCACGGGGTTCTTCGACGGCGTCGCGGCCCGCTACGCCGACCAGCCGCACATGAAGTTCATGCGCAGCCTCGACCTCTCGAAGAACTACCTGACGGCCCTGACCGACCTCGTGCTCACCGTGCGCGGCAGCGTCAGCAGCGAGTACCCCGCCCTCGGCATCCCCGCCCTCCAGTGCGGCTGGTCGGAGTGGAGCGCCTGCGGGTTCACCACCGTGACCGAGTCGGTCGAGGAGTACTTCTCCGAGCTCACCCGCCACATCGAGGGCCTGCTCGCCGGCGAGGTGCTGATCACCCCCGACCAGGTCGAGCGCGCCCGGCTGTGGATGTGGTTCTACCGCTGCGCCAGCGACGTCCCGTCCGGCCTGGTCCAGCAGTGGCCCGTCGGCGAGGGCGACCGGCTCTTCGAGATCCTCTCCATCAACATGCTGCACGTCGAGGCCGACGGCGAGCCGGCGTTCGCGGCCGTGCAACGGATGTGGCGGCGCCGTGAACCCTTCCTGTCACGGTTCGACTGGGAGGTCTCACCCGACGCGCTGGCGATCCAGCTCGGGGCGGTGACGGCATGACCCAGCAGCCCAAGGTCTTCGAGCTCCCGTCGCTCCACGTCGCGACCGACTTCGACAAGGAGTCGGTCAGCCACGAGCTGCCGATCAGCCTCGACCAGAACGTGCCCGGGGCGGTCGCGCTGATCGACGGTGCCGTCCGGGCGCCGCACCGGCTCGCCCGCGTCGTACGGCCCTCGGGCCTGCTCGGGCTGTCGATCGTGCCCACCACCGAGGTGCTCACGGTGCAGGTCGACCTCCGCGTCGACGCGCTGTCGAACCGGATGTGGCACGACCACCTGATCGGCACCCGCGCGAAGATGAAGCGCAACGACGACAAGGACGCCGAGGTCGAGATGCCCGACGTCTCCGGCCGTCACCGCTCGCTGCGGATCACCGCTCAAGGCCGGGCCGTCGCCGGCGCCGTGCTCGGCCTCCGTCCGCTCGACGGCGAGGCGAGCACGGAGCGCGTGGTCTTCCAGGTGACCCCCGACCAGATCGGCGAGGACGGCCTGCTGATGATCGGCCTCGAGTCGACCCGCGCCGACGACCGCGCCTGGCCCAACGGCGCGGCGATGGAGGACGGCGCCGTGGGCGTCGCGATCTCCCGTGTCCACCTGCGCCTGGGCGCCGAGCCCGTCAAGCCGCGCGTCGCCGTGGGCCGGCGCGACGACCAGGGTGCGCTCGTGCTCGGCCAGAGCGGCGTCCTCGTGGTCAACCCCGGTGAGCCCGACCGGGGCAGCCGGGTCGAGGTCGCCGTCCGCGGGATCGGTGGCGACCGCCTGCGCGGCCGCCGCGCCCGGGTCAAGCACCCCGGCCGCGCCGTACGCGAGCTCGCCCAGGACCGCACCGTCGACCGCACCCACGGCATCGCCCTGAGCGTGCTCACGCTCGACGGCGACGAGGTCCCCGGGGCCCGGATCGACGGCCCCGTCCTCGAGCTCCCCGCCGGCACCGGTCCGGTCCTGGTCCGACTGCAGAAGTCCACCCCCGGCGGCGCCCCGTCCCTGGTCGACTGGGCCGTCACCGTCCGCTGACGGGACCAGCCAACGGCTGAGGATCCGCCGAGGTTGCGGCGGGCTTGCCGCCAGACCTCGTGTGGGCCTACGGAGGACAACCGCGGCGCGGCAGCGCGACGGGAGCCGCCTCCCGGCAGCTTGCTGCCGCCCTGGCGGCGGAGCCGCGCTCGCGCAGTGCTACAGCAGGTCCAGCGACATCGGGGTGCCCAGGGGGACGTCCTCGCGGAAGACCCGGCCCTCGATGTCGCGGAACGAGTCCGGCGGCATGCCGTCGGCGGGGCGGACCGAGCGGACGTTGTCGGCGGAGACCTTCTCGCCGGCCTTGACGTCGCGGGAGACGAAGAGGGAGCGGCGGAAGCGCAGGCCCTCGGCCTCGATCTCCTTGGGGCCGATCCGGGCCTCGCCCATGGCCTGCCAGGCGATCTTCGTCTCGCGGACGAGCGAGGCGAACTCGCCGGGGTCGAGCGAGAAGTCGGCGTCGACCCCGCCGTCGGCGCGGTCGAGGGTGAGGTGCTTCTCGATCACGGTGGCACCGAGGGCGACCGCCGCGACCGAGGCGCCGATGCCGAGCGTGTGGTCGGAGAGGCCGACCTGGACGTCGAGCGCGTCGCGCAGGACCGGGATGCCGCGCAGGTTGGACGCCTCCGGCGGCGCAGGGTACGACGCCGTGCAGGCCAGCACCACGAGCCGCTCGTTGCCCGTCTCGCGCGCCGCACGGACGGCCGCGTCGATCTCGCCCATGGTGGCGGTGCCGGTGGAGATGATCGTCGGCAGCCCGGTGGCGGCGATCGAGCGGATCAGCGGCAGGTCGGTGATCTCGCTGGAGGCCGACTTGATCATCGGGACGCCGAGGCCGTGCAGGAAGTCGACGGCGGTCGGGTCGAAGGGGGCGCTGAAGCCGAGCATGCCGAGCTCCTGGGCGAGCGCGAAGATCGGCTCGTGCCAGTCCCAGGGGGTGTGGGCCTCGGTGTAGAGGTCGTAGAGCCGGCGGTTGGGCCACAGCGGGTGGTCCGCGCTGAGCCGGAACATGGGGGAGTCGACGTCGAGGGTGATCGTGTCGGCGGTGTAGGTCTGGATCTTCACCGCGTGCGCGCCGGCGTCGGCGGCGGCCCGGACGATGTCGAGGGCCCGCTCGAGGTCGCCGTTGTGGTTGCCCGACATCTCGGCGATCACGAACGGCTCGTGGTCGGGGCCGATCGTGCGGGTGCCGACCTGGATGGCCTCGAGGCTCATCGGGTGCCTTCCTGTGCAGTGGTCTTGCGGGCACCGCGGCGGTCCTCGCGGCGCAGGCTGATCGGGTGGACGGTGAGGGTGCGCTCACCGTTGCTGCGGGTCTCGGCGGGCCCCTCGACGAAGCGGAAGCGGCGGTTCATCGAGCGGACCGCCTCGTTCTCGCTGAGCACCTCGCCGTGCAGTACGTCGACGCCCAGCTCGTCGAAGGCGTAGGCGGTCGCCTCCTTCATGACCTGCATCCAGGCGAGGAGCGCGAGGCCCTCGGCCTCCACGGTCTCGCTGTCGAGGTAGAAGCCCCACGAACATCGGGAGCGGTCGTCGGCGATGTCGAAGTAGTTCACGATGCCGAGAGGGCGGTCGGCGTACTCGAAGACGAGGGTGAGCCGGGTCGGGTCCCTCCGGGTGCGCTCCCACCACGCCTCGTGCTCCTCGGCGGTGATGACGTGGTCGTTGATGCTGACGGCGCGGTTGGCCGGCTGGTTGCGCCACACACGCATGGCGTCGACGTCGCCGTCGGCGGCGGGACGCAGCATGGTTTCCTCCTCGACCAGCAGGGACCGCTGGGAGTGCGGTCTCGTCCGGGGCTAACGGTAGTCTGCCCGACATGACGACGGTTCCCCGCAATCGCCTTCGTGAGCTGATGGGTGAGGTCCTGGCCGCCCAGGACAAGACGCTGCCGGACAGCGACGACGCGCTGCTCGCCGACATCGGCTTCCGCTCGCTCGACTTCAGCGAGCTGGCCCTCCGGGTCGAGGACGAGATCGACGAGGAGCTCAACTTCGACGCGGCCGGCCTGCGCCAGATCACGACCGTCGGCCACGTGCTGGACCTGCTGACCGAGATCCAGGCCGCGTGAGCCTGCGCCACCCGTCCAACCGCCTGACCGACGCCTCGACCGGCGAGCAGGTCACCTGGGGCGACCTCGAGCCGCTGGACTACCCGGCGCCGGCCGCGGTGGTCGTCGACTCGTCGTACGCCGCCCTGCGCGCGGTCAAGCAGCACGCCGAGACCGGGGCGGAGTTCCTGGTCGTCGCGGCGGGCCGGATGGAGGCCAACCTGCGCGCCGAGCTGCGCGCCGCCGGCTTCAACATCGTCGACCCGGACGGCTCGGTCGAGCTCGCCTCGGTGACCCGCGAGCCCGAGCCGGGTCGGCTGTGGCTGCTCACGTCGGGCTCGACCGGCCGCCCGAAGCAGATCGGCCACACCCTCGACTCCCTGACCACGGTCGCCGGCGACATGGCGCCGCGGACCTGGCTGTGCCCCTACTCGCCCGGCACCTACGCCTGGTGGCAGGTGGTCACCCTCGGCCTCGGCTCCGCGGGCCAGGACCTCGTCGTCGTCGACCCCTCGCGGCTGGACGAGTGGGTCGCCGCCGGCATCGAGCACGGCGTCACGGCCGCCTCGGGCACCCCGACCTTCTGGCGGCAGACCACGATGTCGCAGGCCGACGACCTCGCGAAGGTGCCGCTGCAGCAGGTCAGCCTCGGCGGCGAGCCCGTCGACCAGGCGATCCTCGACCAGCTGCGCACCTTCTTCCCCGACGCCCGCATCTCCTGGCTCTACGCCTCCTCCGAGGTCGGCGCGTCGATCGTCGTCCACGACGGCCGCGCCGGGTTCCCCGTCGAGTGGCTGGGCCGCGAGGCCGAGGGCCGGCCGCGGATCGACGTCGTCGAGGGCGAGCTCGTCATCACCTCCCCGCACCACGGCGAGGGCCTCGGCGGCCCGGTCCGCACCGGTGACGCCGTGGTCGTCGAGGACGGTCGCGTGCTGATCACCGGTCGCCTCGACTCCGACGAGATCAACATCGGCGGCGCCAAGGTGTCGGCGGGCGTCGTCCGCGCGGTCCTGCAGTCGCACCCCGACGTCGCGTGGGCGCACGTGCGGGGGCGCAAGGCCCCGCTGGTCGGCAACCTCGTGGTCGCCGACGTCGTCCTCACCTCGGGCGAGACGACCGCCCCCGACGTGCTGGCCGAGCTCAACCGCTGGTGTGCCGAGCGGCTGCCGGAGTACGGCGTCCCGCGGCGGATCAAGCTGCTGGCCGCCATCCCGACCAAGGAGACCCTGAAGAGCGATGTCTGAAGCCACCCTCGTCCCGCCCGCCGGCGTGGTCCTCATCTCCGGCGCCTCGCGCGGCCTCGGCCTCGCCATGGTCACCGACCTCCTCGAGCAGGGCGTCAAGGTGGCCGCGTTCGCCCGCACCGTCACGCCGGAGCTCGACGCGCTCGCCGCGCGCTTCCCGGACACCAGCCACTTCGGCTCCGTCGACATCACCGACGCCGCGGCCACCCAGGCCTTCGTCAAGGAGGTCGAGGCGAAGCTCGGCATCATCGACGGCCTCGTCAACAACGCCGCCGTGGGCCAGGACTCGCTCCACGTCCACACCTCCGCCGACGAGATCGCGCGGATCATCGAGACCAACCTGACCGCGCCGCTCGTGCTCACCCGGTTCTGGCTGCGCCGGCTGATGGGCAAGGGCCGCAAGGGCCGGCTGGTCAACATCACCTCGATCTGCGGCCAGCGCGGCTACCAGGGCCTGGTCGCCTACTCCTCGACGAAGGCCGGCCTCGACGGGGCCACCCGGGCCATCGCCCGCGAGATGGCCGGCCGGGTGCTCGCCAACTCGGTCGCCCCCGGCTTCTTCGCCTCGGAGATGTCGGCGGTGCTGGGCGCCAACCAGCTCGAGTCGATCGTCCGTCGTACCCCCTCCGGCGCGATGACCTCGCCCGAGGACGTCGTGCCCGTGGTCCGCACGCTGCTGCTGGACCAGACCAACATCAACGGCCAGGCGATCGTCATCGACGGTGGCGGCTCCATCTAGGCGCCGACCCGGCGCTGGACCCCTGCTGCGCGCCGCCATCCGGGCGCGCTGGCTGCGTTGCAGACGCTCGATGGTGCAACCAGACCGCCGTCGCGCCTGCGCCTTGCCATCACACCCGCCTGACGACGCTCGCGACGGCGCCCAGCGCCGGGTCGACGCCCTGCAGCTGCTCCGCGTCGGCACCGACGCGGAGCTGAGCCGGTACGCCGCCCGCTCGCACCTCTCGGACGGTCGCGTGGTGGCCTGGACGGGACCCGTCGACCGCGCGGTGGCCGTCGACGCCGAGATCGACCGACCCGTCCCGCCGGCGTTGGCCGCCCGGCACGGCGAGGCGGGGTTCTGGGAGCGCTGGACCCGGCTGGAGTGCCTGGCGAAGCTGACCGACGTCCCCGTGGTGCTCCTCCAGCGCGGCGGCCTGGACGCGGACGCCGGCCCCGGCATCGAGTTGGTCACCGGCCGCCTCCACCCCGAGCCGGGCACGACGGTGGTCGTCAGCGTCGCCCGCAACCGTTCGGCCGTGTGACCCATCCCACCGACCCGAACCGTTTTCGCGGCCCCGCGCACCGGCGTACGGTTGAACCGTCCCGGAACCCCGGGGCGCCCATGAGCACAACGTCCGGTACCCACACCGGCTGCCCGCGAGGGCAGTGGTCGGCGGGACCGGAACGAAAGGTTCACGATGTCCCACACGCTCAGCGTGGGTGTCGTCGGCGCGGGTCGCGTCGGCGCCGTCCTGGCCGCGGGTCTCCGCGCTGCCGGTCACCCCGTCGTCGCCGCTGCCGGTGAGTCCGACGCCTCGCGTCGCCGCGCCGCCGAGCTCCTGCCCGGCGTCCCGCTGCGCAAGCCGAGCGACGTGTCCCGGGCTGCTGACCTGCTCCTGCTGACCGTCCCCGACGACATGCTCCCCAACGTGGTGCGCGTGCTGGCCGACAGCGGCGCGATCCGCGAGGGCCAGGTCGTCGCGCACACCTCGGGCCGGCACGGCCTCGCCGTGCTCGCGCCCGCCGCGGCCGTCGGCGCGCGCGTGATCGCGCTGCACCCGGCGATGACCTTCACCGGCACGGCCGTCGACATCGACCGGCTCCGGGGCTGCGTCTTCGGCCTGACCGCCGGCGAGGGCGAGCGCGAGCTCGCCGCCGGCCTCGTCGCCGACCTCGGTGGCACGGCCAACTGGGTGCCCGAGGAGATGCGCACCCTCTACCACGCGGGCCTCGCCCACGGCGCCAACCACCTCGTCACCCTCGTCAGCGAGGCGATGGGCCTGCTGGCCGCCGCCGGCGTCGACGACCCGGCCGGCACCCTGCGCCCGTTGCTGGACGCGGCGCTCGACAACGCCCTCGCGCACGGCGACGCCGCGCTGACCGGCCCGATCGTCCGCGGTGACGTGAAGACCGTCGCGGCGCACCTGAAGGACATCTCCGCCAACGCGCCCGACACGCTGCCGTCGTACGTCGCGATGGCGTGGGCCACCCTCGACCGCTCGGTCACCGACGGCCGGCTCCTCCCGATCCAGGGCCAGAAGATCGCCACCGTGCTCAGCGCGTACGGCGAGCGCCGGATCCTGCCGTCGCGGGTGGAGCACACGGAGCACATGGAGCGCACGGAGCGCACGGAGCGCTCGGAGCAGGCATGACCGTCGCCACCACCCCGGCTGTCGCGCGCAGCCGGTCGGACCTCGACGCGCTGGTCGCGCCGCGCCGCGGCCGAGGCCCGGTCGTGTTCGTGCCGACCATGGGCGCGCTGCACGAGGGCCACGCGACGCTGCTGCGGATCGCCCGTGAGCGCGCGGGTGCCGAGGGCACGGTGGTGCTGTCGATCTTCGTCAACCCCCTGCAGTTCGGGGCCGGCGAGGACCTCGACCGCTACCCGCGGACCTTCGACGCCGACCTCGACATGGCGGGTCAGGAGGGTGTCGACGTGGTCTTCGCCCCGGTCGTCGCCGAGATGTACCCCGACGGCGTCCCGCACGAGGGCGTCGCCTCGGAGGCCGTCACCGTCCAGCCCGGCCCGCTGGCGGACCGGTTCGAGGGCGCCAGCCGTCCCGGGCACTTCCGCGGCGTGCTCACCGTCGTCGCCAAGCTCTTCGGCCTGGTCCGACCCGACGTCGCGGTCTTCGGCGAGAAGGACTACCAGCAGCTCGCGCTGATCCGCCGCATGGTCGCCGACCTCTGCCTGGGCATCGAGATCGTCGGCGGCGCGACCGACCGCGAGCCCGACGGCCTGGCCCGCTCGAGCCGCAACCGCTACCTCGACGCGGAGCAGCGCCAGGTCGCCGCCGTGCTGAGCCGCGCGCTGCGCGCCGGCCAGGACCGCGCGGAGTACGGCGTCCCGGCGGCCCGCTGGGCGGCGATGGGCGTGCTCAAGGCCGAGCCCGGCATCGAGCTCGACTACCTCGCCCTCACCACGACCGGCCTCGGTGAGCTGCCGGACTACCCGGAGAGCGGCACCGAGGGCCGGATCCTCGTCGCGGCCCGGGTCGGCACGACCCGGCTCATCGACAACATGCCCCTGCATTTCTGAAGCAGTTCCGAGCAGTACTGAACCCAGGGAGACTCCCATGCTGCGCACCATGATGAAGAGCAAGATCCACCGCGCCACCGTCACGCAGGCCGACCTGCACTACGTCGGCTCCGTGACGGTCGACGAGGACCTGCTCGACGCGGCCGACCTGCTGGCCGGCGAGCTCGTGCACATCGTCGACATCACCAACGGCGCCCGCCTGGAGACGTACACGATCGCCGGCGAGCGGGGCAGCGGCGTGATCGGCATCAACGGTGCCGCCGCCCGCCTTGTGCACCCGGGCGACCTGGTGATCCTGATCGCCTACGGCCAGATGAGCACCGAGGAGGCGAAGGAGTACCAGCCGCACGTGGTCTTCGTCGACGCGGACAACAAGATCATGGCGACCGGCTTCGACCCCGCCGAGACCTTCGGCGACCCGACGCTCTCCCGGGGCGACGTCACGGCCGGTCGCTGAGTAGCCTGCTCGGATGCCACAGGACCAGCAGCGCCTGCCCGGGCGCCTCACCGCGCCGAGCCCGGGGTGGACGACCCGCGCCGACGTCGTCATCGTCGGCTCCGGCATCGCCGGGCTGACCGCTGCACTGCGTCTGCGCAAGGAGGTCGGCAAGGTCCTGGTCGTCACGAAGGACGTGCTGGCCGCCGGCTCGACCCAGTGGGCGCAGGGCGGCATCGCCGCCGCGCTCGGTGACGGCGACACACCGGAGGAGCACGAGCTCGACACCCTCGTCGCGGGCGCCGGCGCCTGCGACCTCGACTCCGTGCGGATCCTGGTCAACGAGGGCCCCGAGGCGGTCCGCGAGCTGATCGCCCTCGGCACCAACTTCGACCACACGGCCGACGGCGAGCTGTCGCTGACCCGGGAGGGCGGGCACCACCGCGACCGGATCGCGCACGCCGGCGGCGATGCCACGGGTGCCGAGATCCAGCGGGCCCTCATCGCCGCCGTCCAGGCCGCCCCCGACATCGAGGTCATCCAGCACGCGCTGGCCGTCGACCTCCTGCTCGGCGAGGACTCCTCGGGCGCGACCGGTGTCGCGGGGCTGACCCTGCACGTCATCGGCGAGGGCGAGCGCGACGGCGTCGGCGCCGTCCTGTGCCGGGCCGTGGTGCTGGCCAGCGGCGGCTTCGGGCAGGTCTTCTCGCAGACCACCAACCCGGCGGTCTCGACGGGCGACGGCATGGCGCTCGCGCTGCGGGCCGGTGCGACCGTGCGCGACCTGGAGTTCGTGCAGTTCCACCCGACCGTGATGTACCTCGGCCCCGACTCGCGTGGCCAGCAGCCGCTGATCTCGGAGGCGGTCCGCGGCGAGGGCGCCTTCCTCGTCGACGACGACGGCAACCGGTTCATGCAGGGCGTCCACGAGCTCGCCGACCTCGCCCCGCGCGACGTCGTCGCCAAGGCGATCATGAAGCGGATGCTCGACACCGGCCGCCCGCACATGTGGCTCGACGCCCGCCACCTCGGCGCCGAGTTCTGGGAGCGCCGCTTCCCGACGATCCTCGCCACCGCCCGCTCGCACGGCGTCGACCCGGTGGTCGACCTGATCCCCGTCGCGCCGGCGTGCCACTACGTGTCGGGCGGCGTCCACACGGACCTGGACGGGCGCAGCGACCTGCCGGGTCTCTACGCCAGCGGCGAGGTCGCCTGCTCCGGCGTCCACGGCGCCAACCGCCTCGCGTCGAACTCCCTGCTCGACGGGCTGGTGTTCTCCCGCCGCATCGCGAAGGTGCTGCCCGGTGAGCTCGGGGAGTGGCGCGAGCCGTCGGCCGACGAGCGCGCGCCGGGCCTGATCGCCGGTGCTGCCCGCAAGGAGCTGCAGGAGACGATGACGTCGCGTGCCGGCGTGCTCCGCTCCGCGGCCGGGCTCACCGCGGGCGCGGACGTGCTGGCCGGGCTCGCGGGCCGGGCCGCCACCGCCGTCGACCAGGAGTCGTGGGAGACCAGCAACCTGCTCACCATCGCGACCGCCCTCACCATGACCGCCCGGCTCCGCCAGGAGACCCGCGGCTCGCACTGGCGTGAGGACTTCGCCGAGCGCGACGACGACCTGTACGCGGGCCACTTCGACGTCCGGATGGCCGACGGCGCCGTCGCCGCGGAGTTCGTGCCGTCGCCGCAGACCGATCCATCCGTCGGCCCCGTCGCCGGGGTGGTGGCGCCGTGATCGCCCGGACGCCGTACGACGCCCTGCCGGCCGCGCTCGTCGAGGAGATCGCCGCCGCGGGGCTGGACCCGCGGGCCGTCTACGACCACGTCGTGCTCGCCTTCGAGGAGGACCTGCCCGGTGGCGCCGACGACGTGACCAGCGCGGCGATGCCCGACATGGGCGAGGCGGTCGCCGACTTCGCCGCCCGCGAGCCCGGTGTGGTCGCGGGCCTCGCGATCGCCGAGCTCGCCTTCGCCTACGCGCTCGGCGACACCGTCAAGGTCACCGGCCGGGTGCCGGACGGCACCCACGTGGAGCCCGGCGACGTCGTGCTGACGGTCTCCGGTCCCGTGCAGGGCGTGCTGACCGCCGAGCGGACCGCCCTCAACTTCGCCTCGCACCTGTCCGGCGTCGCGACCGCGACCGCGCAGTGGGTCGAGGCGCTCGCCGGCACCCGCGCCCGCGTCCTCGACACCCGTAAGACACTCCCCGGCTGGCGCGCGCTGCAGAAGTACGCCGTGCGCTGCGGCGGTGGCGTCAACCACCGCTTCAGCCTCGTCGACCGGGCCATGGTGAAGGACAACCACGCGGTCGCCGCCGGTGGCGTGGTGGCGGCGTACGAGGCGGTCGTCGCGGCCAACCCGGGCCTGCGGGTCGAGGTCGAGGTGATGGACCTCGACGAGCTGCGCGCCGTGCTGGCCGCCGGCTGCACCGAGGTCCTGCTCGACAACATGTCGACCACCGACATGGCCGAGGCAGTGCGGATCAACGCCGCCGCCGGCGGGCACGCCACCCTCGAGGCGTCCGGCGGGTTGACCCTCGAGCGGGCCCGCGAGGTGGCGGAGACGGGGGTCGACTTCATCTCCGTCGGCGCGCTCACGCACTCGGTCAACGTGTTCGACCTCGGGCTGGACTTCCGGACCACCGGAGGCTGAGCCATGAGCCTGCTCGCCGCCGACATCGGCAACGCCCACACCGTCCTCGGGCTGCTCGAGGACGGTGAGGTCGTCGCCGACTGGCGGGTCTCCACCAACGAGCACCGCACCGCCGACGAGTGGGGCGTGCTGCTGCGCGGCCTGCTCGGCCGCGAGGAGGACACCGTCAGCGGTGTCGCCGTCTGCTCGACCGTGCCCTCGGTGCTCAATGCGTGGCGCGAGATGCTGGCCGCGCACTTCGGCGACGTCCCGCGGGTGATCGTCGAGCCGGGCATCCGCACCGGCGTCCCGATCGTCGTCGACAACCCGCGCGAGGTCGGCAGCGACCGGATCATCAACGCGCTCGCCGCCGCGTCGGACTACTCCGGCCCCGCCATCGTCGTCGACTTCGGCGGCACCGCCACCACCTTCGACGTGGTCGACGCGGCCGGACGGTACGTCGGTGGCGCGATCACCCCCGGCATCGAGATCTCCCTCGACGCGCTCAGCCGCGGCGGCGCCCAGCTGCGCATGGTCGAGCTGGTCCGCCCGCGCGGCGTCATCGGCAAGAACACCGTCGAGGCCCTGCAGTCGGGCATGGTCTTCGGCGTCGCCAGCCAGGTCGAGGGCATGGTCGAGCGCCTCGTCGCCGCCCTCGGCGCCCCGGTCGAGGACGTCGCCGTGATCGCCACCGGCTACCTCGCGCCGCTCGTGATCGACGAGTGCCGCTGCTTCACCGACCACGCGCCGTGGCTGACCCTGCGGGGGCTCGGTCTGGTCTACGCCCGCAACACCTGACGTCACCCGTCGGCGCCGCGACGCGGCTGCCCCGACGTCAGCTGGGCCGCGACCGGCCCGCGGCCAGGGCGTCGAGCACGGCCGGCTCGAGGTACGGCGCCAGCGTGTGCGCGTACGTCGCCGTGATGTGGTGCCCGTCGAAGTAGGTGATCACGTTGCCGTTGACGGCCCGGCACTCGGTGCGGCCGCAGAACCGGTCGGTGAGGTCGACCAGGCGCAGCAGCGGGTCGTGGGCCGCCGCCACGACGTCGACCACCGGGTCCTCGGGCAGCCAGGTCCGGCGGGGTCCGGCGCAGGCGTCGTAGTCGTCGCGCTCCGAGGCGACGCAGTCGGGGATGCTGCGCCCCGGGGCCGGGGTGTCGCGGATGGCGAGCACCGGGATCCCGGCGTCGGCGATCCCGCCGAGCACCCGGGCGTAGCCCTCGCGGTAGGCCTCCGCGGTCCCCGCGTCGTCGAGACCGACGGCCTGCGCCTGCATCCGGTTGGAGACGACCACGAGGTCCGGCTTGGTCTCCACCAGCTCGGCGGCCGTCCGTCGTACCCAGTCGGCGCAGGTCCCGACGGCCTCCGGCTCGTCGAAGTCCTGCTCGATGTCGGCGCTCGCGCAGCGGGAGGCGAGCCGGGTCTCGATCCGCCAGCCGTGGTCCTGGGCGAGCGCCTGCAGCGCGGGCAGCCACTGGCCGGCGTGGGAGTTGCCGAAGAGGGCGACCGTCACCGTGCCGTCCGCGTCGCCGAAGGTGCACGGGACGTCGGCGAAGTCGGGCTCCGCGCTCCAGCAGCTGCGCGGACCGACGTCGCCGTAGGCCTCGGCCTTGTCGTCGGCCGCGACCGCGGCGGCGGGCACCAGGTCGTCGTACGACGCCTCGGGGCAGCGGCGCCCGACCGCGGCCGCGCCGAAGCACGGCCCGCCGTCCTGGAGGGCGGCCGCGAGCTGCCGGGCGGCCTCGTCGGAGCGGCGCTGCACCTCGACCAGCTGGACGGAGGCGAGCGCGACCACCACGCCCATCGCGAGCGCGCCGACGGCGTAGGTCCGCCGGACCTGCAGCGAGAGCCGCGGCGCCCGGAAGGGCCGCTCGACGAGGCGCTCGGTGCCGGCGGCGAGCAGCAGGGTCGCGACCAGGACGGCCGCGCCGGTGCGGGGACCGATCTCGTGACCGGTCACGGCGACGGTGATGACCACGAGCGGCCAGTGCCACAGGTAGACCGAGTAGGACACGTCGCCGAGCCACTGCACCGGCCGCAGCGCCATGAGGCGGCCGGGCCCCAGACGGCTCTCGCGGGGGGCGCCGCAGGCGATGAGCAGCACCGCGCCGAGCACGGGGAGCGCGGCGTGGTGGCCGGGGAAGGGCGTGGCGGCCGAGTACGTCGCCGCCGCGAGCCCGATGAGGGCGAGGCCGGTCCACGCGCCCAGTGCGGGCAGGGCGCCGGGGGAGCGCTCGGCGGCCCGCTTGCCGCGCTGGTGCCGGTCGGTCAGCCAGGCCGCGACGAGTCCACCGGCGGCGAGCTCCCACACCCGCGCGGGCGTCACGAAGTACGCCGCGGCCGGGTTGACCCGGGTCAGGTGCACCGACCAGGCGAAGGACGCCGCGGTGACCACCGCGAAGGCGGCCACGAGCGCGGTGCGGGTGCTGACCCCGCGCCGGCGCGCGAGCAGCACGACGCCGGCCACGAGCAGTGGCCACAGGAAGTAGAACTGCTCCTCGACCGAGAGCGACCAGAAGTGCTGCACCGCGGTCGGGGCGTCGTCGGAGGCGAGGTAGTCGACGGCCCGCCCGGCCAGCGCCCAGTTCACGACGTAGAGCGCGGCGGCGCGGGCGTCGGAGGCGGTCGCGGCCCACATCGTCTCCGGGGCCAGCAGGCGGGTCGCGACCAGGCTGGCGACCAGCACGAGCAGCGAGGCCGGCAGCAGGCGGCGGATCCGGCGCCCCCAGAAGGCGCCGAGGTCCCGGGCGCTGCGCGGCGGCCGGGCCACCAGGTGGGCGGTGATCAGGAAGCCGGAGATCACGAAGAAGACGTCGACGCCGACGAACCCGCCCGGCACCGCCGCGGCGTGCAGGTGGTAGACGACCACGAGCGCGACGGCGAGAGCGCGCAGGCCCTGGATGTCGGTGCGCAGCACCGTCCCCTCCCGCGCACTCATGACCCTGCCAGCCTGACACGGAATCGGCGCCGGGCGTTAGTCGGAAATACCTTTCGCTGTTCGAGGTGGCGCGCTTGCCCCATTCCCGAATTTCGTTAATATCCGATTATCCAAATATCCGAATCGTCGGATATCGCGAATATCGAGGAGAAAATCATGGCCCAGCGCGTCAACATCGTCCTGGTGGACGACATCGACGGCAGCGATGCGACGCAGACCGTGGCCTTCGGCCTCGACGGCGCCAGCTACGAGATCGACCTGAACGACGACAACGCCGCCGCCCTGCGCGACGCCCTGGCGCCCTACGTCGGGCACGGCCGCAAGGTGGGTCGCGGCGGCGGTGGCGCGAAGCGCGGCGGCGGCCGGGCTGCTGCCTCCTCGGGAGCCGGCGCCTCGGCGAAGGAGATCCGCGAGTGGGCCCGCGACAACGGCCACGCGGTGCCCGAGCGCGGCCGCATCCCCGCCGACGTGCGCGAGGCGTACGACGCCGCCCACTGAGACCCTCCCGTGCCGACCTGATCCGGGCTGTTCGCTGACAGCGGACGGCCCGGATCCGTTTCGGCGGAACGCGTAGGGTGTGAGCGGGGTTGTATCCCGTGAACACCCCAGGACGTGTGAGGAGCGTGCAATGTTCGAGCGGTTCACTGACCGAGCCCGCCGGGTGGTCGTGCTGGCCCAGGAAGAGGCCCGCATGCTCTCCCACAACTACATCGGGACCGAGCACATCCTGCTCGGCCTCATCCACGAGGGCGAGGGCGTCGCCGCGAAGGCGCTGGAGTCGCTCGACATCTCCCTCGAGGCCGTGCGCGCGCAGGTCGAGGAGATCATCGGCCAGGGCCAGCAGGCGCCGTCCGGCCACATCCCCTTCACCCCGCGCGCCAAGAAGGTCCTCGAGCTGTCCCTGCGCGAGGCGCTGCAGCTCGGCCACTCCTACATCGGCACCGAGCACATCCTGCTCGGCCTGATCCGCGAGGGCGAGGGCGTCGCCGCCCAGGTGCTGCAGAAGCTCGGCGCCGACCTCAACCGCGTCCGCCAGCAGGTCATCCAGCTGCTCTCCGGCTTCCAGGGCAAGGAGACCGGCGCCGCCGCGTCGACCTCGGGCTCCACGAGCGGTGGCGACGCCCCGTCGTCGTCGCTGGTGCTCGACCAGTTCGGCCGCAACCTGACCCAGGACGCCCGCGAGGGCAAGCTCGACCCGATCATCGGCCGTGCCGCGCAGATCGAGCGGGTCATGCAGGTGCTCTCGCGCCGCACCAAGAACAACCCCGTGCTCATCGGTGAGCCCGGCGTCGGCAAGACCTCGATCGTCGAGGGCCTGGCCCAGGACATCGTCAAGGGCAACGTGCCCGAGACGCTCAAGGACAAGCAGATCTACACCCTCGACCTGGGTGCGCTGGTCGCCGGCTCCCGCTACCGCGGTGACTTCGAGGAGCGCCTCAAGAAGGTGCTCAAGGAGATCCGCACCCGCGGCGACATCGTGCTGTTCATCGACGAGATCCACACCCTCGTCGGTGCCGGTGCGGCCGAGGGCGCCATCGACGCCGCCAGCATCCTCAAGCCGATGCTGGCCCGCGGCGAGCTGCAGACCATCGGCGCGACCACCCTCGACGAGTACCGCAAGTACCTCGAGAAGGACGCCGCGCTCGAGCGCCGCTTCCAGCCGATCCAGGTGCCCGAGCCCTCGATCGCCGACACGATCGAGATGCTCAAGGGCATCCGCGACCGCTACGAGGCGCACCACCGGGTGACCATCACCGACGAGGCGCTGGTCTCCGCGGCCACCCTCGCCGACCGCTACATCTCCGACCGCTTCCTGCCGGACAAGGCCATCGACCTGATCGACGAGGCCGGCTCGCGCCTGCGGATCCGCCGGATGACGGCGCCCGCCGACCTGCGCGAGTACGACGACAAGATCGGCGAGGTCCGCCAGCGCAAGGAGGCGGCCATCGACGGGCAGGACTTCGAGGCCGCGGCCCGCCTGCGCGACGAGGAGAAGCAGCTGATCCTCGCCAAGTCCGAGCGTGAGAAGCAGTGGCGCTCGGGCGACATGGACGAGGTCGCCGAGGTCGACGAGGAGCTGATCGCCGAGGTGCTGGCGGTCGCGACGGGCATCCCGATCGTGAAGCTCTCCGAGGAGGAGTCCACCCGCCTGCTCAAGATGGAGGACGAGCTCCACAAGCGCGTCATCGGCCAGGACGAGGCGGTCAAGGCGCTGTCGCGGGCGATCCGTCGTACCCGCGCGGGGCTGAAGGACCCGAAGCGTCCCGGTGGCTCGTTCATCTTCGCCGGCCCGTCCGGCGTCGGTAAGACGTGGCTGTCCAAGACGCTCGCGGAGTTCCTCTTCGGCGACGAGGACGCGCTCATCCAGCTCGACATGTCGGAGTTCGGCGAGAAGCACACCGTCTCGCGGCTCTTCGGCTCGCCTCCGGGCTATGTCGGCTACGAGGAGGGCGGCCAGCTCACCGAGAAGGTGCGCCGCAAGCCGTTCTCGGTCGTGCTCTTCGACGAGGTCGAGAAGGCCCACCCCGACATCTTCAACAGCCTGCTGCAGATCCTGGAGGAAGGTCGCCTGACCGACTCCCAGGGCCGGGTCGTGGACTTCAAGAACTGCGTCATCATCATGACCACCAACCTCGGCACGCGCGACATCGCCAAGGGCATCAACCTGGGCTTCAACCAGGCTGGCGACGCCGCGGGCTCCTACGAGCGGATGAAGGGCAAGGTCTCGGAGGAGCTGAAGCAGCACTTCCGTCCCGAGTTCCTCAACCGTGTCGACGAGATCATCGTGTTCCCGCCGCTGTCGCAGGAGCAGATCATCGCGATGGTCGACAACATGATCGCCGCGGTGGAGGTCCGCCTGA
Organism: Nocardioides aromaticivorans; assembly: GCF_013408525.1. Taxonomy (NCBI): domain Bacteria; kingdom Bacillati; phylum Actinomycetota; class Actinomycetes; order Propionibacteriales; family Nocardioidaceae; genus Nocardioides; species Nocardioides aromaticivorans. The sequence goes on from NZ_JACBZM010000001.1 coordinate 2,730,914, forward strand.
AGGACCGCGACATGCGGATCGAGCTCACCCAGGCCGCGAAGAACCTGCTCGCCGAGCGGGGCTTCGACCCGGTCCTGGGCGCCCGCCCGCTGCGTCGTACCGTCCAGCGCGAGATCGAGGACATCCTCGCCGAGAAGATGCTCTACGGCGAGGTCGGCCCGGGCCAGATCGTGCTCGTGGGCGTCGAGGGCGAGGGTGCCAACGCCAAGTTCACCTTCGAGGGCCAGAAGGTCGGCGAGCTGCCGGACCTGCCGCCGCTCGAGACGGTCGTCGAGGGCAAGGCCCCGGCCGAGGGCGCGGAGATCGCGCCCGACGACTCCGAGACCGCCTGACCCGATCCACCACACCGACCCGCCCGGTCCTCCGGGCGGGTCGGTGTGCTTTTCGCGGGCGCGCGGAGCGCGTCAGTGCGCGCCGGAGAGGTTGAGCAGGACGACGCCGCCGACGACGAGCGCGAGGGCGAGCACCTTGAGCGGGTCCATCTGCTCGTCGAGGAACAGGTAGCCGACGACCGCCATGCCGGCCGTGCCGAGGCCGGCCCAGACGGCGTACGCGATCGAGACCGGGACCTGCCTGACGACCAGGGCGAGCAGCCAGATCGAGGCGGCGTACCCGGCGAGCACGACCGCGGTCCAGACCGGGTCGCGGAAGCTCTCGGTGCGCGGCAGCGCGGCGCTCGCCGCGACCTCGACGCCGATGGCGGCGAGCAGGAGTGACCAGGCGATCACCATGACATGTCCCTTCGATGTAGCAACTGCTACAACTGTAGCACCTGCTACATTGAGTGCGCTCATCGGCGGAGGGGGGACGTGTGGCCACGGACGGGGAGCGCCGGCGCCAGCTCGCCGAGGCCGCCACCGACTACGTGCTCGACCACGGCCTGATCGAGCTCAGCCTGCGCCCGCTCGCGGCGGCGCTGGGCACCAGCGACCGGATGCTGCTCTACCACTTCGACGGCAAGGACGACCTGGTCGCCGCGGTGCTGCACACCTCCAACGAGCGCTCGATCGCCCACCTGCGCTCGCTGCCGGCCGCGCCGTCGGTGCGCGAGGCCGTGCTCGTCCTGTGGCGGGCGTCGAGCGACGGCGGCCAGCTCGAGCGGTGCCAGCGCCTGTACGTCGAGGCGGCGGCGCTCGGCCTCTTCGGCCGCGAGCCGTGGGCGGGCGTGGTCCGGGACGCCAACCGGGCCTGGCTGCAGGCCCTCGCCGACTGGCTGGTCTCCGCCGGCTGCAGCGCCGAGCTCGCCCCACGGGCCGCCAACCTGCTCGATGCCGCCCTCATGGGGCTGCACCTCGACCTGCCGCTGGAGCGGGGGACCGACGCGCTCGACGGCTCGGTCGTCGACCTCGCCGGGGCCGTCGCCGCGATCGCCGGTCAGGGCAGCGCGTAGAGCCCGTCGGAGGTGCGGACGACCAGGCCGTCGTCGAGGAGCGAGCCCAGGGCGCGCTCGCGTTGCTCGGTCACGTCCCAGGCGGCGTCGAGGCGCTCCTTGCCGACGGCCCCGGGGGCGTCGCGCAGCACCGCGAGCAGCCGGCCCCGGCACTGGCGGTCGGTGCCGGCCCAGGCCTGGACGGGGCGCGGCGGTCCGTCGTACGCCGGGGCGCCCGCGGCCTGCCACGCGCAGGCGGCCCTGACCGGGCAGCTGTCACAGCGCGGCCGGTCGGCGGTGCACACGAGGGCACCGAGCTCCATGACCGCGACCGACCAGGTCGCGGCGGTGGGCGGGTCGGCCGGCAGCAGCGCGGCGCCCAGGTCGCGCTCGGCCCTGGTGACCGAGCGGGGCGGGAACTCGACACCGCTGACGGCGCGGGCGAGCACCCGTCGCACGTTGGTGTCGAGCACCACCTGCCGCTGCCCGTGGGCGAAGGCGGCGACGGCGGCCGCCGTGTAGTCGCCGACGCCGGGCAGGGCCAGCAGGTCGTCGTACGACGACGGCACCTCGCCCCCGTGCTGCTCGGTGATCGCGGTGGCGGCGGCGTGCAGGCGCAGCGCCCGGCGCGGATAGCCGAGCCGGCCCCAGGCCCGGACCGCCTCACCCGACGAGTCCGCCGCGAGGGCGGCCGGCGTCGGCCACCGCTCCAGCCAGGCCTCGTGCACCGGGAGGACGCGGACCACCGGCGTCTGCTGCAACATGAACTCGCTGACCAGCACCGACCAGGCCGACGCCTCGGGCCGGCGCCACGGGAGGTCGCGGGCGTTAGCGTCGTACCAGTCCAGGATCGGCTGGACGAGGTCGGTCGCGGGATCGGCGGTGGGTTCGGCGGTCATCGCAGGACATTGTCGCCTCGGGTGTGATGTCGTCCGAGTTCGGGCCCGTCCGGCGGGTCAGCCCGCTTCGCGCGCGGGCGCTGACTACCGTCGTCCCATGCCCGCCGCGCCCCGTCGTCCCGCGCCCACGCGCGGTCGTACGACGCGCGGACCGCTACCGGCCGGCGTCTACTGGCGGCGCCGGGTGTTCGTGCTCGGCACGGCGTTCGCGCTGGTCTTCGTCATCGCGCGCTGGCTGACCGGGAGCAGCGACGGCAGGTCCGAGGACGCCGGCGTCGCCGAGCAGGCCGGAGCGCAGGTGCAGGCCACGGAGACGGTGACCGCCGGCCAGTCCACGGCCACCGCCACGACGACCGCGTCGCCGACCGGCCGGAAGGGCGCCTCGGCGACACCCACCCTCGCCGCCCCCGAGGGCACCTGCGAGGCGTCCGATGTCATCGTCACGCCGAGCGTCGCGAAGGGCGCCGAGGCCGGCGACGAGGTGACGCTCCGCCTCTCGCTGCAGACCCTGGAGTCCGAGGCCTGCACCTGGCAGGTCTCCCGCAACAGCATCACGGTGAAGATCTCCGACGGCTCCGACGAGCTGTGGACCACCCAGCAGTGCCCGGCCGTGGTGCCGACCGAGTCCGTCGTCGTACGACGCGACGTCGCTACCGTCGTCGAGCTCACCTGGAACGCCCGCGAGTCGGCTGCCCGGTGCACGCCGCGGACGGCATGGGTGCTGCCGGGCGACTACACGATCGCCGCCGCCGCCCTGGGTGGCGAGCCCGCGGAGGCGGAGTTCACCCTCGTCCGGCCCACGGCGCGGACGGTCGAGGTGACGCCGAGCTCGACCGCGACGTCGAAGGCGACGGACAAGCCGAAGAAGTCGAAGACGCCCGTCAACTGACCTCCGGTCGTCGAGGAGGTTGCGCAGCAACGCCCGGTCGTCGAGGAGGTTGCGCAGCAACCGTCACGAGACGCCTGGCCTCGGTGCAGCGACCGTAGGCCTCCGCATCGCACTCGCGACGGCCTGGGGTCTCGTGACGCGTCGCTCAGCCCCTCGCTGCGCTCGGGCCGGAGCGGACGCTCCTCGACCTCCTCGCAGATCGACGGCCCCGCTCGTGCCTCGCGGTGCCGTCGCGCTCGGACTCAGACGTAGCGCTCGAGGATGGTCGACTCGGCGAGCCGGCTGAGGCCCTCGCGGACGCTGCGCGCCCGCAGCTCGCCGACGCCCTCGACGGCCTGGAGGTCGTCGATGCCCGCGGAGAGCAGCTTCTGCAAAGTGCCGAAGTGGTCGACGAGGCCCTCGACGACGTTGGACGGCAGCCGGGGGACCTTGGTGAGCAGGCGGTAGCCGCGCGGGGCGACGGCGCCGTCGAGGTGCTCGCCCGTGCCGATGCCGAGCACCTTGGCGACGGCGGAGGGGTCGACCAGGTCGGTGGCGGAGAGCTGCTCGAGCTTGCCGAGGAGCTCCAGGGGGTCGCGGCTGCGGCGCCGGGACGGGACGTAGTCGCGGATCACCAGCTCGCGCTCGGTGTCGACGCCGGTGACCAGCTCCTCGAGCTGGAGGGCGAGCAGGCGGCCGTCGGTGCCGAGCTCGAGGACGTAGTCCTCGATCTCGCGGGCGATCCGGGTGACCATCTCAAGCCGCTGCGCGACGACCGCGACGTCGCGGACCGTGACGAGGTCCTCGATCTCCAGGGCCGACAGCGTGCTCGACACCTCGTCGAGGCGGAGCTTGTAGCGCTCGAGGGTCGCCAGCGCCTGGTTGGCACGGGACAGGATCTGGCCGGAGTCCTCCAGCACGTGGCGGGTCTCGCCGACGTAGGCGGCGATGATCTGCATCGACTGCGAGACCGAGATGACCGGGTGGCCGGTCTGCTTGGCCACGCGGTCGGCGGTGCGGTGGCGGGTGCCGGTCTCCTCGGAGGGGATCGACTGGTCGGGCATCAGGTGCACGGCCGCGCGCGCGATCCGGGTGAGGCTGCTGTCGACGATGATCGCGCCGTCCATCTTGGCCAGCTCGCGCAGGCCCGTGGCCGTGAACGGCACGTCGAGCTCGAAGCCGCCGGTGCACAGGCTGTCGACCAGCCGGTCCTGGCCGATGACGATCAGCGCGCCGGTGCGGCCGCGCAGGATGCGCTCCAGCCCGTCGCGCAGGGGCGTCCCGGGGGCGATGGACGCAAGGGTCTCGCGAAGTCGGGGATCGGCCGACGTGACCACCTGCGCTCCTCACTCTGGTTGGACGGACGCTCGTACCTTATCCGCGCAGGCGGCGCGCCATGCCTGAATATCGGTGCAAGAACCCGGGTGATCCGTCCTAGTCGGCGCCCTCGACCACCTCCAGGGCGTGCTTGGTGCGCCGGTCGAGGTTGAGCAGGCGCAGGGCCGACAGCACGTCGGGGGCCTCGATCACGCGCATCCCGTCGATGTCGCGGTCACGGGCCGGACCCCGCTGGCCCTGCGCCTGGCCGGGATCGGCCGGCACCACGGCCATCTCGAAGCCCAGCCGGGCGGCCTCCGCGAGGCGCTGGGGCAGGTCGCGCACCCGGCGCAACTCGCCCGACAGGCCGATCTCGCCCATCGCGACCACGCCGGCCGGTGGGGCGCTGACGAAGGTCGACGAGGCCAGCGCGACGGCGAGCGCAAGGTCGCTGCCGGGGTCGGTGAGCCGGGCGCCGCCGACCGTGGAGGCGAACACGTCGTGCTGGTGGAGCTTGATGCCGCAGTGCTGCTGGAGCACGGCGAGGATCATCGCGAGCCGTGAGGAGTCCAGCCCGGACGTCGTACGACGGGGGCGCTCGGCCGGCGAGAGGGTGACCAGTGACTGCACCTCGGCCAGGAGCGGGCGGCGGCCCTCCATGGTGACCGCGATGCACGTCCCGGGGACGCGGCCGTGGTGGCGCTCGGTGAAGAGGCCGGTCGGGTCGTCGACGGCGCGGATGCCGTCGGGGCCGAGGTCGAAGCAGCCGACCTCGTCGACCGGGCCGAAGCGGTTCTTGACCGCGCGGACCATCCGGAAGCGGGAGTCGCGCGAGCCCTCGAAGTGCAGCACGACGTCGACGAGGTGCTCGAGCACCCGCGGCCCGGCGATCCCGCCGTCCTTGGTCACGTGGCCGATCATCACCACGGTGATGTCGCGGCTCTTGGCCATCCGCACCAGCGCCTGGGCGACCTCCTTGACCTGGGTGACGCCGCCGGGCACCCCGTCGACCTCGGCCGCGCCGATGGTCTGCACCGAGTCGACGACCACCATGCGAGGGCGGACCTGCTCGATGTGCGTGAGCACGGCGCCGAGGTCGGTCTCGGCCGCCAGGTAGAGCTCGTCGTGGACGGCGTCCGTCCGGTCGGCCCGCAGCCGGACCTGGGCCGCCGACTCCTCGCCGGTGACGTAGAGCGTGCGCTGCGAGCGCTGCGCCGTGCGGGCCGCGACCTCGAGGAGCAATGTCGACTTGCCGACACCGGGCTCCCCGGCGAGGAGCACCGCCGCGCCGGGGACCAGGCCGCCGCCGAGGACCCGGTCGAGCTCGGGGACGCCGGAGGCCACGTGGATGGCGTGGTCGGCCGGGACCTGGCCGATCGGGACCGCCTTGCGCGTCACGGGCGCGGCCGTCGTACGGCTCGTCGTCGCGCCGCCCGCGGCGGCGACCTCCTCGACCGAACCCCACGCCTGGCACTCGCCGCACCGGCCCACCCACTTGGCGGTGGTCCAGCCGCACTCGCCGCAGCGGTAGTTCGAACGTGTTTTCGAAGCAGCCATGCTCCGAAGGTAGGGCACCCGTCCGACAAATCCACGACCGGACCCGGCGTGGCAGGATCTTCGCTGTGGAGAACCCCCGCCCGCCGGCCACGCTGGCCGACGTCGCCGAGCGCGCCGGTGTCTCCCGCCAGACGGTCTCCAACGCGATCAACAACCCGGACCTGCTGCGCCCGGACACCCTCGCGCGGGTCCAGCAGGCGATCGACGGCCTCGGCTACACGCCGAACCAGGCGGCCCGGCACCTGCGCACCCGCTCGTCGCGGCTCGTCGGCCTGCGGCTCACGCCTGCGCAGGAGTTCACCGCCAACATGGCGATGGACCGCTTCGTGCGGGCGCTGGTCGAGGCGGCCCGCGAGGTGGGCTACCACGTGCTGCTCTTCTCGGGCGGCCCGGTCGAGGAGGGCGAGCTCCCCGACCCGCTCGGCGGGTACGACGACCTGTTCCGCTCCACCGCCGTCGACGCGTTCGTGGTCACCGACACCTACCTCGGCAACCCGGTCGCGGTCGAGCTGACCCGCCGCCGGGCGCCGTTCGTGGCCTTCGGCCGTCCGTGGGACGACCCGGTCGCGAGCCACCCGTGGGTCGACGTCGACGGGGCGGCCGGTGTCGCGGCGGCGACCGAGCACGTCCGCGACCTCGGCCACGAGCGGATCGCCTGGCTGGGCTGGGAGCCGGGCTCGCGGATCGGCGAGGACCGCCGCGCCGGCTGGCACCGGGCGATGGTGGCGGCGGGCCTGTCGACGGCCGGCCTGGAGGCCGCGGTCGCCGACACCGTCGACGCCGGCCGGCAGGCCGCGGCGCGCCTCCTGGACACCACCGCCCCCACCGGGTTCGTCTGCGCGTCCGACACCCTCGCGGTCGGCGTCCTGCACACCCTGCGCGAGCGCGGGCTCCACGCCGGACCGGGTCTCCCGGTCGTCGGCTTCGACGACTCGCAGGTCGCGCAGGTGATGGGCCTGACCTCCGTCCGGCAGCCGCTGGAGGAGGTGGCCGTCGAGCTGATCGGCGCCCTGGCCGACCTCCTGGCGCCGACCGAGCGGACGACGCACGGAATTCTTCTCGCGCCGACCCTCGCCATCCGGCAGACCTCCGTGTGAGGATGACGGCCGCAGGAAGACCTGCGCCACATCCCGGGAGGAATCACCCATGTCCTTGCGCAGTTCCCGGCGGCTCCGAGCCGCTGCCCTCTCCGTCGCGACCGGCCTGACCGTGGCCGGCCTGGCGGTGGCCGGAGGCGGAGCCACCGCCGCCCCGGCCGACCCGGTGTCCACGCCGGTGCCGCTCAGCACGCCCGACGGCGTCGTCTCCGCCTACCTGCTCAATGCGGCCAAGGCCAACCCGGGCCAGACCCGGCTCGTCGAGCGGGCGGTCCGTGCGGCGGGCGGCGTGGTCGTCCAGACCTGGCCGCAGATCGGCGTCGTGGTCGCCCACAGCGACCGCGCGGCCTTCCGTGACGACGTACGACGTCTCGCCGGCCACGCGCTGGAGTCGGTCGGCGCCACCCGCTCCGTCCCGGTCACCGAGGGGACGCCCGACGGCCTGCCCGCGCCCTGGGGTCCCGGCAAGGGCCAGGTCCGCAAGGGTGCCGCCGTCGACCGCAGCGAGGACTCGACCGGTGCCGAGGCGACGCTCGCGACCACGCCCGACCCGCGCGAGTCGGAGCAGTGGGACCTCGCGATGATCAAGGCCGACCGGGCCCACGAGATCACCGACGGCTCGCGCGACGTGGTCGTCGGCGTGCTGGACAGCGGCATCGACCCCGACCACCCCGACCTCGTCGCCAACATCGACGTCGAGGACTCCGTCAACTGCACCGACGCCGGCCGCCCGGACACCTCGCCGACCGGCTGGGCGCCGACCACGAGCGACCATGGCACGCACGTCGCGGGCACCATCGGCGCCGCCCGCAACGGCACCGGCATCGTCGGCGTCGCGCCGGGCGTGCGGATGGCCTCGGTGAAGGTCGTCAACGACGACGGCTTCATCTACCCCGAGTACGCCGTCTGCGGCTTCGTCTGGGCCGGCCAGCACGGCATGGACGTCACCAACAACAGCTACTACGTCGACCCGTTCCAGTTCTACTGCGAGGACCAGCCCGACCAGTACGCCGCCAAGGAGGCCGTGCGCCGGGCCGTCGAGTGGTCCACGGACCAGGGCGTCGTGCACGCGGCGGCGGCCGGCAACTCGTCGTACGACCTGGCGAACAAGACGACCGACGCCACCAGCCCCGACGACGGCACGACCGTCGAGCGCACGATCAACAACGCGTGCCAGGACATCCCGACCGAGCTCGACGGCGTGGTGACCGTGTCGTCGCTGGAGCGCTTCCCGGCCGGCACGCTGGAGAACCGCCTCTCGGGCTTCAGCAACCGCGGCCTCGGCGTCATCGACGTCGCGGCTCCCGGCTCGCGGATCCTGTCCACCGTGGTCAAGGACAACGGCTACGGCCTCAAGTCCGGTACGTCGATGGCGTCCCCGCACGTCGCCGGCGTCCTCGCGCTGATGAAGTCGGTCCACCCGGACTGGACCCCCGCGCAGATGGTCGCGAAGCTGCGGGCGCAGGCCGACGACCACGCGTGCGTGGTGGCCACCGCGGGTGCGCCGTGCGTGGGCACCGACGCGGAGAACAGCTACTACGGCGACGGTGTCGTCGACGCGCTGGACGCGGTGCAGTGACCTCGGCTGGGGCGGCCGGTCCGGATCTCCGGGCCGGCCGCCTCAGTGCGTCCTGCTCCAGAGGTTGACCGCGTAGTCGACCTCGAGGCCCTCGTGGTGCCGGACGATCTCGTCGGCGACCTCGGGCTTGAACTCGATCCGCACGACCGCCTCCAGGTCGGCGCGCGACGCGAAGCGCCAGCCCATGTCGACCCGGTCGAGGGTCCAGCCGCGGATGCTCCAGAACCGCTCGGTCTCGGTGGGGGAGTCGAGGTGCGGGTAGCCGCGCCGGAACCACGCGCCGAAGGTCGACCGGGACCCGTCGTTGTCGATGACCAGCGCGGTCCCGCCGGGACGGAGCACCCGGTCGAGCTCGACCAGGCCGGGCTCGCAGCCGCGGCCGAAGAAGTACGCCCACCGCGCGTGCACGACGTCGACCGAGGAGTCCGGCAGCGGGATCTCCTGTGCGGTGCCCGATCGCACCTCGGCGCCGCTCACCCCGTGGGTGCGGAGCCGCCGCTCGGCCAGCCGGCACAGGCCGGGGTGCGGCTCGACGCCGATCACCCTCGACGCCCGCTCCGCGAAGCGCGGCAGGTGGAAGCCGGTGCCGCAGCCGAGGTCGAGCACGACCCGGTCGGTCCAGTCGGCCCGCGCCTCCATGGCCGCCCAGAGCCGGCCGTCGGGGTCGGCCGCGCGGTTCTCGAGCTCGTAGGTCGCCGTGTGGTGCCAGATGTTCGGGCTGGGGATCGCTCCCGCGACCGGCTTCACCGCGGCGAGCTCAGATCCTGACGATGCCGTTCGGCGTGAGGACCTGCGCGGCGAGGATGCCGGGCGTGCCGTGCGGGGCGACCCACTCGACCTTGACGTCCTCCAGCGGCGCCTCGACGGTCTCGCCGAGCCACTCGCTGACCCGCTGCGGGTCGCCGGCGATCTCGATGCCGGCCAGCGACACCGTGCCGTCGGCGCCACGCGAGGGGTGCAGCTCGGCGGGGGTGTCCCACTGCAGGAAGAAGGGCAGCTGCGGGTCGGCGATCAGGCCGTTGATGCCGATCTGCTGCCAGCGCAGCTCGGCACCGTCCGGGCGGTGGCGCGAGCCGGGGACGGCCGAGCGGCCCAGGCGCTGCTCGATGACCGAGATGTCGGGGACCGCGACGGCCCAGCCGAGCCAGCCGCCGCCGAGGGCGGAGCGGGCCTTCACGGCCTGGCCGAAGGGCGCCTTGTCGGACGCCGGGTGGTCGAGTGCCTCGACGACCTCGATGTAGGTGTCGTCGGTCAGCGGGAGGATCATGTTGCGGGTGCCGAAGCGGGGGTGGACACCACCGTCGGTGAAGTCGCGCCCGAGGGCTGAGCCGAGGCGCGCAGCCGTGCTCGCGAGTCCGTCGGGTCCTGCCGCGTAGGAGAGATGATCCAGGCGCATGTCAGACATTCTGAACATGCGCTGAGGAAAGCGGTGAATCGGGGTGGGTTCCTCTTGACGTCGAGAGGTAGTCGTCACCTCGGGTCGGCGGGGTGCAGCGCCAGCGCCGACCGCGAGCGCAGGTGCGCCTCGCAGTGGAGCACCAGGGCGTCGTACCCCTTGCGGCCCATGAGGGCGACCAGCTCGGCCTCGTTGGTGACGTAGACCGGCTCGACGCCGACGTGCGCCTCGGTGTTGCCGGAGCAGTACCAGTCGAGGTCGTGGCCGCCCGGCCCCCAGCCGCGGCGGTCGTACTCGGTGATGGTGACCTCGACGTACGACGTGCCGTCCATCCGCTCGACCTCGCGGAAGGTACGACGGATGGGCAGCTGCCAGCACACGTCGGGCTTGGTCTCGAGCGGGTTGCGCCCCTGGTCGAGGGCGAGCCCGTGCAGCGCGCACCCTGCTCCTCCCCCTCCCGACGGGGGAGCGAAGTCGGCGCGGTTGGCGAACACGCAGGAGCGCTGGCCGTCGACCTCGTGCATGCGGGTCTTCCGCTCGCCGTCCTCGTCCTTCTCCACCCAGTCGCGCTTCTTGACCTTGCGGCCGGGGTGGTGCTGCCAGTGCTCGGGCGTGAGCTGCTCGACGAACGCCTCGACGCGGCGCTCGTCCTCCTTGTCGGCGAAGTGGGCGCCGAGGGTGCAGCAGCCGACGTCGGGGGAGTCGGCGTAGATGCCGGCGCAGCCGCTGCCGAAGATGCAGGTGAAGGACGACGTCAGCCAGGTGAGGTCACACTTCAGGACCTCGTCCTCGTCGGCGGGGTTGACGAATTCGACCCACGCACGCGGGAAGTCGAGCGACACCTCTGGCACTTGACGATCGTAGTCGGTCGCGTGCACCGGGCGCGCGCGGCTGCTAGTACCGTGGACGCATGCGTCTGGGCGTCCTGGACATCGGCTCCAACACCGGTCACCTGCTCGTGGTCGACGCCCATGGTGGCGCCGCCCCGTTGCCGGCCTTCTCCTACAAGGAGCCGCTGCGACTCGCGGAGCACCTCGACGCCAGCGGCGACGTCTCGCCGACGGGGATCGCGGCGCTGTCCGCCTTCACCGCGCAGGCGCTGCGCGTCGCGGAGGAGAAGGGCTGCGAGGAGATGCTGTCGTTCGCGACCTCGGCGGTCCGCGACGCCGGCAATTCCGAGGAGGTGCTGGCCCACGTCGAGCGCGAGACCGGCGTCCGCATCGAGGTGCTGCCCGGTGAGGACGAGGCGCGGCTGACCTTCCTCGCCGTACGCCGCTGGTTCGGCTGGTCGGCCGGTCGGCTCGCCGTGTTCGACATCGGCGGCGGCTCGCTCGAGATCGCGGCCGGCTCGGACGAGCGGCCCGACGTGGCCTGGTCGCTGCCGCTGGGTGCGGCCCGCCTGGCCCGGGCCGACTTCGCGGAGCGGCCCGACGAGGAGCGACTGCGCCAGATCCGCCGCCGGATCCGCGCCGACATCGCCCGCGATGCCGGCCACCTCCTGCGCGCCGGTACGACGCACCGTGCGTCGGCCACCTCCAAGACCTTCCGCTCGCTCGCCCGCATCTGTGGTGCGGCGCCGTCGGGCGAGGGCCAGCTGGTCCCGCGGGTGCTGCCGCTCGCCGAGCTGCGCCAGTGGATCCCCAAGCTGGTGGCGATGACGCCGGAGGAGCTCGCGGAGCTGCCGGGTGTCTCGCCGAGCCGCACCCACCAGATCGTCCCCGGCGCGCTCGTCGCCGAGGCCTGCATGGACATCTTCGACCTGTCCGAGCTCGAGATCTGCCCGTGGGCGCTGCGCGAGGGCGTGATCCTCGAGCGCATCGACAAGCTCAGCGTCAACGACGAGTCATGAGTGCGGGGGCCGGCTCGGGCAACCGGCCGCGGATCGGGCTGTCGTCGAGCTCGGTCTACCCCGAGTCGACGGCGCACGCGTTCTCCTGGGCGGCCGCGATCGGCTACGAGGCCGTCGAGGTGATGGTCGGCATCGACGCCCTCTCCCAGCAGGCCGACGCGGTGCGCCAGCTGTCCGAGCACCACCAGGTCCCGGTCAGCGCGATCCACGCGCCGTGCCTGCTGTTCACCCAGCGGGTCTGGGGCGTCGAGCCCTGGGGCAAGCTCGAGCGGTCCGCCGAGATGGCCCGTGCCGTGGGCGCCGGAGTGGTCGTCGTGCACCCGCCGTTCCGGTGGCAGCGGGAGTACGCTCGCGACTTCGTCAACGGGATCGCGGCGCTGGAGGAGTCGTCGGGCATCGCGTTCGCGGTGGAGAACATGTACCCGTGGCGGGCCTCGCGTCGTCACCTCGAGATGTACCTCCCCGGCTGGGACCCCTCCGAGGAGCCGTACGCGAACACGACCATCGACCTCTCGCACGCCGCCATCGCGCGCGCCGACGTCGTCGCGATGGCCGAGCGGCTGGGGCCGCGGCTGCGCCACGTCCACCTCACCGACGGCACGGACTCGGCCAAGGACGAGCACCTGGTGCCCGGCCGGGGCGACACCGGCGCCGCGGAGTTCCTGCACCACCTGGTGCGCTCCGGCTTCGCCGGCGAGGTCGTGCTGGAGATCAACACCCGTCGCTGCACGACCCGCGAGGAGCGCGAGGCGGACCTGCGCGAGTCGCTGGAGTTCGCGGTCGAGCACCTGTCGGTCGGCGCCGCCGACGGCCAGCCGGTCGGGCCGGGCGCCGAGGGATGACCGCCCAGCCCCGAGGGCGCCGGCGCGGCAACCCGGACACCCGCGCCGCGATCCTCGCCGCCGCGCGCGAGCGGTTCGCCGCCTCCGGCTTCGGGGGTACGACGATCCGCTCCATCGCCGGCGCCGCGGGCGTCGACCCAGCGCTGGTCCACCACTACTTCGGCTCCAAGGACGACCTGTTCGTCGCGGCGCTGGAGCTCCCCGTCGACCCGCGGGCGGTGATGGCCCAGCAGGTCGTGGGCCCGCTCGAGGGTGCGGGGGAGCGGCTGCTCCGGGCCCTGCTGGGCGTGTGGGACGACCCGCAGGTGCAGCCGGCGCTGCTGGCGATGGTGCGGCGGCTGGTCGAGCCGGGCGGGGACGCGCTCTTCCGCGAGGGCTTCCTGCCCGTCGTACTCCTCCCGCTGGGGCAGGCCCTGGGGGTGGAGCGGCCGGAGCGCCGGATGCCGCTGGTCGCCAGCCAGGTCATCGGGGTGATCCTGCTCCGCTACGTCGTCCGGGCCGCGCCGCTCGCCGACTGGGACGCCGACCTGGTCGTCGCGACCTACGCGCCCGTGCTCGACGGCTTCCTCGCCGGCCCCTTGCCCTGAGCAGCCGACAGGCGCATTATTCATCACATGATGAATTCCGTGGTCGCGATCGACGGACTCCGCGTCGTGCGCGGCGGGCGCCCGGTCCTCGACGGCCTCGACCTCGCGGTCGGGCCCGGCGTGACCGGCCTGCTCGGCCCGTCCGGCTGCGGCAAGTCCACGCTGCTGCGCAGCGTCGTCGGCGTGCAGCGGGTGGCCGGTGGCACGGTCACGGTCCTCGGCGAGCCGGCCGGGAGCCCGCCCCTGCGCGACCGGGTCGGCTACCAGACCCAGTCCTCCAGCGTGTACGACGACCTGACGGTCTCGGAGAACCTCCGCTTCTTCGCCCGGGTGCTCGGGCGGCCGGCCGCCTCCGTCGAGGAGGCCGTGACGGCGGTCGACCTGACCGGTCACCACGGCCAGGTCGTCGGCCGGCTCAGCGGCGGGCAGCGCTCCCGCGTCGGGCTGGCCGTCGCGCTGCTCGGCAGGCCCGACCTGCTGGTGCTCGACGAGCCGACGGTCGGCCTCGACCCGGTGCTGCGGCGGGACCTGTGGGCGCTCTTCCACCGGATCGCCGGCGCGGGCACGGCCGTCCTCGTCTCGAGCCACGTGATGGACGAGGCCGAGCGGTGCGACCAGCTGCTGCTGATGCGGGAGGGCCGGATCATCGCCCAGGACACCCCGGCGGCGATCAAGGCGCAGGCCGGCACCGACGACGTGGAGGGCGCCTTCCTCGCGCTGGTGGAGCGGGCCGGAGGTGCCGCCGCATGACCACCGCCGTCACGCCCCGGGTCACCCTCGCGGTCGCCGCCCGCGTGCTCACCCAGCTGCGTCGAGACCACCGCACGCTGGCGATGCTGCTCGTCCTGCCCTGCCTGCTGCAGGCGCTGCTGTGGTGGATCTTCGAGTCGACGCCGCTGGTCTTCGACCGGATCGGCCCGGCCCTGCTGGCGATCTTCCCGTTCTTCGTGATGTTCCTCGTCACCAGCATCACCACGCTGCGCGAGCGCTCCAGCGGCACGCTGGAGCGGCTGTTCACGATGCCGATGGGCCGCCTCGACTTCCTCTCCGGCTACGCCCTCGCCTTCGGCGCGGTCGCCGCCGTCCAGGCCGCCGTCGCCGCATCGGTGGCGCTGGTGCTGCTCGACCTCGACGTCCGCGGGCCCGCTGTCCTGCTGGGGGTGGTCGGCGTGGCGGACGCGGTGCTCGGCACCGCCCTCGGCCTCTTCGTGTCGGCCTTCGCGCGCACGGAGTTCCAGGCCGTGCAGTTCCTGCCGGCGATCGTGGTGCCGCAGATCCTCCTCTGCGGACTGCTCGTGCCCCGCGACGACCTGCCACGGGTGCTCGAGGTGGTCTCCGACGTGATGCCGCTGTCCTGGGCGGTCGACGCCATGGAGCAGCTCGCGACCACCAGCGCCACGGGACAGGTGTGGCGCGACATCGCGGTGGTGGCCGGCTTCGCCGTGGCCGCGCTCGCGCTCGGGGCGGCGACCCTGCGGCGTCGTACCGACTGACGGCGCGGCGCCCGCAGGCCGTGGGCCTGCGGGCGCCGGTGCCGCCGTGCGTCAGTGCGTGGGCAGCTCGTCGCCGTCCGTCGCGCCGGCCTGCGCCGCCGCCCGCTCCTCGCGTCGTACGGCGATCAGGCTGGTGACCGTGGTGACGGCCAGGACGCCCACGACGACGGCGAGGGAGGTGCGGTTGCCGATCCCGGGGACGCCGTCCCACTGGGTCTGGGCCCAGTGCAGGACCAGCTTGACGCCGATGAAGCCGAGGATGACCGACAGGCCGTAGGACAGGTGGACCAGCTTGGCGAGCAGGCCCTCGATCACGAAGTAGAGCGCCCGGAGGCCGAGCAGGGCGAAGGCGTTGGTCGCGAAGACCAGGTACGGGTCGGCGGTGATGCCGTACACGGCGGGCACCGAGTCGACGGCGAAGACGATGTCGGTCATGAACACCGCGACGGTCACCAGGGCCAGCGGGGTCAGGGCGCGACGTCCGGCCTGCTTCACCGTCATCCGCGTGCCCCGGTAGTCCTCGGTGACCGGCCAGAAGCGGCGCAGGACCTTCACCACGCGCATGTCGTTAGGGTCCGGCTCCTCCTCGGCCTCACCGCTGAGGGCGTCCTTGAGCAGCTTCGCGCCCGTGGCCAGCAGGATGACGCCGAAGATGAGGAAGACAAAGGTGAACGCCGAGAGCGCGGCCGCGCCGAGCGCGATGAAGATGCCGCGGAGCACCAGCGCCCCGATGATGCCGAACAGCAGCACCCGCTGCTGCAGGGCCTTCGGGACGGCGAAGGCGGAGAGCAGCAGCATGAAGACGAACAGGTTGTCGACGCTCAGCGACTTCTCGACGATGTAGCCGGTGTAGTAGCCGACCCCGATCTCGCTCCCGTGGGCCTTGAGCACCCAGACGCCGAACGCGACCGGCAGCGAGATGTAGAACAGCGACCAGAGCGCCGCCTCCCGCATCGACACCTCGTGCGGCTTGCGGGTCGCGAGGAAGTCGAGGGCCAGGAGGCCGATGACGGCGGCGATGGTGAGCGCCCAGAGCGTCGGCGTACCGATGCTGTCGAGGCCGGTCGCGACCGTCTCGGTGGCGGCAAAGGGGGTGATGGACACAGGAATCTCCTCGTGCTTGTAGGCACGAGGTCTCCCTCACCGCTCGGACCACGACGTGGACCGCACGGCCTCCACCCGGGGAACCGGTTGCGGCTCCGTACTGACCGGGGAAGAGTCTCGAGGTACTCCCCTCACCGAGAAGGATACCTGCCCACCCAAGGAGACCAGAAGTCGTCGCGCGAGGGACTCCCTCGTCAGGGACCCACCCGCCCCGCCGACCGGCTTCGCCGTAGATTCGGGGGCATGAGACCGGTCCGGGAGGCGCTCCTCCTGCTGTCGCGCAGCGGTGCGGTGAAGGGACTCGTCTCGACCCTGCCGATCTCGTCGGCGATCGTGCGCGGCTACGTGCCCGGCGAGACGGTGCGCGAGGCGCTCGACGTCGTCGCGACGCTGGCCGCCGAGGGGATCGACACGACGATCGACCACCTCGGCGAGGAGACGCTCGACGAGGCGCAGGCGACCGCGGCCGTGCAGGCCTACCGGATCCTGCTCGACAAGATCGCCGACGCCGGGCTCGGCGGGCGGGCCGAGGTCTCGGTCAAGCTCACCGCGATCGGCCTGCGGCTGCCCGACGGCGAGCGGATCGCGCTCGAGAACGCCCGCAAGATCTGTCGTGCCGCCGCCGGTGCGGGCACCACGGTCACCATCGACATGGAGGACCACACCACGACCGACGCCACGCTCGCGATCGTGCGCGCGCTGCGCGAGGACTTCCCCGGCACGGGCGCCGTGCTGCAGGCCTACCTCCACCGCACCGAGGCCGACTGCCGCTCCCTCGCGTACGACGGCAGCCGGGTCCGCCTCTGCAAGGGCGCCTACGACGAGCCCGCCGAGGTCGCGTTCACCGACCCCGGCGACGTGGACCGCTCCTACGTCCGTTGCCTCAAGGCGCTCTTCGCCGGTGACGGGTACCCGATGGTCGCGACCCACGACCCCCGGCTCATCGAGATCACCGCCGCGCTCGCCAGCCGCTACGGCCGCGCGCCCGGCACCTACGAGTTCCAGATGCTCTACGGCGTGCGGCCGGCCGAGCAGCGTCGGCTGGCCGCCGCCGGCGAGCGGGTCCGTGTCTACCTGCCCTACGGCGCGCAGTGGTACGGCTACCTCGTGCGGCGACTGGCGGAGCGTCCCCGGAACCTGTCACTCTTCCTGACGTCCCTGGTCTCCAAGAAGTGAGCGAGTCACCGCAGTGAGCAAGCGCACCGCCGTCATCGGTGCCGGTGTGATGGGGGAGACGCTGCTCTCCGGCCTCATCCGCGCCGGCCGCAGCGCCGAGGACCTGGTCGTCGTCGAGAAGCGCGAGGAGCGCGCCGCCGAGCTGGCCGCCAAGTACGGCGTCCCGGTGGTCGCCGACGTCGCGGCCGCCGCCGAGGCCGACACCGTGCTGCTGGTCGTCAAGCCGCAGGACATGGCCGACGTGCTCGCCGAGATCGGCCCCGCGCTGCGCCCCGGCCAGCTGCTCGTCTCGCTCGCCGCCGGCATCACCACCTCGTTCATCGAGTCCCGGGTGCCCGCGGGCGTCGCGGTCGTGCGCGTCATGCCCAACACCCCGGCGCTCGTCGACGAGGGCATGGCGGCGATCTCGCCCGGCACCCACTGCGACGAGGGGCACCTCGTCGAGGCCGAGGACCTGCTCACCTCGGTCGGCCACGTGGTGCGCGTGCCCGAGAAGCAGCAGGACGCGGTCACCGCGATCAGCGGCTCCGGCCCCGCCTACATCTTCTTCGTCGTCGAGGCGATGATCGAGGCAGGCGTCCACCTCGGCCTGCCCCGCACGATCGCCCACGAGCTGGCCGTGCAGACCGTCGTCGGCTCGGCCGCGATGCTGCGCGAGACCAACGAGCACCCCGCGGTGCTGCGCGAGCAGGTCACCTCGCCCGGAGGTACGACGGCCGCGGCGCTGCGCGAGCTCGAGGTGCACCGGGTGCGGGCGGCCTTCCTGGCCGCCCTGGAGGCGGCCCGGGACCGGTCCGCCGAGCTCGGCAGCTAGGACCTCGCGAGCGGCGTCAGCTCGCCGCTGCCGCCTGCCAGGCCAGCTCGGCCAGGCCGCGCACGGCCACCACGCCGGGCGGGGTGCGGCGGGCGTCGTACCGTCCGTGGCGGTCGAGCAGCCGCGCCTGAAGGCCGGCCTCGCGCGCGCCGAGCACGTCGTGGCGCAGCGAGTCGCCGACCATCAGGGTGCGTGCCGGGTCGGCGCCGAGGCGCGCGCACGCGGTGAGGTAGGAGCGCGGGTCGGGCTTGGCCGCCGGCAGGCTCGAGGAGGCGAAGACGGGGACGTCGGCGCGCAGGAGTCCGGTGCGGCGCAGCTTCTCGGTCTGGATCGCCTGGTCGCCGTTGGTGAGGATGCCGACCGGGAGCCCGGCGCGCAGGGCGCGCTCGATCGTGGCCGCGGCGTCGGCGAAGGCCCGCCACGCGGCCTGGTAGCAGCCCAGGAAGCCGGCGAAGACGTCGTCGGCCAGGGCGTCGTCGGCCAGGTCCCAGCCGGGCAGGAACTCCCGGATCCGCACCCGGCGCTGCTCGGCGTGGGTCAGCTCGCGGCGCTGGGCGCGCTCGTAGTGGCGCGCCTCGAGCACGAACCACCGCTCGACGAGCTCCTCGAGGGCGGCGGGGGAGTCGGCCAGGCCCAGCCCGGACAGCCACGTCCGCAGGCCGCGGTCGGCCGCGCCGCGGTGGTCCACCAGCGTGTCGTCCAGGTCGAGCAGCAGGGCCTGGATCGTCATGACGAGCAGTCTGCCAGCGACCGCCGACAGCACCACGACGGGATGACAACCGTGTAGTTCACGAGGGTCGGATCCGGCCGGGTCAAGCCGACACGCCGCGCCCCAAAAGTTTCACAGGTCAAACTCTTCCCCACGAGTCACATCCGGCCCTATTCTCACGCAGAGGCGTCCGCAGGGTTCACAGCTGGGGAAGGCGGTGACGGACGCGCAGAAAGCGTGGTTGTCATGGCTCCTACGTCGCGCGAGCGCACCGAGTCCCTCCCAGACCCGAAGTTCCTCACCATCGCCGAGGTCGCCTCGGTGATGCGGGTCTCCAAGATGACGGTCTACCGCCTGGTCCACAACGGAGAGCTCCCCGCGGTGCGGGTCGGCCGCTCGTTCCGGGTCACCGAGGACAACGTCAACGAGTACCTCCGCAAGTCGTTCTACTCCGCCGGCTGACGGCGGTTCGCGGAGCTGCATGAATCCCCGGTCGACCGGGGATTCATGCACTTGTCGGGCGTTGCAACACCTGACAAGTGCTGGAGTTCCCGGTCGACCGGGGATTCATGCAGCAGGCCGCACCGACCGCCGTGATGCGATCTTCATCCCATCGCAGCCGCTGATTCACCGCGCCCCGCGGGGGCCCGATAGGCTGACCCGGAGCTCCGGGGTGTGCCCGGAGCGTCGTAGCACCGTCGGGCGAGCCTCGTCCGACGCTCTGGAGAGGTTCCACGTGGGTTCTGTCATCAAGAAGCGTCGCAAGCGCATGGCGAAGAAGAAGCACCGCAAGCTGCTGAAGAAGACGCGCGTCCAGCGTCGCAAGCTCGGCAAGTAACGCCAGCCTGCCGTCGCCGGTGCGCGCCTCGCGCACCGGCCGCACCCTGAGGAGTCAGCGGATGGGCACCGGTCGCACGGTCCTGGTCACCGGGGTCTCGCGAGACCTCGGCCGGACCTTCGCGCGCACGCTCGCCAATGACCCCGGGGTCGACCGCGTCGTCGGTGTCGACGTGGTCCCGCCGCGAGGCGACCTCGGCGACGTCACCTTCGTGCGTGCCGACATCCGCAACCCGGTGATCGCCAAGGTGATCGCCAAGGAGGACGTCGACACGGTCGTCCACATGAGCGTCATCGCCACGCCCGGCTCCGCCGGCGCGCGCGGCACGATGAAGGAGCTCAACGTCATCGGGACGATGCAGCTCCTCGCGGCCTGCCAGAAGTCCGAGCAGGTCCGCCAGCTCGTGGTGAAGTCCTCGACGACCGCCTACGGCGCGAGCAGCCGCGACCCCGCGATGTTCACCGAGGACATGGAGCCGCGCCGGCCCCCGCGCAGCGGCTACGCCAAGGACGTCAACGAGGTCGAGCGCTACGTGCGCGGCTTCGCGCGACGTCGCCCCGACGCCACGGTCACCCTGCTGCGCTGCGCCAACGTGATCGGGCCCCGCGTGGTGAGCCCCCTGGCGTCGTACTTCCGCCTGCCGGTGATCCCCACCGTCCTCGGCTTCGACCCGCGCCTGCAGTTCCTGCACGAGACCGACCTCAACCGGGTGCTGCGGCACGCGGTGCTGAGCAACGTCCCCGGCACGTTCAACATCGCCGGCGACGGTCTCCTGATGCTCTCCCAGGCCCTGCGCCGGATGGGTCGCACCAGCGTCCCCCTCCCGGGCCCCGCCTTCGGCGGCGTGGGCGGGATCCTCAAGTCGGCGCGGATGGCCGACCTCTCGCCCGAGCTGGTCGCCTTCCTGACCTACGGCCGTGGCGTCGACACGACCCGGATGCGCACCGAACTCGGCTTCGAGCCGACGTACTCGACGGCGGCGGCGTTCGCCGAGTTCGTCGCCACGATCCCGCCGGGCTCCCGCCGCACCGACCGTGTGCTGGGCGCCCTGGCCGACCACCTCCCGCCGGTCGACGACGACCGTCCCGCCCAGCTCACCGTTGCCGGAGGCAAGGATGGCTGACGCCGAGATCATCCCGATCGGTACCCGCGGACGTCCCGGACGCGGCACCGGCACCCGCCCGTCGTCGGCGGCCCGCGGCCTCGCGCCCAAGTCCGGTACGCCGCGCAAGCCCGCCTCGGACGCCCCCGCCACCGCGGACGCCGCGAAGCCCGCGTCGCCGGCCGCGAAGCAGGCGTCCGAGCAGGCCTCGAAGCAGCCGACGGCGCCGCGCCCCGCACCGGCCGCGAAGAAGCCGGCCCCGCGCAAGCAGGCCGCCCCGAAGCCGGTGGCGCCCGCCCCGGAGCCGGTCATCGCGACCGCTTCCCTGCTCGACGGCCTCGGCCAGGACGCGCCGTCGACGGTCCCAGCGGCCCGCACCGAGGAGCGCGGCCTCAGCCCGCTGGCCGGCATCCCCGTCGGCGACTGGCTGGCCGCCTTCCAGCACGCCGCGCGCGAGCTGTTCGGCGACCAGTGGGAGCCGCAGCTCGCCCGCTTCCTGGCCTTCCTGCGCCGGCGCCTGACCGGCGACTACACCGTCGACGAGTACGGCTTCGACGCCGAGGTCACCGAGCGCTTCTTCATGGCGGCGCTGCGCCCGATCGCGCAGAAGTGGTTCCGCATCGAGGTGCGCGGTGTCGAGAACATCCCCACCGAGGGCGGGGCGCTGGTCGTGTCCAACCACTCGGGCACGATCCCGGTCGACGGCCTGATGACGATGGTCTCGATCCACGACCACGCCGGGCGCCACCTGCGCCCGCTCGGCGCCGACCTGGTCTTCCGCCTGCCCGTCGTCGGCTCGCTCGCCCGCAAGGGCGGCGCAACGCTGGCGTGCAACGAGGACGCCGAGCGGATGCTGCGCGGCGGGGAGCTCGTCGGTGTCTGGCCCGAGGGCTTCAAGGGCATCGGCAAGCCGTTCTCGGAGCGCTACAAGCTGCAGCGCTTCGGCCGCGGCGGCTTCGTGTCCGCCGCGCTGCGCACCGGCGTCCCGATCATCCCGCTGTCCGTCGTCGGGGCCGAGGAGATCTACCCCCTCGTCGGCAACATCCCGTCGCTGGCGCGCCTGCTCGGCGTCCCGTACATCCCGATCACGCCGTTCTTCCCGCTCCTCGGCCCGCTCGGCCTCGTGCCGCTCCCGTCGAAGTGGCTGCTGGAGTTCGGCGAGCCGATCCGGACCGACGAGTACGACGACGGCGCGGCCGAGGACCCGATGCTGGTCTTCAACGTGACCGACCAGGTCCGCGAGACGATCCAGCAGACGCTCTACAGCCTGCTGATGCAGCGCGAGAGCGTGTTCAAGTAGCAGGAAGTCCTGCTGCGCGACCCAGCTGGGTCTCGTGACGCGTCGCGATCTCGCTTGCTCCGCCGCGCGAGCTCGCCGACGCTCCTCGACCTTCGGCGGTCATCCGCGCCTTAGCGAGCTCAGGCGCGGAGCGTCACTTCAGCAGGCCGCCGAGGACGCCGCCCAGGCCGTCCAGCACGTTGCCGATGACCGTGTCGGTCGTCGGGGTCGTCGGCTTCGGCCCGGTGGTGGAGCCGCCGCCGAGTCCGCCGGTGATGTCGTCGATCGCGCCGCCGACCTTGTCGGTCAGGTCGTCGACCGGCCCGGTCGTGGTCGGTGCGTCGCTGGGCGCGGCCCCGTCCGTCGACTGCTGCGCGGGCTTGTCGCGCTTCGGCCGGTCCTTCGGCGGGGCGGTCGCCTCGGCCTGGTCGATGACCGGGACGTTCAGCAGGGCGCGGACCTGCTCGAGGGCAGCGATGTCGGGCAGCTCGGCGATCCCGCCGTCGGCGCACGTCGGGCACGCCTCCCATGCCGCCGCGTCGACCTGGCGCACCGTCTGGGTGGCCGTGATCAGCGGCGAGCGCAGCTCCTCGGGCACGAGCGGGCCGAGCGCGCCGAGCACGTCCATGCTGTCGGCGGCGAAGGCGCGGAGGTCGGCGATCCCGTCGGTCTTGCCGGTCTGGGAGAAGTCGTCGAGCGCCAGCTCGGAGGCCTGCGTGGTCTGGTCGGTGAAGTCCTGCAGCGTCGAGGCGATGACGTCGCTGTCGGCGTCGCGGGCCGTGAGCTCCTGGACCTCCTCGAGCCGCGCCTCCGCGTGCGAGAGCAGGGAGTCGGCCTTCCCGGCGTTGTCGGACTGCAGGTTGGTCTGCGCGTTCTCGATCGCCCGCTTGACCGGGTAGAGCACGTCGCCGGGCAGGGAGTCCTGCGCGGCCATCGCCATCGAGCCGGTGGCCGAGACGACTGCGAAGCCGCCGACGAGGGCCGCGATACGGCGCTCCCGGGAGCCGCGACGCTGGCGCGGCGTGAGCCGCGCGGCCAGGTCGTCCTGAGCGACGGCCGGCGCGCGCTCGGCGGCGGCGACCAGCTGCGTGCGCAGCGAGGAGACGAACTCCGGGCGGGCCGTCACGGGGGGCACGGAGCGCAGGGCGGCGACCAGCTCGAGCAGCTCCGCGTGCTCCGCGCCGTCTCCGGCGCGTCCGGAGACCAGCGCGTCGAACTCCTCCGCGCCGCGCGACCAGCCGTTCCCGCGCATCACAACGTCCGTCCTCGTGTCCAGGGGGCCGTGTGGCCCGGAATGCCCTTGCAGACATCCAACGACCTGGGGGCCCGGCTGGTTACGGTCCGAATGACCATGCTGGAGTAGTCCGAATTGACCATCGGTCGCCGCGCCGTCATCGGATCCCCTCCGGCATCAGCTTGGCGAGGTTGCGCACGCCGCGGAGCTGGAGCTGCTTGATCGCCCCGTCGCTGCGGCCGAGGGCGGCCGCCGTCTCGGCGATGCTCATGCCCTGCAGGAAGCGCATGATCAGGCAGTCGCGCTGCTCGTTGGGCAGCTTGGTGAGCGCGTCGAGGAGGATCTCGTTGGTCAGGCTGGCCAGGACGGCGTTCTCCGGGCCCTCGGTCGCGTCGTCGTGCTGGCCCATGTCCTCGGTGGTCAGCTCGAGGCGGGTGCGGCCGGCCTTGAAGTGGTCGGTGGCCAGGTTGCGGGCGATCGTCATCAGCCAGGCGCCGAAGTCCTTGCCCTGCCACCGGAACGACGGCATGTTGCGCAGCGCGCGGAAGAAGGTCTCCGAGCACAGGTCCTCGGCGACCACCACGGAGCGGGTGCGGTAGTAGAGGAAGCGGTAGACCGACGGCTGGTAGTGGTCGTAGAGCAGGCCGAACGCCTCGGCGTCGCCGCCGCGGGCGAGCTCGACGAGCCCGATCAGCCGCTCGCGCTCCTCGGGGGAGTCCTCCGACGAGGTCGCCAGGGTCGAGTCGTTGTAGCCGGAGCCGGCCGAGCCGCGCTCGAAGGAGTCGTCGCGCTCGGCGTGCGCCTCGCTGAGCAGCCAGGCGTCGGTACGACGGCCCGGTGCGGCGGCGTACGGGCCGCCGGCGACCGCGAGGGCCGGGGTGGGCTCCAGGGTGAGCGCAGCGACGACAGCGGCACGCAGGGCGTCCAGCCCGCGCGCGACATCGCTCCGATCCCAGGTCATACCCGGTCCCCTCCCTTGTGCCCCCGCACGGGATCCTACGGCGGATCCTTTCGCAGTGGTACCGGAACGCGATAACCGAGCGACCCGGAAATACGCCCGTGAAGTAGTCATTTCGGACCAGATCCGGTCACGTCGTGACCACATCCGGTGCCACCCCCGGCTCAGCCCAGCCTCTTCTTCACCTGGCGCCGCACGAAGGTGCCGGCGACGGCTGCGCCAGTGGCGGCGGAGCCCACCACGAGGCCGGCCCGTGCGGCCTTGCGCCCGGTGCGGTAGTCCCGGATCCGCCAGCCGTGGGAGCGGGCGTAGGACCGCAGCTTCGGGTCCGGGTTGATCGCGCAGGGATCCCCGACGAGGCTCAGCATCGGCAGGTCGTTCGCGGAGTCGCTGTAGGCCGAGCACGCGGCGAGGTCGAGGCCCTCGCGCTCGGCGAGTGCCTGCACGGCGATCGCCTTGGCGGGCCCGTGGAGCATGTCGCCGACGAGCCTGCCGGTGTAGACCCCGTCGACGTGCTCGGCAACCGTGCCGAGGGCGCCGGTGAGGCCGAGCCGACGGGCGATCAGGTTGGCGATCTCGATGGGCGCCGCCGTGACCAGCCACACCCGCTGCCCCTGGTCGAGGTGCAGCTGGGCGAGGGCGCGCGTGCCCGGCCAGATCCGGTGCGCCATCGCCTCGTCGAAGATCTCCTCGCCGATCTCCTCGAGCTCCTGCACGGTGTGGCCGGCGATGAACGCGAGGGCGGAGTTGCGGGCCTCGGCGACGTGCTCGGGGTCCTCGACGCCGACGAAGCGGAAGTACGCCTGCTTCCACGCTGCGCCGATCAGGTCGCGGGTCGTGAAGAAGTCCCGCCGGTAGAGGCCGCGGGCGAGGTGGAAGATGCTGGCGCCCTGCATGACGGTGTTGTCGACGTCGAAGAAGGCTGCCGCATGGGGGTCCGCCGGCTGCGCCAGCGCGGTCTCGACCTCGGCTGCGGCAGCGGCCGCTTCCCCGGCGAGCTTGGAGCGCTGCTGGAGGTTGAGGCGGCGAGGCCGTTCGGCCGACGATCCCATGGCTCCACTCTAGGGATTCCGTGTTTCCTGCGGGTTCCCGTCCCGCAACCACGCCGTAGGATCGCCCCCATGCCCGAGACGGACCACGCCCGCGTCGCTCCCGACGTGGCGGCGCTGGTCGAGGCCGCGGCCCAGGACCTGCCGGACCGCCTCGCGGTCGTCGAGGCGGGTGGCCGCGGGCTGACCTGGTCGGGCCTGGACGACGAGGTCGACCGGGTCGCCTCAGGCCTGGGCTCCCACGGCATCCTCGCCGGCCACCGGGTGATGATCGCGATGGGCAACCGGATCGAGTTCGTCACGACGTACCTCGGCATCCTGCGCGCTCAGGCGGTCGCGGTCCCGGTCAACCCGGGCTCGACGGTGACCGAGCTCGCCGCGATGCTGGTCGACTCCGGCGCCCGTGCCGTCGTCGTCGACGCCGACACCGTCGACGCGGCCCGCGAGGCCGTCGACCGCACCGAGGTCGTGGCCGCCGCCCGCGACGAGGGCCGTCCGGTGCCGCGCCTGGTCGTCGTCGGCGTCGAGGCGGCCACCGCCGAGATCGGGTACGACGACCTGCGCGCCTCCGACGTCCGGCCGGTGCCGCCGCTGCCGGACCCCGAGAAGCTCGCCGTGCTCCTCTACACCAGCGGCACCTCCGGGCGCCCGCGCGCCGCGATGCTCACGCACCGGGCGCTGCTCGCCAACGTCGAGCAGGTGGCGACGGTCGAGCCGCCGATGATCAGTCCCGACGACGTCGTCCTCGGTGTCCTCCCGCTCTTCCACGTCTACGGCCTCGGAGCCGTCCTCGGCGGCGTGATCCGCCACCGCGCGAAGCTGGTGCTGACCGACCGGTTCGACCCCGAGGGCACCCTCGACCTGATCGAGGACGAGGCGTGCAGCGTGGTCCCGGTCGCACCGCCGGTCTTCGCCGCCTGGCGCGGCGTCGACGCGCTCGCCGAGCGGCTCGGTCCGGTGCGGATGATCCTGTCCGGCTCCGCGCCGCTGTCCGCCGAGGTGGTCGAGGAGTTCACCGCGCTGGTCAAGGTGCCGGTTCACCAGGGCTACGGGCTGACCGAGGCGGCTCCGGTCGTCACGACCACGCTGCTCTCCGCCGACGCGAAGCCCGGCTCGGTGGGCGCCGCGCTGAGCGGCATCGACCTCCGCCTCGTCGATGACGACGGCCACCCGCTCGAGGGTGCCGAGGCCGACGACGCCGGCGAGATCCAGATCCGCGGCCGCAACCTCTTCAGCGGCTACTGGCCCGACGGCGCCGACGGGCCCGGTGCGGACGGCTGGTGGTCCACCGGCGACGTGGGCTTCCTCGACGCCGACGGCGACCTCTTCCTCGTCGACCGGGTCAAGGAGCTGGTCATCGTCTCCGGCTTCAACGTCTACCCGACCGAGGTCGAGGCGGTCGTCGGCCAGGTCGACGGGGTCCGGCAGGTCGCGGTGCTCGGCACGCCCGACGAGCGCACCGGCGAGGCCGTCGTCGCGTACGTCGTCCCGGCGGACGCCGAGGCCGACGCGGACGCCCTCGTGGCAGCGGTCCACGCGCTCGCCGAGGAGCGGCTGGCGCCGTACAAGCGACCGGGGCGGGTCGAGGTGGTCGACGCGCTCCCACGAACCGTCACCGGCAAGATCCGCAAGGGCATGCTGCGCGGCTACGAGCGCCGCAAGGCGCTGGGGATCCTCGAATGACGGAGCAGTCCGCGCAGCCCGCCCGCGTCACCCTCTACGGCCGTCCGGGCTGCCACCTGTGCGACGACGCCCGGGCCGTGATCGAGGCCGTCTGCGCCGAGCTGGGCGAGAGCTACGTCGAGGTCTCGATCGACGACGACCCTGAGCTCGCCGACCGCTTCGCCCACGAGATCCCGGTGACCTTCGTCGACGGCCGGCAGCACGACTTCTGGCGGGTGAGCCCGGACCGGCTGCGCCGTGCCCTCCGCGGGTAGCGCCCGGCCCCCGACTATCCTCTGCGGATCATGCTTCCGCACCTCCATCCGCGACAGCGCCGGATCGGCATCGCGGTCGGTGCGCTGGCCGTTCTCGTGCTGCTCCTGCTGAGCCACTCCTTCGGCCGCGCCGTCCCCACCAACAACTACCGCCCGCTCATCACGACCGACGCGATCGCCAGCGGCTGCTACCCGCTGCCGGGCAACGCACGGCTCGACCTGCCCTACCAGGTGCGGTGGGACGGGGACGTGGAGACCGCGCAGGGGGAGCGGCGGATCCTGCGCGGGCAGTACGACCTGGTGGACCTCGACGAGGCAGTCGAGCGACTGGTCGCGTCCTTCACCGCGGTCGGGTTCGCGCCCGACCCGTCCGAGCATTCCGCCCTGCCGTCGGACGACTCGCTGACGCTGTCCAAGGGCGCAGAGCGCGTCACCATCACCGTGACCGAGCTCCCCGGCACCAGCGCCGAGACCCTCGTCCGCGGCACCTTCGTCCTCGACCTGCCGGTCGCGGAGCCGGCCCGGCCGGACGACCCGGTGTGCGCGGACCCCAAGTCCACCAAGCGCTGGGGGGATCGATGAGCCGCCTGACGACGCTCGCCCACCGGCTGCCCCCGGCCCCGGTCCTGCTCGGCTGGCTGGTCGTCGCGCACGTGCTGCTGAAGGTCGCCCTCTTCCCCGTGGTGATGTCCGCGCCGCCGCACGGCGACGAGCAGGCCTACCTCAACGGCAGCATGGCGCTGTCCAACGCCATCCGCGACCTCTTCTCCTTCACCAGCCCCGACCGGGCCGAGCTCGACCGCAATGTCGTCGCGTCCGGGTGGTTCATGCCCGGCATGTCGATCGTGGTCGCCCCGCTCTACGTCGTGTTCCCCGACGCGGGTCCGGCCCTGGTCCGCGGCTACTGCGGCATCGTGACCCTCGCGCTCTACGTCGTGGCCCTGCGCAGCGTCGTGCGCGTGCTCGGTCACCGCTGGGCGGTCGCCCTGGCCGTCTTCCCCGGCCTGGTGCCGATGTGGGTCTACTTCGGGTACGGCGCCTGGGGCGACCTCAACGCGGGCCTCGTCCTCCTGCTGGTCGTCCTGCGCCTGGTCGAGATGTTCCGCACGCTGCGGCGGGGGGAGGCGCCGACGGTCCGGGACGGACTGGTCCTCGGGCTGCTGTCGGTGGTCACGCTCTACCTCCGCTCGAGCACCTCGGTGCTGCTGGCGGGGCTCGGCGTGGTCGCCCTGGCCACGGCGGTCGTGCTCCTCCGTGGCGCGCCCCGCTGGCGGGCGGTCGGGTCCGCGGCGGTGGCCGGCGTCGTGTTCCTCCTGCTCCTGGCCCCGTGGTCGGCGTACGCGTCGCACGTGCTCGACGCCCGCGTGCTGACGACGACCACGGTCGCCACGTCGAAGGCCAACACCTTCGGTGACCGTGAGCAGGTGTGCTTCGGTCCCTGCGACCCGGACAGCACGCTGTGGTTCCGGCCGTTGCGCTACGCCCGCGAGGTCGGGCGCGCCACCGGGACGAGCGAGGTCGACGTCCTCAAGGAGATGTCCGCCTACGCCCGGCGCGATATGACGATCCACGGCTACCTCGACCAGGTCGGCCACAACCTCGCCGCGTACTCCCTCCAGCCGGCCGTCTTCGTCGACCACGTGGTGCCGGAGGACGAGCGCGGGCCGGCGGGCTCCGCTGCGGCCTGGACCGTGAAGGTGACGACCTGGCTGGTGTACTTCCCGGCCCTGCTGCTGGTCGTCGCGGCACTGCTCTCGGTCGTCCGGCGCAGCCTCGAGGCGCGGCTGGTCGACGTCCTGGTGAAGCTGTGCCTCGGAGCTCTGCTCGTCCAGCCCTTCGTGCACGTCGCCGGTGGGCGCTACTGGACCACGGCCGCACCCTTCTTCGGGCTCGCCGCGGCGACCTTCGTGGTCGAGCGGCTGGTCCGTGCCGGCCGGCTCCCCGCCCCCGCGACGGGAGTCGTCACCGACGGCGATCGCACGGTGGAGCGGTGGCTCAACCGGATCCAGGTCGTGCTGGCAGCCGCGGTCGCGATCGTGGCGGTCGCGGTCCTCGCCGCCGTCGTGCTCTAGTTCGCGTCCGGCATCCGCGGCGGCGGCCCGGCCGCCCATCCACCGAGGACGACCGGACATGGCCTAGGGTCGGTGGCCATGCACGACCGCGACCCCTCGAGCGCCCCACGTCGGGTCGCCTACGTCCTCCCCGTCTACAACGAGGAGGAGAACATCGCGGTGTTCCACGCCGCGCTGGTGGAGGCGACGGCCGCCCGTCCCGACCTCGACTTCGAGTTCGTGTACGTCGACGACGGCAGCCGCGACGCGTCGCTGGAGCGCCTCGTGGAGCTGCGCGCGAAGGACTCGCGGGTCACGGTCGTCCAGTTCTCCCGCAACTTCGGCCACCAGCTGGCCGTGACCGCCGGGCTCGACCTCGTCGCGGAGAGCGGCGACGCGGACGCGGTGATCGTGATGGACACCGACCTGCAGGACCCCCCGCGCGTCAGCCTGGAGATGATCGAGCGCTGGGAGGAGGGCGTCGAGGTCGTCTACGCCCAGCGTCGTACCCGCAAGGACACGCCCTTCAAGCGGGCGACCGCCTGGGGCTTCTACTGGGTGCTCGACCGGCTCGCGTCGATCCAGATCCCGCGCAATGTCGGCGACTTCCGGCTCATGGACGCCCGCGTGGTCGCCGAGATCTCGCGCTACCGCGAGCACGACCGCTTCCTGCGCGGCATCGTCGCCCACGTCGGCTTCCGCCAGGAGGCGCTCCTCTTCGACCGCGACGAGCGCTTCGCGGGCGAGACCGGCTACCCGCTGAAGAAGATGCTCAGCTTCGCCGCGAGCGGCATCCTGGGCTTCTCGACCACGCCGCTGAAGCTCATCTCCCGCTTCGGCTACGCGATCTCGCTCTTCAGCGTGCTGCTGGCCTGCTACGTGCTGTTCATCCGGGTCTTCAGGCCGGAGGAGTCCGTGCCGGGCTGGGCGTTCCTCGGCGTCGGCATGTTCATGCTCAGCGGCATCCAGCTGGTGATGATGGGCGTGATCGGCAGCTATCTCGGCCGTGTGTACGTCGAGGCCCAGGACCGCCCGCTCTACACGTTGGCGATGGTCGCGCGCGACCGCGGCGCCGACCCGGAGTCCGGGACCGGCCGGAGCGGGCCGCGCCGCCACCGCGACATGGGCGCCCTCGACCCGGGGGCCGAGTCCTGAGCGACCCGGGCAGCCACCGCGGCGCGGCGATCCGGTTCGCTGCCGTCGGCGTCTGCAACACGGCGATCGACGCGGTGCTGTTCGTGCTGCTCCACGACCACCTGGGCATCACCCTGGCGAACTTCGTCTCGAGCAGCGCGGGCATGGTCTTCAGCTTCGTCGTGAACGGCCTGTTCACCTTCCGGGCCGAGAGGCTCACGCTGCGGCACGCGGCCCTCTTCGTCGCCTCGACGGGCCTGGTCATGTGGGTCGCCCAGCCGCTGCTGATCCACGGCTGGCTGTGGGTGCTGGAACAGGGACCGGACGTCGCCCTGGGCGGGATGTCCGCCGGCGACGTACGGATCTGGCTGGCGAAGCTCGCCTCGATCGCGTGCAGCCTCGTGCTCAACTTCCTGGCCTACCGCTACGTCGTGTGGCCCGTGGAGCACCGCGGCGAGGAGCACGCGCCACAGGCGTCGTCGGGCGAGGGTGTGTGACGCATCTCCGACCGCCCGAACTTGCACTCCCGCCGGTTTTGTTCTCACGTTCACAAACTCCTACAGTGATCGAGTCGCGCCCCTCCGGACTGCTGGGCGTGGCTGGAAAGTGGAGCTGTGACCGCACGGAGTTCGACGGATGCCAACCGGGTCATCCCGGAGGCCACGGTCGCCCGCCTGCCCGTCTACCTGCGGGCGCTGACGGCCCTGGCCGACCAGGGCATCCGCACCTGCTCGAGCGAGGACCTCGCGTCCGCCGCCGGCGTCAACAGCGCCAAGCTCCGCAAGGACCTGTCCTACCTCGGCAGCTACGGCACCCGCGGCGTCGGGTACGACGTCGACTACCTCCGCTACCAGATCGCCCGTGAGATCGGGGTGACCCAGGACTGGCCGGTCGTCATCGTCGGCATCGGCAACCTGGGCCACGCGCTCGCCAACTTCTCCGGCTTCCGCAGCCGCGGCTTCCGGGTCGTCGCGCTGCTCGACGCCGACCCGGCGCTGGTCGGCCAGACCGTCGCCGGCGTGCAGGTGCGGCCCTTCGACGAGCTCGAGGAGACCGTGCGCACCAACGACGTCGCCATCGGCGTGATCGCCACCCCCGCCGTCGCGGCGCAGGACGTGGCGGACCGCATGGTCGCGACGGGCATCACGAGCATCCTCAACTTCGCGCCGGCCGTGCTGGCCGTCCCCGAGGGCGTCGACGTGCGCAAGGTCGACCTGTCGATCGAGCTGCAGATCCTCGCCTACCACGAGCAGCGCAAGGCGGGCGGCGCCGACCCGGCGACTGTCGTCGGCGCGGACGGAGGTGCTGCATGAGCGTGCTGGTCGTGGGGATCTCCCACAACTCCGCCCCGATGGCGCTGCTCGAGCGGGTCGCCCTCGACGAGGACGGCGTGCAGAAGCTCGTCGCCGACGCCGCCTCCTGCGAGCACGTCACCGAGGCGACCGTGATCGCGACGTGCAACCGGCTCGAGATCTACACCGAGGTCGAGCGCTTCCACGGCAGCATCGAGCAGATCTCCAAGCTGCTCGTCGACCGGGCCGGCGAGGGCGTCGAGGCGATGCTCCCGCACCTCTACGTCCACTACGACGACGGCGCGATCTCGCACCTCTTCCAGGTCGCCGCGGGCCTCGACTCGATGGCCGTCGGCGAGGGCCAGATCCTCGGCCAGACCCGGGAGGCGCTGCGCCGCGGCCAGGAGCTCGGCACGGTCGGCCCCGCCCTCAACCTGCTCTTCCAGCAGGCGCTGCGGGTCGGCAAGCGCACCCGCGCCGAGACGGAGATCGACCAGGTCGCCCCGACGCTGGTGAGCGCCGCGCTCGACGAGACCACCCGGGCCGTCGGCGACGTCGCCGGCAAGTACGTCGTCGTGGTCGGCGCCGGCGCGATGGCCGGCCTCGCCACGGCCACCGTCAGCCGGCTCGGCGCCGGGCACCTGACCGTGGTCAACCGGTCGAGCGACCGCGGGGAGCGCCTCGCCGCGCAGTACGACGCCCACGCGGTCCCGCTCGAGCAGCTGGTCGCCGAGCTCGGCCGCGCCGACATCGTCATCTCCTGCACCGGCTCGGCCGGCGCGATCATCGACGCCCCGGCGCTCGCCGCGGCGCGGGCCGGCGTCGACCGCCCGATCGGGCTGATCGACCTGGCCCTGCCGCACGACATCGACCGCGGCGTGCGCGACCTGCCGGGCGTCTCGCTCGTGGGCCTCGCCGACCTCGCGGAGGTGCTGCAGGGCGGCGCCACCGGCCAGGAGGTGCTCGAGGTCCGGCGGATCCTCGGCGAGGAGGTCACCGCCTTCCTCGCGGCCCGCCGCCAGGCCAGCGTCACCCCGACCGTCGTCGCGCTCCGCTCGATGGCCACCAATGTCGTCGACGCGGAGATGAGCCGGCTCGAGAGCCGCCTGCCCGACCTCGACGACGTCACCCGCCGCGAGATCCAGCACACGGTGCGCCGGGTCGCCGACAAGCTCCTCCACGAGCCGACGGTGCGCGTCAAGGAGCTCGCCAACGAGCAGGGCGCCGTCTCCTACGCCGCCGCCCTCGCCGAGCTCTTCGCGCTCGACCCCGAGGCCGTCGACGCGGTCACCCGTCCCATCGGTGTCGAGGAGGCGGGCGCATGACCGCTCCTGCGAAGCTGAGGATCGGCACCCGCCGCAGCGCCCTCGCCACGACCCAGTCCGGCCACGTCGCCGACGCCATCACCGAGCTGACCGGCGTCGAGACCGTGCTGGTCGAGATCACCACCGACGGTGACCGCAGCCAGGCCGCGGGCACCCCGCTCACCGGGGCTCCCTCGACCGGTGTCTTCGTCAGCGCGCTGCGCGACGCACTGCTGTCGGGCGAGGTCGACGTGGCCGTCCACTCGCTGAAGGACCTCCCCACCTACGCCGCCGACGGGATCACCCTGGCCGCCGTACCTCCCCGCGAGGACCCGCGCGACGTGATCGTCGCGCGCGACGGCCTCACCCTCGGCGAGCTGCCCGTCGGCAGCCGGCTCGGAACCGGGTCCCCGCGCCGGGTCGCGCAGGTCGAGGCGCTCGGCCTGGGCCTCGAGATCAGCGGGGTGCGCGGCAACGTCGACACCCGCATCGGCAAGGTCCGCTCCGGTGAGTACGACGCCGTCGTGCTCGCCCGCGCCGGCCTGGCCCGCCTCGGCCGGCTCGAGGAGGCGACCGAGGTGCTCGACCCGCTCCAGGTGCTGCCGGCCCCCGGCCAGGGCGCGCTGGCGGTGGAGTGCCGCAGCGACGACGCCGCCACGCTCGCCGTGCTCGCCCGGCTCGACGACGCCGGCACGCACGCCGCCGTCACCGCCGAGCGGGTCGTCATGGCCCGGCTCGAGGGTGGCTGCGCCGCCCCGATC
Organism: Nocardioides aromaticivorans; assembly: GCF_013408525.1. Classification (NCBI taxonomy): domain Bacteria; kingdom Bacillati; phylum Actinomycetota; class Actinomycetes; order Propionibacteriales; family Nocardioidaceae; genus Nocardioides; species Nocardioides aromaticivorans. Next base: position 2,764,509 of record NZ_JACBZM010000001.1, read on the forward strand.
GGCGCCCTCGCCGAGCTCGCCGAGGGCGAGGACGGCCCCGAGATCTGGCTGCGCGCGGTGGTCCTGTCCACCGACGGTGCCCTGTCCGTGCGCCGCTCCGCCTCCGCCGAGCTCGGTGCCGACCCGGCGGGCTGGCCTGCCGCGGCCGCCGCCCTGGGGGAGGCACTCGCCGCCGAGATGCTCGATGACGGCGCCGGGGACCTCGTCGGGCCACCCGCTCCCGGCGACCCCACCACTGAGACCCCAGTCCACCCATCCGCACGATCTGCAGAGGTGCACAACGCATGACGCGAGCCACGACAGCCAAGTCGGCTGCCCCGACTCCCGCCGCCCAGGTCAAGCCCGGCGGCGTCGCCTTCGTCGGCACCGGCCCCGGTGACCCCGACCTGCTGACAGTGCGCGCCGTCAGGCTCATCGAGGACGCCGACGTCGTCATCACCGAGGACCCCGGTCACGCCGACCTGGTCCGCGTGGTGCGCGCCCGCGCCGCGGTCGTCGGGGAGGAGACCACCGACGAGGTCGAGTTCGTCGACGGCGGGTTCGGCGAGGACGGCCAGCCCCTCACCCACGCCGCCCGCGCCAAGGTCGTCGTCAAGCAGGCCAAGCGCGGCCTGCGCGTCGTCCGCCTGCTCGGTGGCGACCCGTTCCTCTACGCCTCGGGCCCGGAGGAGGCGCAGGCCGTCGCCAAGGCCGGCATCGGCTTCGAGGTCGTCCCCGGCGTCTCGTCCGTCGGCGCCGTCCCGGCGTACGCCGGCATCCCGCTGACCACCAAGGACCACCGCGAGGTGGCCGTGGTGACCTGCGGCGACAAGGTCGACTGGTCCCGCTACGCCGACACCCCGACGCTCGTCCTGCTCTCCGCCGTCGGCCAGATCGCCGACATCGCCAAGCAGCTGATCGCGATCGGCCGCTCGCCGGAGACCCCGGTCGCGATGACCCGGGTCGGCACGACCACCGAGCAGCAGACGGTCACCTCGACCCTCGAGCGGATCGCCGCCGACGCCCGCGCCGCCCGGATCGCCCCGCCGGCGATCACGGTCATCGGCTCGGTCGTCGACCTGCGCGAGAAGCTGTCGTGGTTCGAGACCAAGCCGCTCTTCGGCTGGCGGGTGCTGGTGCCGCGCACCAAGGAGCAGTCCGCCTCGCTGTCCAACCGCCTGCGCGAGTTCGGTGGTGTGCCGGAGGAGGTCCCGACGATCTCGGTCGAGCCGCCGCGCAACCCGCAGCAGATGGACAAGGCCGTCCGCGGCCTGGTCGAGGGTCGCTACGAGTGGATCGCGTTCACCTCGGTCAACGCGGTCAAGGCCGTGCGCGAGAAGTTCGAGGAGTACGGCCTCGACGCCCGCGCCTTCTCGGGCCTCAAGATCGCCGCGGTCGGCGACAAGACCGCCCAGGCGATCGCCGCCTGGGGCCTGCGCGCCGACCTGGTGCCGTCGGGCGAGCAGTCCGCCGCCGGCCTGCTCGAGGACTGGCCCGAGTACGACGAGCAGCTCGACCCGATCAACCGGGTCTTCCTGCCGCGCGCCGACATCGCGACCGAGAACCTCGTCGCCGGCCTGATCGACCTCGGCTGGGAGTGCGACGACGTCACCGCCTACCGCACCGTCCGGGCCGCCCCGCCGCCGGCGCCGACCCGCGACGCGATCAAGACGGGTAAGTTCGACGCGGTCGTCTTCACCTCGTCCTCGACCGTGCGCAACCTGGTCGGCATCGCCGGCAAGCCGCACCCGTCGACGGTCATCGCGGTGATCGGCCCCGCCACGGCCAAGACCGCCGAGGAGCACGGCCTGCGCGTCGACGTGATGGCGCCGCAGCCCGACGTCGACCTGCTCGTCGAGGCGCTCGCCGGCTTCGGTGCCGACCGCCGCGCCGCGATGCTGGAGGCCGGTGACCCGGTCACCAAGCCGAGCGACCGCAAGCCGTCGGCCCGCCGCAAGAAGGCCTGAGGACTCCCTGTCCGACTCGTGCGCCTGAGACCCTCGACATCCGGGGTCTCAGGCACACGACTCGTTTTCGGCGCCTCCGTGCAACCTGACCTCCGGCTCACCGCGTTGAGCAGGACATGGAGCGAGTGATCGATGCGTGAACGGGACGAGGCCGAGTTCGTCGCCTTCGCGCAGGGCGCCCGGGAGCGGTTGCGGCGTACGGCCTTCCTGCTGTGCGGCGACTGGGACCGGGCCTCGGACCACGTCCAGGAGGGCCTGATCCGGGTCTACGCGGCGTGGCCGCGTCTCGAGCGGGCCGGGCGCGAGTACGCCTACGCCCGCAAGGCCGTGGTCAGCGCCGTGCTCGACCACGCCCGGCGGCGTTCGAGCACCGAGCTGGTCATCGAGCCGGACCCCGAGCGTCCCGCCGACGGCGACTTCGTCGACACCCTGACCGCCCGGGCCGCGCTGATGGAGGCCCTGGCGGGCCTGCCGCCGCGCCAGCGGGCGTGCGTGGTGCTGCGCTACTTCGAGGACCTCAGCGTCGCCGACACGGCGACCGCCCTCGGGTGCAGCCAGGGCAACGTCAAGAGCCAGACCGCCCGTGCGCTCGATCGCCTCCGCTCCGTGTTCGAGGACTCGCCGCTCGGCGAGCTGACCCTGGGAGCGACGTCATGGTGAACGAACTGCGGGACCTCATGCAGCAGCTGGTCGCGTCCCCGCCGGAGGGCGACAGCGACCTGGGCGCGGTGCTGGCCGGTGGCCGGAGCCGGGTACGCCGCCGGCGCCGTGGCCTGGCCACGGTGGTCGCGGCAGCGGCGACGGTCGCGGCCGTCGCGGGCACCGCGCTGGTGGCCGGTGGGGGCGACGACGCTGACGACCAGGTCGCCAACCGCACCGTGCCCCGCCCGGACGGGCCCGTGCTGCACCTCGGCGACGCCACGCCGGCGGCCGAGGGCACGGACTACGACGTGCTGGCGTCGTACACGAACGAGGACCTGGACGCCGCCAACGGGCAGTACTACGACGGTGTCACCGACGACGGGCTGATCCTGTTCCGCGACGGCCCGCACGGCGTCGACAACAGCTTCCGCCTCGCGCTCCTGGACCCGGCGACGGGCGACAAGGACTGGCTGCCCGCCCACGACCTCGGGAGCCAGCCGCAGCCGGTCGCCCTCGGCCGCGACCGGCTGGTGCTCGTCACCTGGGTGACCGACCAGGGTGAGGGCATGCGGGCGGTGGCCTTCGACCGCGGCACCCGCCGCTGGTCGGACCTGACCTGGCCGGACCTCCCGGAGAGCGCCAACGCGTGGTCGGCGAAGCTCGGCCCCGACGGCCGGCTGTACGTGGGCGTGCCGGCGACCGTGGGCTCCCCGCCGCCGGGCGGCTGGCCCACGGGCAAGGACGGCGAGGCCGACGACTCGGCGGCGGAGGGCGACACCTACGACCTCTGGTCGGTGTCGCTGGACGACACGGCCGACGTGCGCGACGAGCGCCTGCGCGTCGGGAGCTTCGCCTTCGCCGACGACTCGCTGGTCTGGACCGCGCGGACCAATGGCACCAACGACCGGATCCACGTGCGCGACCTCGCGACCGGCGAGGAGCAGGACTTCGACCCCCGCTCGGGCGAGCGGTGCAACGTCCTGTCCTTCGGCGTCGTCGACGACAAGGTCGTGCTGAGCGAGTACTGCGGCGACTACGACGACGGCCGCGACGACCGGGTGCAGGTGCTCACGACCGCCGGCGAGCCGGTGACGACGATCCAGGGCAACGGCCTCGACGGCTATGTCACGGGCGGGCTCGTCAAGGTGACGGCGTACGCCGGGCGCACGGCCGGGAGCTACGTCTACGAGCCCGACAGCGGCCGGTTCGTCCGCGTCAGCGACGGCGTGTCGTCGTACGCCCTGGGAGGCGGTCCGCTGCCCGACGGCTACCTGATGTGGGAAACCCCCGTCGGGAAGGCCAGCGACCCGCAGGAGCCGATCCCCGGCGCCACCCAGTGGCTGGTCCGCTGGCGCTCCTGACCCGCTCCTAGACTCGGAGCCATGAGCGACATCCAGCGTCCCGTGGTCCGCCCCCGCCGCCTGCGCACCACGGCGGCGATGCGGGACCTGGTCGCCCGGACCTCCCTGCGGCCCGAGCAGCTGATCCTGCCGGTGTTCGTCCGCGAGGGCGCGAGCGAGCCGACGCCGATCAGCTCGATGCCCGGCGTCGTCCAGCACACCCGCGACACGCTGCGCAAGGCGGCCGTCGAGGCCGCCGAGGTGGGCCTGAAGGGGATCATGCTGTTCGGGATCCCGGAGACCAAGGACGCCGACGGCTCGGGCGCCACCGACCCCGACGGCATCCTCAACGTCGCCCTCGCCGACGTCGCCGCCGAGGTCGGCGACGCGCTCGTCGTGATGGGCGACCTGTGCCTCGACGAGTTCACCGACCACGGCCATTGCGGCGTGCTGGCGCCGGACGGCCGCGTCGACAACGACGCCACCCTCGCCCGGTACGCCGACATGGCGGTCGTGCAGGCCGAGGCCGGCGCCGCGCTGGTCGGCCCCAGCGGCATGATGGACGGGCAGGTGCGGGTCATCCGAGAGGCGCTCGACGCCGCGGGCCACACCGACACCGGCATCCTCGCCTACTCGGCGAAGTACGCCTCCGCCTTCTTCGGGCCCTTCCGCGAGGCCGTCGACAGCTCGCTGGAGGGCGACCGGCGCACCTACCAGCAGGACGGCCGTCGCGACGGCCGCGAGGGCGTGCGCGAGGCCCTGCTCGACATCGAGGAGGGGGCCGACATCGTCATGGTGAAGCCGGCCCTGGCCTACCTCGACGTGCTGCGCCAGGTGGCCGACGCCGCCGGCGAGCTCGGCGTCCCGGTGGCGGCGTACAACATCTCGGGGGAGTACGCCATGGTCGAGGCCGCCGCCGCGAACGGCTGGATCGACCGCGAGCCGGCCATCCTCGAGACGCTCACCTCGATCCGCCGGGCCGGGGCGGACATGATCCTGACCTACTGGGCCACCGAGGCCGCCCGCCTGTTGCGCTGACGAAGTGTGACTGTTTCTCCGCCGAAGTGGCGGAGTTTCTCCTTCGAGGTGTGTGGGTTTCTCCTGGTCAGAACCGCCTCGACGAGCAGTCGCCGCACCTGGCCGGAGAAACACTCACACTTCGAAGGAGAAGACCACACACTTCGCGGGACATGACAAGAGCCCCGGCCTGGGGGGTGTGGCCGGGGCTCTTGCGGGTCGTGCGTGGGTGCTACTTGCCGAGGCCGTAGCTCAGCAGGCAGTTGAGCAGCTGGACCGTCTGCGTCAGCTTCGGGTAGGTGCTCTGGCAGGCGCTCTGCGCCTCGGCCTTGGTCAGCGGGCCGAGGAGGCCGCTGATCAGGTTGGAGGTCACGGTGCCGACGCCCTTGTCGACGGTCTCGACCGTCTCCTTGACCGCGTCCGTGCCGCCCTTGATCGGGTCGCTGCCGCCGCCGGTGCCGCCGTCACCACCACCGGTGCCGCCGTCGCCGCCGCCCGTGCCGCCGTCGCCACCGCCGGTGCTGCCACCGTCGGAGCCGCCGGTCGAGCCGCCGGTGCTGCCACCGGTCGAGCCGCCGCCCGTGGTCGTGCCGCCGTGGTTGCGGCCCTTCGTGCCCTTGGGGCCGCCGACGTTGAAGCTCGGCGGCTCGGGGACGACATAGCCCGCGGCGGTCGAGTTGTTCGGCACCGAGGTGAAGTCGCCCTCGAGGTAGGCGTTCATGATCTTGAGGACCAGGTCGACGTAGGCGTCGCTGTGGTTGTAGCGGTAGACCGCCGCGCGCTGGCCGGCCACCGTGGAGAGGTCGCCGTCGCCGGAGCAGAGGTAGACCGCCGCGGCGAGCGCAGCGTCGTCGATGTCCTGCGGGTTGCGGGAGGCGTCGTCGTCAGCGTCCACGCCCACGACCTGCCAGGTCGACGGGATGAACTGCATCGGGCCGACCGCGCGGTCCCACTGGGTGTCGTTGTCGTAGACGCCGGCGTCGGTGTCGGAGACCGCCTTCGTCTTGTTCTTGCCGTTGAGCGGGATGCCGTAGATGCCCGGGGTCGCCACACCGTCGTCGTTGAGGACGTTGCCGCCGAAGCGACCGTGGTTGGACTCGACGCGGCCGATCGCGGCGATCAGCTGCCAGGTGATCTTGCAGCTCTTGTCGGCGGAGTTGATGACCGTCTCGGCGCGCTGGTACGCCGCCAGCGCGGCAGCCGGGATCGCGTTGGTCGACGCCGCGTTGACGATGCCCGCCGCGTTGCCGCCGTTGAGGCCCTCCACCTCGGCGGGGTCGGACAGGCTCGCCGGGTCGTCGATCGACTCCTCGGGCACGCTCGTGCCGTCGGTGACCTGACCCGGATTCTCCGCCGCGACGACCGGAGCCGCCACGCCGCCGATGCCGGCGACGGACGCCGTCCAGGCAGCCGACAGCAGCGCGAGCGGAATGATGGTGGCGACGCGTTGCAGCCGCCCCAGACGCTTCCTCGACATGTCCCGTCTCTCTCCCCTGGCCATCACTGGCCGTCTCGCGTGGGCCGCTCCCTCTAAGCCCCCACCTGTGCGCCGGCCGCGTGCGTCCGACCCACGAGGCGTGGACCGGCGTACGGCACGGCTCCTGGTCAACGAATCGTGACACACCGAAGTTATGGGTGTCACATGATCCGGACCACAATGCGGTCCCCGTGGTATGTGCACGCGGCACAAAGACGCCGGATGTGACACCACTCCCTCCCGGGAGCCCGGCCGCTCAGGTGGCTCTCAGGAAGGGACCGCGATGAGGGGCGCCGCGGGGGGATCGGTGACAATGCTGGAGTGCCCGACCTCGTGACCACCGGCCCGACCACCGGCTCCGACGACCTCTTCGCCCGGGCCCGCGCCGTGACCCCCGGTGGGGTGAACTCCCCGGTCCGGGCGTTCAACGCCGTCGGCGGCACCCCGCGGTTCATCCGCTCGGCCTCCGGCCCGTGGCTCACCGACGTCGACGGCAACACCTATGTCGACCTGGTCTGCTCGTGGGGGCCGATGCTGCTCGGCCACGGCCACCCCGCCGTGGTGGAGGCGGTCCAGGCGGCGCTGTCGCGCGGTACGTCGTACGGCACGCCCACGGAGGGGGAGGTGGCCCTCGTCGAGGCGATCGTCGCCCGCACCCCCGTCGAGCGCCTGCGCCTGGTGTCGTCGGGCACCGAGGCGACCATGTCGGCGATCCGGCTGGCGCGCGGCTTCACCGGGCGCGACGTCATCGTGAAGTTCGCCGGCTGCTACCACGGCCACGTCGACTCGCTGCTCGCCGCGGCCGGGTCCGGGCTGACCACCTTCTCCATCCCGGGGACGCCGGGCGTGCCGGCCAGCTCCACCGAGCTGACCCTGGTGCTGCCGTACAACGACCGCGAGGCGGTCGCCGCCGCGTTCGCCGAGCACGGCGACCGGATCGCCTGCCTGATCACCGAGGCCGCGCCCGGCAACATGGGCGTGGTCCCGCCGGCACCCGGCTTCAACCAGTTCCTCGCCGAGACCTGCCGCGCCCACGGTGCGCTGTTCATCAGCGACGAGGTGATGACCGGCTTCCGCGTCTCGAAGGCGGGCCAGTGGGGCACCGACGGTGCCGTCGAGGGCTGGGTCCCCGACCTGATGACCTTCGGCAAGGTGATGGGCGGCGGCCTGCCCGCCGCGGCCTTCGGCGGCCGCGCGGACGTGATGGGCCACCTCGCCCCCGAGGGCCCCGTCTACCAGGCCGGCACACTCTCGGGGAACCCGGTCGCGACCGCAGCCGGCCTCGCCACGCTCGATGCCGCGACCGACGAGGTCTACGCCCGGCTCGACGTGGTCGCCGACGCGCTGCGGGCCGGGGCCGCCGAGGCGTTCACCGCCGCGGGCGTCCCGCACGTCATCCAGTCGACCGGCTCGATGTTCTCCGTCTTCCTCACCGAGGACCCGGTCACCGACTACGCCGAGGCGCAGCGGACCGACGTGCCGGCGTACGCCGCCTTCTTCCACGCGATGCTCGACCACGGCGTGCACCTGCCGCCGTCCGCCTTCGAGGCGTGGTTCGTGTCGTCGTCCCACGACGACCGCGCGGTCCAGCAGGTCCTCGACGCCCTTCCGGTGGCCGCCCGCGCCGCCGCCGAGACCTTCGGAGCGAGCAAGTGACCGGCATCCCCGACACGATCGTCCACCTCGTCCGCCACGGCGAGGTCCACAACCCGCAGGGCATCCTCTACGGACGCCGTGACGGCTTCCACCTGTCGGTGCGCGGGCGGGCCATGGCCGACCGCGTGGGCGAGGCGCTCAAGGGCAACGACATCACCCTGATCCGGTCCTCGCCGCTCGAGCGCGCGCAGGAGACCGCGGCCCCGCTCGCGTCGGCGCTCGGCCTGGAGGTCGGCCTCGAGCCGCGGGTCATCGAGTCGCAGAACCGGTTCGAGGGCCTCACCTTCGGCAAGGGCAACAACGCGCTGCGCAACCCGCTGCTGTGGCGCCACCTCTACAACCCGTTCAAGCCGTCGTGGGGCGAGCCCTACCGGGCGATCGTCGAGCGGATGATGACGGCCGTCCACGACGCCCGCCGCGACGCCGCCGGCCACGAGGCGGTGCTGGTCTCCCACCAGCTGCCGATCTGGACGACCCGCCTCGCCGCGGAGAAGCGGTCCTTCCTGCACGACCCGCGCAAGCGGCAGTGCACCCTGTGCTCGATCACCTCCTTCGGGTTCGCGGGCGACGAGCTCGTCGAGATCTCCTACGCTGAGCCGGCGATCGACCTGATCCCGACCGGCGACATCGCCGCGCCGTTCTCGGCCGGTGACGCCCCCGAGGAGAACAAGCCGGAGGGGACACCGCCCGCATGATCCGTCGCGCCCTGGCCGGCCTGGCCGTGCTCGTCCTGACGTCCGGCTGCTCGGGCGTCAAGGGCACCGACGACCTCGAGTACGTCGGCGGCGACGGCAAGGTCGTCGAGGTCGCGAAGGACAAGCGCGAGGACCCGGTCGAGATCAGCGGGGAGACCGTGCAGGGCGAGCCGCTCGACATCAGCGACCTGCGCGGCAAGGCGGTCGTGCTCAACGTGTGGTGGTCCGGCTGCGGGCCGTGCCGCTCCGAGATGCCGATGCTGGTCGACGCCGAGGAGGAGCTGGGCAAGGACGAGGTGGCCTTCGTCGGCATCAACATCCGCGACCTGGCCCCCGAGAACGCCGCCGCCTTCGAGGACGACCGCGGCGTCGACTACCCCTCGCTCTACGACCCGGGCAGCGAGACCCTGGGCTCGCTCGGCAAGTACGAGACCCGGTCCGTGCCGGCGACGTACGTCCTCGACACCGAGGGCCGGGTCGCCGCGCTGATGAACGGTCCGGTGCCCTCGAAGAGCACCCTGGTGACCCTTGTCCGGGACGTCCTCGCGGAGAAGGGCTGAGGGTGGCGGGCTGATGGGTGAATGGTTCCAGGAGCAGGCCGCCGCCGGGTCGCTCGGCCTGGCCGTGCCGGTCGCCGCGATCGCCGGGCTGGTCTCCTTCTTCTCCCCGTGCGTGCTGCCGCTGCTGCCGGGCTACCTCTCCTACGCGACCGGGCTGTCCGGCGCGGACCTCGCCGCCGGTGAGGCCGGGAAGCGGCGCGGCCGGATGCTGCTCGGGTCGATCCTGTTCGTGCTCGGCTTCGCCGTCGTCTTCGTCTTCTACGGCACGGCCTTCGGCTCCATCGGCCAGCCGCTGCGCCGGTGGCAGGACGAGCTGCAGCTCGGCCTCGGCGTCGTCCTGATCGTGCTGGGCCTGGTCTTCGCGGGAGTCCTCTCGATCTTCCAGCGCGACCTGCGCATCCACAAGGTGCCCGCGGTCGGGCTCGGCGCCGCGCCCCTCATCGGCGCCCTCTTCGCGATCGGCTGGACGCCCTGCGTGGGTCCGACCTTCGGCGTGATCCTCAACCTCACCTTCGCCGACGGCGCCACCGCGGCCCGCGGTGGCCTGCTGGCGCTCTGCTACGCGCTGGGCCTCGGGCTGCCCTTCATCATCGTGGCCGTCGCCTACAACCGGCTGTCGAACGCGCTCGGCTGGGTACGCCGCCACCAGGTCGCCTTCATGCGCGTCGGTGGCGCCTTCCTCGTGGTCATCGGCGTCCTGATGGTCACCGGCTGGTGGGACCACGTCGTGCAGTGGGCCCAGCTGCAGACCGTGGACTTCGGGGAGACCATCCTGTGAGCACCGAGCCTGCGGGCACCGGCCGGAAGGCCGGCGAGCTCACCGCGCGCGAGCTGCTGCGCTGGGTGTGGCGCCAGGTCACCTCCATGCGCACCGCGCTGATGCTGCTCCTGCTGCTCGCGCTGGCCGCCATCCCCGGCTCGGTGATCCCGCAGGCCGACGTCGACTCCCTGGCGGTGACCCGCTGGAAGAGCGAGCACCCCAAGCTCACGCCCCTCTACGAGAAGCTCGACCTGTTCTCGGTCTACTCCTCGCCGTGGTTCTCGGCCGTCTACCTGCTGCTCGTCATCTCGCTCGTGGGCTGCATCGTTCCCCGGCTGTTCGTCTACTACCGCGCCCTGCGGGCCCAGCCCCCGGCGGCTCCCCGCCACCTCGGTCGCATGCCCGTGCAGGCGGCGTACACGACGGAGCGGAGCGCCGAGGAGGTGCTGGAGCAGGCGCGGACGGTGCTCGGCCGCCGGCACCGACTGCGGCCGGTCGCCGACGGCGACGACTTCGTCGCCGCCGAGCGCGGTTACCTCCGCGAGGCCGGCAACCTGCTCTTCCACCTGTCGGTGCTCGTGGTGCTGGCGGGCTTCGCGGTCGGTGGCCTGTGGGGCTACCAGGGCGGCGTGATCCTCGTCGAGGGCAGCACGTTCAGCAACAACCTCACGCAGTACGACGACTTCAAGCCCGGCGGCCTGTTCCGCCAGCAGCAGATGCAGGACTTCCGGTTCACGGTCGAGGACTTCGACGTGGACTGGCTGACCAAGGGGCCGCGGGCGGGACAGGCCCGCAAGTTCGAGGCGCACCTCAGCTACCACACCACGAAGGACGCCCCGGAGAAGGAGTACGACCTCCGGGTCAACCACCCGCTGGAGATCGACGGCACCGACGTGTTCCTGATCGGGCACGGCTACGCGCCCGTCGTGACCGTGCGCGACGGCGACGGCAAGGTCACCTACACCGGCCCGACGCCCTTCCTCCCGCAGGACGCGAGCTTCCTGTCCTTCGGCGTGATCAAGCCGCCCGTGGTCGACCCGCAGATCGGCCTGGAGGGCCTGTTCTACCCGTCCTTCGACATGCGCGACGGCAACCCGGTCACCGTCTTCGGCGACGACCTCAACCCGACCCTGTCGATGCTCGCCTACACCGGCGACCTCGGCTACGAGTCGGGCCGTTCGCAGTCGGTCTACGTGCTCGACAAGACCAACGCCAAGCCGATCCAGAAGGACGGCAAGCCGGTCCGTGTCGACCTGCAGGTCGGCGACACCTTCACGCTGCCCGACAACCTCGGCACGGTCACCTTCGACCGGGTCGACCCGTGGATCCGCGTGCAGATCAGCCAGACGCCCGGCAAGGGTGTCGCGCTGATCGGCATGATCATGGCCCTGATCGGCCTCTGCGCATCGCTCTTCATCCGGCCGCGCCGGGTGTGGGTGCGGGCGGTGCCCGGCACAATGACCGACGACGGCGCGACCCGGGTCGAGGTCGCCGTACTCGACAGGTCCGGCAACGGTGAGATGGACGAGGTCCTCGCCACCCTGCTCGGCCAGCTCAAGGAGAAGCAATGACCGACCTCAACTGGGAGAACCTCAGCAACCAGGCCGTCGCGGTGGCGGGCGTCCTCTACTTCATCGCGCTGCTGGTGCACCTCGCCGAGTGGGCCTCGCTGCGCCAGCCGGCCGCCGACCGCGAGCTGGTGGGCTCCGGCGGCGTCGACCTAGCCAAGGACTCCGCTCCGGTGGAGGAGCCGGAGCGGACCGCCTTCCTGGGCCGGCTCGGCTTCCTGCTGACCTGCTTCGCGTGCGTGGTGCACTTCGTGTCCCTCGTCGGCCGCGGCATGGCCGCGGACCCGAACCGGGTGCCGTGGGGCAACATGTACGAGTTCACCCTGACCGGCACGTTCGTCGTGACGCTGCTGTACGTCGCCCTCTACCGCCGCTTCGGCCTCGGCTGGATGGGCCCGCTCGTCGTCGGCTTCGTCGTCACCACGCTGATGGTCGCGGTGATCTGGCTGCACGACGAGGTCGCGCCGCTCACCGAGGCGCTGAACTCCCCGTGGCTGGTCATCCACGTGATCTCCGCCGTCATCGCGACCGGCGCGTTCACCCTCGGCGGCATCGCCTCGGTCATGTACCTCGTCCGGATGCGTGCCGAGCGCCGGGCCGAGGCGTCCGGCCGCCAGCTGCGCGGCTGGATCGCCCGGGTGCCGCAGCTCGACGCGCTCGACCGGCTCGCCTACCGGGTCCACGCCTTCGCGTTCCCGGTGTGGACCTTCGCGGTCCTCATCACCGGACCGATCTGGGCCCACGAGGCGTGGTCGCGCTACTGGAACTGGGACCCCAAGGAGGTCTGGGCGTTCATCACGTGGGTCGTCTACGCCGGCTACCTGCACGCCCGGGCGACCGCCGGCTGGAAGGGTCGCCGCGCCGCGATGCTCGCGCTCGTCGGCGTCGCCACCCTGTGGTTCAACTTCATCGGGATCAACTACTTCTCGACCGCGAGCCAGCACTCGTACGCCGTCGAGCGCCCGGCGTTCATCGACCAACGCTGACGACCGACCGCCCGTCGTACCGGACCCAGTGGCTGCCGGAGGCCCGCACCCACGACCACTGGGTCCGGTACGACGGCAGTCGGGCCTCAGCCGTCGGGCTGGTCCGGTGGGTTCTTGTGCTGCCGGCGCTCCTGCTGACGGCGCTGCCAGTCCAGGTCGCGCAGGAACGACTCGTCGTCGTCGGGCGCGACCGGCCGGGTCGGCGGCTTCGGCCGGGAGGGCCGCCGCGGCATCTGCTCGCCCCCGAGCCCGCGGTCCTGCATCCAGCGGACCGCGAGGTAGGTGACCGCCGCGAAGATCACGACGACGAGCAGCAGCTTCACTCCACCAGAGTAGAGCGGGGCTGGTGATCCCGCGCCCGGTCCCCGGGTCTCGATCCGGCAACGCTGCGACTTACCCTTGGACGGTGAAGGAGTTCTGGATCTACACCGCCCTGCGCGCCGGTCTGTTCGTCGGCGCGTTCTGCATCGTGTTCGGGGTGTGGTTCCTCGTCGCCGACTCGGTCAACCTGCTGTGGGTCTTCGTGATCGCGTTCCTGGTGAGTGGCGCGGCGTCCTACGTCCTCCTCGAGCGGCAGCGCGCTGCGTTCGCCGTGAAGGTCGAGGGCCGCGCAGGCCGGATCACCGAGAAGTACGAGGAGATGCGCGCCAAGGAGGACGAGGACTGATCGTCCTCACCCCTGCGCGAGTTGCCACTCTGACGGGTCGAGTTGCCGATTTGGCCGGTTGAGTTGCCCCTCGGGTCGCGCGCCGCGCACCAAGGTGGCAAGTCGACGGGCCGAGGTGGCAAGTCGACGGGCCAAGGTGGCAAGTCGACGGACCAAGGTGGCAAGTCGACGGACCAAGGTGGCAAGTCGACGGACCAAGGTGGCAAGTCGACGGGCCAAGGTGGCAAGTCGACGGGCCAAGGTGGCAAGTCGACGGGCCAAGGTGGCAAGTCGACGGGCCAAGGTGGCAAGTCGACGGGCCAAGGTGGCAAGTCGACTCGAAGTGGCAGGTCAGGCGAGCACGAGGCCGAGTCCGGCCAGGACCGCCCAGCCGAGCTCGGCGATGCCGGTCTGCTGCAGGACGGGGATGAGCGCCGGGCCGCCGGCGCCACCGAGCACGATCCGCGCGGCCCTCGTGGCGGGCAGCAGGAAGCCCAGGCCGAGCAGCGCCCACCATGACGTCAGCGCGGCGAGCACGACCACGGCCGCGGCGGAGACGCTGACCAGGACCGCGTAGAACCCCCGGGTACGACGATCGCCGAGCCGCACGGCCAGGGTGATCTTGCCCGAGACGGTGTCGGTGGGGATGTCGCGCAGGTTGTTGGCCACGAGGATGGCGCACGCCAGGGCACCGACGCCGGTGCCGGCGGCGACCGACGCCCAGCCGATCTCCCCCCAGCGCTCGGTCTGCACCCAGGTGGTGCCGACGACGGCGACGAGGCCGAAGAAGATGAAGACCATCACCTCGCCGAGGCCGAGGTAGCCGTAGGGCTTCGAGCCGCCGGTGTAGAACCAGGCGGCGAGCACGCTGACCGCGCCGACGGCGAGCAGCCACCACGCGGTCGTGGCGGCGAGGGCGATGCCGGCGACGGCGGCGACCCCGAAGGAGAGGAAGGCCGCCCGCTTCACCGCGGCCGGGGTGGCGAGGCCGGAGCCGACCAGGCGCAGCGGGCCGACTCGCTCGTCGTCGGTGCCGCGGATGCCGTCGGAGTAGTCGTTGGCGTAGTTGACGCCGACCTGGAGGGCGAGGCTGACCACGAGGGCGAGCAGTGCCTTCCACCAGACCGCGCTGTCGTCGTACACGGCGACGGCGGTGCCGACGAGGACCGGGGCGACGGCCGCGGGGAGGGTGCGGAGTCGGGCGCCGGCAATCCAGTGCTTCGCGGTGGCCATAGCCGTCGATCTAACCTCATCCCGCCGAGCTGCGACGAGTTGGGCGGGTCCAGATGGGTGTGATGCAGGCGCCCGGCGCGACGGCAGTCTGGCCGACTGTCGAGCGTCGGCAACGCAGCCAGCGCGCCCCTGTGGGGCCGCCCGGCCGTCGCAGGGCGGCGCGATGAGGTCAGGCAGGCTCGGGGGCCGGCACTCCCATCCGGGTCAGGTGTCGTTCGGCGGCCCGGGCGGCGGGGTGGATCAGCACGGCGGCGAGGAGCACGATCGCGGCGATCACCAGCCAGCCCTGGGCACCCCAGTGCATGGCCAGGAAGGTGTAGAGGGCGGGCGCCCAGACCGTGCCGAGGGTGTAGCCGAGCTGGGAGACGCCCTGGTACTCGCCGCGGCGGGCGGGGTCGGAGAGCTCGGCCTGCAGGCCCCACTCGCCGGCCGACTGGAAGAGCTCGGCGCCGGTGACCGTGACGTGGCCGACCCAGACCAGCACGATCGTCACCCAGCCGACGGTGTCGTGGGTGACCAGCACGATGCCGCAGGAGAGCACGAAGAAGAAGGCGCCGCGGCGCTGGGCGCGCAGCGAGTCGGCGACCGTGGTGATGCCGCGGGCCGCCGCCACCTGCAGCAGCACGGCCATCACGGTGTTGGTGCCGAACAGCCAGGCCAGCAGCACGCGCGGGGCGTCGGTCTCCTCGACCAGCCACAGCGGGATCACCACGTTGAGGAGCACCTGGTGGGTGCCGAGGACGCCGCCGAGGACGGCCATGGCGACGTAGCCGCGGTTGCGCAGGGCGCTGCGCTTGTCGCCCTTCCCGCCGTCCAGCACCGTCTCGAGGGCGGCCTCGAGTGGTGCCTCCTCGGTGTGGTGGATGACGGACGGCATCCGGGAGACGAGGACGGCGTTGAGGACGAGGAGGGCGGCGGTGGCGACCGGGACGGCGCGGATCATGGCGTCGTCGTTGGTCGCGAGCGCGACGCCGGCGAGCAGCGCGCCGAGGGTGTAGCCGACATTGCGGGCCGCGCGGAAGTAGGCGTTGGAGGAGACCCGCTCCTCCCGCGGGAAGATGTCGAAGCGGTAGGCGTTGCGGGCGGACCGGCTCGTCGTCACGACCAGCTCGAGGACGACGAGCATCGCGACGAAGGTGGCGAAGCCGCCGACGGCGAGCCAGGCGAGGTAGAGCAGCGCCTCGACGAGCGAGGCGAGCGCCCAGACCCGCTTGGCGCCGAACCGGTCGCTGAGCTTGCCGAGCGGCACCGCGAGCAGGAAGGTGACGGCTCCGGCGATCGAGAGGCCGAGGCCGACCCGGGCCGCGGAGAGCCCGACGATCTGGGTGAAGAAGACCGCGCTGCCGGTGAGGAAGACGCCGTCGCCGAACGCCGAGAGCACCGACTGCGCGGACAGCCGCCGGACCAGGGGAGTGGGGCCGGCCAGGCGGGCGATGCGGTCCGAGATATATCTTGACATCAAGACAATTCTACGCGCGCCGTCGGGCTCCTGTCGAACCATTTTCGGCGAGCCGCACCAGCCAGGCGAAGACCGCCGGCCCGGTGGGGTCCTGGGGAGCATCGTTCCAGAACAGCTCGGGGTGCCACTGCACGCCCAGGGCGGGGAGCGCCGGATCGGTCGCCTCGATCGCCTCGATCGTGCCGTCCATCGCCCACGCCGTCGCCCGCCAGTGCCGTCCGGGAGCTGCGACGGCCTGTCGGTGCAGGGCGGTGGTCGTCACGGCCGCGCCGACCAGGCCGTGCACCACGGAGCCGGGCCGTGTCGTCACGGCGTGGCCGGCCGCCGGCCGGCAATGGCCGGTCACGTCGTCGAGGACCCCGCCGAGGGCGACCGCCATCACCTGCAACCCGCGGCACGCGCCGAGCAGCGGTACGCCGGCGGCCACGACCGCGCGGACGAGCGCCGTCTCGTCCGCGTCGCGGGCGGGGTCCGCCCCGACGTCGTCGCCGCCGGTGAGCACCACGCCGTCGAGGACGTCCAGCAGGCCGGGCCCGGCGCCGGGAGGTACGACGACGGGCCGGCCCCCGCACGCGGTGACGGCGGCGGCGTACGCCGCGGCCGCGCCGTGCACCGGCAGCTCGCCGAACGGTCGCGGGACGAGCTGGTGGTGGCCGGCGATGCCGATCACCGGGCGTCGTACGCCGCTCACATCGCGACGAGTGCCGTGACGCCGAGGGCGATGCCGGAGGCGTAGGTGAACATCGCCCCCGAGTCGCGCACCGGGCCGTGCGCGGCGAGGGTCTTCGCCGACAGCATCCCGTAGGCGTGCAGGAGGCGGGCTGCCGCGGCCACGATCGCCAGGGCGTCGAGCCACCACCCGTCGGTGAGCGTCGAGCAGACGACGAGCAGGACGACGAGGGTCGGCACGTACTCGGCGGCGTTGCCGTGGGCGCGCTGGGCGATGAGCAGGCGGTCGGCCGGGTCGGTCGGCATCTGCGGCCCGTTCGCGCCGCGCATCGCGCGGTGTCGGGTGACGTTGGCGCCGAGGACGAACAGCAGGATGCCCATGAGGGCGATGCAGGTGATCACGGTGGTGCTCATGACGCGGCCATCACTTTCTGTCGGGTGGAGCTCTCGAGGTGGAGGAGCCGGCGCACGTACGCGCCGGACAGGTCGGTGCCGAGCAGGGCGTCGGCCTTGGCGGTGCCGCCGGGGCAGGTCACGTTGACCTCGATCAGGCGGCCGTCGATCACGTCGAGCCCGGCCATCGCGACGCCGTGCCGGGCGAGCAGCGGGGCGATTGCGGCGACGATGCGGCGGTCGGCGTCGTCGACGACCGCAGGCGCGGAGGGGGCGTCGATCCGGAAGTCGCCGGGCGACGGGTGGCGCAGCACCGCGCAGACCACCTCGCCGTCGAGCAGGAAGAGCCGCTTGTTCCCCTCCTGTACGGCGGCGAGGTACTCCTGCGCGACCACGTGCCGTCGTCCGCCGCCGGTCGCCGACTGGGCCAGCGCCAGCGCCGCACCGTCGTCGCGGAGCAGCCACACGTCCAGGCCGCCGAAGCCGTCGACCGGCTTCACGACCGCGGCCCCGTGCGCGGCGACGAAGCGCCGCACCTCCGCCGGGTCGGCGGTCACGAGCGTCGCCGGGCAGAGCTCCGGGAAGTGCAGGGCGAGGAGCTTCTCCTGCAGGGCCCGCACCCCGGCGGGCCGGTTGACGACCCGGGTGCCCGCGGACTCGACGAGGTCGAGCAGGTGGGTGGTGCGCAGGTAGCGGTCGTCGACGGGCGGGTCGATGCGGAGCAGGACGAGCTGGACGGCGTCGGCGACGTCGACGACCTGCGGCGTGCCGAGCCGCGACCACGGGGTGCCGACCAGCCAGCGGTGGTCGGCCCCGCGGGCACGCGGCCCGAGGGTCACCGGCCTCGCGGTCGCGCGCACCCGGCCGGCGACCACCGAGAGGTCCTCGGGGGTGCAGACCCGCACGGCCACACCGAGGTCCTGGGCCGCCGCGACCAGCCCGACGGTCGCGTCGATGGACGGGTCCAGGCCGGCCCACGGGTCGGCGACGACGAGGATGCTCATGATGCCTCCCGGAGCACGTCGGGGTGCCAGTCGAGCAGGGCCAGGCCGCGCTCCACGTCGCCGGTCCCGGCCGCGGCCGCAGCCCAGTGGTCGGCGAGCCGCCGCTGCTCGCCCGCGAGCGAGGCGAGGGCGGTACGACGCCGGGCGTCGTCGTACAGGAGGGCGGCGAGGGCCTGCAGCAGCCTGCCGACGCGGCGGGTCGGCTGGGCGTCGGGGAAGCGGACCTCCAGGTAGCGCCCACGGGGCCGGACGGGCGGGAAGAGGGTGCTGAGGTGGGCGGGGTCGCCGTCGACGAAGCGGGTCGCTCCCGCGGCGAACTGGGCGTAGGCGGCGACCGGGTCGTCGCCGTGGAGCAGCCGGTCGTCGAAGGCCGTGCGGCCGGGGTCGACGGCGAGCCAGGTGGTCAGCCGCCCGGTCGGACCGGTGCTGCGTGCCGTGGCCGCGGCGATGAAGGGGGCCGCCAGGAGCAGGAGCCGCCACTGCTCGCGGCCGGCCTGCCCGGGCCACCAGTCCAGGCAGGGCTGGGTCGAGGCGGTGGACCGCATCATCCGGCGTCCGGCCGGGCCGATCGTGTCGAGGTGGTGCTCCATGGCGTCGTACCGGGGAGTGCGGAGGTGGCGCGGTGTCGCCGGGTCCGCCGCCCGGACCGGGAGCGAGGAGAGGACGACGCCGTCGCCCTGCAGGTCGCGGGCGAGCGCGCAGGTCGCCGCGACGAGGTGGGTGCCGGCCTGCTCCGCCGATGCGGCCGGCGGCAGGCTCAGCTCGACCTGGCCGCCCGGCTCGAACGCCAGCCAGGGCTCGTAGGGGCGCCCGGCGCTCGCGCGGCGCACCCGGTCGGGGGCGGCGCTGCTGCCGTTGAAGAGGTCGAGGGCGAAGAGCTCCTGCTCGACTGCGACCCGGGTGGTGCGGTGCCGCGGGCGGAACAGGCGGGCGACCTCGGCGGCGACCGGTGCGGTGCGGGTCTGGGTGTCCATGGCATCTCCTGATAAAGTAAGGCTGCCTGTCGATTATTGGAAGGTAGCCTGTCAATGTCAAGAGCCTCCGAGCAGCCGGATCTCGAGCGACCGCACTTCGAGCCGTTCATCGCGCTCGCGGACAAGTGCGCCCGGGCGCTGCGCAACGACATGCTCACGAGCGCGCACGCCCGCGGCTTCACCGAGCTCGCGGGAGCCCACGACGCCGTCTTCGCGACCCTCCCGCCGGAGGGCGCACGAGCCGCTGACATGGCGACACGAGCGGGGATCACCCGTCAGTCGATGGGCGAGGTGGTCCGCGACATGGCCCGGCTCGGGATCGTGGAGATGGTCCCGGACCCGTCCGACCGGCGCGCCAAGATCGTGCGGTACACCGACTACGGACGGAAGGTCGCCCAGGGCGGCTTCGACCACATCCTCGAGGTGGAGGACATGCTGCGTGAGGAGTTCGGCGAGGAGGACCTCGCCACGACCCGGCGCGTGCTCGCCCGGGTCAGGGAGCTGCTGGCTGGGTCTCCGGCTCCGGACTGACCGGGAAGTGCTGGTCGCGGAAGCGCACGGCCAGCCCGAGCGACGGACCGGTCAGCACGGTGGCGGCGGTGACGATCGCGGCGATCACCAGCCAGCCCTCCTCGCCCCACTGCATCGCGAGGAAGGTGAACAGCGCAGGCGCCCACATCGAGCCCATCGCACGGCTGACGTCGGCGACGCCCTGGTACTCCCCGCGCCGCTTCGGGTCCATCAGCTCGGCCTGGAAGGACCAGCTCGCGCCGGAGATGAACAGCTCGGCGCCGGTCACCGTCACGTGGCCGAGCCACACCAGCAGCACGGTGACCAGGCCGACGGTCGAGTGGGTGACCAGCGTGATCAGGCAGGACACGACGAAGAAGGCGGTCGAGATCCAGACGTAGCGCATCGCGTCGCGCAGGTCCTTCACCCCCTTCGACGTGTACGCCGGCAGGAAGATGCACAGCACCGTGTTGGTCCCGAACAGCCAGGCCAGCAGCACGTGCGGTGCGTCCGTCGCCTCGACCAGCCACAGCGGGATCACCACGTTGAGCAGAGTCTGGTTGGTCCACAGGACGCCGAGGCAGAAGGTCACCAGGATCCAGCCCGGGTTGCGCAGCGGGCCGGGACCCGTCGGCCGCACCCGCGCCTCGCCGCTCGCGACGCGCAGGTCGTGCGGAGCCGCCGGCAGGCGCGCGATCCAGAACCCGTTGAAGCCCATCAGCACCGCCGCGAAGAGCGGCGACCAGCGGATCACCTCGAGGCTGTCGGTCGCCAGCGCGATGCCACCGATGATCGCGCCCAGGGTGAAGCCGAGGTTGAGCGAGGAGTAGAGGTAGGCCTGGGTCTCGACGCGCTCCTTCGGCGGGAGCACGTCGACCACGTAGGCCTGGTAGCTGGAGTGCCCGGCCGAGCCGAACAGCGCGAAGAACATGCCGACCGCGACGTACTCACCGAAGGAGCCGACGAAGGGCAGTGCCGCGAAGCAGGCCGCGCGGCCCCAGGTCGTCGCGGCCCAGACCCGCTTCGGGCCGAGCCGGTCGACCAGCCGGCCGGCGGGGTAGGCCATGAGGAACTCGGCGACGTTGACGATCGTCAGCGCGAGACCGACCTTGCTCGCCGACATCCCGACGACCTGGGTGAGGAAGACCGCGCTGCCGGTGTTGAACGCGCCCTCGCCCGTCGAGAAGAGGATCGACTGCGTGGCGAGGCGCCGCGACATCGGGGTCGGTGGGACCAGGCGCCGCCAGAACCCCTGCTTCGTCGCTTCGGCCGAGATGCTCATCGCCGGACATCTTCTCCCTGGCACTAGGTTTTGTCGCGTGGATTTCTGGGTCCCCGGCGGTTCTCCCGCCGATGTCGCCGCTCAGGCGCGCGCCTGGCTGGGTGGACCCGGCGACGTCCCGCTTCTCATCGCGACCTCGGGGTCCACGGGGACGCCGAAGCGGGTCGTGCTGCCACGCGACGCCGTGCTCGCCTCGGTCCGCGCCTCGGCGGCCCGGCTGGGCGCGAGCGGACCGTGGGTGCTGGCCCTGCCTCCGTCGTACGTCGCCGGGGTGCAGGTCGTGCTCCGCTCGCTCGTCGCCGGCCACGAGCCGACCCTGCTCGAGCGGGACGGGTGGCCGGCCGGCGAGGGCTGGTTCACCTCGCTGGTCCCGACCCAGCTGACCCGGATGCTCTCGTCGCCGGCGGACGTCGCGGCGCTGCGCCGCGCGCACACGGTGCTGCTCGGCGGCGGCCCGATCGGCGCCACGCTGCGCGCGCGGGCGGAGGAGGCCGGGGTGCACGTGGTCGCGACCTACGGCTCGGCCGAGACCGCCGGAGGGTGCGTGTACGACGGCGTCCCGCTCGACGGCGTCGCGGTCGCCCTCGGCGCCGGTGGCCGGGTGCGGATCGCCGGGCCCACCCTGTTCTCCGGGTACGACGGCCAGCCGGACCTGACCCGCGAGGTGCTCGTCGACGGGTGGTTCCTGACGTCCGACGCCGGCCGCTTCGACGAGGACGGCCGGCTGGCGCTGATCGGCCGGCTGGACGACGTGATCGTGACCGGCGGGCTGAACGTGCCGGGACCGGCGGTGGCGGAGCGGCTGCGCGCGCACCCGGCGATCGGGGAGGTCGAGGTGCTCGGCGTACCGGACGACGAGTGGGGCAACCGCGTCGTCGCCTTCGTCGTCCCCGGGTCCCCGGTGGCCGAGGAGGTCGACCAGCGACCGTCACGAGACCCCCGGCCGTCCGTCGACGAGCTCCGCGACTGGGTCGCCGGCGCCCACCCGCGGGCCTGGGCGCCGCGCCAGTGGGTGGTGCTCGACGCGATCCCGCTGCTGCCCAACGGCAAGCCCGACCGGCAGGCCCTCCGGGCGCTCGCCCTCGAGGACACCGCGTCGTGAAGGTCGTCGCCATCCCGATGCGCACTCGCTTCCGCGGCATCACCGTGCGGGAGGTCGCGCTGCTGCGCGGTCCCGCGGGCTGGGGGGAGTGGAGCCCGTTCCTGGAGTACCCCCCGGACGTCGCCGAGCCGTGGCTGCGCTGCGCCGAGGAGGCGATGGCGGGCGACTGGCCGGCGCCACTGCGCTCGTCGGTCCCGGTCAACGTCACCGTGCCCGCGGTCGGGCCCGAGCGCGCGCACGAGATCGTGCTCGCCGGCGGCTGCCGCACCGCGAAGGTGAAGGTCGCCGAGCCGGGCCAGACCACCGCCGACGACGAGGCGCGCGTCGAGGCCGTGCGCGACGCCCTCGGCCCCGGCGGCCACGTGCGCGTCGACGCCAACGGCGGCTGGTCCGTCGACGAAGCGGTCGCCGCGATCGGCCGGCTGGACCGTGCCGCCGGCGGCCTGGAGTACGTCGAGCAGCCGGTCGCCTCCGTCGAGGACCTCGCCCGCGTCCGCCGCCGCGTCGACGTGCCGATCGCCGCGGACGAGTCGATCCGCCGGGCCGAGGACCCCTACCGCGTGCGGGACCTCGAGGCCGCCGACATCGCGGTGCTCAAGGTCCAGCCCCTCGGCGGGGTGCGCGCCTGCCTGGAGATCGCCGAGCGGATCGGGCTCCCCGTCGTCGTGTCCTCTGCGCTGGAGACCTCGGTCGGGATCGCGGCGGGGGTCGCGCTCGCCGCCGCCCTGCCGTCGCTGCCGCACGCGTGCGGGCTGGCCACGGTCCAGCTGCTCACCGCGGACGTCGTGTCCGAGCCGCTCCTGCCCGTGGACGGGGCGCTGCCGGTACGACGGCCCGCGGTCGACGTACACAAGGTGGCGGGGGTGGGCGCGGCGCCGGATCGGGTCGCGCACTGGGAGGCCCGGCTCGCCGCCGTGCGGGCGTTGCGGGAGGATCGTCGGCCATGAGCACCGACGCGGACAGCGCTGCGGCCCTCGCCGAGGCGTGCGTGGCCTGGCTGGCCCGCGCCGGCGTGACGGACGTCGTCCTCGCACCCGGGTCGCGCAACGCGCCGCTCCTCCTCGCGCTCTGGTCGGCCGCGCCGGCCGGCGGCCCGCGCCTGCACACGCGGATCGACGAGCGCACCGCGGGCTTCCTCGCGCTCGGGCTCACCAAGTCGGGCGCCCGGGCAGCGGTCGTCACCACGTCCGGCACCGCCGTCGCCAACCTCCACCCCGCCGTCCTCGAAGCGGTCCACTCCGGCATCGACCTCGTCGTGGTCTCCGCCGACCGGCCGGCCCGGCTCCGCGGCACCGGCGCCAACCAGACCACCGACCAGGTCGGCATCTTCAGCCCCTTCGTCACCACCCACGACCTCGCGTCGGTGGCCGCCCTCGACGCCGTCCCCGTCACCGCCGCCGGCCCGCTCCACCTCAACCTGCAGCTCGACGCGCCCCTCGTCCCCGCCGCTCCTGTTGGCCACGCAACTACCGAATTCGTCGTGGAAACGGCGGATTCACGACAAGAATGGTTGGTGAACGGCGAACCGGCCGACCTGCAGAAGGGGCCGCGGACGGTGGTGGTCGCCGGGGACGACGCCGGTCCCCGGGCGCGCCAGCTGGCCGAGGCAGCGGGCTGGCCGCTGCTGGCGGAGCCGAGCAGCGGCGCGCGCACGGGCGACCACGCGCTGCGCACCTACCGGCTCCTGCTCGGCACGGATCTCGGCGCGCGCGTCGAGCGGGTCGTCGTCCTCGGTCGGCCGAGCCTGTCGCGGCCGGTCACCCGGCTCCTCGAGCGCGAGGACGTCGAGGTGCTGGTCGTGCCCTGCCCCGGCGTCTGGCCGCCGGCGCCTCCCGGCTCGACCGCCATCGGCGCACCCCGCTGGGTCGGCGACGGGCCGGACGACCCCGCCTGGCTCGACGAGTGGCGTACGGCGGACCGCGCGCTGGCCCGCCGGGTCGACCGGTTCCTCGCGGAGCAGCCCGCCCTGACGCCGTACGACGTCGCGGCGGCCACGCACGCAGCGCTCCCCGCCGGCGGGTTGCTCGTCGTCGGCGCCTCGAGCCCGATCCGGGACCTCGACCTGGTGGCCCGGCCGACCCCGGTCGGCAGCCGGCGCAAGGTGATCGCCAACCGCGGGCTGGCCGGCATCGACGGCACCATCAGCACGGCCGTGGGCGCGGCGCTCGGCCGTCAGGGGTCGACCCGGAACCTCGCCCTGATGGGCGACCTGACCTTCCTGCACGACCAGACGGCGCTGGTCCTCGGCCCGGACGAGCCCCGTCCGGACCTGACGATCGTGGTGCCCAACGACGACGGCGGCGCGATCTTCTCGATGCTCGAGCAGGGCGCACCCGAGCACGCGGCCTCCTTCGAGCGGCTCTTCGGGACGCCCCACGGCACCGACCTCGCCAGCCTCTGCGCGGCGGCGCGGGTCCCGCACCTGAGGGTCACCTCGCGGCCCGAGCTGGAGCAGGCGCTCGCCTCGCCGAACGGCGGGATCGAGGTCGTCGAGGCGGTCGTCGGACGGGCCGACCGCCGGCAGCTGGACGCGCGGATCCGATCCTTCGCGACCGACCCGGAAGAATAGGTCCCGTGGAGATCGCGTTCCTGCTCGTCGCCATTGCGGTCGTCGTCCTGACGGTCACCGCCCTGTCCGAGCGGGTCGAGATCCCCGCGCCCCTGACGCTGGTCGTCGTCGGCGTCGCGGCGTCGTACGTCCCGGGCGTGCCGGAGCTGCGGCTGGAGCCCGAGGTCGTGCTGCTGGGGCTGCTGCCACCGCTGCTCTACTCGGCCGCCGTCAACACGTCACTCGTCGACTTCAACGCCAACCGCGGACCGATCCTGCTGCTGTCGGTCGGGCTCGTCGCGTTCACGACCGTCGGCGTCGGAGCCGTGGTGAAGCTGGTCATCCCCGACCTGCACTGGGCGCTGGCGCTGGCCATCGGCGCCGTCGTGGCGCCGCCGGACGCCGTGGCCGCGACCGCGATCGGGCGCCGGATCGGCCTGCCGAGGCGGGTCGTGACGATCCTCGAGGGGGAGTCGCTGCTCAACGACGCCAGCGCGCTGGTGGCGCTGCGGACGGCCGTCGGCGCGCTCAGCGCGACGGTCGCGGCGTGGGAGGTCGGCCTCGACTTCGTGATCGCCGCCGGTGGTGGCGCCGCGATCGGCGGCGTGGTGTTCCTGGTGGTCGGCTTCATCCGCAAGAAGGTCACCGACCCGCTGCTCGACACCGCCATCTCGCTGGTGATCCCGTTCGCGTCGTACATCGTGGCCGAGGAGATCCACGCCTCCGGCGTGGTCGCGGTCGTCGTCGCGGGCCTGCTGCTCGGGCACGTCGCGCCCATCCTGCAGAGCGCGCAGTCGCGGATCGCCGAGCGCACCAACTGGCGCACCATCGCCTACGTCCTGGAGAACACCGTCTTCCTGCTGATCGGGCTGCAGGCCGACTGGCTGCTCGGCGAGGTCGGCGAGAGCGAGTTCGGGGCCGGCACCATCGCGATCGCCTGCGCGGCCGCCCTCGCCACCTGCGTGGTGCTGCGCCTCCTCTGGGTCTTCGCCGCCAGCGGACTGCTGCTGCGCCGTGGCCCCGAGGCCCGCACCGGTGAGCCGATGCCGATGCTGTGGCGCAGCTCCTTCCTCATCGGCTGGGCCGGCATGCGTGGCGTGGTCACCCTCGCCGCGGCGTTCACGGTCCCCGAGGACACCGAGCACCGCGAGGTGCTGCTGATCATCGCCTTCGCCGTCGTGGCGGGGACCCTGCTCGGCCAGGGCATGACCCTGCCCGCCCTCGCCCGCACCCTGCGGGTTCCGGGGCCCGACGCCCAGGACGACGCGCTCGCCCGCGCGACCCTGCTGCAGCAGGCGGCCAAGGCGGGCATCAAGAAGCTCGATGCCCTCGCGGCCGAGGACGAGGACCCGCTGCAGGTGCGGGACCTGATCATCCAGCGCATCGAGCAGCGCAACTTCGCCGCGTGGGAGCGGCTCGGCACGACCGCCGACCTCGAGAGCCCCAGCGACCTCTACGCCCGCTGGCGCGGCGCGATGATCGAGGAGGAGCGGCGCCGCGTGCTGGAGATCCGCTCCACCGGCAAGGTGCCGTCGGAGATCGTCAGCGAGGTGCTGGCGATGCTCGACGTCGAGGAGTCGATGCTCGACCACGCCGCCGCCCAGCGCGCGGAGATCAGGGCCGCCGCCAGCCGCCCCATCGCCGGCGGGTGCGAGCACCTGCAGTCCACGCCGCTGCTCGACCCGCCGCCCGCCCTCGCGTGCGCGCAGTGCCTCGCCGACGGGACCCAGTGGGTGGCGCTGCGGATGTGCCTGACCTGCGGGACGATCGGCTGCTGCGACTCCTCGCCGGGACGCCACGCCACTGCGCACTTCCGCGAGACCCAGCACCCGGTGATCCGTTCGGTGGAGCCGGGCGAGGACTGGCGCTGGTGCTACGTCCACCACCAGACCGGCTGAGCTCCTGAGCCCTCCGGCTACGGTGGGCACATGCGCCTGACCAAGTTCGGCCACGCCGCCGTCCGGATCGAGCACGACGGCACGACCCTGGTCCTGGACCCCGGCATGTGGAGCCAGCGCGAGTCGGTGGAGGGTGCCGACGCGGTGCTGATCACCCACGAGCACCCGGACCACTACGACGCCGACCACCTCCGCGCCACCGACGCCCCGATCTTCACGATCGCCGCCGTCGCGGCGCAGATCCGCGAGTCGGCACCCGACGTCGCGGAGCGGGTGCGCGTGGTCGCGCCCGACGAGACGTGGAGCATCGGCGGGATCGGCGTGCGCGCGATCGGCGAGCTGCACGCGGTGATCCACCCGGACCTGCCGCGCTTCCACAACAGCGGCTACCTGATGACGGTGGGGGAGGAGTCGGTCTTTCACCCGGGAGACGCCCTCACCGTTCCGGGCGTGCCGGTCGACGTACTCCTCGCGCCGGTGTGCGCACCGTGGATGCGGGCCAGCGAGGGCATCGACTTCGCCCGTGCCGTCGGCGCCGGTCGCAATGTCGCCATCCACGACCGCGTGTACTCCGCCGAGGGCCTCGGCATCGTCGACATGCAGTTCGGGCGGCTGCTCGGCGCCCGCGGGCTCGACTACGTCCGGCTCCCCGACGGCAGCGACCTGTAGGCGGCGCCGGTCGTCTCGACCGTCAGGCCCCCTCGGCAGGCTCTCAGGAACGACAGGCATGATGGCCGAATGCCGATCGCACGCTCCACCTACGCCGGTGTCGCCACCGGCGCCGTCCTCCTCGCCGGTGCCGTCGGGTTCGGCGTCGGCCTGCCGAAGGCCGTCGACGACCCGGGCACCTCGGTGTCCGCCGGGGACCTGCCGAAGCTGCCGGACCGGATCGACGACCGGTTCGTGGCGCTCGGCGCCGTGACGGCCGAGGAGGCGGGCGCGACCGCCGAGCAGGCGACCGAGTTCGAGACCGTCGCGAAGAACGCCGCGACCGGTGACGCCGATGCCGCGAGCAACCTCTCCGCGATCTACGACGCCGCGGTCACCCGCTCGTACATCGACGTCAAGGCGATGGGCCAGATCGCGCAGACCCAGGTGCGTCCCGCCCAGTTCGCCGTCACCGTGGTGCCCGGCGACGCGGGCCTGGTGATCCCCAGCGGCCCGTTCCAGGCCTCCCAGCAGGGGACCCACTACGAGCTCAAGGTCATCGACGGCTACCGCTGCTCGCTGATCTGGGCCGAGGCGGTCGACCCGACCACCGGGGCCCCCACGGGCGAGAAGCCGACCGGGTCGAACTACCAGCAGGTCGAGTGCCGCGCCGAGCGCGACGGCCTCACCTACGACCTGTTCGGCAACGGGCTCACGCCCGACGAGGTCGTCCACTACCTCGAGCTGGTCCTCGGCAAGACGGGCAGCGAGGACTGATCCTCGCCGCCCGCTCCTGTCCGGGCGGAGCTCAGCTCCAGTAGATGACGACCTTGTCGCCGACGTTGACCTGGTCGTAGAGCCAGGCCACGGCGTCGTGGTCACGGACGTTGACGCACCCGTGCGAGGCGCCGTTGTAGCCACGGGCCGCGAAGTCCGGTGAGTAGTGCACCGCCTGCCCGCCGGAGAAGAACATCGCGAACGGCATCGACGTGTGGTAGATCGTCGAGACGTGGTCGCGGCTCTTGCGCTGGATCGAGAAGACGCCCTCGCGGGTCGGCAGCTCGGCCGAGCCGAAGCGCACGTCGACCGTCTTGCGCACGTCGCCGTCGACGACCCAGCGCAGCGTGCGGCTGGACTTGTCGATGCACAGCACGCGGCCGGTGGTGCAGCGCGCGTCGAGCGGGCCGGGGGTGTTGCCGCCGTCGCCCGGAGGGGGCTGGTTGGTCAGCTCCGCCTTCGTCGGCTGGCGGGTCATCTCGTGCAGCCGGTCCAGCGTGCGCTGGTCGACCTCGCCGGTGACCTGGAAGCCGCGCTTGGCCTGGAAGCCGCGCACCGCCTCGGTCGTCACGTCGCCGTAGTTGTCGGTCACGTCGCCGCTGAACCAGTCGATCTGCTTCAGCCGCGCCTGGAGGTCGCGGACCTCCGGCCCCTTGTCGCCGGGGGACAGCAGCGCCGGGCCGGCCGGGGGCGGGCCGGGCTCCTTGCTCGGCTCGGGCTCCTTCGTCGGGTCGGGCTCCTCGCTCGGGTCCGGCTCGTCGGACGGCGTTGCCGACGGGTCGTCGGACGTGTCGTCCGACGGGTCGTCCGACGGCGTGGCCGTGCCGTCCTCGTGGGGCATCGCCACCGGCTGGTCGTCGCGCTGCTGGGCGGCCGCCGGGTGCGAGTCCTCCCAGGGCAGTGACTCGCCGCGCACGGCCCAGCCGACGCCGTACGCCATGACGGAGCAGACGGCCGCGATCACGGTGAGCAGGGTGATCCGGCGGGCGATGCGGGCTTTGGTGTTCATGCCCTTGTAGACGCCACGACCCACCGGTTGGTTGCGCGCGATTTTCCGCCGATACCCTTCCGGGGTGGCCCGCGCAGAGCTCGACAAGCAGCCCGCCGACGTCCGACGCATGTTCGATGCGGTCGCTCGGCGCTACGACCTGACCAACGACATCCTCTCGTTCGGGCAGGACCGGCGCTGGCGCAAGGAGGTGCTGGCCGCCGTCGACCCGTCGTACGGCGACCGCGTGCTCGACCTCGCGGCCGGGACCGGTACGTCGAGCCAGCCCTTCCAGGACGCCGGCGCGACCGTCATCCCGTGCGACTTCTCCGTCGGCATGCTGCAGGTCGGCAAGCAGCAGCTGCCGCACCTGCCGTTCACCGCGGGCGACGGCACCAGGCTGCCCTTCCGTGACGACACCTTCGACGCGGTCACGATCTCCTTCGGCCTGCGCAACATCGTCGACCCGGTCGCGGGCCTCGCGGAGATGCGCCGGGTCACCCGGCCGGGCGGCCGGCTGGTCGTGTGCGAGTTCAGCCACCCGACCTGGGCGCCGTGGCGCACGGTCTACCTCGAGTACCTCATGAAGACGCTCCCCGCCGTGGCGCGCGCCGTCTCCTCGTCGCCGGACGCCTACGTGTACCTCGCCGAGTCGATCCGCGCCTGGCCCGACCAGGCGGGACTCGCGGAGATGATCAAGGACGCCGGCTGGACCGGCGCGCAGTGGCGCAACCTCTCCGGCGGCATCGTCGCCCTGCACCGCGCGACCGCCTGAGCGGCTCGTGTGATCATTCCTGCGTGCAGCAGGAATGGACGCCGACCGAGCCCGAGCTGGACGCGCTGGTCCGCGCGACCGCGCGCCACCACTGGCGGGCCGTCGCCATCCCGGGCTCGGTCCTCGTGGTCGGCATCGGCTTCGTGGCGGCTGCGCTCAGCGGTGGCGGCCTCGGGCTCCTGCTGCTCGCCGTCGGCGCCCTGTGGCTGGGCTGGTCCGGCTACTCGGCACTGCGCGGCGCGCGCGAGGTGCTCGGCACGGCGTACCCGGTCGGTACGACGGTCTCGGCGGAGGCCACCGATGACGGCCTCGTCCTGCACACGGCCCGTGGTCGCGCGGAGTTCGCCTGGGAGCGCTTCGGCCGCCCGCGCCTCGGCCCGGTCGTCCTGATCGCTCGCGACCGCGTCACCAAGCGCTGGCTGATGGTCCCGCGCCAGCTGTTCCCGGAAGCGTGGCTGGACCGCGTGGGCGCGGCGGCGCGCGACGCCTGATCCCCGGGCTCTCGGCCCTGGCTCGATCTCGTGCGTGCCCACTCGACGGGGTCAGGTCACGGCTTGCCGGCCGCGAGCCGACAGGCGTACCGAGGCCGCCGATTTTCGCAACCCTCTCATGCGTTAAATCCGCAGGTCAGACGGTGGATCGACGTCCCGACGTGGTCTGCGCCACCCCCCTGTGCGCTCGCATCCGGGGAGTGGCAGGATGTGTGCCACGCCACTAGTGATTCTGTTCACAAGATCACGAGAGGGAGGCTCAGTGGAGCTCTACACACCGGTCCTGGTGCTCGCCGCTCTCGCCGCGTTGTTCGCGGTCGGCTCGGTCGCGATGAGCACGATGGTGGGCCCGCGCCGCTACAACCGCGCGAAGATGGACTCCTACGAGTGCGGCATCGAGCCGACGCCGCAGGCCCTCAGTGGCCGCTTCCCGGTGAAGTACTACATCACCGCGATGCTCTTCATCGTCTTCGACATCGAGATCATCTTCCTCTACCCGTGGGCCATGCAGCTGGACAACATGGCGTGGTTCGGGCTGGTCGAGATGGTCCTCTTCATCGCCACTGTCTTCGTCGCCTACGCCTACGTGTGGCGTCGCGGCGGGCTCGACTGGGACTGACCCGGAGGAACACGCACCCATGGGTATCGAGGAGAAGCTCCCCAGCGGAGTCCTGCTGAGCACGGTCGAGGGCCTGGCCGGCTACATGCGCAAGGCCAGCTTCTGGCCGGCGACCTTCGGCCTGGCCTGCTGCGCCATCGAGATGATGACCAGCGGCGGCCCCAAGTACGACCTCGCCCGCTTCGGCATGGAGGTCTTCCGCGCCAGCCCCCGCCAGGCCGACCTGATGATCGTCGCCGGCCGGGTGAGCCAGAAGATGGCCCCGGTGCTGCGCCAGATCTACGACCAGATGGCCGAGCCCAAGTGGGTGCTCGCGATGGGCGTGTGCGCCAGCAGCGGCGGCATGTTCAACAACTACGCGATCGTCCAGGGCGTCGACCACGTCGTCCCCGTCGACATGTACCTCCCCGGCTGCCCGCCGCGGCCGGAGATGCTGATCGACGCGATCCTCAAGCTGCACGACAAGGTCCAGCACGACACCCCCTTCGGCAAGAACCGCGAGGCCCAGATCCGCGAGCTCGAGGCCGAGGCCCTCGTCACGCTGCCGACCGGCGACCAGCGAGGACTCCTCCGATGAGCGACGAGAAGCCGGCCGAGAAGCAGGGCCCCGACAAGGCCGTCGAGCAGCCGGCCACCGAGCAGTCGCCCGAGAACGCCCCCGAGGCGCTGGGCGAGCCGGGCCTGGAGGTCCGCGCCGTCGGCGAGCGCCACGGCATGTTCGGGGTGAAGGGCAGCGGCGACACCAGCGGGTACGGCGGACTGGTCGCCCCCGTCGTACTGCCGGGCGCCGCGCAGCGGCCCTACGGCGGCTGGTTCGACGCGGTCGCCGACAAGCTCGACCCGCTGATCGAGCAGGTCGTCATCCACCGCGGCGAGATCACCTTCCACGTCCACCGCGACAACCTGGTCGCCGTGATGAAGCTGCTGCGCGACGACGCGGCGCTGCGCTTCGAGTTCCTCTCCGGCGTCAACGGCGTGCACTACCCCGGCGACGCGGGCCGCGAGCTGCACGCGGTCTACCACCTGGCGTCGTACACGTGGAACCGGCGGATCCGGGTGGAGACCAGCGCTCCCGACGCCGACCCGCACGTCCCGTCGGTCGTCGCGGTCTACCCCGCCGCCGACTGGCACGAGCGCGAGACCTGGGACATGTTCGGCCTGCAGTTCGACGGGCACCCGGCCCTGACCCGGATCCTGATGCCCGACGACTGGCCCGGCCACCCGCAGCGCAAGGACTACCCGCTCGGCGGCATCCCGGTCGAGTACAAGGGCGCCACCGTCCCGCCGCCGGACCAGCGGAGGAGCTACAACTGATGAGCACCGACTTCTACGCCGACCCGGCCGCCGACACCAGCGACGGCAAGGTCTTCACGGTCACCGGCCAGGACTGGGGCGACATCGCCTCCGGCCTCGGCGAGGGCGACGCGGCCGAGCGGGTCGTGGTCAACATGGGCCCGCAGCACCCGTCGACGCACGGCGTGCTCCGGCTGATCCTCGAGATCGAGGGCGAGACGGTGACCGAGGCCCGCTGCGGCATCGGCTACCTCCACACCGGCATCGAGAAGAACATGGAGTTCCGCACCTGGACGCAGGGCGTCACGTTCTGCACCCGGATGGACTACCTCTCGCCGTTCTTCAACGAGATGACCTACGTGCTGGGCGTCGAGCGGCTGCTCGACATCGAGGACGACATCCCGGAGAAGGCCCAGGTCATGCGGGTCCTGCTCATGGAGCTCAACCGGATCTCCTCGCACCTGGTCTGCATCGCGACCGGTGGCATGGAGATCGGCGCGCTGACGGTCATGACGATCGGCTTCCGCGAGCGCGAGCTGGTCCTCGACCTGTTCGAGCTGATCACCGGCCTGCGCATGAACCACGCGTTCATCCGCCCCGGCGGCGTCGCGCAGGACATGCCCCCGGGCGCGCTCGACCAGATCCGCGACTTCGTCGCGCTGATGAAGAAGCGCCTCCCGGAGTACGCCGCCCTCTGCAACGCGAACCCGATCTTCAAGGCCCGCCTGGAGAACGTCGGCCACCTCGACCTCGAGGGCTGCATGGCGCTCGGCCTCACCGGGCCGGTCCTGCGCAGCACCGGCTACGGCTTCGACCTCCGCAAGGCGCAGCCCTACTGCGGCTACGAGACCTACGACTTCGACGTGCAGACCTGGGACACCGCCGACTCCTACGGCCGCTTCCGGGTGCGCCTCAACGAGATGCACGAGTCGCTGAGGATCATCGAGCAGGCCGCCGACCGACTGGCCCGCCTCGAGGGCGCGCCGGTGATGGTGGCCGACAAGAAGGTCGCCTGGCCGAGCCAGCTCTCCATCGGCAGCGACGGCATGGGCAACAGCCTCGACCACATCCGCCACATCATGGGCGAGTCGATGGAGGCGCTGATCCACCACTTCAAGCTGGTGACCGAGGGCTTCCGCGTCCCGGCCGGCCAGGCCTACGTGCCGGTCGAGTCGCCGCGCGGCGAGCTCGGCGCGCACGTCGTCTCCGACGGCGGCACGCGCCCGTTCCGGGCGCACTTCCGCGACCCGTCGTTCAACAACCTCCAGGCGATGGGCGTGATGAGCGAGGGCGGCCAGATCGCCGACGTCATCGTCGCCATCGCGAGCATCGACCCCGTGATGGGAGGCGTCGACAGGTGAGCACCCCACCGATTGACGACAAGACGATCGGCGAGCTGCGCGAGATCGCGGCCCGCTACCCGGAGGCCCGCTCGGGCCTGCTGCCGATGCTGCACCTCGTGCAGTCGGTGCAGGGGCGGATCACTCCCGAGGGCATCGAGGCCTGCGCCGCGATCCTCGACATCAGCCCCGCCGAGGTCAACGGCGTCGCGACCTTCTACACGATGTACAAGAAGCACGGCGTCGGCGACTACCACGTCGGTGTGTGCACCAACACGCTGTGCGCGGTGATGGGCGGCGACGAGATCTTCGCCCGGCTCAAGGACCACCTCGACGTCGGCAACGACGAGGTGGCCGTCCAGCGCCAGGGCGACTCGCGCACGGTGAGCCTCGAGCACATCGAGTGCAACGCGGCGTGCGACTACGCCCCGGTCGTGATGGTCAACTGGGAGTTCATGGACAACCAGACCCCGGACTCGGCGGTCCAGATGGTCGAGGCGCTGCGCGCCGGCCACGACGTGAGCTCGACCCGCGGCCCGAAGCTGTGCACCTGGCGCGAGGCCGAGCGGGTGCTCGCCGGCTTCCCGGACGGCCGCGTCGACGAGGGCCCGACGGCGGGCCCGGCGTCGCTGGTGGGCCTGGAGATCGCCCGCGAGCGCGGGTGGAGCGCCCCTGACGCGGTCACGACCCCGGCCGTCGAGGCGGAGAAGAAGGCGGAGGGCTCCGATGGCTGACACCTTGACCCCGGTCCTGTCGGACACCTGGGACGCCGAGCAGGGCTGGAAGCTCGCCACTTACGCCGCCAGGGGCGGGTACGACGCCCTCGACGCCGCCTTCGCGATGAGCCCCGACGACGTGATCGCCGCCGTCAAGGACAGCGGCCTGCGCGGCCGTGGCGGCGCCGGCTTCCCGACCGGCATGAAGTGGTCCTTCATCCCGCAGGACAACCCGAAGCCGAAGTACCTCGTCGTCAACGCCGACGAGTCGGAGCCGGGCACCTGCAAGGACATCCCGCTGATGATGGGCAACCCGCACGTCCTCGTCGAGGGCGTGATCATCAGCTCCTACGCCATCCGCGCCAACAAGGCGTTCATCTACATCCGCGGCGAGGTCGTCCACGTGATCCGCCGGGTGCAGGCCGCGGTCGCCGAGGCCTACGCCGCCGGTCACCTCGGCAAGGACATCCACGGCTCGGGCTACGACCTCGACGTCGTCGTCCACGCCGGCGCCGGTGCCTACATCTGCGGCGAGGAGACGGCCCTGCTGGAGGGCCTCGAGGGTCGTCGCGGCCAGCCCCGCCTGCGCCCGCCGTTCCCCGCCGTCGCCGGCCTCTACGCCAGCCCGACGGTCATCAACAACGTCGAGTCCATCGCCTCGGTCCCCGCGATCGTGAAGAAGGGCGCGGCCTGGTTCGCGTCGATGGGCACGGAGAAGTCCAAGGGCCACGGCATCTTCTCGCTGTCGGGCCACGTGCAGAAGCCCGGCCAGTACGAGGCGCCGCTCGGCATCACGCTGCGCGAGCTGCTCGACCTGGCCGGTGGCATCCGCGAGGGCCACCAGCTGAAGTTCTGGACCCCCGGCGGCTCGAGCACGCCGCTGCTCACGGCCGACCACCTCGACGTACCCCTCGACTTCGAGGGCGTCGGCGGGGTCGGCTCGATGCTCGGCACCCGCGCCCTGCAGCTGTTCGACGAGACCGTGTGCGTCGTGCGCGCCGTGCTGCGCTGGACGGAGTTCTACAAGCACGAGTCCTGCGGCAAGTGCACGCCCTGCCGCGAGGGCACGTGGTGGCTGGTGCAGGCGCTCACCCGGCTGGAGAACGGCCAGGGCAGCGAGGCCGACCTCGACCAGCTGCTCGACCAGTGCGACAACATCCTGGGCCGCTCGTTCTGCGCGCTCGGCGACGGTGCGACGAGCCCGATCTCCAGCTCGATCCAGCACTTCCGCGACGAGTACCTCGCGCACCTCTCGCACGGCGGCTGCCCGTTCGATCCCGCGAAGTCCACGGCCTGGGCCGGGCAGGAGGTGTCGGCATGACGGTTTCGACAGGCTCGACCACCGGTGGTGTCGAGAGGACCGACCTGGTCACCCTCACCATCGACGGCGTCGAGGTCAGCGTCCCCAAGGACACCCTGGTCATCCGCGCCGCCGAGCAGATCGGCGTGCAGGTGCCGCGCTTCTGCGACCACCCGCTGCTCGCCCCGGTCGGTGCCTGCCGCCAGTGCCTGGTCGACGTCCCCGACGCGGGCAACGGCCGCGGCTTCCCGAAGCCGCAGGCCTCCTGCACGCTGCCGGTGGCCGAGGGCATGGTCGTCAGCACGCAGGTCACCAGCCCGGTCGCCGACAAGGCGCAGCAGGGCGTGATGGAGCTGCTGCTCATCAACCACCCGCTCGACTGCCCGGTCTGCGACAAGGGCGGCGAGTGCCCCCTGCAGAACCAGGCGATGTCCAACGGCCGCGGTGAGTCCCGCTTCTCCGACGAGCGCAACCGCGGCGTGAAGCGCACCTTCCCGAAGCCGATCAACCTCTCGCCGACGGTGCTGCTCGACCGCGAGCGCTGCATCGTGTGCCAGCGCTGCACCCGCTTCGCCGAGGAGATCGCGGGCGACCCGTTCATCGCGCTCGTCGAGCGTGGCGCCCAGCAGCAGATCGGCATCGCCGAGGACGCGCCCTTCCTGTCGTACTTCTCCGGCAACGTCATCCAGATCTGCCCGGTCGGCGCGCTCACCTCGGAGCAGTACCGCTTCCGCTCGCGCCCCTTCGACCTGGTCTCCTCGCCCGGCATCGCCGAGCACGACGCCTGCGGCTCGGCGATCCGCGTCGACCACCGCCGCGGCAAGGTGCTGCGCCGGCAGGCCGGCAACGACCCGGCGGTCAACGAGGAGTGGATCACCGACAAGGACCGGTTCGCCTTCGCCTACACGCAGGCCGACGACCGGCTCGGCTACCCGCAGGTGCGCGACGAGGACGGGACCCTCCGCCCCGCGTCGTGGCCCGAGGCGTTCGTGGTCGCGGCCCGCGGCCTCGCCGCCGCGAAGGCGGCCGGCGGCGTCGGCGTGCTCACCGGCGGCCGGCTGAGCGTCGAGGACGCCTATGCCTACAGCAAGTTCGCGCGCGTCGCGCTCGGCACCAACGACATCGACTTCCGGGCCCGTCCGCTGTCCGCGGAGGAGACCTCCTTCCTGGCCAGCCACGTGGTCCTCACCGGACCGGCCGGCGGCGCCGTGACGTACGACGACCTCGAGTCCGCCGCGAAGGTCGTCCTCGTGGGCCTGGAGCCCGAGGACGAGTCCGGCGCGGTGTTCCTGCGCCTGCGCAAGTCGGTCCTCGCGGGCGGCACCGAGGTGGTCAGCCTGGCGCCGTACACGACCCGCGGGCTGGCCAAGCTCGCCGCGCGCCTGGTCCCGACCGCGCCCGGCGACGAGCCCGCCGCGCTGCAGGCCCTCGCGGGCGAGCTCGACGCGACCAGCGTGCTGCTCGTGGGCGAGCGGCTCGCGACCGTGCCCGGCGCGCTGAGCGCCGCCGCCTCCGTCGCCGCCAGCAGCGGTGCCCGGCTGGCCTGGGTGCCGCGCCGTGCCGGTGACCGCGGTGCGCTCGAGGCCGGCTGCCTGCCGACCCTGCTGCCCGGTGGCCGTCCGGTCGCCGACGCGGCCGCCCGCGTCGACGTCGCCACGGCCTGGGGCGTCGACGCGCTGCCCGAGGCCGACGGTCGCGACGCCGACGGCATCGTCGCCGCGCTCGCGTCCGGCGAGCTCGGCGGCCTGGTCGTCGCGGGCGTCGACCCCGACGACACGGCCGACCCGGCCGCGACCCGGGCCGCCCTCGCGGCGGCGCCCTTCGTGGTCGCCTTCGACATCCGCCGCACCGAGGTCACCGACGCCGCCGACGTCGTCTTCCCGGTCGCCCCGACCTCGGAGAAGTCCGGCACCTTCGTCAACTGGGAGGGCCGCGTCCGGTCCTGGGAGGCCGCGCTGCACCAGCCGTCCTCGCTGCCCGAGCTGCGCGCGCTCTCCGGCATCGCCGACGAGCTGGGCGCCCCGCTCGGCTTCCGCACCGTCGACGAGGTCCGCGCCGAGATGGGCCAGCTGGGTCCGTGGGACGGCGAGCGGGTCGCAGCGGCGGTCGAGGAGGTCGCGCAGCGACCGTCACGAGACCCCGGCACCCTCGCGCTCTCCACCTGGAAGCAGCTGCTCGACAACGGCTCGCTCCAGGACGGCGACAAGTACCTCAAGGCCACGGCCCGCACGCCCGTCGCGCTCGTCACCCGGGAGGTGTACGACGCCCACGGGCCCACCGTCACGCTCACCGGTGACCGCGGCGCGATCACGCTGCCGGCCGAGATCGCCGACGACCTCGTCGAGGGCGTCGTGTGGGTGCCGGCCAACTCGGTCGGCAACGGCGTGCTCGCCGACCTGGCGTCGCCCGGGACGACGGTCACGATCAGCGGAGCGGAAGGGACGCACGGATGAACACGGCACTCAGCGCGTTCGGCAACGACGTCTGGTGGATCGTCCTGGTCAAGACGCTCCTCGTCTTCGTGGTCCTGGTCCTCCTGACGCTGTTCAACATCTGGTGGGAGCGCCGGGTCGTGGCCCGGATGCAGCACCGCATCGGCCCCAACGTGCACGGCCCCTTCGGCCTGCTGCAGTCGCTGGCCGACGGCGTGAAGCTGGCGTTCAAGGAGGACCTGATCCCGAAGGCCGCCGACAAGGTGGTCTTCGTGCTCGCGCCCGTCATCTGCGTGGTGCCGGCGTTCGTGACCTTCAGCGTGATCCCGTTCGGCCCGGAGGTGACGCTCTTCGGTGAGCGCACACCGCTCCAGCTGACCGACATGCCGGTGGCGGTCCTGTTCGTGATGGCGATCGCGTCGATCGGCATCTACGGCATCGTCCTCGGCGGCTGGTCCAGCGGGTCGACGTACTCGCTGCTGGGCGGGCTGCGCTCGAGCGCGCAGATGATCTCCTACGAGGTCGCCATGGGCCTGGCCCTGGTCGCGGTGTTCATGTACGCCGGGTCGATGTCGACGAGCGAGATCGTCGCCGCCCAGGACGACCTGTGGTTCGGCCTGATCCTGCTGCCGTCCTTCGTCATCTACGCGATCGCGATGGTGGGCGAGACCAACCGTGCGCCCTTCGACCTCCCCGAGGCCGAGGGCGAGCTGGTCGGCGGCTTCCACACCGAGTACTCCAGCCTGAAGTTCGCGCTCTTCTTCCTCGCCGAGTACATCAACATGGCGACCGTCTCCGCGCTCGCCACGACGCTCTTCCTCGGCGGCTGGCACGCGCCCTTCTGGATCGACGAGTTCTGGGCGGGCGCCAACGAGGGCTACTGGCCGGTGCTGTGGTTCTTCGGCAAGGTGCTGTCCTTCATCTTCGTCTTCATCTGGCTGCGCGGCTCGCTCCCGCGGCTGCGCTACGACCAGTTCATGGCGTTCGGCTGGAAGCGGCTGATCCCGATCTCGCTGGTCTGGATCGTCGCCGTCGCGACCATGCGGGTCGCCCGCAACGAGGGCGCCTTCGAGGACGGCTTCAGCGGCAACCCGCAGTTCTGGATGATCATGATCGGCGTCGTCCTCGTGGTGCTGCTGGTGACCTTCCTGGTGCCGGAGAAGACGCCCGAGGCCCCGACCCAGGTCCGTACGCCGCGTGCCGGCGGCTTCCCGGTCCCGCCGATGCCGACGGGCGGCGCCGTCCGCGGTGCGGCCGCGCCGCTGGTGTTCCGCACCGACCACACATCCGTCCAGCCGACCGATGCAGGGGTGAGCAATGGCTGAGCAGCCGGGGCAGTCCGGGCCGAAGGGCCCGTCGCTCAAGGAACAGCTCTGGGACCCGGTCGCCGGGTTCGGGGTCACCTTCCGGACGATGTTCCGCAAGGTCGTCACCGAGCAGTACCCGAAGGAGAAGCTGCCGACCGCGCCGCGCTTCCACGGCCGCCACCAGCTCAACCGCTGGCCTGATGGCCTGGAGAAGTGCGTCGGGTGCGAGCTGTGCGCGTGGGCGTGCCCCGCGGACGCGATCTACGTCGAGGGCGCCGAGAACCGCGACGACCTCGCCGACGGCGAGTCCGGTCGCTACTCCGCCGGCGAGCGCTACGGCCGCGTCTACCAGATCAACTACCTGCGCTGCATCCTCTGCGGCCTGTGCATCGAGGCCTGCCCGACCCGGGCGCTGACGATGACCAACGAGTACGAGCTGGCCGACGACAGCCGCGCCAGCCTGATCTACGAGAAGTCCGACCTGCTCGCCCCGCTGCTGCCCGGCATGCAGGAGCCGCCGCACGCGCAGCTGCTCGGCAACGACGACGCCTACTACCGCGGCGACTTCCAGCAGCCGGTCCCCGTGCCGGCCGTCCCGGGCGAGGGGGCGGGCAAGTGACCGCCTTCTGGATCCTCGCGCCGATCATGGTCGTCGCGGCGCTGGGCCTGCTGTTCGTCCGCAAGGCCGTGCACGCCGCGCTGCTGCTGGCCGTGGTGATGATCAGCCTCGCCGTGCTCTACGCGGTGCTCGAGGCGCCCTTCCTGTTCGCGGTGCAGATCATCGTCTACACCGGCGCCATCCTGATGCTCTTCCTGTTCGTGCTGATGCTCGTCGGCGTCGACGCGTCCGACTCCGTCGTCGAGACGATCAAGGGCCAGCGCGCGCTCGCCTGGTTCACCGGCCTGGCCTTCGTCGTCGTGCTGGTCGTCGGGTTCACGCAGCTCACCTTCGGCACGGCGGTCGGGCTCGACGAGGCGAACGAGGGCGGCAACGTCCAGGCCCTGGCCAACCTGCTGTTCTCCCGCTACGTCTTCATCTTCGAGGTCACCAGCGCGCTGCTGATCACCGCGGCGGTGGGGGCGATGGTGCTCGCGCACCGTGAGCGGCTCACGCCGCGTCGTACCCAGGCGGACATCGCGGCCGACCGGATCCGGGCCTACGCCGAGACCGGCGCCCACCTCGGACCGCTGCCGCCACCGGGTGTCTACGCCCGGCACAACGCCGTCGACACCCCGGCCCTGCTGCCCGACGGCAGCCCGGCCCCGGCGTCGGTGTCCCGCGTGCTCGCCGCGCGCGGCACGATGCAGGCGACCGGCCTCAAGGACATCGAGGCGATCAAGGACCAGCTGGGCGTCGAGCCCGCCGAGGCGCCCGAGACCGCCGGCAGGACGGCCGCCAGCGGCTCCACGGAGGAGAACGCCGCGCCCATCGGCACGGCCAGCTTGTCCCCTGGCGACGACCCGACCGGGCCCGGTGCTGCGAACGGCACCGTGACTGAAGGCTCTCAGGGAGGTGACCACTGATGGAACTGACGCCGTACGTCGTCCTGTCAGCCATCCTCTTCACGATCGGCTCGATCGGGGTGCTCACCCGGCGCAACGCCATCGTCGTGTTCATGTGCGTCGAGCTGATGCTCAACGCCTGCAACCTCGCCTTCGTCGCCTTCGCCCACCAGCACGGCAACCTCGACGGCCAGGTCGCCGCCTTCTTCGTGATGGTGGTCGCCGCGGCCGAGGTCGTGGTCGGACTGGCGATCATCATGACCATCTTCCGCACCCGACGCTCGGCCTCGGTCGACGACGCCAGCCTGCTGAAGTTCTGAGGACGCCCCATGCACGCACTCTCCGCACTCGCGCTCGCCTCGAGCGAGACGCACGTCCCGGTGGTCGCCCCCGCCGAGGCCGACGGTGTCCTCAACCTGCTCTGGCTGGTCATCGCGCTGCCCCTGGCCGGCGCGGCCGTCCTGCTGCTGCTGGGCAACCGGCGCAGCCAGGGCTACGGCCACTGGATCGGCCTGGGCACCATCTCGGTGTCCTTCCTGCTCAGCCTGGTCTCGTTCGTCACGCTGCTCGGGCGCGACGAGGGCGACCGGCAGGTCGCGAAGCACCTGTGGACCTGGATGGAGGCCGGCCGTCTCGACGTCGGCTTCGACATCCTCTACGACCCGCTGTCGGCGCTCTTCCTGCTGCTGATCACCGGCGTCGGCTCGCTGATCCACCTCTATTCGGTGGGCTACATGGCGCACGACCCGCGCCGGTCGCGCTTCTTCGCCTATCTCAACCTCTTCGTCGCCGCGATGCTCACGCTCGTCCTCGCGGAGAACTACGTGGGGCTGTTCCTGGGCTGGGAGGGCGTCGGCCTGGCGTCGTACCTGCTCATCGGGTTCTGGCAGCACAAGCCCTCCGCGGCCGCTGCCGCCAAGAAGGCCTTCGTCATCAACCGCGTCGGTGACATGGGCCTGGGCCTGGCGATCTTCCTGATGTTCGCGACCTTCGGCACCACCAGCTTCAGCGGCATCAGCGCCCTGTCGAGCGGCGCGACCGAGACGACCCTCAACTGGATCGGCGTGCTCCTGCTCGTCGGTGCCTGCGGCAAGTCCGCGCAGGTCCCGCTGCAGGCCTGGCTGCTCGACGCGATGGAGGGCCCGACCCCGGTGTCGGCGCTGATCCACGCGGCGACCATGGTCACCGCCGGGGTCTACCTCGTGACCCGCTCCAACTTCATCTTCGAGCTGGCGCCGGCCGCGCAGACCGCCGTCGTCATCGTCGCCACCGTCACGCTCCTGTGGGGCGCGATCATCGGTTGTGCCAAGGACGACATCAAGAAGGGCCTCGCGGGCTCCACGATGAGCCAGATCGGCTACATGATGCTCGGCGCCGGCCTCGGCGTCGCCGGCTACGCCTTCGCGATCTTCCACCTGCTGACCCACGGCTTCTTCAAGGCCAACATGTTCCTGGGCGCCGGCTCGGTGATGCACGCGATGGACGACGACGTCGACATGCGCCACTACGGCGCGCTCAACAAGGCGCTGCCCGTCACCTTCGCGACCTTCGCCCTCGGCTTCCTCGCGATCATCGGCGTCCCGCCCTTCGCCGGCTTCTGGTCGAAGGACAAGATCATCGAGACCGCGCTGGTCGAGAACCCCGTCGTCGGCATCTGCGCCCTGCTGGGTGCCGGCATCACCGGCTTCTACATGACCCGGATGATGCTGATGACCTTCTTCACCCAGAAGCGGTGGGAGAAGGGCGTCCACCCGCACGAGAGCCCGAAGGTCATGACCATCCCGCTCATCGTGCTCGCGGCGCTGTCCGCCCTCGGCGGCCTGATGCTCGCCGGCAACTGGATCGTCGACTGGCTGAGCCCGGTCGTCGGCCACGCCGAGCACGAGGAGCCGCCGATCCCGGTCATCCTCATCACGCTCATCACCATCGCGGTGGTCGCCGCCGGCGTCGCGCTCGCCTGGTTCCTGGTCGGCAAGCAGGAGGTGCCGCGGGAGGCCCCGGCCGACGTGTCCTTCGCGACCAAGGCCGCCCGTGCCGACCTGTACGGCGACGCGATCAACGACACCCTCGTGGTCAACCCGGGCCTGGCGACCGTCCGCGGCTCCGTCGGCGCCGACCGCACCCTCGTCGACGGGCTGTTCACCGGGGGAGCGACGATCGTCGCCGGCACCGGTGAGCTGCTCCGGCGGCTGCAGAACGGCTACGTCCGCTCCTACGCGCTCGGCATCCTCGGTGGCGCCGTGCTCCTCGTCCTGACCCTGGTGGCGGTGAACTGATGCTGTCGTTCCTGATCTGGCTCCCGGTCGTCGGAGCGGCGGTGGTCGCGTTCGCGCCCCGCTCGCTCAGCAAGACGCTCGGGCTCGGCATCGCGCTGGCGACCCTGGTCGTCGCGGTCGTCGCCGCTGTCCAGTACGACGTCGACGGCGGCCGCCAGTTCGTCGAGGAGGTCGAGTGGATCGAGGCCTTCGGCGTCCACTACGCCCTCGGCCTCGACGGCCTCGGCCTGCTGATGGTCCTGCTGACCGTGCTCCTGGTGCCGCTCGTCCTCGGCGCCGAGTGGTTCAAGGCCGACGACCCCGCCGGCGGCGGCGCCCGCGCGTTCGTGGCCTGGGCGCTCGCGCTGGAGGGCCTCTCGCTCGCGGTGTTCTGCGCGACCGACGTCTTCCTCTTCTACGTCGTCTTCGAGGCCACCCTGATCCCGGCCTACTTCCTCGTCGGCAGCTTCGGCCGCGAGGGCCGGGGCGCGGCGGCGCTGAAGTTCCTGATGTTCCAGCTCGCCGGCGGCCTGATCCTGCTGGCGTCCGTGATCGGTCTCTACGTCGTCTCCTCGCAGGCCGGCGAGCCGTCGTACCTCCTCTCGGACCTGGAGAAGCTCGACATCGGCACGGAGGCCGGCCGCTGGCTGTTCTTCGGCTTCTTCATCGCGTTCGCGATCAAGGCGCCGCTGTTCCCGGTGCACACCTGGCTGGCCGACACCACCGAGAAGGCGACGCCCGGCACGGGCGTGCTGCTGGTCTGCATCCTCGACAAGATCGGCACCTTCGGGATGCTGCGCTTCTGCCTCGGGATCTTCCCGGAGGCCTCGCAGTGGGCGACCCCGTTCGTGATCACCCTGGCGCTGATCTCGGTGGTCTACGGCGCGCTGCTCGCCATCGGCCAGGACGACGTCTTCCGCCTGATCGGCCTGACCTCGCTCAGCCACTTCGGGCTGATCACGCTCGGCATCTTCACGATGAGCACCCAGGGCGGCACCGGCTCGATCCTCTACATGGTCAACCACGGCCTCGGCACGGCGGCGCTCTTCCTCGTCGCGGGCTACCTCTACGACCGGCGCGGCACCTCGCTGATCAGCGAGATGGGCGGCATCGAGAAGGTCGCCCCGGTCCTGGCCGGGCTCTTCCTGGTCGCCGGCCTCGCCACGCTCGGCCTGCCGGGCCTCTCGCCGTTCGTCAGCGAGTTCATGGTGCTGCTCGCCGCCTTCGGCTACGCCTGGTACGTCGGCGCGATCGCCATCACCGCCGTGGTGCTGGCCGCGATCTACGTGCTGTGGATGTACCAGCGCACCATGACCGGGCCGACGCCGGCCGACGTGGAGGGCACCGCGGACCTCGGCCTGCGCGAGATCGCAGCCGTCGCCCCGCTGGTCGTGGCGCTGGTGTTCCTCGGCTTCTACCCGGCCCCGCTGACCGACGTCAGCAACCCCACCGTCGGTGAGCTCCTGCACGAGCAGGTGGGCGTCGACGACGACCCGCCGACGGTGGATCCGACCGATGTCGAGCACGACGAGCAGGAAGCGGAGGCGCACTGATGGAGTTCGTGAAGCCCGAGCTCGAGTACGCCGAGCTCCTGCCGCTGCTGATCGTCCTCGGCGCCGCGTGCGTGGGCGTCCTGTTCGAGGCGCTCCTGCCGC
Source organism: Nocardioides aromaticivorans (assembly GCF_013408525.1). NCBI lineage: Bacteria > Bacillati > Actinomycetota > Actinomycetes > Propionibacteriales > Nocardioidaceae > Nocardioides > Nocardioides aromaticivorans. The sequence continues at coordinate 2,808,973 of NZ_JACBZM010000001.1, forward strand.
GCGACCTTCGCCGCCTGCCCCAGGTGGCGCTCAGCCTCGCCGCCCTGATCTCCGCCCTGGTCGCCACGATCCTCGTCGGGGCCGACCTCGACGAGCACACCGGCATCGCCGGCGCCGAGGGCAAGGGCCTCGTCGGCGCGATGGGCTCGGTCGTCGTCGACGGCCCGACCGTCTACCTCTGGGGCCTGCTGCTCGTCTTCGCCATCGGCGGGGTCGCGCTCTTCGCCGAGCGTCGCCTCGAGGGCGGGGTCTCGGCGTTCACCGGCCAGGCGGCCGCGCTGCCCGGCACGGACACCGAGCGCGACGCGTCGACCCGCGGGCTCGAGCACACCGAGGTCTACCCGCTGCTGCTCTTCGCGGTCGGCGGCATGCTGCTCTTCCCGGCCTCGGGCGACCTGCTGACGATGTTCGTCGCGCTCGAGGTCCTCTCGCTGCCGCTCTACCTGCTCTGCGGGCTCGCCCGCCGGCGCCGCCTGCTGAGCCAGGAGGCGGCCATGAAGTACTTCCTGCTCGGCGCCTTCGCCTCCGGCTTCTTCCTGTACGGCGCCGCGCTGGTCTACGGCTACGCCGGGTCGGTCACCTTCGCCGGGATCAACGAGGCGGTCCGTGCGGGCGGGGCCAACCACGGCCTCCTGCTCGCCGGCATCGCGCTGCTCTCGGTCGGCCTGCTGTTCAAGGTCGGTGCCGCCCCGTTCCAGGCCTGGACGCCGGACGTCTACCAGGGCGCCCCGACTGCGGTCACCGCGTTCATGGCCGCCGGCACGAAGGTCGCCGCCTTCGGCGCCCTGCTGCGCCTGCTCTACGTCGCGTTCGGCGGCGAGCGCTGGAGCTGGCAGCCGATGCTGTGGGTCGTCGCGATCGCGTCGATGGTGCTGGGCGCCGCGCTGGCCGTCGTACAGAACGACGTCAAGCGGATGCTGGCCTACTCCTCCGTCGCGCACACCGGCTTCCTGCTCGTGGGCGTGCTGGGCGTGCAGAGCGCGGGCGACCTGGCCGAGGGCCAGTACACCTCGCTCGAGGGCGTGCTGTTCTACCTCACGACCTACGGCTTCGCGATGATCGGCTCGTTCGCGGTCGTCACCCTGGTGCGCGACGCGGGCGGCGAGGCGACCCACTACGACCGCTGGGCCGGGCTGGGCAAGCGCTCGCCGCTGGTGGCCGGTGCCTTCGCCTTCTTCCTGCTGTCGATGGCGGGCATCCCGCTGACTGCCGGCTTCATCGGCAAGTGGGCGGTCTTCACCTCGGCGATGTCCGCCGGCGCCTGGCCGATCGTGCTCGTGGCGATCGCGTCGAGCATCGTCGCGATCACCTTCTACGTGCGCCACATCCGGCTGATGTTCTTCACCGAGGCGCACCCGGACGGTGGTGGCGCGGTCACGACGCCGTCGCTGCTGACCTCGGTGACCGTCGTCGTCTGCCTCGCGGCGACCCTCGTCCTCGGCGTGGTGCCGGGCCCGGTTCTCGAGCTGGTCACCCATACGGGAGACTTCATCAGGTGACGAGTGCTCCATCGCCCGCTGAGCTGGCCCTCCCGATCCTCGACGAGGCGCTGGCCGAGCGTCTGCGCGGCCGGATGGCCACGGTCGAGGACGCCCTCTACGCCCACGCGTCCAGCCGGGCGCCGTACGTCACCGAGGCGGCGCGGCACCTGCTCGCCGCCGGTGGCAAGCGGTTCCGCCCGCTGCTGGTGCTGCTGGCGGCCGAGGCCGGGCCGCGCCCCGACGCCGACGAGGTGCTCACCGCGGCGTGCGTCGTGGAGATCACCCACGTGGGCTCGCTCTACCACGACGACGTGATGGACGAGGCGGAGCTGCGTCGCGGCGAGGACTCCGCCAACGCGCGCTACGACAACCTGGTCGCGATCCTCACGGGCGACTGGCTCTTCGCGAAGTCGTCGGAGCTCACCGCCCAGCTCGGCCCCGAGGCCGTCCGGATCCAGGCGGAGACCTTCACCCGGCTGGTCGAGGGCCAGATCCTCGAGACGGTGAAGCCGGGCCCCGACGAGGACGCGCTCGCCCACTACCTCGAGGTCGTCGCCGGCAAGACCGGCTCGCTGATCGCGACGTCGGCCCACTACGGCGCGCTCTTCTCGGGTGCCGCCCCCGAGGTCGTCGCCGCCCTCACCGCGTACGGCGAGCTGGTCGGCACCGCCTTCCAGCTCTCCGACGACATCCTCGACATCGCCTCGGAGAGCGAGGAGTCCGGCAAGACGCCGGGCACCGACCTCAAGGAGGGCGTGCCCACGCTGCCGGTGCTCATCGCCCGTGCCTCGACGGACCCGGCCGACGCCCGGCTGCTGGAGCTGCTCGACCCCGAGCGCTCCGACCTGGCAGGTGACGCCGAGCTGCACGCCGAGGCGCTGGACCTGCTGCGCAAGCACCCGGCGATGGCGGAGGCCCAGGCCTACGTCGTCGCCCGTGCGCAGGAGGCCAAGCGGTTGCTCGAGGTGCTTCCCGAGGGCTCGGTGCGGAGCGCCCTCGAGGCGTTCGCGGACGTGGTGGCGGTCCGCTCCGCCTGAGCTGCGCGGCGCCGCCCGGCACAGGCTGATCGGCGACGCCTTCCATGGGCTCGGCCGTTCCGTCTCGGCGTACCCTCGGCAATCTGTACCAAGTCAGTTAAGTTTGATTGTCATGAGCACGATGGCCACCAACCAGGACCTCGACCCGGTCGCGCTGCGACAGGCGTTCGGGGTCTTCCCGACCGGGGTGGTCGCGCTCGCTGCCGAGATCGACGACGAGCCGGTCGGCCTCGCCGCCAGCTCGTTCACCTCGGTCAGCCTCGATCCACCCCTGGTCTCCGTCTCGGTCGCGCGCACGTCGAAGACGTGGCCCGACCTCCGCCGGGCGCGCCACTTCGGCGTGACCGTGCTGGCCGACCACCACGGAGCCGTCTGTCGCCAGCTGTCCGGGCCCGTCGGCGAGCGCTTCGCCGGCATCGACGTCACCGTCACCGACGAAGGAGCGGTCACCCTCGACGAGGGCCTGGTCCGCTTCTCCTGCTCGCTCTACCGCGAGGTCGACGCCGGCGACCACGTCATCGTCCTGCTGCAGGTCCACGCGGTCGAGCACGGCGCCGAGGACGACGCCGGCCACCCCCTCGTCTTCCACCGCAGCGGCTTCGGCCGCCTCGAGCGGAGCGCCTGACCAGGCGGCTCCCCCCTCGATCGCCTCGTGCGGCAGCGACGTGCACCCCGTCCGCTGCCGCACGAGGCCTCCATGCACGGGTTTCCCCCGGTGCGCCACGGGGCAGGAGGCCCGGCGCACGCACCGTTGATTCGATCTCGAGGGGGATCACCCATGCGCATGACCCGTTTCGCCACCGCTCTTCTCGCCGTCGTCATCGCGACGATCGTCGGCCTCACCGCCACCACCGACGCCCGCGCCGCGGCGCCGGTCGCCGAGAAGGCCCTGCCGCGGCACACCGTCGCCAACCTGCGGACCTTCGAGTCCGCTCGCGACGGCATCTTCTACACCAAGGGCAATGTGACCTCGCAGCCCGGCATCCGCGTCTGGCTGCAGGCCCACAAGAACGGTGGCCGCCCCGGCTACCAGGGCGTGACCTCGGTGGTCTCCGCCCGCACCAACGGCGCCTTCTCCATCCGCTTCGTCGGCCGGTGCAACACGACGTACCGGATCGTGCTGAAGCCGACGGTGAACTACACCTACCTGGTGCGCCAGCTCGGCACGGTCACCTGCAGCTGACCTCGCGCGACCTGCTTCAGACGGCGGACGCCTCGGCCACCAGGCCGAGCGTCCGCCGTCTGTGCTGCAGGGCCTCGAACGTGAAGACCGCGAGTGCCAGCCAGACCAGCGCGAAGCCGACCCAGCGGCCCGGGGGCATGTGCTCGCCGAGGACGGTGATGCCGAGCAGGAACTGCAGGACCGGCGCGAGGTACTGCAAGAGCCCCAGCGTCGTCATCGAGACGCGGGTGGCCGCAGCGCCGAAGCAGAGGAGGGGGACGGCCGTCACGACGCCGCTCGCGACCAGCAGCGCCACGTGGCCCGCGCCCTCGCCGGTGAAGTGGCCATCGCCGGTGCTGCCGAGCCACACCAGGTAGGCGAGGGCGAACGGCGCGATCACCGCCGTCTCGAAGGCCAGGCTCTCGAAGGTGCCGACGCCGGCCGACTTCTTCGCCAGGCCGTAGGTGCCGAAGGAGAAGGCGAGCACGAGCGCCACGACGGGCGGGCGTCCGTAGTCGACGGTCAGCACGGCCACCGCGACGAACCCGAGCCCGAGCGCCCACCACTGCGCGGGCCGCAGCCGTTCACCGAGCACGAGGACCCCCATCAGCACCGTCACCAGCGGGTTGATGAAGTAGCCCAGCGACGTCTCGACCACCCGGTCGTTGTTGACGCCGTAGATGTAGGTGCCCCAGTTGGACGTGATCGTGATCGCGGCGACCACCAGCAGCAGCGTCGTACGACGGTCGCGGAGGATGTCGCGCAGGGCGGCACCCCGGCGCAGCGCCACGACGAGCACACCCATGACGACCACGGACCACACGATCCGGTGGGCCAGGATCTCGACCGGCCCGCTCGGCTCCAGCAGTGGCCAGTAGAGCGGGAACGCACCCCACAGCACGTAGGCGGTGACGCCGAGCAGGAATCCCCGTCGTGCGTCAGCCACCCGGCGAGGTTAGCCCTCCGTGAAGAGACCTCACCAATCGAACCGTTCGTCGAGGAGGTCGCGCAGCGACCGTCACGTTCCGTCGTTCGTCGAGGAGGTCGCGCAGCGACCCTCACGTTCCGTCGTTCGTCGAGGAGGTCGCGCAGCGACCGTCACGTTCCGTCGTTCGTCGAGGAGGTCGCGCAGCGACCGTCACGAGACGCCTCGCTCCGGTGCACCTGCTGTGCCGTTGCCATCTCGCCGCGCAACAGGCTCCGGGCTCGTGACGCGCCATGCCCTCGCTTGCTTCGCTGCGCGAGTGCGTCGGCGCTCCTCGACCTCCTCGCTGATCAGCGACCGTGCTCGTTCCTCGCACGGTCGCTGCGCTCGGACCTCAGTCGATGGTCCAGGTGTCGCCGGCGTTGATGAGCGCGGTGAGGCGCTCCTCCGGCGAGCCCTGGGCGGCGACCGCCTCGGACGCGGTGGCGACCTGGGCGCGGGCCTGGTCGTCATACGTCGGGCGCTCGACCTGGCGGAAGATGCCGATCGGGCTGCGGTTGAGGTAGCCCGCGTCGGTCAGCCGCGAGATCGCGAAGGCGGTCGACGGGTCGGGGTTCTGTGCGTCGTGGACGATGATCGCCTCGGCTGCGACGGAGGCGGTGTCGGCGACCTCGACGGCACCGCCGGCGCCGCGCACGAGGGCCTTGTCGCCGAGCCCGGTCGCCTCGTCGCGCACGCCGAAGGTGATCGGCTGGTCGTGGGTGAGCGGGATCAGCGCGTGGGCGTTGTCGCGGTCCTTGATCGCGTCGAACGCACCGTCGTTGAAGATCGGGCAGTTCTGGTAGATCTCGACGAACGACGTGCCGCGGTGGGCAGCGGCAGCGGCGAGCACCGCCGTGAGGTGCTTGCGGTCGGAGTCGATGGTCCGCGCGACGAAGGACGCCTCGGCGCCCAGCGCGAGGGAGACCGGGTTGAACGGGTGGTCGAGCGAGCCCACCGGGGTGGACTTGGTGACCTTGCCGACCTCGGAGGTGGGGGAGTACTGGCCCTTGGTGAGGCCGTAGATCCGGTTGTTGAACAGCAGGATCGTCATGTTCACGTTGCGGCGCAGGGCGTGGATCAGGTGGTTGCCGCCGATGGACAGCGCGTCGCCGTCACCGGTGACGACCCACACCGAGAGGTCCTCGCGGGCCGTGGCGATGCCGGTCGCGATCGACGGCGCGCGGCCGTGGATCGAGTGCATGCCGAAGGTGTCGAGGTAGTACGGGAAGCGCGAGCTGCAGCCGATGCCCGAGACGAAGACGATGTTCTCGCGGCGCAGGCCCAGGTCCGGCAGGAAGGACTGCACGGCCTTGAGCACGGCGTAGTCACCGCAGCCGGGGCACCAGCGGACCTCCTGGTCGGAGGAGAAGTCCTTCGCGGTCTGGGTCTCGCCCTCGGCCAGGGTCGGGACGAGCGCGGTGCCCCCCGAATGAACAGTGGGCATGGGGAGATCGGCGCTTGTCGTAGGGGTGCTCATCGGAGCGGAGCCTCCTCGTGGTCGGCAGGAAGGTTGAGGCCGTGCTCGCCGAGGTCGACCTCGCGGCCCTCGGCCTCGCCGACGAGCACGCCGATGGCCTCGGCGAGCTCGGCGGCCTTGAGCGGCAGCCCGTAGACGTGGTTGTAGCCCTGGGCGTCGACGAGGTACTCGGCGCGCAGCATCTTGCTCAGCTGGCCGAGGTTCATCTCGGGGACGAGGACCTTGTCGTAGCCCTTGAGGATCTCGCCGAGGTCCTTCGGGAACGGGTTGAGGTGGCGCAGGTGGACCTGCGCGACGTCGTACCCGGCGCGGCGGACGCGGCGGCACGCGGCACCGATCGGTCCGTACGTCGACCCCCAGCCGATCACGAGGACCTTGGCCTCGCCGGACGGGTCGTCGACCTCGAGCGGCGGGAGGGAGTCGGCGATGCGCTGCACCTTCTCCTGGCGGATCCGGACCATCTTGTCGTGGTTGGCCGGGTCGTAGGAGATGTTGCCGTGGCCCTCGCCCTTCTCGAGGCCGCCGATGCGGTGCTCGAGACCGGCGGTGCCGGGGACGGCCCACGGGCGGGCGAGCGTCTCGGGGTCGCGCAGGTAGGGCCAGAAGTCCTTCGTGCCATCGCCCTTGTCGTGGTTGGCCTCGGTGGCGAAGTCGGCCTCGATCACCGGCAGCTCGTCGACGGACGGGATCGCCCACGGCTCGGAGCCGTTGGCGAGGTAGCCGTCGGAGAGCAGGAAGACGGGCGTGCGGTAGGTGACCGCGATCCGGGCGGCCTCGACGGCGGCGGCGAAGCAGTCGCCGGGCGACTGCGGCGCCACGATCGGAACCGGCGCCTCGCCGTTGCGGCCGTACATGGCCTGGAGCAGGTCGGCCTGCTCGGTCTTGGTCGGCAGGCCGGTCGAGGGGCCGCCGCGCTGGACGTTGACGACGACCAGCGGCAGCTCGGTCATCACGGCCAGGCCGATCGCCTCGGACTTGAGCGCGATGCCGGGGCCCGAGGTGGTGGTGATCGCGAGCTGCCCGGCGAACGAGGCGCCGATCGCGGCGCCGATGCCGGCGATCTCGTCCTCGGCCTGCAGCGTGGTGACGCCGAAGGCCTTGTGCTTCGAGAGCTCGTGCAGGATGTCGGAGGCCGGGGTGATCGGGTAGGACCCGAGGAACACCGGCAGCTTGGACCGGACGCCCGCGGCGACGAGGCCGTAGGACAGGGCCAGGTTGCCGGTGATGTTGCGGTAGGTGCCCGCGTGCATCTTGGCGGGCTTGATCTCGTACTGGACGACGAAGGTCTCGGTGGTCTCGCCGTAGTTCCAGCCGGCCTTGAAGGCGGCGATGTTGGCGCCGAGGATGTCGGCGACCTTGGCGAACTTCTTCTCGAGGAAGGCGATCGTCGGCTCGGTCGGGCGGCCGTACATCCACGACAGCAGGCCCAGGGCGAACATGTTCTTCGCGCGGGCGGCGTCCTTGCGGGAGAGGCCGAACTCCTTGACCGCCTCGACCGTGATGCCGGTCAGGTCGACGGGCTGGACCTGGAAGCCGGCGAGGATGTCGTCGACCTCGCCCAGCTTGTCGAGCGGGTTGGAGGAGTAGCCCGCCTTGTCCAGGTTGCGCTTGGTGAAGTCGTGGGTGTCGACGATGATCGTCGCGCCCTTCGGCAGGTCGCCCAGGTTGGCCTTGAGGGCGGCAGGGTTCATCGCGACCAGCACGTCGGGCCGGTCGCCCGCGGTGAGGATGTCGTGGTCGGCGAAGTGGATCTGGAACGAGCTGACACCCGGGATCGTGCCCTGGGGCGCCCGGATCTCGGCCGGGAAGTTCGGCAGCGTCACCAGGTCGTTGCCGAAGACGGCCGACTCCTGGGTGAACCGGTCACCGGTCAGCTGCATGCCATCACCGGAGTCACCCGCGAACCGGATGATCACCCGGTCCAGCTGCTTGACCTGCTTGGTCTGGCTCACGTTCGGTCCAACTCTCTCGCACGACGGTCGCGGCGCCCGCGCCGTCCCGATGCCGACGGCGGGCGCTGCTGATTCTACGGCCAAATCTAGAACGCGTTCCACTTTTGGTGGACACCTGTCCAGTTCGGCCGGGCGGACCCCGCGGTCCGCGACCTCCCCACGATAGACGGCCGACTGCGACCGACCCATCCGGCGCCGCCAGATGGGCGGCCCGAGGGGCCGTGGGTGACGTGACCTGCGCCACTCCGGGGTGGCCTCTGTCTCAAAGTGTGTCGAGTAACTCGCCAATGTGTATTATTCCACTCGAATTTAGTGCGACCTTGCAGGGTGCGAGGCGTGACAGACCGGGACAGCAAGGAATGGGTGCAATGAAGCGAGTGATCAAGGCGGCAGCCCTGGCAGTGACGGGCGCTCTGGCGCTGACGGCCTGCGCCAGCGCTGACGGTGGCAGTGACGACGCGGGCAAGACGATCAACATCGTCGGCTTCGCCGTTCCCGAGGCGGCCAACAAGGCCGCTGCCGAGAAGTTCAACGAGACCGACGCCGGCAAGGACGTCACCTTCTCCGGTTCGTACGGCGCCTCCGGCGACCAGAGCCGCAAGGTCGTCGACACCAAGGGCAAGGACACCGACTACGTCGTGTTCTCGCTCGAGCCCGACATGACCCGCCTGGTGGACGCCGGCCTCGTCGCCGAGGACTGGAACCAGGGCGAGAACAAGGGCATCGTCTCGAGCTCCGTCGCGGTCATCGCCACCGAGGCCGGCAACCCGCTCGGCATCAAGGACTGGGACGACCTGACCCGCCCCGACGTCAAGATCGTCACCCCCGACCCGGCCAGCTCCGGCTCGGCGAAGTGGAACATCCTCGCCCTCTACACCTACGCGAAGTCGACCGGCGCGACCGAGGCCCAGGCCGACGAGTTCCTCAAGAAGGTCTTCAAGAACGTCACCACCTGGGCCGCCAGCGGCCGTGAGGCGACCGAGGCGTTCAAGAAGGGCGTCGGCAACGTGCTGCTGACCTACGAGAACGAGGCCATCCTGGCCAAGCAGAACGGCGAGGACCTCGACTACATCGTCCCGGACCACACCTTCAAGATCGAGAACCCGGGCGCCGTCCTGAAGGACGCCGCTCCCGTCGCCACCGACTGGCTCGACTTCATCCTCAGCGACGAGGGCCAGCTCGCCTTCGTCTCCAAGGGCTTCCGCCCCGTGACCGACGTCGACATCGCCGGTGTCGAGGTCGACGGTGCCAACGACCCGGCCAACCCGTTCCCGGCGGTCAAGGACCTCAGCACGGCCGCGGACCTCGGTGGCTGGTCGGCCATCAACAAGGAGTGGTTCGGCAAGGACGGCGAGAAGCTGCGCTTCGACAAGCTGTACGCCGAAGCCACGAAGCAGTGACCGACACGCTCGTGTCACCCGCAGGGCCGGCTCCGTCACGGGGCCGGCCCTCGGGCCGTGGAAAGGGCAGCTCCGGCCGCTTTCCGCTGACCCCCGCCTCGGGCATCGGCCTGGGCGTGGCGCTGGTGTGGTTCAGCATCCTGGTGCTGATCCCGCTGGCGGCGGTGGTCGGCGCGGCTGCGGCCGGGGGGTGGTCGAACTTCTGGGACACGCTGACCGATGCCCAGACCTTCGCCGCCCTGAGGCTGACGGTGGTCGAGGCGCTCCTGGTGACCCTCGCCAACGCCGTGATCGGCACGGTCGTGGCCTGGGTGCTGGTCCGTGACCAGTTCTTCGGCAAGCGGATCCTCGACGTCGTCATCGACATCCCGTTCGCGCTCCCGACGATCGTCGCCGGCCTCATCCTGCTCAGCCTGTGGGGGCCGGACAGCCCGGTCGGCGTCAACATCGTGAACACCCGGCAGGGCATCTTCCTGGCGCTGCTGTTCGTGACGTTGCCGTTCGTCGTCCGCACCGTCCAGCCCGTGCTGATCGAGCTGGACGCGGACGTCGAGGAGGCGGCGGCGTCGCTGGGTGCCTCGCGGTTCACGACCTTCCGCCGGATCATCCTGCCGAGCCTGGTGCCGGCGATCGCGGCCGGTTCGTCGCTGGGCTTCGCCCGTGCGATCAGCGAGTTCGGCTCGCTGGTGCTGATCTCGGGCAACACGCCGTACGAGACCGAGGTCGCGTCGCTGAAGATCCTGAAGTTCCTCGAGGGTGACAACCAGGACGGCGCCGCTGCGGTCGCCGTCCTGCTGCTCATCGTCGCCGTGGTGACGATCGTGGCCCTGGACGTGATCTCGCGAAGGGTGGCGCGCCGTGGCTGACACCCGACAGATCCGGGCCCGCCGGGGCCCCGTCGCCTACGCGCTGCGCGTGTTCGTGATCGTCTACCTCACGGTGCTGGTCATCTGGCCGCTCTACGAGGTCGGCAAGCAGACGTTCGCGCCGACCAAGAAGGGGGCGGAGGCCGGGTTCGGTGCGTTCATGGACCGGCTCACCGACCCCTCGGTGACCTACGCCTTCAACCTGACCGGGACCGTGGCGTTCTGGGCCGTGGTGATCAACACCGTCTTCGGTGTGGGCATCTCGCTGCTCATCGTGCGCTACCAGTTCCCCGGTCGGCGGATCCTGTCCGTGCTCGTGGACCTGCCGATGTCGGTCTCGCCGGTCGTCGTCGGCCTCGCGCTGGTGCTGGCCTACAGCACCGGCAAGGGCTGGTTCGGGGAGGCGCTGGAGTCGATCGGCTTCTTCGTCATCGGTACGACGCCGGGGCTGATCATGGCCACCGCCTTCGTCAGCCTGCCGCTGGTGATCCGCGAGATCGTCCCCGTCCTGGAGGAGATCGGCACCGACGCCGAGATGGCCGCCAGCAGCCTCGGGGCCAGCGGCTGGCAGACCTTCCGGCGGATCACCCTGCCGAGCATCAAGTGGGCCGTGATCTACGGCGTGGTGCTCAGCATGGCCCGCTCGCTCGGGGAGTTCGGCGCGGTGAAGATCGTCAGCCCGGGCGCCGAGCGCCGGGGCGAGACCGCCACCCTCCTCATCCAGAACCGCTACACCAACTACGAGGAGCCCACGGCGTACGCCGCCGCGTTCGTGCTCGTGCTCGCCTCCGTGCTCGCCCTCGTCGTCGTGTCCCTGATCCGCAAGGAGGATCACGCATGAGCATCGAAGTAAGGGGTGTCGGCAAGCGCTACGGCGACTTCGTCGCCCTCGACGACATCAACGTCTCCCTGCCCACCGGCCAGCTCACCGCCCTGCTCGGGCCGAGCGGTGGCGGCAAGTCGACCCTGCTGCGGATCATCGCCGGCCTGGAGAGCGCCGACGGCGGCTCGGTGGAGATCGAGGGCGTCGACGCGACCAAGCTCCCGCCGCAGAAGCGCAACGTCGGCTTCGTCTTCCAGCACTACGCCGTCTTCAAGCACATGACGGTCGCGAAGAACGTCGCCTTCGGGCTCGAGATCCGCAAGCGGCCCAAGGCCGAGGTGAAGGCGAAGGTCGCCGAGCTCCTGGAGCTGGTGCACCTCTCGCAGTTCGCGCACCGGCTGCCCTCGCAGCTCTCCGGTGGCCAGCGCCAGCGCCTCGCCCTGGCCCGCGCCCTCGCGGTCGAGCCGTCGGTGCTGCTGCTGGACGAGCCGTTCGGTGCCCTCGACGCGAAGGTCCGCAAGGAGCTGCGCGACTGGCTGCGCCGGCTGCACGACGAGGTCCACGTGACGACCGTGTTCGTCACCCACGACCAGGAGGAGGCCCTCGAGGTCGCCGACGAGATCGTCGTCATCAACGAGGGCCGGATCGAGCAGATCGGCACGCCCGACCAGCTGTACGACGAGCCGGCCAACGACTTCGTCATGGGCTTCCTCGGCGAGGTGACCCAGCTGGGTGGCGTGCGACTGCGGCCGCACGACATCGACCTGGCCACCACCCCCGGTGCCCCGGACGCGGTCGCCGGCCGGGTCGTCCGGGCGCTGCGGGTGGGCTTCGAGGTCCGCTTCACCGTGGACGTCGAGGGCCAGGCCGAGCCGACGCTCGTCGTCCTGTCCCGCACGCACGCGCGAGCGCTGGACCTCGACGTGGGCGCGCAGGTGTGGCTGCGGCCGACGACCGGTGCGACCTCGGTGCCGGTGCTGGGGTCCCCGGCCACGAAGGCGCTGGCCTGATCGACGCGTCGGTGGGGGGGTGCGGGCCTGGTCCCGCGCCCCCCACTGCCCGTCTCCTAGTCTGGGACCCGTGAGCTATCTCCGGGCGACCAGGATCGTGTGCTGGCTGCTCGGCGCCGCGTTCGTGGTGTCGGTCGTCCACTACGTCGACAACTACGTCAACTACGACGACTACCCGGTCCAGCCGGCCGACTCGGCGCTGCCGACGGTCACCAAGGACCTGGTGGCGATCAGCTGGTTCGTGTTCACCGCACTGGGCGGCATCGGGCTGCTGCTGTGGTTCCGCCGCCACATCACCACCTCGGCGGTCTTCCTGACCGCCTACTCCGTCTCCGGCCTCATCGGCATCGGCCACTACACCGTGGCCGGCGCTACCGACATGGTCTGGTGGCGCCAGACGCACGTCGTCCTCGACATCGCCTGCGGCGCGGCGGTCCTGGGCTTCGCGCTGTGGGCGGCCCGCAACTCCAGCGAGCTCATCCCGCCGGCTGCGAAGACCCCGGCGAGCGCTCCTCAGCGCGACGCTTGAGCCCCTCCGCGTGCCGCCGGAAGCCGTCGGCCACGCGCCCCGGCCCGGCCAGCCGCACCAGCGGGCCGCGGAACTCCTCGACCGTCTCGTACGACGTCGGGCCGCCGGGTCGCTGCGTGAGGGCCTGGTGGCGCACGCCGCGCACCAGCCCCAGTCGTGACGGCAGGCCCTCGTAGACGTAGGACATCCGCGCGGTCGTCGTACCGGAGGCGTCGGTGGTGGGGCCCTCGAGCGCGGTGATCCGCTCGGGGGAGCGGGTGCGGGAGCCGTTGGCCCACACCACGTGGAGCACGATCGGGTTGCCGACGGCCGCCGGCTGCGCGGTCTCCGCGCGCTCAACGAAGGGGTTCCACTCGCCGTAGCGCTCCGTGTCGAGCATGATCGCCCAGACCTGGTCGAGCGGGGCGTCGATGTCGATGCTGGCCGACGGGTTCATGGCGCGATCATGCCGGACGAGGGGCCGGTACGGTCGGGGCATGGTGGTCGTCCACGAGACCGTGGCCTCACGGGTCCTGCTCGGCGCGGGTGCCCGGCACTCCGTCCCCGAGGAGGTCCAGCGGCTCGGTGCGACCCGGGTCCTCCTCGTCGCGACCGGGTCGGCCCGCGCGGCCCGCGACGAGCTCGAGGCGGCGCTGGGGGAGCGGGCGGTGGCCCGCTTCGACGGCGCCGTGGTGCACACGCCCGTCGCCGTGACCGGGCAGGCGATGGCCGTCGTCGAGGAGGCCGCCGCCGACGCCGTGGTGACGATCGGCGGCGGGTCGGCGATCGGGCTGGGCAAGGCGATCGTCGCCCGCGCCGGCATCCCGCACCTGGCGCTGCCGACGACCTACGCCGGCTCGGAGGTCACGCCCGTCCTCGGCGAGACGACCGACGGCGTGAAGCAGACCCGCCGCGACCCGGCGCTGCTCCCCGGCACCGTCGTGTACGACGTCGAGCTGACCCTGCGGATGCCCTTCGGCCTGACCCTGACCAGTGCCGTCAACGCCCTCGCGCACGCGGTGGAGGCGCTCTGGGCGCCGGATGCGACGCCGGTCAGCGACGCCCTCGCCACGGAGGCCTCCCGGCTGCTCCTGGAGGCGCTCCCGACGGTGCTCGGCGACCCCGCCGGCCTCCCGGCGAGGACCGCGCTGCAGGAGGGCGCCTGGCTCGCGGGCACCTGCCTGGCCACGGCGCGGATGGGCCTGCACCACCAGCTCGCGCACGCCCTCGGCGGCACCTTCGACCTGCCGCACGCCGAGCTGCACACGATGCTGCTGGCGCACGTGCTGCGCCACAACCTGCCACACGCCCCGACCGCCGCCCACCGGCTGCGCGCGATCACCGGGGACGACCCCGTCGCGGCGGTCGCCGCGCTGGCGGCGGCGTACGACGGGCCGCGGCGGCTGCGCGACCTCGGGGTGCCCGCCGACGGCCTGGCCGCGGTCGCGGAGCGGGTCGCCGCGGCGCCGTACCCGAACCCGGGTCCGACGGACGCGGCCTCGGTCGAGGCGGTGCTCCGCGCCGCCTGGTGAGGCTGCGTGGGGCCCGGGCTCAGCCGGCGCGCTGGGCGTAGGTGTTGGCGAGCCCCGCGATGTCGTTCACGTAGGCGTCGGAGTGGTTGAAGCTGAAGACCGCCCGGCGCCAGGCGGCGGCACCGGTGAGCTCGCCGCTGTGGCACAGGTAGCGGCCCGCGGCGAGGGCCGCGTCGTCGATCTGGTTGGGGTCGGCGACGCCGTCGCCGTTGGCGTCGGCGGCCCAGGTCTCCCACGTCGAGGGGATGAACTGCAGTGGACCGACCGCACGGTCCCACCGCGTGTCACCGTCGAGGGAGCCGCCGTCGGTGTCGTGGACCGCGCCGAACGCACCGCCGTCGAGGGCCGGGCCGCGGATGGCCGGCCGCGGCAGGCCGTCGGCGCCCAGCACCGAGCCGTTGACCGACCCGTGGCGCGACTCGACGCCGCCGAGCGCGGCGATGGTGTTCCACGCGACCTTGCAGTCCGGCTGCTCGGCGGCGACCTGCAGGTGCGCCCGCGCGTACGCCGCCAGCGCCCGGACCGGGATCTGGGTGCGGGCGGCCGTCGTCTCCAGCCAGGTGGGGTCGGGCAGGTAGGGGTCGGCGACCGGGGCGTCCGCCTGCTGCTGGGCGCCACCGACGGTGGCGGCCGCGGTGGGCGCGGCCGTCTCCGTCGTGGGTGGCTGGGGCAGCGGGCCGCCCTGCCCGGCGTACGCGACGGCGACGGCCAGGCCGATGAGCACCGCCAGCCCGGCCGCCACGACGCCGATCGCCGCGGCGAGTCCGCGATGGTGGGTCACCGACGCAGTGTGCCTGATGGAAGGTCAGGGGACGTAGCCGGCGGCGACGAGCTCGGCTGCGAAGTCGTCAAGGGTCTCGCGGTTGCGGTCGATGAACCTCGGACGCGATCTCTGCAGCTCCTTGCGCAGGGTCGAGAAGTAGTCCTGGGCGCAATCCGCGTAGAAGACGCCGAGATCCAACAGCCTCGATTCGCTGGCACCACCGGCGTTCTCGTCGTTGACCTGCTTGAGGTAGTCGTTGACCGGGTCTGCGACGGAGATCTTCGAGCCGGACTTCTCGCTCAGGCATCGGGCCAGACCGGGCTTCTTGTCCTGCACCGCTGCGGACTGCTCGGCGGACAGGACCACCTCGTACCAGGAGTCCGACGCCTGGCGCCACCCGGCGTAGTGCGGGAGGTCCGGCTCCAGGTCTGTGCAGTCGGCGTCGAGACCCTCGAGGCGCTTGTCCTCGTCCTCGACGGCGTCCTGCTCGAAGAACCCCTTCTCGCGGATGAGGTCGAGGTCGGCGAACCTGCTCTGATCCTCGCGGTTGTAGGTGCCGTCGACGGCACCGGGCTCGCCGCCGCACTCCTCGATCCCGAGGTTGCGCGTGAACTGCAGGACGCGCATGGCACGGCGCATCTGGCCTCCGGGCATCTCGAAGGCAGCGGAGATGACGTCTTGGAGCACCTGCGGCTCCACCGTGGCAGGAAGCGTTCCCAGGGTCCGCGACGGCTCCGAGCTGCCGGGCTCTCCATCTTCAGTGGAGTTGCAGGCGGTGCACGCCGCCAGAGCGGCGAGGAGAGCGATCCGGGCTGCCGATCGAGTCAGCACGACCTTCAGTAGGCGTAGCCGACTTGCTGGATGACGACCTTGGCCTGGCCCTTGATGTCGCGTCCGGTGATCGTGTTGCCCACGACCATGTCGACCACTCCGTCATCCCCGCGGTTGACCCGAGTCCAACCGAGGCTGCTGATCTTCCACTCGCCGTCCTTGTAGTAGCGGCCGCGGATGTCGTCGGCGCGCTGTGTCGTGCCCGTGGCGAAGACGCCCTCGCAGTCGGAGGTCGCCTTGAAGTTCTGGGACGCCCCGAGACTCACGTGGGTCATCTTGGGGGCGAGGGCGCACGTGAAGGTGCCGGCCTCGGCTGCCGGGGAGACAGTGGCGAGGCTGGCGATCGCGAGGCCGGCCGTGACGGCGCACTTGACGAGAGTGTTCATGGATTCCTCCGAGCTGTGACATGAACCACAAGGGGCGGCTGCAGCGTAACAGCGGATTCGGCGACAGATCGGTGAATCTTCTCAAGAACGAGAATTTTGCCGAGCGGAGGACGGGCGTCGACGCGACGGCACTCGTCAGCTGCGCAAGGCCTCCATGGGTGAGATGGAGCCCGCCTGGATTGCGGGAAGGATGCCCCCCAGGCCCGCGGCCCCCACCCCGCCCGTGATCGCGGCCAGTACCCAGCGTGGGTCGACGATCAGCTCCAGGCCTTGGCCGGCACACCACAGCGACAACCCGAGCAGCCCGACCGCCGCGCCGATGACCGAGGCCAACGCGCCTGCCAGCAATGACTCCACCAGGATAAGGCCGGCGAGCCGACGTCGGGACCAGCCCAGCGCGGAGCGTAGGCCCAGCTCGCGTATCCGGTAGGCCACCGTCATGGCCAGCGTGTTGGCGACTCCGATGAGACCGACCACGCCCACGAAGACGCCGAGCCCGATGCCGAGCATGCGCAGCTGGTCGCCCACCTGCTGGGGTAGCCGGGCCGAGTCGGGCGGGGTCGCGTTGTGCAGCAACATCACGTTTCCGGGATCGAGTGCCGAGAGGGCGAACGCCGCCACCGGCGCGGCCGAACCAGGGCGTACTCCGATCAACAGCCGGACGTTCTCCCCAGCGCCGAGAGCGGCGTCGGCGGCAGGTCGGGTCATGATCACGCTGCTGTTCACGTAGGCATAGGTCGGGGGCGCCTCGAGGATGCCCCGGACGTCGTACTCCCGGCCGTCGACCTCGACGCGGTTGCCGCCATCGAGGTCCAGGCCCACCCCCAGTCGGGCGGCGGCGTCCTGCCCGAGCCAGACACCGGCCGGCGCCTGGCCGAACGCCGCACCTGCGGTCGACCGGGCTCGGATGAGGTCCAATCCGGGCGCGTCGGCAACCACCACCGGGACGACGGTCGTGGTGTCGGACGCGCCCGCACGCGCGACGGCGACGTTGTCGCGCCAGATCGACAGCTCCCCGGCCCCGGCGGTGACCGACAGCGAGAGGACCTGCTCCCGGCCTTCCTCCGGGAAGCCGGACTCGGGGACATTGCGCCCCGCGATCACGACGGTGCTGGCACGTTGCTGGTCGAAGGCCCGGTCCACCTTGACCTGCTGGGTGTCGGCGAGTGTCACCGCACTGACGACGGTCGCCACACCGATCAGGATCCCGAACATCAGGGCGACGGTCCGCATCGGCTTGACCGTGAGCGAGGCGTAGGCGTCCCTCGCTAGCAACGCAAGTGGATACGGGGCGCTCACGCGGACACCCGGCCATCCACCACGCGGACCACCCTCGCGGCGTAGTCGGTGATGCGCGGGTCGTGGGACACGACGATCAACGTGACACCGTCCGCGGAGAGGCCGAAGAGCAGCTCCAGAACGGCGGCTCCGGTGGCCTGGTCCAACGAGCCGGTGGGCTCGTCGGCGATCAGGAGACGCGGTGCCTTGACCAGTGCGCGAGCCACCGCGACGCGTTGGCGCTCGCCACCAGAGAGGGTGGCGGCCCGCTGGCCGACACGTTGCTCGAGCCCGACCTTGGCCAGCGCCTCCTCCGAGCGCTGCACCACCACCTTGCGGGACACGGAGGTCGACACCACCCCCAAGGCGACGTTCTCCAGCACCGTTCGCTCGTCCATCAGGTGCGCCGACTGAAAGACGAAGCCCACGTTCGTGGCGCGGAAGGCGGCGAGCCCCCTGGGCGACCGGGCGGTCATCGGTTCGCCGTCGAAGAGGTAGTCGCCGGTCGACGGGCTCTGGAGTCCGCCGATGATCGAGGCCAGCGTTGTCTTGCCGGCGCCTGACGGACCTGTGATCGCGATCTGCTCGCCGGTACCGATCTGCAAGGACGTCGGATGGAGCACGGTGCGCGAGACTTCCCCGGACACCTCGAAGCCGACGTCGCCCAGCTCGATCAGGCTCATCGGTCCTGCCCCAGTCCGACGTAGGCCCCGAGCTGGACGCGGAGCCCGTCGGACAGTCCGTCGCCGGACACGACCACGGTCCCGTCACGTTCCTCGACGACTGTCACCGGGACGTCCGGCCCGCCGTCCGCGGGGCGCACTGCACGATCACCACTCGGGGCGTCGAACAGGGCCAGCGACGGTACGGCGAAGTCGCCCGCCGACTCGGCGACCACCGTCGCCGTCGGTGAGCCCAGCCGTGGGGGACGCCGCGCGGACCTGGCTTCGTCGGGCGACGTGGAGACCACCAGCACGACGACAACGACGGCAAGACTCACGACGAACGCGACCAGCAGGCCTGCGCCGAACCGCCGGACCCGGCCTTGTCGCTGCATGCGAAACCCCCGAGGCTCCCGTGTCGACGCGTCGGGCCGGGACACTACCAGTGCCGAGATCGCCCCGGGGCGTCGCCGGCGCGACATTTTTTAGAACCCTTGTGGGCCGTGATGGGAGGTGTTACAAAGTGGCTCCACATCGAGACAGCGGGGTTTCAGATGCGAAAAATCGCAGCGGGTTGCGTAGCAGGACTTCTGTTGATCGTCGGGACATTCATGGCGCCACCGACCGCCAACGCCGCTTGGGGAAGCTTCCTGAGCGCCAACAAGTACTACACCGTCCAAGGCATGCAGATCCTCGTGTCCGGGTCTGGCTACCAGTACAACTGGGGCTGTGGCCTCAAGGACTGCGACCAGGTCAGCCAGGTCTACGGATTCATCGGCCGGACCGGCGGGGAGGTCAAGGGCAACAAGGCCCGTATCAAGGTTCAGACCACGTTCACCGGTGCGCAGATGGGCTTCTCCGTCGGCGGTTCGATGAGTGGACCTTCTGGTTCGGCGAGCGTGTCCCCGCTGTCCAACGGATGCGGGATGTCGGAGTGGTACGAAAGCCGCCTCAACTCTCGACAGGTCAGCATCGACAACGGTGACGGCGTCTTCTGCAAGGCGAGCACCTACGCCTGGATCTGCTCCGTGAAGCTGACCGCCCAGGGCGCGATCCGTTTCGGCGACCAGTGGATCGGCAACAGCGCGTCCGACACCGAGGACGTCGGCTGCTGAACACCATCGAAGCGCGGCGCCTGCGTACTGTCGTTGCAGCGGGCGCCGCGCTCCTCCTCGCGACCTTGGTCGTCGTCACGCTGCACGAACGGGACAGCTCCGCCGAGCCGCCCGGTGCCGCGTGGGTCGCGCGCACCGGGACGATGATCGCGCAGTCCCTGAACGTCGGCCCGCCGCCGCACCTGGTGGTGCCGCCGAGCGACGTCGATTCGTATCGCATGGCCCAGGCGGTCACCGCTCTGGCTCGTTTCGGGGAGCTCGAGGACCGCGACTGGGATGAGTTCGACCAACGTGTGTCGAGCAGTCTCAAGAGCGAGCTGGCCGATGGCTACGCGGGGCCCTTCAGCCTGGGAGCGCAACTGGTGACTGCGTCGCAGGCCGCCGGCCGGTCCTACTCCCGAGACGTGGACGCGTCGCTCCGTGGGCTTGCGCAGAGGGGCGCCGACGACGACATCTACGACCTGGCTGCGGCGGCCCTCGTCCAGCAGTGGGCCGCGCAGGAGGGTGAGCCGGTCGCCGGTGCGCTCCCGGCCCGCGACGTACGACGGGCCGTGGCGACGGTCGGGTGCCGAGGCTCCGAGGCGCTCTTCCTCCAGGCCACGTTGGTCCGGGTCGAGGTGACCGACACGGGCTGCGACCAGGCTCAACGCGACTCCATGGTCGACGACGAGATCGCGACCCTGCGTTCGGTCCCGACGAAGGAGCCGCTCTCCGGTGACACGGCGCTCCTTCTTCGTGCGACCGGCGCCGTGGCCCGGACGCCCGTGCAGGCTGCGGCGGTCAGCGGTCTCAAGTCCACCTTTCTCGCCCGCCTCGCCAGAGGCGACGTGGTCGATCCGCTGACGGTGACGTTCGCCCTGTCGGAGACGCCCGGTGAGGGTCACATCTCCACCGAGCTCGCGGCGTACCTGCGCTCGGTGCTGGCCATGGGTGGTCCGCCGGTCGTCCAGCGGCTCTCCCCGAGCGCCGCAGCGGCTGTTGCTCGCACGCTCGACCTGGCCGGCCGCAAGGTGCCCGCGGGTTTGCTCGTCGATTCTGCCGACCTCCCGACGGAGCCACGAGCCCGCGTGCTCCTCGCGCTGGGGGCGACCTCTGCAGAGGCGGAGAGCATGCTGGCGGTCGCGAGCCCTCCGAAGGATCGGGGCCAACCGGTGACAGGCGTCTTCCAACTGCTGCTGCGCGACGGAGCATCCCTGTGCTCCCGGTGGGGCTCCTCCGCGGTCCGCGTTGCGCGGGACACCAGCAGCACTCTGGTCGATCGCAGCCTCGCCTACCGCTACGCCCAGAGCTGCGGTCGGGAGGACCCGCCGACGCTGCAGGCCATCAGGACCGATTGGGAAGGCCTCGAGGAGTCCGACCTGCGCGCCGTCTTCACGAAGCAGGCGGTCGCCTGCGCGCTCCAGTTCGGCAAGCTCCGCCCGCCTGCTCGCATCTGGCGTGAGTGGGGATCAGCCGCACAGCAGTCCGGTGGTGTGAACGACGAGACCGGCGACTTCGACGTCTCCCAGACGCTGATGATGACCGTGCTGCTCACCGACCCCGGCACCGTCTGCACGGAGGGCGTGTACGGCTAGCGGGGTTCGGCCAGCCCGCGGTGGTGGGTCACCGGTAGTTGGTGAACTGCACCGCGAAGTCGTAGTCCTGCGCCTTGACCAGCTGCTGGACCGCCTGCAGGTCGTCGCGCTTCTTCGAGGAGATGCGCAGCTCGTCGCCCTGGATCTGCGCCTTGACGCCCTTCGGGCCCTCGTCGCGGATCAGCTTGGAGACCTTCTTGGCGTCCTCGGAGCTGATGCCCTCCTTGAGGGTGATCCCGATCTTGGACACCTGGCCGGACTGGCGCGGCTCGGAGGCGTCGAGGATCTTCAGCGACTGGTTGCGCTTGATCAGCTTGTCCTGGAAGACGCTCAGCACCGCGCTGGCGCGGTCGTCGGCGGACGCGCTGATCTCGATCGCGTGCTCGCCCTTCCACTCGATGCTGGCGCCGGTGCCCTTGAAGTCGAAGCGGGTCGCGATCTCGCGGGCGGTCTGCCCGAGCGCGTTGTCGACCTCCTGGCGGTCGATCTTGCTGACGATGTCGAAGGAGGAGTCGGCCATGGGTTCGTCACCTGCGCGTCGTTGAGGTTTTCGGTTGGACGGTGTTGCTGCGCTATTGTTTCGCGTCGTCGCCGACCTTCCAACTCAGGAGACGCTCCGTAGGCAGGGAGCGGGTCGGAGGCACAACCCGGCAGATTGCCCGAGCGGCCAAAGGGAGCTGACTGTAAATCAGCCGGCATTGCCTACGTAGGTTCGAATCCTGCATCTGCCACGGGTACGACGAGGGGCCCGGTCCACTGGACCGGGCCCCTCGCGCATCTCTCGGGACCGCTCAGGAGAGCGGGTGGTTGGCGACGAACACGCGGCCGGGGTCGACCTCGTCGCGGAGCCGGCACAGCGCGGCCCAGTCGTAGCCGTCGTAGAACCGGCTGGCTTCGACCCGCGTCTCGGCGAAGGTCGGGACGAGGGCGACCCGCGACCATGCCGACATCGCCCGGACGACCGAGAAGGCGGCGGCGCGGCCCGCGACGGCGGCCTGCGGCGTCGGCGCGGGCGCAAGGCACATCAGGGCGTACTCGCCGCTGACCGACGACAGGACGCCGCCGCCCGCCACGGGCTTCGCGAGCTGGCCGCCCAGGTGGCGGAGCTCGGCGAACATGAGGCCGCTGCGGGTCCCGGGACCCACTTGGGCGAGGAACGCCTCGACGGCGGCGTCGTCGAGCGGACCGAGGACGCTGTGGTCGGCGACCGCCGGCGTCGGGCCGGGCGGGTCCATGTGGACCTGGAGCAGCGCCGGGGCCGGGATCCGGCCGAAGGTGTCCATCTCCGGGGAGAGCGCCCGCAGCGGGGCGAGGACCTCGGCCGCCCGCTCGTCGGTCTCGAGGATCGCGCCGTCGATGACGACCAGGTCCCGCCCGGAGAGGAAGGGCGGCAGCTCCGGCAGTGGCGGGAAGCTCATCACCCGCAGCGACGTGGTGGCGCTGTCGGGGGCGGTGCGGCTCCACTCGGTCCAGGTGCGGACCACCTCGGGGGCGCGCTCGCGGTCCCACAGCAGCATGCCGGCGAAGACGTCGGCATAGGGCAGCAGGCCGAGCTCGACCGCGACGACGATGCCGAAGTTGCCGGCGCCGCCTCCCCGCAGCCCCCAGAACAGGTCGCGGTCCTCGTCGGCCGTCGCCCGCCGCAGGTCGCCGTCGGCGGTGATCACCTCGACGGCGCGCACCGAGTTGGCCGCGACGCCGTGCCGACGGGCGTAGAAGGACAGTCCGCCACTGAGCACGTAGCCCACCACGCCGACGTCGCCGGCCGAGCCGTGCAGCACGGACCGGCCGTGAGCGGCGGCCGCGACGGCGACGTCCTGCCACAGGGTGCCGCCGAGGACCCGGACGGTGCCGGCGGCAGCGTCGACGCTGACGCCGGTCAGCTCGTGCAGCCGGACCAGGACGACGTCGGCCAGCGAGCCCTCGCCGAGCGCGGCCGCGCCGTGGCCGGTGCTCTGCGGGGCGACCCGGAGTCCGGCGGCGACGGCCGCGCGGACCACGTCGCTGACCTGCTCGATCGTGCGCGGGACCGCGACGGCGGCCGGCCGCTGCTCGACCGCCAGGTTCCAGGGGGTGCTGGCGGCGTCGTACCCGGGATCGCCGGGGAGGTGCACCTCGCAGCCGCTGTCGAGCGTGGACAGGGTGCTGGTGTCGGGGGTGGTGGTCATGGTGGAGCCTTCGTTCTCTCGGGTGCCTGACGCCGAGAACGATCAGGTCCGGGAACGGTCGCGAACCATCCCCGATCCGTGGGGAAATCATGACCCCGCGCTCTGGGGGCGGACCAGACCCAGAAATATGGGATACCGCGCCGCGGCGGGTTGCTCCACACTTCTGGCATGGCGGTGCGTGCTCGGGGCGCGAACACACGAAGGGCCTCGAGAGATGACGACCAGCGGACTGACTGCTGAGCGCGTGCGGCAGGACGTCGACGTCGTCGCGCGCGCGGGACTGGACCTCGAGTCCTTCCTGGAGGAGGCCGTCGCGTCGATCCAGCGGGCCGTGCCGTGGGTCAGTGTCTGCATCGGCACGCACGACCCGAGCACCCACATGCTCACCAGCGCCCGCAAGTACGGCGATCTCCGGGTCCGCAACAGCCACGACCACGAGTTCGGGCTGATCGAGTACGGCACCGTCGAGGAGACGTCGTTCACCGAGCTGGCGCGCGGCCAGGTCGCGGCCGCCGGGGTCCACCTCGTGACGGGCGGCGAGGTCGAGCGCTCGTTCCGCCTGTCGACGTTCATGAGGCCCAACTTCGGCTACGGCGACGAGGCGCGGATGGCCTTCCGTGACGGCCGCGAGGTCTGGGGCGCGATGGCGCTCTTCCGCGGCACCGACGACGACCCGTTCGACCAGGCGGAGGTGGACTTCCTCGGCTCCCTGTCGACCGCGCTGGCCCACGGGGTGCGGGCCGGCATGCTGACCCGGCTCGCCGACGTCGTACCGGTGGCCGAGGCGCCCAGCACCGGTCCCGCCGTGATCATCGTCGGCCCGGACGACCAGATCACCCAGATGACGCCGGCCGCCGAGCAGCGGCTCGGCGAGCTCGTCACCGGCCCCGCCCACTGCGACCCGCTGTCCCCGATCGCGGCCCTCATCGGCGCCGCCCGTCGCTACGCGCGCGGCGAGTGGGACCGGATCCCGCGGTGCCGGCTGCGCACCGTGTCGGGCATGTGGCTCGTGCTGCAGGCCGGTCCGCTCAGCTCGTTCGGTGACCGCGACGGCGACGTGGTGATCACCATCGAGGAGGCGCGCCCGCCGGAGATCGTCGCGCTGGTCGTCGCCGCGTTCGGGCTGACCCCGCGCGAGCGCGACGTCACCCAGCTGGTGCTGCAGGGCGTGGACACCAAGGAGATCGCGCGGACCCTGCACCTGTCGGCGTACACGGTCCAGGACCACCTCAAGTCGGTCTTCGACAAGGCCGACGTGCGCTCGCGGCGCGAGCTGATCGCGCGGATCTACTTCGACCAGTACGTCCCGCGGATGGGCGGCGAGCTGGCGCCGTCGGGCTGGTTCGCCTGACGAACCGCCGGACGCACTGCTCATGGCGCACGACTGAGGCCCGCCGTGGGAAGACGGGCCCCAGCGTCCGGCCGGCCGACGCTGCTCAGCGCAGGACGGGGAACCGCCGGACGAGCGACGTGCGTGCCCAGGCAGCGCCGAGGCCCCAGGTGTCGCCGGCGAGGGTGAGGGCGAGGACGACGAGCGCGACCGCGCCGATCAGGTGGTCGTCGATGACCGGGTTGTTCTCCAGCGGCATCGAGGCGAGCCACATCAGCAGGTAGAGGGCGCCGCCGGTGACGGCGGTGATCCGGACGCCGATCCCGAGCACGAGGGCCGTGCCGATGCCCGCGAGCCCGATCATGAACAGCCAGTCCGCCCAGGCGTCACCGGCCATGCCGGTGAAGAAGTCGTGGAACGGGTTGTCCGCCGGGACGCCGAAGGTCAGGAAGCCGAAGGTCGGGCTGCCGCCGTGGATCCAGGCGTCGGGGCCGAAGCGGTCGACCGCTCCGGTCTCGCCGTTGACGCCGGTGGCGTAGCCGAGCGCCAGCAGCTTGTCGAAGAAGGCCCACAGGAAGGTCAGGCCGAAGCCGAGGCGCAGGACGGCGAGGCCGCGCCGGGCCGCGCCGTCGGTGACGATGTCGCGCTCGACCATGGTGGCGAGGTGGGTGGGGCGCTGCAGGAGGGCCATCACTGCTCCTATGTCCGGGGACGATCCCCTGTCCGTGGCGGGTGCTTGCAGCACCAGCCTCGTGCAGCGCCCGGCCGGCCGGCAGGGCCACGATGCCGTCCCCGCGGGGGACCTTCGGCCCTCGGACGTCGTCAGCCCGGGAAGGCGACGACCTCGCCGACCACGGCCACCCGGACCCGGTCGCCCGCGGCGGGCACCGAGTCGGCCGGGGTGCGGGCGGCGACCTGCTCGCCCGTCTCGAGCCGCAGCCGGATGGTCGCGTCGTGGCCGAAGAAGCTGACGTCGACGACCTCGCCCGGCGTCCCGGTGCCGTCGGTGCGGATCTGGAGCTGCTCGGAGCGGACGGCCAGCTGGGCGGGGCCGGTGGCCACGTCGCCCGCCTTCACGGCGACCTCACCGAGCGCGCAGCTGCCGCGTCCGCCGCCGGTGATCCGACCGGGCAGCAGCGTGGCGTGGCCGATGAAGGAAGCCACCCGCGGGTCGGCCGGCTGCAGGTAGACCTCGGCGGGCGCCGCGACCTGGAGGAACTGGCCCGCGGCCATCACCGCCACCTGGTCGGCGAGCGAGAGCGCCTCGCCCTGGTCGTGGGTGACCAGCACGGCCGCCGCCTCCGCCGCCCGCAACGCGCGTACGACGGCCCGGCCGGTCTCCTCGCGCAGGCCCGCGTCGAGGGAGGAGAACGGCTCGTCGAGCAGGACGAGGCTGGGGCGCGGCGCCAGCGCCCGCGCGAGGGCGACCCGCTGCTGCTGGCCGCCGGAGAGCTGGTGGGGGAACCGGGTCGCGAGCTCCGGGGCGAGCTCGACCATCGCCAGGGCCTCGTCGACGACCGCGGCTGCCGAGCGCCGCTCGCTGCGGGGGAGGCCGAAGGTGATGTTGCGGGCGACCGTCAGGTGCGGGAAGAGCGCGCCCTCCTGCGGGACGTAGCCGATGCCGCGCTTGCGGGCCGGCACGCTGCGCCCCTTGCCCACGACCCGCTCCCCGGCGACGTCGATCGTGCCGGCGCTCGGCTCGACGAAGCCGGCGACCGCCCGCAGCAGGGTCGTCTTGCCGCAGCCGGACGAACCGAGGATCGCGGTCACGCCGGACGTGACGGTCAGGTCGATGCCGCGGAGCACGGGCTCCTTGCCGTAGCCGGCCTCCAGCGCGCGGATCTCGAGTGCGGTCATCGGTCGCTCCTGATGGAGAGGCGGGCGAGCAGCCAGGTGGAGGGGACGGAGAGCAGGACCAGGGCCAGCGCATAGGGCGCCGCGGCGCCGTACGCGATCGACGAGGCGTCGGACCAGAACTTCGTGGCGAGCGTCTCCGTGCCGATCGGGGCGAGGAGCAGGGTGGCGGTCAGCTCGGTCGAGACCGCGAGCGCGACGAGCGCGGCGGCCGACGCCAGACCGGGTACGACGAGCGGCAGGGTCACCCGGCGCGCCACCTCCGGTCCGCTGCAGCCGAGGCTGCGGGCCACCTCCTCGAGGCCGGGCGGCACCAGCTCGAAGGTCCCGCGCACGCTGACGACGGCGCGGGGCAGGAAGAGGATCAGGTAGCCGGTCAGCAGCAGCGCGAGGGTCTGGTAGAGGTCCGGCACGACCCGGATCGACACGGTCACCAGCGCCAGCGCGATCACGATGCCCGGCATCGCGCTCGCGGTGTAGACGCTGCGCTCGATGGCGGTGGTCAGCAGGCCGCGGTGCCGCACGGCCAGCCACACGACGGGCACCGCGGCGGCCGTGGTGACCGCGCCACCGAGGACCGCGAGCAGCAGGGTGTTGCCCAGCGCGCTGGTGAGCTCGCCGCCCTCGAGGCCGCTCGACGTGCCGCGGACCAGCCACCGGACGAGCGCGTAGACGGGCACGGCCAGCGACCACGCGACGAGCGCGGCCAGGCCGGCGCCGACGACCGGGCGCAGCCGGCCGAGCCGGACGGGGGTGGCGGCGCGGCTGGTGCCGGCGCCCACCCGACTGCGCGGCCGGTGCCCGCGCAGGAGCACCTCGATGCCCAGCAGGAGCAGGCAGAAGGTGACCAGGACGAGGGCGAGCAGGGTCGCCTCGGGGCCGTTGAAGACGGTGGCGTACTGCTGGAGGATCGCGGTCGTCAGGGTCGGGTAGTTGAGGAGCTGCAGGGCGCCGTACTCGGCGAGCAGGTGCAGCCCGACGAGGAGCGCCCCGCCGAGGACGGCGGGGCTGACCGCCGGCAGGGTCACCCGCAGGAAGACCTGCCACGGGCCCTTGCCCAGAGCGGTCGCGACCTCCTCGACGGCCGGGTCCAGCCGGCGCAGCGCCGCGACCGTCGGCAGGTAGACGAGCGGGTAGTAGGACAGCGTCACGACCATCACCGCGCCGGGGAAGGACTGCACCGCGTGGGTCGTGGACACCCAGCCGAAGCCGTTGACGAACGCGGGGACGGCCAGCGGTGCGCACAGCAGTCCGTGCCACCAGCCCCGGCCTCGTACGTCGGTCCGCTCGACCACCCAGGCGCCGGCGACCCCGACCAGGACGCTGGTCAGCACCCCGACCAGCAGGAGGCGGGTGGTGTTCCACAGCAGCTCGCCGATGCGTGGCCGCCACAGGAAGTCGGCGGCCTCACCACCGCCGAGCTCGGCGGTGGTGAAGAGGACGTAGCCGAGCGGGACGAGGGTCAGCGCCGCGATCGCCAGGCCGACCAGGAGGAGCGGCGGGGTGGGCGCGGCGACCCCTCGCGGCCGCGTGGCTGCGAGGGGTCGTCGCGTGCTGGTCCCGTCGGTCAGAGGAAGCCGACCTCGGTCATCAGGTCAACGACCTTCTTCGAGTCGAGGTCGGACACGTTGACCTCCGGGGGCTGCAGCTCGCTGAACTTCTTGGTCACGCCCGGGAGCTCGACGGCCGGGTTGAGCGGGTACTCCAGCGCGTAGCTGTCGGCGAGGACCTGCTGGCCCTTCTCGCCCACGAGGAACTCGATGAACTGCTCCGCCTCGTCCTTCATGTCGCTCGACTTCAGCACACCGGCGCCGGAGACGCTGACGAAGGCGCCCGGGTCCTGGTCGGTGAAGTAGTACTGCGCGGAGTGGTCGCTGACGTCGCCGTTCTCCTTGCGGTCGCGCTCCCAGTAGTAGTGGTAGACGATGCCGACCTCGACCTCGCCGGAGTTGACCTGCTCCAGCACGACGTTGTTGCCGTCGAGCACCTTGCCGTTGGCCTTGATGCCCGCGAGCCAGGCCTTCGTCGCGTCCTCGCCCTCGAGGTCGAGCACCGCGGCGACGATGGCCTGGAAGTCCGCCCCGGCGGGGGAGAAGGCGATGCGGCCCTTCCACTCCGGCTTCGCGAGGTCCATCAGCGACGCCGGCAGGTCGGACTCCTGCACCTGGTCGGTGTTGTAGACGAGGACGGTGGAGCGCGCGACGAAGCCGGTCCAGAGGCCGCTCGTGGGCCGGTACTGCGCCGGGATCGGCGCGACGAGGTCGGCCGGGAGCTTCTCGAACAGCCCGGCGGCCTCGACCTGCGACATCGCCGGCGAGTTCTCGGTCAGGAAGACATCGGCGGGCGACGCGTCGCCCTCCTGGACCAGCTGATTGGACAGCTCGAGGTCCTTGCCGTTGCGCAGCTCGACCTCGATGCCGGTCTCCTCGGTGAACTTCGGCGCCAGCTCCTCGAGCAGCTGCTCGTGCTGGGCGTTGTAGATCACGAGCTTGGGCTCGTCGTCGCCGCAGGCGGCGAGGAGCGGGGCGACCAGCGTGAGGGCCGCGGCGCCGAGGACGGCGCGCACGAGCTGCTGCTTGTTCATCAGGCTTCCTGTCGGGTGAGTTGGTGGCGAGCGTAGTGAGGTCGGATCCGGTCGGTCAGCCCGGCCCAGGACGCGGCCTGGGCCCGCTCGACGACGCGCCAGGCGAGCACGCCGACGGCCAGCGACGCGAGCAGGCCGCCCAGCGGCCAGTGGTCCTCCAGCCGCGGGTAGACCTGCCAGTGCGTGAGGTAGATGTAGAGCGATGCGCTGGCGAGCGTCCCGGTCGCGCCGACGAGCACCCGCGGCCACGGCACCGTCGGCAGCCAGACCAGCGCCAGCAGGCCGACCGCGATGATCAGGTCGCGGCGGGTGTCGCCGGTGAGGTCCCACGTGCCGAGCAGCAGCAGGCCGGCCGCCACGGCACGCTGCGGGACACCGCGCGCGACCGCCGCCGCCCAGCCGCCGGCGAACAGCCAGGCGACGAAGAGCGAGGAGTGGATCACGTCGCCGTCGTACGACGCCAGGTCGGCCCACCACCGCGGGACGAGCGCCAGGGCGGTCAGCGCGGCGGCGAGCCCGAACCGGTGCCGCCGCTCGAGCGCCATGACCACCGGCACCGACGCGAACAGGCCGGCGCCCAGCGCGAGCAGCAGCACGACCTCGACGAACCAGAAGTGCCAGGCCGGCTCGGACCAGTCGGCGCCGCCGAGGACGTCGTTGAGCAGGAGGACCGTGCGCCACGGGTACATGCCGGTGGCCACGTGGACCGCGCCGATCCACGCGATCGAGGGGACCGCGATGCGGGCGGCGGACCGGACGACGCGCCGGACGCGCTCGCGGGAGTCCTCGTCGGTGAGGTGGAAGCGCGCGAAGTTGGCGCCGGCGACGGCGAGCAGCACGTGTGCACCGCCGACCAGCACCCAGAGGTTGGTGTGGGAGCCGACGATCATCACGATCGCGAGTGCCCGCAGCGGGATCGTGGTGTCGACGCGGGCGAACCACCGGTGCCGCCGGGCCCGCGTCGCCCCGTCCGCCCCGCCCGCACCGTCCGCGCCGTCACCGGTGCGGTCGAGGAGCGCGAGGTCGGCGATCGTGCGCCGCTGCCAGTCCGACGGGAGCCGGCCGAGGCGCTGCTCGAGGCGGAGCGAGAGCTCGACGTAGGACAGGGAGTCGCCGCCGAGCGTGACGAACGAGTCCTGGGGGCCGACGACGTCGCGGCCGAGGACGCGGCCGTAGAGCCGGACCAGCGACTGCACCGGCGAGCCGGGCCCGGTCTCGGGAACCGGCTGCAGGCGGGCGAGGGCCTGCTGGTCGAGCTTGCCGTTGGCGAGTCGGGGCAGGTCGGCGACCGGCACGACGCGGACGGCGTGCGGCGGCAGCCCGGTGTCGCCGGACACGGTCGCCGCCACCTCGGCCAGCACGAGCGCGTCCGGCTCGCCCGGGACGGCGACGACGAGCTGCTCCGCGTCGGACGCCTCGGCACACCCGGCGTCGTGGCCGCCGAGGCCGAGCAGGGTCTGCACGCGGTCGAGGTCGATCCGCTGGCCGAAGAGCTTGGCGAAGCGCGAGCGCCGCCCGACGATCTCGACCAGCCCGTCGGCGGAGATCCGGGCGAGGTCGCCGGTGCGCAGCTCGTCGAGGTCCGCGCCACGGGCCAGGTCGAGTGGCGACTCGGCGTAGCCCATCATCACGTTGGGGCCGGCGTACACGAGCTCGCCGACGTCCGGGCCGGCACCCTCGACGGGGTCCAGCCGGAACGAGCCGCCGGGGATCGCGACACCGACGGCGTGCGGGTGGGTGCTCGCCAGGTGGGGCGGCAGCCAGGCCATCCGCGCCGTCGCCTCGGTCTGGCCGTACATCACGACCAGATCCCAGCCCTCGGTCTCGCCCTGTGCGCCGAGGGCGCGCACCCGCTCGGGTGCCATCCGGCCGCCGGCCTGCGTGACCTGGCGCAGCGTCGGCAGCTGCGGCCAGCCGGTCGAGCCGAGCAGGTCGAAGGTGTACGGCACCCCCGCGAAGGACGTCACGCCGTGCGACCGCGCGTCGGCCCACAGGCCCGGCTCGGTCACCGACCGGTCGTCGAGCAGCACGGACGCGCCCGCGGCGAGGTGGCTGTGCAGCACCGACAGGCCGTAGCAGTAGTCGAGGGGGAGCGTGGTCAGCGCGACGTCGTCCTCCCGGAGCCCCAGGTACGACGCGATGGCGGCCGCGTTGGCGTCCAGGTTGGCCGCCGACAGCCGCACCAGCTTGGGGGACCCCGTCGAGCCCGAGGTGCTCAGCAGCAGCCGGAGGTCCGGGTGGAGCACCGGCGCGAGCGTGCCGGTCGGGCGCCAGCCGCCGGCGTCGTACTCGATGGAGGTGCCGTAGGCGGCGGCGAGCGCGGGGTCGCGGGACAGGAGGGTGGCGTGGCCGCCGGTGAGGGCGGCGAGCCACGCGACGACGAACTCGACGGTGGGCTCGGGGCGGAGCCGGACGAGGTGGCGCCGGCCCTGCGCGGTCAGCGACTCGAGCGCGGTGCGGGCGTCGGCGACCCGGCGGTTGAGCTCGGCGTAGCTGACCGAGCGGCCGCCGGCGTGGAGGGCGGGCGCGTCGCCGTGGCGCGCGAGGTCGACGGCGAACCCCGCCACGACCTGTGCACCGGCTGTGCCTTTCCCCATGACAGGAAGGCTAAAGCAAGGCTGCCCTCAGTACAGAAAGCCTGTCCTAACTTGTGGGCGGCTCAGCCCTGCGGCGTGAGCAGGAACACGGGGATCACCCGGTCGGTCCACTCGACGTACTTGTCGTAGTTGGGCCACACGGTGACCATGTGCGCCCACGCCTTCTCCTTCTCCGCGCCGGTCAGCTCGCGCCAGGTGCAGGTGTGGTGACGGCGGTGGTAGTCGATCTCCACGGTCTCGGCGGCGCGGAGGTTCGCCGACCAGACGGGCGGCTTCGGAGCGCCGAACGAGGAGCCGGCGATCAGCCAGCCGCCCTGCCACGGGACGCACAGCAGGGGCGTCGAGCGCGAGATGCCGCTCTTGCGGCCCTTCACGGTCAGCAGCAGGCTCGGCAGCCCGGCGAGGCCGACGAGGCTGACCCGGCGCCTCGTGAGGCGCTGGAGGTGCTGGTCGGTCCACGTGATCTGGGGGAGCAGGCGCGGCATCCACGGCTGGGCGCCGAGCTTGATCGCGACGGGGGTGAACAGGCCCATGCGGCGAACCCTAGATGAGTGAGTGCAAGGGAGCGTGCGAGAACTTGGACTCACTCATCTGGTGTCCCTGCTTGCGGACTTCGCCGTTCCCACCCGCGCCGTTGCCCGTTCGTTCAACCGCCCGACGCCGGGCCGCCCTACGGTCCGCTTCGTGATCACGCGTGGGCTCCTCGGCGGGGTGCTGGTGTTCCTCGGCGGTCTCGTCACGGCCACGCTGCCGCAGTCGACCCCCGTCCTGCGGATCGCCGTGCTCGGCTCGATCCGCGGTCACGAGGTCGGCCGGATGGCGGGACTGGTGCTCGTCCTGGCCGGTCTCGGCCTGCTGGCGAGCGCCTGGCTGCGGCTGTGCCGCACCGTCGCGGTCGGCGACCGGGAGACCGGCGACACCCGGGAGGGCGTCGCGCTGGTGCGCTTCGCGTCGGCCGTGTGGTGCGCGCCGCTCGTGCTCGCCCCGCCGCTGTTCTCCCGCGACGGATGGTCCTACGCCGCCCAGGGCATGCTCGCCAGGGTCGGGCTCTCGCCCTACGAGTGGGGTCCCGGCGCGCTCGCGCCCGACAACTTCCTGCCGCTGCCGACCTGGCTGACCGCCCCGCCGATCGTGCAGGCCGTCGACCCGCTGTGGTGGGACACCGCGACGCCCTACGGCCCGGTGCCGGTGTTCTTCGGCGCCCTCGCCGCCGGTACGACGGGCAACCCGTGGGCCCTCGTGGTCGCCCACCGAGGCCTGGCGCTCGTGGGCCTGGCGCTCCTCGCCTGGTCGGTGCCGCGGCTGGCCGCCTGGACGGGGGCCAACCCGGCGATCGCCTCGGCGGTCGTGCTGGTCTCGCCGCTGATGATCGCCAACGGCGTCGCCGGGCTGCACAACGACCTGCTCATGGTCGGCCTGATGGCCGCCGCGCTCGTCGTGGCTGCCGAGCGCGGCTGGGCCTGGGGCGCGGTGGTCGCCGGCTTCGCCGCGGGGGTGAAGGTGCCCGGGGGACTGGTCTGCGTCGGCATCGCGCTCGTGTCCCTGCCCGTCGGCGCGGCGCTGCTGCCGCGACTGCGCCGGCTCGCGTCGGTGGGCGCCGTCGCGGTCGGCACCCTGCTCGGCCTCGGCGTCGTCACCGGCCTCGGCAACGGCTGGCTGCACGCCCTGACCGTCCCCGGCGAGGTCAACACCCCGCTGTCGGCGACCACGCTGGTCGGCGGCATCCTCGACTTCCTGGCCCTCCACCTCGGCATCCCCACCGGCCCCGCCTTCTTCCGCGACCTCGTCCGCGCCCTGGGCCTGCTCACTGCCCTGGGCATCGGGGCGTGGGTGGCGCTCGGGTGGCGGACGGGCGAGCGGCGTACCGCGCTGGCAGGGGTCGCCACGGCCGGTGCCGCCTTCGTGCTGCTCTCCCCGGTCGTGCACCTCTGGTACTTCCTGATGCTGCCGCCGTTCCTCGCCACCCAGAGGCTGCGCCCGCACGCCATGGGCGCCCTCGTCGGCATCTCGATGCTGCTCGGCCTCGTCGCGCCGCTCGACTCCTCGCTGCACG
Source organism: Nocardioides aromaticivorans (assembly GCF_013408525.1). NCBI lineage: Bacteria > Bacillati > Actinomycetota > Actinomycetes > Propionibacteriales > Nocardioidaceae > Nocardioides > Nocardioides aromaticivorans. Next base: position 2,842,383 of record NZ_JACBZM010000001.1, read on the forward strand.
GCGCCTACTACGCGATCGTGCTCGGCTCGATGACCGTCGCGCTGCTGATGCCGGTCCTCCTCCTCACCCGCAGCGCCCGCGAGTCCGTCGCCCGCGTCGTGGCCCCGCTCGCCCCCGCCCGCCCACCCGCCGAGGTGTGAGGGTTTCTCCGCCGAAGTGTGAGGGTTTCTCCGCCGAAGTGTGAGGGTTTCTCCGCCGAAGTGTGAGAGTTTCTCCGCCGAAGTGTCAGGGCTTCTCCGCCGAAGTGTCACTTCTGCACGGTCGAGGTGTCAGGCGCTGAGCACCCCGACCCGCTCCCCGGCGTGCAGGGCGAGCATCCGGGCGACGGTGCGGTCCCAGCCGAACTGCTCCGCGCGCTGACGCGCCGCCCGTCGTACGACGTCCTCGGGGCGCGCCGCGAGCCGCTGGACGGCATCGGCGAGGGCCGCCGGGGTCGGGCTTCCCCAGGCGCCACAGGCGCGGTCGACGAGCTCGCGCGCGCCTCCGCGGTCCGCGGTGACCACCGGCGTGCCGCAGGCGAGCGCCTCCAGCACGGCCAGGCCGAAGGTCTCGCCGGGACAGACGGACAGGGCGACGTCGGCGGCGGCGATGCGGTCGCGCAGCGCGTCGCGCCCGTCGACGTACCCGTGGAAGTGGACGGGCGCGCCCTCCGCGATCTCCTCGAGCTCGTCGCGGTGCGGGCCCTCGCCGTACACGTCCATCCGCAGCGGTACGCCGCGCCGGTGCAGCTCGACGGCAGTCGCGACGGCCAGGTGCGGGGACTTCTCCCGGGAGAGCCGGCCGGCGTGGACGAGCCGCAGCTCCCGCCTGCCTGCCCGCGACTCCCGTGGGACGGGACGGAAGGTGTCCAGGTCGACGCCGAGCGGCACCCGCTCGACGGGGCACCCGGCCGCGGCGGCGACCAGCCGGAACTCCTCCTCGGCGTAGCGCGAGGTCACCACGACGGTGTCGAAGCTGCGGACCAGCAGCCGGTTGAGCAGGCCGATGGAGACCTTCGAGGTGGTGTCGAGGCCGGAGCGCATCGCGAACATGTCGCCCATCCGCTCGTGGGACAGCAGCACCGACCGCACCCCGTTGCGCCGCGCCCACCAGGCGACGGGCAGCAGGGTCAGCTTGTCGCTCCACTCGACGCTGGTCGGCTGCCAGCGCTCGAGCACCTCCGTCACCCGCCAGGGCTCGACGATCAGCCGGTAGCCGCCGCCGACGCGGGGTGCGCGGACCTGGACCACCTCGCCGAGCTCGGTCGACGTCACGGTGTCGACCGGTCCGGGGATGACGAGGAGTCGCTCGGCTCCCGCGTCGACGTACCCCCGGCCGAGGTGCTCGATCGCGGTCCGCATGCCCCCGGAGGTGGCTCCGACGAAGTTGGCCAGCTGGGCGATCCGCACGGGGCCACGATGACGACAGCGGATGAACTGATGCCCACCACACGGTTGACGGGCGCGGAAGGATACTGAGGTGTGAGCAATCCCGAGAAGGACCCGGACCCGGTCGTCTGCGAGAGCCGTCAGGCGGCGGGCGTGGAGCTGATGACGCCGCGTGAGGTGCCGCTCGGCGGCCCCCGTGCGATGCCGGTACGCCGCACGCTGCCGCAGCGGCACCGGTCGCTGATCGGTGCCTGGTGCTTCCTCGACCACTACGGCCCGGACCTGGTGAGCGAGAGCGGCGGCATGGAGGTCGCGCCCCACCCGCACACCGGGCTGCAGACGGTCAGCTGGCTGTTCACGGGCGAGATCGAGCACCGCGACAGCGCCGGCAACGTCGCCATGGTGCGCCCCCAGGAGGTCAACCTGATGACCGCCGGCCGCGGCATCAGCCACTCCGAGGTGTCGACCCCGGAGACCACGGTCCTGCACGGTGCCCAGCTCTGGGTCGCGCTGCCCGACGCCGACCGCGACACCGACCCGGGCTTCGAGCACTACGCGCCCGAGCAGGTCGCCGGTGACGGCTGGCGGGCCCACGTCTTCCTCGGCTCGCTGCTCGGCGACAGCTCGCCGGTCGCGACCTTCACGCCGCTGCTCGGGGCCGAGGTGGTGCTCGACCCCGGCACGACCCTCGTGGTCCCCGTCGACGAGACCTTCGAGCACGGGGTCCTCGTCGACCTCGGCTCGGTCACGGTCGGTGACCTCGACGCCAAGGCGTCCGACCTCGCCTACGTGCCGACGGGCGCCCAGGAGATCCGCCTGGTCGCCGGCGACGAGGGCGCTCGCGTGCTGGTGCTCGGAGGCCCGCCGTTCGGAGAGTCGATCGTGATGTGGTGGAACTTCGTGGGCCGCACCCACGACGAGATCGTCGACTACCGCGCCGCCTGGCAGGGCCAGATCACCGACCCGGACTCGGGGGAGGTGCTGCCCGACAGCCGCCTCGTCGCGCCGGGGCGGTTCGGCGTCGTACCCGACCAGCCGCTGCGGCCCATCCCCGCGCCCGGCCTGCCGAACGCCCGCCTGCGAGAGCGCCGGTGATCGCTGGCCTGACCTGGCTGGTGGGGTTCCAGCTCGTCGGGGAGCTGGTGGTGCGCGTCGCCGACCTGCCCGTGCCCGGCCCGGTCGTCGGGATGCTGGTGCTCTTCGTCTTCCTCCGCCTGCGCCGGTACGACGACAGCCGCTCGCTCGTGCGCGCGGGCTCCGGCCTGCTGCGCCACCTGCAGCTGTTCTTCATCCCGGCGGGCGTCGGGGTGGTGGCGTACTGGTCGGTGCTCGGCCGCGACGCCCTGCCGATCACGGTCGCGATCCTCGGCTCGTGGTTCCTCGGACTGGTCGCGGTGGCCTGGACGGCGGTGCTCCTCGAGCGGTTGCTCGGCAAGCCCCGCGACGACCTCGGGGCCGACCCGACGGCACCGGGGGCGGCGTGAGCAGCCCCCTCGACGCGGCCCTCGAGGTCGCCCGCTCGCCGCTCGGCCTGCTCGGCGTCACGCTGGTCGGCTACCAGCTGGGCCGGTGGGTCCAGGAGCGCACCGATGGCCACGCGGCCGCGCAGCCGGTGCTCGTGGCGGTCGCGGTCGTCGGTGCCGCGATCACGCTGCTCGACGTCGACTACCCGTCGTACCGCTCGGCCACCGAGCTCGTCGCCTTCTGGCTCGGCCCGGCGACGGTCGCGCTGGCGATCCCGCTGCACCGCCAGGCCGACCGGCTCAAGGGCTTCGCGGTCCCGATGCTGGTCGCCGTCACCGTCGGTGCCGTCGTGTCGATCGTCTCGGCGGTCCTGCTGGCGCGGGCGCTGGGCGCCGACGAGGAGCTGGAGCGGACGCTCGCGCCGAAGGCGGCGACGACCCCGGTCGCGATCGCGGTCACGGAGTCGCTCGGCGGGATCCCGCCGCTCGCCGCGGTGCTGGTGATCCTGATCGGCATCGTCGGGGCCGTCATCGGCCCGTCGACCCTCAACCTGCTCCGCGTCCGGGACCGACGGGCCCGGGGGCTCGCGATCGGCGCGGTCTCCCACGGGGTCGGTGCCTCCCGGATGCTGCGCGAGGACGAGACGGAGGGGGCCTTCGCCGGGCTGTCGATGGGCCTGACCGCGCTCGCGATCAGCCTGCTCGTCCCGGTGCTCGCCCTGGTGCTGTTCTGACGCGCGAAGTGTGAGGCTTTCTCCGTCGAGGTGTGAGGGTTTCTCCGTCGAGGTGTGAGGGTTTCTCCGTCGAGGTGTGACTCCGTGCGGCCGCCGCTGGGGACCATCGCACACCTCGGTGGAGAAACCGGCCCACTTCGGCGGAGAAACCGGCCCACTTCGGCGGAGAGGACCGCACACCTCGCGGCCACCAGAAGCCTCCGAAACTCCGACCGTGGTCGGACGCCTGGGCGTCGCCGAGCCGTTAGTTTCCCTGCATGCGCGTGCACTCCTTCACCGACGATGCCCTCGGCGACCTCGACGCGGTCGGCCTGGCCGAGCACCTGCGGGCCGGCAAGGTCTCGCCCCTGGAGGTGGTCGACGCGGCCGTCGCCCGGCTCGGGACGGTCGACGACCACCTGAACGCGATGGCCTACACGGCCGTCCAGCGGGCCCGCTCCGAGGCCCGCAGCGTCCAGCCGGGGAGCTCCTTCTTCGCGGGCGTGCCCACGCTGGTGAAGGACAACGTCGACGTCGCCGGCATGCCGACCCGCTCCGGCACGGACGCGTGGGAGCCGCGGCCGATGAGGAAGGACGGCGACTTCGCCGCGATGTACCTCGCGACCGGGATGGTCGCGCTCGGCAAGAGCCAGCTGTCGGAGTACGGCTTCAGCGGGTCCGCGGAGCACCCCCGGCTCGGCGCCGTACGGACGCCGTGGAGCACCGAGCACTCCGCCGGCGCCTCGAGCTCCGGCTCCGCGGCGCTGGTCGCCGCGGGTGTCGTCCCGATCGCCCACGCCAACGACGGCGGCGGGTCCATCCGCATCCCGGCGGCCGTCAACGGTCTCGTCGGCCTGAAGCCCACCCGTGGCCGGCTGGCGCAGGACAAGGTCTTCCGCGACATGCCGATCCGGATCGTGTCCGACGGCGTCGTGACCCGCTCCGTGCGTGACACGGCCGCGTTCTACCGCGAGGCCGAGCGGATCCACCGCACCCTCGAGCTGCCGCCGATCGGCGACCTCACCCGCCCCGGCAAGCGCCGCCTGCGGATCGCGCTGAACACCTCGGGTGTCGGCCGCGGTGCCGACGCCGCGACCAAGGCGCTGACCGAGCAGATCGCCGCGCTGCTGGAGGACCTCGGCCACACGGTGACCGAGTCCGACGTCCCCGTCGGGCCGTCGTTCGCCGACGACTTCCTGCTCTACTGGGCGCTGCTGGCGCAGGCGATGCTGGCGATGGGCCGACCCGCGCACGGGCGCACGTGGGACCGCTCCCGCCACGACAACCTCACCCTCGGCCTGGCCCGTCACGCGCGCCGCAACCTGCACCGGGTGCCGGGCGCGATCACCCGCCTCAAGCGGGCGGCCGCACAGGCCGAGCTCTACTACGAGCGGTACGACGTCGCGCTCACCCCCACCCTGGCCACCGAGACCCCGAAGATCGGCCACCTCGACCCGACCCAGTCCTTCGACGTGATCATGGACAAGCTGCTCGACTGGGTGGCCTTCACGCCGTGGCAGAACGTCACCGGTGCCCCCGCGATCTCCCTGCCCCTCGCGACCACGGCGGGCGGGCTCCCGCAGGGGATGATGTTCGGCGCCGCGCCGGGCCACGAGGCGCTCCTGATCGCGCTCGCCTACGAGCTCGAGGAGGCCCGGCCGTTCGCCCGGATCCAGGCGTAGAACCCCTGCCTCGCGCGCGAAGTGCACGCCGATTTCGCGCCGCACGGGGGCCCGTATATAGTTCTCCGGCGTTGCCCCTTTAGCTCAGTCGGCAGAGCGTCTCCATGGTAAGGAGAAGGTCTACGGTTCGATTCCGTAAAGGGGCTCTGGGAGCCAGGGTCCGCCGATCCGAGCCGGAAACGGCCCGGGGAGGCGGGAGCCCTGCCGCCCCTGGCGGGGTAGCTCAGGTGGTTAGAGCACACGGCTCATAATCGTGGTGTCGCGGGTTCGAGTCCCGCCCCCGCTACGCCAGATGACGAAGCAGCACCAGCAGTACCCCCAAGACGCATCCAGAAGGACTTCCCGTGGCCAGCAAGAGCTCTGACGTTCGCCCCAAGATCACGCTTGCCTGCGTGGACTGCAAGGAGCGCAACTACATCACGAAGAAGAACCGGCGCAACGACCCCGACCGCATCGAGCTGTCGAAGTTCTGCCCGCGCTGCCGCAAGCACACCGCGCACCGCGAGACCCGCTGATCGCAGCGCTCGCCGAGCGCTCCGAAGGCCCGTCGCCCCACCGGGGTGGCGGGCCTTCGTCGTGCTCCCGCGCGCGCCGGCCGCACTGACTCGCGAGTAGCCGGAGGCCCCGACTAGGGTCGGGCCATGCCGAGCGACTCCCTCGTCGGACGCGCCTTCCCCCCGACGCAGCCCACGACCGTGACCGAGGAGGCCGTCCGGGCCTTCGTCGACGCGGTCGGTGGCAGCACCGGCGACGCCGTCCCGCCGACCTTCCCCATCGTCGTCACCTTCGCCGCGCTCCAGGACTTCCTCGCGGCCGAGCAGATCGAGCTGTCCCGCATCGTCCACGGCGACCAGCGCTTCCGCTACGAGCGCCCCGTCGTGGTCGGTGACGTGCTGACCGCCACGCTCACCGTGACCGGCGTCCGCTCGATCGGCGGCAACGACATCATCAGCACGTCGAGCGAGATCACCGACGCCTCCGGCGCCGTCGTGTGTACGGCGACCGCCACCATCGTCCACCGCGGAGGTGCCGCATGAGCGAGCTGACCAGCGGGGCCGAGCTGCCCGCGATCACCTACGACGTGACCCGCGCCGACCTGGTCGCCTACGCCCACGCCAGCGGCGACCACAACCCGATCCACCAGGACGAGGAGATCGCCCTCGCGGTCGGCCTCCCCGGCGTGATCGCCCACGGGATGTACACCCTGGCGCTCGTCGGCCGCGCGGTCGGCGAGTGGACCGGGGGAGCCGAGGTCGTCGAGATCGGCGCGAAGTTCGTCGCGCCGGTCGTCGTACCCGCTGAGGGCGCGGCGCGGGTGACCCTGGCCGGGACCGTCGGCGAGCGCACCGACGACGGCCTGCTGCCGCTCGCGCTGACCATCACCGTCGACGGCACGAAGGTGCTCGGGGCGCCCAAGGCCGTCGTCCGTGCCTGACCCCACGCTCGCCGACCTCACCACCCTGCGGCTCGGCGGCCCCGCCGGCCGCTACGTGCCGGTGGCGGACGCCGACGCCCTCGTCGCGGCCGTGACCGAGGCGGATGCCGCCGGGGAGTCGGTGCTGCTCGTCGGCGGCGGCAGCAACCTCGTCGTGGCCGACGAGGGCTTCGCCGGGACGGTCGTCCACCTCGTCGGCGGCGGGGTGCACGTCGACGGGGACGCCTGCGGCGTCGCCAGCGTGACCGTCGCCGCGGGGGAGCCGTGGGACGGCTTCGTGGCGCGCGCGGTCGCGGAGGGCTGGGTGGGCGTCGAGGCGCTCTCCGGCATCCCCGGGACCACCGGCGCCACCCCGGTGCAGAACGTCGGCGCCTACGGCCAGGAGGTGGCCCAGACGATCGCCCGCGTGCGGGTCTGGGACCGCGTGCTCAAGGGCCAGCGCACCTTCTCCGCCGAGGAGTGCCGCTTCGCCTACCGCCACTCGCGGTTCAAGGCCGACCCCGCACGGCACCTCGTCCTCGACGTCACCTTCGAGTTCCACGCCGGCGAGCTGTCCGCGCCGGTCGCGTACGCCGAGCTCGCCCGCACCCTCGGCGTCGAGCAGGGGGAGCGCGCACCGCTGGCCGAGGTCCGGGAGGCCGTGCTCGGCCTGCGCCGCGGCAAGGGGATGGTGCTCGACGCGGCCGACCACGACACGTGGAGCGCAGGCTCGTTCTTCACCAACCCCATCGTCGACCCTGCGCTGGTGCCCGACGGTGCGCCGTCGTACCCGCAGCCGGACGGGAGCGTGAAGACCAGCGCCGCGTGGCTGATCGACCACGCCGGCTTCGGCAAGGGCCACGGCCTCGACCGGCCGGGGGCGCGGGTCTCGCTGTCGACCAAGCACACGCTGGCGCTGACCAACCGCGGCGGCGCCACGACGGCCGAGCTGCTCGACCTGGCCCGCGAGGTCCGCGACGGGGTGCGCGAACGGTTCGGGATCACCCTGGTCAACGAGCCGGTGCTGGTCGGCACCAGCCTCTGACGGCTCAGGCGCCGGTGCTGAACACCGCGGCCAGGAAGACGAAGAACGCCAGGATCAGCAGCAGGCCGATCACGCCGAGGACCACCCCGATGATGCCGGTGACGAGGCCGGCCGTCGCGACGCCCTCGCCGCCGTACTGCCGCGGGTTGGCGCGGATCTCGCGTCGCGAGCGCACCCCCAGCCAGATCGCGAACGGGGAGCAGGCCGCCGCGACGAAGGTGATCAGGAGGAACGGCGTCAGCAGGATCCCCGCGATCCCGACGATGCCCAGCACGAGCGACGTGGTCGCGAGCTGGTGGGTCGGGGCGCCGAAGGCGACGTACTGCTGGTTGACCTGGTAGGGCGCGCCCCCCGGAGGGTTGACCGGGTACGGCGCCCAGCCCGGCCCGCCGGGAGCGCCGGCACCGGGCGCGCCGTAGCCGCCGTACCCACCGCCGGCGGGCGGGGGCGGTGGAGCGCTGTCGTACGACGGGCCCTCGGGCGTCGGCTTGTCGAAGGAGGGGCTGGGTGCGGGCGGGACCATCCGGGTCGGCTCCGCGCCGGGAGCCGCCGCGCCGCCCACGTCGCCGTAGGCCGGGGAGTCGTCGGGGCTCGGCTCCGGGCCGGACGGGGACGCCAGGGGCGGCTGCTCGCTCATGGCCTCATCCTTCCATCCGCGGACCCGGTGGAAACGGGATCAGGAGTCCGGTGCGGCCAGCCAGGCGTCGATGTCGGCCAGCGCGCGCTCCCGCAGATCCTGCGGGGCGTTGCTGGCCCGCAGCGACATCCGGGCGAGCTCGGCGAGCTGGGCGTCGGAGAGGTCGTGGGCCGCGCGCATCGTGGCGTACTGCCCGGCCAGCCGCGACCCGAACAGGAGCGGGTCGTCGGCGCCGAGGGCGATCGTCGCGCCGGCCTCCAGCAGCGTCGGCAGCGGCACGGAGGTCAGGTCGGAGTAGACCCCGAGCGCGACGTTCGAGACGGGGCACACCTCGAGCGCGACACCGGTGTCGACGATCCGCTTCAGCAGGTCGGCGTCCTCGGCGGCCCGCACCCCGTGCCCCAGTCGTCCGGCGTGCAGCGAGTCGAGGCAGGTGCGGATGTGCTCCGGTCCTCGCAGCTCGCCGCCGTGCGGAGCCAGCAGGAGGCCCGCCCTCTCGGCGATCGCGAACGCGCCCGCGAAGTCCTCGGTGCGCCCGCGCCGCTCGTCGTTCGACAACCCGAAGCCGACGACGCCCCGGTCGACGTACTGGCTGGCCAGCCGGGCGAGGGTGCGGGCGTCGAGCGGGTGCCGGGTCCGGTTGGCGGCGATCACGACCGCCATGCCCAGGCCGGTGCGCTCGGACGCGTCGCGCACGGCGTCGAGGACCAGGTCGGTGAAGGCGGTGATCCCGCCGAAGCGGCCGCCGTAGCCGCTCGGGTCGACCTGGATCTCCAGCCAACGGCCGCCGTCGGCGACATCGTCCTCGGCGGCCTCGCGCACGAGCCGGCGCACGTCGTCCTCGGTCCGCAGCACGGAGCGTGCGACGTCGTACAGGCGCTGGAACCGGAACCAGCCCTTCTCGTCCGCCGCCGTCAGCTGCGGCGGCCACTCCGCCACGAGTGCGTCGGGCAGGTGGATGCCGTCGCGCTCGGCGAGCTCGAGCAGCGTCGCGTGCCGCATGGAACCGGTGAAGTGCAGGTGGAGGTGGGCCTTGGGTAGAGCATGGAGGTCCCGCACGGCGCCATCGTAGGGGCGCCCCTCCAGCGCCGTGCCCGCGGAGTCGGGGCGGGCCGGCTTTGGACCGGTGTGGGTCGGGTGGGTAGAGTCACCCACTGGTGGTTCCTCCACATGATGAGTCGCGCCCGGACGTTGGTCGGGAACGACTCGGGAGAAGCCCGAAGGGCACTAGCTCAATTGGCAGAGCATCGGCCTCCAAAGCCGAGGGTTGGGGGTTCAAGTCCCTCGTGCCCTGCAAGAGATGACGTAGTCGAAGTGGCGAAAGGGTGAGCAGCGTGTCGGACGCTCCGGCAGTCCGCGGGGGTCACAAGGACTCCTCGGGCGGCAAGCACCCCGAGAAGCGCACCGGTCCGGTGACCTTCTACCGCCAGGTCGTCGCCGAGCTGCGCAAGGTGGTCTACCCCACCCGCGACCAGCTGGTGACCTACTTCTTCGTCGTCCTCGCGTTCGTTCTCGTGATGATCGCGCTCGTGTCGCTGCTGGACCTGGGTCTCGGCAAGCTCGCGTTCGAGGTCTTCACCGGCGCGGACGACATCTGATCCCTCCCTCCCGGGTGGGGTTGTCGGCGACATTTTCGAACAACTGATGGAGCAGCACGTGTCGGAGCAGTACGACTCGGCCCCCGAGATCGACGAGGCGGCCGACCAGGTCGAGGCCGTGGAGGCCGCTGACGAGGACGCCCTCGAGGCGACCCTCGAGGCGGACGACACCGAGCAGGCCGTCGAGGTCGACGAGACCGTCGACGTCGAGGGTGCTGACGAGATCGCCGCCGTCGAGGACGAGGCCGACGAGCCCGCCGAGGACGCCGCCGACGACGTCGAGGACGCCGAGGACGCCGAGGACGAGGCCGCTGAGGACGAGCCCGCCGAGGCTGCTGACGAGGACCCGCTCGAGGCGTTCCGCCGCGAGCTGTGGGCCAAGCCGGGCGACTGGTTCGTCGTGCACACCTACTCCGGCATGGAGAACCGGGTGAAGCAGAACCTCGAGAACCGGATCCACTCCCTCAACATGGAGGACTACATCCACGAGATCGTGGTCCCCACCGAGGAGGTCGCGGAGATCAAGAACGGCCAGCGCAAGATGGTCAAGCGCACCGTTCTCCCCGGCTACGTGCTGGTCCGCATGGACCTCACCGACGAGTCGTGGGCCGCCGTGCGCCACACCCCGTCGGTCACCGGCTTCGTCGGCCACAGCCACCAGCCGGTGCCGCTGAGCATGGACGAGGTCGAGAAGATGCTCGCCCCCGCCGTCGTCACCGCCGCGGCCGCCGAGGCCGAGGCCGCTGCCGCCTCCGGTGGTGGTACGACGAGCGCCGCTCCCGCGAAGAAGCCGGTCGAGGTCGTCGACTTCGGCGTCAACGACTCGGTCCTCATCGTCGACGGCGCCTTCGCGACGCTGCACGCCACGATCACCGAGATCAACGCCGAGGCCCAGCGGGTCAAGGCCCTGGTCGAGATCTTCGGCCGCGAGACCCCGGTCGAGCTGTCGTTCGCGCAGATCCAGCGCGTCTGACCGACCGCCGGAATTTCACTCCCGCGCCCGCGCGCGGAAGAATGTCTGGGTTGCCCGGCTCCGGCCGGGTCACGCAGGTGGCAGAGGGCTGTCCAACAGCTCCTCGTCATGACCACGAGAGAAAGAGATAGAGGAATGCCTCCCAAGAAGAAGATCGCCGCACTCGTCAAGGTGCAGCTGCAGGCCGGCTCGGCCACCCCGGCTCCGCCGGTCGGTACCGCGCTCGGTCCCCACGGCGTCAACATCATGGACTTCTGCAAGGCGTACAACGCCCAGACCGAGTCCATGCGCGGCAACGTCATCCCGGTCGAGATCACGATCTACGAGGACCGGTCGTTCGACTTCATCACGAAGACGCCGCCGGCCGCTGAGCTGATCAAGAAGGCCGCCGGCCTCAAGAAGGGCTCGGGCGTCCCGCACAAGGAGAAGGTCGGCAAGCTGACCAAGGACCAGGTGCGCGAGATCGCGACGACGAAGCTCCCCGACCTCAACGCCAACGACATCGACGCCGCCATGAAGATCGTGGAGGGCACTGCCCGCTCCATGGGCGTCACCATCGACGGCTGAAGAACCGTGGAAGGGCCGCGCTGGCCCGCTGACCACACCTCCTCCTCTACTTAAGGAATCACCATGCAGCGCAGCAAGACCTACCGCGCGGCTGCGGAGACGTTCGACAAGAACGAGCTCTACGCGCCGCTCGCCGCGATCAAGATCGCGAAGACCGCCAGCAAGAAGAAGTTCGACGAGACCGTCGACGTCGTCTTCCGCCTCGGCGTCGACCCCCGCAAGGCCGACCAGATGGTGCGCGGCACCGTCAACCTGCCCCACGGCACCGGCAAGACCGCTCGCGTCCTCGTGTTCGCGAACGGTGACAAGGCCGAGGCCGCCCGCGAGGCCGGCGCGGACTTCGTCGGCAGCGACGAGCTGATCGACAAGGTCGCCGGCGGCTGGACCGACTTCGACGCCGTCGTCGCCACCCCGGACCTGATGGGCAAGGTCGGCCGCCTCGGTCGCGTGCTCGGCCCCCGTGGCCTCATGCCGAACCCCAAGGTCGGCACCGTCACCCCGGACCCGGCCAAGGCCGTCTCCGACATCAAGGGCGGCAAGATCGAGTTCCGCGTCGACCGCCACGCCAACCTGCACTTCATCATCGGCAAGGCGTCCTTCTCCGAGACCCAGCTCGCGGAGAACTACGCCGCCGCCCTCGAGGAGGTGCTGCGGCTCAAGCCGGCCAGCTCCAAGGGCCGCTACCTGAAGAAGGTCACCGTCTCCACGACCATGGGCCCCGGCGTCCAGGTCGACCCCAACCGCATCAAGAACGTCGCGGTCGAGGACGAGGCCACCGCCTGACCCAGGCTCCAGCCAGTACGACGCCCGCCGCTCCCGCAAGGGACGGCGGGCGTCGTACATTTCCGGCACCTTCGTAGGGTGGGCGCGTGAGGCGACTTCTCGGGACGCTGCTCGTCGTTCTGGTGCTCCCGGCCTGCTCGACCGATGACGGTTCGGAGCCCGGCGCGGACGCCCCGGTCGAGTCCGTCGGCACCACGGCGCCACCGGGCCTCGAGGAGGTCCCTCCCGGCTACGACCAGCAGCTGGACGGCCCGCCGCCGGCCAAGGACGACGACCTCGACGGAGCCGCGCTCACCGCGCTCCTGCGCACACGGGCATCGGTCGCGGCCGACGGCCATTGCACCCGCGACCAGGTCTTCGTGAGACTGGCGGGCTTCGACCTCTCCCTGGGCCACCGCTACTCGCGGATCGAGGTGCGCAACGACTCGGACCGGTCCTGCGTCGTGGAGGGCGTGCCCGGCATCGGCGTGCGTGGCGCGTGGGGGTCGCGGTTCGTGCCCGAGGTCGAGCACACCGACCGGGACCTGAACGGCGAGCCGATCGCGGCGGTGCCCGTCCGGCTGGCGCCGGGGGAGCGGGCCGCCGCCCTGATCGAGTGGACCGGCGACCTCGCCGGGGCCGAGTCCGAGCAGGCGTCGATGCTGGTCGTCCAGCTGGCGTCGGGCCAGGTCCCCGTCCCGGTGCCCGCGGTGGCCGACGGGGAGCGCATCGACATCGGCCAGTTCACGACGATCCGGCTGGCGCCGTTCGTCGCCGGCTGATGTTGTCGGGCAATGCCTGCACTTGTCGGGCGTTGCAACACCTGACAAGTGCATGAATCCCCGGTCGACCGGGGATTCATGCAGCCCGCTCAGGCCGTCAGCTTCTCCAGCGCCGCCAGCTCGACACACACGGCCACCCCGGCCATCGCGGCCTCCACCTCGGCCAGCACCGGGAAGGTCGGCGCGAGCCGGATGTTGCGGTCGTTGGGGTCGTTGCTGTGGGGGAAGGCCGAGCCGGCGGGGGTCAGCGCGATGCCGGCCTCCTTGGCGAGGGTGACCACGCGGGCCGCCGTACCGTCGAGGACGTCGAGGTTGACGAAGTAGCCGCCGGTGGGGACGGTCCACTCGGCGATGCCCAGGCCCGCGAGCCGGCCGGTGAGGGCGTCCTCGACCGCGGCGAACTTGGGGGCGATCAGGTCGCGGTGCTTGCGCATGTGGGCCCGCACGCCGTCGGCGTCGCCGAAGAACTCGACGTGACGCAGGTGGTTGACCTTGTCGGGGCCGATCGCCGCGAAGCCGAGCCGCTGGAGGTACCAGGCACGGTTCTCGGGCGAGGCGGCGAGCGCCGCGACGCCGGCGCCCGCGAAGGTGATCTTCGAGGTCGAGGCGAACATGATCGGCCGGTTCGGGTGGCCCGACGCGGCGGCGAGGCCGAGCGCGTCGGCGCTCTTGATCTCGTCGTCGGTCAGGTGGTGCACGGCGTAGGCGTTGTCCCAGAAGATCCGGAAGTCCGGCGCGGCCGTCGGCATCGCCATCAGCTCGGCGGCGACCTCGGCGGAGCACACGGCTCCGGTCGGGTTGGCGTAGGTCGGCACGATCCACATGCCCTTGACGCTCGGGTCGTCGGCGACCAGCGCCCGCACGGCGACCGGGTCGGGGCCGTCGGGGGTCATCGGCACGGTCACCATCTCGATGCCGAGCTCGGCGAGCATCGTGAAGTGACGGTCGTAGCCGGGCACGGGGCAGACGAACTTCACGACCGGCTCCTGCGACCACGGCCGCGGGGAGTCGGGGCCACCCTTGAGGATGAGGGCGGTCAGCACCTGGTACATCATCGTCAGGCTCGAGTTGCCGCCGCAGACGACGGTCGAGACGTCCACGCCGAGCAGGTCGGCGAAGATCTCGCGGAGCTCCGGCAGGCCGTCGAGGCCGCCGTAGTTGCGCACGTCCGTGCCCGCCCGGTCCTTGTACGACGTCGGCAGGCCCAGCAGCGCGTTCGACAGGTCGAGCTGGTCGGCGCCCGGCTTGCCGCGCGTGAGGTCGAGCTTCAGCCCGCGCTCCTTGAGCGCGTCGTAGTCGGCGCGGACCGTCGTCAGGCGCGCGGCGAGGTCGTCGGCGGACAGGTCGGCGAGCGGCGTCGAGGAGGTCACGGGACCATCTTGTCGCACCGGCCGAGCGGTCCGCGATTTGGTATCGCCGCGAGCAGCGCCGTAGCCTTCTCCACGAAACCTTAAGACCGCCGGTTGTCAGGGCTGCCAGTCCTGACCGAAGGTTCCGCGAGATGCGGACGGCCTGCGCAGGGGATCAGAGCAGCACCGGGCGCCACGTGCCCGATGTCCACGCCCTGAGCGCCTGCGCTCGGGGCGTCCTTCATTTCCCGGTCCATCGCGGCGGTCTCCCACCGGAAGGAGACCCATGGCGCGGGCAGACAAGCAGGCCGCCGTCGCGGAGATCGCTGAGTCGTTCAGCGAGTCCGCAGGCGCTGTGCTGACCGAGTACCGCGGTCTCACCGTCAAGGAGCTGCAGGACCTTCGCCGCTCCCTCGGTGCGAACGCCAACTACGCCGTGGTCAAGAACACGCTGGCCAAGCTCGCCGCCAAGGAGGCGGGCATCGATGGCTTCGACGACCTGCTGACCGGTCCGACCGCGATCGCCTTCATCAAGGGCGACGTCGTCGAGGCGGCCAAGGGTCTGCGTGACTTTGCCAAGGCGAACCCCACCCTCGTGATCAAGGGTGGCGTTCTGGACGGCAACCTCCTCGACGCGTCCGCGATCGCCAAGCTGGCCGATCTCGAGTCGCGCGAGGTGCTCCTGGGCAAGCTGGCGGGCGCGATGCTCGCTTCGCTCAGCCAGGCCGTCTACCTCCTCAACGCCCCGCTCGCCCAGGCTGCCCGGCTCGCCGGCGCCCTGGAGGCGAAGGCCCAGGAGGACCCCTCGATCCTCGCAGGTGGTGCCGGTACGCCGGTCGCCGCCGAGGAGGCCCCGGCCGCTGAGGCCGAGGCCCCCGCCGACGAGGCTCCCGCTGAGGAGGCGGCTCCCGAGGAGCCCGCCGCCGACGCTGCCTCTGACGAGGGCGACACCGCCGAGGCCTGAGGCCCCGGCGTCACCACCACCTGAAACCCGGCCGGCGCGCGACGTACGCGCGCCGACCACCTGAGAAAGGAACCGCCACCATGGCGAAGCTCACCACCGACGAGCTCCTCGACGCGTTCAAGGAGATGACCCTCATCGAGCTCTCCGAGTTCGTGAAGCAGTTCGAGGAGACCTTCGGCGTCACCGCCGCTGCTCCCGTTGCCGTTGCCGCTGCCCCCGCCGCCGGCGGCGCCGCGGGCGGTGCCGAGGAGGCCGCTGCCCAGGACGAGTTCGACGTCGTCCTCGAGGCCGCTGGTGACAAGAAGATCAACGTCATCAAGGAGGTCCGCGCGCTGACCTCCCTCGGCCTCAAGGAGGCGAAGGACCTCGTCGAGGGCGCCCCGAAGGCGATCCTCGAGAAGGTCAACAAGGAGACGGCTGACAAGGCCAAGGAGGCCCTCGAGGGCGCCGGCGCCACCGTCACCCTCAAGTGACCCCTCGCTGACTCGTTCAGCACCACGAGGCCGGCAGAGCAGCGCTCTGCCGGCCTCGGCCTTTTTGCAACGGCTCCCGCTGCCGCGTAGCAGGTCACGCTGGTTACCCGGTAGTGCTACTCGCAAGTACTTTCGCGATCCCGATGGACGGGTCGGCGTGACGGCCGCCACGGTTTACGCGTAACGTGCGCCACGTGGCTGCGTTGTTCCCTCGCAGCACGAGCCGGGTCAGCGGACGTAGGAAGAGGTCAACATGGGCGTCGATGTAGCGGTGACGAACCTGACGAAGCAGTTCGGCAAGCAGCTGATCTGGAAGGGCGTGACCCTCACCCTGCCCGCAGGCGAGATCTCCGTGATGCTCGGCCCGTCCGGTACGGGCAAGTCCGTCTTCCTCAAGGCGCTGATCGGCCTGGTCAAGCCCGACGAGGGCTCGATCGTCATCGAGGGCACCGACATCGCCTCCTGCTCCGAGAAGGAGCTCTACGAGGTCCGCAAGCTGTTCGGCGTGCTGTTCCAGGACGGCGCGATGTTCGGCTCGATGAACCTCTACGACAACGTCGCCTTCCCGCTGCGCGAGCACACCAAGAAGGGCGAGTCCGAGATCCGTGACATCGTCATGGAGAAGATGGACCTCGTCGGTCTGCTCGGCGCGGAGATGAAGCTCCCCGGTGAGATCTCCGGTGGTATGCGCAAGCGTGCCGGCCTGGCCCGCGCGCTGGTGCTCGACCCCGAGATCCTGCTGATCGACGAGCCGGACTCGGGCCTCGACCCCGTGCGCACGTCGTTCATCAACCAGCTCTTCGTCGACCTGAACGCCCAGATCGACGCGACCTTCCTGATCGTGACGCACGACATCCACTCGGTCCGGATCGTGCCCGACCAGATCGGCCTGCTCTACCACAAGCACCTGGCCATGTACGGCCCGCGCGAGATGCTGCTGTCGTCCGACGAGCCGGTCGTGCGCCAGTTCCTCAACGCGCAGACCGTCGGCCCGATCGGCATGTCCGAGGAGAAGGACGCCGACCAGCTGGCCGCTGAGAAGGACATGGACCTCCCGCCGCTCCCGCCCATCCCGCTGCAGCTCGAGCCCTCCAACGGCATCCCGCGTCGCGCCCAGCGCGCGCCCGGCGCCTGGTGCCGGGAGAACGGCATCACGCCGCCCCCGGGTTCCTTCACCAAGGAAGCCGAGCACGCCAGTGGATCCTCGCAGCACTGACCGGAGCACCTTCGCCCCATGTCTCTGACAGCCGCTCGGGTTCTCCAGCCTGTCGGAACGGCTGGGAAGCTCTTCGCCTTCGCGCTCGACGTGGGGCGGGGACTCTTCCGACGTCCGTTCCAGACGCGTGAGTTCCTCCAACAGGCGTGGTTCATCGCCTCGGTCACGATCGTGCCGACCGCGCTCGTCGCCATCCCCTTCGGCGCGGTCATCGCGCTGCAGGTCGGTGGCCTCATCAAGCAGTTCGGCGCGCAGTCGTTCACCGGCTCCGCGTCCGTGCTCGCGGTCATCCAGCAGGCCGGACCGATCGCGACGGCGCTACTGATCGCCGGTGCCGGCGGCTCGGCCATCGCGGCCGACCTCGGTGCCCGCAAGATCCGTGAGGAGCTCGACGCGATGATGGTGCTGGGCATCGACCCGATCCAGCGCCTGGTCGTGCCGCGCGTGCTCGCCTGCATGCTCGTCGCCGTCTTCCTCAACGGCATGGTCAGCGTCGTCGGTGTCGGCGGTGGCTACGTCTTCAACGTGATCCTCCAGGACGGCACGCCCGGTGCCTACCTCGCCAGCTTCACCGCGCTCGCCCAGCTGCCCGACGTGTGGATCGGCATGATCAAGGCGCTCGTCTTCGGCCTCATCGCCGCGATCGTCGCCGCCTACAAGGGCATGAACGCCGCCGGTGGCCCGAAGGGCGTCGGCGACGCGGTCAACGAGTCCGTCGTCATCACCTTCCTCCTCCTGTTCGTCGTCAACTTCACCCTGAGCACGATCTACCTGCAGGTCGTGCCCCCGAAGACGGGTTAGCGCGATGGCGAACATCAAGGCGATCTACGAGCGGCCCGTGAAGGGCCTGGACACCCTCGGCCACGAGCTGTCCTTCTACCTCAAGGTGCTGATGGCGCTCCCGCGCTCCGTCATGCACTACCCGCGGGAGATCCTGCGGATCCTCGCGGAGGTCACCCTCGGCTCCGGCGCGCTCGCCGTCATCGGCGGCACGGTCGGCGTCATCGCCGGCATGACCTTCTTCACCGGCGCGCAGGTCGGCCTGTCCGGGTACGCCGCGCTCAACCAGCTCGGCACGGCGGCCTTCGCGGGCTTCGTCTCGGCCTACTTCAACACCCGCGAGATCGCCCCGCTGGTCGCCGGCATCGCGCTGGCCGCGACTGTCGGCTGCGGCTTCACCGCCCAGCTCGGCGCCATGCGGATCTCGGAGGAGATCGACGCCGTCGAGGTGATGGCGATCCCGTCGATGCAGTTCCTCGTCACGACCCGGGTCGTCGGTGGCCTGATCGCGATCGTCCCGCTCTACGTCGTCGGCCTGCTGTCGTCGTACGTCGCGAGCCGGCTGGTCGTCACCAAGTTCTACGGTCAGTCCGCGGGGACCTACGACCACTACTTCAACCAGTTCCTGCCACCCGGCGACGTGCTGTGGTCCTTCGGCAAGGTGCTCGTGTTCGCGGTGGTCGTCATCCTGATCCACTGCTACCACGGCTACACGGCCTCGGGCGGTCCCGCGGGCGTGGGCGTCGCGGTGGGCCGTGCGGTGCGGACCAGCATCGTGGCCATCAACGTGATCGACCTCTTCCTGTCGATGGCGATCTGGGGCGCGTCCACCACCGTCAGGCTGGCGGGGTGACGACGCGATGAACAAGGTCCTCGCTGCCCACAAGGTGCTGGGTGTCGTCTTCGTCTGCCTGCTGCTGCTCGGCGTCTGGCTGACCTACGCCACCTTCACGAAGAAGTTCGCCGACTACGAGGAGGTCACCCTGACCACCTCCAACGTCGGTCTCCAGCTGCCCACCCGCGCGGACGTCAAGATCCGCGGTGTCATCGTCGGCGAGGTCCTCGAGGCCAAGGCCGGCGCGGACCAGGGTGCCGAGCTGACCCTCGGCATCTACCCCGACAAGCTGGACGAGATCCCGGCCAATGTCACCGGGTCGATCGTCCCGAAGACGCTGTTCGGCGAGAAGTACGTCTCGCTGGTGGTCCCCGACAGCGGTCCGTCGGGCACCATCCGGGCCGGCGCCGTCATCGACCGGACCAAGGTGGCCACCGAGCTCGAAGAGGTCCTCTCGGACATCTACCCGCTGCTGCGCACCGTCCGCCCGGCCGACCTCAACGCCACGCTCAGCGCGCTGGCGACGGCGCTCGAGGGCCGCGGCGAGCAGCTCGGCGAGAACCTCGAGACCGTCGACTCGTACCTCAAGCGGATCAACCCGCAGATCCCGGCGCTGCTCGAGGACCTGAAGCTCACCGCCCAGGTGTCCGACACCTACGCCGACATCCTCCCCGAGGTGGCGCAGATCCTCGACGACACCGTCAAGACCACCGGCACCATCGAGGAGAAGGAGGCGGCGCTGACCGCGACGCTGCGCGACATCCGGAGCTTCTCCGACACGGCGCGCTCCTTCCTCGCCGCCAACGAGGCCAACCTGCGCGAGGCCGGCGAGCTGAGCACGCCGATCCTGCGGGCCGTCGCGCGCTACGCACCGACCTTCCCCTGCATGTCGGCGGCCATCGTCAAGGCCCAGGGCCGGCTCGCGGAGGCCTTCCGCGGCTACGAGCTGCACATCGTGCTCGAGACGCTGCAGGACCAGCCGCGCAAGTACACCGCCAAGGACGCGCCCTTCTTCGGCGACGACCGCGGTCCCGACTGCCTGGGCCTGCCGGACATCCCCTACAGCCAGGAAAACCCTTACCCGCCGCTGCCGCACCTCAACGACGGCATGAACGGTGACACCGGCAAGGGCAACCTCCGGCCGAGCGCCGCCTACCAGGGCACGCCGGACGACGTGACGGCGCTGCGCGGTGCCCTCGAGGCCGAGTACGGCGCCGGCGCCGACATCAACGTGCTGCTGGCCGGTCCGGCCGTGGCCGCGGGGAGTGGTCGCTGATGGTGCGCGGACTCGACAAGCGGACCAGCGGCGACCTGATCCGCCTGGTCATCTTCATGGTCACGACGGCCCTGGCGACGGGCGTCCTGATCGTCACGATCGGCAACCTGTCCTTCGGCGCGACGAAGGAGTACACCGCCGACTTCGTCGACGCCACCGGCGTCAACAAGGGCGACGACATCCGGATCGCGGGCGTCAAGGTCGGCAGCGTCGAGGACATCGACATCATCAAGGGCAACCGGGCGAAGATCACCTTCAAGGTCGACGCCGACACGAAGCTCGACGACGCGACGCACGCGACGATCCGCTACCGCAACCTGCTCGGCCAGCGCTACATCTCGCTGGCCCAGGACGGCTCCGGCGGAGACCGGCTCGAGGAGGGCGAGGGCATCCCGGTCGACCGGACCACGCCGGCCCTCGACCTCACCGTCCTCTTCAACGGCTTCAAGCCACTGTTCGAGGCACTCTCGCCCGATGACATCAACAAGCTGTCCTTCGAGATCGTCCAGGTCTTCCAGGGCGAGGGCGGCACGCTCGAGGGCCTCCTCTCGAGCACGGCCTCCATCACCCAGACGCTGGCCGACCGCGACAAGGTGATCGGCGAGCTGCTCGAGAACCTCGACTACGTCCTCGACCACGTGGCCGACCGCGACAAGCAGCTGACCAACCTGATCGACAGCTTCCGCTCGCTCGTCGGTGGGCTCAACGACGACCGCGAGGCGATCCTGTCCTCGCTGGACTCGATCTCCGAGCTGTCCGTGCAGACCGCGGCCCTGGTCACCGACATCAAGGACCCGTTCGTCAAGGACATCAAGGAGCTGCGGAAGGTCGCCACGACCCTCAACCGCAACCGCAAGGAGATCGACCGGGCGCTGCAGGTGCTCCCGGTGAAGCTCACGAAGATCGGCCGCACGGCGATCTACGGCTCCTGGTTCAACTTCTACCTCTGCCACTTCAAGACCACGATCAAGGTGCCCGGCCTGAAGAACCCGCTCGGCACCACGATCCCGGTCGACGCGCCCCGGTGCTCGCTCAAGAAGGAGGTCGGCGAGTGATCCCCTTCCGCGAGCGCAACCCCGTCGCGGTCGGTGCCGCGAGCATCGCCGTCCTCGTCCTGATGCTGGTCGCCGCGCTGCGAGCCCAGGACCTGCCCCTCATCGGTGGCGGTGACACCTACTACGCCTCCTTCGACGAGGCCGGCGGCCTGAAGGTCAAGGACGAGGTCCGCATCGCGGGTGTCCGGGTCGGCCAGGTCACCTCGATGGAGCTCGAGGGCGACTCGGTCAAGGTCGGGTTCAAGATCAAGACCGACGCCGAGTTCGGCGACGCGACCCGTGCGGACATCAAGGTGAAGACGATCCTCGGCTCGATGTTCCTCTCGCTCACGCCGGGCGGCTCCGGCCAGCTCGCGGAGGGGACCACCATCCCGACCGAGCGCACCAGCTCGCCGTACGACGTCGTCGAGGCCTTCAGCGGCCTGGCCGAGACGTCCGCCGACATCGACACCGACCAGCTGGCCAGCGCGCTGACCACGCTCGCCGACCTGACCCGCAACACGCCGGAGGAGTTCCGCTCGGCGCTGGCCGGCGTCTCCGCGCTGTCGAAGGTCGTGGCGTCCCGCGACGACGAGATCAACTCGCTGCTCAAGAACCTCGACCGGGTCTCGACGGTGCTGGACTCCCGCGACGAGGACATCGTGGCGCTGATGGCCGACGCCGACACGCTCTTCAAGGCGCTCCTGCAGCGCAAGGCCCAGATCCACCGGCTGCTGGTGTCGACGACGACGCTGAGCAAGACGCTGACCGGGCTGATCCGCGAGAGCCGGGCCGACCTGAAGCCGGCGCTCGACCAGCTCGACTCCGTGCTGCAGGTCATCAAGAAGAACGAGAACAACCTGGAGGACGCGATCAAGGCGATGGCGCCCTTCTACCGGGTGTTCGCGAGCACCCTGGGCAACGGGCCGTGGTTCGACACCTACCTGTTCAACCTGCCTCCGATCCCGGGTGCGGGAGGTGCCAACTGATGAGCGACGTGCGACGCTTCCTGCCGGTCGCGGTCATCGTCCTGCTGCTCCTCGCCGGAGTGGTGTGGATGTTCGCCGGGAGCAACGACGCCAAGAGGGTGACCGCCTACTTCCCCCGCACCGTCTCGGTGTACGAGGGCAGCGACGTCCGGGTCCTCGGCGTGGCCATCGGGCAGGTCGAGGAGGTCGTCCCGCAGGGCACCCAGGTCAAGGTCGTCATGACCTACGACAGCGACGTCGACGTGCCGCAGGACGCCCAGGCGGTCATCGTGTCGCCCTCGGTGGTCGGGGACCGCTACATCCAGCTGACGCCGGCGTTCGACGACGGCGACAAGGTCATGGCCGACAACACGGTGATCAAGGTCGACAAGACCGCCATCCCGCTCGAGCTGGACCAGATCTACTCCAGCATCGACAAGCTCACCGTCGCGCTCGGCCCCGAGGGGGCCAACCGTGAGGGTGCACTGACCGACCTGCTCGAGCAGACCGCGAAGAACTTCGGCGGCCAGGGCGAGGAGTTCCACCAGACGATCGAGGACTTCGGCAAGCTCAGCGAGACCCTCGACAACAACAAGGACGAGCTCTTCGACTCGGCCGCCCAGCTCGAGGGCTTCATCAAGACGCTGGCCGACAACGACCAGACCGTGCGCAGCTTCAACAAGTCGCTCGGCGACGTGTCCGGCCTGCTCGCCGACGAGCGGCAGGAGCTGACCACGGCGCTGTCCAACCTCGGCACCGCCCTCGACGAGGTCGCCCGCTTCGTGAAGTCCAATCGGGCCGTCCTGGGCCGCAACATCCGCGACGTCAACCGGGTCGCCAAGGTGCTGGTCCGCCAGCGCGAGAACCTCGACGAGATCCTCGACGCCGGTCCGCTCGCGCTCACGAACCTCTACCACACCTACAACCCGAAGGACGGCACGCTCGACACCAACGCCAATATCGGCAACCTGGTGCACGAGCTCACGTCCGACCCGGAGGCCGTGCTGTGCACGCTGGTGTCGGCCAACGACCCGAAGGGCGACCTGTGCGACCTGATCGGGGCCCTGCTGCCGCGCGGCGCACCGTTCGGCACCGGCTCGGCCTTCTCGCAGCCCTACGACCCGACCCTGTTCGGACTGGTGGGGGCCGAGCGATGAAGAGCCTGCGAAACCGAGCCCGCACCGTCGCTGCCGTCCTCGTCGGCATGGTCGCGCTGTCCGGCTGCGACTTCGACGTCTACCAGTTGCCGCTGCCCGGCGGCGCCGACGTCGGCGACGACCCGATCGAGGTCACCGTCAAGTTCGACGACGTGCTCGACCTGGTCCCGAAGTCGTCGGTCAAGGTCAACGACGTGACCGTCGGCCAGGTGACCGACGTCGAGCTCGACGGCTACCAGGCCGTCGTCAAGCTCCAGCTCCGCAACGACGTGAAGCTGCCCGACCAGCCGGTGGCCTCGATCCGCCAGACCAGCCTGCTCGGCGAGAAGTTCGTCTCCCTCGCCGCGCCGTCCAACGGCGGGGAGGGCCGGCTCGGCAACGGCGACGTGATCGAGAACGGTGGCCGCAACCCGGAGGTCGAGGAGGTCCTCGGCGCGCTGAGCCTGGTCCTCAACGGCGGTGGCGTGGCGCAGATCAAGACCATCGCCTCCGAGCTCAACCTCGCCCTCGACGGCCGCGAGGACTCCGCGAAGTCGGTGCTCACGCAGGTCGAGTCGCTGATGAGCCGGCTCGACGCGCGCAAGGGCGACATCGTCGACGCGATCGAGTCCATCAACCGGCTCGCGATCAGCGCCCGGCAGCACCAGGACAGCATCGACGCGGCGCTGGAGGAGCTGCCGAGCGCGCTCGACTCGCTCGACCGGCAGCGCGATGACCTGGTGGCCATGCTCGACGGCCTGACCAAGCTGAGCGACGTCGGTGTCCGGGTGATCAAGGCGACCCAGGCGTCGACCGTCAACACGCTGAAGTCGCTCGACCCGATCCTGACCCAGATCGCGGCGTCCGGCGACAACTTCGCCAAGGGCTTCAGCACCTTCCTGACCTACCCGTTCATCGACGAGTCGGTCGGCCGCAACCCGCAGACCGCGCGCAACCTGCACATGGGCGACTACGTCAACCTGTCGGTCGACCTCCAGCTCGACCTCGGCAACCTCCGGCTGCCCGACCTGGCCTGCATCCCGATCAACGAGATCCCGGACCTGCCGCTCGACGTGCTCATCGACGTCAAGACGCTGTGCAACGGCGTCACCAAGACGCTGCAGGGCTGCCTGCGCACGCCGCCCGACGTCGCCGCCTGCGCGAAGCTCCCGCAGTACCTCCTCGACGACGTCTGCGACGCGGTCAAGCTGCTGTGTGGTGGCGGGCTGAATCTCGGTGGAGCCCGGGCCAGCGGTGACCCGATCGGCAACCTGCTCGGCAGCGTGCTCGACGGTGGCGGCCTGGGCCGACCACGACCGGGCGCGACCGACGACGTCAACGACATGTGGCGCACCTTCGACGACAGGTACGACGCCGACCTGGTCGACGTGTACTCTGCCGCCCTCGTGGCGCCGGCCCAGGGACGGAGCGCCGACCGATGATCACCCGTCGTACCCGCATCCAGCTCCTGGTGTTCGCGGTCATCACGCTCCTCGGCGTGACCTATGTCGGCGCCCGCTACGCGCAGCTCGACAAGGCGATCGTCGACAGCGACTACACCGTGACGGCGCACTACCCCGACTCCGGCGGCATCTTCACCGGCGCCGAGGTCACCTACCGCGGCGTCGGCATCGGCAAGGTCGGCGACCTGGTGCTGACGTCCGACGGCGTCGACGTGAAGCTCGACATCGACAACAAGTGGGACAAGATCCCGCGCGACACGATCGCCCTCGTCGGCAACCGCTCCGCGGTCGGTGAGCAGTACGTCGAGCTCCAGCCGCAGACCGACGACGGTCCCTACCTCGTCGAGGGCTCGGAGATCGACGACGTGGCCACGCCGATCGCCACCGAGAAGCTCCTCGGCGACCTGTCCGCGACCGTGGCCAGCGTCGACCGCGACTCGCTCGCGACGACGGTCGAGGAGCTCGGCAAGGCCTTCGCCGGCACCGGCCCGGACCTGCAGAAGATCATCGACACCGGCAACTCGTTCATCGAGACCGCCGACGACAACTTCGACGTGACCACCGCGCTCATCCGCGACAGCAACACGGTGCTGCGGGGCCAGCTCGCCTCGGAGACCTCGCTGCGGGCCTTCGCGTCGCAGCTGTCGGCCTTCACCTCCTCGCTCGCGGGCGCCGACAAGGACCTGCGCAAGGTCATCGACTCCGGCTCCGTCGCGGCCACCCAGCTGCGCACCTTCCTCGAGCAGAACGGCGTCGAGCTCAGCGAGCTGCTCTCCAACCTGGTCACGACCGGCCGCGTGACGATCAAGCACCTGGCGGGGATCAAGCAGCTCCTGGTGGTCTACCCGTACGCCGTCGGCGCCGGCCAGGTCGTCGTCGGCAGGCGCTCCGTCGCCCAGGGCGGCAGTGGCTTCTGGGACGCCCACTTCGGCCTGATCATCGCCCCGACCTCCACCCCCTGCTACGACGGCTACCTCAAGAAGCGGCGCAACCCGGAGTCGGACCGCGGTGACCTGCCGCTGCCCAGCGACGTCGGCTGCACCGAGCCCGCGACCAAGAGCAACCCGCGCGGCCTGCAGAACCTCCGTCGCCCGGCGCCCGGTGGTGCGGCGTACGACATCGCCGTCCGCTACGACAGGGCCACCGGCGACCTGACCTGGGATGTCCCCGAGGGTGCTTCGAGTGGCCGGGGTAACGTGGCCCCTCCGACGCTCGGAGAGGACTCGTGGAAGTGGCTGTACGTCCAACCGATGCTCAGCAGCCGGTGACGGCGGACGACAAGGCGACGGACGGCACGACGAGCACGGGCGGTCGCGCTGCCCTGCGCTGGACGGTCCTCGCCGTCCTGGTCGGCGTCCTCGTCGCGGGCCTGGCCGTGTCCGCCCTCGTCGTCTTCGGCAACGGGGCGGGGCCGGGGCTGGGCAACCGCGTCTCGTCCGTCTTCGACCCACCGAAGGACGGCTCCCGCGACCGCGAGGAGGTGCTGGCCGCGTCGCGCACCTTCGTGCAGCGGTTCAACACCTACGGCCCCGACATGCTCGAGGAGTCCGGCGAGATGCCGGACTACCGCGCCGTCGGCGACCTGATGACCGCGAAGTTCCGCAAGGCCTTCGACGAGAACCTCACCATCGCCGAGAAGGCCGTCGCCCAGACGGGCATCGACCGCGTCGCCACGGTGTACGGCGTGGGCATCTCCGCGATCGATGCCGACTCCGCGACCGTGCTGGTCGGCGCCGAGGTCGTGTCGTCGTACCCGAGCGGGGACAACCCGGACGAGCGGGTCGACTTCGAGCCGCAGCGCTTCCGCTACGAGGTGACCCTGGTCCGCATCGACGGCACCTGGGTCGTCGACGACCTCGACGACGTCGACGACGGGCTGCCGTCGTTCGCCAACTCCTCCTCCCAGGACACCGTGCCCGACGGCCAGGGCCCGTCGGGCACGCCGAGCGGCGCGCCGTCGGGCAGTGCGACGAGCGAGCCGTCCGGCGCGGCCACCGAGGGGAGTGAGTGACGCACCGTGAGCGCCAACCTCTACGACATCCTCAATGTCGACGAGTCCGCGAGCGTCGACGAGATCCGGTCCGCGTGGAAGGCCGCGGTCGCCGACCTCGACCCGACCGACCGCCGCTTCCGTGCGTTCAACGACGCCGCGGCCGTGCTGCTGGACACCGACAAGCGGGCGGCGTACGACGCCGAGCTGGCTGCCGCCGCCGCCGACGACGCCGAGCTGGCTGCCGCCGCCGCCGACGACGCCGAGCTGGCTGCCGCCGCCGCCGACGACGCCGGAGCGAGCACCGCGGGGGAGGAGCCGGCACCGGCACCCGTGACCCTCACCAAGACCGGCACTGCGGCCGGGGAAGACACCGCCGTCAAGGACGCCGTCGACACCGCTGGCACCGCCGACACCGCCAGCGCAGCGAGCACCGTCACGGCACCGAAGCCGGTCCCGGCGCCGGCTCCCGACCCGGCGCCGGCGAAGCCGGTGAGTGCCGGTCCTCCGGGCTGGGCGCTGGGCGCGGCCGGCGTGGGCGCGCTCGCCGCGCTGGCCCTCGCGGTCGTGCTGCTCTTGCAGCCCGGCGGCAACGTGTTCGCCGACGACTCGCCCAAGGACGTCGCCGCCGCCAACGCGAGCTTCGAGAAGGCGTCGCTGTCGGTCGAGGGTGCTGCCGAGCGGATGATCGCCGACGTCTTCTCGTACAACTACAAGACGATGGACGCCGACCTCGAGCGCGCCCAGCGGTACGTCACGCCGGAGCTCGGCGCGAAGCAGGCCAAGGGATGGCCCGACATCGCCAAGGACGCCGCCGACCAGAAGCTCGTGGTCCAGGCGCGTGCCGAGGCGGTGGCGCTCACCCGGGTCAGCCCCGACCGCAAGGACGCCACGGTGGTGGTGTTCCTGGTGCAGGACAGCACCCGCAACGGGGTCGACCAGACGCCGCTGCGGATGTGGGTGTCGCTCCGGATGGTGCACGACGACGGCAGCGCCGACGGCTGGCTGATCGACGACGTGTGCGTCGACTCGAACTGCGACAAGCCCGGCAGCTAGCGGTCGCTGTGGTCCGCACGCGTGGCGGCCGCGTCTCGTGACGCGTCTCGACGTGCGGCCTTCGACCACGCCTTCGCTGCGCTCAGGCGTGGCGGCCTTGACCTCTGGCGGTCTCGCGCAGCATGATCGGCGCACCGGTTCGACGGCTGTGAGGCCGAGCCGCTCCTCGACTGCGAGAAAGTTGCGCAGCCGACATTGTGGAGTGCTCGAGTATCGGGTATCGTGGCTCCTTGCGCCTGCCCTCAGATGCGCTTCGGCCTGCCCGGTGGCCGATGACGTGGTGGACAGGGCGCTCTCGAAGAGTCGAACCCGTCGAAGGACAACTCTTGGCCGCGCGCACCACCCCCGGTAAGTCCCGCATTTCTTTCGCGAAGATCTCCGAGCCGCTGGCACTGCCGCAGCTCCTCTCGCTCCAGACCGACAGCTTCGACTGGCTGATCGGCAACGAGGCCCACAAGGCTCGTATCGAGGCTCGTATCGCCGCCGGCGTCGACGCCACCTTCAAGTCCGGTCTCGAGGAGATCTTCGAGGAGATCTCCCCGATCGAGGACTTCTCCGAGACGATGTCGCTCTCGTTCGAGAACCCCGTGTTCTACGACCCGAAGTACACCGTCGACGAGTGCAAGGAGAAGGACCTCACCTACTCCGCTCCGCTCTACGTCTCGGCCGAGTTCACCAACAACGAGACCGGTGAGATCAAGGGCCAGACGGTCTTCATGGGCGACTTCCCGCTCATGACCCCCAAGGGCACCTTCGTCATCAACGGCACCGAGCGCGTCGTCGTCTCGCAGCTGGTCCGCTCGCCCGGTGTGTACTTCGAGCGCACCGCCGACAAGACGTCCGACAAGGACATCTACACCGCCAAGCTCATCCCGAGCCGCGGGGCCTGGCTCGAGTTCGAGATCGACAAGCGCGACATGGTCGGCGTCCGTCTCGACCGCAAGCGCAAGCAGAACGTCACCGTCCTGCTCAAGGCGCTGCAGGCCATCGCCGAGGACACCGGCGAGGCCTACGACTACGACGCCGTGATGGCCGACCTGCGCCAGTACGAGTCGATCCAGCTGACCGAGGAGAAGGACAACACCTCCGGTCCCGACGACGCGCTGCTCGACATCTACCGCAAGCTCCGTCCGGGCGAGCCGCCGACGCGCGAGGCCGCGCTGACGCTGCTGAAGAACTACTACTTCAACCCGAAGCGCTACGACCTGGCCAAGGTCGGTCGCTACAAGGTCAACAAGAAGCTCGGCCAGCACGAGGCGTTCGACCAGCAGACGATGACGATCGCCGACATGGTGGCGACCATCAAGTACATCGTCCAGCTGCACAACGGCGACGAGTTCGTCACCGCCATCGGTGGCGAGATCCGCAAGGACGCCGACGGCAAGGACCTCCCGGTCTCCGCCGACGACATCGACCACTTCGGCAACCGCCGCATGCGCACGGTCGGCGAGCTGATCCAGAACCAGCTCCGCACGGGCCTTGCCCGCATGGAGCGCGTGGTCCGCGAGCGGATGACGACCCAGGACGTCGAGGCGATCACGCCGCAGTCGCTGATCAACATCCGCCCGGTCGTGGCGGCGCTGAAGGAGTTCTTCGGCACCTCGCAGCTCTCGCAGTTCATGGACCAGACCAACCCGATCGCCGGCCTGACGCACAAGCGTCGCCTCTCGGCGCTCGGCCCCGGTGGTCTGTCCCGTGACCGCGCCGGCATGGAGGTCCGTGACGTCCACCCGTCGCACTACGGCCGCATGTGCCCGATCGAGACGCCGGAAGGCCCGAACATCGGTCTGATCGGCTCGCTGGCCTCCTACGGCCGGATCAACCCGTTCGGCTTCGTGGAGACCCCCTACCGCAAGGTCGCGGGCGGCACGGTCACCGACCAGATCGACTACCTCACCGCCGACGACGAGGACCGCTACGTCATCGCCCAGGCGAACGCGGCGCTCGACAAGAACAACAAGTTCGTCGAGGACCGCGTGCTGGTCCGCCAGCGCAACGGCGAGGTCGCCGAGGTCCCGGCCGACGAGGTCGACTACATGGACGTCTCGCCGCGCCAGATGGTGTCGGTCGCGACCGCCCTGATCCCGTTCCTCGAGCACGACGACGCCAACCGTGCGCTCATGGGCGCCAACATGCAGCGTCAGGCCGTTCCGCTCATCAAGAGCGACAGCCCGATCGTCGGCACCGGCATCGAGTTCCGCGCCGCGGTCGACGCCGGTGACGTCGTCGTCGCGACCAAGGCCGGCGTCGTGAAGTCCGTGTCGGCCGACCTGGTCGAGACCATGGACGACGACGGTGGCTACTCGTCGTACCGCCTCGCGAAGTTCAAGCGCTCCAACCAGGGCACCTGCATCAACCAGCGTCCGCTGGTCGAGGCCGGCGACCGCCTCGAGGTCGGCTCGCCGATCGCCGACGGCCCCTGCACGGACAACGCCGAGATGGCCCTGGGCACCAACCTCCTCGTGGCGTTCATGCCGTGGGAGGGCCACAACTACGAGGATGCCATCATCCTCAGCCAGCGCCTGGTGCAGGAGGACGTCCTCACCTCGATCCACATCGAGGAGCACGAGGTCGACGCCCGCGACACCAAGCTGGGCCCGGAGGAGATCACGCGGGACATCCCGAACGTCTCCGAGGAGATGCTGGCCGACCTCGACGAGCGCGGCATCATCCGCATCGGTGCCGAGGTCCGCGACGGCGACCTGCTGGTCGGCAAGGTCACGCCCAAGGGCGAGACCGAGCTCACCCCCGAGGAGCGCCTGCTCCGCGCGATCTTCGGTGAGAAGGCGCGCGAGGTCCGCGACACCTCGATGAAGGTCCCCCACGGCGAGACCGGCACGGTCATCGGCGTCCGGGTCTTCGACCGCGAGGAGGGCGACGAGCTCCCGCCGGGCGTCAACCAGCTGGTGCGCGTCTACGTCGCGCAGAAGCGGAAGATCTCCGTGGGTGACAAGCTCGCCGGCCGTCACGGCAACAAGGGCGTCATCGCGAAGATCCTGCCCGTCGAGGACATGCCGTTCATGGAGGACGGCACGCCGGTCGACGTCGTGCTCAACCCGCTGGGTGTTCCGCGACGCATGAACATCGGCCAGATCCTCGAGCTGCACCTGGGCTGGCTCGGCAAGCAGGGCTGGCACATCGACGCCGACCTCAAGAACGAGGACTGGGCCCAGCGCCTGACGGCCATCGGTGCCGACCAGGCCGACCCGAACACCAAGCTGGCGACCCCCGTCTTCGACGGCGCCCGCGAGGACGAGATCACCGGCCTCCTCGGCCAGACGCTGCCCAACCGCGACGGCGTCCGGATGGTCAAGGAGACCGGCAAGGCCCACCTGTTCGACGGTCGCTCCGGCGAGCCGTTCAAGGACCCGGTCTCGGTCGGCTACATGTACATCCTCAAGCTCCACCACCTGGTCGACGACAAGATCCACGCGCGTTCGACCGGCCCCTACTCGATGATCACGCAGCAGCCGCTGGGCGGTAAGGCCCAGTTCGGTGGCCAGCGGTTCGGTGAGATGGAGGTCTGGGCGATGGAGGCGTACGGCGCCGCCTACGCCCTCCAGGAGCTGCTGACCATCAAGTCCGACGACGTGCCGGGTCGCGTCAAGGTCTACGAGGCCATCGTGAAGGGCGAGAACATCCCCGACTCGGGCATCCCGGAGTCGTTCAAGGTTCTCGTCAAGGAGATGCAGTCGCTCTGCCTCAACGTGGAGGTCCTGTCCCAGGACGGCACCCCCATCGAGATGCGTGACGCGGAGGAGGACGTCTTCCGCGCCGCCGAGGAGCTCGGCATCGACCTGTCCCGTCGCGAGCCCAGCTCGGTCGAAGAGGTGTGAGCCGCGTGGCGCGCCTCCGGGCGCGCCACGCCTCCACCCCACCTACTTCACTTTCCAAGAACTAACGAAGGACAGCAGCCATCGTGCTCGACGTGAACTTCTTCGACCAGCTTCAGATCGGCCTGGCCACCGCGGACGACATCCGTACGTGGAGCCACGGCGAGGTGAAGAAGCCGGAGACCATCAACTACCGCACGCTCAAGCCCGAGCGTGACGGCCTCTTCTGCGAGAAGATCTTCGGTCCCACCCGGGACTGGGAGTGCTACTGCGGCAAGTACAAGCGAGTCCGCTTCAAGGGCATCATCTGCGAGCGCTGCGGCGTCGAGGTGACCCGGTCCAAGGTCCGCCGTGAGCGGATGGGCCACATCGAGCTCGCCGCCCCGGTCACCCACATCTGGTACTTCAAGGGTGTCCCGAGCCGCCTCGGCTACCTGCTCGACCTGGCCCCGAAGGACCTCGAGAAGGTCATCTACTTCGCGGCCTACATGATCACCTCCGTCGACGAGGACGCGCGCCACCGCGACCTCTCCGACCTCGAGGGCAAGATCGGCCTGCAGCGCCAGTCCATCGAGAAGCGCCGCGACGCGGGCCTCGAGGACCGGACCAAGAAGCTCGAGGAGGACCTCGCGGCCCTCGAGGCCGAGGGTGCCAAGGCCGACCAGCGCCGCAAGGTGCGCGACGGTGCCGAGCGCGAGCTCAAGCAGCTGCGTGACCGCGCCCAGCGCGAGCTGGACCGCCTCGACGAGGTCTGGGACACGTTCAAGACCCTCAAGGTGCAGGACCTCATGGGTGACGAGGTCCTCTACCGCGAGATGAAGAACTGGTTCGGCAAGTACTTCGAGGGCCACATGGGCGCCACGGCGATCCAGAAGCGCCTGCAGGACTTCGACCTCGACGCCGAGGTCGAGAGCCTGCGCGAGACCATCGCCACCGGCAAGGGCCAGCGCAAGGTCCGCGCGCTCAAGCGGCTCAAGGTCGTCGAGGCCTTCCGCAAGACCGGCAACAAGCCCGTCGGCATGGTCCTGGACGCCGTCCCGGTCATCCCGCCGGACCTGCGCCCGATGGTGCAGCTCGACGGTGGCCGCTTCGCGACCTCCGACCTCAACGACCTGTACCGCCGCGTCATCAACCGGAACAACCGCCTCAAGCGGCTGCTCGACCTCGGCGCGCCGGAGATCATCGTCAACAACGAGAAGCGGATGCTCCAGGAGGCCGTCGACTCGCTGTTCGACAACGGCCGCCGCGGCCGTCCGGTGACCGGCCCGGGCAACCGCCCGCTCAAGTCGCTCTCCGACATGCTCAAGGGCAAGCAGGGTCGCTTCCGCCAGAACCTGCTCGGCAAGCGCGTGGACTACTCGGGCCGTTCGGTCATCGTGTCGGGTCCGCAGCTGAAGCTGCACCAGTGCGGTCTGCCCAAGCAGATGGCGCTGGAGCTCTTCAAGCCGTTCGTCATGAAGCGGCTCGTCGACCTGTCGCACGCGCAGAACATCAAGTCGGCCAAGCGGATGGTCGAGCGTGGCCGCCCGGTCGTGTGGGACGTCCTCGAAGAGGTCATCACCGAGCACCCCGTGCTGCTCAACCGTGCGCCCACCCTGCACCGCCTCGGCATCCAGGCCTTCGAGCCGCAGCTGATCGAGGGCAAGGCCATCCAGCTCCACCCGCTCGTCTGCACCGCCTTCAACGCGGACTTCGACGGTGACCAGATGGCCGTGCACCTGCCGCTCTCCGCGGAGGCGCAGGCCGAGGCCCGGATCCTGATGCTGTCGACCAACAACATCCTCAAGCCGTCGGACGGCCGTCCGGTGACCATGCCGACCCAGGACATGATCATCGGCCTGTTCTTCCTCACCACCGAGCGTGGCGAGGCGACGGTCGAGGTGGACGGCGAGGCGCACCTGCGCTCCTTCTCGTCGCCGGCCGAGGCGATCATGGCCTACGACCGCAACGAGATCACGCTGCAGGACCGCGTCCGCATCATGCTGACCGACTACGCCATCGAGGGCCACGAGCAGGGCGAGGCCGTCCTGCTCGAGACCACGCTGGGCCGCACGATCTTCAACGACGCGCTCCCGGCCGACTACCCGTACGTCAACGAGGAGGTCGGCAAGAAGCGCCTCGGCGCGATCGTCAACGACCTCGCCGAGCGCTACCCCAAGGTGGTCGTGGCGGCGTCCCTGGACGCCCTCAAGGACAACGGCTTCCACTGGGCCACCCGCTCGGGTGTCACCGTCTCGATCGACGACGTCATCACGCCGGAGAACAAGGCGGAGCTGCTCGGCGAGTACGAGGC
Organism: Nocardioides aromaticivorans; assembly: GCF_013408525.1. Lineage (NCBI taxonomy): Bacteria > Bacillati > Actinomycetota > Actinomycetes > Propionibacteriales > Nocardioidaceae > Nocardioides > Nocardioides aromaticivorans. The sequence continues at coordinate 2,876,052 of NZ_JACBZM010000001.1, forward strand.
CCAGGCCGCCAAGATCCAGAAGCAGTTCGAGCGCGGTCTGGTGACCGACGAGGAGCGCCGCCAGGAGCTCATCGAGATCTGGACCAAGGCGAGCCAGGAGGTCGGCAAGGCGCTGCGGTCGACGTTCGAGGCCAACCCGACCAACCCGATCTACGTGCAGGTGCACTCGGGTGCCTCGGGTAACTTCAACCAGATCAACCAGGTCGGCGCCATGCGAGGCCTGGTGGCGAACCCGAAGGGCGAGATCATCCCGCGGCCGATCAAGGCCAACTTCCGCGAGGGTCTCTCCGTGCTCGAGTACTTCATCTCGACGCACGGTGCCCGCAAGGGTCTGGCCGACACCGCGCTGCGGACCGCCGACTCGGGTTACCTGACCCGTCGTCTGGTGGACGTCTCGCAGGACGTCATCATCCGTGAGGACGACTGCGGCACCGAGCGTGGCCTGCCCAAGGTGATCGGTGTCCGTGGCGAGGACGGCGTCGTCGTCAAGGACGACAACGCCGAGACCGCGGCGTACGCCCGGACCGCTGCCAAGGACATCGCGCACCCCGACACCGGCGAGATCCTCGCCGGCGCCGGCGAGGACCTGGGCGACGTCAAGATCGCCGAGCTCATCGAGGCCGGCATCGAGACGGTCACCGTCCGCTCGGTCCTCACCTGCGACGCCCGCACCGGTACCTGCGCGAAGTGCTACGGCCGCTCGCTGGCGACCGGCAAGCTCGTCGACATCGGTGAGGCGGTCGGCATCATCGCCGCCCAGTCGATCGGTGAGCCCGGCACGCAGCTGACCATGCGTACCTTCCACACCGGTGGTGTGGCGTCGGCCGACGACATCACGCAGGGTCTGCCCCGCGTCGTCGAGCTGTTCGAGGCCCGCACCCCGAAGGGTGTCTCGCCGATCTCCGAGGCCGCCGGCCGCGTGGAGATCGAGGAGACCGACAAGGCCCGCAAGGTCCTGGTCACGCCCGACGACGGTGGCGAGGTCATCGAGTACGTCGTCAGCCGCCGCTCGGCGCTGCTGGTCGGCGACGGCGACCACATCGAGGTCGGCCAGATGCTGACCAAGGGCACGCCGGACCCGAAGGAGGTGCTCCGCATCCTCGGTGTCCGCCGGACGCAGCAGCACCTCGTCGATGAGGTCCAGGAGGTCTACCGCAGCCAGGGTGTGTCGATCCACGACAAGCACATCGAGATCATCGTGCGGCAGATGCTGCGCCGGATCACGGTGCTCGAGTCGGGTGAGACCAACCTGCTGCCGTCCGACCTGGTCGACCGCGTCCTCTTCGAGGAGGAGAACCGTCGCGTGGTCTCCGAGGGCGGCAAGCCGGCCTCGGGTCGTCCGGAGCTGATGGGCATCACCAAGGCCTCGCTCGCGACCGAGTCGTGGCTCTCGGCGGCCTCCTTCCAAGAGACCACCCGGGTGCTCACCGACGCCGCGATCAACGGCCGCTCCGACAGCCTGCGTGGCCTGAAGGAGAACGTGATCATCGGCAAGCTGATCCCGGCCGGCACCGGCCTGGAGCGCTACCGCAACATCCGCGTCGAGCCGACCGAGGAGGCGCGCGCCGCGGCGTACGCCGTCACGGGCTACGAGTCGTACGACTACGAGTTCGGCAACGCGGCCGGCCAGGCCGTGGCCCTCGACGACTTCGACTTCGGTTCCTACCAGAACTGAGTCCGTCGCAACGGAACGCCCGTCCTCCCTCGGGGAGGGCGGGCGTTCCGCATTTCCGCGCACCGGAGGCGAGAACCGGAGGGCCGCAGGCGGCGTCACACCTGGCATGAAGACCCTCCTCCGCCTGCTGGCCGCCACCGCACTCCTCGTGGCGGGATCCTTCCTCGTGCCCTCCCCGGGCCCCGCGACCGCCGCCGCAGCGGTGGGCGTGCCCGGATGTCGCAACGCCGACCTCCACGCGCGCTACCGGGCGACCGACAACGGGGCCGGACACCGCTACGGGAAGATCGTGCTGACCAACGTGTCGACCCACTCCTGCCGCACCGGCGGCTTCGGCGGGCTGTCGTACGTCGGCGGTGGCGACGGCACGCAGATCGGCGCACCCGCGACCCGCGAGGGCACCGCCACGTCGTTCGTCCTGGCCCCCGGGCAGCGTGCCGTGAGCCGGGTCGACGAGGTCGTCGCCGATCTGTACGACGCCGCGACCTGCCGCCCGCGCGCCGTGGACGGCTTCCGGGTCTACGTCCCGAACGCCACCCGGTCGCAGTTCATCGCCCATCGCACCCGCGGCTGCCTGAACCCGGCCGTGCACCTGATCTCCCACACGGCGTACCGCAAGGTCGGGTGAGTCGGGGCAACTGCGAGAATGGGCGCATGAGCGACGCGCCCTCCCTGAGCACCGACGTCCTGGTGGTCGGCGCGGGGCCGGCCGGCTCCGCGGCAGCGGCGTGGGCCGCCCGGGCCGGCCTGGACGTCGTCCTCGCCGATGCGGCGACCTTCCCCCGCGACAAGACCTGCGGTGACGGCCTCACGCCGCGCGCCATCGGCGAGCTCGAGCGGCTCGGCCTGCGCGACTGGGTGCGCTCGCACACGGTCAACCAGGGCCTGCGGGCCCACGGCTTCGGCCAGACGCTGCACCTGCCCTGGCCCGGCGGCAATCTGCCGGACTGGGGCAGTGCCGTCGCCCGGACCGAGCTCGACGACCACCTGCGCACCACCGCCCTCGACGCGGGCGCGGCCGGGCTCGAGGGCGCCCGGGCGGTCGACGTACGGATGGACGGCGACCGGGTCGCGGCCGTGGTGTTCAAGGACGGCCGGGAGGTCGCCTGCAAGCGGCTCGTCGTCGCCGACGGCGTCCGCTCGCCGCTGGGCAAGGTGCTCGGGCGCGAGTGGCACCGCGACACCGTGTACGGCGTGGCCGGGCGCTGCTACGTGAAGTCGACCCGTGCCGACGACCCCTGGATCAGCTCCCACCTGGAGCTGCGGGGCGAGCAGGACGAGATCCTGTCCGGCTACGGCTGGATCTTCCCGCTCGGCGCCGGGGCGGGCGAGGTCAACCTCGGCGCGGGCACCCTCGCGACCGCGAAGCGTCCGGCCGACGTGGCGATCAAGCCGCTGATGAAGCTCTACGCCGACCGGCTGCGTGAGGAGTTCGGCCTCGGCGACGAGCTGCGGATGCCGACGTCGGCGCTGCTGCCCATGGGCGGCGCGGTCTCGCACGTCGCCGGCCGCAACTGGGCCCTGATCGGCGATGCCGCTGCCTGTGTCAACCCGCTCAACGGCGAGGGCATCGACTACGGCCTCGAGACCGGCCGCCTGGTCGCCGAGCTGCTCGCCGAGACCCCCGACGTGGACCTCGCGACCGTGTGGCCGGAGATCCTCCGCGCCCACTACGGCGAGTCCTTCTCCATCGCCCGCCGCCTCGCCGGCCTGGTCACCGTGCCGCGCCTGCTGCCGGCCCTGGGGCCGGTCGGCATGCGCTCGGACCTGCTGATGACCCTCGCCCTTCGCTGGATGGGCAACCTGGTCACCGACGAGGACCGCGACCGCTCCGCCCGGGTCTGGCGGTGGGCCGGCCGGCGCTCGCTGGCGCGCGACGCCCGACCGCCCTTTGCCTGACCCGAACCGTCGCGCCACTAGGGTGGAGGGCGACGGACAGGAGGCGGCGATGGCGCAGCGGGTGCAACGACTGGCGGCGTACGCCGTCATCGTCCGGGGCGACCAGATCCTGCTCTCCCGGCTCTCCGAGCGGGTGACGAAGAAGGAGCTGTGGTCGCTGCCGGGTGGCGGTGTCGACCACGGCGAGGACCCGGCGGACGCCGTGGTGCGCGAGGTCTACGAGGAGACCGGGCTCGACGTCACCATCGACCGGACGGCCCAGGTCCACTCGCTGCACGTCGAGGACTCCTGGCGGCGCGGCCGGCGCGTCGACGCCCACTCGGTGCGGATCGTCTACGAGGGCTGGGTCCCGGCCGATGCGCCCGAGCCGCACGTCACCGAGGTCGACGGGAGCACCGCCGAGGCGGCGTGGAAGCCGGTCGCCGGGGTGCTGGACGGCTCCGTGCCGACGGTCAGCCTCGTGGGTGACGCCCTGGCGTCGTACACGGTCCGGCAGCGGCAGCGCACGGCCGCCTACGCCTATGTGGTCCGCGACGGCGCGATCCTGCTGACCCGCACCTCCGACCTCGCACCCGACCCCGGCACGTGGCACCTGCCCGGTGGCGGCATCGACCACGGTGAGTCGCCGACCGACACGATCCGGCGCGAGCTGTGGGAGGAGGCCGGCCTGGAGGGCTCGGCCACCGCCCTGCTCACGGTGCTCGACCACCACTTCACCGGCACCGCGCCCAACGGCCGGGCCGAGGACTTCCACGCGATCGGGATCATCTACCGCGCCGAGGTCGGCCCGGGGGAGCCGCGCGTCGTGGAGGAGGGTGGTACGACGGACGCGGTGGCCTGGGTGCCGCTCGCCGACATCGCGGCCGGCCGGCTCAAGGTCTACGGCTCGGTGCGCGCGGCCATCGAGGTCGCCGGCGATACCGTGCAGGTGTGAGCCGGCGACCCCGCAGCCGGTGGGCTCAGATCCGCGCGCGGTACTTGTAGCGCAGCGTCGCGGAGTGCACCCAGTAGGCCCGCCAGCCGGTGACGGTCGTGGCCACCACGTAACGGGTCTGGCTCGGACGCGATCCGCTCTTGCGGATGGAGCCGTCGCAGCAGCGGTCGAGGGCGGAGCGCTCGCCGCTGACGGACCAGCTGATCTCCCAGGCGCTAGCCGGGATCGCGAAGCCGAAGGACAGCCGGGCATAGCGTCCGCCCCAGCAGTCGAGCTCGGCCGAGCCGTCTTGCCAGGTGATGTAGCAGCTGCCGCGGGTCGCGGGGGATGCCTGGGTGGCGTTGCGGCGCTTGGTGGCCGTCCGGGTCACCACGGCCGTCGTCGCCGTGACCACGCGGCTGACCGACCGGGACTCGCCGGCGCCGTTCTGTGCCTCGAGGGTGATCCTGTAGCGGCCCGCCGGCACCTTCGCGCCCGCATTGGTCAGCCCGTTCCAATAGACGGTGCGGCGACCGCGGTGCAGCTCCTGGGAGAAGATCCGTACGGTGCGCCCGGCTGAGTTGCGCACGATGGTGGTGACCTCGGCGCGCTGGTTGAGCGTGATGCTGAACCCGACGCGGTCGCGGTAGCCGTCGCGGACGATCGGGTAGAAGGTCGCCGGTGAGACGACCGGGTCGCCCAGGCTCAGCGGGGCCCACGGCGCGCTGAAGGTGCCGATCGTGGTCCAGCCGGCGGTGGTGGACGACGACACCTGGACGCGGTAGTCGCCGCCCTCGACGAGAGCGGGGACGCTGAACTCCTCGACGCTGTCGTAGCCGTAGAGCGTGGTCTCGGCGATCACGCCGCTCGGACCGGCGACGCGTACGTCGAACCAGTCGCCGGAGTCGCCCATGTCGAGCTGGATCGGGCCGGTGAAGCCGAGCTCGACCTGGCTGCCGTCGACAGGCGCGATGAGGACGGGGTTGGTCCCGGCGCGCGCCGGCGCGGACACGACGGCCATGACGGCCGACACGCAGGCCAGGGTGGCGAGCAGGAGGACGAGCCTCCGGACGAGGACGGACATGGAAGGAACCTCCGGTCGGACGGGTGCAACGCCCCGGACAGTAGGGCGGGCGCCCGACGGAACCCTCGCCGGGATGGCCTACGGTGACCGGATGAGCCTCGAGACCGTCTTCACCTACGCCGCACCGGCGCTCAAGTTCGGCCGCGGTGCCTCCCGCGAGATCGGGTACGACGTCAGCGGCTGGGGCGCGCGCCGGGTCCTGCTGGTGACCGATCCCGGGGTCGCCGCTGCCGGGCACGCGGACGACGTCGCGGGCGGCCTGCGCGGCCGCGGCATCGAGGTCGTGGTCTTCGACCGCTCGCGGGTCGAGCCGACCGACGTCTCGCTGGAGGAGGCGGTCGCGTTCGCCCGCTCCGAGGGGCCCTTCGACGCCGTCGTCGCCGTGGGCGGTGGGTCGTCGATCGACACGGCGAAGGCGGTCGCCCTGCTGGTGACCAACCCCGGCGAGCTGATGGACTACGTCAACGCTCCCGTCGGCAAGGCGCGGGCGCCACAGAACCCGGTGCTCCCGCTGGTCGCCGTACCGACGACGACCGGGACGGGCAGCGAGTCGACGACGATCTGCGTGATGGACGTGCTGTCGCTGAAGGTGAAGACCGGCATCAGCCACGCGGCGCTGCGGCCGCGACTGGCCGTCGTCGACCCGGCCCTGTCGGCCACCCAGCCGGCGGGCGTCACGGCGGCCGCGGGGATGGACATCCTGTGCCACGCGCTGGAGAGCTACACCGCGCGCTGGTACGCCGACTTCGACGCGAAGACGCCGGAGCAGCGCGTGCCCTACTGCGGCTCGAACCCGATCGCCGACCTGTGGTCGGAGAAGGCGCTGGGCCTGCTCTCCACCGCCTTCCGGGCCGCCGTGCACCGCGACCCCGACGACCCGGCCGGCGTGGCCGCGGCCGACGAGATGGCGCTCGCGGCGACCTTCGCCGGCCTCGGCTTCGGCAACGCCGGCGTCCACATCCCGCACGCCAACGCCTACCCGATCGCCGGGCGGGTGCGGGACTTCACGCCCGCGGACTACCCGCAGGACGAGCCGATGGTGCCGCACGGGATGGCCGTGTCGCTGACCGCGCCGGAGGCCTTCCGGTTCACCTTCGACGCCTCGCCGGAGCGCCACCTGCGCGCCGCGCGGCTGCTGGACCCGGCGGCGCAGGGCAACGGCCCCGACGTGCTGCCCGACGTGCTCGCCCGGCTGATGCAGGACATCCACATCCCCAACGGCCTCGGCGCGGTCGGCTACGGCGAGGCCGACGTCGACGACCTCGTCGACGGCGCGCTCAAGCAGCAGCGCCTGCTGGCCACCGCGCCGAAGGACGTCACGGGCGAGGACCTCGCGGGGATCATCGGGGCCTCCCTCGAGCACTGGTGATCCCGCGCCGGTCACGACCGGTCAGGGCAGGCGCACCTCGCGCAGCCCGGTGACCACCCGGACGACGTAGTAGGCGACGCCGGCGACGCTCGGGTGCACGCCGTCGGTGCCGACGTACACGTCCTGGTTGCCGTCGCCGTGGGGGTCGACGATCGAGCCGGTCCCGGTCAGCCAGCGGTCGGTGTACGGGTCGATGAACCCGATCACGTTCGGGTGGCGGCCCAGGGTCGCGGCCAGGGTGGCGTTCATCGCCCGCGACCGCGTGTCCCAGTAGCTCGCCTGGTAGCGCCCGAGCGGCTCGATGCCCACGAGGACGACGGGCAGGTCGGGCCGCAGCCGGGCCAGGTCGTCGAGGTAGGCGTCCACCGCGGCCCGGTGTGCCTCAGCGCTGTAGGAGGCGACGGGCGCGTCGTTGAACGAGCCGTTGACGATGAGGAGGTCGAGCGGTGCCCGCCTGACCGCGGCGAGGCGTCGGTCGGAGCCGAAGACGCTCGGCACGAAGCTGCCGTACGACGGCGCCGACGACTTCGACAGGTAGCCGGTGCCGCCCTCGGCGAGGTTCCACACCCGCCAGCCGGTGAGCCGGCCCAGGGTGGGGACGGCCGCACGGCTCATGCACAGCGCCTGGGTGCACTTGTCGAACATCGAGTCGGACACGACGCCGACGGTGAAGGGCGCCGGCGTCGCCTTGATGACCGCCTTGTCGCCGGCGGGCGTGTCGACGCCGGTGAACGACAGCGGGCCGGCGAAGCGGACCCGGGTGGTCGCCCGTGCTGGGAGGACCACCACGACCCAGTTGAGGACGTAGGTGCGGTCGCCGGAGCTCTGCACGCGCAGCGGGCGCGCCGCGACCGGGCGCCCGTTCAGCCAGACCATCGCGTCGTGGGTGCGGGTGCCGCGGAAGGCGATGGCGAACCGCCGGGCGGTGATGGTGAAGGTGACGTCGACGTTCTTGACGCTCGCGTTCGTGCCGGCGTACTCGCCGCCTTTGGAGGCGCTGGCGATGTTCGACCCGGACTTCGCGCTCGCGAGGGTGAGGAAGGGCACCGGCCGGCCGGCGTGGGTGAACGCCGTCCCGTCGTACCACCACCGGCGCCGCAGGTCCCTCCACCCGGGCCGGGTCGTGGTGACCGCGACCCGTACCTGGCTGGTCGTCAGCGGGGTGGTGCTGCTCGGCCTCATCAGCTCGGCCAGCCGCGGCCCGCGGGGGTGGAGGTCGTCGGGGACGGCGTAGGGCGCCGTCGTCCGGTCGACGGGCGCGACCCCGTCGGCCTCCGCGTGCACGGCGACCGTGAGGGTGGTGCCGGCGTCCTCCGCCGTCAGCGTGTACGACGCCCCGGTCGCGCCCTCGACCGGCACCCCGTCGCGGGACCACTGGTAGGTGAGCGTGGTGGGCGCCGGGCGCCAGCCGTCCAGGTCGACCCGGACCTCCTCGCCCAGCCGGGGCAGTCCGATGACCGCAGGCTGCGGGGCGACGAAGCTGCCCTCCCGCACGACGCCGGTCGGCCGGCTGTCGCGCACGACGAAGCTCGACGACGAGCCGCCGCTGGGAAAGGCGGTCGCGGACACGGTGATCACGTGGCCCAGGTCGGCGCCCGTCAGCGGGTACGACGACCCGGTCACGGAGGTGCGTACGCCGTCGCGGTTCCACTCGAGACCGGTCGTCGCCGGCGTGGGCGACCAGGTGCCCGTCGTGGCCTCGAGCACCGAGCCGACGGTCAGCTCGCCGGTCACGGTCGGCAGGGGAGCGGTCGTGAACGGCGGCGCGGCGTCCGCGAAGACGTAGATGCCGAGCGCCTCCGACGGCACGCTCGTCGTACCGGTCGACGCGGGGACGACGAGACGCACCCAGCCGGCGCCCGCGAGGGCCATCGGGCCGTGGTCGAGGGGGACCGTGACGGCGAGCCGGCCGTCGTCGAGGAGGCGCGCGGTCGCGTCGACCGCGGTCCAGCCGGGGCCGGAGACCCAACGCTCGACGGCGACGTCCGCCGGCGAGGCAGGCCCGTCGCCGGCCGACGAGCCGAGGAGGGTGAGCTCGCCGCCGACCTGCGGGAAGACCGTGACCGACTCCACCGTGGGGGTCGCCGCGGCGGCCGGCGACGCGAGGACCGGCCCGAGCGGCAGGCAGGCCAGGGCCACGACCAGCGCGATGCGCAGGGCGTTCCGCACGCTGCGAGCTCCTCGTCCCCCTCCCCAGGGGTGGACCCTGGCGAGGGTAGCGACGGGTCGCGCTGCCGTTCACCGGTTCGGCCGAAATTTCACGCGTGCTCGCGGCTCCGTAGGCTGGGGGTGTGAACCCGCGCCACCGTCGACTCGTCATCCCGGCTGCGCTGGTGGTCCTGCTGCTGATCGTGGTCGTCGCCGCGCTCGTGAAGTGAGGCCCTGATGGCGAGCCGTACGGAGACGCTGGAGCAGGGACTGGCCCGGGTGCGCGAGGACCTGCTGGCCGACGACCGGCTGGTCCGGGCCGTCGCGTCCGGCCGGCGCCGCTCGGCGACCCCCGACTGGCGTCGCGTCGAGCTGCGCTGGGTCGACCTCAAGGCGGGCCGGCACCTGCAGGTCGTCCGGTACGACGCCACCCAGGCGCACACCTCCAACCACCTCGCCGGCGACGCGGCCGCTGCCGTGGTCGAGGACCTCCTCGCCGAGCCGTTCGGCAACTGGACGGTCGAGACCACGGCCCACCTGCTGTCGCTGCGGGTCACCAAGAAGGGCGACGCCGCACTGCACACCTCGGCCCGCACGCTGCCGGCGGCCGGCGCGGCGGTGGCGCCCGACCGGGGCCACGACCGCGCCAAGGAGCGGATGCTCGCCGAGGACGACCCGCTGTTCGCCGCCCTCGGGCTGGCCGACGCGCAGGGCCGGATCAAGCCCAGCCGGATGGCGAAGTACCGGCAGGTCGAGGACTTCCTGCGCATCCTCGACCGCTCGGTCGCCGACGCCCGGGCGCGCGGCCACCTGCGCAAGCCGACCGCCGAGGACCCGCTGCGGGTCGTCGACCTGGGCTGCGGCAACGGCTACCTCACCTTCGCCGCGCACCGCTTCCTCACCGAGCGCCGCGGCCTGCCGGTGCACCTGACCGGCGTCGACGTGAAGGAGCAGTCGCGCGACCACAACGCCGCCGTCGCGGCCGGCCTCGGCATCGACGCCTCCTTCGTGGCGGGCACGATCGGCGAGGCCGTCCTGGCGGAGGCGCCGGACGTCGTCCTCGCCCTGCACGCGTGCGACACCGCCACCGACGACGCCCTCGCCCGCGCCGTCGACTGGGAGGCCTCGCTCGTGCTGGCCGCGCCCTGCTGCCACCACGACATCGCGGCCCAGCTGCGCAAGGCGGACACCCCGACGCCGTACACGGCGCTGGTGCGCGACGGCATCCTCCGCGAGCGCTTCGCGGACACCCTCACCGACGCGCTGCGGGCGCAGCTGCTGCGCAGCCGCGGCTACCGGGTCGACGTGATGGAGTTCGTCGACAGCGCGCACACCCCGCGCAACACCCTGCTGCGCGCGGTGCGCACCGGCGGCGTGCAGCCCCTGACCGAGTACGACGACCTGGTGGCCACGTGGGGCATCCACCCTCGCCTCGGCGAGCTCCTGGGGACGTGAGGCGGGTGGAGAAGGTCCTGCTCGCGTTGCTGCCCGTGCCCTTCGGGATCGGCTTCCTCGCCCCCGGACCGGTCGAGGAGCCGATCGCGTCCGAGGTGGCCTTCCACTTCACCGACCCCGAGATCGTCGAGTCCAGCGGCCTGGTCGCGCAGGACGGGCTCGTCGTCACCGTCAACGACTCCGGCGACAGCAACCGGATCTTCACCGTCGACCCGGCGACGGGCGACACCGTCGGGGTGACCCGCTGGCAGGGTGAGGCCGACGACATCGAGTCCCTCGCGCCGGCCGGTGACGGGCAGGTGTGGGTCGGCGACACGGGCGACAACGAGCATGCCCGCGACACCATCACGGTGACCGAGGTGCCCTTCGGCCGCGGCGAGCGCGAGGTCCGCGGGGCGTCGTACGAGCTCTCCTACGGTGGGGCGCCGCAGGACGCCGAGACGCTGCTGAGCGACCCGACGACGGGGCGGCTCTATGTCGTCACCAAGGGCGTGTTCGGGCGGGTCTACGCGGCGCCGGAGGAGCTCGACCCCGATGCGGTCAACCAGCTCACCCCGGTCGACGAGGTCCTCGGGATCGCGACCGACGGCGCCTTCCTCCCTGACGGGAGGCACGTGATCATCCGCAATTACACGCAGGCGGCCGTCTACACCTGGCCCGACCTCGACCGGGTCGCCCTGCTCGACCTGCCCGCGCAGCAGCAGGGCGAGGGCGTCGCGGTGACCGCCGACGGCGAGATCCTGCTCAGCTCGGAGGGCCAGGACGCCGAGGTGCTGCGGGTGGAGCTGCCGGCCGACGTCCGCGCGCAGCTGGCCGGCACCTCCGCGTCGCCGTCGCCGTCGCTGTCACCGGACGCCGCGACGGGCCACGACGAGGTCGCCAACCACACGGAGTGGTGGCCGTGGGCGCTCGGCGGCCTGGCCGGCGCGGCGATCATCGCGGTGCTGGTGCGCTCGCTCCGACCCCGCTGACGGGTCCGAGAGGCTGAACCGGGCGTCGCGGGATACCGACGAGCCGTGGCCCGTCTCCGTCGCAGCTCACCCGACCAGCCGGGCTGGACCCGGCGTCGCGCCGGGCGAGGCTTCGTTCACCTCGACGAGTCCGGCCGGCCGCTGCCCGCCGAGGACGCCGACAGGTGCCGCGCGCTGGTGATCCCGCCGGCCTGGCGCGACGTGTGGATCTGCCCGTTCCCGAACGGGCACCTGCAGGCCGTCGGCACCGACGACGCCGGCCGTCGCCAGTACATCTACCACCCGGACTGGGTCTCCCGCCGCAGCGACGAGAAGCACGCGCGGGTGATCGGGCTCGGGCGCCGGCTGCCGCGGATCCGTGAGGAGGTGCTCGCCGACCTCGGCGAGGACGACCTGGGGCAGAAGGCGACCTGCGCCCTCGCCGTCCGGCTGATCGACCTGGGCTGCTTCCGGATCGGCAACGACATGTACGCCGAGGAGTACGGCTCGTTCGGGCTGACCACCCTCGAGCGCCAGCACGTGCGCCGGTCGGGGGACGCGATGGTGTTCGAGTTCATGGGCAAGTCCGGGGTCGAGCACCACGTGGAGATCGACGACGTCGTGGCCGTCGAGGCGCTCGACCGGCGGCGCCGGCGCCGCCGGTCGGACCGGAGGCTGCTGGACGTGACGGGGACCGACGTCAACGAGTACCTGCGCGGCGTCAGCGGACTGGACGTGACCGCCAAGGACTTCCGCACCTGGCACGGGACCGTGCTGGCGGCCGCGGCGCTCGCCGAGGCGCCGCCGGCGTCCGAGTCGTCGAAGACCGCACGGAAGCGAGCCGTGGCGGCCGCGATGCGGGAGGTCTCCGAGTTCCTCGGCAACACGCCCGCCCTCGCCCGCTCCGCGTACGTGGACCCGCGCGTCGTCGACGCCTACGAGGAGGACCGGACGATCCGGGCCGCCGTCCGTCGTACGGCCGGCGAGGTGGACCCGGACGCCCGCCGGGCGGCGCTGGAGCGCGCGACGCTGCGCCTGGTCGGTGGTCGGTGACACGATCGGCTCGTGACCGAGCACGAGTTCACGGCCGACCTGTGGCGCTGGCAGGCCCGCGACGAGGAGACCGGTGGTGCGTGGTTCTTCGTCAGCCTGCCCTTCGAGGTCTCCGACCTGCTGGACGAGGCCGGTCCGCGCAAGGGCTTCGGCAGCGTGCGGGTGGAGGTCAACATCGGGGCGAGCACGTGGCGGACGTCGGTGTTCCCGAGCGCCGAGGAGAAGACCTTCGTGCTGCCGGTGAAGAAGGCGGTCCGCGCCGCCGAGGGACTGGTCGAGGGCGGCCCGTGCCGCGTTCGGCTGCGGACGGTCTGAGGAGGACCCGCTGATGGAGATCGAGGTCGTCGAGGGCGACATCACCGCGCAGCAGGTGGACGCCGTGGTCAACGCCGCCAACCGGGCGATGCGGGGCGGCGGCGGCGTGGACGGCGCCATCCACCGCGCCGGCGGGCCCGCCGTGCTCGAGGACTGCCGGCGGCGCTTCCCCGACGGGCTGGCGACGGGCGACGCCGGCTGGACGACGGCGGGAGACATGCCGGCCCGCTGGGTGATCCACGTCGTCGGCCCGAACCACCACCGGGGCGAGCGGGACCGGTCGCTCCTCACCTCCTGCTACCGCCGCGCGCTCGAGGTCGCCGACGATCTCGGCGCCCGCAGCGTCGCCTTCCCGCTGGTCAGCGCCGGCGCCTACGGGTGGCCGCAGGAGGACGCGGTCGACGCCGCGCTCGAGACCCTCCGGGGGACGCCCACCCGGGTCGAGCTCGCGCGGATGGTGGCGTTCGGCCGGTCGTCGTACGAGCTCATCGTGCGGCGGCTCTGAGGCCACGGGCCGGGACTTCGTCCCGAATCCACTGACCGGTCGTCACCGCACGCGCCCGGGCGTCGTTGGTCCGCTACCGAACCAACCAGCCCCGACGAAAGGTGCGGACCATGTCGATCGAGCTCCTCGCAGCAGCCCTGCTGGTCGTCGTCGCCTTCGTCTGCGCGGGCAGCCTGGCCCGCGGCCGCGACGTCATCGCGCTGGCCCCCGTGCCCGCCGCTCCCGCGAGTGCCGACGAGTGGCGCTCCGCGGCGCTGCACCACTTCCACGAGCACAAGGACCTGCGGCGCTCGGTCGCCGAGGCCCTCGCCACGCCCGGTGCCGTCACCGGCGAGGCCCGGCGCGACCTGATGGTCGCGCTCGGGGCCCCACGGGTGGACGTGATGGCCTGATCGGGCCGCGGGGGGCGTCACTCCTGTCACAAGATTCACCGGCCGGCCGGTGAATCTCCCGTCCTTGGACGACGAAACTCATGCCTGGACGACGAAACTTCGTCGTCCAGCCATGAGTTTCACCGGCCGGCCGGTGAAACTCCCGCCAGCCGCCCCGCTCAGACCCCGAGCTGCTCCACCACGTAGTCGATCGACCGGGTCAGCGCCTCGACGTCGGCCGGGTCGATGGCCGGGTACATCGCGATCCGCAGCTGGTTGCGGCCGAGCTTGCGGTAGGGCTCGGTGTCGACGATCCCGTTGGCGCGCAGCACCTTCGCCACCGCGGCGGCGTCGATCGCGTCGTCGAAGTCGATGGTGCCGATGACCAGCGAGCGGTGGCTCGGGTCCGCCACGTAGGGCGTCGTGTACGACGTCCGCTCGGCCCAGCCGTAGAGGGCGTCCGACGACGCGGTGGTCCGCTCGACCATGCCCTTGAGCCCGCCCTGGCCGTTCATCCAGTCGAGCTGCTCGGCCATCAGGAACAGGGTGGCGACCGACGGGGTGTTGTAGGTCTGGTTGAGGCGGCTGTTGTCGATGGCCGTCTTGAGGTCGAAGAACGGCGGGATGTAGCGCTCCGACGCGGCGATCCGCTCGGCCCGCTCGATCGCGGCCGGGCTGAAGATGCCGAACCAGAGGCCGCCGTCCGAGGCGAAGCACTTCTGCGGGGCGAAGTAGTAGACGTCCGACTCGGTCAGGTCGACCGGCAGGCCGCCGGCGCCCGACGTCGCGTCGACGAGGACCAGCGCACCCTCGGTGCCCTCGGGCCGCACGACGGGGGCCATCACGGCGGTCGAGGTCTCGTTGTGGGCCCAGGCGTAGGCGTCGACGCCCTCCTCGGCGACGGCGACCGGCCGCGAGCCCGGGTCGGCCTTGATGACCGACGGCTCGTCGAGCCACGGCGCGGCCTTCACCGACGACGCGAACTTCGACGAGAACTCGCCGAACGCCAGGTGCTGCGACTTCCTCTCGACCAGCCCGAACGCGGCGATGTCCCAGAACGCGGTCGCGCCGCCGTTGCCGAGCACGACCTCGTAGCCCTCGGGCAGCGAGAACAGGTCGGCGAGGCCCTCGAGGACGCGGCCGACGGTGTTCCGCACGGGTGCCTGGCGGTGCGACGTACCCATGAGCGCGTCGCCGGTCGCGGCCAGCGCGTCGAGGTGGCTGGTCTGGATCTTCGACGGTCCCGCGCCGAAGCGGCCGTCGGCGGGCTTGAGGTCAGCGGGGATCTGGATGTCGGTCACGTGGTCAACCTTCTCGATCGGCACAGGCAGAGAGGACAGGCTGACGACGCTGTCAGAGATGTCCCCATTGTGACAGGCAGATCACGCCCGTGTTCAATCGGTTTCGCCATGCAAGCCCCGCTCGACCTCCGCCCCGTCGGCTACCTCCACCCCGACGCGACGAGCCTCGTCGCCCGCGTCCAGCGGGAGTACGTCGAGCGCTACGGATCGCCCGACGAGAGCCCCGTCGACCCCGCGCTCTTCGACCCGCCGGAGGGCCTCTTCCTCGTCGGGTACGACGGCGCGGACCCGGTCGCGACGGGCGCTTGGCGTCGCTCGCCGGTCCACGCCCTCGGCGGGTCCAGCGCGGTCGAGGTGAAGCGGATGTTCGTCGTCCCGGAGCGGCGGGGGCGGGGGTTCGCGCGGGCCGTGCTGGCGGAGCTGGAGTCGACCGCGGCCGCGGCGGGGCACGACCTCGTCGTCCTCGAGACGGGCTTGAAGCAGCCGGAGGCGATCGCGCTCTACCTCAGCGAGGGCTACGTGGAGATCCCGGGCTTCGGCTTCTACGCCGGCTACCCGTTGTCGCGGTGCTTCGGGAAGCGGATCGCCGCGGCTGGTTGAGGTCCGCGTGCCGGCGAGCCCCGACAGTCGGGCGACGATCCG
This sequence comes from Nocardioides aromaticivorans, assembly GCF_013408525.1. Taxonomy (NCBI): domain Bacteria; kingdom Bacillati; phylum Actinomycetota; class Actinomycetes; order Propionibacteriales; family Nocardioidaceae; genus Nocardioides; species Nocardioides aromaticivorans. The sequence goes on from NZ_JACBZM010000001.1 coordinate 2,891,732, forward strand.
GGGCGGACGTCCGGACGTCATGCGAAGTGGTCGCCCGGACGACCGTTTCGCATGACCTCCCGGGCCAGGGGCCGCCGCAAGCGGGTGACGTCATGCGAACCGCGCGCGATGACGCTCGATTCGTATGACGTCCTGACGGCGAGCCCGGCGGAGCCCCAAAAACGGGCTGAGCGGCCCCGAGATGGACGGCCGCTCAGTTCTCCCGACCGGTCCATGCCCGGGGCCGCCCGCCCCAAACACGCGTGAAGGTAAAGACTTCAGGCGACGTCGCGACGGCGGACCAGCAGCAGGCTGAGCGCGATCGCGGCGACGATGTAGACGGTGACCGTGAGCGCCGCCTGCGGACCCGGGACGGTGTCGAGCACGCCGGGTGTCCCGTCGCCCTCGCCGACCCCGACGATCGAGCCGATCAGCGAGCCGGCGCTCGTCCCGGGCAGCACCTCGGTCAGTGCCTCGACCCACGAGAGGAGCTGGCCGACGCCGCGCAGCAGGTTCTCCACGACCAGCGCCCAGACCAGGCCGAGGCCGACCGACAGGGCCGGGCCGCGGGCGAGGGTGCCGAGCGCGAAGCCGAGCACCGCCCACATCTCGAGCACGAGGAAGCCCGCGCCGAACGCCTCCGCCGTCGAGCCGAGCGACGGCAGCACGACGTCCTGGCCCTCGGTCGCGGTGATGACGAGGGAGATGCCGAGGTCGAAGACCAGCGTCACGGCCAGGGTCGCGACGACGAACACGGTCAGCGCGGTGACGGAGCCGATGACGGCGGAGCTGCGGCGTACCCCCTGGGAGAAGACGGTCTTCCACGTGCCCCAGCCGTAGCCGTTGCCGGCCACGAGCGCGCCCAGCACCATCATCAGCGCGCCGCCGAACATCGGCATGCCCTGCAGGAAGACGTTGGGCACGGCGTCCGGCAGGAGCCGGGCGAGCTGCTCGGCCTGCGTGGTCCCCTCGTCGGCGAAGCTGGCGTCGCCGGTCGTGTAGGACAGGTAGGTGAACAGGTAGCCGAACATCAGGCTCAGCGCGAGCCAGGCGCCGAGGGTGATCCACACGGCGGGCCAGGCGCGCAGCCGGCCGAGCTCGGCGCGGGTGCTGCGCAGAGTGCTGGCGACGAGGCCGGTGGACGGTACGACGGTGCGGGGTGCGGTGGTGGCGCTCATCGGACGGCATCCTTGGGTGCAGTGCTGCCGGAGGTGCTGCCGGAGGTGCTGCCGGAGGTGCTGCTGGTGGTGCTGCCGGAGCTGTCACCGGAGGTGAGGTCGAAGAAGACCTCCTCCAGGCTGCGCTCGGCGGCGGTGATCTCGTGGACGTCGATGCCGGCGCTGACCAGCTCACGGGTGACCCGTGGGGCCTGGTCGGGCGGCAGGGTCAGCTGCAGGGCTCCGTCGGTGGTGCGCTGTACGCCGTCGTCGCCGGCCAACCGCATCGCGACCGCCAGCGCCTCCGGCTCGGGGGTGGCCCGGACCCGGATCGAGATGCCCCCGCGGAGCTCGGCCACGCCTCCCTCCCGCAGGAGCCGGCCGTCGTTGATCACGGCGACGCGGTGGCAGATCTCCTGCACCTCGGCCAGCAGGTGGCTGGACAGGAGAACGGTCTGACCGCCGCGGGCCAGGTCGACGACGAGTGCGCGCATGTCGGCCATGCCCGCGGGGTCGAGGCCGTTGGTCGGCTCGTCGAGGACGATCAGCTCCGGGTCGCCCATCAGCGCGGCGGCGACGCCCAGTCGCTGCTTCATGCCGAGCGAGTAGCCCTTGAACCTGTCGTCGCCGCGGCCGGCCAGGTCGACCCGCTCGAGCACCCGCTCGACCTCGGCGTCGTCGAAGCCGCGGTACCGCGCGAGGGTGCGCAGGTTGGCGCGACCCGACAGGTAGGGGAAGAAGCCGGGGCCCTCGATCAGCGCGCCGACCGGCGAGGTCGCGTACGCCGTGCCGGAGGTCGGCCGGATCAGGCCCAGCAGCATCCGCAGGGTCGTGGTCTTGCCGGCGCCGTTGGGCCCGAGGAAGCCGTAGACCTCGCCGCGCCGCACGGTCATCGTCACCTTGTCCACGGCGACCCGGTCGCCGTACACCTTCGTGAGGTTGTCGGTGGAGGCCACCGTGTCGTGTGCGTTCATGTCCTCCAGCGTGCTGCGGCCGCGCCTTTCGCGCGTCCGACGGAGCGCGGCTCCGGCGTACGCAGGACTGCGTACGCCGACGGCGCCCGTCGTCGTACACGCGTGGGGCGCGGCGCGCCTAGCCTCGGTGCCATGAACCACTCCCTGGCCGAGATGCACCGCGCCCACCGCTCGTGGTGGCCGTGGGCCGTGCTGGCGATCGTCCTGCTGGGCACCGCGGCCTCCAACGGGAAGAACGACGTCGAGAACGCGGTCCTCGGTGGGGTGCTGCTGGCCGTGCTCGCGACGGTGCCGGCGGTGCTGCCGGTGCTGCCGGGAGCGCTGGCCTCGGGGCCGCTCCTCGCGTCCGGCGCGCTGTCGGGCGCCTACTTCGCGCTCGGGTACGCCGACGGGCCGATCTTCCTCGCCCTGCCGACCGCGACCTTCCTCGTCGCCTCGGTGGTCGCCGTCCGCCGCTGGCTGCCCGGCGCGCTGGTCGGCGCCGCCCTGCTCGCGGGTGGGCTGGCGGGACGCTGGCAGTGGTACGCGGACGAGCCCCACAAGAGCCTGTGGCAGGGCATCGGCATGTTCGGCGTCGTGCTCGCGGCCGGGGCCGTGGCGACCGCGACGCGCAACCGGTTCGAGGCGCGCGCGGAGCGGGTCGAGCGGGCGTCGACCGAGGAGCGGCTGCGGATGGCCCAGGACCTGCACGACGGTGTCGGCCACGGGCTCGCAGTGATCGCGATGCAGGCCGGGGTGGCGCTGCACGTGCTGGACCGCGACCCGGCCAAGGCGCGGGAGAGCCTGGAGGCGATCCGCGCCACCAGCCGCGAGGCGCTCGAGTCGCTGCGCTACGAGCTCGCGACGATCGCGGGGGAGCCGGCGCCGCGCCGGCCCGCGCCGGGCGTCGAGGCGGTGCCGGCGCTGGTGGAGCGGGTGCGCTCGGCCGGGCTGCGGGTCGAGGTGATCGGTGACCCGGGCACGCTCGCGGAGCCGGTCGGCGAGGCGGCGTACGCGGTGCTGCAGGAGGCGCTGACCAATGTGCTGCGGCACGCGGTCGCGACCACCGCGACGATCGTGTGGGAGCGGGGGAGCGACTCGGTCGCGCTGCGCGTCTCCGACGACGGCCGCGGCGGCGAGGTGCAGGATGAGGGCATGGGCATCGGCGGCATGCGGGCACGGGTGACCGCGATCGGCGGCACCTTCCGGGCCGGGCCGCAGCAGCACGGCGGCTTCGAGGTCACCGTGGTGCTCCCGGCATGAGGGCGGGCGGGAGCATCAGGGTCGCGCTGGTCGACGACCAGCCGCTGGTCCGGATGGGCCTGGCCACCCTCGTCGACGCCGAGCCCGACCTCGAGCTGGTGGGCGAGGCCGCCGACGGCCGGGAGGGCCTCGCGCTGCTGCGGCGTACGACACCCGACGTCGTGCTCTGCGACATCCGGATGCCGGTGATGGACGGTCTGGCACTGCTCGCCGAGGTCGCGGCGGACCCGTCGCTCGCGGACGTGCGGGTGGTCGTGCTGACGACCTTCGAGCTGGACGAGTACGTCTTCGAGGCCCTGCGCAACGGCGCCAGTGGCTTCCTGCTCAAGGACGCCGAGCCGACGGCGCTGCTCGACGCGGTGCGGGTGGTCGCCGAGGGCGGCTCGCTGCTCGCCCCGTCGGTCACCCGCCGAGTGATCGACCACTTCGGCACCCGCGGCGCTGAGAAGCCGCACCCGCGGTTGGGCGACCTGACCGAGCGGGAGCGCGAGATCCTCGGCTGGGTCGCGACCGGCCGGTCCAACGCGGAGATCGCCGCCGAGCTGGTCGTCAGCCCCGACACCGTCCGCACCCACGTGAGCCGAGCGATGGTGAAGCTGCAGGCGCGCGACCGGGCCCAGCTGGTCGTCTTCGCTATCGAGTCCGGCCTGCGCCGCTGACGTCGTCGGGCACCGCGAGGCCGGGGAGGTTGTCCTCGGCGGGGACCGGCGCGTCGATCACCCGGCGCACCGGCACGTGCCCGCCCCAGACGCCGGCCTCGACGTCCTCGGGCTCGTCGACCGGGCCGCCGGCGCGGGCCTTCATGGATGCCTCGTGCAGCGGGACCGCGAGCACCGCCGTCGCGGCCAGCTCCTTGCGGGTGCTCGGGCGCAGCGTCGCCGCGCGTCCGGGGAGCATGTGGTCGACGATCAGGTCGAGCGCGTGCTGCCGCTCGTCGGGGTCGTCGACCAGGCGCGCCCGACCGATCACCACGGCCGAGCGGTAGTTCATCGAGTGGTGGAAGGCCGAGCGGCCGGCGACCAGGCCGTCGAGCTCGGTGACCGTGACGCAGACCGTTCGATCGACCGACGCGCGCAGCCACCGGGCCGCGACGGAGCCGTGCACGTAGAGCGTCCCGCCCGCGTCGGGTCCGTCCACGTCGACCGCGTACGCCGTCGGCAGCACCACCGGGTGGCCGGGCCGGCCGTCGGTGCCGGGCGCCTGGACGCCGACGTGGGCGACCAGTGCATCGGCCAGCAGGTCCAGCAGCTCCGCACGGTCGGCGACGGCGCGGTTGCGGCCGCGGTTGATCCGGGTGCGTCCGGTGGGCTCGAGTCTCGCCTCGGTCACGGTGCTCATGGCACCATCGTGGGCGACAAGTGGCCTGCGCGCACGGGCCAGTTCCGATCGACTTGGACAGGCCAATGCTGACTCTCCCCGTCCGTCTCGACCGCGCCGACCCCCGTCCGCTCGGCACCCAGCTGGCCGACCAGGTCCGCCGGCTGGTCCTCGACGGCGTCCTCGACCGCGGCGACCGGATGCCCTCCTCCCGGCGGCTGGCCGCCGACCTCGGGGTGTCGCGGTCGGTGGTGGAGCAGGCATTCGACCAGCTGCTCGCCGAGGGCTGGCTCGAGGCCCGGCAGGGGTCGGGGACCTGGGTCGCGGGGGGTGCCGGCGCCGAGGGTGCGGCGCGGCCCGCGCGCCGCCGGGCGCCGGCTCCCACGCGTCCGCTGGTCATGCTCGACGCGGGCACGCCGTGGATCGACCCACGCCACGAGGCCGTCTGGCGCCGGGCGTGGCGCGAGGTGTCCTCGGCCACCCCGCCGCGGGGGTACGACGACGCGCGCGGCCTGCTCGAGCTGCGCACCCTGGTGGCCGAGCGCCTCGGCCGCACCCGGGGGCTCGCCGTCGACGCCGACCGCGTGCGAATCACCGGCGGCACCGGCGCCGGCCTGCGGCACCTCCTCGCCGTCCTCCCGCGGGGCCCGGTCGCCGTCGAGGACCCCGGCTACCGCGCGGCGGTGGCCACCGTCCTCGAGTCCGGGCGCACCGTGCGCGACCTGCCCGCGCTGGAGCCCGTGCACGACCTCGCCGGCTGCGTGGCGGCGTACACGACGCCGGCGCACCAGCACCCGCTCGGGCGGGTGATGCCGGCCGCGGACCGGCTCACGCTCCTGGCCACCGCCCGCCGGGACGGGGCGCTGGTGGTGGAGGACGACTACGACTCGGAGTTCCGGTACGACGTCGCGCCGGTGCCGGCGCTCGCCACGCTCGACCGCGAGCAGGTGGCCTACCTGGGGACCGCGTCCAAGTCGATCCTGCCCTCGCTGCGGCTCGGCTGGACCGTCGTACCGGACCGGCTGCTCGACGCCTTCGACCGCCACCGCGACCTGATCCACGACGCGCCGCCGTGGCCGGTGCAGCGGGCGATGGTGACCCTGCTGCGCGACGGGTACGTCGACGCGGTGGTCCGCTCCGCGCGCCGGGTCTACGCGGAGCGGGCGCCGCGGGTGGTCGCCGCGCTGGAGCCGTACGGCGAGCTCGCGGGGCCGGTCGCCGGGATGTACTCGACGTGGCTGCTGCCGCACGCCCGGGCCGCCCGGGCGCGGGCCGCGGCGGAGGAGGCGGGCTTCCGGGTCAATCTGCTGCGCGACTACTGCCGGACGGCGCGGCTCAGTGGTCTGGTCGTCGGCTTCGGCGGCCCGACCGACGAGGAGCTGGATCGCGCGCTGGCGGAGCTGGTCGGCTCGCTCAGCGGCGCGCGCCGATGACGACCGGCCGCCCCGCGAGGTAGCCGGCGCTCACCTGGACGACTCCGAGCCCGACGAGCAGCGCACAGGGGAGCGCCCAGCCGCCGGTGGCGTGGTGCAGGGTGCCGATCAGGAACGGACCGCCGGCCGCGAGCAGGTAGCCGACGCTCTGGCCCATCGTGGACAGCGCGGCGGTGTCCGCGCTGGTCGAGGTGCGCAGCGCGAAGCAGAGCAGCACGACCGGGAACACCGCGCCGCCGGCGCCGAGCAGGGCGGCCCAGACCCAGGCGCCGCCCTCGGGGGCGACCCACAGGCCGGTCCAGCCGATCACGGTCAGCAGGGTCAGGCCGGCGACCAGGTGGCCCTGGTGGCGCAGCCGGCCGGCCACGCTCGGGACGAGGAAGAAGAAGGGGACGCCGATGACGATGCTGATCGCCAGGAGCAGGCCGGCCGTCTCGTCGCTGAAGCCGGCGTCGGCGTACAGGCTCGGGAGCCAGCTCATCATCACGTAGGCGTAGAGGGACTGCGTGCCGAAGAGGACCGTCACGGCCCACGCGGTCGGGCTGCGCCACATCGACGCGCCGCGCTCCGTGGAGCGCGCGACGGCGCGGCCGCGGGCGAAGGGCGCCCAGGCGAGGGCGGCGGCGACGGCGACGAGCGCCCACAGGCCGAGGCCGAGGCGCCAGGTGCCGGTCGCGTTGGTGAGGGGCACGGCGAGGGCGGCCCCGGCGGCGGAGCCGAGCGAGAGGACGGCGGTGTAGGCGCCGGTCATCGCGCCGACGCGGCCGGGGAAGTGCTCCTTGACGATCGCCGGGATCAGCACGTTGGCCAGGGCGATGCCCGCGCAGGCGACGAAGGTGCCGGCGAGCAGCGCGGGGGTGCCGTCGAGGACGCGCAGCACGAGGCCGGCAGTGAGGATGACGAGCGCGAGCGCGAGGCCGCGGTCGACGCCGATCCAGCGGGTCACGGCCATCGCGGTGGCGCCGACGAGGGCGAAGCAGAGCACGGGCAGCGAGGTCAGCAGGCCCTGCGTGGTCGCGGAGACGCCGAGGTCGCCGAGGCGGTCGAGCAGCGCGCCGAGGCTGGTGACCGCGATCCGCAGGTTGAACGCGATCAGGAGCACCGCGAGGACCAGTCCGGCCCCGGCTCGGCGGCGCGAGGCCGCGTCCGGGCCGGGGGATGATGGGGTGGCACCGGTGGGGATCTGGTGGACGACGGTGGCCATGTCCCCTAGCATGACAGACATCGGATGATTGGACGAATGATGCCGCTGGCTCCCGCCGCTCCCACCTCCCTGGTCGACCAGGCCATCGAAGGCATGCGCGCCCTGCTCGCCACCGGCGAGTGGACCCTCGGCACCCGGATCCCGCCCGAGCCGCAGCTCGCCGCCGACCTCGGCGTCAGCCGCAACACCGTCCGCGAGGCGGTCAAGGCGCTCGCCCACGTCGGCGTCCTCGAGGTACGCCGCGGCGACGGGACCTATGTCGCCGCCACCACCGAGGTCCAGGCGCTGATGCGCCGGCAGGCGGAGCGCGTCGAGATCGAGCACCTGCTGGAGGTGCGGCACGCGATCGAGGTACGGGCCGCGGCGTTGGCCGCCGGTCGTCGTACACGGGCGGACCTGGCGGCGCTCGACGCCATCGCCGCCCGACGACTCGCGGCGCTCGACGCCGGTGACGGCGCCGGCTTCGTCGACGCCGACGTCGACTTCCACGTCGCGGTCGTCGCGGCCGCCCACAACCCGCTGCTGAGCGAGCTCTACGACGGCCTCGTGGAGACCCTGCGGGCCAGCATCGACGACCCGACGAAGGGCTACCCGGCCATGCTCCCCGAGCACGACGCCGTGCTCGAGGCGATCCGCCGTGGCGACGCCGACGGGGCCGCCGCGGCCGGCGCCGAGCTGCTCGACCACGTCACGCGCTGACCCGGGAGGCGGCGAGCTGGCCGCCGACGATCGCCGCCAGTGCCACGGCGAACCCGACGAGCTGCACCGGGCGAAGGTCCTGGCCGAGCAGCAGCCAGCCGAGGGTCGCGGCGACCACCGGAGACAGCAGGCCGAGCAGCGCGGTGGCGGCGACCGGGAGCCGGCCGACCCCGCGGAACCAGAGCAGGTACGCCGCCAGCCCGCCGACACCGCCCAGCCACAGGTAGCCGGCAGCCGCCGGGCCGTCGATCGCCGGGGGAGCACCCTCCACCAGGAAGGTGGCCGGCAGCAGCACCAGCCCGCCGGCGGTGAGCAGCCAGCTCACGAGCACCGGCGAGGAGACGCCGTCCGGCCGGCCCCAGCGCCGGGTCAGCACGATGCCGGCCGCCATCGACAGCGCCGCACCGGCGCCCGCCACCATGCCCAGCGCATCGAGCTCGGCCGCCGGGTTGAGGACGACCAGGGCCACGCCGGCGGCGCCGGTCAGCGCCCAGCCGACCCGCGACCGGGTCGGCCGCTCGCCGAGGACGGGGAGCGCGAGCAGGACGACGAGGAGCGGTTGGATCGCACCGACCGTCGCGGCGACACCACCCGGAAGCCGCTCGGCCGCGACGAAGAGGAGCGGGAAGAAGAGGCCGATGTTGAGGGTGCCGAGCACCAGTGCGCGCCACCACCACACGCCCTCGGGCAGCCGGCGGAGCAGGACCAGGAGGACCAGGCCCGCGGGCAGCGCGCGGAGGAGGCCGGCGAAGAGCGGGTGCCCGGGCGGCAGCAGCTCGGTGGTGACGACGTACGTCGTGCCCCACACCATGGGCGCCAGCGCGGTGAGCAGGGTGAGCGCGGCGGTGGAGCCGGCTGCCGTGTCGGAGCTGGGCGCCGGGGCGGAGACGGTGGCGGTGGTCATGCATCCAGCCTGCGGCCTCCTCATTGATGAGTCCAACGCATGCTTTTCATCGGATCGATCGTGATGCACGATTGATCGATGGAGCTCCAGCAGATGAGATATGTCGTGGCGGTCGCCGAGCTCGGCAGCTTCACCCGCGCGGCTGAGCGGTGCTTCGTCGTCCAGTCCGCCCTCAGCCACCAGGTCGCGCGGTTGGAGCAGGAGCTCGGCGCCCGGCTGTTCCACCGCACCAGCCGCCAGGTGCGGTTGAGCGCGGCGGGGGAGGCCTTCCTGCCCGTCGCGCGGCAGTGCCTGGAGGCGGCCGACCGGGCGGCCGCCGAGGTCGCCGCCGCGACCGGCGAGATCCGCGGCCCCCTGTCGGTCGGTGTCATCCCGACGGTCGCCGCGGTCGACGTCCCCGCCACGCTCCAGGCCTTCCGCGCCGAGCACCCAGGCGTCCAGGTGCGGTTCGCCAGCGGCAGCAGCGACGAGCTGGTCCGGAGCGTGGCGGAGGGCAGGCTCGACCTCGCCTTCCTCGGTCTGCCCGAGGGGCAGGAGGTCGCCGGGGTCGCCAGCCGCGTGCTGGCCCGGGACCGGCACCGGGCCGTCGTCGCGCCGGACCACCCACTCGCCGGCCGGCGACGCCTCCGGCTCGACCGGCTGGCCGACGAGACCTTCGTGGACTTCCCGGCGACGAGCCCGGGCCGGCTGCAGACCGACCTCGCCTTCGAGCGCGCGGGACTGGTCCGCGAGGTCGCGTTCGAGGTGACCGACATGCTGCTGATGGCGCGGATCCTGCGCGCCGGCCTCGCCGTCGCCCTGCTGCCGTCGACCTTCGTGGCACATCTCCCGGAGCTCGTCTCGATCCCCGTGGTGGGCGGTCCCGGCCGCACCGAGCACGTCGCGTGGAGCCCGTTCGGGCCGGCGCCCGCGGCCGTCGTACTCCTGGGGCAGCTGGGCATCACGGTCTGACAGGCCCCCGCTCAGGTCGCCGTCGGCCCTGCCGATCGGACAGATCTGTCATCCGCCTGGAGGAACCGTGCGCCGCCTGTCCCTGCTCCTGCTCGTCGTCGTCACCTCGCTGGCGCTCGCGCGCCCGGCCGCTGCCGCGGAGCTGGAGGGCTACGCGCCGTACCAGCCGGCGACGCGCTGCGCGCCCGCCGCCAAGCCGGGCACCGTGCTGTTCGCCCGCTGGACGGTGAACAGGTACGGCGGCCGCTTCGGCGGGATCTCCCGCGCCTGCGGCGGGAGCCGCTCGGAGCACCAGGAGGGTCGCGCGTTCGACTGGTCCGTCGACGTACGACGCCCGGCCGACCGCGCCCGCGTCGCCCGCCTGATGCGTGACCTCTTCGCGGCCGACGCGGCCGACGCGGCCGGCGAGGCCGACGCCCTCGCCCGGCGGATGGGCATCATGTACCTCATCTGGAACGACCGGATCTGGTCGGCGTGGGACGGCTTCGAGCCGCGCCCCTACCGCAGCTCCTCCTGCCCGTCCCTGCGTCGCTGCTCCCGCACCCTGCGCCACCTCGACCACGTGCACGTCTCCCTCACCCGGAGCGCGGCCGCCGGCCACACCTCCTGGTTCGTGGGGCGCCTCTGAGGGCGCGAAGTGTGAGGCTTTCTCCGCCGAAGTGCGTCTTCCCCTCCATCGAGACGTGACATCTCGATGGAGAAACCCTCGCACTTCGCAGGAGAAACCCTCACACTTCGCGGCGAAAACGGCCGACGGGGGGAGCCGCCGGCTGGCAGCTCCCCCCGTCGTACGGGCCCGTTGGGGCTACGACGTCACTTCGCCCAGTCGGGGTTCCAGCCCTCGATGTCGCTCGCGGGGCGGGTCGAGGGGCCGGTGTAGACCGCCGACGGACGGATCAGGCGACCGGTCTTCTTCTGCTCCAGGATGTGCGCCGACCAGCCACCCGTGCGGGCGCAGGTGAACATCGAGGTGAACATGTTGGCCGGGACCTCGGCGAAGTCGAGGACGATCGCCGCCCAGAACTCCACGTTCGTCTCCAGCACGCGGTCGGGGCGACGCTCGCGCAGCTCGGTGAGGGCGGCCTGCTCGAGCGCCTCGGCCACCTCGTAGCGGGCGGCGCCCAGCTCCTTGGCGGTACGACGCAGCACCCGCGCGCGCGGGTCCTCGGCCCGGTAGACGCGGTGGCCGAAGCCCATCAGCCGCTCGCCGGAGTCCAGCAGGCCCTTGACGTAGGCACGCGCGTCGCCCGACTTCTCGACCTCCTCGATCATGCCGAGCACACGCGAGGGGGCGCCGCCGTGCAGCGGGCCGCTCATCGCGCCGATGGCGCCGGAGAAGGCAGCCGCCACGTCGGCACCGGTGGAGGTGATGACACGCGCGGTGAAGGTGGAGGCGTTCATGCCGTGCTCGGCGGCCGACGACCAGTAGGCGTCGATCGCGTGCGCGTGCTTGGGGTCGGCCTCGCCGCGCCAGCGGATGAGGAACTTCTCCGCGAGGGTCCTGCCCTCGTCCACGAGCCGCTGGGGTACGACGGGCAGGTGGATGTCGCGGGCCGACTGGCCGGCGTACGACAGCACCATCACGGCGACCCGGGCGAGGTCCTCGCGGGCCTGCTCGTCGGAGATGTCATAGGTCTGGCCGAAGCCGAACGCCGGCGCCAGCATCGCGATCGCGGCCTGGACGTCGACGCGGACGTCACCGGTGTGGACCGGCAGGCTGAACGCCTCCGCCGGCGGCAGGCCGGGGGTGAACGAGCCGTCGATCAGCAGGCCCCAGACGTTCTCGAAGGGGACCCGGCCGGCCAGGTCCTCGATGTCGACGCCGCGGTAGCGCAGCGCCGAGCCTTCCTTGTCCGGCTCCGCGATCTGGGTCTCGAAGGCGACGACGCCTTCCAGTCCGTGGTGTACCTCGACCATCGGCGACTCCTTCGTTCCTTCGGGCGGCCGGCCGGGAGCCGGCAGGCCGCGGGCCACAGGCATTCTGCCCCACCCCGCATCGGGCCTCGGAGCCGCGGCCTAGATTGGGTCCATGTCGGATGACCGATCGGTGGACCTGGCCGCCCTGCGAGCGGAGTACGGCGACGCCGGGCTCGACGAGGCGAGTGCCGGCGCGGATCCCTGGCAGCTGTGGCAGCAGTGGTTCGACGAGGCGGCCGCAGCGGGCCTGCACGAGCCGAACGCGATGGTCGTCGCCACCGTCGACCCCGATGGCGCGCCGTCCGCCCGGACCGTGCTGCTGAAGGGCGTCGGGCCGGACGGCTTCCGCTTCTTCACCAACACCGCCTCCCGCAAGGGCGCGGCGCTGGCCCACGAGTCCCGCTGTGCACTGCTCTTCCCGTGGCACCCGCTCGAGCGGCAGGTGCGGGTCGAGGGGCTCGCTCGCCCGCTGCCGGCCGGCGACGTGGCGGCGTACTGGGCCTCGCGGCCGCGGGGCTCCCAGCTGGGCGCGTGGGCCTCACCCCAGTCCCAGGTGGTCGCGGGGCGCGACGAGCTCGAGCTGCGCCACCGCGAGGCGGAGGAGCGCTTCGCCGGCCAGGACGTCCCGGTGCCCCCGGAGTGGGGTGGCTACCGGGTCGAGCCGGCGTCCTTCGAGTTCTGGCAGGGCCGGCCCGGCCGCCTGCACGACCGGATCCGCTACGGCAGGGCGTCGAATGGCTGGGAGGTCACCCGGCTCGCGCCCTGAGGCGCACCGGCCCCGTTGCTGTCCTCGTCGCCGCCGTTCTGCGTCGCCCAGAGCACGCCGAGGATGATCAGGACCAGGATCACGCCCACCAGGAGCAGGGTCTGGCGCCGGTCGTCGTCGGACGAGGCGTTCGCGACGGGGGTCCGCTCGGCGCGCACCTTCGGGGGCTTCGATGCCTTTGATGCCTTCGGGGCCTTGGCGGGCTTCGCCGGCTCCCTGGCCGGCTCGGGCTCCACGTCCCGCGAGGACTTCCGGGTACGACGCCGCCGGACCCGGTCGCTCCCCGCCGGCAGCGTGCCCTCGAGCGGCTCGAAGTGGGGCACCGCGAAGCTCGGCGAGACGAAGTTGCGGAACTCGTCGTGCATGCCGCGCGGCCCGTCGTCGACGACCTCCTCCTCGACCTCTTCGACCTCCTGGACGACCTCGTCGACCGGCTCGGGGTCGGGTTCGACGGGCTCGGGTTCGACGGGCTCGACGTCGGCCTCGATGGCGTCCGGCTCCTCGACGACCGGCTCCGGCTCCGTCGTACCGGTCACGAGGTCAAGGTCGATGCGGGCGATCTCGCCCGTGTCGGGATCCCACGGATCGGTGAGCGGGTCGTTCAGCGGGTCGAACCGCGGCACCGCCCGCGACGGGGTCAGCAGGCTGCGGAACTCGTCATGGTGGATCGCGGCGACGCTCGGCTCGGGAGCGCGCTCCTCGACCTCCTCGTCGACCTCGACCTCGACCGCGGGCTCGGCCTCGGGCTCGACCTCAGGCTCGGGCAGGGCGACGACGGGAGTCTCGACCGTGGCGGGTGCGCGGTCCACGACCGGCGTCTCGACGGTCGCCGGCGCCACGTCGGCCACTGCTGCCGGCGCCGCCTCGCCGAGCGTGACGAACGGCTGGTCGGCGCCCGGCCAGGACGCCAGCGGCACCGTGTCCAGCACGATGAGCAGCGCCTGCGCCGTCGGGCGCCGGTGGTCCGGGCCGCAGATGGCGCGCATCAGCACCTCGGCCGCGAACGGCGGGAAGCCGGGAGCGACCTCACCGGGCGGGGGCGGGTCGCCCTCCCCGGGGTCGACACCGGTCAGCGCGTGATAAGCGAGTCGCCCGAGGACCGCCGCATCCTTCTCGCCCGACTGCTGCAGCAGGGGGAGGGCCTGCCCGGCGGGGAGCGGGTCGGGTGCGGCCGCAGAGATCAGCGCGTCCAGCTGGGCGCGCTCGTCCGACGGTTGCCCCATGTCCATGGGCGCATGATGCCCCGCAGATGCCGATTTCGTGGCCGAATCCGATAACCCGCGCGGGCGTGGGACGCGGCCGTCGTACCCGCCGACTTGTGCGTTCCGCCCGCCGAGTTGCCGGTTTCGCCCGCCGAGTTGCCGGTTCCGCCCGCCGAGTTGCCGGTGAGGTGCGTCGAGTTGCCCCTTCGTGCGATCTCGACCGACGAAACCGGCAAGTCGACCGACGAAACCGGCAAGTCGACCGACGACACCGGCAAGTCGACCGACGAAAGTGGCAAGTCGCGCGGCCGAAGCGGCAACTCGGCGGGAGGGGGTCAGGGGAGGAGGCGGGCGCGGACCTCGTCGGCGATGAGGTCGACCGCGGGACGGGCGGCGATGTCGGCGGCGACCTGCTGGGCGGCGCGACGGTACCGGGGGTCGTCGAGGACCTGGCGGATCCGGTTCGCGAGTCCGGCGGGTTGGAAGAGGCGTACGGCGACGCCCGCATCGACGAGTCGCACGGCGTGGTCGAACTGGTCGTAGTCCACCGGCCACACCACGGACGGCAGGCCGGCCGCCAGCGTGTGGCCGAGCACGCCCGCCCCGCCGTGGTGCACGACCGCGTCGAACCGGGGGAGGTCGCGGGCGTAGCTGACGTAGTCGTGCACGACCACCCGTTCCGGCAGCCCGACTCCGGGTCCGCCGACGGGGCCCGCGCAGCCGCCGAGGGTCAGGTGCACCATCACGTCGTCGGGCAGGTCCGCGACGGCGGCGACGGCCGTGTCGAGTAGCGCCTGCTTGTGCCAGGGCAGGTGCGTGCCCGCGGTGAGCAGGACGTGCCGCCGGCCCGGCGCGAGGGTCACGGGAGCGGCGTCCACGGGCGGGGTGAACAGCACCGGGCCGGCGTACCGGACGGCGGCGGGGAGGTGGCGCTCGTACTCGATCGCGGCGGGGGTGAGCGCGAAGGTGCGGTCGGCGGAGTAGATCGCCTCGGAGCCGTCGGGGCGGTAGATCCGCTCCACGCCGACGTCGGCGAGCCGCACCCCGGCCAGCCGCGGAGCGATCCGCTTGAAGCCGCGCACCCACCGGCGCCCGATCGCGTCGCGGGCGCGGCCGGGCAGCCCGACGCCCGGCCGCCACCCGCCGAGGTACGCCGGCGGACCGCTCCGTCCCTCGATCGCGCACGGCGACGGGTGGACCGTCCACCAGGGCAGGCCGGCCTCGTCGGCGGCGGTGCCGACGGCGCCCATCGTGAAGTCGGCGATGACCAGGTCGGGCCGTCCCTGCTCCCACAGGGCCAGCAGCTCGGCCCGGAAGTCCTGCTGCAGCCGCACCGCGGCGCGGAACTGGCGGAAGAGCCTCCGCGGGTTGCTGCCGATCCGGTACGGCGGGTTCACGACCGTCTCGATGACCTCGTCGGCGCCGTCCAGCAGCGCCTGCCCGGTCAGGCCCGCGGCGCGGATCGCCGGCTGTGCGGCGGCGGTGCTGACCACCCGCACGGACAGGCCGGGCTCCGCGGCCAGGCGCTCGGCGATGCCGAGCACCGGGTGCAGGTGCCCGGCCATCGGGGGCGCGACGAGGTCGACGTGCTTCATGCGTCCAGTGCGTCTCGTGACGGTTGCTGCGCAACCTCCTCGACGACCGGGGCGGGCGTCAGCTCGACGGCCAGCCGCCGGCAGAGCGCCGCGAGCTCCGGCGAGGCGAGGTAGTCCAGGTGCCCCGCGGCGACCTCGAGGTCGCGCGGCCACCACCGCGCGAGGTGGTCGCTGCTGCTCGCGACCCGGATCGTGCGGCAGTCCGGCGGCCGGGTGGCGACGGCGCCGTACGCGACGACGGTGAGCCGGTCGAGGACGTCGCGGGGAAGGTCCAGCCGCCCGAGCAGGTCGAGGCCGATCGAGCCGGCCAGGACGAGGGTGTGCTCGGCCCTGCGGAGCTGCTCCTCGACCCGCGGTCGGTGTGTCGCGGCCCAGCCCGCCCTGAGGAGCCGGACCCGCAGGAAGAGCACGAGGTGCCGGAGGCTGCCCAGCCACAACGGCACGGCACGGTACGGCGCCAGCGTGGCGTCGTACGGGAAGTTCAGCCGGACCTTCGCGGCCTCCGGCACGGGCAGGTCGTCGAGGAAGGCCTGCTGGACGGGGGAGAGCGCGCAGCTGCGCGGGTCGCTCTGGCCGGTCAGGTGGAGGACCTGGAGCCTCACCGCACCTCCCGGAAGTCGTCGTCGGCGACGACGCGGTAGGTGTGCGTCCGCCACCGGATGGTCCGCTGCACGGCGCCGTGCCCCAGGTGGAGGGGCTGCACCAGCTCGGACACCAGCGAGATCCCCGGGCGGTGCAGCGGCCGTCCGTAGATGCGCAGCTGGACCAGCCGCAGCAGCAGGAACCGTCCACCGAGCAGCGCCGCTAGGGGCCCGAGACGCCGCTCGCGGACGGTCCCGAGGAGCACCGCCCACAGCAGGTTCGGGTGGGTGCCGTGCAGGACGCTGATCGCGGCGACGGTCCTCAGCGGCTGGCGCCGCAGCAGCAGGTTGGCGAAGAGCATCCAGCGGTGAAGCAGGCGGACGTAGGCGCCGGGGGAGTCGACCGTCGTGGTGATCCACTGCGGCGACGCGGTCTGGCAGATGGTCCCGCCAGTGCGCTGCACGGCGCCCGCGACGGCGAGGTCGTCGGTGAGATTGCGCAGGATCGGCGTGAACCCGCCGAGCGAGCGCAGGTCGCGCACCCGCATCGCCCACGTCATCCCGTTGATCGTGACGGGGTCGAGGGTCAGGTAGGTCATGGCCGCGTTGTTGTCGACGAACTGCTCGACGAGCTGCGCCCACGGCGTCCCGCCCGGGAGGTACGCCGGCAGGCCGGTCGCCAGCGTCGCCCGCTCCAGGCCGCCGAGCAGCGCGCCCAGGCTCGCCCGGGGCAGACGGGTGTCGTCGTCGAGCACGAGGAAGATCTCGTCGTCCGCGGCCTCGTCCAGGGCGGGCTGCAGCTTGGCGAGCTTGGGGTTGGTGCCGTCGGGGGCGGGTGGGCAGATGCGGATGTCGAGGCGGGTGCCGGTCGCGCCGGAGCGTGCGAGCTGGTCGCGGAGGCGGCCGACGATCCGCTGCGCCTCCGGGTCGTCCTCGTCCACCAGCCAGCAGAATCGCGCCCCGTCCAGCGACAGCAGGTTGTCGCGCAGCGCGTCCTCCAGGCCCGGGTCGCCGGAGAGGATCGGCTGCACGACGACGACCTTCCCGATCTCGGCGGGGCCGGGCTCGACGGCCGCGGGCGCACGGGAGGCGGTGCGCAGCGTGATCGCGGCCTTCGCCGCCTGCAGGCCCAGGTAGCCGACGGCAGCGGCGGTGGTGGCTCGGCGACTCACAGGCGCTCCCGCTGCCACGCGACGAACCGGTCGACGCCCTCGGCCACCGACACCCGGGGCGTGCCGAGGTCGCGGAGCATCTTGTCGGGCACGAACGTCTTCGACCAGCTCAGCACGCCGACGCCGTAGGGAGTGATCGGCGGTTCGCCCGGCAGGTGCAGCAGCCGCCACGCCCGCTCCAGCACGGTCGCCGCGCGCATCGCCGTGGTCAGGCTGACCTCGCGGGTCGGCGGCTGCAGGCCGAGCCGGTCGATGACCTCGAGC
The DNA here is from genome assembly GCF_013408525.1 of Nocardioides aromaticivorans. Classification (NCBI taxonomy): domain Bacteria; kingdom Bacillati; phylum Actinomycetota; class Actinomycetes; order Propionibacteriales; family Nocardioidaceae; genus Nocardioides; species Nocardioides aromaticivorans. Next base: position 2,909,089 of record NZ_JACBZM010000001.1, read on the forward strand.
AGCATCGCCTGGATCTCCACGGGCTCGGCGTTGGTCAGGTGGTAGACGCCGCCGAGCTCGGGCCGGGCTGCCAGCTCGATCAGGTAGGCCGCCAGGTTGTCGACATAGATCAGATCGCCGACGGCAGGCTCGGCACGTCCGGTCAGCCGCGGGACACGGCCGGCCTTCGCGGCGGCGATGATCCGCGGGAACAGCACCGTGTCGCCCGGCCCGAAGACGGCGCGCGGGCGCGCGACGACCCAGCTGCCGTCGTACTCGCGGACGACGGCCTCGCTCTCGGCCTTGGTGCGGGCGTAGTCGTTGGCGAACGTCGGGCCGACCGGCGACTCCTCGGTCAGGTCGAGCTGGTCGCCGTCGCGGTAGAGCACCGAGCTCGACGACACGTGCACCAGCCGCGGGTTGCCGAGCCGCCGGCACCACTCGACGACGGTGCGGGTGGCGGTGACGTTGTCGCGGTCGTAGGCCTTGCGGGGTGCGTACGGCGTCGCGCGGGCCGCGCAGTGGATGACGGCGTCGGGCTGCCAGGGCAGCGCGGGCAGCCCCGCCGGGTCGCCGACGCGGCCGAGGTCGACGCTGGCGTAGTCGTCGCGGTCGAGCCGCCGCCGGCCGATCCCGAAGGTCTCGTGCCCGGCCTCCTGCGCCCTCTCCACGAGCCGTCCGCCGACGAACCCGGACGCTCCGGTCACCAACAGCCTCACGAGACCCTCCTGATCCGACGGCGCTTCTGGTCCGGGGCCTCCACCGGCCACCCCATGGGTACGACGACCGGCGGCCGCGCGCGCAGCCGCTCCGCCAGCCGCTCGATCTCCACGCCGACGCGGGAGATCCCGGCGGGCAGGCCGGTCACGGCGACCCGCCACTCGTCGCCGTGCTGCTCGATCCGGTAGTCGCCGAGCTCGCCGGCGAGCGCCACGGCGTGGCGCAGCGCGTCGGGCCAGACCGGCACGGCGCCTCCGTCGCCGGCCAGCGTCAGCACGTCGTCGGCGCGGCCGAGGACGGCGGCGATGCTGCGGCCCGGACGCCCGCACGGGCACGGACCCGGCGCGGCGAGGAGCACGTCGTCGAGGCGGTGCCGGACGACGAGCTGGGTGGTGCGGGTGAAGTCGGTGACGACCGGGTGGAAGCGGCGGTGGTCGATCCACTCCGGCTCGATGTGCACGTGGCCCTCGTTGAGGTGCAGCCGCCCGGCTGGACAGCTGACGGCGAGCAGGCCCTCGGTGGCCTGGTAGATCTGCTCGACCGGCAGGCCGAACGACCCGCGGATGACGGCCTCGTCCTCGGGGTCGAGGGTCTCGGCGACGGAGATGACCTGGATCGGCCGCAGCCCGGCCGGCTTCGACGCAGCGATCCGGCGCAGCACGCTCGCCGGCGCGACGAGGACGTCGGTGCCGGGCAGGTCGGGCAGGTGGTCCTCGACCGGGACGGTCAGGTCGTGCCACGAGAACGCCACGCGTCGGCTGTCGAGGGTCTCGTAGAGATTGCTGTTGGCGCGGAGGAAGAGCGCGACCCGGAGCGGTCGCCGGGCGAGCACGCGCAGGGACGCGGGCGCCATCATCTGACCGAGCAGGATCCCTGCCCACAGGCGGCTCTCCTGCTCCGAGACGAGGAAGACGCCGCGGGTGCCGGTGGTGCCGGACGACAGCCCGACGGTGACGCCGCCCGGCAGGGTGGCGGTGAAGTCGCGGGAGCGCTCGGCCGCCTCGGCGACGGCGAGCGCCTGCTCGAGGGTGATGCCGTAGCGGTTGAAGGCCGCGAAGTCGGCCAGCACGGTGCGCTTGTCGACCACCGGGAGGTCCCCCAGCGGTCGGCCGGCGAGGCCCGCGTAGAAGGACGCCCGGGGGAGGTCCTCGCGCAGGAACCGCTCGAGCGCACGGGCCCGCGCGGCGTCGTACACGCCGGGGAGGAGCCAGCGCTCGCGGGCGAACGAGGCGGCGACCGCCGCCTGGCTTCCGGGCATCGGCTCAGGCCCCGGCGGTTCCGGTGGCGCCCGCGGTCCACGCCGCGTGGCCCTCCGGGCAGTGCGCCGGCAGTACGAGCAGGCCGGGGTTGGCGGCGTCGAGCTCGTGCAGCACCCCGAGCGTGCGGACGGTGCTGGGCCAGTCGTGCATGACCCCCTTCGCCAGCCGCGACGGCGGCTTGAGGTCGCGGAAGGAGCGCGTCGTCCACGCGGCGTCGCCGACCAGCAGCACCTGCCGGCCGCCGGAGGTGAAGAGCAGGCCGAGGTGGCCGGGCATGTGGCCCGGCAGGTCCACGGCGAGCAGGCTGCGGTCGCCGAGCAGGTCCCAGGTCTGCAGCCCAGCGACGGCGAGTGACGGGAACCCGTCGACCGGGTCGAGCCGGTCGCGCAGGTCGTCGGGCAGCAGCGCCGGCAGGATCGCGTGCCGGGTGGCATTGAACCCGCGCAGCGACAGCGCGTGCTCGGCGCCGGAGGCACCGGCGATGATCCGCGCCCGCGGGTGGTCGAGGAGACCGCCGACGTGGTCGCCGTGGAAGTGCGAGACCACGATCCGGCGTACGTCGACCGGGTCGACGTCGAGCGCCGCGAGCTGGCGCGGCAGGTGCTCCTCGTCGGGCAGGCTCACCGGCAGGGTGGTGCGGTAGAGCAGCTCGGGCAGCCGCCGGGTCGCGTCGAAGAAGTGCTGCGAGTAGCCGGTGTCGAAGAGCGTCCAGCCGTGGCTCGGGTGGTGCAGCGCACCGACGTACGACGGGAACTCGACCGGCCGCAGCCGCCCGCCCTGCCGCGCCAGCGCCTCGGGACCCTTGCAGTGGCCCACGCGGAGCCAGTGGAAGGTGACCTCGGGCTGCTCGATCGTCAGTAGCACAGCACCATCCCGCCCAGGCTGATCCCGGCGCCGGTGCCGAGCAGGAGTGTGTGGTCGCCGCGCTGCAGGCGACCGCTCTCGATCGCGGTGTGCAGCGCCGTCGGCAGCGAGGCGCCGACCTGGTTGCCGTGGTCGGCGTAGATGTCGACCAGCCGGTCGCCGACTCCGAACTGCTGGCGCACCCAGTCGAGACCGTGGTGGCTCGCCTGGTGGGGTACGACGACCGGGAGCTCGTCCATCGTCACGCCCGCCTCGGCGAGCAGGCCCGCCACGAACGGCGGCAGGTGGCGGAAGGCCAGCCGGAACACGGCGCCGCCGTCCATCCGGAAGCGGCCCCAGTCGGCGTACTCGCCCTCGACCCGGTCGGGGGCGTAGCGCGAGCCGCCACCGCGGATCTCGCACGTGTGCGCGCCCTCGCTGTAGGTCTCGAAGCCCGACGACAGCACGGCCGACCCGGTCTCGCCGGCGGGACCGACGACCGCCGCGGCGGCTCCGTCGCCGAAGATCCCGGACGCGCCGAGGTCGTCCCAGTCCAGGCCGACCGAGGCGAGGTCGGAGGACACGATGAGGATCCGCTCGTGGCGCCCGGCGTCGACGAGGGTCGCCGCGAGGTCCAGGGCGACGAGGAAGCTCATGCAGCTGGCGTTGACGTCCCACGCGGGGATCGGCCGCCCCGGCGCGAGCTGCTCGTGCATCAGCGACGCGTTGCAGGGCAGCGGCTGGTCGGGCGTCGCGCTGGCGCCGATGATCACGTCCACGTCGTCGAGGTCGACCCCGGCGGCCGCGAGGGCCTTGCGGGCGGCACGAGCGCCCAGCTCGGCGGCGGAGCCGCGCTCGACGTACCGCACCCGGACGCCGGTCCGCGCCTCGACCGTGCCGGCGGGGAGGCCGAGGCGCTCGTCGAGCTCGGCGCTGGTGAGCGCCTCGTCCGGCAGCGCGGCGCCGGTGCCGAGGATGCGGAGTGCGCGCTTCTCCCGAGATGACTGCGCTGGCACCGGGTCCCCCTTCGTCGTGGTGACTCGGAGGATAACCGGCGTGCGTGGCGGTCCCGTGAGTTTCACCGGCCGGCCGGTGAAACTGGCGTCCTTGGACGACGAAACTCATGCCTGGACGATGAAACTTCGTCGTCCAACCATGAGTTTCACCGGCCGGCCGGTGAAACTCCCACCACCCGGATCCGCATCAACGATCGGCGTCGTCCAGCGCCTGCTTCGTGAGCTGGCGGCCCAGCTCGACCAGCTCCTCGGCCCGGTGGAAGTCGAGCGTGCGGGCGGCGCCGAGCGGCACGGTGACCAGCACGTCGGGCGGCAGCGCGGCCAGCCGGTAGCGCGTGATCAGGCTCTGCATCGCGTCGAACGACAGCGACACCACCTCGGAGGTGCGCACGTCCGGGCGTACGTCGACCTCCGGGCCCACCTCGGCGGGCGCCTCCACCGCCCCGATCGGTACGACGTCCGCGAGATCGTCCACGGCAGCGAGCGCCTCGCCGCGGCGGAACCGGCGGCGCAGGTCGGCCGCCCACTCGGCTCGTCGTACGGAGAAGCCCCGGGCGGGCGAGGAGGGCTCGTTGGGCTCACGGGGGCCCTGCAGGGAGACGGCGAGCGTGAAGTCGGCGGCCGCGGCGGCGGTCGGGTCGAGCGGCAGGGGGTTGAGCAGGCCGCCGTCGACGAGGATCCGGCCGTCGACGACGGCGGGCGTGAACAGGCCCGGGATCGCGATCGAGGCGCGGATCGCCGGCAGCAGCGGGCCGCGCTGGAACCACACCTCGCGCCGGGCGGCGAGGTCGGTCGCCACGGCGGTGTAGGGGATCGGGAGGTCCTCGATCATCACGTCGCCGACGAGCTCGTCGAGGGCCGCCATCAGCCGCTCGGCCGTCGCTGCGCCGCCGCCCGCCCACGTCGGGTCGGCCAGGCGCAGCACCCGGCGGCTGGTCAGGGTGGAGGCCCAGTCGGCGAACTCCCGGTCCTTGCCGGCCGCGACCAGGCCGCCGACGACGGCACCCATCGACGTACCGGAGACGGCCACGATCTCGTGGCCGCGCGAGCGGAGCTCCTCGACCGCACCGAGGTGCGCGTAGCCGCGAGCGCCTCCGGAGCCGAGGACGAGTGCGACGCGGGCCATGGCTCCATTGTCCGGGGTCGGTGGTCCGCGCCCCAGCCCCCACGGGCGTGACGGTGGACATAATGCTCGTCGTACCGGACCCATTGGCTGTGAATCTGGGGGATTTGCAGCCAATGGGTCCGGTACGACGAGGTCGTGGTTGAGCTGAGCCGACCCACCAGACCAATGCGCGGACCCTCGGACGAATAAGCAGTTGTGAGTGAGTGCTCACTCACTTACAGTGGCAGGCATGCCACCTCGTGCCGCGCCGCTCTCCCCGGAGGACCGCCGGGAGGCGCTGATCCGCGCCACCCGGCCACTGCTGTACGAGCACGGCACGCGGGTGACGACCAAGCTGATCGCCGAGGCGGCCGGGGTGGCCGAGGGCACGATCTTCCGGGTCTTCGACTCCAAGGACGACCTGGTCGACGCGACGATCGCCCGCTGCTTCGAGCCCGGTGACGTGCTGACCCGGCTCGACGAGATCGACCTCTCGCTGCCCCTTCGCGACCGGATGCTCGCGATGACCTCGATCCTCCAGCAGCGCTTCCTCGCCATCTTCGAGCTGATGCGGGCGATCGGGGCGGTCGGCCCGCCGCGGCACCTGCACGACCGGCCCGAGATCGCCGACGGCCTCGAGGAGGTACGACGCCGGCTGCTCGCGCTGATCGAGCCGGACGCCGACCGCCTCACCATGCCGCCCGCCCAGGTGCTGCACGTGTGGCGCCTGCTGACCTTCGCCGGCTCCCACCGGGAGATCGCCGACAACGACCTGCTCACCCCCGCCCAGATCGTCGACACCGTCCTGCACGGTGTCGAGAAGACGGTCGAGAAGGGCACCGAGAGGAGCGCCCCCTGATGCTCGTCCGACTCCTGCGCACCCACCTCGCGCCGTACCGCGGCTGGCTCACAGCCATCGTCGTCCTGCAGTTCACCTCGACGGTCGCGATGCTCTACCTGCCCCACCTCAACGCCGACATCATCGACAAGGGCATCGCCCGCGGCGACAACGGCTACGTGCTGAGGATCGGCGCGATCATGCTCGCCATCTCGCTGGTCCAGGCGGCCTGCTCGATGACGTCCGCATGGTTCGGCGGCCAGGCCGCGATGGCCTTCGGCCGCGACGTCCGCAAGCGGATCTTCGGGCGGATCGGCAGCTTCTCCGCCCGCGAGGTCTCGACCTTCGGCGCCCCGTCGCTGATCACCCGCGCCACCAACGACGTCCAGCAGGTGCAGATGCTGGCGATGATGACCTGCCTGATGGCCGTGACCATCCCGATCATGATGGTCGGCGGCGTGATCATGGCGATGCGCGAGGACTTCGGCCTCTCCTGGCTGGTGGTCTCCGTCGTACCCGTCCTCTTCCTGTGCATCGGCCTCGTCGTCTCGCAGATGGTGCCGGCGTTCCGCTCGGTCCAGGAGCGCCTCGACGACGTCAACCGGATCCTGCGCGAGCAGATCACCGGCATCCGCGTGGTCCGCGCGTTCGTGCGCGAGCCCTACGAGACCAAGCGCTTCGACGACGCCAACGGCGACCTGACCGCGGTCTCGCTGCGCGCGGGCCGCTGGATGGCGCTGATGTTCCCGCTGGTCATGGGCGTGTCCAACGTCGCGAGCGTGGGCGTGATCTGGTTCGGCGGCCACCGCGTCGACAGCGGGCAGATGGAGGTGGGTGCGCTGACGGCGTTCCTGTCCTACCTGATGCAGATCCTGATGTCGGTGATGATGGGCACCTTCATGCTGATGATGGTGCCGCGTGCCGCGGTCAGCGCCGACCGGATCAGCGAGGTGCTCGCGACCGACACCAGCGTCGTACGACCGAGGGAACCGGTCACCGAGGTCCACGTCGCCGGCCACCTCGACCTCGAGGGCGTCGGCCTGACCTACCCCGGCGCCGAGGCTCCGGTGCTGTCGGGCGTCAGCTTCTCGGCCCGCCCGGGACAGACGGTCGCGCTGATCGGGTCGACCGGCGCCGGCAAGACCACCCTGGTCAACCTGGTGCCGCGGCTCCTCGACGCGACCGAGGGCGTGGTCCGGGTCGACGACGTCGACGTCCGCGAGCTCGACCCCGAGCTGCTGTGGTCGAGGATCGGGCTCGTCCCCCAGCGGGCCTTCCTCTTCTCCGGCACCATCGCGTCCAACCTGCGCTACGGCCGGCCGGACGCCACGGACGAGGAGCTGTGGGAGGCGCTGGAGATCGCCCAGGCCGCGGACTTCGTGCGCGAGATGCCCGAGGGCCTCGACACCGCCGTCGCGCAGGGAGGTACGACGGTCTCCGGCGGCCAGCGGCAGCGCCTCGCCATCGCCCGCGCACTGGTACGACGCCCGGAGATCTACCTCTTCGACGACGCCTTCTCGGCGCTGGACGTCGCCACCGACGCCCGGCTGCGCGCGGCCCTGGAGCCGGTCACCCGCGACGCCACCGTCCTCATCGTCGGCCAGCGCATCGCGACCATCCGCGACGCCGACCTGATCCTCGTCCTCGAGGACGGGCGGGTCGTCGGGCGTGGCACGCACGAGGAGCTGATGCGGGACAACGAGACCTACCAGGAGATCGCCGCCTCGCAAGGCATCAAGGGAGAGGAGGTCATGGCATGAGCGGGACGAAGCCCCAGAGCACGATGAAGACGACCGAGCGGATCGTCCAGCAGGGCGGTCCCGGCCGGGGCCCGGCCGGCGGCATGGTCGGCCAGAAGGCCGACGACTTCCGCAGCTCCGGGCGCCGCCTGCTCGGGCTGCTCCGTCCGGCGCGCGGCCGCGCCGTCGCCGTACTCCTCCTCGGCATCGGCTCGGTCGCCTCCGTCGCCGTCGGCCCATGGCTGATGGGCAAGGCGACCGACGCCGTGTTCAACGGCTACATCGGCGGCCGGATCGACGCCGGCACCACCAAGGCGGAGGTCGTTGCCGACGCCGAGGCGAAGGGCGACCAGGGCCTTGCCGACTTCCTGCGCGGCCTCGACTTCGTGCCCGGACAGGGCGTCGACTTCGACAAGGTCGGCCACATCCTGCTGATCACGCTGGCGATCTACGTCGGCGGGCAGGTGCTCGGCTGGCTGCAGGGCTTCCTCGTCAACGACATCGTGCAGGCGACCGTGCGGCGGATGCGCACCGACGTCGAGGAGAAGGTCCACCGGCTGCCGCTGTCGTACTTCGACCGCCAGCCGCGCGGTGAGCTGCTCAGCCGGGTCACCAACGACATCGACAACGTCGCGCAGAACCTCCAGCAGACGATGAGCCAGCTGCTCACCTCGATCCTGATGGTCGTCGGCGTGCTCGGGATGATGTTCTGGGTCTCGCCCTTGCTCGCCCTGATCGCGCTGGTGTCGGTGCCGATCGCGATGTTCACGACCGGACGCGTCATGAAGCGCTCGCAGGGCCAGTTCATCGCGCAATGGCGCGAGACCGGCCGGCTCAACGCCCAGGTCGAGGAGTCGATCTCCGGGCACGCGCTGGTGACCGTCTTCGGCCAGCGCGCGCAGGTCGAGGCGGAGTTCGAGGACGCCAACGAGAAGCTCTACCAGTCGTCGTACCGGGCGCAGTTCATCAGCGGCCTCGTGATGCCGATGATGATGCTGATCGGCAACCTCAACTACGTCGTGATCGCCGTCGTCGGCGGGCTGCGGGTCGCGTCCGGCTCGCTCAGCCTCGGTGAGGTGCAGGCGTTCATCCAGTACACGCGGATGTTCACCCAGCCGATCACCCAGATCGCGTCGATGGCCAACCTCCTGCAGTCCGGCGTCGCGTCGGCCGAGCGGGTCTTCGAGCTGCTCGACGCCGAGGAGGAGGTCGACCCGTCCTCGCTCTCGACCGAGCCGGTCCGCGCGGCCGACACGAGGGGCGAGGTGGCGTTCGAGCACGTGTCCTTCTCGTACGACGCCGACGAGCCGCTCATCGAGGACCTCTCGCTCGTGGCGCACCCCGGCCAGATGGTCGCGATCGTCGGCCCGACCGGCGCGGGGAAGACCACGCTGGTCAACCTGATCATGCGCTTCTACGAGCTCGACGGCGGCCGGATCACCCTCGACGGCGTCGACGTGAAGGGCCTGTCCCGCGCCGAGCTGCGCTCGCGGATCGGCATGGTCCTCCAGGACACCTGGCTCTTCGAGGGCACCATCCGCGACAACATCGCCTACGGGCGACCCGGCGCGAGCGAGGAGGAGATCCGCGAGGCCGCCCGGGCGACGTACGTCGACCGCTTCGTGCACTCGCTGCCCGATGGCTACGACACCCGCGTCGACGACGAGGGCTCGAACCTCTCGGCCGGCGAGCGGCAGCTGATCACCATCGCGCGGGCGTTCCTCGCCCAGCCGGCGCTGCTGATCCTGGACGAGGCGACCTCGTCCGTCGACACCCGCACGGAGCTGCTGCTGCAGCAGGCGATGGCGGCGCTGCGCACCGACCGGACGTCGTTCGTCATCGCCCACCGGCTCTCCACGATCCGCGACGCGGACCTGATCCTCGTCATGGAGCACGGCCGGATCGTCGAGCAGGGCTCGCACGCCGAGCTGCTGGAGCGGGACGGCGCGTTCGCCCGGCTCCACGCGGCGCAGTTCGCGGCGGCCTCGGCCTGAGGGGTTGGCCACGCACCTACCGAATTCGCTGCTCCCGTGAGGGATTCACGACAATTCTGGTAGGTGCGTCGCCAACCGGGGAGGCGCCGATCAGCAGTCGTACTGGAAGTTCGGCTTCTGCCCGCCGCTGACGCCGATCACGGCGACCTCGGTGTCATCGGTGACCTCGTCGACCGGGGCGTCGAGGAGGAAGGCGATGTAGACGTCGCCGTCCTCCTCGCCCGGCGGGTAGACCGACGCCTGGTCGAAGCCGTCCTCGACCGGCTCGGTCAGGTCCGGCCAGGCGGCCTTGAGCTCGCCGTAGGTGGAGCCGACCTCGATGTCGCCGTGCTTGGTGTGCGGTCCCGGGGTGCCCACCGTCAGCTGGGTGATCGTGGCGTCCTCGTCGGTGAGGACGCCGAAGCCCTTCGGCTCACCCGCCCAGTGGATCAGCTCGCCCTCGCAGACGAGTGCGCCGTCCTCGAAGAGGCCGGTGCCCTCCCACTCGGCACGGGTCATCCCGACCCGTGCCGCACCGATCGCGCCGGGCTCGATCACCACGTCGCCCGCGTCGGCGTCGGCGTCGTCGCCGAGGTCGGCGTCCGTGGTCGGCGCCGGGGCGTCGCTCGACGTGTCGGTCGTCGCCGTGTCGCTGGTCGGCGTACCCGACGGTGTGCTGTCGGACGCCTTGTCGTCGTCGTTGCAGGCGCTCAGTGACGCGGCGCCGAGGGCGAGGAGCAGGGCGAGGGCGGCAGGGGTACGACGGAACATGAGCTCTCCCGAGTCAGGGGCCCGCCGCGGTGGCGAGCGTCTGCCGGGTGTGATGCGTCGACCCGCCGATTGGTTGTCAGCGGCTGGTGGTCGTCGGGTGGTGGTCGTCGGCTGGTGACGTCATACGAACCGGTCGCCGGGGCGCTCGCTTCGTATGACGTAAACCCGGCGGGTGGGGGCGGTGGGGGGTCGGCCCCCAACGGCGCGGGGACGTCATGCGAACCGGTCGCCGGGGCGCTCGCTTCGTATGACGTAAACCCGGCGGGTGGGAGGGGTGGGGGGTCGGCCCCCAACGGCGCGGGGACGTCATACGAACCGGTCGCCCGGACGCTCGCTTCGTATGACGCATACCCGTCGGGTGGGAGGGGTGGGGGGTCGGCCCCCAACGGCGCGGGGACGTCATACGAACCGGTCGCCCGGACGCTCGCTTCGTATGACGCAAACCGCAGCCGCAGCGGAGGACGTCCCGACCGCCGCCGACCCGCCGCCGCCGACCCCCGCCCGCGGAGCCGCCGATGGGTTGTCAGCGCCGCAGGATCCGTCGCGCGAGCACGTTGCCGCCGAGCTGGATCAGCATCACCATCGCGACCAGCACGAGGATCGCCGCCCACATCACCACCTGGTCGAACTGGCGGAACCCGAAGCGCTGCGCGAACGAGCCCAGCCCGCCACCCGCGATGACACCGGCGATCGCCGTCATGTCGACGATCGCGACGAACGCGAAGGTGTAGCCGAGCACGAGCGGGCCGAGCGCCTCGGGCACCAGCACGGTCAGCGTGATCCGGGTGCGGCTGGCGCCCATCGCGCGGGCGGCCTCGATGACGCCGGGGCTCACCGTGACGAGGTTCTGCTCCACGATCCGGCTGATGCCGAAGACCGCCGCGACGGTGATGCCGAAGGTGGCGGCACGGATGCCGATGCCGGTGCCGACGACGTGACGGGCCAGCGGCTGCAGGGCGGCGATGAAGATGATGAACGGGATCGGCCGGAAGAAGTTGACGACCACGTTGAGGACGACGAACAGCGGCCGGTTGGCGAACAGGGCGCCGGCCCGGGTCAGGTAGAGGCCCAGCCCGAGCGCGAGGCCGAGCGCGCCGCCGATGAGCAGCGCGGACGACGCCATGATGATCGTCTCGCCGGCGGCCGACCAGAACTCCGGCTGCAGGTCGCCGAGCCGGGTGTCGATCGCAAGGCTCTCCAGGGCGGGCGCGCTCATCGGGCCACCTCCGTCCAGGGCACGGTCGTGCCGATCTCGGCCAGCGCCGCGTCGATCGCGGCGTCGTCGCCGGTGAGGGCGAGGGTCAGGTTCCCGAAGCTGCTGCCCTGGATCTCCTCGATGCCGCCGTAGACGAGCTCGAAGGAGACGTCGTGGCGCAGCAGCGCGGCGAACGCGTCGGACTGGCGTACGGCGGGGTCGCGGAAGGCGAGCCGCACGAAGCGGCCCCGATGGGTCGCGCGCAGCGCGGCGAGCACCTCGTCCGGCGGCAGGTCGTCGACGACGGTCCCGACGAAGCGGCGGGTCACGGCGTGCTGCGGGTCCGCGAAGACGTCGAGGACGGGCCCGGTCTCCACGACACGGCCGTTCTCCATCACCGCGACCCGGTGGGCGATGCGGCGTACGGCGTCCATCTCGTGGGTGATCAGCAGGATCGTCGTACCGAGCTCGCGGTTGACCTTCGCGAGCAGGTCGAGGACGTCGCGCGTGGTCTCCGGGTCGAGGGCGCTGGTGGCCTCGTCGGCGAGCAGCAGGCGCGGGTTGGTCGCGAGCGCGCGGGCGATGCCGACGCGCTGCTTCTGGCCGCCGGACAGGTCGGCGACGTGGGCGTGGGCCTTGTCGGCGAGGCCGACGAAGTGCAGCAGCTCCGAGATCCGCCTCTGCTGCTCGCCCTTCGCGACGCCGGCGACCGTGAGCGGGAACGCGAGGTTGCCCCACACGGTGCGCGACTCCATCAGGTTGAACTGCTGGAAGACCATGCCGATGCCCTGGCGGAGCTCGCGCAGGGCGCGCTCGGAGAGCGTGGTGACGTCGACGCCGTCGACGACCACGCTGCCCGAGGTGACCGGCTCGAGCGCGTTGACGAGCCGGACGAGGGTGGACTTGCCGGCGCCGGAGTAGCCGATGATCGCGAAGATCTCGCCCTGCTCGACGCTGAGGTCGACCCCGTCCACCGCACGGTGGACGGGGTCGCCGCGGCGCGCGCCGGGGAACTCCTTGACGACGCGGTGCAGCTCGACCAGTGCCATGGTCACTTCTGGTCGCGGATCTGCGCCTCGACCTCGCGCAGGCTGGCCTCGAGGTCGGCCTGGCTGATCGTGACGAACTCCGCGGTGCCGCCCGACGCCTCGTCGGCGCCGTCGAGCACGGCCTGCGTCTGCTGGTAGACCTCGACGAGCTTCTTCAGCACCGGGTTGTCCTTGTCCTCCGCGCGGACGGCGAAGATGTTGACATAGGGCACGGCCTTCGGGTCGCTCGGGTCGTCGACCGCGATCGCGTCGTCGAACTTCAGCCCGGCGTCCTCGACGAAGTCGTTGTTGACGATCGCCGCGGCGACGTCGGGCAGCGAGGTCGGCGTCAGGTCGGCCTGCAGGGCCTTGACCTTCACCCGCGACGCGGAGGTGTCGACGTCGGCGACGGTCGAGAAGATCGAGCCGCCGTCCTTGAGCTCGATCAGGCCGGCCGACTGCAGCACGAGCAGGCCGCGGGCCTGGTTGGAGTCGTCGTCGGGGACGATCACGGTCTCGCCGTCGGGGATGTCGGCGACGTCGTCGTACTTCTGCGAGTAGAGGCCGAGCGGGTAGATGGCGGTCGAGCCGAGCGGGACCAGGTCGTCGTCGTTGGCGACGTTGTACTCGGCGAGGTAGACGATGTGCTGGAACTGGTTGGCGTCCAGCTCGCCCTCCTTGAGGGCGGGGTTCGGCTGTGTGTAGTCGGCGAAGTCGCGGACCTCGAGGTCGATGCCGGCCTCCTTGGCCGCCTCGGTCAGCGTCTCCCAGTAGGGGTCGCTCGCGCCGACCGCACCGAGCACGAGCTTGACCGGCTTGTCCTTCGAGAGCTCGGCGGGGGCGTCGTCGCCGGTCGCACGCGGGGCGTCGTCGCCGCGGGTCGCGAGGAACGCGACGGCGCCGATGATCGCGAGCACGACGACCACGACTGCGGCCAGCAGCGGCAGCCGGGACTTGGGGGCCTCGATGAGGGGGATCTCGTCCGACATCGTCTTCCTGTTCGTCGGGGCGCGCTGGTGGGCGCACCAAGGGGAGCGGCGGGGTGTGCCGCGGACTGCCGTCACCTTAAAGACATGTATGTCGATAGTGTTAATCGACCATGCCGTGGGCGACAGGAGTCACAAGGTGCTCCCACGGCGCGACATTCCCCGCAGCGCCGGCGAACGGGTGTGATCTCAGTCAGTGGTCATCGCGGGGACTGCGCGGCCAGCCGGACGTGCGTGTTGGCAGCGCCGTAGCCGTCGTAGCCGCCGCGCCGCTCGAGCAGCTCGATGCAGAAGCCCTGCGGCAGCACCGGGGTGTAGGCGTGCAGCAGCTCGCCCTGCGCGCTGCGGTCGTAGAGGGCGCCGTGCTCGCGCAGGGTCGCCACGAACGCGGCGTCGAGGTCGAGGCGCGCCTCGAGGTCCACGTAGTAGTTGTCCGGGACGGCCATCAGCGGGACGCCGGCCGCCCGCAGGCGGCGGACCTCCGCCAGCAGGTCGGTGCAGCCGAAGGCCACCTGGACGACGCCCGTCGGGCGCGGCACGTCGGCCACCTCCGCGACGTTGACCACCACGCGCAGCTCGCCCTTGGCGGGCCGGAACGCGCGGCTGCGGATGCGCCCGTGCGGGTCGATGAACTCCTCCAGCGGCGCGGGCTCCAGGCCGAGGAGGGTGCGCAGGAAGGCCACCTCCTCGTTCAGCCGTCCCGCCGGTACGGCGACGCCGAGGTGGTCCAGCCCCACCCACCCCTCGGGCGAGCGCCCCGGCGCGGCGGCGAAGTCGCGCTGCCAGTCGTCCTGCTCGCCGGCCGGCGCGCTGACGAAGACCGGGACGCCGGCAGGGGAGGTGATCCCGGGCAGCAGGCTGTCGCCGGGGGTGCGGGAGACCGCGACGCTCGGCCACAGGAGGGCCTCCGCGCGCTCGGCGACCTGGGCGACCGGGGAGGCGACGATGCCGAGTGCGGGCTCCGTGGCGGCGGCGTTGACGAGCACGTCGGCGCTCCCGTTGCGCCACCAGGCGACCGGCTTGTGCCGGTGCCAGCCGGCCAGGGTGAAGCCGAGCCGCACCAGAAGGTCGTCGGTCGCCGGGCCGGCGGGCAGCTCGAGGAAGGCGGCGTCGGCGCGCTCCGGCACCGCCGGGGCGAGCGGCGTCCCGCCCGGGCGGAGCCGGGCCAGCTCGTCCTCCAGGAACACCAGCGAGCGGAGCGCGTCGCGCGCGGTCTCGGCCGCCGGGGCCTCCCGGACGACGTCGCTGAACACCTCGAGGGACAGCGGGCCGTCGTACCCGGAGCGGATGACGGCGTCGACGACGCCGGAGACGTCCATCGTCCCCTGGCCGGGGAAGCAGCGGTGGTGGCGGCTCCACTCGAGGACGTCCATGTCGAGCAGCGGCGCGTCCGCGACCTGCAGGAAGCCGATCCGGTCACCGGGCACGCCCTCGAGCGCCTCGGGCCCATCGCCCCGGGAGAGCATGTGGAAGGTGTCGACGGCGAGGGTCACGGCCGGGTGGGCCGCGCGCTGCACGATGTCCCACGCCTGTCCGACCCGGTGCACGTGGCGCCCCCAGGCGAGTGCCTCGAAGGCGAGCACGAGGCCGCGCTCGGCGGCGAGGTCACCGAGGGTCGCCAGCTGGGCGGCCGACAGGTCGGGGTCGTCGATCGCGTCGGGCTGCACGTTGGAGCACAGCAGCACCGCCGGCGCCCCGAGGGCGGCCGCCACGTCGAGCTTCCGCGCCACCCGTCGTACGACGGCAGGGAAGTCGGACGGGGCGACGCCCTCGACGTCCCGCACCGGCTGGAACAGCTCGACGCGCAGACCGAGGTCCGCGCACCGGGCGGCCACCTCGGCCGGGCTGAGCGGGGACGCGACGAGGTCGTTGTCGAACACCTCGATCCCGTCGAAGCCGGCGGCCGCCGCGGCGTCGAGCTTGTCGGCCAGCACGCCGGAGAGGGACACGGTCGCGATGCTGCGGCGCAGGGTCATGACGACGTCAGCTCCGCGAAGTGGCGGGCGATCCGGTCGGCGTCCGCGCGGCGTCCGGTGAAGAGCTCGAACGCGTCGACCGCCTGGCCGACGGCCATCCCGCCACCCGGCAGCACGCGGCAGCCCCGGCCGCGGGCCAGGGCGACGAGCTCGGTCTCCAGCGGGAAGTAGACGACGTCGGCCACCCACAGCCGCTCCTCGACGAGCGCCGCCGGGACCGGCAGGCCGGCGTGGCCGTGCATGCCGATCGGGGTCGCGTTGACGAGTCCGTCGGCGTCGGTGATCGCGGCGGCGACGTCGGTGACCGCGTCGATCCGCTCGGCCGCGAACCGCTTGCCCAGCCGGATCGCGGCGGCCTCGGCGCGGTCGATGTCGGTGTCGTGGATCGCGACGTGCGCCGCGCCCTGGTCGAGCAGCGCGTAGGCGACGGCCAGGCCCGCGCCGCCGGCGCCGACCACGACGGCGCGGTCGGTGACCGCGTCGGGGAGCGTGCTGCGGAAGGCGCGGCCCCAGCCGGACCAGTCGGTGTTGTGGCCGACCAGCCGGCCGTCGCGCATCACCACGGTGTTCACGGCGCCGAGGTCGTCGGCGGCGCGGGACACCTCGTCGAGCAGGGGCAGCACCGCCTGCTTGAACGGGTGGGTGATGTTGAGGCCGTCGAAGCCGAGCGCCTGGGCCCAGTGCACGACGGACGGCAGATCCTCGACGGCGAGGCCGCGGACCTCCGCGTCGATGCGTCGGTAGGTCAGGTTCAGGCCGTGGGCGCGGCCCTCGGCCTCCTGCATCGCGGGCGTCAGGGAGCGGCCGATGCCCGCGCCGACGAGGCCGAGCGCGAAGGACGTCCCGCTCATGACGCGACCTCCTCGACCGCGCCGGCGACCAGGTGGGCGACGTGCTCGACGGCAATCGCGTAGCCACGGGCGCCACAGCCGGTGACGACCCCGTCCGCGACCTCGGCCACGAACGAGTGGTGCCGGAAGACCTCGCGGCGGTGGATGTTGCTCAGGTGCACCTCGACGACGGGGCCCTCGACCACGGCCAGCGCGTCGCGCACGCTGACCGAGGTGTGCGACAGCGCCGCCGCGTTGATGACGACGCCGGCGGCGGTACGCCGCAGCTCGTGGATCGCGTCGACCAGCACGCCCTCGTGGTTGGTCTGGCGGAAGTCGACGTCGAGGCCGAGCCGGTCACCGGTCTCGAGGCAGAGCTTCTCGATGTCGGCCAGGGTCGCGGTGCCGTAGGCCTGCGGGTCCCGCTCGCCGAGCAGGTTGAGGTTGGGGCCGTTGAGCACGGCGACCACCGGGCGTCGTACGGGATCGCTCATCGGGCCAGCTCCGGGACGCGCAGGGCGGCGGCCTCGGCGCGGGTGCGGCCGACCTCGGGCGTGGGGACCCTGTGCGTGCCGGACGGGCCGCTGAGGACGGCGATCGCGGAGATCCCGCAGGCGGCGACGACGAAGGCGGCGACGCGATACCAGTTGGCGGCGTCGCCGTCGATCAGCCAGCCGGCGATGGTCGGGGTGAAGCCGGCGAGGGCGAAGCCGAACTGCGTGCCGACGGCCATGCCGGAGAGGCGGACGGAGGTGGGGAAGTACTCCGCGTAGGTCGCGGGCCAGACGGCGTTCGGCATGCTGTAGACGACACCGGCCAGCGCGATGCCGCTGACCAGCACGAGCGGCACGTTGTGCTCGGTGATGGACCACAGGAAGAGGGTCACCAGCGCGGCGCTGCCGACGAGGCCGGTGAGGAAGACCGGCTTGCGGCCGATGCGGTCGGACAGGCTGGCCCACAGCGGGATGGTGCCGACGGCGACGATGTTGGCGATGATCGCGAGCCACAGCATGGTGGTCTTGCTGATCTCGATGCCGTAGTCCTCCGACGTCGCGAGGTTGAGCGCGAAGACGGCGAACATCGTGTTCACGACCGCGACGAACGCGGCGAAGAAGACGCGGAGCACGCCGGCCCAGTGGTGCCGGAAGAGCACGCCGAGCGGGGCGGCGGCCTTCTCCTGCCGGTCCTGCTGCTCGGCCTCGCGGTGGAACTCGGGGGTCTCGTCCAGCGTGCGGCGGATGAGGAAGCCGATGAGCACGACGGCGGCGCTGAGCCAGAAGGGCACCCGCCAGCCCCAGCTGAGCAGCGCGTCCTCGGGCAGGACCGCCGCGAGCGGCAGGAAGACCGCCGGGGCGAGGATCTGGCCGCCCTGGGTGCCGCTGAGGGTGAAGCTGGTGAAGAAGCCGCGGCGGTCGTCGGGGGCGTGCTCGAAGGACATCGAGTTCGCGCCGGCCTGCTCGCCGGCGGCCGACAGGCCCTGCAGCAGGCGCAGCGTGACGAGCAGCGCCGGCGCGAGCAGCCCGACCTGGTGGTACGTCGGCAGGCAGCCCACGAGGAAGGTCGAGATGCCCATCAGCAGGAGGGTGCCGATGAGGATGCGCTTGCGGCCGAGGCGGTCGCCGATGTGGCCCATGAAGAAGGAGCCGATCGGGCGGGCGACGTACGCGACGCCGAAGGTCGCGAAGGAGGCGATGCTCGCCGCCGTGGCGTTGCCCTCCGGGAAGAAGATCTTGGGGAACACCAGCGCCGCGGCGGTGCCGTAGATGGCGAAGTCGTAGTACTCCAGCGCGCTGCCGCACCACGCGGCGAGGGCGGCCTTCCGCGGGGTGCGGACCGGGGTGAGGTCCGCGGTGTGGTCCTGGGACATCGGAACTGCCTTTCTCCGTCGCCTCCACTGTGGACGCGATCTGCGCAGGACGCTACGAGTGGCGCCCGTCACATGGCAATCGTTTGCCATTTGTTGCCATACACTGCTCGCATGACGCTTCCGAAGCGGGTCACCATCACCGACGTGGCCGAGGCGGCCGGGGTCGCGGCCTCCACCGTGTCCCGCGCGCTGAGCACCCCGGGGCGGGTCAACGCGACCACGCGGGAGCACATCCTCGAGGTCGCCGAACGTCTCGGCTACGTGCCGAACCCGAGCGCCCGGGCGATGAGCTCGGGGCGCACGCACACCTTCGCCCTGCTCGTCCCCGACATCACCAACCCCTACTTCGCGGGCGCGATCAAGGGCGCCGAGCGGGCGGCCGCGGCGGCCGGCAAGACGCTCGTCCTCGGTGACACGCAGGAGAGCCCGTCGGTTGAGCGGGAGCTGGTCCAGCGGCTCGGCCCCGCCGTTGACGGGCTGGTGATCGCGGCCGCCCGTGGCACCGACGAGGACCTCGCCGCAGCTGCTGGACGACACCGGCTGGCGCTGGTCAACCGCACCCTGCCCGGTGTCGCCGGCGTGCCGAGCGTGGTCGCCGACTACGACGCCGGCACCCGCCAGATCGTCGACCACCTGGTCTCGCTCGGCCACGAGTCGCTGGTCTTCCTCGCCGGGCCGCACGAGTCGTGGTCGGGGGCGCGGCGCTGGGCGGGGCTGCTCGCCGCGGCGGAGTCGTCGGGCGTGGCGGCGCGCCGGCTCGGCCCCTACCAGCCGACGCTCCAGGGCGGCCCCGCTGCCGCCGACGCGGCGCTCGCGGCGAGGGCGACCGCGATCGTCTGCCACAACGACATGCTGGCCATCGGCGTGCTCCGCCGGCTGGCCGGCCGGGGCGTCCGGGTGCCCGACGACGTCAGCGTCGTCGGCTTCGACGACATGTTCGGCGCCGACTTCTGCCAGCCCGCGCTGACCACCCTCGCCGAGCGCACGGAGGACGCCGGCGCCTGTGCCATCGACCTGCTGCTGCGACCGGGGTCGGCGGCGACGGTCGTCGTACCGACACAGCTCAAGGTGCGCGACTCCACCGGTCCCTGCCGTTAATCCATTGTGCGGCGCCGGAGCCCGACCTACGGTTGTCGCACACGGGAAAGGAGGTGGTCCGAAGAATGATTTCTCATCGGATGCGTGAGGTGGCTGCTCGCTAGCAGCCCGCAGTACGTACTACTTCGGCTGCGACGCGAATCCAACAGCAGCCACCCGACCCGCAGGTGAGTCCGGATCATCCACCGGACGGGGCTCGTCCGAGCCGCACCTGCGGGTCGCTGCATTTCCGGGGTGCTCGCTGGGGGCCGGTCGGCGGGTGCTGTAACACGCTGTCCACCCGACTGGTCGGCGCTTTTCGGCACGACACGCCGGGCGCGTACGCCGAATCACGCCGAGAACCGCCGGGTAGTCGGGCGAACAGCGTGTTACAGCGCGACCGGGCGGCCGATGTCTGACCGGTCACAGAAAGTTGCCGTCGTCAACCAATCCGAGATATGGTTGATACATGTCAACTACTTCATCGGCGACCGCCGAGCCGGGTCAGATGACCCACCGCGAGATCATGGAGGCCCTGACCGGGCTCCTCCTGGCGATGTTCGTCGCCATGCTCTCGAGCACCGTGGTCAGCAACGCGCTGCCCGCGATCGTGACCGACCTGCACGGCAGCCAGACCGGCTACACGTGGGTCGTCGTCGCCACCCTCCTCACGATGACCGCGACCACCCCGATCTGGGGCAAGCTGGCCGACCTGTTCAGCAAGAAGCTCCTCGTCCAGGCTGCGCTGGTCATCTTCTCCATCGGCTCCGTCGTCGCCGCGATCGCGCCCAACATGGGCGTCCTGATCGGCGCGCGCGCCTTCCAGGGCCTCGGCGTCGGCGGCCTGACCGCGCTGGTGCAGGTCGTCATCGCCTCGATGGTCTCCCCCCGCGAGCGCGGCCGCTACAGCGGCTACATCGGGGCCGTCTTCGCCACCGCGACCGTCAGCGGCCCGCTGCTCGGCGGCCTGGTCGTCGACAGCCCGCTCGGCTGGCGCGGCTGCTTCATGATCGGTCTCCCGGTCGCGGCGATCGCGTTCGTCGTACTCCAGAAGACGCTGCACCTGCCGACGGTCAAGCGCGAGGTGAGGATCGATTACCTCGGCGCGACCCTGATCATGGGCGGCATCAGCCTGATCCTCGTGTGGGTCAGCCTGGCCGGCAACAACTTCGACTGGATCTCCGGTACGTCGGCCGCACTCGTCGCTGCGAGCCTGCTCCTGATCGCCGCGGCCCTGTGGGTCGAGGCCCGCGTCGCCGCCGAGCCGGTCATCCCGCTGCGCCTCTTCCGCGACCGCACCACCGCGCTGGCGACCGCCGCGTCGGTGATGATCGGTGTCGCGATGTTCGGTGCGACGGTCTACCTGAGCCAGTACTTCCAGCTCGCCCGCGGGATGAGCCCGACCGAGGCCGGCCTGATGTCGATCGCGATGGTCGGCGGCCTGCTCGTCTCGAGCATCATCAGCGGCCGGGTCATCACCCGCACCGGCCTGTGGAAGCGGTGGCTGGTCGGCGGCATGGTCTTCGTCATCGCCGGCATCGCCCTGCTCGGCACCATCGACGCGGAGACCCCGCTCCTCGTGGTCGGCGCCTACATGGCGCTCACCGGCATCGGCCTCGGCGCGACCATGCAGAACCTCGTGCTCTCCGTGCAGAACAACACCGCTCCCGAGGACCTCGGCGCCGCCAGCTCGGTGGTCGCGATGTTCCGCTCGATCGGCGGCTCGGCCGGTGTCGCCGCGCTCGGCGCGGTGCTCGCGCACCAGGTCACCTCCAGCGTCAAGGACGGCCTGGGCGCGCTGCTCGCCTCCGGCCAGGTCAGCCCGGAGCAGCTCGCGCAGATGCAGCACTCCACCGGCGACATCCCCGACCTGGCCGCGCTGCCCGCGCCGATCAGGGCGCTCTACGAGGCGTCCTTCGGCGAGGCGGTCGGCCACCTGTTCATGGTCGCGGTGCCGTTCGCGATCGTCGCCTTCGTCTGCATCCTCTTCATCAAGGAGGTCCCGCTGCGGACCACCACCGGCAGCCCCTCGGTCGCCGAGTCGGAGATCGAGGCCGGCGTGGTCGCCACCGGCGAGGCCGTCGACTACCCGGCCTTCGACGTGGAGGGCGAGGGCGCGCGGGTGGGTGAGCGGCGATGAAGGTCGCGGCCTCCCGGACCGACACGCTGCGTGAGCTCGAGGGCGAGGTCGGCGTGCTGATCCGCCGGATCCGCAGGGTCATCGGCGAGCGGGCCCGGGCCGTGCACCCCGAGCTGCTGCCGGCGTCGTACCTCATGCTCAGCTACGTCCGCGACAACGGGCCGCTGCGGGCCTCGGCCATCGGCCAGGTCTTCGACATCGACAAGGGCGCGATCAGCCGGCAGGTCCAGCACCTGATCGACCTCGGCCTGCTCGACCGGTCGCCCGATCCCGCCGACGGCCGGGCCACCCTGCTGACCGCGAGCGAGGACGCCGTGCGCCGGCTCGAGCAGGTCGCCGACGACCGACGGCAGTACCTCGCCGATCGGCTCGGCGACTGGTCCGCCGAGGAGGTGGCGGCGTTCACGGCCTCCCTGCGCCGCTACAACGACGCGCTCAACGAGCCCGGCGACCGCTGACCTGCGGTAGTCCCTGACGAAAAGCACCGGATCCCGCCCGGATCCGGTGCTTTTCGTCAGGGACTACCCTGCGGCGGTCAGCGGAGCCAGGCCGCGGTGTCGGGTGGGAGGACACCGCCGGGCAGCGGGCCGCTGCTGATCAGGACCTCGCCGTCGGGCAGCCCCGCGGGGCGGTCGCCGGTGTTGACGACGACGGTGACATCGCCGCGGCGGATCACCAGCACCTCGTCCTCCGCCACCGCGGTGGTCGCGTCGGGCACGCCCTTGAACACCGCACGGCGCACGGCGAGCGCGCGGCGGTAGAACGCCAGTGTCGAGTCCGGGTCGGCCTGCTGCGCCTCGACCGTCAGCCCGGCCCAGTCGTCGGGCTGCGGGATCCACGGCTGGGTGCCGTCGGCGCCCCCGAAGCCGTACGGCGGCGCCGAGCCCGACCACGGCAGCGGCACCCGGCAGCCGTCGCGCCCCGGCTGGCCGGTCCGGAACCACGACGGGTCCTGCCGGGCCTCGGGCGGCACGTCCACCTGCTCCAGGCCGAGCTCCTCGCCCTGGTAGAGGTACGCCGACCCGGGGAGCGCCAGCATGGCGAGGGTCGCGGCGCGACCGCGGGCGATGCCGGCCGGCCCGCCGCCGTACCGGGTGGGGTGGCGGACGACGTCGTGGTTGGACAGCACCCAGGTCGGTGCGGCCTCGGCGGTCGCCACCGCCGCGATCGAGGACGTGATCACCTCGGCGAAGTCCGCGGCCGACCACGGGGTGCCGAGCCAGCCGAAGTTGAACGCCTGGTGCAGCTCGTCGGGGCGGATGAACTCGGCCATCGACTCAGCGGTCTGCGTCCACGCCTCGGCGACGGCCATCCGGTCGCCGGGGTACTCCTCGAGCACCTTGCGCCAGCGGCGGTAGACGTCGTGGACCTCGGGCTGCTCCCACATGGGCTCGTCGCGCAGGGTCCGCTCGACCATCGACTCGGGCTGGCTCTTCTTCCTGCCCTTCGCCTTCTTCGTCTCCTTCGGCAGGACCTGGTCGCGCAACGAGGCCTCCTTGTAGAGCCCGTGCGCGACGTCGACGCGGAAGCCGTCGACGCCCCGGTCCAGCCAGAAGCGCAGCACGCCCTCGAACATGTCGCCGACCTCGGGGTTGCGCCAGTCGAGGTCGGGCTGGGAGCTGTCGAAGAGATGCAGGTACCACTGGCCGTCGGGCACACGCGTCCACGCCGGCCCGCCGAAGATCGAGCTCCAGTTGTTCGGCGGCTCGCTGCCGTCGGCCCCCTTGCCCTCGCGGAAGAGGTAGCGGGCGCGCTCCGGCGAGCCCGGCCCGGCGGCGAGGGCCGCCTGGAACCACACGTGCTGGTCGGAGGTGTGGTTGGGCACCAGGTCGACGATCACGCGCAGCCCCAGCTCGTGGGCCGTCGCGAGCAGGGTGTCGAAGTCGGCGAGGTCGCCGAAGAGGGGATCGACGTCCTCGTAGTCCGCGACGTCGTACCCGTGGTCCTTCTGGGGGGAGCGGTAGAAGGGCGTGATCCACAGGGCGTCGACACCGAGGTCGCGCAGGTGGGGGAGCCGGGCGGTGATGCCGGGCAGGTCGCCGATGCCGTCGCCCGGGACGGGCATCCCGTCGGCGAAGCTGCGGACGTAGACCTGGTAGACGACGGCGTCGTACCACCAGGGATGGGTGCTGGTCATCGGAAGTCCTCCGGGTCGATCGCGATCCAGACGTGCTCGGCCGTGGCGACCACCTCGTCGCCGGGCCCGTACAGCGTGGCAGCCGTGAACGTCTTGCGCCCGTCGAGGCGCCGCTGCTCGCCGACCACGACGTAGCGCTCCGACGTGCGGGGCAGCCGGTGCACCTCGACGGTGATCCGGCCGAGCACCGACGGACGGCCCTCGAGGTCGCTCGACCAGCCGCCGGTGCAGTCGAGGGCGGCCCAGGTGACCGGGACGGTGCTCTCGTACGGCGTCCAGGTGGCCGCGACCCGGTCCGTACCCACGGCTCCCGGGAAGATCCGCAGTCCGTCGCCGGGTCGGCGGGCGGGCCCGCACACGAAGCAGCCCGGGAAGGGGTGCGTGCGGTGGCCCGGGTACGACGCCTCCGCCTCCGCGGCCTCGCGGGCCGGGGCCGGCGCGACGGCGGTCGGCGCGTGCTCGGCGTACGACGCCTCCGCGACGAGCCCCCCGTCGTGGCTGATCGTGGCGCCGTTGGCCGTCGCGGTGAGCGGCATCGGCGTCTCGAGCGGCGGCGGCTGGCGCAGGGTGACCGTGACCGCGCGCCCCATCGACTGCCCGGGCAGCCGCGCGGCGAGGGCGCCGGCGACCCAGCCGCCGTTGCCGGAGCGTGGCGGGCCGTTGAACCGGTGGGGGACGAGCAGCGTGGTCACGATCCCAAGCCTGCCAGCAACATAGGAACACGGCCGGCAGCGCGGCGGGACGCGGCGCCGGGCAGCGTGCTGACCCCCTCCGCGGTAGACGCGCTCGGCGAATGCGACAGAATGGGCAGGTGAGCGACCTGATCGACACCACCGAGATGTACCTCCGCACGATCTACGAGCTGATCGAGGAGGGCATCGTCCCGCTGCGGGCGCGCATCGCCGAGCGCCTGCACCAGAGCGGGCCGACGGTGTCGCAGACGGTGGCCCGGATGGAGCGCGACGGTCTGCTCACGGTGGAGGGTGACCGCCACCTCGAGCTCACCGAGGACGGCCGCCGGCTGGCGACGCGCGTCATGCGCAAGCACCGCCTCGCCGAGCGCCTGCTGATCGACGTGATCGGCCTCGACTGGGAGCAGGTCCACGAGGAGGCCTGCCGCTGGGAGCACGTCATGTCCGAGAGCGTCGAGCGCCGCCTGCTCGAGCTGCTCGACCACCCGACCGAGTCGCCCTACGGCAACCCGATCCCGGGTCTCGACGAGCTGGGCGAGGCCAAGCCGGTCCAGGACTTCATGGACGACGTCGAGCCCCTCTCGAAGGCCGCCTCGAAGGACTCCTCCCGGGCGCTCGTGCGTCGCATCTCCGAGGAGATGCAGAAGGACGAGGCGTTGATGAGCGCGATGCGCCGCGTCGGTGCGCTGCCCGACAAGACGATCACCATCCAGTCGACGGCCGACGGCGTGCTCGTGGGCTCCGGTGGCGAGACCGCGGAGATCTTCCCCGAGGCGGCCGACCACATCTTCGTCAAGAAGCTCTGACGGCGGCGAGCGCGGTCAACCACTCGCTGGTCCCCGCCTCGACCTTGTACGACGCCAGGTCGTCCCCGCGGGTCGTCCCCCGGTTGACGATGACCACCGGCGTGCCCTGCCGGGCGGCCCGGCGGACGAAGCGCAGCCCGCTCATCACGGTGAGGCTGGACCCGGCGACGAGCAGGCAGCCGTCGGTGCCGGCGAGGGCCTCGACGGCGGCGTAGCAGCGCTCGACGCGCGGCTTGGGGACGTTCTCGCCGAAGAAGACGACGTCCGGCTTGAGCGCTCCGCCGCAGTCGAGGCAGGGCGGCACCACGAACCCGGCGGTGTCCTCGAGGTCGACGTCGCCGTCGGGGCGGACTGCCACGTCGGCGTGCGCCGCGGCCCAGCCGGGGTTGGCGTCCTCGAGCCGTTGCTGGAGGGCGGCGCGCGGCGTCGTACGACGGCAGGCGAGGCAGATGACGTCGGCGATCCGTCCGTGCAGGGCGACCGTGCGGGGCGTCCCGGCCGCCTCGTGGAGGCCGTCGACGTTCTGGGTGATGACCAGCGCGGCGCCGAGGGCGGCGACGGCGCGGTGCCCGGCGTTGGGCTCGGCCCGTCCCATGCGGGACCAGCCGAGGTGGCTGCGCGCCCAGTACCGCTGCTGCGCGGCCGGCCCCGACACGAACTCCTGGTAGGTCATCGGCATCCGCGCCGGCGCCCCCGGGCCGCGGTAGTCGGGGATGCCCGAGTCGGTCGAGAGGCCCGCCCCGGTCAGGACCACGAGCGGTCCGGCGGTGCAGCGCTCGAGCGCGGGGTCCTGCTGACCGACCCCCTGGTGCCCGGGCTGCTGGCCGACGAGTGTCACCCGATCAGGATACGAGCGGCACGAAGACGTAGCGGCCGTGCTCCTCGACCTGCGGGGTCGAGCCGGGCCGCCGGTGGATCCGCAGCATCCGTCCGCGGACCGGGCCGACGAGGGTGCCGTCGGGGGTGAGCTGCTCGACCAGCGGCACCGGGACGTGGGCGGCGTCGGCGGACACGAGGATGCGGTCGTACGGCGCGCCGTCGGGCCAGCCGAGCTCGCCGGGGAGCGCTTGGTGGAGCTCGATCTGCGGTAGTCCCTGACGAAAAGCACCGGACGCGGACGGATTCCGGTGCTTTTCGTCAGGGACTATCCCGAGGGCGCGACCGCAGGAGGCCAGCACCTCCGGGATGATCTCCACGCCGGTGACGTGGCCGTCCGGGCCGGTCAGGTGGGCCAGGAGGGCGGTCGTCCAGCCGGAGCCGCAGCCCACGTCGAGCACCCGGTCGCCGGGCCGGACGGCGAGGAGCTCGAGCATGGCGCGGACCGTCGACGGTTGGGAGTTGGTGACGTCGTACCCGATCGGGAGGGCGCGGTCGACGTCGGCGAACCGTTGCTGGTCCGGCGGCAGGAAGCGCGCGCGGGGGACCGCCGCGAACGCGGCGGCGACGCGGGGATCCCGGGGATCACCCGTAGCGGAGCCGCGCACGCTCGCGCGCCTTCTCGGCCTCGACCTCCCGGTTCTTCGGCGGCGCCGTGGTGACCAGGTCGTCGAGGAGGTGCTGGGTGATGTGGGCGATCTCGTGGACCGCACGGTCGAACGCGGCCTGGTTGGCCTGGCTCGGCTTCGTCGTCCCGCTCACCTTGCGCACGAACTGCAGGGCGGCAGCGGTCACCTCGTCGGTGGTGGCCGGCGGCTCGAAGTTGTTGAGCGGACGGATGTTGCGGCACATGCCTCCACGGTACGCCGCAGCGCCGACCGCCGGCCCCGGTCGCGGCTCAGGACAGCTCGAAGAACTGCGCCTTGTCGCCGGTCACCAGCACGACCCGCCCGTCGGGGAGGGGGACCGCGCGCACGTCGTCCACGTCGGCGCCGTACTCCACCTGGACGAGGCGCTGCTGCAGCTTCCCGTCGACGAGGTGGACGACCGAGACGAAGCCGACCCGGGTGCGGGCGGACCTATCCAGCACCGTGATCACCGTGCGCTCGTCGGGCAGCCAGGTGAACGCGCGCGGGTCGGCGCCGGCGAGCGCCCGGAAGGACCGGCCGTAGTCGTGCACGTCGAGCCGCTTCACCCTGCTCACGTCGCGGACGTCGAAGAGCCCGATCTGCGCGCCCCAGCCCCCCTTGCCGTCGGGACCCTCGCCGAGGCCGATCATCCGCCAGGAGCCGAGCGGGTGGAGGTAGGTCGAGAAGCCGGGCACCTTCAGCTTGCCGAGCAGCCGCGGCTTCGCCGTGTCGCTCAGGTCGATCGCGTACATCGGGTCGACCCTGCGGAAGGTCACCAGTACCGCGAGGTCGTCGAACCACCGCACCGACTTGATGTCCTCGTTGACGCCGAGCCGGTCGAGCCGGCCGTGCTCGACCAGCTCCTTGCCCTGGCGCTGCAGGGTGATGACGGAGTTGAAGCTGCCGGTCTCGCTCGTCGGCCCGACCGCGACCCGCAGCACCCCGTCGGCCTCGTCGACCGACCAGCGGTCGGCGATCGAACCCTCGACCTCGCCGGAGGCGACGTGGGTGGCGGCGGTGCCCTCGAGCTCGAATTCGAAGAGGTACGACGTCCCGCTGGCCGGGCCGCGCACGACTGGTGAGCCGACGCCGTCGAGGCAGCGGATGCAGTCGCCCCACCCGCCACCGCCGGCCTGGGTGGCGAGGTAGAGGTGGTCGACCGACTCGTAGGCGATGCCGGTGTGCCCGGCGAGGCCGATCGCGTCCAGCTTGGCCGGGCTGCCGGCGTCGAAGCCGACGATGCTGGTGGTGTCCAGCAGCAGGTCGTCGGAGGGGACCGCGACGTTGGTGCAGTCGAGGAGCTGCTTGCTGTCGCCGTCGGCGGTGACGGTGGGCAGCCAGTCCTCGATGGTGGTCTTCGCGACGAGCTCGCGGTTCCTCTTCAGCGCCTCCCGCTCGGTCACCTTGCCGCGCGGCTCCACGAAGTCGAGCTGCGGCAGGCCGGACTCGAGCACGACCCGGATCGCCTCGCCGTGCTGGCGCGCGGACATCAGCCCCGCGTCGTAGGTGACGTCGTCGGTGACCTCGGGCGCCGACGGGTCGGCGAGGGAGACGGTGAGGACGCGGGTGCCCGGGTCCTCGTCGTCGGACTCGTCGTCGCGACCGACCGCCACGACGGTGTCACCGGACAGCAGCACCTCGGCGTCCTCGACGCCGGTCAGCGGGATCGAGGAGAGCTTCTCGGTGGAGGAGCCGGAGACGTCGTAGGTCACCAGGTCGTCGTCGCGGACGGTGACGAGGAGCCTGCCGTCGGTCTTGACGGAGTCGGGCTCGTCGACGCCGGCCTCCTGCACGTTGGTGCCGGTGTCGCTGTTGGTGACGCGGTCGGTGCGGGGCGCACGGTCGTTCGCGCTCTTGGTGAAGTCCTCAACGCTGGCCTGCTCGCTGAGGGGCATCGTGCGCCTCGCGCCCTCCAGCAGCCCGTCGTAGCCGTCGGCGTAGTAGTAGGGCCCGCCGCCCCACCCCCACGCGGACACCAGCTCCTTCCCGCGCTTCCGGTACGTCGCCAGCAGGTCGTCGCAGGACTTCGCCGGCTCGAGGTCGGCCTGGAAGGCGACGCGCTGGGGCAGCGCCTGGATCCCGCCGGGGCTGCCCGGACCGGACCCGCCGTCGACGAGCGTCCCGGCGACGAACGCGCCGGCCAGGCCGGTGACCACGCCGGCGGTCAGCAGCGGGCGGAGCAGCACCCGCCGGCGGCGGCGCTGCTCGCCGGCCGCGGCGGCGAGGATCGAGGTGACCGGCGCCTTGCCGGTCGGGTAGTCGTCCCAGAGGTTCTCGAGATCGGTCATTTCGCGTCTCCAGCGATGTCGAGGAGGTGGTCGTTGGCAGCGAGGTGGGCCAGCGCCCGGGAGAGCCGGCTCTTGACCGTCCCGGGCGGTACGCCGAGCGCCTCGGCGGTCTGCTTCTCGCTGAGCTGGACGAAGTAGCGGAGCACCACGACGTCCCGGTTCGGCTTGGTCAGCCCGCCGAGCGCCCGGTGCACGGCGTCCGCGATCGCGACCCGCTCGGCCGCGTCGGAGCCGCCGGGGTCGGTCGCGGGCCGGTCGAGGGCCGCCTGGTCGTCGTACTGGCGGTCCTTCCACCACCGCGTGCGGCGGGTGTCGCGCAGGCAGTTGAGGAGCATCCGGTAGACGTACGCGTCGCGGTTGTCGGCGCTGCTGACCCGGTCCCAGCCGGTGTAGCAGCGCACCAGCGTCGTCTGCGCCAGGTCCTCGGCCTCGTCGGGCCGGGCGCCGAGGAAGACGGCCGCGCGCACCAGCGACGGCCAGCTCTGCTCGACGTAGTCGGCGTAGGCCGACTCGTTGTGTGGTTCCACGGGCGCTCCGGTTCTCCTGGCTGCTTGCTGAAGGTACGACGGGGGCAGCCCGGTCCGGGGTTCCATCGGGTCCCGAGACGGTCGCTGGGCGACCTCCTCGACCACCGGCGGGGGCGGATGGAAGAGTGACGCCATGGCTGACAGCTCCCGCCCGTACGACGTCGTCCTCTTCGGCGCCACCGGCTTCACCGGCGGCCTCACCGCCGACTACCTCGCCTCCCAGGGAGGTGACCTGCGGTGGGCGATCGCCGGACGCAACGAGCAGAAGCTGGAGGGCGTGCGCGACCGGCTCGCCGCGACCAACCCGGCGCTGAAGGACCTGCCGATCCTGGTCGCCGACGCCGAGGACACCGACGCGCTCGCCGAGGTCGTGGCGACCACGAAGGTCGTCGCGACGACGGTCGGGCCCTACATCGAGTACGGCGGCCCGCTGGTCGCCGCGTGCGCCGTCGCCGGCACCGACTACGTCGACCTGACCGGGGAGCCGGAGTTCGTCGACCGCACCTACGTCGAGCACAACGCCGCGGCGGAGGGCTCCGGCGCGCGGCTGGTCCACTGCTGCGGCTTCGACTCGATCCCGCACGACCTCGGCGCCTACTTCACCATCAAGGAGCTGGCCAAGGAGGTCGGCGGCGAGATCACCGCCCCGGTCACGATGCGCGGCGTCGTCCGCTCGAGGGCCGGCTTCTCCGGCGGCACCTTCCACTCGGCGCTGACGGCCTTCTCGCGGGCCCGCCAGATGAAGGAGGCGTCCGGCGCGCGCCGCCGGATGGAGCCGCGTCCCGAGGGCCGCCGGTCCCGGGCGTCGGTGGGCAGGCCGAGCCGCGACCACGACCTCGGGTACTGGCTGCTGCCGCTGCCGACCATCGACCCGTTCATCGTCGCGCGCAGCGGGGCCGCCCTGGCGTCGTACGGGCCGGCGTTCACCTATTCCCACTACGCCGGCACGAAGACCCTGCGCTACGCCGTCGGCGGCGCCGTCGGCGTGAGCGGCCTGACCGTCGCCTCGCAGGTGCCGCCGCTGCGCAACGCCCTGCTGAAGCGGGTCCCGCAGGGCGAGGGGCCCTCGGAGAGCCGCCGCGAGAAGTCGTGGTTCACCGTCGACTTCGTCGCCGAGTCGGCCGGCAGGAAGGTCCACACCCGGGTCTCCGGCGGCGACCCGGGCTACACCGAGACCGCCAAGATGCTGGCCGAGTCGGCCGTCTGCCTCGCCCTCGACGAGAACCCCAACGTCTCCGGCCAGGTGACCACCGCGACCGCGATGGGCGACGCGCTGCTGGCGCGGCTGCAGCGGGCGGGCATCTCGTTCGAGCGCCGTTGACCTCGGTCTTCCCCGAGGAGACGACGACGGCCGCCCGGGTGACCGGGCGGCCGTCGTACCTGCGATGGGCCGTGGCCCCACTCCACGACCCACGTGCGGGGGAGGTCAGCGGCGCGCGAGCCGCTGGCGGGCGAACGCCGCGCCCGCCGCGGTGACGACACCGCCACCGGCGAGCACCCACATGAGCTCCAGGCCCTGATCGTCCTCGGTCGTCGAGACGGCGCCGGCGTCGATCCGGGTCGGGACCGGGACCTCGTCGGCGATCAGGCCGCCGCTGTTGAAGACGTCGAGGTCCTCCTTGTCGCCCTTGTCGCCCTTGTCGTCGCCGCCCTTGCCGCCCTTGTCGGCGGGCTCATCCTCGGGCTCGTCGCCCGGCTCCGGGTTGGCGATGTCGCCGGGGCCGTCGGGGCCGCCGTCCTCGGGGTTGGCGATGTCGCCGGGGCCGTGGGGGTTCGGCTCGGGGTCCTCCTCGCCGTTCGGGCCGTCCTTGTCGTCGGGACCGTTCGGGTTCGGGTCGTCGCCCGGCTGGGGCTGCTCGAAGTCGCCGGGGCCCTGCGGCTCCGGGGCCGGCGGGTCGGGCTGCGGCTCCGGCTCCGGGTTGGCGATGTCGCCGGGACCCTTCGGGCCGTCCGGGTTCGCGATGACGATCGGGCCGTCGGGGTCGAAGCCGTCGGCGTGGGCGACGCCGGCGCCGAACGCGACCGCGCTCACGGCGATCGGGGTGGCGACCAGCAGGCGGAGGGCGGTGCGGGCGGTGCGGTTGCGGTTCATGACTACTCCCTGGTTTCGGTGGGCCGTGGTGGCCTTCGTTGGGAGTAGGAGCAGCGGGTGCTCGGGACCTTGCAGATTTTCTGGCGAGTTTTTCGGGATCCTTCCGGGGCTCCGCGCGGGATCAGCCGACCCGGCGCAGCACGCAGACGAGCAACCGGTCGCCCTGCAGCTCGTGCTCGGTGTGGCTCTCCAGCGCGAACCAGTGGTCGCGGAACGCCCGGCGCACCTGCTCCGGCGTCCGGTAGTCCTCGTGCCGCCGTGCGAATCCCTGCGGCAGGTCCGGGCGCGCCGGACCGCCGGTGTCGGCGCCGAAGGTGGCGGTGACCAGCCGGCCGCCGGGGCGCAGGACCCGCGCCCACTCGTCGAAGGCGAGCTCGGGCTCGGCAAGCAGGTGCAGGGCGGTCACGCAGGTCATGAGGTCCACGGACTCCCCGGCGACCGGCAGGGCGGCGGCGTCCGCCTGCACGAACTGGGCCCGCGGCAGCGCCGTCCGCGCGACCGCGAGCATGCCGGGGGAGAGGTCGACGCCGACCAGCCGTGCCTCGGGACGGCGCGTCGCGATCGCGCGCAGCACGAGCCCGGTCCCGGTCGCCACGTCGACCACGAGCCCGTCCCCGAGGTCGGGGGCCCGCTCGGCGACGAGGGCGGCGAGGTCGCGGTGCATCCCGCTGGCGTCGTACGTCGCGGCGCGGGCGTCGTAGTGCGCGGCGACCGCCTGCTGCTGGGCTTGCGCCTGTCGGAGGTCGGTGAGGAGCGAGAGGTGGAGTTCGCGCTCCTGGAGGACCGCGGCGCGCTGCCGGCCGGAAGTCTGGCGGAACTGCAGGTCCGCGACGGCCCTCGCCTGAACGATGTCGAAGCCGAAGTGGTCGCGCAAGGCGGCGTTCGCGCCATCCTCGTCAGCGCTGTCCAGAACCAGCTGCAGCACCGCGACCGGGTCCTCGAGAGCGGTCGCGAGCGCGGAGATGACGTGGAGTCGATCCTCGACCTGGCGGATCCGCTCGGCGAGCGGCGGCGGTCCGTACATGCGCCCGACCCTCCCATGTCAGGACGGTCATGTCCCGAGAAGGTGTGCGAAGACGATCGTGTTGTCCGGATAGCCACTGGCCGTCCGCGTGCCGCCGCAGGTGATCAGCCGCAGCAGCACGTCGTCGCCGACGGGCCAGATCCGGTCGTAGGGGAGGCGCTCCTTCGGGACGTCCTCGACGGCGTCGACGACGAAGGTCGCCACCGCGCCCGGGCGGTGCACCCGGATCGTGTCCCCGGGCGTGAGCCGGGCGAGGTCCCAGAAGACGTCGGGCCCGTCCGGGCCGTGCACGTGCGCGACGACGACGGCGCCGCCCGGCTCACCGGGACGGGGGCCGGGGGAGTACCAGGCCGCCTTCCCGAAGTCCGGGGTGTCGAGCGAGCCGTCGGCCTTCAGCCCGCGGGCGGTCAACCGCTCGTCGACGCCGATCGCGGGCACCTCGATGCGGCTCGGTGCCGCGACCCGTTGTGCCGGCACTGGTGCGGCCGGGACGGGCGGTGCCGGTGGCAGCGCCAGCGCCGGAGGAGGTACGACGACCGCCGGCTCGGGCTCCGGACCGCGGAGCCCCAGCAACAGGCCGGCCACGAGGGCCAGCACGCCGGCGGCGAGGGCGAGGTCGGTGATCAGTCGGCGGGTGCGCTCCATGGGGGTAGGAGCGCGGCGGCGCCGGGACCTTGCACTTTCCGGGTCAGCCGGGGCAGGGGTCGAAGGTGAAGGTGCGCGACCTGCTCGACCGCAGGCCCGCCTTGTCGGTCGCGGTGAAGGTGACCTTCACGTTGCCGCCGACCGCGACCGGGATGGTCACCCGCCAGCGGCCGCCGGACAGCGTCGCCGTGGCCTGGCCGTCGGCGGAGCCGGACCACGTGGCCTGGACCGACTGCACACCGGTCCCGTCGCTGACGGCGGCGGAGACGGGGATGCTGCAGCTGGTCGCACCGGCGGTGATGGTGCCGATCACCGGCGCCCGGTTGACGGTCAGGCTCACGGCGACCAGCACCGTCCCACCCGACCAGGTGACCGCGACCTGGCCGCGGTGCGTCCCCTCGGCGAGCCCCGAGCGGCTCGCGGTGATCCGCAGCCCGGTGGCGTCACCGGCGGCGACGGAGCCGCCCCCGGTGGACACCGACAGCCAGCCGACCCGTGGCCGCGCGGTGAAGTCGACCGGGCTGCCGCCGACGTTGGACAGGCGCACGGTGTCGCTGGAGCGCCCGGTGCCGAGGTCGATCGAGCGGGTGGAGACGCGCAGGTCGCCGGGCGCGGCGACGGTGGCGTCGGTGCTGGCGGCGGTGCTGCTGGGAGCGGCCGCGGACGAGGTCGCCGTCGCGGACGAGGTGGGCGCGGTCGTCGTACCCGCGGGGGTGGAGGAGGGGGACGCCGGGGTCGACGAGGCCGAGGTCGCGGTGTCGACGGCGACGAGGTCGTCCTCGCCCTGCGGCCAGAGCACGGCGAGCAGGCCGACCCCTGCGAGCAGGAGCAGGACGGCGGCGATCGCCGCCAGCGCCCGACGGCGGCGCGCGCCGCCGTCGTCCGTACCGGCGCCTCCTGCCGGCGGCGCGCCACCGGGCGTCGGCTGGTCCACGTAGAACGCCACCAGCCGCTCGTCGCCGAGGACCCGGTCGCGCAGCGACGGCGGGGCGGCGAAGGCCGGGACGCCGGCGAAGAGGGCCAGCGGGCTGACCATCAGCTTGCGGCGGGTCTCGCAGACCTCGCAGCCGTCGATGTGCCGCGCGACCCGCTTGCGGATGAGCGGCGAGAAGGTGCCGTCCCAGTCCTTCAACAGCGCCGCGAGCTCCTCGCAGTCGTCGCTGCCCCTGCGCGCGATGAGCAGCGCGCCCAGGGCGCGCTCGACCTGGTCACGCGCGCGGCTCAGCATGACGTAGGCGTTGGCCGGGGTGACGTCCATCGCCGCCGCCAGCTCGGCGCCCTCGAGCCCCTGCCGCAGGTGCAGGTCGATCAGCGCGCGGTCGCGGTCGTTGAGACCCTCGACCGCGGCCCACACCAGCTCGCGCAGCTCGGCCTGGACCGCGTCGTCCGCAACCTGGTCCTCGGGTCCCCGTCCCTGGTCAGGCATGGCTTCCAGCCATTCGTCGTCGTGCGCCTCGCGCCCCCGCGCGCGCAGCGTGCGCAGGCACTCGTTGCGGACCACGGCGTACAGCCACGGCCGCAGCCGCGACGGGTCGCGCAGCTGGCCGACCTTCTCGGCCATCACGACGAAGGAGTCCGCGACGCAGTCCTGGGCCTCGACCGGGTTGCGCAGCATCGAGAACGCGAAGTCGTGCAGCCGGTCGGCGTACTTCTCGTAGACGGAGGCGAAGGCCTGCCGGTCCCCGGCGAGCACGCCGGCAACCAGGGACGCGTCGTCGGGCAACGCGTCCGAGGAGCTCATGGCGAGATCGTAGGGACACACGAGTACGAGCGCCCACGACTTCGCACCTTTCACTTTTCCAGAAGTAGAACGAGTTCTAGTGTTCGGCCATGGACAGCACCCGTACCCCGGCCGAGGCGGTCCGTGGCCTCTGGCGCACGCTCTCGGACCGCGACTGGACCGGCATCGCCGACTGGGTCACCGACGACTGCCTCTACGTCGACATGCCCGTCGGTCCCGCCCTCGCCGCGCGCGGGCCGGTCGACATCGTCAAGCGGCTCCAGGTCGGCCTGCGCGACCTGGCGGCGTACGAGAACCACGAGGGGCTGCTCGTCGCCGACGGCGACGTCGTCATGTACGAGCACTCCGAGACGTGGACCTTCGGGACCGGCGAGGTCGTCGAGCTGCCGTTCGTGACCGTGCACCGGGTGCGCGAGGGCCGGGTGTGCCTGTGGAAGGACTACTGGGACTTCGGAGGCGTCGCGAACAGCGCTCCGCCGGACTGGCTGGAGAGCTTGCAGGCCGCCGACATCTCCTGGGTGTACGACGCCACCGGGCAGGTCTGAGGCGTCGTCGGCCGCCCCCGGCCGACCGGGGGCTGGATGGTGCCGACAACGAATCGGCCGCAATCCTGTGGGATCTGTTGTGTCGGCGGGAGGCCGCTGACTGGCACTGTCGGGAACGTGCCTGAGGTCTCTCGAATCGCCATCGTCAACCGCGGTGAGGCCGCGATGCGGCTGATCCACGCCGTCCGCGACCTGAACGCCCGGCACGCGTCGCCGGACGGGCCGATCCGCACCGTCGCGCTCTACACCGACGTCGACGCCGGGTCCGCCTTCGTGCGAGAGGCCGACGAGGCGTACCTGCTCGGTGCCGCCGCCGACCGGCCCTATCTCGACCTCGCCGTCCTCGAGCAGGCGCTCACCCGGACCGGGGCGGACGCCGCCTGGGTCGGCTGGGGCTTCGTGGCCGAGGACCCCGCGTTCGCCGAGCTGTGCGCCCGGCTGGGCGTCACCTTCATCGGCCCCAGCGCCGACGCGATGCGCAAGCTCGGCGACAAGATCGGCTCGAAGCTGATCGCCGAGGAGGTCGGCGTACCCGTCGCTCCGTGGAGCCGCGGCGGCGTCGACACCCTCGAGGAGGCGCTGGCCAGCGCCGAGGAGATCGGCTACCCGCTGATGCTGAAGGCCACCGCCGGTGGTGGCGGCCGCGGCATCCGCAAGGTCACCTCCGGCGAGGAGCTCGCCGACGCCTACCAGCGCACCCGCGACGAGGCCGAGCGTGCCTTCGGCAGCGGCGTGGTCTTCCTGGAGAAGCTCGTCACCGACGCCCGCCACGTCGAGGTGCAGGTCATCGCCGACGGCCAGGGCACCGCCTGGGCGATCGGCGTGCGCGACTGCTCGGTCCAGCGGCGCAACCAGAAGGTCATCGAGGAGTCCGCGTCGCCGCTGCTGGCGGACGCGCAGGCCGCCGACCTCAAGGGCTCGGCGGAGCGGCTCGCCAACGCGGTCGGGTACGCCGGCGCGGGCACCGTCGAGTTCCTCTACCACCCGGGCGAGCGCACCTTCGCCTTCCTCGAGGTCAACACCCGCCTGCAGGTCGAGCACCCGATCACCGAGGAGGTGACCGGCACCGACCTCGTCGCGCTGCAGATCCAGGTGGCGCGCGGCGTCCCGCTCACCGGCGACCGGCCCACGGAGCGCGGCCACGCCGTCGAGGCGCGCCTCAACGCCGAGGACCCCGACCGCGACTTCGCGCCCGCGCCCGGCCGGATCACCCGCCTGGAGTTCCCGGCCGGTCCGGGCATCCGTGTCGACACCGGCGTCGCCGAGGGTGACACCATCCCGGCCGACTTCGACTCGATGATCGCCAAGGTCATCGCGTGGGGTGCCGACCGCGACCAGGCGCTGGCCCGCCTGCGCCGCGCGATGGGCGAAACCACCGTCGTCATCGAGGGCGGCGCCACCAACAAGAGCTTCATCCTCGACCTGCTCGACCAGTCCGAGGTCACCACCGGCACGCCCGCCTGGGCCGACACCGGCTGGATCGACCGCGTGCGCGGCGAGGGCCGCCTGCAGGCCGCCCGCCACTCCGGCGTCGCGCTCGTCGCCGCCGCGATCGAGGCGTACGCCGAGGAGGAGCGCGCCGAGATCGCCCGTCTGCTGCAGACCGCCCAGGGCGGGCGGCCGCAGGTCCAGCACGACCCCGACCGCACCATCGAGCTCAAGCTGCGCGGGGCGACGTACGCCCTGACCGTGCGGCAGACCGGACCCGCCCGCTACCAGGTCACCGTGGCCGCGGGCGCCGACGAGCGCACGGTCACCGCCGGCCTGGACCGCATCGACGAGGTGCACGGCCGGCTCACCGTGGACGGCCACCGGTTCCGCCTGGTCACCGCCACGCACGGCCCCGTCCAGCTGGTCGAGGTCGACGACGTCATGCACCGGGTCAGCCGCGACGAGGGCGGCATGGTCCGCTCGCCCGCGCCCGCCCTGGTCGTGTCGACGCCGCTCGCCGTCGGCGACGAGGTCACGGCCGGCCAGCCGGTGCTTGTGCTCGAGTCGATGAAGATGGAGACCGCGCTCCACGCGCCGTTCACCGGCCGGGTCAAGGAGCTCCTCGTCCGTGTCGGCAGCCAGGTCGAGACGGGTGCGCCGCTGGTACGCCTCGAGCCGACCGGTGACGCCGCCGCCGAGGCCGGCAGCACCGCCCGGATCGCCGACCTCGACCTGCCGACGCCGGTCGGTGCCGCCGCGGGTGCCGAGGGCTGCCCGCTCGACGAGATCGCCAGCCAGATCCTCGGGTACGACGTCGAGGCCGGCCGGCGCCAGGAGCTGCTGGCCGCGCACCTCGCCGGTCGTGACGCGAGCGCTGCCGGCACGCTGCACGCCGAGATGGCGCTGCTGTCGCTCTTCACCGACTTCGCCGAGCTCAGCCGCAACCGCCCGGCCGGCGACGAGCCGCCGGCCGAGCTGCGCGTGCACAGCTCCCGCGAGTACTTCCACACCTACCTGCGCAGCCTCGACCCCGACCGCGGCGCCCTGCCGGACCACTTC
Source organism: Nocardioides aromaticivorans (assembly GCF_013408525.1). NCBI lineage: Bacteria > Bacillati > Actinomycetota > Actinomycetes > Propionibacteriales > Nocardioidaceae > Nocardioides > Nocardioides aromaticivorans. The sequence goes on from NZ_JACBZM010000001.1 coordinate 2,946,923, forward strand.
CGCGACAAGCTGCTCAAGGTCCTCGCGCACTACGGCGTCACCGACCTCGAGCGGACGCCCGAGCTCGAGCGCGCCGTCTTCCGGGTCTTCCTCGCGCAGCAGCCGCCGTTCGAGGTCGACGTGGCCGTCGCCGTCCTCCAGCGCTGGCTCGGCGACCCGCCGCCGGCCGCCGAGGACGCCGCCGCCGTCCGCGCCCTGCTGGAGCGGATGGTCCGCGCGACCCAGCTCCGCTTCGCCGCCGTCGGTGACCTGGCCCGCTCGGTCCGGTTCGGCTGGTTCGACCAGCCGCTCGTCGACGACGAGCGCCGGAACGTCCTCGGTGGCGTCGCCGCCGAGGTGGAGGCCCTGACCGACCCGGCCGCCCCCGACCGCGACGCGCGGATCGACGCGCTCACCGCGATCCCCGAGCAGCTCGTCGGCTTCCTGCGCGACCGGATCGCCGAGGGCCTGCCCGCCCGCGAGCCGCTGCTCGAGGTGCTGATCCGCCGCCACTACCTCGAGTTCGACCTGCACGACCTGACCGTCAGCAGCCCCGAGGAGTACGACGGCCGCCCCGTCGTGCACGCCGAGTACGCCACCGACGAGAAGGGCGCCACCCGGGTCGTCTCCACGATCGGCGACATCGCCGAGCTGGCCGACCCCGGCAGCGCCCTGGGTGCCGCGATCACCTCGGTGCTCACGGCCGACCACGACGACGTCGTCGAGGTCTACCTGCGCTGGCCCGACGTACCGGCCGACCCCGACGAGGTCTCGGCCGAGGTGGCGAAGATGCTCGCCGGCCAGGAGTTCGCCGCCCGCGCCCGCCGCGTCTCCGTGGCGGTCTGCCCGCCGGCGCCGCAGCCGGTCGGCTACTTCACGTTCCGCGCCGAGGACGGCGCCGAGCTGGTCGAGGACACCCTGGTCCGCGGCATGCACCCGATGGTCGGGCGCCGGCTGAACCTGTGGCGTCTGCGCGAGTTCGACGTCACCCGACTCACCGCCCCCGACGACGTGCTCCTCTACGAGTGCGTGGCCAAGGCGAACCCGGACGACCGGCGCCTGGTCGCCGCCGCGCAGGTGCGGCAGCTGGCCGTCGTACGCAACGAGGACGGCGACGTGATCGCCCTGCCGCACGCCGAGCGCGCGGTCGAGAACTGCCTGGAGGCGATCCGCCGCGTCCGCACCGCCCGCGGCCGCGAGGGCACCAAGCTCGACGTCAACCACGTGTGGGTCACCGTGTGGCCGGTCGTCGACGCCGACCTCGACCAGCTCACCGCGCTGCAGGGCAAGATCACCCCGCTCAGCGAGGGCGCCGGCATCGAGGAGGTCCTCGCCGAGGGCCGCGTCGCCGGCCCGGACGGCACGCCCGTCCCGCTCGCGATCCGCTTCCACGCCAAGCCCGGCGCGGGCGTCGTCGCCGACGTGATCACGCCGCCGACCGAGCCGCTCGCGCCGATGGACGAGTACGCCGCCAAGGTGCTGCGGGCGCGCCGTCGCGGGCTGGTCTACCCCTACGAGCTGCAGGCCGTGCTCGCCGGTGGCGGCACCCTGGTCGAACACGACCTCGACGACACCGGCGCACTGGTGCCGGTGGACCGCGCGCCGGGCCACAACAAGGCCGGCATCATCGCCGCCGTCGTCACCACGCCGACCGCGCTGCACCCCGAGGGCATCACCCGCGTCGTGCTGTGCGGTGACCCGCTGAAGTCGCTCGGCGCCGTCTCGGAGCCCGAGTGCGCGCGGATCATCGCGGCCATCGACCTCGCCGAGCAGATGGGCGTCCCGGTCGAGTGGTTCGCCGTCTCCGCCGGCGCCCGGATCTCGATGGAGAGCGGCACGGAGAACATGGACTGGGTGGCCGCCGCGCTGCGCCGGATCATCGAGTTCACCCAGGCCGGTGGCGAGATCAACATCGTCGTGGCCGGCATCAACGTGGGCGCCCAGCCGTACTGGAACGCCGAGGCGACCATGCTGATGCACACCAAGGGCATCCTCGTGATGACGCCCGACAGCGCGATGGTGCTGACCGGCAAGCAGTCGCTCGACTTCTCCGGCGGCGTCTCGGCCGAGGACAACCACGGCATCGGCGGTTACGACCGGGTGATGGGCCCGAACGGGCAGGCGCAGTACTGGGTGCCCGACCTGGCCGGCGCCTTCGGCGTGCTCATGGCGCACTACGAGCACACCTACGTCGTCCCCGGCGAGGCCGGCCCGCGCCGCGCGCCGACCACGGACCCCGTCGACCGCGACGTCACGACCCACCCGCACGAGGGCGACTTCGCGACGGTCGGCGAGATCTTCTCCGCCGAGCACAACCCCGACCGCAAGCGGCCCTTCGACATCCGCACCGTCATGCGGGCGCTCGCCGATGCCGACCACGAGATGCTCGAGCGATGGGCCGGCATGGCCGACGCCGACACCGCCGTCACCGTCGACACCCGCATCGGCGGCCACCCGGTCAGCCTCATCGGCATCGAGTCCCGCCCGGTGCCGCGCGCCGGCTTCCCGCCCACCGACGGCCCCGACACCTACACGGCCGGCACGCTCTTCCCGCGCTCGTCGAAGAAGGTGGCCCGCGCGATCAACGCGGCCTCGGGCAACCGCCCGGTCGTCGTACTCGCGAACCTGTCGGGCTTCGACGGCTCACCCGAGTCGATGCGCAATCTGCAGCTGGAGTACGGCGCCGAGATCGGTCGCGCGATCGTCAACTTCCGCGGCCCGATCGTGTTCTGCGTGATCTCGCGCTACCACGGCGGCGCGTTCGTGGTGTTCTCCAAGCGGCTCAACCCGTCGATGACGGTGCTGGCGATCGAGGGCTCCTACGCCTCGGTGCTCGGCGGCGCGCCCGCCGCGGCCGTCGTGTTCGCGGCCGAGGTCGCCAAGCGCGCGGCCGCCGACCCGCGGGTCGCCGAGCTGGAGCAGCGGATCGCCGGGGCCGAGGACGCCGAGCGCGGGGCGCTCGTGGTGGAGCTCGCCGAGCTGCGGGCCCAGCTGCGCGCGGACAAGATCGCCGAGGTCGCCGCCGAGTTCGACGGCGTCCACAACATCCACCGCGCGGTCGAGGTCGGCTCCGTCGACGAGGTCATCGCCGCCAGCGACTTGCGACCCAAGGTCGTCGCCGCGATCGAGAAGGCCCTCCCCGCCTGACCCACCCCCTCCGCCGAGTTGCCGGTTTGCCCGGTCGAGTTGCCGGTTTGCCCGGTCGAGTTGCCGGTTTGCCCGGTCGAGTTGCCGACTCCTGACGAGGGGCCGGACGAAACCGGCAACTCGACGACTCGAAGTGGCGAGTCGGCGCGAAAAGGTGGCAAGTCGGCGCGAAAAGGCGGCAAGTCGCGCGGAGGGTCAGACGGGGGTGATGGGGAGCGAGCGGCGGGGCTGGAAGGCGAAGGTCGCGCCGGTGCTGAAGCGGGTGACGGCGACCTCGTCGGCCTCCGGCGCCGGTTCGGTACGACGGACGACGCGCCCCAGCCAGCCACCGCCCTCCGGCAGCGGCGAGACCTCCACGTCCAGGTGGGCGTCGACCGCCCGGACGACCGCCTGCAGCGCGCCGGTCCACCCGGGGCCGCACAGCGAGATCCAGGCCTGGTCCTCGTGGGCGGGGGACGGGCGCACGACGAGGGTGTCCTCGGCGAGCGTCGCGTCGACGTACACGGCGGGGTTGAGGAGCGGGTGCACGGCGAGCAGCCGGACCGCGGCCGCCACGGGGTCCGCGAGGTCCAGCAGCCCCAGTGCCCGGGCGAGCCGCTCGGCGCCGATGCCGGCGACGCCGACGAGCTGCTTGCGGCGCAGCTTCTCCAGCTCGGCGTCGGTCTCGGTCCGCTCGGCGACGGCGAGCGCGAAGCCCCGGTCCAGCAGGTGCATCTGGAGGCAGACCTCGTCGGCGATGCGCACCAGCGCGGACTTCGAGAAGGCGGCGAAGTCGATGTCGGAGAGCAGCGGGCCGGCGTAGTCGGCCAGCCCCTCGTCAGCCGGGTCGATCGGCGCCAGCTCGAGGGTCGCGGCCCGGGACGCGGCGTTGACCGCCAGGGCCGGCACCGGCTCGGGCTCGGGGAACGCGTCGTCGATGACGACCGTCCACGCACAGTGCGGGTGCCCCTCCGCGGCCCGCTCGGCGTCGCTGCGCGGCGGGCGGTGGATCGGCCGCACCTGCGCGTGCGGGTTGGAGGCGATCGCGGTCGCGTCGAAGGTCGGGTCCTCGATGTCGTGGCACATGCCGCGCACGTAGTCCTCGCCCATCGGCTCCACGTCCATCAGCGCGCCGCAGTGGTCGAGCCGGAACTCCCCGCGCCACGGGTCGTGGACGGTGTAGCGGAAGTCCATGAACTGCGGGGGAGCGCCGATGTCGAGCTGCAGCCCCTTGAAGATCGTCACCACGTCGCCGCGCCCCGGCTCGGTGGGCGCGTAGCCGAGCGCCTCCTGCATCCGCCGCGTGTAGATCGGCGAGGCGGCCGCCCACTCCTCGATCGCGACCTGGAGCATCTCCTCGCGCCCGAAGGCCGCGATGCACCACGCCATGCCGGAGCGGTCGATGAGCTGGCCCATCAGCAGCAGCTCGGGTACGACGACCGCGAGCTCCTCGCGGGTCAGGTCGGCGAAGCGGCTCGCCATGTCAGGCCGACAGCCCCAGGCGGGCCGCCATCTTGTCCAGGTAGGTCAGCACCGCGGACTCGTCGGAGTCGGGGACGCCCCAGATCAGCTCGGACGCACCGGCGCCCATCCAGTCGGCGAAGTCCTCCTCGGTGGGCCGCTTCGCGACCAGGATCCGCACGTCGGGCTGGCCCTCTCGGCCTGCGTCGGCCCACACCTTGCGCAGCTTGTCGGCGTTGGCGGCGACGTCGGTGGTGGTGGGCGTGGTCATCCAGCCGTCGGCGTTCGCCGCGATCCAGTCGAAGGTCTTCGGGCCGGCGCCGGCGCCGATGATGACGGGGATCCGGCCCTGCGGGGGCTTGGGGTAGGCCCAGCTCGGTCCGAACGAGACGAACTGGCCGTCGTACGACGCCTCCTCCTGGGTCCACAGCGCCCGCATCGCCTCGAGGTACTCCTTGAGGACGGTGCGCCGCTTCTCCGCGGGGACGTGGTGGTCGGTCAGCTCGTCGGTGTTCCAGCCGAAGCCGGCGCCGATGGTGACCCGGCCGCCGGAGAGGTGGTCGAGGGTGGCGAGCGTCTTGGCGAGGGTGATCGGGTCGGACTCGACCGGCAGGGCCACCGCCGTGGAGAGCCCGATCGTCGTGGTGACCGCGGCGCAGGTCGCCAGCGAGACCCACGGGTCGAGCGTGCGCAGGTAGCGGTCGTCGGGCAGCTCCTCGCCGCCCGTCGGGTGCAGCGCGTCGCGGCGCACCGGGATGTGGGTGTGCTCGGGCACGTAGATGGTGTCGAACCCGCGCTCCTCGGCGGCCACGGCGAGGCGGGCCGGCGTGATGCCGCGGTCGGAGGTGAAGAGGACGATCCCGTTGCGCATGTCCACCAAACTAGAACGAGTTCTAGGAAATGTCTTGCGCCTGCCCGGATCGTCTCCTATGTTGGACACATGTCCAGTCAGGTGTTCGAAGCGCCGCGCCAGGGGCTCAACCCGCGCCAGGCCGAGACGGTCGAGAAGCTCCTCGCCGCCGGCCTCGAGGAGCTGCGCGCGGTGGGCCACGAGGCGCTCACCGTCCGCACCGTCGCCCAGCGGGCGGGGGTCTCCCCGGCGACGGCGTACACCTATCTCGCCTCCAAGAACCACCTCTTCGCCGAGCTCTTCTGGCGCCACCTCAGCGGGGCCCCGGCCCAGCCGCCCGCCGGAGGTACGGCGACCGCGCGGCTCCAGGCCACCATGCGGGCGCTCACGGCACGGATCGTCGAGGAGCCCGCGCTCGCGGCCGCGGTCACCCCCGCGCTGCTCGGCACGGACCCCGACGTGGAGCGGCTGCGGCTGCGGATCGGCGGGGAGTTCCTCAGCAGGTTCGAGGCGGCGATGGGGGACCAGGCCGACGCCGGCGTGCTGGAGGTGCTGGTGCTGACCTTCTCGGGCGCGCTGCTCCAGGCGGGGATGGGCCTGATGACCTACGACCAGATCGCCGAGCGGCTCGTCGCCGCCGTCGACGTGATCATGCGAGGCAACTGATGACGGTCTCGACAGGCTCGACGACCGGGGCGCCGCTCGTCTTCGACCCCTACGACTACGCCTTCCAGGACGACCCCTACCCGACGTACCAGCGGCTGCGCGACGAGGCGCCCGTCTTCCACGCGGAGGCCGACGACATCTGGGTCATCTCGCGCCACCAGGACGTCTTCGACGTGCTGCGCAACGACACCGTCTTCTCCAACCGGATGGGCGTCTCGCTCGACGCGTCGGCCTGGAACCCCGAGGCGCACCGGGTGATGAGCTTCCTCGGGCTCGACGGCGCGGAGCAGTCGCGCATCCGCAAGCTCGTGTCCGCCGCCTTCACGCCGCGCCGCGTGCGCGAGCTGACGCCGGAGGTGCAGGCGCTGACCGAGCGCTATCTCGAGCGCACCTTCGCGGCCGACGCGGAGCGGGGCGAGGCCGACTGGATCCGCGACTTCGCGGGCCTGCTGCCGATGGACGTCATCTCTGAGATGATGGGCGTCCCGGTCGCCGACCGTGACGAGGTACGACGCCTGGCCGACCTCGTCGTGCACCGCGAGGACGGCGTCCGCGACGTCCCGCAGGCGGGCATGGAGGCGTCCTTCGCGCTCTTCGAGTACTACGGCCAGATGGTCGCGCAGCGTCGTACCGCCCCGAGCGACGACCTCACCTCCGCGCTGATCGCGGCCGAGCTGGACGGCGACCGGCTCACCGACGGCGAGATCATGGCCTTCCTGTTCCTCATGGTCGTCGCCGGCAACGAGACCACCACCAAGCTGCTCGGCAACGCGCTCTTCCACCTCGCCGCGCACCCGGAGCAGAAGGCGCAGGTGCTCGCCGACGTCGCCCTGGTGCCGACGTGGATCGAGGAGACGCTGCGCCACGACACGTCGAGCCAGATGCTGGCGCGCTATGTCACCGAGGACGTCGAGGTCGGCGGCGTGCTGATCCCCGGCGGCTCCAAGGCGCTGGTCCTGCTCGGCAGCGCCAACCGCGACGACCGGGTCTTCACCGACCCGACGGTCTACGACATCCACCGCGAGAGGTCCGAGCTCTCCGAGATCCTCAGCTTCGGCACCGGCCGGCACTTCTGCCTCGGCGCCAACCTCGCCCGGCTGGAGGCCCGCGTGGTCCTCGAGGAGCTGGTACGACGGGTGGCCCACTTCGAGGTGCACGCCGACCGCGCGGTCCGGGTGCACTCGACCAGCGTGCGCGGCTTCGCGTCGCTGCCGGTGACCTTCACGGAGCGGAGCCGCTGATGCCCAGGCCCGTCCACCCCGACCGCCGGCCCGCCGTCGTCGCGGGCGCCTCCTCCGGGATCGGCGCCGAGACCGCGCGCGCCCTGGCGGCCGCCGGCTTCCCCGTCGCGCTCGGCGCCCGCCGTGTCGACCGGCTCGAGGAGCTGGCCGCCGAGATCCGCGAGGCCGGCGGCGAGGCCTTCGTGCACGCCCTCGACGTCGCCTCCACCGAGTCGGTCGAGAAGTTCGCCGCGGCCGTGACGGCCGGGCTGGGCGAGGCCGAGGTCGTGGTCTGCAACGCCGGCCTGCTCGCCCCGGGCAGCCTGCTCGACGCGACCACCGACGACCTCGCCGCCGAGTTCGACGTCAACGTCCTCGGCGCCCATCGGCTGGTCCGGGCCTTCGGTGCCGGGATGGTCGAGCGGCAGCGGGGCGACCTCGTGTTCGTCTCCTCCGACACCGCGCTCCGCGCGCGGCCCTTCATGCGCGGCTACAGCGCCACGAAGTCCGGCCTGGAGGGGCTGGTCGAGGCGCTGCAGATGGAGCTCGAGGGCTCCGGGGTGCGGGCGTCCGTCGTACGGCCGGGGCCGACGTGGTCGGAGATGGGCTCCGACTGGGACGCCGAGGCCGGCGCGAAGGTGCTGACCGAGTGGATCAAGTGGGGCCACGCGCGGCACTCCCACTTCCTGAAGGCCACGGCGATCGCCGACGCGATCCTCACCGTGGTCAGCGCGCCGCGCGGCGTGCACATCAGTCCCGTCGACGTGAACCCCGAAGCACCCCTGGAGGGCAAGTGAGTCTCCACGACATCCCCGAGGTCTCGACCGTCCTCGACGACCAGGACGCCAGCGTCCCGGCGATCATCAAGGGCACCGGGCACCTGCCCGAGATGCGCGTCGACCCGATCGCGCTCTTCCACCGCGTCCGCGAGGAGTGCGGCGACATCGGTCGCTTCCGCCTCGCCGACAAGCAGGTCGTGCTGGTCACCGGGGCCGAGGCCAACGAGGCCTTCTTCCGGGCGCCGGAGAGCGTGCTCGACCAGGCGGCGGCGTACCCGTTCATGACGCCGATCTTCGGCAAGGGCGTGGTCTTCGACGCCTCCCCCGAGGAGCGCCAGCAGATGCTGAAGAACCAGGCGCTGCGCGGCGACATGATGCGCGGGCACGCGCAGACCATCGAGGCCGAGATCCGCCGGATGGTCGCCGGGTGGGGCGACGAGGGCGAGATCGACCTGCTCGACTTCTTCGCCGAGCTGACCATCTACACGACCTCGTCCTGCCTGATCGGCAAGCCCTTCCGCGACCAGCTCGACGGGTCGTTCGCGGAGATCTACCACCGCCTCGAGCACGGCACGGACGCGATCGCGTACGTCGACCCGTACGCCGACATCGAGAACTTCCGGATCCGCGACGAGGCCCGCGAGGAGCTGGTCGCGAAGGTGCAGGCGATCATCGCGGCGCGGGTCGAGCTGGCCGAGTCGCTGGGCGGTGAGATCCCCAGGGAGGACAGGGACCTGCTCGACGTCCTCATCGCCGTCGGGTACGACGCCGAGATGGTCACCGGCATCTTCATCTCGATGATGTTCGCCGGCCACCACACGTCGTCCGGCACGGCGTCGTGGGCGATGATCGAGCTGCTCCGCAACCCCGACGTGATGGGCGACGTGGTCGCCGAGCTCGACGCGCTCTACGCCCCCGACGCCGACGGCACCGCCCCCGAGGTCTCCTTCCAGGCGCTGCGCTCGATCCCGGTGCTGGAGGCGGTGCTCAAGGAGACCCTCCGGCTGCACCCGCCGCTGGTGATCCTGATGCGCCTGGTGCAGGAGGACTTCGACCTGCTCGGCCGGACCATCCCCGCCGGCACCGTGCTCGCCGCCTCGCCGCGGGTGTCGAACAGGATCGAGGAGGACTTCCCGAAGGCCGACCGGTTCGACCCGGCCCGGTACGTCGACCCGCGCCAGGAGGACCTGCAGAACCGCTGGACCTGGATCCCGTTCGGCGCCGGCAAGCACCGCTGCGTGGGCAACGCCTTCGCGATGATGCAGATGAAGGCGATCTTCTCGGTGATCCTGCGCGACTTCTCCTTCGAGCCGGTGCAGCCGCTCGACTCCTACCGCGACGACTTCACGAAGATGGTCATCCAGCTCGCGCAGCCCGCCCGGGTCCGCTACCGCCGGAGGGCCCGATGAGGGTCGTCGCCGACACCGGCCTCTGCCAGGGCCACCAGCTCTGCCAGGGCGAGGCCCCGACCGTCTTCGGCTTCGACGAGGACGCGGACGTCGTCGTACTCCTCGACGAGCACCCGGACGAGGCGCTGCGCGCCGACGTCGCCACCGCCGTGAAGTACTGCCCTGCTTTCGCCCTGTCCATCGAGGAGGACTGAGATGAGTGACCCGACCCCGCAGCTGAGCAGGGCCGAGATCGAGGAGTTCTGGGCCACCTGGCTGCAGATCAACCGCGACGTCGAGGCGACGGGCGACTGGCGTCCGATGGCCGAGTGGTACGCCGAGGACGCGACCTACGGCTGGATGTACGCGCCCGACGAGCACTTCATGGCGGTCGGCCGCGACCAGATCCGCGACTGGGCGATCGGCATCGAGATGGACGGCCTCGACGGCTGGCACTACGACTACGTCTGCACCGTCATCGACGAGCAGAAGGCGATGGTCGTCGGCTTCTGGAAGCAGCGCTCCGGCATCCTCGACGACGACGGCAAGGAGTTCGAGATCCTCGGGCTCGGCGGCTCGTGGTTCGGGCTGAAGCGGGTCACCGAGGGCGCCGACGCCGGTCTGGTGAAGATCGACTGGCAGCGCGACTGGTTCGACATGCCGTCGACGGCGCACACCTTCATGGAGATCATCAAGGCCGACAAGGCGCCCGACACGCTGCTCAAGCGCATGTCGGTCGCCGGCCACGGCGTCCCCGGGCACTACCACCACGAGGACCTGCCCTCGACGGTGTGGCCGCCGCCGGTCGAGGCCGGGCTGTACGTCGAGCAGGCCGCGGCGCCGGAGGTGACGGCGTGAGTGCCCTGCCTCCTCCCGCCCAGCAGCTGATCGACGGCAAGCTCGTCGCCGCGTCGTCCGGCGAGACCTACCCGATCCTCAACCCGGCCACCGGCGCCGAGATCGGCGTCGCCCCCGACGGCAGCGCCGCCGACGTGGATGCCGCGATCGCCGCGGCCCGGCGGGCCTTCGACGAGTCGTCGTGGTCGACCGACGTCGAGCTCCGGCTGCGCTGCCTGCGGCAGCTGCACGCCGCGCTGCTAGAGAACGCCGACGCCTTCCGCGCGCTGACCACCGCCGAGGTCGGCATGCCGGGCTTCATGATGGGCGCGGCCGGCTTCGACGTACCCGTCGACGGGTTGAGGTGGGTGACCGACCTGCTGGAGTCCTACGAGTTCGAGACGGACCTGGGGGTCGCCTCGCCGATGGGGATCCCCTCGCGTCGTACCGTGCGCCGCGAGCCGGTCGGCGTCGTCGCCGCCATCACGCCGTGGAACGTCCCGACGCAGATCAACCTCGCGAAGGTCGGCCCGGCGCTCGCCGCCGGCTGCACCGTCGTCCTGAAGCCGGCGCCGGACACCCCGTGGGTGGCGGCCGAGCTCGGCCGCCTGGTCGCCGAGCACACCGACATCCCCGCCGGGGTCTTCAACGTGGTGACGCCGCGCTCCAACGAGGTCGCGTCCGTGCTGTCGACGGACCCGCGCGTCGACATGGTCTCCTTCACCGGCTCGACCGCGGTGGGGCGCGCGATCATGGCCGCCGCCGCGCCGACCCTGAAGAAGGTCTTCCTCGAGCTGGGCGGCAAGTCCGCGGCGATCGCGCTCGACGACGCCGACGTCGCGGCCGTCGCGGGCGGTACGGCGTTCGCCGCCTGCATCCACGCCGGCCAGGGCTGTGCGATCACGACCCGCCTGATCGTCCCGCGGGACCGGTACGACGAGGCGGTCCAGGTCGCGGCGCAGACGATGGAGTCGATCGGGGCCAAGGACCCGGCCGACCCGGGCGCGATCTGCGGCCCGGTGATCTCCGCGGCGCAGCGGGACCGGGTGGCGTCGTACTTCGCGGTGGCGCTGGAGGAGGGCGGTCGTTTCGCCACGGGTGGGGCGATCATCGACCAGCCCGGCTTCTGGGTCGCGCCGACGGTCGTCGCCGGCCTCGACAACTCCTCGCGCCTCGCGCAGGAGGAGATCTTCGGCCCCGTGCTCGTCGTCATCCCGCACGACGGCGACGACGACGCGGTCCGGATCGCCAACGACTCGGCGTACGGCCTCTCGGGCTCCGTCGACTCGGGGTCGCTGGACCGGGCCAAGGCCGTCGCTGCCCGGATCAGGACCGGGACCCTCGCGGTCAACGGGGGTGTGTGGTTCAGCCCGGACGCGCCGTTCGGTGGCTACAAGCAGTCCGGGATCGGCCGGGAGATGGGGGTCGCCGGGTTCGAGGAGTACCTGGAGATGAAGACGGTGGCGTTTCCCGCGTGAGCCTGCAGGTGCATGAATCCCCGGTCGACCGGGGATTCCGGCGCTTGACGGCCGTTGCAACCCCCGACAAGTGCATGAATCCCCGGTCAACCGGGGATTCATGCCCACCAGAGTGACTGGAGTGAACATGCGTTTCGAGAACAAGGTCGTCGTCGTCACCGGCGCGGCGCAGGGCATCGGCGAGGCCTACGCCCGGGCGCTCGCGAAGGAGGGCGCGGCGGTCGTCGTGGCCGACCTCAACGAGGAGTCCGGCGCCAAGGTCGCCGCCTCGATCAACGAGGAGGGCGGCCGGGCGATCTTCGTCAGCTGCGACGTGTCCTCGGCCGAGTCCGCCGAGGCCCTGGTCCGGCAGACCGTCGCGGAGCTCGGCGGGATCGACCACCTGGTCAACAACGCGGCCATCTACGGCTCGATGGAGTTCAACCTGTTGATCTCGGTCGACTGGGACTACTACCGCAAGTTCATGAGCGTCAACCTCGACGGCGCCCTCGTGATGACCCGCGCGGTGTACCCCGAGATCGCCAAGCGGGGCGGTGGCGCCATCGTCAACCAGTCCAGCACGGCGGCGTACCTCTACTCCGGCTTCTACGGCCTCGCCAAGGCCGGCATCAACAGCCTCACCCAGCAGCTCGCGCACGAGCTCGGCGGACAGCGGATCCGGGTCAACGCGATCGCCCCGGGCCCGACGGACACCGAGGCGACCCGCACCCAGGCCGGCGACGCCGCCAAGGACATCGTCCGCAACAGCCTCGCCATCAAGCGGATGGGCTCGGTCGACGACATGGTCGGTGCGCTGCTCTTCCTGCTCTCCGACGACGCGTCGTGGGTGACCGGCCAGGTGCTCGCCGTCGACGGCGGCCAGACCTTCCGGCTCTGATGGCCGACGTGATGGGTGGGGGGATGCGCGTCGGCTTCGTCGGCCTCGGCAACATCGGCAAGCCGATGGCGCTGCGCCTCGCCGCCACCGAGGGCCTCGCCCTGCAGGTGTACGACGTCGCGCCGGACCCCGTCGCCGAGCTGGTCGCGGCCGGCGCCACCGCCGTCGCGTCGGTGGCCGCGATGGACGCCGACGTCGTGTGCGTGATGGTGCGCGACGACGACCAGGTGCGGGCCGTCGCGGCCGAGGTTCCCCACGGCACGGTGCTGGTCGTCCACTCGACCGTGGCGCCGGCGACCCCGGCCGAGCTGGTGGCGGCGGGGCACCGGGTCCTCGACGCCCCCGTCAGCGGCGGTCCGATGGGCGCGGCCGAGGGCAGCCTGGCGATCATGGTCGGCGGTGAGGCCGACGCGTTCGACGCCGCCCGGCCGGCGCTCGAGGCGATGGGCACGAAGGTCGTCCACGCCGGCCCCATCGGTGCCGGCACCCGGATGAAGCTGGCGCGCAACCTGATCCACTTCGTCGCGTTCACCGCCGTCACCGAGGCCCAGCGCCTCGCCGAGGCCGGCGGACTCGACCTCGTCGCGCTCGGCGAGGTCGTGCGGCACACCGACGCGATCACCGGCGGACCGGGCGCGATCATGTATCGCGGCACCACGGCGCCGATCGCCGAGGACGACTTCTGGCACGGCGTCTTCTCCCACGTCGCCGCACTGGGGGAGAAGGACCTGGGCTTCGCGATCGCGCTCGCCGACGAGCTCGGCGTCGACGTACCACTGGCACGCGAGGCGCTGCCACGACTGGGGAAGGGACTGGGACTCTGATGGGCGAGGAGAGCGACAAGTTCGACGACCTGCCGGAGGCGCGGGCACGGGGCCTGCGCAAGATGGAGGAGGTCTACGGCTTCGACATGACCGACGGCACGGGCGACTTCTTCCGCTACACCGCGGAGCACCTGTTCGGTGACATCTGGCAGCGCCCGGGCCTCTCCACCCGCGACCGGCGGCTGTTCCTGATCGGCATGCTGGTCGGCCAGCGCGCCAACGACGTGCTCGGCATCCAGGTCCCCGCGGCCCTCGCCAACGGCGAGCTCGACGAGGAGGCGCTGCGCGAGCTGGTCATCCTCGCCTGCCACTACGACGGCTGGCCGAACGGCTCGCGGATGAACTCGGTCGTCGAGGACGCCATCGCCAAGGCGGCCCGGGCGCGGGCGAAGGCCGCCGAGTCCGACTGACGCACCGGCGAGCCGGGGTCGGTCCTCCGGGTTGAGGCGCATCCGGTCCAGCAGGCCCGGGATGACACCGACCTCCGCCCGGTCGAGCCCGTCGGGTCAGTGACGGGCGGGCTGGCCGGCCAACGCCTCGAAGGAGTCGAGGAGGACGTCGATGCCGGCCAGGAAGACCTCGCGACCGGTGAGCACCAGCAGCTCGGGCAGCACCGCGGCCAGCGCCGGGTGGCGCGCGGCGTCGACGGCACGCAGGTCGCCCACCCAGCTCGTCGGCGGTACGCCGGCTGCCTCGTCGAGCTGCTGCTGGGAGAGGGTCGCGGCCGCTGCCAGCACGTAGCTCGAGTAGGCCGCGTAGCAGCGCACGACCTGGGGCTTGTCGAGCCCGGCCCGGCCGAGCTGCTCGAGGATCCAGTCGATCACCGCGAGCTCGCCCGGGCCGCCGGTGGATATGGCCGCCGCCTGGACCCCGATCTGCGGATGGGAGGCGAAGATGTCGATGGTGTGGAGGGCGCCCCCGCGGAGCTGGTCGCGCCAGGGTGCGTCGCGGTCGACCGCGGCGAGCGACGCGGCGATGAGGCCGTCGAGGAGCGCGGCCATCAGCTCCTCCTTGTCGCGGAAGCGTCGGTAGATCGCGGTCGGGTCGGCGCCCAGGGCGCTGCCCAGCGCACGGAACGTGAGCGCGGAACCGCTCGCGGCGAGCTCGGTCGCCGCCGTGAGGATGGCCTCGCGATCGAGCGCGGCGCGCTTGCGGGGCCGGGGGCCGGTGGGGGATGGGGGCATGCGTGACCTCTCTGTCGCTACAGAACAATAGCGTTGCCAACACCGTTGACAACGCTGTTGGCAAAGTTCTAGCGTTCCCGCCAGTGACCCAGCCCACATCGACGCGGGTCCGGACGCGGAGGACACCCTTGAGCAAGCACGCCGATCTCCTGTTCGCCGGTGGCGCGGTCCACCTCGGCAACGCCGCGCGCAGCCGCGCGAGCTCCGTCGCGGTGCAGGGCGAGCGGATCGTCGCCGTCGGGCACGACGAGCTCCGCGAGCTGGTCGGTCCGCGCACCGAGGTGGTCGACCTCGCCGGGCGCCTGCTCGTGCCGGGCTTCCAGGACGCGCACGTCCACCCCGTCGGCGCCGGCATCGAGCTCGGGCAGTGCGACCTGACCGGGACCGTCGACCCGGAGGAGTACCGCCGCCGGATCGCCGCGTATGCCGCCGCCCACCCCGACCGCCCGTGGATCACCGGTGGTGGCTGGTCGATGGAGAGCTTCCCCGGGGGTGCCCCCGACCGAACGTTCCTCGACGCGATCGTGCCGGACCGGCCGGTCTACCTCGCCAACCGCGACCACCACGGCGCGTGGGCGAACAGCCGCGCGCTCGAGCTCGCGGGCATCGACGCCGGCACCCCCGATCCCGTCGACGGCCGGATCGAGCGTGACGCCGGCGGCGTACCGACGGGCATGCTGCAGGAGGGAGCGATGCACCTCGTCGCGGCGGTCGTCCCCGAGACGACCCGCGAGGAGAAGCTGGCCGGCCTGCTCCGCGCGCAGGAGGTGCTCCACTCCGTCGGCATCACCGCCTGGCAGGACGCGCTCGTGGGTGCCAATCCGGTCATGGGTGACGCGGCCACCGCGTACGCCGACGCCGTGGCGCAGGACGCGCTGACCGCCCGCGTCGTCGGCGCCCTCTGGTGGAGCCGCGACCGCGGGGGCGAGCAGATCGACGACCTGCTGGCCGCGCGCGAGCAGCTCACGCGGGGTCGCTTCCGCGCGACGAGCATCAAGATCATGCAGGACGGCATCGCCGAGAACCACACGGCGGCGATGATCAGTCCCTACGGCCCGGGGTGCGGTTGTCGCGACGCCGGGGACCACCGGGGGCTCTCGTTCGTCGACCCGCAGGCCCTCAAGGAGTACGTCGTCGCGCTGGACGCGCACGACTTCCAGGTCCACTTCCACGCCCTCGGCGACCGCGCCGTCCGCGAGGCGCTGGACGCGATCGAGGCAGCGCGCGAGAAGAACGGCCCCAGCGACGGCCGGCACCACCTCGCCCACCTGCAGGTCGTCCACCCCGAGGACGTCGCCCGCTTCCGCCGGCTCGGTGCGAGCGCCAACATCCAGGCCCTGTGGGCGGCACACGAGCCGCAGATGGACGAGCTCACGATCCCGTTCCTCGGCCCGGAGCGCTCGGCGTGGCAGTACCCGTTCGGCTCGCTGCTCCGGTCCGGCGCGACCCTCGCCGCCGGCAGCGACTGGCCGGTCAGCAGTCCCGACCCGATGCTCGCGATCCACGTCGCCGTCAACCGGGTCGAGCCCGGCACCGACAACCCGGTCTTCTACGCCGAGGAGCGGATCGACCTCGGGAGCGCGCTGGCGGCGTACACGTCGGGGACGGCGTACGTGAACCACCTCGACGACACCGGGACGATCGCGGTGGGCAACCTGGCCGACCTGGCCGTTCTCGACCGCGACCCGTTCGACGGGCCTGCGGCGGACATCTGGGACACGCACGTGGAGCAGACCTTCGTCGGCGGCCAGCGGGTGTTCGCGCGATGACGGGCACCCTGCTCGACGACGCCCCGGCACGGGCCCTGGCCGGCGCCGCGCCGGTGCCCTTCTGGCTGGACGACGTGGACCGGCCGGCCGCCCGTGGCCGGCTGGACGGCGACCTCGCCTGCGACCTCGCGATCGTCGGTGGCGGCTACTCCGGGCTCTGGACGGCCCTGCGGGCCAAGGAGCGCGACCCGGGCCGCGACGTCGTGTTGCTCGAGGCGGACCGAATCGGAGGCGCCGCCAGCGGACGCAACGGCGGCTTCTGCGAGGCCAGCCTGACCCATGGCGAGGCCAACGGGCGCCGTCGCTGGCCGGACGAGGCCGACCGGCTCGAGGAGCTCGGCCTGACCAACCTCGACGAGATCGAGGCGACCCTCCAGCGCTACGGCATCGACTGCGACTTCCGGCGCACCGGCCAGCTCGCGGTGGCCACGGAGGCGCACCAGGTCGAGGAGCTGCGGGCCGAGGCCGACGGCACCACGACGGTGTTCCTCGACGAGGCGGCCGTCCGGGCCGAGGTCGCCTCGCCGACCTATCTCGCCGGGCTGTGGAGCAAGGACACCTGTGCCACCGTCGACCCCGCCCGGCTGGCGTGGGGCCTCGCCGAGACCGCCGAGAGGCTCGGCGTCCGTATCGTCGAGGGCACCGCGGTCCGGCGGATCCGCCGCAGCGGCGGCCAGGTCGCGGTCGAGACCGCGCACGGGACGGTGCGTGCGCACCAGGTCGCGCTCGGCACCAATGCCCACCGGCCGCTGCTACGCCGGCTCCGACTGGCGACGGTGCCGGTCTACGACTACGTGCTGATGACCGAGCCACTGTCCGACGCACAGCTCGCGTCGGTCGGCTGGGCCCACCGGCAGGGCCTCGCCGACTGCGGCAACCAGTTCCACTACTACCGGCTGACCGCGGACAACCGCATCCTGTGGGGCGGGTACGACGCGATCTACCACTTCGGACGCAAGGTCCGGGCGACGTACGACCAGCGGCCGGCGACCTTCGAGGTCCTCGCCCAGCACTTCTTCACGACCTTCCCGCAGCTCGCCGGCATCCGGTTCACGCACCGCTGGGGCGGGGCGATCGACACCTGCACGCGCTTCTGCGCCTTCTTCGGCACCGCGTACGGCGGCCGCGTGGCCTACGCGCTGGGCTACACCGGCCTCGGGGTCGGCGCGACGCGCTTCGGCGCCGACGTGATGCTCGACCTGCTGGCGGGCGAGGACACCGAGCGGACGCGACTCGCGCTGGTGCGCCGGCGACCGCTGCCGTTCCCGCCGGAGCCGGTCGCGTGGATCGGCATCCAGGTCACCCGCTGGTCGCTCGCGCGGGCCGATGCCCGCGGTGGCCGGCGCAACCTGTGGCTGCGCCTGCTCGACCGCCTCGGCCTCGGGTTCGACTCGTGAGCCGGCTGCTCGGGTCGGTGCACGAGCTCGCGTGCGACGACGACGTCCCGCCGGGCGAGGAGGTCCTCGACGGTTCACCCACGGCCGCCGTCGCCGAGCTGGGGACGGTCGGCGGTGCCGAGGTCGGGATCTGGGAGATGACACCCGGGACCGCCCGCGACGTCGAGGCCGACGAGCTCTTCGTCGTGGTCTCCGGCCACGCCACCGTCACCTTCGACGACGACGAGGTCGTCGAGCTCCGTGCCGGCTCCGTCGTCCGCCTCGCCGCCGGCGACCGCACGACGTGGGTCGTCCACGACACCCTCCGCAAGGTCTACGTCACCCCTCGGGACCCGCAGCATTCCGTCGTACAAGGAGAGATCCCGTGACCCGCAACAACCTCGTGCGCGCCGGCGCACTGCTCCTGGCCTGCTCGGTCGCCGCCGTCGGGTGCGGGCGCTCGGCGGACGACCCGTCCACCTCCCGCACGGCGGGCGACCTCAGGCCGACGACCGCGGCGGCGACCAAGGACGCGGACGCGATCACCTGGGCGGTCTACCGCGACGTGCAGACGATCGACCCGCTCTACGTCTTCGACTACCCCGACAACACGGCCCTCACGCTCTTCTGCGAGTCGCTGCTGCGCACCCAGCCGGACGGCACGATCGCCGACGGGATCGCCTCGCTGTCGCGCACGGACCCGACCACCGTCGTGCTGGACGTCAACGCCGACGCGACCTTCTGGGACGGCAGCCCGGTCACCGCCGACGACGTCGTCTACAGCCTCGAGCGGCAACGTGACCCCGAGCTCGGCGGCTTCTACGGCCAGGCCTTCAGCCGGGTCGACACCATCGAGGCCACCGGGGACCGCCAGGTGACCCTCACCCTGAAGCAGGCCGACTACTGGCTCGACGGCGAGCTGGCATCGGTGCCCGGCATCGTCGTGCAGAAGAAGTACGTCGAGGCGAAGGGCGCCGACTACGGCACCCCGTCCGGCGGCGTCATGTGCTCGGGTGCCTACCGCTTCGACTCCTGGTCGCCCGCCTCCGGCGTGGTCGCCGTCCCCAACGACGACTACTGGGGAGAGGCCGACGCGCGGGTCGCGAAGATCACCGTCAAGGGCGTCGTCGACGAGGCGGCGCTCACCTCGGCCCTGATCGCGGGCGAGATCGGCGGCACCTACCCGCCGGCGATCTCCACCCTGCCGGTGCTCGAGGACAACGACGCGGTCACCGTCACCCAGGGCCCGGGCTACGCCACGGCCGCGCTCGTCATCAGCAACCTGAAGGGCACGCTGGGCGACGTCAAGGTGCGCCAGGCCCTGTCCCTCGCCCTGGACCGCGACGGCATCGTCGAGAACGTCTACCACGGTGCGGCGACCGACGCCCGCTGGCTGGCCAACCCCGGCACCTTCGCCTCGGCGCGCGAGACCTACCAGGCGGCGTACGACGACAGCCCGGCGCTGGAACAGGACCTCGACAGGGCGAAGGCGCTCGTCGAGGAGGCCGGCGCGAAGGGCCGGACGATCACGATCGGCATGTCCTCGGCGATCCCGGACATCGCCTACACCGCCGGCGCCTTCAGGACGGCCGCCGAGAAGATCGGCCTCGAGGTGGAGTTCGAGTCGGTGTCCGCCGACGCGTTCATCAACTTCTTCATCGACCCCAAGGCGCGGGAGGGGGTCGACGCCTTTCCGACTGTCACCTACGGCGACTACGCCGACCCGGCG
Organism: Nocardioides aromaticivorans; assembly: GCF_013408525.1. Lineage (NCBI taxonomy): Bacteria > Bacillati > Actinomycetota > Actinomycetes > Propionibacteriales > Nocardioidaceae > Nocardioides > Nocardioides aromaticivorans. The sequence goes on from NZ_JACBZM010000001.1 coordinate 2,966,466, forward strand.
GCACTGTCGGCGACGGTCGTGCTGCCCGACGGGGCGCAGAACTACTCCGGCTTCGACGACCCGGAGGTCACCCGGCTGATGGAGGAGGCACGCGGCACCGAGGACGCCGAGGCCCGCGCCGAGCTCGTCATCGAGGCGCAGCAGCGCACGATGGAGCTGCTGCCGTGGATCCCGACGGCCCAGCCGAACGCGGTCGTGGTCACCGGCAAGGACCTGACCGGGGCCGTGTCCTCCTTCGCCTACATGTCCGCCCCGTGGGCCGAGCACCTCGGAGCGCGCTGACCATGCGGATCGGATACCTGTTGCGCCGGGTGGCGATGCTGGCGGTCACGCTCCTCGTCGCCAGCTTCGCGATCTTCACGGCGACCTACCTCGCGCCGGGCAACCCGCTCGCGGCGCTGTCGGGCGGCAAGTCGCTGTCGCCCGAGGCCCAGGCGGCGCTCGAGCAGCGCTATCACCTCGACGAGCCCTTCCTGGCGCAGTACGGCCACTGGCTCGCCGGTGCGCTGCGCGGCGACCTCGGGGTGTCCATCCCGCTGCACGAGGACGTGTCCTCGCTGATCGCTGACCGCGCGCTGATCACCCTCACCCTCGTCCTGTACGCAGCCCTCCTCATCGTGGTGATCGGCATCGGCCTCGGCCTGCTCGCCGGCCTCCGCCCGGGCTGGATCGACTCGTCGGTGCTGGTGGTCTCGTCGATGGCGGCGGCGGTGCCCGCCTTCGTGGCGGCCATCGTGCTCACCGCGGTGTTCGCCGTGTCGCTCGGCTGGTTCCCGACCATCGGCGCCGGGGAGGGCTTCGTCGGCCGGCTCGAGCACCTCACCCTGCCGGCCGTCGCGCTGGCCCTCTCGTCGGTCGCCGTCGTGGCCCGGGTGACCCGGACGGCCATCCGCGAGGAGGTCGCCCGCGAGCACGTGCAGACCGCGATCAGCCGCGGGATCCCGCAGCACCTCGTCGTGACCCGCCACGTGCTGCGCAACGCGGCCATTCCGATCACGACGGTCACCGGCGTCACGGTCGCGAGCCTGATCGCGCTGTCGTCGGTCGTGGAGACGTCCTTCGGGCTCAACGGCCTGGGGCAGTACCTCGTGAAGTCGGCGCAGTCGAAGGACATCGCCGTGGTGCAGGGCATCTCGCTCGTCCTCGTCGTGGCGTTCGTGCTCGTCAACGTCGTCGTCGACGCGCTGTACGCCGTCCTCGACCCGCGGGTCCAGCTCGGGGCGCGTGCCGCATGAGCGTGGCAGCAGCGGCACCGGCCGCCAACGCGGGCGCGGTCACCGCGCCCCGGCGCCGGGGCCGGCGCGGCCTCGGGCCGACCGGACGCATCGCGGCGGGCGTCGTCGTGCTCGCCACGGTGGTGGCCGTCGTCGGTCCCTGGGTCACGCCGGACGACCCCAACGCGGCCGACCTCGCCCAGGCCTGGATCGCGCCGGGAGGCGGCCACCTGCTGGGCCTGGACGTGCAGGGCCGGGACGTCCTGTCGCGGCTCCTCGCCGGCGCGCGCTCCTCGATGCTCGGGCCGCTGCTGATCGTCGTGCTCTGCATGGTGATCGGCTCCCTGCTCGGCCTGGTCTCCGCCTGGCGCGGCGGCATGGTCGACACCACGGTCGGGGCCGGCCTCGACATCCTCTTCGCCTTCCCCGGCGTGCTCCTGGCCGCGCTGACCGCCGCCGTCTTCGGGGCCGGCCTGTGGGCGGCGGTGCTCGCGATGGCGGTGGCGTACACGCCCTTCGTCGCGCGGATCCTGCGCAGCGCGATGCTCAAGGAGCGCAGCCAGCCCTACATCACCGCGCTGGAGGTGCAGGGCCTCGGCGCGACCGCGATCTGCGTGCGGCACCTGCTGCCCAACGTGTTCCCGTTCATGGTCGCCCAGGCGTCGATCCTCTTCGGCTACGCCGTCCTCGACCTCGCCGTCATCTCCTACCTCGGCATCGGGGTGCAGCCGCCGGACCCGGACTGGGGCGTGATGATCTCCGAGAACCAGTCGGGCATCCTGCTGGGCTACCCGTTGCCCGCGTTGTGTGCCGGAGCGTGCATCGTCGCGGTGGTCGTCGCCATGAACGTCCTCGGGGAGCGCCTCCTCGAGCGCGCGGAGAGGAAGGGCGGCCGATGAGCGCGCCACTGCTGCAGGTCGACCACCTCGGCCTCGACCTGCCGGTCCGGGGCGAGCACCGCACGGTCCTGCGCGACGTGTCGTTCACGGTCGGGGCGGGCGAGGCGGTGGGCCTGGTCGGCGAGTCGGGGTCCGGTAAGTCCATGACCGTCCGGGCGATCGACCGGATCCTGCCGAAGGGTGCTGTCCAGCGGGGCACCGTCTGCTTCGACGGCCAGGACGTCGGCGCCCTGTCCGGCACGGCCTTGCGGACCTATCGCGCCGAGGTGGCGGTCGTCTTCCAGGACCCGCGGGTGCACATCAACCCGGTGCGCCGGGTCGGCGACTTCATGACCGAGGTGCTGCGGACCAATCGCGGTGTCGGGCGCCGTGAGGCCGCCGAGCGCGCCGTGGCGATGCTCGCGAGGGTGGGCATCCCCGACGGCGAGCGCCGGCTCGGGCAGTTCCCGCACGAGCTGTCCGGCGGCCTGCTGCAACGCGTCATGATCGCCAGCGCACTGCTCACCGAGCCGCGGCTGCTGCTCGCCGACGAGCCGACAACGGCGCTCGACGTCACCACGCAGGCCGAGATCATGGGACTGCTCGACGAGCTGCGCCGCGACCTGGGCCTGTCGATCCTGTTCATCACCCACGACCTCGACCTGGCCGCCGCCTGCTGCGACCGGACGGCCGTCATGTACGCCGGCGAGATCGTCGAGCTGCGCGCGTCGCGCCTGCTGCACGACGACCCCCTGCACCCCTACACGGCGGCGCTCGCGGCGGCGCGGCCGTTGCTGGACCGCCGGATGGAGGAGCTGGCCGCCATTCCCGGCCGGCCGCTGTCCGCGCTCGAGGCACCCGCCGGTGCCTGTGCCTTCGCCGCGCGTTGCCCGCACCGCGAGGACGCCTGCACGGCGTCCGCCCCCGGCCTGGTCGAGATCGACAGCGGAGCGGCCCGGTGCCTCCGGGCGGACGCGCTCCGTGGCGTCCTGGGAGGAGCCCCGCATGTCCGTCACTGAGGTCGAGGAGGAGGAGCGGGCCGTCGACGTACCCGTGCTCGAGGTCCGTGGCCTGCGCAAGGAGTTCGGTGGCGTCGTGGCGGTGGAGGACGTGTCCTTCACCCTGCGCCGCGGCGGCTCGCTCGGGATCGTGGGGGAGTCGGGGTCCGGCAAGACCACGATCGCGAAGATGGTCACCGGCCAGGAGCGACCGACGGCCGGCTCCGTCACGGCGTGCGGGCGCGACCGGTCGACGCCGTCGCGCCGAGGCGCCGAGCGCCGTCGCCGGGGGAGCGAGGTGCAGATCGTCTTCCAGGACCCGTACTCGAGCCTCGACCCGCGCCAGCCCGTGGACCGCGCGATCGACGAGGTGCTGCGTCTGCACCGGCCGGACTGGACCCCGGCGCAGCGCACGGCGCGGGTCGCCGAGCTCGTGGGCATGGTCGGCCTCGACGAGCGCCAGGGCAGTGCCCTCCCGCGGGCCCTCTCGGGCGGCCAGCGGCAGCGGGTCGCGATCGCCCGTGCGCTCGCGGCCGAGCCGGAGGTGCTGATCCTCGACGAGTCGGTCGCCGCGCTGGACGTCTCGATCCAGGCGCAGGTCCTGAACCTGCTCATCGACCTCCGCCGCCGGCTCGGCATCAGTTATGTCCTGATCAGCCACGACCTCGCGGTGGTCCGCCAGCTCACCGACACGGTCGTGGTGATGCACCGTGGCATCGTGGTCGAGCGCGGCAGCACCGAGGACGTGCTGGACGATCCCCAGCACGAGTACACCCGGCGGCTGCGGGCCAGCGTGCCGACGCCGGGCTGGGACCTCGCCGAGGTACGACGGGCGCTCCACCGGGCCCCGGAGTGACGCCGACCACCTCCTTGTTAGCCTCGGAGACGATGAGTCGCGACGTGGCGGAGGCGGAACCGGATCGATCGGCGATCCCGGTGGAGCCCGCAGTGCTCGGCTCCCTCCTCGACGCGCCGGAGCCGCGCGCGGAGGCCGGGGTCGGCCTCGGCGTGTGGCGGATGGAGACCGCGCGCTTCGGCGACCACGAGCTCGAGCTCGGCGCCGGGTGGCTCGACGAGGCGGAGCGGGAGCGGGCGTCGTCGTACGTCCGCGCGGAGCTGCAGCGGGCCTACGTGCTCGCCCACGCGGCCGCGCGCCTGGTCGTGGGCGCCACGACCGACACCCCGCCGGAGAAGGTCGTCTGGGGCCGCCATGCCTGCCCCGGCTGCGGTGAGCCGCACGGCCGGCCCCGGGCGGAGGGCGCGCCGGTGGAGTTCTCGCTGTCGCACACGCCGGGTCAGGTGCTGATCGCCGTCGCCGACGTGCCCGTGGGCGTCGACGTCGAGCGTCATCCCGACGACCCGGTCGCGCTGGCCGGCCTGCTCCACCCGCGGGAGACCGACGAGATCAGCGCCGCCGCGCACGGGACCCTCGACGGGGGTCGTGCGACGGTCCGGTTCACCCGCGCCTGGTCGCGCACGGAGGCCTACCTCAAGGGCATCGGCATCGGGCTGGGCCGTGACCCACACCTCGACTACCTCGGCACCGACGACGCCCCCGGCCGCACCATCGGACCGTGGGTCGTGCGGGACGTGGCCGTGCCCGAGGGGTACGGCGCCGCGGTGGCCGTGCTCGGCTGAGCCTGCCGAAATCCTCGCGCTCAGCGCCGCGCGATGGCCACCACGGCCATCGTCAGCACGAGGGCCCACATCACCAGCGCGGCTGTCCACATGATCGTCACACCCGTAGAGACGCGCGGGAGCCGGATTCGGTTGCATGCCCTGGCGTCGGCGATGGGGGACTCTGCCCACCCCCGTCGGATACTTGCCGACGTGGTGAGCTTCCTCCTGTCGGTCACGTTCGCGTGCGGTGTGGTCATCGCGGTCGCGCACGTCATCAACGCCCGCTTCATCGCGCCCGTGTACGACGTCGTGGCCAACCTGGTCGCGTTCGTCTCCGCCGTCGCGGCGTCGGTGATGCTCGGCCACTGGATCCCGGCGGGGCTCTCGAGCCTCGCGGTCGTGTGCTGGCTGGGGCTCGCGCGGCGCACCTGGCGTGCGCTCCGCAACCGGGACGCGGCGCCGGCCGGGGAGCGGGTCAGCGCCCACTGAGTCGTCGGACGCGAAGGGTGCCCCCGGTAGGAGTCGAACCTACGACCTTTCGCTTAGGAGGCGGCTGCTCTATCCACTGAGCTACGGGGGCTCGGCGAACCATCTTGTCAGGACCGGGCGCGTCGGGCCGAGTCGGGGCGGGCCGGACGATTCGCCGCGCGGCGGGGTGAGCGGCGAGAATGGTGTCCATACCACGGACCCGGCTTGGCCGGGACCGTACGGTGGGTGCGGCGCGTGAGCGTCGTACGGCAGCTGACTCGGCAGCGCGTTGAGTTCCACTGACCACGTTCCGCCCCGAGGCGGCCGCACGACCAGGTGATTGATGACGCAGGTAGCTCCTCCCCGGCCCACGCCGGGAGGTCCCCGTGAGCCCGGTAGCCGGGCTCGCCGCGTGTCGACCTCCCGTCCGGTACGACGCACCCGCGGCACGCGTGTCGCGGGCCGGCGCAAGCGGCCGCAGCCCGGCAAGGTGGTCTTCAAGGTCATCATCTCGAGCCTGCTGGGGCTGGGCCTGCTCACCGGCGTCGGCGTCGTGGCGCTCTACAACAACCTCAACGGCAACATCCAGCACGAAGAGGTCGACGCGCAGCTGAAGAACCGGCCCGACAAGGAGGCGGTGGCGGGTCCGCAGGAGCCGCTCAACGTCCTGGTCATGGGCTCGGACACGCGCTCCGGCGAGGGCAACGGCATCGACGGCGAGGCCGGCGGCGGTCTCTCCGACACCACCATCCTGTTCCACCTCTCGGCCGACCGGACGTTCGCCTACGGCATCTCGATCCCGCGCGACAGCGCCGTGATCCGGCCGACCTGCTACGACCACGACGGCAAGGAGATCGCCGGCAGCGGCGGCTACGTGAAGTGGAACGAGGCCTACGCCTCGGGTGGCCCGGCCTGCACGATCCAGCAGTTCGAGCAGCTCTCGCGCGTGCGCATCGACAACTACGTCGTCGTCGACTTCAACCAGTTCAAGGACATGGTCAATGCCCTCGACGGCGTCGAGGTCTGCATCCCCGAGGACATCGACGACCCCAACCACGACGTGCACCTCGAGGCCGGCACCCGCGAGATCAAGGGCAAGGAGGCGCTGACCTACGTCCGCGCCCGCTACCGCATCGGCGACGGCACCGACCCCAACCGCACCCGCCGCCAGCAGGCCTTCATCGGCTCGATGATCAACAAGGCGCTCACCGCCGGCATGCTGGCCCGCCCGGACCGCCTGATCCGGTTCATGAACGCCGCGACCTCCTCGCTGCAGACCGACTTCGACGGCATCGCCGAGATGGCCGACATCGCACTCACCGCGAAGGGCATCGGCGCCGACAACATCAAGTTCGTCACGACGCCGTGGGTGTACTCCGACAAGGTCAGCGCCGGCATCGAGTGGACCCCCGAGGTCGACAAGCTCTGGCGCCTGGTCCGCAAGGACAAGCCGCTGACCTCGGAGTTCCTCAAGGACGCGCTCAGCGCCGGCGACAAGCCCGACGGCACGCCGTCGGCCGGCGGTTCGGGCTCGGCGAGCGACAAGGCGAGCGACAAGGCCAGCGATTCCGCCAGCGGAAGCGCCTCCGGCGGTGCGACGGGTGGCGCCACCGACACCGCGACCGACGGTACGACGAACGGCTCGGACGGCCTCTCCGACGAGGGCCGCGCCGCCGCCGGCCTCTGCTGAGGGACCCGACTGCCATGGCCGACACCCGCGATCCGGACGAGCCGGAGTGGAAGCGCAAGCGCCGCCTCGCCGCGATCTTCGGCGACGTCGAGCCCTCGGTGACCTCCGACGAGAAGGACGACGCCCGACCTGAGGCGGCCCGTGAGTCCGCCTCGGAGAAGTGGCTGAAGGAGCAGGTGCCGCCCCACCACGGCCAGTGAGCGGGTGTCCGGTGTCGGCCCGGTCGGACGTCGGGCGGCGAGGGTTGCGTCATGCGAAGCGGTCGTCCGAGCGCTCGGTTCGTATGACGTCCCGGGCCTGGTCCGTGGCGGCGAGGGTTGCGTCATGCGAAGCGGTCGTCTGGGCGCTCGGTTCGTATGACGTCCCGCCGACGTTGCCGGCGTGCGCACCGCGAGGCGGAGGATCTCGGTCGAAAACGAGCGGTGCCGCCCCACCACGGTCAGTGATGGAGCGGCACCGGGAGTGCTGCGGGCCGGCGTTGCCGGCCGGGGATCAGCGGTTCTGGAGCGAGTCGCGGATCTGGGTGAGCAGGACGATGTCCGGGGCCTCGGCCTCGGGCTGGTCCGGGAAGAAGCGCTCCTTCGCCTTCGTGTACGGCGTCACGACGAGGAAGTACACGATCGCGGCGAGGATCACGAAGGAGATCACCGCGGTGATGAAGGTGCCGATCGGGATGCCGACTCCGTCGCTGTCCTTCCAGATGACGACGCTGTCGAAGTTGGGGCTGCCGCCGAAGATCCGCGACACGAAGCCGAGGAGAACGTCGGTGAAGGTCTTGACGACGACCGCGAACGATGTGGCCATGATGAAGGCAACGGCCACGTCGACCAGGTTGCCCCTGAGCAGGAACTTCTTGAACCCGTCCATGTGATCTCTCCTCTTTCCGAGACTTCCGCGTAGTGAGCGTGCTACGACTGCGAAGCAACCTAACTGCGACGCCATGTATAAGTCACGTAGGCAGCAACGGACGCGGACGTGACCTGATACACGTCCTCCTGGGCCAAGCCCACCACCACCAGGCGCCCCGGCAGGGCACCGTCCCCGGCGTGGCGCGCGTCGGGAATCGCCAGCACCAGCGCGTCGTCGGCCAGGGGCTCGGCGGTCCCGGCCTGCGGATCGGTCGCCACCAGCGTGATCCGGTCGCCCACCGTGAGCAGCGCGGCCTGCCCCGCGTCGGACAGTCGCACGGGCAGCGCGACCGTGCCCGGGGGCTGCGCCGAGGCGAGCCCCTCACCGACCAGGCGGACGTCGGTGACCGGCTCCCCTGCCCGGAGCGGGGCCGCCAGCACCCGTCCCTCGGGGTGCCCCTCCGCCCCCTCCGGTACGACGCCGGGCGGCACCTCCGCGTCCACGAGGTCGTCGTCGGTGAGGACGTGGCCGGCGGGCAGGTCGCGGGCGGCGACCCGCAGGCCGGTGCTCGCCGGTGGTGGCGGCGCGAGGGTGTGCAGCGCGGCGGCGACCGCCCCGGCGGCCAGCAGGACCGCGAGCGGCCGGCGCCGGCGGAGCACGCGGCGTCGTACCCGGGTCAGGGTGTCGGCGACGCGGTGCCGCAGCGGGCGGGGCGGGCGGGGCGGGGTGGACGGAGCCATGCCCGCGACGCTAGGTCGTGGCGCGACCGCGTGCAGCGGTCATCCACAGGCCCCGAGCCGCAGGCCTCAGGCGGGGGAGGCCGCCGCGCCGGTCGAGCTCGACGAGGAGCTGCTCGACGAGCTGCTCGACGAGGAGCTGCTGGACGAGCTGCTCGAGGAGTCGGAGGACGACGAGCTGGACGAGCTGTCGGACGAGGTCGACGCGGCCGGCGTCGTCGACGTGCTCGAGGAGCGGCTGTCGGTCTTGTAGAAGCCGGAGCCCTTGAAGACCACGCCGACGGAGTTGAACACCTTGCGCAGCACGCCGTTGCACTCGGGGCAGACGGTCAGGGCGTCGTCGCTGAAGCTCTGGACCTGCTCGAACGCGTGGCCGCACTCGGAGCAGCGGTACTGGTAGGTGGGCATCGGTGGACTCCGTGGTGATGCGTGTTGGCACTCTCGACTGTCGAGTGCCAATGATACGTCACGCCCACAGGAGGGTGGGCATTCGCCGCGACGCAGGGACCACCCGGCACAATGGCGCCCACCATGGTGGACGGAACCAGCAGCACCGACGACGCGCCCGCCGCGTCCCCGCTCCAGTCCCGCGAGGCCACGACGGACCTGACCCGCCGGGGCTTTCGCGCCTGGTCGGGCCCCCTGCGCTGGATGGCCGGCATCGCCGTCCTCCTGGCGCTGGCGCTGGTCGCCGGGCTCGTCACCGCGGTCGTCGTGGTCCGCCGCCCGTGGCCGCAGACCAGCGGCGAGATCGAGCTGTCCGGCCTCGAGGGCGAGGTCGAGGTGGTGCGCGACGACGCCGGCATCCCGCAGGTCTACGCGGACTCGATGCACGACCTGATGATGGCCCAGGGCTTCGTCCACGCGCAGGACCGCTTCTTCGAGATGGACGTACGACGCCACGCGACCGCCGGGCGGCTGTCGGAGCTGTTCGGCGAGGACGGCCTGGAGAGCGACCTGGTGGTGCGCACGCTCGGCTGGCGGCAGGTCGCGGAGCAGGAGCTGACCATGCTCCGCCCGGCCACCCGCAGCGCGCTCGACGCGTACGCGGAGGGCGTGAACGCGTGGCTGGCGGGCCGTTCGACGTCCGAGATGGCGCTCGAGTACACCCTGCTCGGCATCACCGGCCTCGACTACACCCCCGAGAAGTGGAGCGCCGTCGACTCGATCGCCTGGCTCAAGGCGATGGCGTGGGACCTGCGCGGCAACCTCGAGGAGGAGATCGGTCGCGCGCTGACCGCCGCCGCGGTCGGGACGGAGGCGAGCGCGGAGCTCTACCCGTCGTACCCCTTCGAGAAGCACGCGCCGATCGTCGAGCAGGGCGGCCTGCTCGGCGACGTGTTCGACCAGGACGTCGAGCCCTCCGGGTCCGACCTGCTGCGGCGTCCCGCGCCGGGCGGGCGGCGTACCGTCGCCGCGCTCGCCGGCGTGCGCTCCGTCCTCTCCGGGGTGCCGGCGCTGCTCGGCAGCGGCGACGGGATCGGCAGCAACAGCTGGGTCGTCGACGGCGAGCACACCGCGACCGGTGCGCCGATCCTCGCCAACGACCCCCACCTCGGCATCTCGCTGCCCGGTGTGTGGACCCAGGTCGGGCTGCACTGCCGCACGGTGTCCACCGAGTGCCCGATGGACGTCGCCGGCTTCAGCTTCTCCGGCGTCCCCGGCGTCGTGATCGGCCACAACGCCGACATCGCGTGGGGCTTCACGAACCTCGGCCCCGACGTCACGGACCTGTACGTCGAGCGCGTCTCCGGCGACACGTGGCAGTCCGGTCGCAAGGAGCTCCCGCTGACCACCCGCGACGAGACGATCGAGGTCCGTGACGGCGACCCGGTGGACATCACCGTGCGGTCCACCGACCACGGGCCCCTGCTGACCGACCTGGTCGACCTCGACGAGGAGCTCGACGCCGTCGACCTCGCCGACGACGACGGGCTCGTCGAGCAGGCCGACGACGTCGCGCGGGCCGACACCGCCGCGCCCGGCGACGGCTGGGACGTCGGGGTCTCGCTCGCGTGGACCGCGCTCCAGCCGCACCCCACCGCCGATGCGCTGCTGGCGCTCGACATGGCGAGCGACTGGGAGTCCTTCCGTGCCGCGCTCAGCGACTTCGCCGTGCCCGGCCAGAACGTCGTGTACGCCGACCGCGAGGGCCACATCGGCTACCAGGCGACCGGCCTGGTGCCGATCCGCAGGGCCGGCAACGACGGGCGCACGCCCGCCGCCGGCTGGGAGCCGGACACCGCGTGGACCGGCCGCTTCGTCCCGTACGACGCCCTGCCCAACGTGCTCGACCCCGAGTCCGGGATCATCGCCACCGCCAACCAGGCCGTCATCGACCCGCGCCGCTACCCGCCGCACCTCACCGACGACTGGGACCAGGGCTACCGCTCCACCCGGATCAACGAGCTGCTCGACGCCGACGACGAGCTGAGCGTCGCCAAGATGGGGGCCATCCAGCTCGACGACTGGAGCGCGATCGGCGAGGCGCTGACGCCGTACCTCCTCGAGGTCGACCTGCCCCGCGGCTACTACTCCGACGGCCAGAGGCTGCTGCGCTCGTGGAACTACCGCCAGGGCCCCGACAGCGCGGCTGCCGCCTACTTCAACGTGGTGTGGCGCCAGGTGCTCGAGCGGACCTTCGCCGACGAGCTGCCCGCGGCGCTCGAGCCGGACGGCGGCGACCGCTGGTTCACGGTCGTGGCGCGGATCCTGCGGCGCGCGTCGAGCCACTGGTGGGACGACGTCGAGACCGACGACGTCGTGGAGGACCGCGACGACATCCTGCGCGAGGCGATGATCGCCGCGCGCGACGAGCTCACGGCCCGGCAGTCGCCCAACGCCGACGAGTGGACGTGGGGCGCGCTGCACGAGCTCGAGCTCCGCTCGGCCACCCTCGGCGAGTCCGGCATCGGCATCGTCGAGCGGCTGTTCAACCGCGGCGGCTGGGAGGTCGGCGGTGGGGGATCGCTCGTCGACGCGACCGGCTGGGACGCGCGGGAGGGGTACGACGTCGTGACCGCCCCGTCGATGCGGATGGTCGTGCCGATGGACGACCTCGACGCCGCGACGTGGATCAACCTCACCGGCGTCTCCGGGCACGCCTTCCACCCGCACTACACCGACCAGACCGACAAGTGGGCCCGCGGCGAGACCCTGCCCTGGGCGTTCTCGGAGGATGCGGTCCAGGACGCCGGCGAGGACGTCCTCACCCTCACCCCCGGCGGCTGAGCGTCAGAAGCGGGTGATCCCCGACGGCGTGGCGGCCGCGCTGACCGGCCGGTCGTGCGGCTCCGCGGGTACGACGGGGAGCCGCTCGTCGTCGTACAGGAGCACGCAGGTGAAGGTGCCCACCGGCACGCGACCCAGCGCGCGGTCGTAGGAGCCGCCGCCGCGACCGAGCCGCAGGCCGTCGGCACCGACGGCGAGGCCGGGCACGAGGACCGCGTCGCACGTCGCGACCGCCTCGACCCCGAGCGGGGTGGTCACCGGTTCCAGCAGGCCGCGCCGGGCCGGGGCCAGCGAGCCCGGCCCCGTGTACGGCGCCCAGTCGAGGTCGTTGTCGGGCAGCAGCACCGGCAGGACGACCCGCTTGCCGGCGGCGACCAGCCGGTCGAGCAGCTCGGTCGTGCCGGGCTCGCCGCCGACGGAGACGTAGCAGGCGACACTGGCCGCTCGTCGTACCTCCGGGGCGTCGAGCAGGGCGTCGGCGATCGCCCTGGCGGCGGCCCCGACCTCGGCGAGCGGCCGCCGGCGGCGGGCCGTGAGGAGCTGGTCACGGACTGCCAGCTTGCTGATCGCACCGTGGCCGGTTTGCCCATCCATCACGAAGCAAGCCTACGATCGGAAACATGGGTATGAGTGGCCGCAGCAGCGGCCTGGAGATGGCACGGGCGAAGATGGCCGATGCCGGGGTCGACCCCGTCGCGATCGAGACGTTCGCGCACTACTACCGGCTCCTCGAGCACGGCGAGACCGGGATGATCCCCGAGTCGAGCATCGAGCCGGTCGACATCGAGAGCCTGGCCGACGCCGAGGTGGCCGACGACGTCGCCGCGGACGCCATCGGCAAGACGGTGGCCATCAAGCTCAACGGCGGCCTCGGCACGTCGATGGGGATGGAGCGCGCGAAGTCGCTGCTCTGCGTGCGCCGCGGGCTGTCCTTCCTCGACATCATCGCCCGGCAGGCGCTCCACCTCCGCGCGGAGTACGACGCCCGGCTGCCGCTGATCTTCATGAACTCCTTCCGCACCTCGGCCGACACGCTGCACGCGCTGGGCCGCTACGACGAGCTCGCGGTGGGGGACCTGCCGGTCGAGTTCCTGCAGAACAAGGAGCCCAAGCTCCTCGCCGACTCGCTCAAGCCGGTGGAGTGGCCCAAGGAGCCCGAGCTGGAGTGGTGTCCGCCGGGGCACGGCGACATCTACACGGCGCTGCGCGGCACCGGCCTGCTCGACCGGCTGATCGCGGAGGGCTACCGCTACGCCTTCGTGTCGAACTCCGACAACCTCGGCGCCGTCCCCGCGCCGCGGGTGGCGGGCTGGTTCGCCGCGTCGGGTGCTCCGTTCGCGATCGAGGCGGTCCGTCGTACTCCCTCGGACAAGAAGGGCGGCCACTTCGCGCGCCGCAAGGCCGACGGCCGGCTGGTGCTGCGCGAGACCGCGCAGACGCTGCCCGAGGACCGCGAGGCGCTGGCCGACCTCAGCCGCCACCGCTTCTGCTCGACCAACAACATCTGGTTCGACCTGCGGGCGATGAAGGCGACGCTCGACGCCCGCGACGGCGTCCTCGGACTCCCGCTCATCCGCAACGAGAAGAATGTCGACCCGGCCGACCCGGACAGCCCGAGGGTGATCCAGGTCGAGACGGCCATGGGCGCCGCGATCGAGGTCTTCGAGGGGGCGCGGCTGATCGAGGTCGGCCGCGACCGGTTCATCCCGGTCAAGACGACCAACGACCTGCTGGTGCTGCGCTCCGACGTGTACGAGATCGGCGCCGACTTCGCGCTGACCCAGATCGCGGCCGACGTCCCGTACGTCGAGCTCGACGCCGACCACTACCAGGTCGTCGGAGAGTTCGACAAGCGCTTCCCCGAGGGTGCGCCGTCGCTGGCGAAGGCCTCCTCGCTGAAGGTCGAGGGTGACTGGACCTTCGGCCACGGCGTCCAGGTCGTCGGCGACGTGGAGCTCGACGGCCGCGGGGCGCAGCGCGTTCCCGCCGGTGAAGTCCTCTCGGGGGACGCCAGCGGGTCGGATGCCTGACCCCTCGGTCGCCGACCACCGGCGCCGCGTCGAGCAGGCGATCACCCGGCTGGCGCCGGTCGAGGTGCCGTTGGCGCAGGCTCGCGGACGCGTGCTGGCGGCCGACGTGACCGCCGTGCTGTCCGTCCCGCCGTTCGACCACTCCGCCATGGACGGCTTCGCCGTCCGGGCGGCCGACGTCGCTGCCGTACCGGTCGAGCTGCCGGTCGCCGGTGTCGTCGCCGCGGGCGACCCGGTGACCCCGCTGGAGGCGGGTACGGCGATCCGGATCATGACAGGGGCCGAGGTGCCCCCCGGGGCGGACCTCGTGGTCCCGTTCGAGTGGACGACCGGCACCGACCCCGTGCGGGTCCTGCAGACGGCCGCTGCCGGCCGGCACATTCGTCGTGAGGGCGAGGACGTCGCCGCCGGCGAGGTGGCGCTGAGGGCCGGGAGCGTGGTCGGCGCGGCGCAGCTCGGCCTGCTGGTCTCGACGGGGCACGCCAGCGTGCTGGTCCACGCACGCCCGCGCGTCGGCATCGTGTCGACCGGCGCGGAGCTGGTCAACGGCAGCGTCCCCGACAGCAACTCGGCCACCCTCGCCGCCGCGGCCGCCGGCCTCGATGCCGACGTCGCCTGCTTCGGACCCGCCCCCGACGACCCCGACGGCTTCCTCGTCCAGCTGCGCGAGGCGGCGGCGGTCTCCGACCTCGTCGTCACGACCGGCGGCGTCTCGGCCGGCGACCACGACGTGGTCAAGGCCGCGCTGCGCGACGTCCCCGGCTTCTGGTTCGGCCCGGTGGCGATGAAGCCCGGCCGGCCCCAGGGCTTCGGCGTCCTCGACGTCGACGGCCGGCAGGTTCCGGTGCTCTGCCTGCCGGGCACGCCCGTCGCGGCGTACGCGTCCTTCCTCCTCTACGGCAGCCGCGCCGTGGCTGCCCTCGCCGACCCCGGTCGCATCGAGGTCCGCCTCGCCCGGCTGGCCGTCCCGGTCCAGGCGGGGGACCGCACGGTTCTCCTGCCGGGGGTCTACGACGAGAATGGCCACGTCGTGCCCCTGCCGGGCCACGCCGGCCACTCGCAGCGGCTGCTCGCGACGGCCGAGGTGCTGCTGGTCGTGCCCCCGCGCGAGCAGGAGATCCCGGCGGGCGAGGCGATCGAGGTCCTTTCCCTGTGAACCCAAGGAGCGGTGATGGCTGACCGGCTGACCCACGTCGACGAGACCGGCGCTGCCCGGATGGTCGACGTGTCGGCGAAGGACGTGACGACCCGGGTGGCCCGTGCGTCCGGCCGGGTGCTCGTCTCGCCCGAGGTGGTCGCGCTGCTCCGGGGCGAGGGCGTGCCCAAGGGCGATGCGCTGGCCGTCGCCCGGATCGCCGGGATCATGGGCGCCAAGCAGACGCCGGCGCTGATCCCGCTGTGCCACCCGCTCGCCGTGTCCGGCGTCAAGGTCGACCTGTCGGTCGCCGACGACGCCGTCGAGATCGAGGCGACGGTGAAGACCACC